>NZ_JAIMID010000022.1:0-3371 GCF_019966535.1 Mesobacterium pallidum | reverse complement strand
TTTGCTCTGCAAAGGCGATGAGAGCCCACCCGGTCGAGTAAAGCAAAGGGCGCCCCAAAAGGGCGCCCTTTCGCTTTCTGATGAGGTATCCGACCATGAATGTGACTGAACTTTTGCAGCGCTTGACTGATCCGCACGGGGTCAAGGGGAGCGAATTGCAAGCGCTACTGGACGGGTACTACGCCGAAGGTAATCGATCGGCGAAAGAGAAGTCCGACGATCGCTCCGGTTTGCGCCCGTACAAGAAAATCAGGGACGAGGTCTCGCCTATCGACCGCTTTCTGCGTTGGGCGGGACTGGCATCAGCCACAGTGTACTTTCCAATGGACAACACCGTCCCAGACTGCACCATCTTGCTCCCGACAGGCCAGACCATCCAGTTGGAAGTCACAACTGCCGGCAGCCGTGAACGCAAGCGAACCGCGGAACAACTAAACCGCGAGGGTATCAGCCGCGGATTCTCAGGTCTTCGAGATGACGCAACCAGAGACGAGGAGCAGGAGCGCTTGGAGCAGCCACCGCAGATGTACAGCACTGTCCAAGCCATCGACACCATTTCAAAAGCGATTTCGCTCAGCCTGGCCAAGAAGAACGATCGCAAGTACGAGGGCATGGCCCTTTTGGTTGCGGTCGATTTGGTTTGGTTGGGGCCCGAGCGGTGGAAAGTATTGCCAAAATTACTGAAATCGGACGTGGATAGACTGCCGTTCAGCGAAGTCTATCTCATACACAAAGACCGCAAAGACTTGCTTGGCTTCCAATTGAAAGGGACGCGGTTCTAGGCCCGGTCGCTCCGAAAGACGAGAACGTCCCAAGTCCACATCTCCCCCTTGCCACACCCCCTCACCCCTAGTATAGCGCGCGAGTTCGCATACGAACGCGAGGGCGGGGTGATTCCCCGCCCTCAAGGTTCGATGAGGGTTGCCGATGCGCGGTTGTCCTCCTCTCAACCTTCATGCCAGAAAAAGGCTGTTCAATGAGCCAGAACATCCGCATCCGCCTCAAGGCGTTTGATTACCGTGTTCTCGATGCCTCGACCCAGGAAATCGTGAACACTGCCAAGCGGACCGGCGCCGAAGTACGCGGCCCCATCCCGCTTCCCAACAAGATCGAGAAGTTCACCGTTCTGCGTGGACCTCACGTCAACAAGAAATCCCGCGACCAGTTCGAGATCCGCACGCACAAGCGTCTGCTCGACATCGTCGACCCGACCCCGCAGACGGTGGACGCGCTGATGAAGCTCGACCTCGCCGCCGGCGTGGATGTCGAGATCAAGGTATAAGGGGGCAGACATGTTGCGCTCTGGTATCATCGCGAAGAAGGTGGGCATGACCCGCCTGTTCATGGAAGACGGCAAGCAGATCCCTGTGACCGTTCTTCAACTCGACAAGCTGCAGGTCGTCGCACAGCGCACCGCCGAAGCCAACGGCTACACCGCCGTTCAGCTGGGCGCAGGCACCGCGAAGGCCAAGAACACCTCGAAGGCCATGCGCGGCCACTTCGCCACGGCGAAGGTGGAACCCAAGCGCAAGGTTGCCGAGTTCCGCGTCGCCCCCGAAGCGATGATCAATGTCGGTGAGGAAATCACCGCCGATCATTACTTTGAAGGTCAGTACGTGGACGTGGCCGGCACGACCATCGGTAAGGGTTTCGCCGGTGCCATGAAGCGGCACAACTTCGGCGGTCTGCGCGCCTCGCACGGCGTGTCGATCTCGCACCGTTCGCACGGCTCGACCGGTCAGTGTCAGGACCCCGGCAAGGTGTTCAAGGGCAAGAAGATGGCCGGCCACATGGGGGCCGTCCGCGTGACCACCCAGAACCTGCAGGTCGTCAAGACCGACAGCGAACGTGGGCTGATCATGATCAAGGGCGCCGTTCCGGGTGCCAAGGGTGGCTGGGTGACCGTCAAGGACGCCGTCAAGAAGCCCTTCCCGGAGAACGCGATCCTGCCCGCCGCGCTGAAGTCCGCAGCCGAGGAAGCCGCCAAGGCCGCCGAGGAAGCCGCTGCAGCAGCCGCAGCCGAGGCCGAAGCAGAAGCCAAGCGCCTTGCTGAAGAGCAAGCCGCCGCCGAAGCCGAAGCGCTGAAGGCAGCCGAGGCCGAAATCGAGGCCGAGAAGAAGGAAGGCGACGAATGAAACTCGACGTGATCAACCTGGACGGCGGCAACGCCGGGTCGGTCGAGCTGGGCGACGAGGTCTTTGGCCTCGACCCGCGCGCCGACATCCTGCACCGTGTGGTCCGCTGGCAGCGCAACAAGGCGCAGGCCGGTACGCACAAGGTCAAGACCCGCTCGGAAGTGAGCTACTCGACCAAGAAGATCTATCGCCAGAAGGGCACGGGCGGCGCACGCCACGGCTCGCGCAAGGCGCCGATCTTCCGCAAGGGTGGCATCTACAAGGGTCCGACCCCGCGCAGCCACGCGCATGACCTGCCCAAGAAGGTCCGTGCCCTTGGTCTCAAGCATGCCCTGTCGGCGAAAGCCAAGGCAGGCGAGCTGGTGATCATCGACACCGCCACCGCATCGGGCAAGACCGCCGAGCTGGCCAAACAGGTGAAGAACCTGGGCTGGAAGCGCGCGCTGATCATCGACGGGGCCGAGGTCAACGAGACCTTCGCCGTCGCAGCCCGCAACATCGAAGGCCTGGACATCCTGCCCTCGATCGGCGCCAACGTCTATGACATCCTCAAGCGCGACACGCTCGTGCTGACCAAGGCGGGTGTCGAAGCATTGGAGGCTCGTCTGAAATGAGCGCTAAGCACGAACACTACGACGTGATCCGCAAGCCGATCATCACCGAAAAGACGACCATGGCATCGGAGAACAATGCCGTCGTCTTCGAAGTGGCGATCGACAGCAACAAGCCGCAGATCAAGGAAGCCGTCGAGGCGCTGTTCGGCGTTAAGGTGAAGGCCGTGAACACGACCGTCACCAAGGGCAAGGCAAAGCGGTTCCGTGGCCAGATGGGCAAGCGGAAGGACGTCAAGAAAGCCTACGTGACGCTCGAAGAAGGCAACGCGATCGACGTGTCGACCGGTCTTTGAGCCAGGGCGGGTTTTCCCGCCTGTTGAGAAATCGGAGAGGCCCTCGCGGAAACGCGGGGGCCTTTCTTCCTTCAGATACAGGGCGTCGAAAACTCGCGCGTCGGTGACTACATTGTGGGCGATGAGCTTATCGAGATTGCGCCAAGTCTAGGTGTTTGATCCCACGGTTTGATGGTGTGATCCTTTCTCAGGAATGGAAGGAAGCACTATGGGACAAGTTCGTCACGGGAGCGCCACGACCACGCACGCAGTCAGAGCTGCAATACAACGATCGCAAGCTTCGCTCGCGACGTTGAGCCGGGAGCTAGGTATCAATCCAAAGACGGTCG
>NZ_JAIMID010000021.1 GCF_019966535.1 Mesobacterium pallidum | reverse complement strand
CACTCCTTTTCTTTGGATGCGTATCAACTCGCAATGGCTGATCCCGTCGGCAATGTGGGGTGGCGACACCGTTTACCTTGAGACACTCAAAAAACCAAAATAATTGAATACCTCAATCAAGGAATTTCGCCCCTTCCAAGAAATTAATTGTTGATTTAGAGTAAGTTTGCTTCGATTTTAGGAAGCGTCGCTCAGTCTCGAAATCGAGAAGACCAGCTTTCAATGCTACGATTTTCTAACCTAGCTAAAATCAACTTCTTCCACGAGGCGGATAGTTCTTTTATGGTCCCCAGCTCCTTGAGGTGATCAAATTTTGCTGTTTCAAGATACACTGCCCGATGAACGTTTTGAATCGTCCAATCTGGATTCGGCCTCTGAATCAGGGAAATCGAGTCTCCTGACGAAATCCAGCCGGCTTCGAGGACTCGATAATACCATCCAGTCAGCCCCGACGATTGTACGAGTTTGGCGAAATCGCTTTTATTGATCCTCACATTGAGTTTCCAGCATGGCTGTCTAGGCTGCGAAACCTGTACGACGGCTCCACCAATTCTAAAACAATCACCTAGGCAAACATTGGCTTCATCATGAATATCCGCGACAATGTTTTCCCCGAATGCACCAGGCGCCAAGTTCTCAGCCAACGGCACAACCCTTTGCCAATGTTTATAATGATCGGAGCAGTATTGATGAAGTGCTTTATCTAGACCACCATGCTTGACTTTGTCGGCTTGTTCATCTCCTACCAATCCAAATTTGGATAACCAAACCTTACCCTTAACTGCATTCTTTATGATGGCGCTAGGTTCATTTTTGTGCCCAAACGGCATGGCCATGCCGATCCGCACTTCTAAAACGGTAGTCTGCTCCATTTACGACCTCACGCTTTCGAACAGGCCAATATATTAAGATACTAAGATCGATTTTGGATCGAAATCATGATCTCTTAATTGCTCAATACTCGCCAACCTATTCGAGGAAAGCATTTTCTTGGCAATCATGAAGATCCGAGGATCATTAATCGCATCCACAGAAATAAGCCTCCCATTAGAGAAATACCAAACTGACATACTCCTAGGCTTCGCTCCTTTGCGAACCACTGTATCAGTATAGCCTTGATTTAGACCTGCAATCTGAAGCTTTACATCGAATTGGTCTGACCAAAACCAGGGGAACGGAAAATATGCCGTTTCCACTCCAGCCATATTCGCTGCCACTGACTCGGCTTGATCAACAGCATTCTGCACCGACTCTAACCTTATCATATGACCTAAGTATTTGAAGCGGGTGCAATCTCCCGCTGCGAAAATGTCCTTGTCATTCGTTTGACCAAAAGCGTTTACAAGTATCCCTTGATCTACTTCCAGATCGGCCTCGCACGCCAGTTCGTCGTTAGCCACAACGCCTACACCAACAATGACGAAGTCAACCTCCATAGTGCTACCGTCCGAAAACTCAGCGGCGACCACACGGCCATTGTCACCGATGAGACGCTCCACGCCCAAGCCTTCGTAAATCTGTACGCCATTTTCGTGGTGGAGTTTCCGAAAGTAATTTGATGTTTCGGCGCAAGAAACACGCTGCAAGATGCGGTCAGCCATCTCAACGACTCGAACCTGAAGTCCTTGGCTCCTGAATGCCGCTGCAGCTTCCAGTCCGATATAGCCGCCCCCAATTACCAAGGCGCGCCGCCCCACCGTCATCTCGGTTGCAAGAGCTTTAGCATCGTCAATGCCACGAACTAGATAGACGCCCTTGAGATCGCCGCCTATTTCACTTGGCAGGACTCTGGGACGCGTGCCAGTTGTCAATGCAAGCATATCATAGTGCAGAATACGCCGGTCATCGAGTTGGATTTGTTTAGAATTTCTATCAATGTGAACGACGCGGCGGCCTGAGATAAGAGAGATGTTGTTTCTTTCGTACCAAGCGTTGGGACGAAGGAACAAACTCTCAACGCTCATTTCTCCGGTCACAAATTTTTTTGATAGTGGCGGTCGTTGATAAGGCAAGTATTCCTCATCACCTACAATTGTGATTACGGCATCACTATCCAGTTGGCGATATTTCCCTGCTAGAGAACATGCCGCTTGCCCAGCACCTACAATGAGTATCTGCTTCTCCATTCCAAGTTCCTACTCTGTTGCTTCGGAAATGAACTTGGTGGCAAGATAGGCATCAAATGTCTCACTACCGCCTTCGCTGCCCATGCCGCTGTCTTTCACGCCTCCCAAAGGCGTCTCCGGCAACGCAATTCCGAAATGGTTTACGTTCACCATTCCTGCTTCCAATTTTGAAGTCACATAGTGAGATGTACGGAGTGACTTGGTAAAGACATAAGATGCGAGTCCGAAAGGCAAAGCATTTGCCCGTGAGAGCACTTCATCCGTTTCACTGAAAGTAGAGATGGGTGCTACAGGACCAAACGGCTCTTCGATCATGATTTTGGCTGTGTCAGGAGTGTGCATCAGTACTGTCGGTGGAAAGAAATTTCCGGGACCAGAAATAGCCGTACCTCCTGTCAAAATGCTTGCACCTTTGGCAGTGGCGTCGGAAACAAATTCGGTCATAGCACTTACACGTCGAGTATGGGCGAGGGGACCCATTGTGGTATCGCTGTGCATGCCATCTCCTACGACGCGGGAGCCAAATGCTGCAGCAAATTTCTCGCCAAACTCTTGCGCTACCTTTTCATGAACGAAGAACCGGCTTGGCGACATGCACACTTGTCCCGCATTCAGTCCTTTGTAGCCGGCCAACAGAGTCGCCGCCTTATCGATATCGGCATCATCGAAAACCAGAACAGGAGAGTGCCCTCCTAGTTCCATCGTAGCACGTTTCATATGTGCGCCAGCCATTGCTGCAAGATGCTTCCCGACGGGGATTGACCCTGTAAACGATATTTTACGAACCTTAGGCGACGTGATCAGATGCTCTGAAACCTTAGCCGGCACGCCCCAAACGACATTAAGGCAGCCTGCGGGCAATCCTGCGTCGTGAAAAATGTGCGCCAGCGCTACGACGGCACTTGGCGCATCCTCGGATGCCTTGAGGACAATGGTACATCCTGATCCTAAGGCAGCACAGATCTTTCGAAGAGCTTGATTGAGCGGATAATTCCAAGGCGAAAATGATGCGCAAACACCAACAGGCTGACGAACAACTGTCTGACGGACGCTTGGGTCGCGGGACGGGATGACGCGGCCGTATATCCGACGACATTCTTCAGCATGCCAATCCGCATGATCTGCCGCCCCTAAAATCTCCACGCGTGCTTCAGCAAGTGGCTTGCCTTGGTCAAGTGTGAGATTACGAGCAATATCCTCGGATCGTTCACGGATCAAACTTGCAACTTTTCGCAATACACGGCTGCGTTCAATCGGTGAAGTCCATCGCCACTTCTGGAACGCTCGATCCGCTGCAGCAATCGCCAAGTCCAGATCTTCGGTTGTTGCATGAGGTAAATGCCCAAGAATCTGGCCATTAGCTGGATTGTAAACCGATTCCCCGGACCGTTCATCGGAGCCAATGAAGCGGCCATCAATATAAAGGCAAAGATCTGAATATGCGTAGTTCAAAGGAAAAAACTCCCGCCATCTACAGCGATAGTCTGTCCGGTGATGAATGCCGCACCATCACTTGCAAGAAAAAGCAAGGCACCAACAAGGTCATTCGGCACCTGATCACGCGGGATTGAGCGGCTGGACTTTCTGACCACCTCGCCCATGATTTCTTCCATGCCGGTCGCAAGCACTCCGTCGCTGAGTGTAAATCCGGGCGCAATAGCATTCACCGTGATGTTGTCTTTGCCCAACTCGCGCGCCAACGATCGGGTAAACGCCACAACAGCCCCCTTACTTGACGTGTAATGCAGCATAAACGGAGCACCTTTAAGCTGAGAAGTTGAGGCGATGTTCACGATCCGACCGGCCGAACTCTTATGAAGTTCTGGAAGTGCTGCTTTGGCACAAAGAAACGGGCCGAGCGTATTGACCTCCATAACTTTCATCCATTCAGCGGGTTCGATTTGGTCGAATGGCTTTAGCTTCAGAGAGGTAAATATACCCGCGTTGTTCACCAACAAATCCAAACCGCCAAAATGGCTGACTGCTTCGGAAACCATCGCGTTTGTATCGTCTACGTTAGTGACATCGGTTTTAACGCCGATCACTTCAAAGCCTTTGCCTTTAAGTCTATTAGCTGCTTCTTCCGCTCCGACCATGTCAGCGATCACAACGGCATATCCAGAGGCAGCAAGACTTTGAGTGAACGCAAAACCGATACCGCTAGCGCCACCGGTTACAATCGCTACTTTTTTCTTGTTGATCATTGATTTTTCCTACTTATTCTCATCAGGAATTTCGAACATTCAGCTTTGAGTTTTCGGCAACCGAACTGTAATTCGATCTACTCCTGCAGGAACATTGAGTTGGCAACTCAGTCGGCTTTCTGGTTGACGATCATCCGCAACGCACTCAAGCATTTCTTCCTCAACGTCGCTAATCGCGGTGAAAACCGATTCTGTTTCTGGTTCAAGATATACATGGCATGTAGCGCACATAGCCGCGCCACCGCATTCGGCTACAATTCCGGGAATGTCTGCATCAATTGCGGTACGCATTACATTTGCTCCGACATCCACTTTGATATCGGTTTTGGTCCCGTCGGCGAGTAGATAGGTGATTGTAGGCATGTTCCCCTCCGTTAGTGTCTTTTTGCCGTTACGCGCATTGGCATGCTGGTATACCCGCGCACGGTGTTGTTGAAATGAAGAACCGGTTCTCCCAACAATTCGATGGACTCGACTTTAGACGCTAGCGTCCGCAGCGCGATCTCACCCTCCATTCGGGCAATCATTTGACCTGCACAGCCATGGATCCCTGCTCCGAAACCCATGTTACCCGTGGCTTTGCGCGTTACGTCAAAGTGATCTGGTTCCACCCAGTGGCGAGGGTCGCGATTTGCTGAAGCAATGAAGACCAGTACCTTTTGTTCCTTTTTTAAAGGAACGCCCTCTAATTCGGTTTCCCTTGTCGTAGTGCGGTAGAAAGAGTGGAACGTGCTGTCAAAGCGCAAAACTTCTTCAATTGTTGCACGCGCTCTTGTCGGATCATCGCGCAATAGGGCCCACTGGTCTGGATTTCGGCCAAGATTAACAAGTGCGTTCCCCATTGTGAAAATTGTGGTGTCCAACCCGGCCGAGAGAGTTGTGCGCACGAGCATTCCTGCATCTTCATGGGATATATCACCCGCGTCAGCTGCGTCATAAAGTTCTGCGCCAAATCCGTTAGGGGTGAGGTTTTCGCGTTGACAGGCTTTAGTAATCCACTCTGTTGCAGGCCCCAGATTTGCAAGGCATTCGTTGAATCGATCGTTGGCGGGTCCGAACGCGTTGAAGACCATATCGCCATAGGGCAGTAGATGCTCCCGTCCTTCAGCTGGAACGCCAACCGCGTCTCCGAAAACTTTGATGGGGAACGCGTCGGCCAAATCCTTAACGCCGTCGCAGACGCCTTTTTCAATCATCCGATCCACCATCAACTCCGCCTGTGCTTCGAAGGTAGAAGTCAACTTTTTCAAAGCGCGTGGGGAGAGAATACGCGTGAAGACGGCTCTGGTTTTTGTGTGTTCAGGCGGATCGACTTCCAGAATGATGCTCGGTTGTCGCCAGGGCTCTTCCGTATGAAAATTGGTAAGTCCAACGCCCGCACTGGAGCAATATGTTTCCGGATCGGTCAATACGTTGCGGACACTATCGTACCTCGCCACTGCATAAACCCCGTATCTTTCCAACCAGACGATTGGCCCCGCCTCTCGCAGCATCTCGTAATACTGATATGGGTCCCGAAGCACCTCTGATGCGTAGGGATCAAAGTCGAACGAAGGCACTCCTTCAACTGGTACTGGATATGAGTGAGATCTGCTCTCAAATTGCTGTTGAAATTTCATGGCTTACTCCTCCCTTGGAATTTGGCCTTGAGGAATTTATCAGTTGTGACACTTGTTCCGCTGTTGCTGCCTATGCAGGTAGTTCGTCCGTTGGTTCGCCCGACGGCACAAATGCATCGCTGTAGAAAGCTGTTCTATCGAGCTTGGACTCCGCGCAGAAATCTTTGCTTGCCGCATCAATCATCATCGGGGCACCGCAAGCATAAACCTCTAAATTCGACATATCCGGATAGTCCGATTGAACTGCCTTATGTACGAAACCGGTACGACCATTCCATGCGTCCGGAGGATCAGAAAGAACGGGCGTAAACGTAAACCAATCATGCTTCTCTGCCCACATTTCAGGAAGCGAACGCAGGTAGATATCGGCTTCGGTATTTGCTCCCCAATACAGATGCAATGGACGCGATCCACCCTCTCTGATCTGGTGTTCGACGATTGACTTGATGGGAGCAAATCCCGTTCCTGTTGCGATCAGAATTGCGGGAGCTTCTGTGTTTTCATTTAGTGTGAAATTTCCAAATGGAAGCTCAACTGATAGGATCGATCCCTTTTCAAGGTTGGCAAGAACCGTTTGAGAAAACTTCCCGCCGGGAACGTGGCGAATGTGCAATTCAACACCATCGTTCTGATGAGGCGGATTGGCCATCGAATAGTTTCTGCTATCACCGTCGGGCATTAGCACATTTAGGTACTGACCGGCCTGAAAGATGGATCGGTTGCCGATTGGGAACCTCAAACTAATGACTGACACGTCAGAAGCGGGCTGCTCAATTTTTCGAACTTTGGCCTCGAATGTCTTGCGAGAAACGGGTTCAACTTTCTTGATACTTTTCGGGGCGATTTCAAGATCAGAACGAGGTCTGGCCTGGCACAGAAACACACCTTCGGCGGGCCCGACGCATGCACCTTGCCCACGAACGGCAGCCTCGCCGGATGCAATACCACCTTCGCATGAGGAACAGACGCCTTTTCGGCAAGAATAAGGGATCGCGAAGCCGGCACGTTCGGCAGCGTCTAATACGGTTTCACTCTCTCCACACTCAAAACTGATATCCTGACCAAAAACGGAAATTTTGTGGGTCATGTTGCACCTCCAACGAGTCTTACAGCCCTGATGACTGCTTCAGGATCGGCACAGTTCTTGCCCGCGATGTCGAAAGCCGCGCCATGTCCTACGCTTGAAAACAGGGTGTTAGCTCCAATTGATAGAGCGGTAGACTTTCTACCGGCTAGCAGCTTGACTGGAATATGCCCCTGATCGTGATACATTGCGACGAATGCATCATATCCATCTCTTGCCAACATAGTATCGGCACCTTCGGGACCATGTGCATCAATGCCTTGTTCACGCAATTTCTGTATTGCGGGGACAATGATACGATCATCTTCATCCCCAAAAAGTCCATTTTCTCCTGCATGAGGATTGATGCCAAACAATCCAATTTTCGGCTTGTCCACTCCCAATTCGCGTAGTGCTGCATCGGCGGCGACGACCGCCTTTACTACTAGTTCTGGATCTATCCGATTCAGTGCGCCGCTTATGCCCTCATGTAATGTGGCATGAACAATACGCAGACCTCCTCCAACCAGCATCAGAAAGATGCTGTCAGGGCCGGTTTTCAATAGATCTGCCAACAGGCTCGGGTACCCCGAGAACTTTCGCCCCGATAAATTGACAGCTGTTTCCGAATGGGGGCATCCAACAATTCCTCGTCCAAAGCCATCGGACAACAATGTTAATGCAGCTTCGACATAGGCAACTGTAGCTCGCCCTGCAGCGGCGCTTACCTTTCCTGGTATGAACTCCGCTGTAGGCATCGCTTCGATTGGATGAAGATCAATCGTTTTTTCATCGCTTCCCCACTTAGATCGGTTGGTTTGAACACCGAATCCCAAAGAATCTGCTAAAGGAGAAATTATGTATTCATCGCCCAGCAATACTGGGCGACAAACAGGATCCTGGTACAAGCTGGCTGCAGCTTTCGTCGCAATTTCAGGTCCAATACCATTGGGATCGCCGATGGTTAGCAGCACAGACCTAGTGTCGGACAATCTCACAGCGGAAACCCAAGTAGCGTATCAATATAGCTGCTATCGAGAACAACAATACGCTTCATGATTTTTGCGTCGTTTTCGGATACTTTGTAACGGTCGACATATCGGCCCGTGGCGAAAAGGTCAGTCGGACCTTCGCGGGTAATCCGTGCAACCATAAACGATGTTTCTGATTCCACCTCGTCACCATCTATGCTCGAAATATTCGGTTGCCCGAGAATGTGCCTGTAGGAGTGACGTTCGTAGACGTTGGCCTCCAATAACGACAGAATTCGGTCGTGAAGCATTGCCTTGCTATCTAGCCACATCAAGCCAGCCTGAAGGCCTTGCGCAAAATTGTCCGCAGATGTGATCTGATAAAAGCAATCATCGGCGAAAAAATTTGGCCAGTCATAGAAGTCACCATCGTCGATCGTATACGCATATTGGGCTTGAGCCATGCCGATAAGATTGGTCAATTCAGCTCGTTTTTTCATGCTGCTCATAGGCCCATTCTCCCACGGTACTCGGTCCAGAAACCACGAATTGCGGCCTCAGTAATTCGATCTTCACTCGTTTCGATTGAGTAACCACCCATCGCAAGTACGGCACTTTCTTCTGCGGCCCCTTTTGTTCCGCGCTGAACGAAATTACCAATGCAGCCGTCCTCCATGGAGACATACCCCCCCGGTCCGATTAGGTTGGAAAGTTTGAGACGGGCCTTCCGCTGATCTGGAGTATCGTCTTCGAACCCGATATAGGTCCACTTCAAATGCATGCTGTCTGTGCCTTTGGGCAATACGGTACGAACAGCAACTGAATTTTGGATTTGCTGCAAAACGAAATTTGGAAAAACAGACAGAATCTGGAGCGTAATATCGTCGTCGTATTCCTTGAAGCTTTCCAAAAGCGTCATATCAGTCAAACTCAGATCGGAATCGGATCTGATATTTTCGTCTTTATATGCATTTTTTTGAACTTCGTCCAAAGAACCACCATGGTCGACGCAAGAATAACTCACATGACATCCACCGGTTTCATTCACGATGATCCCGCCTTTTTGCGACAGGCGATTCAATTCAAAAGTCGTAAAAAAGGTGTGGAGAATACTGGCGTGATAACTATCCTTTGTATTCTCTACGTAGAGCTTCCAGTTGTTGGGGAGAATTTGTGTGAATTTGCCAAGGACAACGGGTTTCCGCCCTCCCAAAACGCGCTCAATGCGCTCAAGAACCGCTTCTCCCAGGTAATCTTCGATATCATCCACATCTTCATCGAAGCTTCCGAAAACAAGCCCATGTAGCACTGATACCCGCATTTTGCGTGGGCCTTGATTTTCCATTTTAAAGTCACTTGCGATACCGCCACAGCCCTTGATGCCATCTTTGAAGGCAACTCCAATCAGATCCCCCTGAAGGCTGTGCGTCCAAGCGTGATACACGCACGTGAAGTCTTTAACGTTCCCTCTATCCTCTAGAGCCAACAATGAACCACGATGCGCGCAACGATTTTCGAATGCGTAGATTTGGCCATCTTTGTCACGCGTCACAATGACAGGAGTCTCACCAGCAAAGACGGCAACAAAATCTCCTGCCTCTACGAGCTCGGCCTCAAGGCACAGGAAATTCCAAACAGGGCCCTGAAAAATCTTCTTATTTTCTGCTTCCAGAACATCTTGGCGCTGAAAAACCCAATACGGAACACGCGTTGCTCCATCTTTAGCGGGCCATGTCGGCTGTTTAGCCGATACTTCTTCAGGGTCTACCATCAGCGCATCTCCTCATGCAAATATGTTCGCTTACCGAACGTTGATCGAATATCGTACATTGTTCTTTACATGAGCACGTTTCGGTGTCAAGTACCTCTAGAGACGCAAGGATGTCATGGACGGTGGACCGGACAACTTGGGAGCGTTGAGGCGATTCAATTCTTGTTCGGTAAATGAACAAGTCTGGTTGGGTCCAAAATTGTCGATCTTGCCCCCCACTAGGTTGCGGGCTTAAGAATGTTGGAGATGTGATATGATGAAATTACTGGCCTTTTCAGGGAGCAGTCGAAAGGATTCAATCAATTCCAAGTTGGTGCAGGCCGTGGCTGATCTGAGTCAATCGCATCAACCGGGCAAAGTTGAAATGACATTTGTTAATCTTATGGATTTTGATGCGCCGAATATTGATGGTGCGAATGCCTCACGGCCCGAGATGCCGCATCAAGTCATAAAGTTCCGCGACTTACTGCGAATACAAGATGGCTTTATTATCGGTTCGGATGAGTATACCGGTGCTTATTCGTCTGTGCTTCGCAACCTGATTTCTTGGCTTGTTCTGGAAGATGGCCTAGGCGGCACGGCATTTAACAACAAGCCAGTCGCGATATGCGGTGCTTCTTCACGCGGTGTGGGGTCTGTTCGCGGCCATCCCGCTCTTCAACAGCTGTTTCTCACTCTCGGCGCAAATGTTATTTCTCAGAATATTCGCCTGGGCACAGCAGGCAGCATTTTTCAGTCCAATGGCAAACTAACTGATAACGTGCAGACACAGCTTTTGGACAATACTATTGCAAAACTTCTGTTTCCCGCTGAATAGTCTGCAGCATGTTGGTGTGGCCTAACGTGCTTGCTTGATGAATACTGATCATGTTTTTTTGAGGTGTGCGGTTGCTTAAAGTCGGATGATGGCTGAGGCTCCTCTTCCCTGAACCGGCATATCCAAC
Source organism: Mesobacterium pallidum (assembly GCF_019966535.1). Taxonomy (GTDB): domain Bacteria; phylum Pseudomonadota; class Alphaproteobacteria; order Rhodobacterales; family Rhodobacteraceae; genus Mesobacterium; species Mesobacterium pallidum. The sequence continues at coordinate 57,862 of NZ_JAIMID010000021.1, read as the reverse complement.
GAATTCAACGACACGTAGACCGAGCGCATCGCAGGCGTACATGACAGCAACAAACATTCTGAACTCTGTGACCTTGCGATCCAAATCCAGTACAGTCAGCTACTGGCCTAGCTTTGTCACACATTGCATTTTAATCTCTTCCCGGTTTCTGCGTTGGTAACCGCTTATTCGTGTCCAAGTCGTGCGCCCTAAACGCCTTGATGTGCGGAGGGCATTCGTTGAACGCGCCAGCCCGAGGGGTGTCCGGCTTCCAGGGCGCGATGCTCCTGCGAGATAACAAGACTGTGGCGGCTCTCTTAGCAGCGATGGCATCGTGGCACATGCCGGTGTCATAAACGCCGTCGGCAGTACCATTGCCGATCTCCTGGTCGGGAAGGATTTGGGTGGGCAATGCAAGTAGCATAGACACTTCGCCCACCTCGCTGTTGGTGAACTCAACGGCCCGCATTTCCAAGCTCTACTTGTCGACTCCTGTTTTGCTCTTGCGCGATATGTGAGCTTCGGACTGCTTAACCGGGTGAAAGACTTTTTGTTTGTTGAGCAACTCTGCCAGACAGCGGCTGTGGAGAAGTCATTAGCAGGTACGCTTTACTATGGCCTTGCCGCTACCGGAGGCTGCAATGAGTCATCCGCTTCACGCAACACAGAAGATCAACCAAAGCCGCTTGCACGATAGCTTCGGTCATCCACCCAACAACTCCTCAATAAAATCCTCTTGCCGATCGACCGCTGCCTCCCATTCCTTCGGCACCGCTGTTTCCCGTTCCAACGTCTCTGGCTCTGGTTGCCCGCGCCCAGCCTCCATCGCCATCACGCTCATCGCGCGCGCTTCGCGACGCTGCGAGCGATCCCGGACAGGCGCGCGTTCGGCTGGTTTCGCCTGTTCGTCTGCGAGGGCTGCGTCACCATCCACGCTACCCCAAGGTCCCACGCCCTGCACACTCGGTGGATAGGGGAAGGGCTTGCCCTCCTGGCGGGCCAGCATCTGCTTGAAGAAGGGATCGTCGTAATACTTGATCCGGCTCGCCTTGATAGGGTGCTGGGGCGAGGCGAGGATGATGACCTCGTCGGGGTCCATCAGGCGCGCTTCGGTCTCGGAAAGCAGCGGCCGTTCTTCCAGACGCGCCGAGGTCGAGGTTGCGCCGAGGAAACCCTTGTCGCGGCCATACATCCGGGTGACCGCCTCGCGGGTGGTGCTGCCGACCGCGGCGGAAACCTCCTTCACCGTGCGCTGGTCACGCGGGGTGATGTAGAGCTTCAGCCCTGCCCCGTTCTCGAGACTTTCGCGGCCCTCGGGCCCGTAGATGCGATCAAGCGAGGCAAGCGACTGCGCGATCATCGCGACGCGGCCGCCATAGCTCGCCAGCGAATGGATAGCGCGTTCGAGATACGGCATCGCCCCCATCTGCTGGAATTCGTCGATCATCATCATAACGGGCCAGGGCTCGTCCGGGCCCGGCTCGTTCAGGCGGATCGAGGCGATGAGGTCGGCAAACATCAGGCGCAGGAGCGGGGCGAGGGTTGCGATGTGATCCTCGGACACGGCGATGTAGAGCGACTGCGGGGTCTTGCGGAAGGTTGAGAAATCAAAGTCGCTCGCCTCGGTGGCCGAGCGCACCGCCGGGTTGTCCCATTGCTTGAGACCGGCGGTCATCAGCGCCTGGATGTTCGAGGTCAACAGTCGCGACGAGGCAGAAGCGGCGTTGATCCAGAGCTCGCGCAGGATGTCTTCCTCGGCCTCGTCGGCATAAGTCTTGTACTGCGCGTTCTTGTACTCGCCCCCGGCGACGATCTTGTTGACTTCCCCAAGGTTCGGCGTGCCGCGCTGGATCGCCAGCAGGCAGGCCGCGACAAAGATCGACTTGCCCGCCTCGGAGAAGGTGTCGAGCGTCTTGTTGTCCTTGTCGAGGAAGAGGTCGGCCAGGATCGAGACCTCGGTGAAGCGCTGCGCGAACGTCCGGGCCTTGGCGATCCGCGCCAGCGGATTGTAGCGGTGCGTAGCATTGGCCCAATCAAACGGGCTGAACCGATAGACCTCGTCTCCGTTCAGTGCCCGGAGCCGCGCGGTCTTCTCGAAGTTCTCGCCCTTCACGTCGAGCACCACGACCGAGCCAGCAAAGCTCAGAAGGTTCGGGATCACGAAACCCACACCCTTACCCGCGCGGGTCGGGGCCACCATCATCACATGCGGGATGGTCGTCGAGGAGATGAACTCAGCCTTCGAGGCCGGGGCACCAAGCTTGCCGCAGACGAAGCCCTTACCGGGGGCCTGCAGCATGTCGTTCTTCTTCAGCTCCGCCTTGGTCTGCCAATGGGCCGATCCGTAGTCGTCGCGCTCTTTCTTCCAGGTCCAAGCCAGCGCGAGCGCGCCGAGGCCAATGGCTCCGAAGCCGACAGCGCCAAACCCTACCTTGAAGGCATCCGGATGTGCGGCGCGGGTGCCGGTGCTGGCCTTCCAGAGCGCAAGCATGTCGAAACTCTGAAACCCGGTTTTCAGGGCCAGGGTCAGGTAGAAGGCGGCAACGATGGTGCCGATTACGGCGCCGCAGATCACACCGAAAAGAAGCGCGGCCCAGAGGGGGAGTGTCTTGGTCATGGTGGTCATCCCCTTCAGAATTCCATCTCGTCATCGAGACCGCGGTCGCGGCCAAGGTCGCGCCCCAGCTCTTCCTGCTGGCCGCGCAGCCGCGCCACCTCGGTCGCCTTGTCCTGCTGCAACCCGGCGGCGCGGTCGGTGAAGATCTGGTCGCCTGTCTCCTCGAAGGTCATCTCAAGGAATTCCTGCGTGACCGTGATCTGGTCGAGCTTGCTCGGCAGGACCGCATCCAGAACCTCGTAGTTGCCGCGACGAAGCTCGGCCAAGCCCTCCTCGCCCAACTCCTTGAAGAGCTCGGACTGCAGGGTCCGCTCGACGGTCTCTTCCTGTTCCTCGGTGAGCTTGCCGTCCCGCAGCATGTCGGCGAGGTCCTGCAGGTAGGAATTGGGCGTCCGGTCGTCCTCATCGATGAGGGGCAGTGTCGCCTCTTCCTCGTCCGCGAGAGTCCGACCGATCTCGACACCCATCTCCTTCGCCCGTTCCATCAGCGCGTCCATCACGCCATCGACTTTTTCGAGCGCGGCGTCGAGTTGGTCGTCACTCGCGGTCTCGACGCTCAGGCCGTCCTTCGCCAGCACCGCGTTCATGTCGCGCTCGACCCAGTCCTGTGCCATGCCGTAGTTCCGCGTTCCGCCCGCCGCGATCCGGGCCACCAGCTCCTCGGTGTCCATGCCCACCTCTTCGGCGCGCTCGAGCACATCGCGCAAGCCCTCGTCATTGCCGGACCGCAGCGCGGCGATCAGCACCTCGCTGCCCGCCCCCGGCGGATACGGTTCCTCGAGCTGCTTGCCAAACCGCGCCCGTAGCTCTGGGTCTGGAACCATCTGCGAAAGGTCCGCGATGATTGGTGCGGCCTTGGCCTCGAAGGCGGCGCGTTCGGCCGGGTCCAGTTCCTCGGCCTTGAGCCTCAGCGCCTCGATCGTGCGCTCGGAATAGTCGATCGCATCACCGACGGTCTTGATGTCCTTCATATCTATCGTCCTTTCGGTGAAGTTCCACGGCGTGCCGGAACCGAGCCCGTCCGCCATGACGCGCACGGCGCGCGCCATGTGGCGCTGGTCCATCCGGTCCAGCAGGTCGGCGAGGTTCTTGTAGTCCTTGGCGAAGCCCACCACCTGCGCCTGCGCGATGGCGGATTCCTTGGCGGTCATGACGATCTCGCGCGGCAGGCGAGCCTCTTCCTTGGCGCGGTAGATCTCCTCGATCCCGGCGGGCTTCTCAAAAATACCGCGCTCGAGCCGTGTGGTGGCGTCGAGCATGACGCCATAGCCTTCAGCGATCTCGGCCTGCTTCTCGCGCATGAGCTGCGGCGACATCACACCCTCAGCCCAGCAGGAGAACCAGGTGCCGTTTTCGAGGCCGCGATTGTTCAGGATGATGTGCGCATGCTTGTGCGCCCGGTCATCATGGACCGCGAGAACATAGTCCCATTGATCGCCGTATTCGCCGCTCTCGAAGAAATGATCCGTCCAGTCCATGGCGATGTCGCGCACCTGATCGACCGTTACGTCGGTCGGGAACGACAGCAGCATGTGCGAGGTGAACCCGAGCTTGGTCGAGCCGCGCCAGGTGCCGGCCCAATCCTCGATGATGTCCTCTTTCTGCTCTTCAGAAAGCACCGCCGCGTCGGTCAGCGCATTGGTCATCGTCGAATAGGTGTAGACCGCCTTGTCGTTGATGTAGGAGATCTGCGCCCCGAGGGACACCCGCGTCTTGCAGCCCCCTGCCCGGATCCGTTTGAAGACCGCCGCGCGGCTCTGACCCGAGGCCGCCTTCAGCGCGTTACGCGCCGACAGGGATCCGACGCGTGCGAAACTGCGACCCTGCCGACGCCCCGCCAGCCGCGCGTCGATCCGCGCCGCGGCCTGGCCCCGGATGCGCTCATCCTCCCAGAGCCGCCCCATGACCGAGACGTAAAGGGCGAGCGGATCAGCCATTCCTGATGAGCCTCAATCCGCGTTCGATCGTGCGCGAGCCGTCCTCCAGAACCGCGCTCTCTGTCCCCTGCCCTTCTTCCTTTTTCGGCCACTCCTGAGCACGCAGCGCCTGCGCCGCATCCTTCATCCGGCCCATCTCACGGCTCATGGACTGCGCCAGATCAAGGAGTTCGATCAGCACCGCGCGGTCCGCCTCCGAAACCTCCAGCCGACCGCGATGCACCGCCTTGGCGAGCACCAATCCTGCGTCGCTCACGTCCTTCGCCTGACGCCATGCGGCGCAGAATTCCGAGACCAGATCACGGGGCACATCGAGGAAACCGCACCGCCCGCGCAGCACCGCATTGAGCGCCTGGGATCGGTTGGCAAAACCCCGTTCGCACCACTCGGCATCGAACACAGCAAGCTCAGACTGACTGGCCCGGAAGGCGACCGTTTCGCTCGGGTCGCGCACCGCGATGCCCTCCCCCGCCTCCTCTTTCGCGAGCCGGTTCACGTGGCGCGGAGAGATACCGAACGCCGCCGCCAGCTCCTTCGCGCTCTCGCCCGCCGTGAAGCGCCGCGCCACTTCGATGCGCTCTTCTAGCTTCAGGTTTTTCGCTGGCCTCGGCACGGGTCAGACCCCTCGGACAAAATGTGCAAACATTGGCCATATCCTGCCAACGTCATCCTTCTCCCCTTCGCTTATACTTCAATACATCACATTGCGCAATATTACGTTTTGCATAGTGTGTCTTTTTGCTGGAAATAGACGCCATCAAGACCCCGCGGCGCGGCGCGACATGGTACGGGTCCCGCCCTCATCGATGCAGGACAACCAGGTCGAAAAAGCTTCCGAAACTTGTGTTCATGACGCACACGACGACAGGCAAACCAAACGCTCGAGCCGGTCACGGATCGGGCGCCAGGAACACGAAAATGGCCCGCGCTGGATGGCGCGGGTCGCACCGTCTGCGAGCGTCACGATGCTTCTGAGAGTCGACGTCAGACCCCTGCGGATCCGAAGACCCGCAGGGGTATCTGGGTCAGTGACCCAGTCCCAGAGAACGCAGGTCGTCGTAGCGGCTGCGGGCGATCAGCGCCTCGGTCTCGAGGCTGTCGAGGGTCTCGGGATGGGCGTCTTCGTCGAAGGCGGCGAGGTAGTCCTCGAAGGCCATGTCGGCTTGCAGTTCGGCGAGGTCGATGGATTGTTCGAGTGTCATGGTGTGATCCTTTCCGTTGATCGTCGTTGGACGGATCGTGGAAAAGACCGGGGGCATGAGAGCGGGCTGCACCCGGCACGGGGCGGAATGAAATGGAGCACGCCGGGGGCAGGTTTGTTGTGAGCGATGCCTCGGCAGCGCTCAAGGCGTCAGCCGTCCAGAAACCTGCCCCCGGCGTTGCAGACCGCTCGACCCCGGGCTAGCGATCTGAAAGGCCAACAGGTCGACGGAAAGGCGCGCGGCGGTGATCCTCACGTGAGACGTTGCCCCGGGATGCATGACGATGATTTGCGATTTCGTTGCCTGCGGCGCAGGGCGAGTTCGCCGCCCCAGGGAGCTTCGCCAAGACGACCCAGGCACGGGTTGCTCGACTGAGAGAAGGGGTGCGCTTACCTCGCACAGTAGGCTCCCAGTTTTCTATGCTGACATTCGGTTCCGCCTGGGGTTCCTGCGATCCGCGCTGTCACTGAACAGAAAGATCGAAGCCGCGTCGGCGACCTATCCGGTCTGACTATCCAGTCTGACTATCCGCGTCGGCGTCCGCGTCCGAAATATACCGCATCCTTCGGACACCAATAGTGCACCAGTCGAGGACAAGTTCCCCCGGAACGAGAAAGAGCCAGACCGCCGGAGCGGTCTGGCCCGTGGCTTAGGCGGCGTCTTTGGGACCCCAGGGGATGACGGCCTGCAGGGACAGATCGACCTGGTTCGCGGCCTTGCCGAGGTTGGCGTTGAAGCAGTGGTCGCGGATGGTCAGCGTGTAGTAGTCCGCGCCGGTCTCTTTGTTCTGCTTCTTCCAGATGCCGCCGCACTCGACCAGCTTGCCGCGCGGGGAGCGACCGAGGACGCGATGCGTCGGGGCCATCGGGTTCGCGCTTGCGACAGGTTCGACCGTGATGTCGAGGTCGAAGGTCAGGGTCGAGATGGAGCCGACGCCCTTGGCGGTTTCGATGTCGGCGCTGGTGAATTTGATGCAGTTCGTGGTCATTGCTCTTCTCCTTGTTTGCGTTGCAATGATGGTCACCTTGCAGCTGGCCAAGGCCCGGCCACACCGAAGGCGAAGCGCAGCGGAGAGGGGCAGGCGCCGGTCTTTTTGTTCCGCGCGGAATGGCCCGCAGGGACAGGGGAAAAGGATCGGCGACAACCTTTGTGGACGGGACGACAGCTGCGACCAGCATGTCATGCAACTCAGACAAAGGGAGAAGTGCGGTGGCCACGAAGGAAGGTAGGGGAACAGCCGAGGGAGATGCGGCAGTGGCATGTGAAACAATAACCTATCGCCGGCCTCGTCTTCAGGATGAACCTCGAGAGGATCCAGTCCTAGGCCACTCGGCCAGCCTTGGACCGGTCGGCACTTGGTCAAAGCGAGGCACTAGCTCGGGATGTCCAGGACGATAAGATGAACAAAGCCGGCTGCTCGCAATTGACTTAACGCAATTTTTGAGCCACATTTCCCGCAAAACGCAACCCCAAAGAATCGGAGCAGTCATGGGGGATTTTGTCAAAACCCGTTTCCCGGTCGCGATCTATCGCGGCCTGATCATTGATCTTGAGGACCGCCTGCGCGGAGAAGCCCTTAAAGCTCATCGAATGATTCAGGATCACTCTGGTCTGGATACACGTCGTGCACGGCGCCTTGAGGGAATGTCGCGTTTCCACATGATGGAAAAGGGGTTTCAGGAGGTCTGTGAACTTCATGGCGGCGCACTGCTCGACGGCGGCATTATCCCCGGTTCGGACTTCAAGGTTTTCCAACCGTTCATGCGTTTCGAGCATGAAGGGCAAGGCTTCATCCTTGGCCTCGCGGCAATGCCGGAACCCAGCAAGCTTCCGGTCAAGAACAAGTCGCGGAAGGCCGGTGTGACACTGAACTACAAGCTGTCTCCTCACTTCGATTTTGATGGTACTGCCCCTCAGATCGGGGACATCTGCATTTTGTTTCTCTTCGCTCGCGACCCTGAACAAGCCGGCAAGATTAAGGAGTTGGCCATCGGGCTCATTGACTCCGATTATGAGCAATACCTTTTCTACGAACGGATCGACCAGTACCTCGCGGATGACGGGGATGTGTCGGAACCCAGCTCGCCGTTTTCGACTCCTCCCGCATTGCCTGCCAGCGGTGCTGTCCGCCTGAAGCGCACGATGAAGCTTTTTGTTCCCCCCGAGGCTCCATCTGTGGATGACGAACAGGATGGCAAAGCGTAAAGGGTGCCACCGGCACCAGAGGAGGGAAAAATGCGAGTGGGAACACCCGGCTTCGTGCCGGAACGTCTCGTTGAGGCGCGCGCCGCCCGGCGCGTTCAAAGCATGAAAGAGTTGGCCTTGATGCTGGGAGTCAGCCCTAGTTCGGTTTCCCGTTGGGAAACCGGCAAACAGGCGCCGGAAGCTGATGCTCTGGCAGAATTGGCGAAGGCCCTGCGGGTCCGGCGAGAGTTTTTTCTCCGTCCGGTCTTCGATAGCCCGCGACCGATGTTCTATCGAAAACTGGTCAGCACGCTGAAGCGCGACCGCGAGTATCAAACTTCTCAGGTGAGCTGGCTACATGAGATCAGCCACGTCTTGCAGCATTATGTTGATTTCCCCGAACTCGACATTCCAGACGTTCTGGGTGGCTCCAGCTACAGTCAGCTTCGGGACGAAGACATCGAGGACATCGCCGGCGAACTGCGGTCCCACTGGCAATTGGGCGAAGGCCCTTGCACAAATGTCGTAGCGGTCCTTGAAAAGATCGGCTGTGTCGTCGGCTCCATCGAAATGGGAACGTCCAAACTCGACGGCGTCTGCAGCTGGTCCAAGTCCGAGGACCGTCCTCACATCTTGCTCGCATCAGACAAGATGAATCTCCCCCGTCGTCAGATGGACGCCGCTCATGAACTGGGTCATGCAGTGCTGCACCGGAATGTCAGCGCAAAAGCATTGCGCGATGATCTTCCAGAGATCGAGCGCCAGGCATTCCGTTTCGCAAGCGCGTTTCTTATGCCGCAGACGACTTATGTGCCGGAGGTCCCGAACTACTCCCTTGCAGGGTTGCTGTCCCTGAAAGAACGTTGGCGCGTTTCTGTGAAGGCCCAGATCAAGCGGTTGGTGGATCTAGAAATCATCCCGCAGGATCATGCCACGCAGTTCTATAAGACCTATTCCGCCAAAGGCTGGAACCGACAAGAGCCGATGGACAAGGAGTGGGCTGTTCCAAAGCCACGTATGTTGCATGACGCTCTTTGCCTGATCGTGGATTCCGGCACCCGCAGTAAGGACGACCTGCTTTCGGTCGAGTTCACGATGCATCCAGGCGATATTGAGAACCTCGTCGGCCTTCCGTCTGGTTGGTTCAGCAAGAAAACAGGCGACGTGGTGTCATTGGCTCTCAAGACGGACGCTTCGCGTGAGACAGGTGCACCTGCAGGAGGGTCGGTGATCCCATTCTCCCGGCGTGAATCGCAATAGGGTTGGCACATGCGAGTGAAAATCGATGTCTCAGAAGAGGAACTGGATGGTGACTATGGCGCGGTTCCGGGTCTCATCATCACTTGTACCCGGTGCCGGCACTCTGTGGAGGTGTTCGGCACCGAAGAAAATTCGGTGAAACGCGGAGCGGTCATGCTTCGGGGTGAATGCCCTTTTGATGAGGACAATTACTATGAAGCATGATCTCGCAGCAGCAATTGGCCGTCATTGACAAGCAGCGCCAACCCTTGAAGCGCAAGCATTTCAGAGAGCTTGGCAGGCATTGTCAGACGGCTCTTAGAATATGCTAGATTGCGATCACTGATCGGTGCGGACCTCGGTAAACGCCGAGGGTTAGCGCATATCCCCATTTCACGGTTTCAAAGGTGAAGACATGTGGATCGCCGTTGTCATCATGGAGTACGATATCGGCACCCCCCAGTCGACCACCCCTGGCCGCCGAACAATAATCCACAACCATATTGAAGACGTCAATCTCATCGCAACCTTTGAAGCCGCTTGCAAACGCAGGCGACTGCACAAAGTGTGAACAGGGTTCTTTAGGGTCGAAGTCCGCTTCGCGTTTGATTGGATGCGGGTGTCCGGTGACCAGACCGATGATAGGCGTCGAGGCGCCCCAGATTTCGACACAACGCCAGAACGTCGTGGTGAGTGTGTTGTCAAAGCGGGGCTGGAGTGCCTTCACCGCCTCCAAACTTGGCGCATAGTCCCGTGCTTCGATGGCGAACCTATCGCGCAAGAATAGAAGACGCGCAGCAGCGAAGTTCGCCTCGGCTTCCATCTGTTCATGGCAGTTGGGCCGGAGCGTTTGCTTGTCGTCGCCGAGCATGGCCCCTTCGTGCCAGGGCAAGAGGCTGTGACCTACTTCATGTGCTTCAATCCAACGGAATTTCAGCTTGTGCAGATCCTTGTCCATTAGGATCCGTTTCTCATCCGGAAGGTAGAAGGCGCGCAGATCGAATTTCTTGACGGCATCTATGAAGAGAGTTGGTCGCCGCAAGACCTGCTTCCCGGCGACGCGCAACATGCTGATGACATCGTCCATCAGCGATGGATCGTCTTTTTGGAAGTATGCCCGATCAAGGTCGAGTGCATCCCGGACATGCTCAAGTTTGAGCGGCGGCTCTGGATTGCCCAGTCTGTTCAGCAGCCGCTCAACGCGTTCGTCGATACGTTCCTGAGTCCGCCGGCGAAGAATGTAGTTTTTGGCCATGGGACCCGTCTCGCTCTGTTACGTCGCTTTCATCGTCAGCGCTGCAACAACAGCGTCATGAAAGGCTTGTTCGTCTGGTGTCACATCCTTGATCGGAGCGGACCTGGCGGCGTATCGTGTGACTTCTTCCAGCCAATGGCCTTCTTTTGGGACCGCAAGGCCAGCCAGTTCCATCAGCTTTGGCTGCGGCAGATCAAGCGCGTTCGACAACCCCCATACGGTCCGGAGATCGGGTTCGTAATGAGGGTCCTGTTCGATACTCAGCAGCTCGCCGACCTCGATGTCCGCGTCGTCGGCGAGCTTTTCGATTGTCAGGCGCCGCTGTCTGCGCGCGACATTGATAAAGTGGCCGAATACCAGTCGGGTTTCTTCAACACGCAGAGATACCGCATCAGGGTCAACATGTGGGCGCGTGGCAAGAGCTCCAGCTCCAGGGGTAACATGCTCGTCGAATGCGAGCATTTTTTTGGACCATTCTGCGGAGATACCGTAAGTCATTTTAGCTCTCCTTTTAGGTATGCCTCGGCGGCGCCCGGTGTGGACTCGAAATACGGCAACTTGCCCTCATACTCGTCGGGCCGGGTGCCGAGGTTAGTGAAGCCGCAGCGCTCATAGAACGGGATTGCTTGCGGCAGGGAATGCAGGCCGACGCGGCCTTTGAAGCCTTCGTCGACACTGCGGGTAATGGCGGCGTGCATCAGCACAGGGCCGACCAGTCGATAAATCGGCGCGTCGGCATAAGGTTCGCGCCAGTTCCAGGGCGCGACTTCGAGATAGTCGACATAGACCAGATCCTGTCCGGCCTGAGAGTCCAAGCGAGCACGGCGGGAGGCGAGATCTAGCCGCATCATGCCTTGGGTCACATCGCGGCAGACGACACTATACCCAGTATGGCCGAGCAGCCCACGAACCTCATTCATCTTGCCGCGCCAGTCCCAGTGCCAACTTTGGGGCCAAGCGGTGTCGGCGGGACCGATACCGTTGTCCACCAGACGCTTCATGTAGGCCTGGACGGCCGGACGCCACTGGAACTGCCAGTCGATCAGCTGTTTCTCGGCAATCTCGTCATGCAGATCGGCCTCGACCATCGCACCAGCGGCGGCATCGAACAAATGGACCTGGTAGGCGGTCATAGCATCATGACTTCCGACTTATCCTTGGTCTTGTCGTCTTCGAAGAACAGCTTGTCGCCGCGCTCGAGCCGGACATCGACCATCTGATACAGACGCAGGGCCTGCCTTATCACGCCGATCTTGCTGAGATCCTTTTTGGCGCAAAGGCCTTCCAAAACGCCCATCTCCGCATCTGTGAGATTGAGCGTCATCGTTCGCTTGCTCATTTCCTTATCCTCCAAGACACGTGAGACATAGCCATACTTGAAGCAATTGTCAACTTAAAAATAGCCTACAGTTAGCCATTGACTGGCCATTCTTTGGCTACTATATCCACCAAATGAGGCCGGTCTGGTTCGGCGAGCACAGAAAAGGAGACTGGCCATGGCGCTGGAAACGATTGAACTTGAAGACGTGGCGGCTTGCGTCGCTGCTGGACGGAACCCACGCCCCCAGGGGCCGTACCGGGTGCAGGTCGGCAATGGAGACCTCACCTTTGACGGATACCGGATCGACGATCCGGTGCCGACCGGGAGGCAACTTCTGGACCTCGTCTCGGCGCGTCCCGCGGAGGAGCACTTGGTGTTCCAGTTGCTTCGCAATGGCGATTTGAAAGAGTTGACGCTCGATGAGACGGTCGATCTGCGCACGGCAGGGGTTGAGCGCTTCATCGTGTTCAAGAGTGCGGAATCCTACCGCATCGAACTGGATGGTCAGGTGAAGGAATGGGGCGCCTGCGTAATCAGCGGCCGGGTCCTGAAGCAGCTGGCAGGTGCCGCCGACAAACCGGACTACGGTGTCTGGATGGAAATCCGTGGCGCTGAGGACCGTCCGATCGACGACAACGAGCTCGTCAGGTTGGACGGAAAAGGTCTGGAGAGGTTCTTCACCGGGGCGACTACCTCGACCGAAGGCGCGGAAGCCCCCATCCTGCCTATGCGTGATCGCCGATACCTCGAAGGACGCGGCCTGACTTTCGTCGAATACCGCGAAGGAGCGCAGACCGGTGTAATCCTGCGAGGCTATTGCCTACCGGACGGCAAATATCAGGTGGCACAGGCCGACATCCTGATCCTGCTGCCGCGGGGCTATCCGGATGCTGCGCCGGACATGTTCTATGCGCAGCCCTGGCTGACACTGGCCCTTTCGAGCCGCTACCCGCGTCAAGCCGACCAGCCGCTGATCTTCAATGGGCAGCGCTGGCAGCGTTGGTCGCGGCACAACAGCGACTGGCGTCCCGGCACCGATGGTATCTGGACCATGCTTAAGCGGGTTGAGACGGCGCTGGAGATTGCGGCATGAGCCGCCTCGATTTCACCTTGCAGGAACGTCACGAAGCCGAGCTTCGGGCGCTCCTGCACCGCCCCGATGGCCATGAAGCCGCAGCCTACGTGCTTTATGGAGTGAGCCGTGTCGCGATGGACCCTTGGGATCGCCAATCCCGTTTGCGACTGACGTCCTACCGCGTGATCCCAGTTCCGGACGAGGATCTGATTTCGGCCAGCGACAAGCATGTCACTTGGTCAACGAAATCGTTTCTTGACCTGTGTCGTGTGGCAAAAGCAGAAGGCCTGATCGTCGGCATCGCCCATAGCCACCCGGGCGGGTATCCCGAATTCTCCACACAGGACGAAAAAAACGAACGGGAACTGTATCGACTGGCGCGGAACCGGAATGGTGCCGGCGTCATGTTAGCAAGCCTGCTGCTGATTGATGGTGATATCTGTGATTACGCAGCACGTCTGTGGATCGACGACACCCAGCCGATCGACAGCGATGCTGTCATAGCCGTTGGTGCACGGCTTCGTGTTCTGAATGGGCTGAGCGGGTTTTCCGGAGAAGCCTTCGAGCGGCAAGCGCTTGCCTTCGGACCTTCACTGAATCTTCTGCTGGCCCGGCTGAAAATCGGTGTCGTGGGCTGTGGCGGCACGGGTAGTGCGGTTGCGATGCTGTTGGCCCGGCTCGGCGTCGGCCAGATTGCCCTTTTCGACGAAGACATTGTTGAAGTGAGCAATCTGAACCGCTTGCATGGAGCTCGACGGGACGATGCCGATGGCATGCGGCTTAAGGTCGAAGTCGTCGCGCGAGAACTGGCGGGTCTTGGTCTTGGTGTCCGCCCGGTTGTGATCCCGCACTGGGCGGATGCAGATGAGGCACGCGATGCCTTGCTCTCCTGCGACATCATCTTTGGGTGCACTGATGATCACGCAGGCCGACTGTTTCTAAGTAGGTTCGCATATTTTTACCTGCGCCCGGTCATTGATCTGGGACTCGCACTCACACCGCGTGGTGAAGACGGTCAAGTTGGGAACATGATTGGCCGGGCGACGGTCTTGCGCCCTGGCACACCTTGCCTGCTGTGCCGCGGTATCGCACACCCACATCGGGCGGCGGCGGAAGAACTGCGTCGTGCCGCGCCGGCGGAGTATGAGCGTCAGAAACGTGAAGCTTATGTGCGCGGCGGCGGCAATCCAGCACCAGCGGTCGTCACGTTCACGACGGAAACAGCGACTATGGCCGTCAACGAGCTGCTGCAGGGTTTGACCGGTTATCGAGGCGATGGCGGCTGGGCGGCGCAGCGCATTCGGCGTTTTGATCTCGGGATTGATCGATTGCAGGGGGCAAAGCAAAATCCCGGGTGCATCCTGTGTGTCGATCAGGGTTACTGGGGCCGGGGTGATGTCGACCCTTTCATGGATAGGGTGGGTTGAGAAGATGTTTGGTAACATTGCACGACGCTTTCTGACCTGGTGCCGGTTTATCCCCCGCGTCGACCTAGTCGGCCGGGTGCAGGCCACGCATCCCGAGACCACTGCCCTAACGGCAGATGCATTGGTTGTCGTCCGAGACGGCAGCATCGAAAAATGGGCTTGCTTCCAGTGCCCGGGCGGCTGCGGCCAGAAGATCCAGCTGTCGCTGAGTAGAAGTCGGCGCCCGCGTTGGTCGGTGCGGCTTGACTGGCTCGGTCGGCCGACTGTGGAGCCATCGATCCGGCAAACTAACCAGTGCCATTGCCACTTTTGGGTTCGTCAAGGGCAGGTACAATGGTGCGCGGACAGTCCGAAAATTAAGTCGCACCCAAATCGAAGCCGAGAGATGGAAGCGGCCATAAAAGCAAGATAGAATTGCTGGTGGTCAGAGCAAAAGCCGCTGGATGGCTCATCTCGCACACGTTGTTCAACTTTAGGCTTGCTGGGAACACACTACCTGATCTGGAACACCCATTACACCGGCATCCACCAGCTGCTCCCGATCGGGAAGATCGCGCAGGCTCTCCAACCCGAACGCGACAAGGAACTGCTCGGTCGTCACAAATGTATAAGGCGCCCCACGCCGAGGCGACCTTGGCCCGGTCCCGATCAGGCCACGGGCATGCAGCCGCCCGATCAGGTCGCGGCTGATCTCCTTGCCGAAGATGTCTTTGAGCCCGTCGCGCGTAATCGGCTGATGGTAGGCGATGGCCGCCAGCACCGCGACGTCGAATTCACTCAAGTCCAGCAGTTGGTCGCCGACATCTGCCGCCGCGCGGATCGCGGGGGCGTAGGTGGCGCGCGTGCGGAACATCCAGCCGCCAGCGACCTGGGCGATCTCGAAGGCCCGCCCCTCCAGATCGGCGGCGAGGTCCTCAACCAGCAGGTCGACCGACGCCCCCTGCCCCACCACGCGCGCCAGATCGTCGCGCGGTACCGGCGAAGCTGAGGCAAAGAGCACCGCCTCGATCCGGCGCATCCATTCCCGCCAGCGCAGCTCAGGCGGCAAGTCGGGCAACTCGCGATCAAGTTGGGCTGCGGGGCGATCCTTGGCCATCCCTACACCCCATAAAGCCGGAAGGTGTCGCGACCGGTCAGTTCACGGATCGCGCCAAGATCGACCAGCCGGTCGCAGAGCCGCCGCGCGGCGCGATCCGGCAAGGGCAAAGATGAAGGCGCCACGGCATCGTGGGTCAGGAACATCTCAACCGCTTTTCCCGCCCCCTTGGCGCGCAGCTTTGGCGCGACTGTGTTCAAGTGTGCCGCGCGCCGGGACAGGTCGACCGCCACACTTACGACTTCCATAGCCGAAGCCGTCACCGCGCGATAACAGGCCATGCGCAAATCGTCCCTGCGCTTGCGTAAATCGGCGCGTTTCAAACCGATCACCATGAGAGGCAGCAGCGTCTCCCAGCCAAGCGCCTGTGCCAAAGCGGCATCGGCGAGGATCAGTGCTGACGTCTCCGCGCGCGACCTGTCCGTCAAAACAGTTTCCAACACCCTGGCGGCTCGGGCCACCGGCGCGCCCTGCCCTGCATCCAGCCAGTCCGCGATTTGTCCTGTACCCAACCCGCCTATGGCCCGAGACAGTACCCTGATCGACACCGGCCGCTCCACCGCACGCCGCCACGACAGGTATGTTTCCCCTGCTGGCCCCGGAAGGTCTCCGGGGCGCAAAAGGTGTACAGCGTCGCGCAACTCCGCTGCCCGCTCCGGGCGGCCAGAGAACGCGACACAAACCTCCGCTGCGCGCAGTGCCAAGCGGTCCCGCAACAAGGCGTGGGGCACCTCCGTGTGTCCCAACACAAGATGCAGGTGGTTCAGCGTCGCGCCCAACAAAAACGCAACATCTTCAAGGGTTTCAGCACGCGTGGAGGTGACCCAGGCAGGCATCCGGGGTAACGTGTCGAGGTCGCTGATGTGATCTAGCCGGGCAAAAGTCATGCCCGAAGCCTACATCACGACGGCGCTTTTTGCCAGAAAATAGCACATAAACCGCCTCTCTTTGCCGATGCTATTTATGTCCAATAAGTTTGCATTACCGGACGTAAAAATGATATGCTCGGAAACATGGTCTTCAGCTCATGTTTCATCACTGGACTCGCCCGAAATCGGCCCTGTCGCCGAGCTCGTTCGTATTTCATTGGTGGACAAGGCTTTAGCTCAAACACTGGA
The DNA here is from genome assembly GCF_019966535.1 of Mesobacterium pallidum. Taxonomy (GTDB): domain Bacteria; phylum Pseudomonadota; class Alphaproteobacteria; order Rhodobacterales; family Rhodobacteraceae; genus Mesobacterium; species Mesobacterium pallidum. The sequence continues at coordinate 41,412 of NZ_JAIMID010000021.1, read as the reverse complement.
CTCCTGACGAAATGCCAAACCAGGTTGAAGCGGACCAAATTCGAGTCGGGGTTCGTGAGACTGGCGGTGGTTCGGACGCTTCCTGGCATTTTGGCATGCTCTCTCGTCGACCTGCGCGAACCCATGTCCGGCCGAAGGAAGGCCTTCAGCTCAACGAGAGAGGTTCTACTATGAGAGAGGATGACGATCGGATTACCCTGCCCGTGCATGTCGCCGGTTCCGGCACACTCGACCGCCTGGTCGACACCGCTCGGGACTACGCCAAAGCCTCGACGGCTGAGAACACGAACAAGGCCTATGCCGCCGACTGGAAGCACTTCGCGCGGTGGTGCAGGCTGAAGGGTGCGGAGCCCTTACCTCCGTCTTCAGAGATGATCGGCTTGTATCTGGCCGACCTGGCCGCGCCGACCAACGGGTCCCCTACCCTCTCGGTCAGCACCATCGAGCGTCGCCTCTCAGGTCTGGCATGGAACTACGCGCAACGGGGGTTCACTCTCGATCGCAAGAACCGCCACATTGCTTCGGTCCTGGCGGGGATCAAGCGCAAGCACGCGCGCCCGCCGGTGCAGAAGGAAGCGATCCAGGCCGAGGACATCCTCGCAATGGTTGCCGCCCTGTCCTACGATCTTCGTGGGCTACGAGATCGTGCGATCCTGTTGCTCGGCTACGCTGGAGGCCTCCGCCGCTCGGAAATCGTGAGCCTCGATGTACATAAAGATGACACGCCAGATTCCGGCGGATGGATTGAGATCATGGAGAAAGGCGCCCTCCTGACCCTCAATGCGAAGACAGGTTGGCGCGAGGTCGAGATCGGCCGCGGCTCTAAGGATCAGACCTGTCCGGTGCATGCTCTCGAGCAATGGCTGCACTTTGCGAAGATCGACTTCGGCCCGGTCTTTGTAGGGATCTCGCGCGATGGCAAGCGCGCCCTCGATACACGGCTCAACGACAAGCATGTGGCCCGGCTGATCAAGCGCACGGTCCTAGACGCCGGCATCCGCTCCGAACTGCCCGAAAAGGAACGCCTGTCGCTGTTCTCTGGTCACTCCCTGCGCGCCGGTCTGGCGAGTTCAGCCGAAGTCGACGAACGCTATGTCCAGAAGCAGCTCGGGCACGCCTCGGCCGAGATGACCCGCCGCTACCAGCGCCGGCGTGATCGGTTCCGGGTGAACCTGACCAAAGCTGCCGGTCTCTGACCCCCTGCCCCATCACGCCGCCTGCCCGCTGAGCCTGCCATAGAAGCTGCGCTCGAGGTGCAACTCCCCTGCCCCGGCCTTCTCGACCATGCCGCGCAGATAGCCACCCGGCGAGGACACTTCGCCGGCGCAATGCTTCTCGAAGACAAGCGCCAGCGCTGCTGTCGCCACTTGTTTGCCCAATCGGTCCTGCGCCACGTTCCAGGCATGCTCGGACACCCCGATCATCGGCCTGAGCTGCCCGGCAACCCGGTGCAGATCGCCCCAATCCTTCAGGAACCCGCCCATATTGCGCGCCCAGGCCGCGAATTCAGGACACGCTTGCATCACGGTGGGCAGATCCAGCGCCGCGCGCTTCTTGCGCACCTCTGCCACCCATTCTTCCAACTCCCTATCAACCTGATCTTCGGGTTGAGCATTAGGCACCACGGCCGCGACTTCCTCATTTTCTGAGGAATTACGAGTTACAGGATTAAGTTGGTTTGTAATTAGTATATGAGGGTCGGAAATGACCTCCCTGGGGTTCATTTCTTGAGTCTTCTCAGAAACTTGTTCCCGGGTTTCCGGCGTGTTTTCCACAGGTTGAACGACCTCGATTGCCTTGAGATAGGCCGCCTCGACACGCTCCTGAAGCTCCTTGAACCAGCCCAGCAACCGTGCAAGCTGCTCAGACGCTTCATGGCGACGCGGAAGCCGGTCCAGAAGCTCCTCGAAGAGCCCCGTGAACTGCGTCCAGGGCCCGCGCAGCGCGCTGCTGACGGCCGCCTCGATCCGAGCGCGGATCATACGGCGTGCCACGGTGATCTGGCGCTTCAGGCGCTGGCAGAGCTCGCGTTCAGCCTTCAATTCGGCATGAAGTTCCTCGAATTCCTCGACGCGAGCTGAGAGCGGCGACAGATCGAAGCCATAGGCCTCGACAATGCGCCCTTCGGCATCCCTGCGGCCCCACCGCTTGCCGTTGGGACTGTCCTGGAAGGAGATCACGCCGATCTCGGCCAAACGCCGCGCATGGCGCTTGAGCGCGGACAGCGAGAACCCCGTCTGCTCCATCAGATAGGCGTTTGACGCCCAGACGATGGGCCGCTGCCCCTCCTCCCAGTCCTGGGCCTGGGTGAAGGCCCCGAGCGTGTCGAGGAGCATCATGTCGCCGGCCTTGAGGCCAATGTAGGCCCCCACCCGCTTGACGGCCACGAAGGCCCGCGTTTTGGGTACTCCTACCTGTTCACCGGCTTGGGCAAGCTGCTCTGCGGCAGCGAGACCCGCAGAGGCTTTACGCCAGCCTGAGGGCTGCCATGTGGTGAGCATATCTTTCTCGTGCTGAGGCATGCCTGCCTCAGTCGCTCCAAACGGAGCATCACTGAATTTTTCCATATTTTGTCAGCAGACAAAGAAATCCCATTCGCTCAGAAGCGTTTTCTCTTGTGTGGCGATTCGCTGGCTGCTAGATTCTAGGTGTCTAATCTAAGAATTGCGCTCAGCGCAGCAGCCCTCGAAGCTTCGGTTTCGGGGGTTTTCTTTGTTTACCTTTCCTCCTTTCTGCTCGTCCTTACTTGTCATCCACCGAGTTTACATCCGTAAATTCGGCGTAGGATCTCTTGATGATGTCCTCGAGATTGTTCTCAAGCCAGTTTGCGAACTCGGCACTTGTGCCGGACTTCTTCACTGACAGGGACAGACTGCCTCGGCCTGCCTTGATGACAACGCCGTCCATCGGCGTGATCTCACGAGGACCGCTGGACACTTTCGTTCCACGCTTGGTTGCTTCCTTGATCAGCGCTTCCAACCGCTCATCAGACGTCAATGAGGCGCTGATTTTGGCCAGCAGATTGAGCGCAACCTTCTCAGTGAGCTTCCGTTCGAAGAACAGCTCGGCCAAGTCCGTCCACCTCGGCCGACCGGACTTGGGTGCCGAGCCAATCAAGTCTCCAACTCTGGACGGGACATTCTGCGTCACCTTCGTCAGGTGCGAATGGCCTGATGCGGAAAGATTCAGAACCTGGCGCACTGTCGCGCTTTCGTGACCTGCAGCTTGGATAGCTTCAGCAAAGCGCGCCTTTTCATAAAACGAGAGGTTGCGACGCGCCGCATTTTCCAACCCTTTGGCCAACAAGGCCGTAGCGTCATCGACATCCTGAACGTTGGCACGGACCTTAATGCCGAGCTCCCGGCAAGCTTTCAATCTGCGGCGACCATAGATCGCTTCGAAGCGCCCCTCGGCAGCTTTGGAGCGCCGAACGAGGATTGGCACTTGTTGACCGCCTTCGCGGATGCTGTTCTTGAGCGCCTCAAAACCCTCACCGTCATCTTCGGCGTTTACAGTTGTAAACTCATCCAGTCGGTCCTTGGGTCCCCAATCGTCGATCAGACCAGGATCGATCTCGCGGATAGACGCAAGTGACCCCTGAAGAGCTCCTAGCGCAGGTGCGCTTGTCTTGGGGGGCCTCTCAGTCGCAGTGCTGCCGGAACGCGCGATGGTGTTCGCGATACCCGACATATCTCGAAGGGATTTCCTAGCCATTATTTACGCCCCCATGATTGGTGGATCATGACTTCCACTTCCTGTCCTACAGCATCCATCGAGCCTTTCGCGCGATCGTAGGTCGCGCGGGTCATTTCTGAGCGTACAACCTCATAGATGGACTGCTTGAGCATGGTCGCGTCACTGATTGCAGTGCTCTTGAGAGCGGTCGCAGACATGACGCGGTCTTGGAATAGCGCACGCATAAACGAGGTCAGCTGCTGTGATGGAACATCCGTCGGCTCATCCCGAGTGATCAGGAACTTGAAGTGATCATACTGCAGCGTCGCGCCAGCATCCTCGATCACCCCCATGTAAGCCCCGGCGAGTTCAAGGAACTGAGCGGTCGACGAAACGTCCAACATCGAAGGCGTTAGCGGTACAATCAGAGAACTTGCTGCGGCCATTCCAGCGATGGTCAAGAAACCCAACTGGGGCGGACTGTCCATCAAGACAAGGTCGAAATCATCCTCGACTTGGGACAAGGCATTTCGGATCCGCGTAAAGAACGGCTGATCGGGGTTCGAATGCACTGCAGATTCAGTCTCGAACTCAGACAGCATGAGGCGCGACGGCGCAATCGAAAGCCCCGGGAAGTAAGTGGGAACAACGACATCAGCCATGCTGACCGGATCGTCGTAGCGGATCGCGTCATAGACAGTCAGTCCATCAAACTCGATTTCCGGGCTGATGCCGCACATGGACGTGAGTGATCCCTGAGGATCAAGGTCAACGACCAACACTCGGTAGCCGCGTAGCGCGAAATAATGCGCAAGATGGATACTCGTGGTGCTCTTGCTCGAGCCGCCCTTGAAGTTCATCAACTGCAATATTTGCAGCTTTTCATCACCAGACCGACGCGGCAGATAACGCCCTTTCTTGCGTGATGACTTCTCTAGAATCTCGCGTGCATCCCATATCTCTTGCGCCGTGTAATAGCGCCGCCCTCCACGAACATCCTCAGGCTCTGGGATCGTTCCTTCTGAGTGCACCTTTCGCATGAACTGACCGGAGACCCCAAGGAGTTCTGCCGTCTCAGGTGCCGAAAAAGACCGTAGAGTTTTGGTGCTATCCGGGGCAAAAGCAGAAAGCAGATGCTCCCGGATGGCAGCATTCAACCGCTCGGAAATATCTGTCGCGAGCGCTGAAGGCTTCTCGTTTGCCAATGGTGTCACAGGAATCATCTAGTTGCCCCAAAATCGAAAATGTGGCCTTTTCCGCGCCACTTGGGGATAAGAGCCGTGATTCACGGCGCTAAGTCAAGATTTTTCCTCTATATAGTGTCTATTGAAGCACGAAGAGACTACATGCGCGGGCCGGCTTACTCTAGAGTTTACAGCTGTAAACGGTCGGGCAGCGTCTTTGGGACCCCAGGGGATGACGGCCTGCAGGGACAGATCATCCTGGTTCGCGGCCTTGCCGAGGTTGGCATTGAAGCCGTGGTCGCGGATGGTCAGCGTGTAGTAGTCGGCGCCGGTCTCCTTGTTCTGCTTCTTCCAGATGCCGCCGCACTCGACCAGCTTGCCGCGCGGGGAGCGGCCGAGGACGCGGTGCGTGGGGGCCATCGGGTTCGTGCTCGCGACGGGTTCGACCGTGATGTCGAGGTCGAAGGTCAGGGTCGAGATGGAGCCGACGCCCTTGGCGGTTTCGATGTCGGCGCTGGTGAATTTGATGCAGTTCGTGGTCATTGCTCTTCTCCTTGTTTGCGTTGCAATGATGGTCACCTTGCAGCTGGCCAAGGCCCGGCCACACCGAAGGCGGAGCGTGAGCTGGAGAGGGGCAGGCGCCGGTCTTTTTGATCCGCGCGGAATGACCCACCCCTGTTCTTTGGTGGGTCAGGGGAAAAAGATCGGTGACAACCTTTGTGGACGGGACGACAGCTGCGACCAGCATGTCATGCAACTCAGACAAAGGGAGAAGCGCGGGGGCCGCGAAGGAAGATCAGACAACAGCCAACGCCAAGAATGCCGAAGCGGCCTTTGCACAGTCTCGCCAGATCTTCCGATACACACCACGACCTATCGCAACGCAACACCGGCCCCTGTTCGGTTCCTCGGTCGTGTCATTAGGGGCCTCAAGCAGAAAGTGATCTGACAGGCTGGAGAAGATGAAATGCCAGGGCGAGGACACGCGCATCTCTTCCCGACGACTTCAATCCCGGCCGCGTTGCGAACTTCGAGGGTGTCCCGTATGGCATCGCGAAACTGAGCAACGACGCATGCGGCTCGGAAGATCAGGTAGAAGCTCGGGTCCGCTCCAAGCCTGTTGCGTGTCGGCATATGTGAAGAGGACAAGCTGTTGGACGGCGCAACACCGAATATGGTCACCGAGGATAGCCTGCGCGATCTGCTCTCAGATGGATACCTCATCGAAGTGATCTGCAACCAGACCGCCGAGAAACGCCATAACAGTTGGTATGGCTCCTGGGTCGTGCACGCGGTGACGAAGGATGGCCAGTATGCGAAGATGCTAGTCACAAGCCGAAGCGTCTTCAAATTGCGCGAGTTCAAGACAATCGTCGGGCTCGTCAGTTTCCTGGCCGATATGGGGTGCCTCTCGGCGAATATCCCGCTGGTCGCGGGACGACGTGAGCGCCATGAGGCTTCAGGAAGTCCCGCGACAGCGATCAGCTAGAAATACTCATCCACACACTCAGCAGTCTGACGGACCAATTGCCGCGGAACTGCGCACCTCTGCGAACTCATAGTGCGAACGGCAGAGGGCGCTCCGACTGATGTCATGGTAGAACCGGGGCTTAAGCCCCGATCCTCTTGATGCGGATCCCGAGCTTGCGGGCCTTGTCGACGATGTTCTCGGTGATGCCCGAACCGGGGGTGGCGATCAGACCCTGCGGCATCGTCTCGAGCATCTTGTCGTTGCGCTTGAAGGGAGCGGCCTTGCCGTGGCTTTTCCAGTCGGGCTTGAAGACAACTTGAGTGACGCCACGGGTATCCGCCCAACGGGCCGCGATCATTTCTGCACCTTTAGGCGTGCCGCCGTGCAGCAGCACCATATCGGGGTATTTGGCATGCGTGGCATCGAGAACGGACCAGATCAGATCGTGGGCCTGATAATCCCCGCCCGAGAAGGCGATCCGCGTGCCTTCAGGGCAGTGCACCTCGGTCTCCTTGCGGCGCTTGGCCGAGAGATAGGCCCGGCTATCCACCACGGCGGAGGTGAGACCGCGATGCGAGACCTTGGATCCGGTGCGGGGCAACCAGGGCGAGCCGGTGGCGGCCGAGAAGTGGTCCACGGCCAGATCGCGCATCTGCTCGAAAGCGTCGCGATGGTCCCAGAGCTTCAGCCCGATCATCTGGAGGCGCTCGAGTTCGACCGAGGCGACCTCGGAACCATCCTGGATGGCCTGACTTTCCCGGACCTCGAATTCGTTGTCGTCGAGGAGCTTCTGGATATGGGTAAGCCGGCGATGGAAGATCGAGGTGAGGGACCAGAGCATCTCTTCGAGATTGTCTTCCAACTGGCTGCCGGTGAGGAGGCCGATGGTGGTCTCAAAAAGCGTCGCCATGGCGAGGTCGACCTCGTCGGGCTGGGGCAGGGGGCGGTGATCGGTCTCGCCTGGTCCCGGCGTTGCACCATGAAGTGCCAAGTGGTCGAGGATGGCGGCGGTCACGCCGGTTTCCTCTTGGATGTCTGTCTGATGGGGCATTGTCTGGTTCCTCTGTTTGATCTGACCCGATTTGGATGGGGCGAAAACAGGACCGGCGGCGACCGGGCCGCATCCGTCAGGATCGGAGCAAAGCGGAGAATGCGCCGCGGGCCGGAAAATTGGTCCCGCGAGGAATGGCCCGAAGGGGCAGGGGAATTTTCTGGGTCAGGGGGCATTGCTGCGCGGGCGAGGAGCACTCTGCTCCGACCCGCCGGTCCATCGCTCCCCTTTTCCAAACGGGATCAGATTAAACCGGCGGAACCTTTGCCCTTTCGGACATCCCTGGGGAGGTGGGCGGTCACCCGTCCTCGATCTCCAGACCTTGTGCTTTCATGGCCCCTAACAGGGACCGGCGCAGCGCATCTCTGCCAAATGCCCGCAGATCGTCGTTGAAATCGCCCATGTTTGGCACGAGATCAATACAGGAAATTCCTAGCGATTTCAGTTGGTTACGCAATCTCATTGATGCGTTATGGCCAGCTTCGTCATTGTCCCGCGCGATCCAGATGCGTTTGATCCCCGATGGCGGAATGAAGAGGCCGAGATGGGTGGTGGTGAGACAGGAGGCGAGGTCGAACTCCGGGAGAGCCGTGCCGACCGAGAGGGTGTTCTCGAGCCCTTCGCCGACAATGAGATCGCTGCGAGGTGAGCCGGACCAGAAGCGGATGGCATGGCCGTGAAGCTGCCCGAGGATCCGTTTCGGGCTCTCGATCGCGGCCAGACCGCCGGTGGACGGGTCGAGATAGACCCTTGCGCATCCGGTGATCTGGCCCCGATTATCGGTGATCTTCGCGAGCAGGGCAGGGGCCTTTTGCGGCAGATCGAAGTCGTCCTCGCCTTGCCACAAAAAAACCCGGGGGTGATAGCGCAGGGCAGGTCCAAGCCGTGTTATCCCGCGAGTTTGCAGATAGGTGGCAGCCAAGGTGCCCAGGATCGGCTTGCCAGCGGCAAAGAGTTTGCGCGCCCGCGCGATGCGTTTGCTGGAATCTGCATCCGGGCGCTCAGCTCTTTGGGTTTCACGAGGTACGGTGGGGCAGGGGGCCTCGCCGAGGAAAGACCGGGCCTCCCTCAGCGTTTCCTTGAGCGTGACCGATCCGAGCCGTTGCTGCAGCAGGTCGATCAGATCGCCATACTCACCCGTCGCATAGTCGGTCCAGGACCCAGCCTTGCGCCCACGTTGAGCTTGCAGGTGGATGGCGAGACTCTGACCTTTGGCCCCCGAGGTATCTCCAACCTGCCAATAGTTGCCCTGCTTGCGCCCTTCGGGGAAATAGTGGCGGCAGAAACTCTCGGCACGGTCTGCCAGATCGGCCGAGAGGTCTGCGATGCTGCGCCGCGTAATCATGCGGCGGCCTCCGCGGCGCTTGCGCCAACCGGATGCGCGGCAAGAACCCGTGCCAGAACGTCGGTGCCATCCACCGGGATGAACACCCGCGTCTTCCACTGGATCACCTCGGTGAAACAACCCATCGCCTTCAGTGCGGGCAGGGCCGTGCCCGACGCGCCGATGAGTTCAAGCCTCGGCTGACCCATGACCAGCGACCGGCGCAGCTGGTAGCCGCCAAGGAGGCTCAGGGTCGTTCGCGCCTCCATCACCGCGCCGAACACCTCCTGCGGCGTCATCTCGATCTGGCAGTCGAGCCCGAGCCGCGCGTAGACATTGAGAAGCTGCTCATGGCTAACAAGACGACCGATGGCGCGCTCCCCGTCTTCGGTCTGAAGGCGATAGATGCGCATGTTGTCGGCGGGCAGCCGGTCCCAGATCGGTAGAAGGAGGCCGCAGATCAGCGTGATCTTCGAGGTGGTGAACTCCGGCACCGCCTCAACCTCGGCCTGCCAGAGCTGTTCGAACATCGCATCATCGATCTCTTCCCAGTGCGATTTCGAGAACTCGGTCAGCGCGTGAATCTCGGTCGCCATGGGGCGCAGGAGCTTCACCCGCAGGATCGGCACGCCGTCCTCATCCATGAAGGCCGGCGCCTTCACCATCAGCGCAGCACGTTTGGAGGAGGTGTTCCAGCACAGCGTCGCACCCTTCGTATCGGCGCAGATTGCTTTGACGCGGGGCAGGGTCAGCGGATCGTTGCGATCGGTGCGCTCCACGGTGAGCGCGGTCGCCGTCGCCCCCGTCGCCTCATGCTCGAAGATGACCTTGCGGTCGACGATCTCGAATTTTTCGGCGCGCAGGGTCTCGAGGCCGACATCGAGCGTGCCCGCTTGGCGCGCGTCCTCAATGATGGCCGAAAGAAACCCGCCGAAGGCCTCAAAAATCGCGTCCTGCATGTCGATGCGGAGCGCGAGACAGCGATTCAGGAATTGCTGGATCGGCGGCAGGTTTTCTTTCATGGTGCCATCCGCCTCATCGAGCGTCAGCCCGGTCATCTCCTCGAACTTCGCGTAAGAACAGGCGTCGATCTTGCCCGCGCGCAGCTTGTAGAAGAAGTGCCGCAGCGCAGCGCGCGCGTAGGGGCTCTCGAGGTTGTCCTCGGCGCGGAACATGTTCTGACCTCCGGTCTCGCGTTGCCCCTTCGTGATGGCCCCAAGCGTGTCGAGACGGCGCGCGATGGTGGAGAGAAACCGCTTCTCACCTTTGACATTGGTCGCCACAGGCCGGAAAAGCGGCGGCTGCGCCTGGTTGGTGCGGTTGGTGCGCCCGAGCCCTTGGATCGCATTGTCGGCCTTCCAGCCCGGCTCCAGCAGGTAATGCACCCGCAGGCGCTGGTTCTTGGATCCAAGATCCGCATGATAGCTGCGCCCTGTGCCGCCCGCATCGGAGAAGATCAGGATGCGTTTGGCGTCGTCCATGAAGGCCTGGGTTTCGCCGAGGTTTGAGGAGGCGGGTCGGTTCTCGACCTTGAGGCGTCCTTCGCGTGTTTTCACGATACGCCGCTTGCGGCCCGTGACCTCGGCCACGGCGTCCGCGCCAAAATGCCAGAGGATCTGGTCGAGCGCGCCCTGCACCGGAGCGAGCGCCCCAAGATGCTCGATCAGATCATCGCGGCGCCGCTCCGCCTCGCGGCAGATAATCGGATTGCCATCGCCATCGCGGGCGGGGCGCGAGCGCAGATCGCCATTCTCGTCGGTGTAGGGCTCAAAAAGCTGCGTCGGGAAGGAGTGCATCAGGTAATCCATGATATTCTCGCGCGGGGTAAAATCGACCTGCAGGTCCTCCCACTCCGACGTCGGGATCTCCTCGAGCCGACGTTCCATCACAGCCTCGCTGGTCGAGACCACCTGGATCACCGCCGAATGACCCGCTGCCAGATCCGCCTCGATCGAACGGATCAGGGAGGGGCACTTCATGGCGGTGATGAGGTGGTTGAAGAAACGCTGCTTGTTGCTCTCGAAGACCGAGCGCGCGGCGGATTTCGCCTGGGCGTTCAAGGTGCCCGTCTCGGAGGAAATGCCCGAGGCCTGAAGCGCGGCTTCAAGGTTGTTGTGGATGATCTGATAGGCATCGGCGTAGCTGTCATAGATCGCGATCTGCGCGGACGTCAGCTCATGCACCAGCATCTCGTATTCGACCCCGGCATAGGAGAGGGACCGCGCGAGATAAAGCCCGAGTGCCTTCAGGTCGCGCGAGATCATCTCCATGGCGGCAATGCCGCCGGCCTCCATCGCAGCAACGAATTCGGCCCGTGTCACGAAGGGGAAATCACCGGTGCCCCAGAGCCCGAGCCGGGAGGCATAAGCGAGATTGCCGACGACCGTCGCACCGGTGGCAGAGACATAGACGACGCGCGCATCAGGCACAGCGTTCTGCAGTGCGAGCCCCGCAAGACCTTGTTGGGACGCCTTCTTGTCGCCGCGGTTGGACTTTTCTCCCGCAGCATTGGCCATTGCGTGGCTTTCATCGAAAGCGATGACCCCGTCGAACCCTTCGCCCAGCCAGGACGTGACCTGGTCGAGGCGGGAGGCTTTACCCTCGCGTGTCGCAGAGCGCAGCGTTGCATAGGTGACGAAGAGGATGCCCTCAGGGAGAAGGATGTCGCTCCCCTGGCGGTATTTCGAGAGCGGCACGATATCGCTTTCGCGGCCACCGAGCGCCATCCAGTCGCGCCGCGCATCCTCGATGAGCTTGTCGCTCTTCGAGACCCAGACTGCCCGGCGGCGCCCCTGCAGCCAGTTGTCGAGGATGATGCCCGCGATCTGCCGCCCCTTGCCGCAGCCCGTGCCATCGCCGAGAAACCAGCCTTTGCGCAGGCGGAAGACGCCTTCGTCACCCTCGGCCGCCGCCATCAGCTGGCCTTCGATCTCGCCGCGCTTGAACCAGCCTTTGAGATGCGTCTGGTGCGCATTGCCTGCGTAGATGACGCTTTCGAGCTGCGGCGCGGAGAGAAGGCCATCCTCGACGAGGCTCTTTGGCAGGAGCGGGTGGTAGCTCGGCACGGGCGGCGGCACCGAGGCCATGGCTGCGGATTGCACGAGTGCTGTCGGATGTTCCGCCGCTCCGTCGATCCGGATCGCCTGCAGGTCATAGGCCTCGTAGACCGTGTCCTGCAGCGCGCCGTCGGGTTCGCTCCAGGCTTTCGGCAGATAGTCGAGCGGTGCCGTCGCGATGTCGTCAAATGGATGCCTCGCACGTTCTTCGGCAAGGGCACGGGTTTCCTGGCGGGCGGCGTTGCGCAGGGCGTTCAGGTTGGTCCGCGCCGCGGGTTTCGGCACCGCCAAGGCCGCGCTGGTGGGGCAGGGCGGAGGGCTGCACCGCTCCGGGCAATGCGCGAGCACTGCGGAGAGGAGATCGCCCGTGGTCGCGCAGATCGGATGATAGGCGGCCTCGATGGCGACCGGCTCAGTTTCTTCAGCGCCAGCCGGGCGTTTGTCGATCACTGTGAGCCGCGTGTCGATCGTGGTGCCGTGCCGCGCGAAAACCTTGCCGTCGATCGCGGCGGAAAACACCACGTCTGCGCTTTGTGCGATCCGATGTAAAGTTGACTGGAAAGATCTCGTGGAGGGGCGGAAGCTCTCGCCAGTGATGATGACAAGACGTCCGCCCGGCGCGAGGCGTGCTAGTGCGGAGAGCACATGCTGGCTGGTGGCCTGCAAGAACTTGCCCTCGACATGGTTGGCCGCAGAAAACGGCGGGTTCATCACGATGACCGAGGGCACGATGGACCGGTCGAGGCGGTCGTCGATTGAAGCGGCGTCGTGGTTTGACAATGCGGCATCGGGAAACAGCAGTCCCAACAAGGCGCGGCGGGTCTCCGCAAGTTCATTCAGCGCCAAGCGAGCGCCAGATATCCGTGCGAAGATTGCCAGCATGCCGGTGCCAGAGGATGGCTCGAGGACCAGGTCGTCGGCCCGAACCCCCGCCGCCTGCGCAACAATGGCCGCAAGGGGCAGAGGGGTCGAGAATTGTTGCAGACGGATACTGTCTTCCGAGCGCCGCGTGTGCGACGGGGCCAGGCCGGCGAGACGTTCGATCATTGTGAGGAAGGCCTGCGGCGAGGCCGCCTGGCGCTGCATCAATGCGCCGTAGCGCGAGAGCATATAGATCTGGGCGATCTCGGCGGCCTCATAGGCGTCTTTCCAGACCCAGGCGCCGCTCGTGTCGCTGGCGCGGAAGGCATCCTCCATCGCGGTGCGCAGGGCAGCGGCGTCGAGAGACCTTCCCGCTTCGAACAGGGGAACGAGGGCTGTCGCAGCCTGCATGAGATGTTGGGCAAAGCCTGTAGCCTCGCACAGGGCAGGGGCTTCGGGCTCGGCGGCAAGCGGGACGGAATGGGGGTGAGCGTTCATCGGCAATCTCCGGGGTTGAGGGTTGGCCCCAAGCTCCGTGCGCACTCTCTCGCCCGGGAGGGGTCACCCCTCCCGCCCTGCCTCTCGCTCTTTCATGGGATTGCTGATCTCCGCCCTGCAGCGGAAACTTGTCCCCAGAATCTGGGGATGGGTCTGTGGGCGCTGCCGCGTAAGCCCTTGTCAGCTTGAGGCATTGCCAGCTCGCCTAAGTCTTGGGCGGTTTGCGGCCTGCGCATCCGAAACAGGTCCGTCGTCGACCGATCGGCGGCCGTACGTATCCGGACAACCTTCAGGAAGAGCTCTGAAAAAGAAAAAGGCGGCATCCGGGAGGAGGTGTATGCCGCCGTTTAGCTTAGATCGGCTCAGGGAGGAGGAGAGAACCAATCACATTAGAAGCATAGTGGTCATGCTGCGACCGCACAATAGCCGGGCCATGACATTTCTGCATTGCAGCAATGCGAGGTCACTTGGGACTCTCGCAATAAATGGACTGTGTGTTACCTTTGCCCGCCTCTAAGGGAGAGCCTGCGCTTGAGCGGCAGCGGACTGGGGTGTTTGACCCGGCGACGGTACTGGCACAGCGTGTCGCGCCTCGGGCAAACAGCCCGTCTCATAGTCGCCGACGAACCCCCAGGAGGCGTCGACTTCCTCGCCATCGCGCTCGATGACATAGCCGTAGACCCGGCCGCTGAGATAGGCGTCGTAGCTGACGATCTCTGCGCGCAGGATATCTTCAGCCTTTTCATGCAGCGCCTTGGTGACGCGTTTCACACCGAACTCCGTCCGGACCGCCTCAAGCGTCACATAGACATAGCCAACCTGGCCGGAGTCCCACGGGCAGTGGAACCCGATGGTGTTCATCGCGAGACCGGAATGGTCATAGAGGAACACAGGCAGTAGCACTGACTTGGACTCGGCGCGGTCGCGCAGCTGGTCCATCGAGAGGTCGCTCTGGTCTGAGACACCAGCGAGATCGCGTAGGAACGCCTCGGGACCGTCGAACTGGTGGCTGTCACCCAGCCGATAGCGCCGATGCCAGCAGATCAATGTGCCGAGGTTGGACCACTGACGCGGGCTTTCGGCGTCGGTGTCATGGTAGATCTTGACGGTGTGGCCTTGGTAGGCCTCCTCGTAGACAGGGTCGTGCATGTCGTTATCCTTTCTTGAAACGCAATCGACCCGCCGAGCCGGTTGGGGCTCGAGCGGGTCGATTGCGACGTGGTCAGGTGGTTGGTGAGTTTGCCGCTCGACGGATCAGGCGGCGTCGCGGTTCAGGCGATGCTGGACGTGCTCGACCGAGACCTTGAGAAGCCAATCCTCAAACCCGAGAATGGTCTGGTGATTGGCCACCGCCGCGATCCAGACCGCGCGCGGATCGCTGCCGATCTGCGTCGGATCGTTGTCTATCCGGCCATTGGCCATCCACGGCTCCGGCTGAATGCGGGCGAGCCAGTCCGCCAACGACGGGATGCGCCCCTGGCAGTCTTCGCGCACATGCTGCTCGCCAATCCAGCGGATCGGGACGACCCGGCCCGCGCTGTTGGTCAGGCTGTGTCCGAAGATCCGTTGGGCATCATAGATTCCGGCCGTATGATGGCGGTAGGCTCGGTGGACAAAGAGGGCCAGGTGCTCTTTGGATGAGTCAAACCAGTCATGCACATGCTGGTAATCATCTGGAACTCCACCGAACTTTCGGGCCGAACTTTCGGCGTGATGGAGGGGATGTGCCATGTGTTAAAGTCCCTCGTGTTCGGTGGTCGCAGACGCGATATAGCGGTTCGAGTGGCTGACATCGATCTTGTCCGCCTCGAGCGACCAGGTCAGTTCGCCGTAGCCGCCCTCGTTGTTCTCGAAGCCTGGGCTCAGAGCATAGGCAAAATCCCAACCGAAGTCTTCGACCCGGCGCCGCAACTCCTCCGTCAGGGTGATCGCATCAGGCGTCACCACGACATCCTCAACGTTGCCGGAATCTCCGTAGCCTTCGTATTGCACCTCGATGCTCGTCGCACCGAGGGTGCGCAACTCGGAGAGAAGCGCCGCACGGGTCTCGACCCGCTGTTCAGCAGCCGGTCTCTGAGATTCGAGCATCTGCGCGTAGAAATCAGTCGCTTGTGTCATGTCTTTGGTCCTTTGGAATTGGGAGAGGGGAGGGCGACCGCTCAGCCAGGCCGCCCTGGTGGTTTCCTCAAGCGGGCTTCAGGCCGCCGCGTCGCCGCGGTTTTCAGCTGTCCGGTCAACCAGGTTGAAATAAAGGTTCTCGGTCGCGCGCTTGAACCCAGGCGGTTTGCGCGGGGCGAGGCAGCGCACCGAAGCGCTGCAACTCTCGCCATGCTCCATCGCGAACTGCGTCACCTTGTCGATCAGGTCATCCATGCCAGCGGCCTGGATGCGCTTTTCGGGGTAGCTCCCCAGCATCTGGAACTGGGTAACAACAAAGGCGCCATCGCGATGCGCGGGATAGAGGGTGATCTGGTAATCGAGTGTCTTGGCCATTTCTGGTCTCCTGCGGCGGGCGGAACGCGGGCATCGCGCCCCTTGGAACCCGGCAGCACGAAAGGACCGCCCTCGAGGTGAGGGCGTTCCGGGACACTGTTGGAGATGCGGTGAGCGTTCAGTATTCCGACGGCAGAAGCAGGGTCAGCACGCGACGCGTCTGTTCGGGATCGGAGGGCTCGGGCGAACCGTACTGATAATCGACGTCATACAAGTCGATCTTGAACCAGACCGTCATGTCCTCAAACTCGATGACCCCCATCTCATGCCAGCCCTGCGGGTCGCTGTCGGCATCGAACCCGTCAAACGCGGCAACACGGCGGGTGAGCTCCAGTTGGGCGTCAGGCCCAAGCGCCGCGACGCCGCGTGTCATCACGAACTGGCCCTGCGGGGCATCGGCAACAGTAGTGTTTCCGAGGATGGAACGTCGAAACGCATCATTCTGCGTGGCGATCAGTGCTGCTTCCCGAACGGGATCGAGGTCAAGGGTGGTGGTCATGGGATGTCTCCGGGGACGGGCCAGCCGATCCGATATCGGCTGTAGGCAACCCGCCAGCCGGAAAGGGCCGCCCTCGATGTGAGGACGGCCCAAAGTTCATGTGGTAATCAGATCGGTGTTCGCGTCGTCAGGCCGCGTCCCCGCTGAGAAAGGCGGGCAAGGACGACGGTTCCTCACTCTCCGCCTCGGCCAGTACGTCTGCGGCGGGCACGTCGCCTTCCTCCGCCTCGGACGCATCGCCAATCATTTTGGCGTCGGCCTCAGTCGCACCGGCAAACACCATCCCGTCGGGCAGCCAGCGCGTCGTCTTTGCAACCGTCGCGGCGTCGAAACCTTCCGTCTCGCTGGCGGTTTCCGCGAAAGCCCGCTCCATCGCGGCGGAGATATCGCCCTTGCGCTCGCGATTGCGATCCTCGGCGTAGTCGTCACCAATCAACTTGCGCGACGTGGCAACCGCATGGCCCTTGTTGACCCGACCCCAGTAATTCTGCGCCGTCGGGCGCCAGCAAGCCGCGACGTCGACATCAAGCCGCGCACCAATCTCTTCGATGATCGGGGAGGGGCGATTGTCGGAGGACAGCTGCGGTTTGACCGCCAAACCCGTTGCCCAGGCGAACAGCGCCTGCTTGTCCGCGATGGGCAGCGCCGACATCGCCCGGAAGTCCTGGGGTTTCTCCAGCGTCATCCAGTCAGTAGCGAGATCCTGTTCCAGCGCCTCGAGCATCTTTTGGGCAACAGTATCTGCATGCAGCACCTCGCGGTTCTGCACCTGGAAGGGACGGATCGAGATGTCGAGCGCCTCGTTGTTGTAGGACCGCCCCAAAGCCTGTTCGCAGAGCGCGTAGAGCATCGCATCGAACGCCACCTCGAAATCCGCCGCGAGATGTGCCCTGAGGATATGCTGGCGCGTTGCGCGCAGATCATCGGCCAAGCTCGCCGAAATCCCATCGGCTTTGCGCAACGTCGCGGCCGGGTCGGAGCTCGGCACCGGCGTGGAGGAGGTCGGCGGCGTCACCTGTGGCCGGGCAGGGGAGGGGGCGCCATCCGCATTTTTGGTGGTATCGTCGGGCTCGGGCGCGGCCGGAATATCCTCCGGTCGCACGAGGCCTTTCTCGACCCGAAGCGCCCCGTCATGACCGATGGTCAGAACGACACCGGCAATAGCGCGATCTTCGTCCGCATAGGGTTGCCGTTCGCGCTGAAGGGCCTCGATCTCACGCAGGCGCGGCTCAATGGCGTAATATTCCTCGGTTTCGGCGTCAGTCCAATCCTCACCGTCATTCTGCGCCGCCAGTTCTTCCTCGCGCGCGATGAGACGCTCTTCCTCGGCAAGCAGGTCCGGATCGGGGTCGATATCCTGCGGATAGACCCGCCCGAAACTGCGAAACGCGCCATAATCCACCGAGAGATGCACCTCGACCCATTTCCAGTCGGCCTCGAAGGGTTTGGCCGCAGCCTGCAACTTTTCGATAGCGAGGCGCTCGAGGAGGTCGGGGTTTTCCATATGGGCGCAGGCACGATCATCGAAGAGATCACGCAGCAGAACACCACCCGCCGCCTCATAGGCCTCGATACCGACAAAACGCCCCAAGGCCGAGTTCGCCGAATGCGCCGTCTCGGTCAGCTGGCGTTTGATGCTTTGAGGATGGATGTGATAGCTACCCTTCACCGCGTTCCAGACCGCCAGTTGACGATCATGATCGTCGGTCAGCGTGAACGCCATGACGCATTCGAGGGTCAGATCGCCTGCGCGGAACTGCTCGATGATCTCGGGCGCGACACGAGCGAGTTTCAAACGGCGGCGCACCAGGTCGACGGAGACGCCGAATTTCAGCGCAATCTCGTCCTCGCTGCGGCCTTCAGCGATCATCTTGTCGAAAGCTTCGAACTGGTCTGCCGGGTGCATGGCAGCGCGCTGGAGGTTTTCCGTGGCGGAGGTGAGGACAGCGTTGCGCTCATCTTCGACGAGGCAGGGCACCGGGTGGTCTGCGGGGATCACACCGTTCTCGGCGAGTTGTTTCAGCGCCTTGAGGCGGCGACCGCCGGCATCTACCGCAAAACGTGTCTCTGACAACGCATGAACCACCAGGTTCTGTTTGATGCCCGTCTCGCGGATGCTCGCGAGGAGTTCTGCATCATCGCTGGCGCTTGCCGCGACTTTGCGGACGTTGAGCGGGCTCGGCTCCAACTGATCGAGCGGGATCATTCGGATGTCGGCGGCGCCGTCAGGCGCGGCCGATCCGGATGCTTCGGTCTTCTTGGAGGTGGCGGGTTTCGGGCGAGTTGTGGTCTTGGCCATGATCAGGGTCCTTGTCATGCCGGACCCGGATGAGGCTCTCTCTATCCTTTCAAGCCCGGCACCCGGGCTTCCCTTTCTCGGACTTTCTCAAGTGACACTTTCAGTTCTTGGCTTAGTGTCAAAATCCAAAACCAGTAGATGACGACTAGTGCGAGAACGATAGCGGAGAGGAAAACCTTGTGACTTCGGTCATGGCGCGTCGCCACACACCTCCAATCCTTGAGCCTGCCGAACGTGCTTTCGGCCCAATTGCGGCGCTGGTTGTACTTCGCGCAGGCTGTCCGTTGCTTTGGGTTTGGAATTAAGTTTTGTGTCCACGCCGCCCTTAGTGCGACAGATAAGGTGGCATCGCTCCCTCTTTTAAAGACCCTACCGGTCGCGCAACGGAGCATCTTCAGGTAGGTTACAGCGAACTTTGAGGTCTTGTCCTCGTCGTGTCCTTGAACGACGCCGGCCATTATCCGCGCAAAAAGACCTTTGTAACTTCAAAGCTTCCACTAGCTATAGAGCGCTTTAGATGCGGCGTAGCCTCCCAGGTCTTACGCCAGACATTAAAAAGTAAAGAGGAAAGCATGGCCATCAGATTCTCCTCTCTCCACCTAGTCCGACACTCTAGCAGCGGGTTGGTGGGAAGGCTGTTCATCCCATTAGCTCAGGTCATCGCGCCTGCGATCAAAAGTACTATCATTATTACCAAATAATAGCACACCACAAAGCTGCCGTTCCATTTCAGCCCAACCTCATGAGCGGGCTTGCCAGTCAAGGCCACGGCGATCGCCAATGGTGATGCAAATGGAGAAATGAGCATGGTACCAGACCAGCCACACATGACAGCTATCATCAATATCAGATCGGGCACATCAATTCCTGATGAGATTATTGCACCGGTACAAACCAACGCACTTACCATCGGCGATAAACCAAGTTGGCCAGCCGCTGTCATAAGAAGAATAACAATGCATCCCACTGCGCCAGGACTAATTGAAACACTCTCAAACAGCTTTCGAAGATGATCGTCTGGTAGTATTTCAACAACAGTAAAACCAAGAAAGGCACTGGCCCCAATCAGGCAAATTTCACTGGTGGAATCCGGGAGCGCTTTGAAACCTTCGCGGGCGAGGGATGTCAGGCTATTAGAGAAGGGTTGCCTTTCAGTTAGTAGCACCCAAAGGACCGCTACTAAGGGAATAACAATTAGAATTGCCGCACGTAATGGAATTCCGATCAGCGCCTCCGAAACAGCCGATAACCCCGTGATAGAGAGAACTAATCCGAGAAGCGCGACCATCGCCAAACCAGCGCCTTCATGAGTCGGTGGCACAAATGTAGGGTGAACCGTGTTTTCCAGGCGATCAAAGATCCAACCTAGGACGAAGAATATCACAGTTAGACCGAGACCATATGGCAAATAGGAAATGTAATCGATGCTCGGCATCATTGGGATGAGCATGTTGATCGCGAGGCCCATAGGCGACCAAAGAATCGTCGCTCCGAATCCGCGGAGTACTGCATTTGTAATTCTCTGGCCCTGTACTTCTCCAATATCGTGCGTTGGCGCGAGACGGTTACGCTGCGCCAACGCAATCGTTAACAGAAGCTGGATACCACCAAGGTTCAGCAAGATGCCAAAGATATGACTTCCGCTTGCCAAAAGCGCAAACCTCCGTGAAGGTGACTGGGTGACCAGGAAGTGCGCAGCGGTGCTAACGATTTTCGAACGTGTCGCAGCCACCCGCAGAATCGCCATGACGGTCAGCAGCGCTGGAAGGTAGAGCGCGCGGCTCGCAGCAAGGGCAAGGCTTTCCACCTCGCCCCCGGCAAGAATCAATAACAACCCAGATAGGATGGCGAGTAGGAACATAATTTTGGAGTTCGATCGCACGGAATGCCAGCACAATAGAATGTGAGACACGATCAACACCATCGCAGCTCCTGCAAACAAGTGATTTTCACTTAATAAATCTGCGAGAGTGAAAACGGTTCCACCGAGCAGCAGAATGGATGAGGCTCTAGATAGCCATCTTTGGCGAGCAACCATTTGCATTGTTTTCACGTACCTCACAACAACAATTCGGAGGAAAATCTCCACCCTAGAATGTTAGCCGAATGAATTTGGCACTCCTCCAGAGCATTCACACGCTGAAAACGAAATTTGCGATTCTATAACTGATACTGACTGCCCCCACAAAAGATCGGCATCTTGCGCGGAAGCGGTAGCCCATCAATTACAGCGCTAGCCCGCAAACTGTGCCATCTATAATATGAGATTTCTGCGGTACATCTGAGCAAATCTAAATGTATGTGATGAATCGGTTTAGGGCGCCTTAAGGAGTGGATAGTACGGCAGCAAGTGTTTCATCTGGTTCGGTCAGCATTGCCAGATGACTACCTTTGACTTTAATTACATTCGCCTTGCGCGTAAGCGCCAAAGGCAGAAAACGAGTCATAGGCGAAACTATTCCCCATTTGGTGCAAAGTATATAAGACTGCGAAACTAGACCGATGTCAGGCGAAACACTAACTGGCTCAAAAAACGTACGCCAAGGCTGCAAGCACGTCCGCGGCTCTACAAATTCAAGTACTGTTGGATCGTTAACGCCGAAAGCCTTCATAGAAATGGGAGGAATTTTTTGGTCTGCGCCTCGTGCCGTATCGTACAATTCCCGCTTATCGATATCTATCATATCTACCAGCGACATACCGTTATCAGGCATAAATGCATCGAAAAATATTAGAGATCTAATTTTTTCAGGGATTCTGGAGTGCACCCCGGAGATAACCATACCTCCGTAGCTCCACCCCAATAGATCAACATTGTCTAGCCCTTCCATTTGAATGTGCGAAACTACATCCTCAATATGAAGGGTCAGATCGGCAGAATTGGAATTAGTATGACAGCGCTCACCTAGACCGGTTAGTGTTGGGGTAGTGACGATACACCCCTGCATACGCAGTCGCTCAGCCAGATCGCGCCAAACCCAGCCACCAAACCAGGCTCCCGGCACCAAAACAAAAGTACGTTTAGGCATAATTCCTCCTTTGTTATTCCAAATTCCTCGAAAACGGCTAAGGCATCGTTCGAGTCGATCATCTTTCAACTTTTCATTGCCGAAGGTCGTACGCCGCTACCTAGCAAAGTTAGGCAACGGCAGGATGCCTGAATTTTTGCGAAGTAACCTAAGCTGCTACTCAACATCGACTTCGGATTTTGTATGGAGCCCACAAAGTAATGTGGGCTCCATACTCCGGCTAACCTGTTAATCTCCGAATTTTCATTCACTTCACTGCTCTGCGAGATTAAGTGCGACTTAGGCGGAAGAAGACTAAGTTGAGAAAGGCGAAGTCTATCCCGCCAACGGTCAGTAAAGCATTCGCAAAAGCACCAATGTAATTGAGGGGAACATTACCAATATCGCAGTCCTAATCAAATCGGACAAAATGAAAGGCACGACACCTCTAAACGTAGCAGAAAGAGGCGTTTCCTTTGCCATAGAATTGATAACGAAAAGGTTCATACCGACCGGTGGTGTAATTAACCCCACCTCCACTACGATAAGAACAATGATCCCAAACCAGAGTGCAAACTCCTCAGCTCCCAGCCCATAATCAAGCGCAGAGACTATGGGGAAAAAAATTGGGATCGTAAGTAAAATCATAGACAGAGAATCCATGACGCACCCCAAAACTAAGTAGACCAACAGAATCAAGACCAAGACTGCCCACGGGTTCAGCCCTAGCTCTACTACCCAATTCGCAAGTTCGACAGGAACTTGGCTCAAAGCTAAAAAGCCATTGTAGATACTTGCACCAAAAACGATGAAGAAAATCATGGCTGTTGCGGATGCTGTTGACAGCAGACACGACACAAGTGTCTTCCAAGTTAGCCCGCCATTGATCAAAGCCAGAAGACCAGTTCCTGCGGCACCAACGGCAGCTCCCTCGGTCGGTGTAAACCAACCGGAGTAGATTCCTCCTACTACTGCAAGAAAAATCACTACTACCGGCCAAACCTCAATCAGCGATCGAAATCTTTCTGAATAGGGAGCTCTCTCCCTCGATCCGGCAGTTTCGGGGAATAGTCTAACATAGATTGAAATTGCGATCATATATCCTAAAGCAGCGAGGAGCCCAGGAATAAACGCCACAACAAATAGCTTTGCAATATTCTGTTCCGTCAGAATGGCATAGATAACAAGAACAAACGACGGAGGAATCAAAATCCCAAGCGTCCCGCCGGCGGCCAGAGTGCCTGTAGCCAATTGTCCAGAATACCCGTGCCGGCGCAGTTCCGGTAGAGCGACCTGGCTCATTGTAGCAGCCGTGGCCAAGGAAGAACCACAAATCGAACCGAAACCAGCGCAAGCGCCAATAGCGGCCATAGCAACGCCGCCTCTTTTGTGCCCTACCCATTTTTCGGCTGAGTTAAACAGCGCCTGCGACATTCCGCCCAAAGTTGCAAACTGGCCCATAAGCAAGAACAACGGCACGATAGACAGCGAATAGCTTGAAAATGTTGAGTAAGTCTCATTTTTCATTTTCGACAAGATGGGCAACCAACTGTCAGTGACTAGATACGAGCCGAGCACTCCGGCAACCAACATCGACAGACCGATGGGAATGCGGAGAAAGATTAGGACAAGAAGGGCAGGAAACGACCAAATTCCTATTTCAAGAACACTCAATGGACCGCTCCCGAGCCAGAAATGATGTTGGTCTTGGTTGAAGCCTCTACGGCTCTTGCGAATACAAGATATGCCGCAACGACACACGCGAGAACCAAAACAATGAAACAAGCCAAGTAGGGCCACCAAACAGGCATCTCGAGGATAAAAGTTGTATCGCCATATTCGAATTTATTTGCCATTCCGTCCCACAGTTTCCAAGTCATCACAGCCAGCGCCATCGCCATCAGCGCTTCAGAAATCAGATTGATCCAACGATTTACATCAATGGGAAGCATATTCGTAAAAAGATCGACGGTCGCATGTCCTCGCTGCATTTGGCACCAAGGAAGAAACGCACATACAGCTATTGCTACACCAGCCTCAACCAATTCAAAGTCACCTTTGATTGGACCTAGGCCTAGGCCAATCATTGCCCGACCCGCAATAGACGCACATGTCAAAATGGTGATGCCAATCAATACAAGACCACCAAATATTGCCGCAGCTTTTGATAGCTGCTCAAAGAACCTATATGTCGCCAATTCTGGCCCTCCCAACAGGAATTTTATTTTTAGCGCCGCGCTCAATGCATGGAACCGTTTCATTCATCGCTTCAAGGGCCAGGCACTTCGACGCACCTGACCCCTAGATATTTTTTTCGCGCTTTATTTTTGCTCAGCAGAATACTTCGCTATGAGCTTTTCTGCCTCTTCAATCAAAGCGGAGCCGTCAAAACCACGCTCGTCCATGTCAGCAGCCCATTTGTCGTAGACAGGTTGCGCAGCATCTCTCCAGATCTTTGACTGTTCTTCATCCAGAACTACGATACTGTTCCCCATCTCTCGAGCAATTTCGCGGCTTGGTGACGCGTAGGCTTCTTGAGTAACTCCAGCCCAGGCAGAGAATTCAAAGCCCGAATTGTCGTCGATCACTTTCTTCAAATCGTCAGGAAGACCATCATAGGTTGCATTATTCATGGCGAACACAAACGTGGCAGTGTAGAGAGCGTTTCCTGTGAACTCCGTGTGATTGTGTACAAGTTCTGGAACTTTCAAACTTAGAACTACCTCCCAAGGTAGAGTCGCTGCATCAATCACGCCCTTCGACAAAGATTCAGGAACGGCCGGAACTGGCATTCCTACCGGCGTTGCGCCCAGTTCTTCGAGAAGCATGTTGACCGTGCGAGACGCACCGCGAATCTTCATCCCCCTCAGATCTTCCAAGTTCACGATGGGCTTGGACGAATGAAAGGATCCCGGTCCATGAGTCCAAACGCCCAGGACATGCATATCCTTAAACTCTTCGTCCTTCATTTCGTTTTCGAACATCTCGTAGAAGGCGCGAGATCCAACTTCGGCGTTCGGGAGAATGAAGGGTAGTTCAAAAACTTCGGTGCGCGGGAAACGACCAGGGGTATAGCCGATTACAGTCCAAATGATATCAACTGCGCCGTCTGTGACTTGCTCGATCAATTCAGGAGGCCTGCCTCCGAGTTGCATTGAAGGATACCGTTCAATTTTGATGCGGCCGCCGGAATCGCGCTCCACATTGTCGGCCCATACGTCCAAGACATTCTTGGGCACGTGAGCCTGGGCAGGCAAAAACTGATGTAGTTTCAGAGTAAACTCTTGTGCCGTCGCGACGGTGCCGACTGTCAACGTCCCAACTACTCCCACAAAAGCTGCAAATACAGCTTTCTTTAGCGAAATCTTCCTCATGCGTCCTCCACGGTTTTTTCGCACCAAGCACCCAGTCCTTTATTTGGGCAACTTTAGTCCCCTCCGTACGTTCGATAAGCGAACGACGTTCTATTAGCGAACCATATTGACTGGAGCCGCGCTTGTCAACGCTCCGCGTGGGGCAAGAGCGAGCCTTAATGAAGACCTGGTTCAAGTGTGGTTGCATTGCCCTGGGTTCTAACAGTCGTCGATATTCACTCATGCTTCTGTCCGGCACTGGATCTGAGTGAGGTGGTCCCTGAAAACCGGACACACTGCTAAGCTTGCCGCCAACGATGACGAGGAAGAACAGCGTGGCTGACAAACGAAAGCCGAGTTTAAGGCGAAGGTGGCGCTCGAGGCCATCCGTGGCGAGCTGACGGTCGCCGAGCTGGTGGCAAAGCATGGCGTGCATCAGACCTTGATCGACACCTGGAAGCGGCAGGCGCTCGAGGGCATGTCCGGGATTTTCTCGGGCAAAGCCGAGGCGAAGGCCGCCGAGAAGGACGGCGAGATCGAGAAGTTGCACGCCAAAATCGGCCAGCTCGTTGTGGAACGGGATTTTTTAGCGAAAGCCTCCGGGCGGTGAGCATGGCCCGGAGGCGAGAGATGATCGATCCGTGGCACCTCGTGCTGTCGATCACCCGGCAATGCGCTCTGGTCAGGATCAGCCGGTCGGCATGGTATGGCCCGGGCAGGACGGAGACGCCGCTGAACCTGGCGCTGATGAAGTTGATCGATGCCCAGTTCATGGAGACGCCGTTCTATGGCAGCCGTCAGATGGCAAGGCACCTGCGTAAGCAGGGCTATTGCGTCGGACGCAAGCGCGTCCGGCGGCTGATGGCGCGGATGGGCCTGCGGGCCGTCTACCAGAAGCCAAAGACGACGGTGCCGCATCCGGAGCACCGCAAGTATCCGTATCTGCTCAGGGACCTGGTGATCACACGCCCCAACCACGTCTGGTGTGCCGATATAACTTAAATCCCGATGCGGCGCGGCTTTCTCTATCTGGTCGCGATCATGGACTGGGGCACGCGCAGGGTTCTGTCCTGGCGGTTGTCGAACACGATGGATACCGAGTTCTGCATCGAGGCGCTGGAGGATGCGCTCAGGCTGCATGGCAGGCCCGAGATCTTCAACACGGACCAGGGCAGCCAGTTCACCAGTCCGCGCTTCACGCAGATCCTGCACGACGCGACGGTGAAAGTCTCCATGGACGGCCGAGGTCGTTGGATGGACAACGTCATGATCGAACGGCTATGGCGGTCATTGAAGTACGAATGCGTCTATCTGAACGCATTCGAAACCGGGTCGGCAGCCCGGACAGGCATCGGCAAGTGGATCGACTTCTACAACACCGAGCGCCCGCATTCCGCGCTCGGCGGCAGAACACCGGTCGAGGCCCATCAGGGCCCTGACCTCCAGGCGGCGGCATGATCAACAGGCAAGCTTAGCAGCGCCGCAAAACTGTCCGGGAAATAGGGACCATCTCACCCCCCACTGGTTCAAGAGCCTTGCAGATGCAGGTAAAATGCTGGAGAATTGGCGTAGACACTAAAGCGACGACAGACTGCATTGCGAAATCGGATGCAACGCCCCGAACTTATTGCACTTTCCCGACGGCGCAACCAGCCCATCATCGCGAACAAACCCCGAAAACTCCAGCCTCGGGTGGTCCAGAGTTGGCGTGCAGAGCAACGGCTACATTGCTCTTGGCATGCCCTTCACTGGAGTCATATGATAAGTCCTTACGGGGAAGAGTAACCTCGGCGATCAACCAATTGGTGCAATCGAACTGTGCCTATGAACAAAAATAGAGATCAGCATCAACCGGTAATCAATGGGTTTCTTACTTTAGCCCCGCATTCGGAATAGTGGTTTGATCACACCAAAACAGCAGGTAAACAATTTCCAATGACAGATGGCGCAAACTTTAAGAAGCCTGCACCTTCGAAAGCTCGCGCCCCAGAAGGCATGGCAGGCTTGGCCAAAGGCTTAACAATTATCGAGGCTTTCGGGTCGAATCACGAGCACCTCACAGTCGCCAGTGCAGCAGAGTTGGCGGGTCTGTCACGGGCGAGCGCTAGGCGCTGCCTGCTCACACTTGCTGATGCTGGATACCTCTTTCGACAGGGGTCCAAATATAGACCAACTCCAAGAATGCTTCGCCTCGGCGCAGCCTACTATGAGTCAGCCTCATTGCCCCAATTGGCGGAGGCACATCTTGAGGCTGCTCGGGACGAATTGAACGAATCAATTTCGCTAGCAATTTTCGAGGAAGGTTACGCGGTATTTGTCGCTCGTGCTGAAGCTGAAAGAATAGTTTCCAGCCTCGCCAAATTAGGTGGACGTCTGCCAGCATACGCTTCCGCCACAGGGCGCGTCCTCTTAGCGGCACAGTCAAATGAAATTCTAACCAAATACTTGAACAAAAATAAGCTCCAAAAGCTTACGCCAGTAACAATAACTAATAAAGATCAGCTTTCCGAGAGAATCAAAAAGGTCAAGAACGTTGGCTTCGAAATCACCGTCAATGAACTTGAAGAGGGAATGGTCTCTATGGCTGTACCAGTTCTAGACAACCAAGGAAACGTAGTCGCAGCTATGAGCATGAGCGCCTCCAGCGCGAGGATCAGCACGCAAAAGTTACAGGAAGAGTACCTACCAACTCTGCAAATGCACGCCAGTAGACTTTCTCAGTCACTCTAACAGGAAACTAAGCAACTCTTTACAAGAACCGAGATGCCCCTAGTTTTCTATACACCTGCTTAGTTCAGGTCTGCTGCTTGATGTCGAAATCAATGGGCGGCAGTATTCCGTTGCTCGTGTGCGGTCGTTTTAGTTCATGAAATACTTGATGTTGTCTAACATGTAACGACTTGCTTCATCGCGTGTTTGATATACTCGTCGCCTGATCCGCTCTCGTCTCAAAGATTGGAAAAAACTCTCGACCACTATGTTGTAATAGCTGTTTCCAGGTCGGCTCATGCGCGGGTCTAGGCGGCGCTGGTACAAGAACGTCTGTCACTTCCGGCTTGTGAATTGCGGGCCTTGCTCCGAGCCTACCGAGGCTTCACCGTTTGGCTTACACCGCTATACGGCCATCAATAGAGCCTGCAGAGCCAGTTCAGTGTTCTTTCACACACAACAGGCGTCCCAGCGAACCACACGGCGTGAGAACAGGTCATTGACGACGCACATGTACAGCAAGCCTTCATAAGTCATGATCTAGGTAATATCGGTAACCCAAAGCTAATCGGGTTGAGGTGCGTACCGCCACCCAAACGTCGCGAGGTCTCAATTCCCGAATACCCGCACTGTAATCTGATGCATCGCATCCCGCTTAAACTTGTGCTGAAACTTTTGGTCCCAATGTCGCCTACCTTGCCTTAAAATTTGGCTGCGAAGCCTCTAGTAATCTAAAGGCTCCTCAATTCGTCCTTTCAAATCGTGAACCTTTTCAGGCAATACACCTTAACAACTCTTACTAATGTTCCTAAATTACGGGAACACCTGTGCCTGTCATAGACGAAATAGGGTATTTTCGCTCTACGCTCGCTCTGTCGGAACGTCTCGCGATCCAGGCAGATAGAACTCCGTAATCCCCCGCCTCCCCTCGACCCGCCCGAGCTGGACGATTACATCGATGGACTTCCGGATATATTCCCGCACCTCGGCAAAGGTCAGCGGCGTCCCAGCCTGCAGCACCATGATCGCCAACCGGTCGATGGCGAGCTCTGCGGTTTCCGCGTGGATGGTGGAAACCGATCCGCCATGGCCCGTGTTGATCGCTTCGAGATAGGTCAGGGCCTCGGCGCCGCGCAGCTCGCCAACGATGATGCGGTCGGGGCGCATGCGGAGGGAGGCTTGAAGGAGGGCGTTGGCGCTGCGTTGCGACCCGGCACCGCGGTCGGCCAGGAGGGCGACGGTGTTGGGTTGGCCGGGGAAGAGCTCGAAGGCGTCCTCGATGGTGATCAGCCGCTCGTGCTCGCTCACATGGGTCAGGAGGTGCCGAGCAAAGGTTGTCTTGCCGGTCGAGGTGCCGCCGCTGATCAGGACGTTGAGCCGTGCCTCGACCAGGGTCTGTAGGGCAGCCTCGAGGTTCTCTTCGGCAAGACTGGCAATGTTCTTCATCTTCTCGGCGCGGAGCGCGTCGAGCGAGACGGCTTTGCCGAAGAGATAGGTGGGCGCGTAGTCCCGGACGTTGCCCGCGGCGAAGAGACGGATGGTGATCGAGGCCCCGCGATCGATGGCGGGCGGCACGGCGACCTGGACCCGGAGGGGCCGGCCTGCATATTCCACCTTGCCGGACACGAGCGGGTTCTTTTCAGAGACGCGGGCCTTGGCGTCGCCGACGATGGTCTGGGCCATGTTGAGGGCTGTGGTGCGATCCACGGTCTGACCTTCGTGGCGCATGGTGGCGTCGCCTGCGACCTCGAGCCAGACCTTGCCGTCCGGATTGATAGCGATTTCGACAACGTCGTCGCGCTTCAGGAGGTCGCGGAACGGGTCGAGATAGCGTTCGAGGTATGAGGCTGGTGATGCCTGCTCCATCAGTAAATCACCACATCCCGGTCCACGAGCACGGTGACCGAGGCCCCCTGATCGACATAGATCGTCGGTGCGATCGAAACCTGGTCGGCAATGACCGATCCGACGGCATCCTGAAGGTCGCTGCCGACATCGCCAAGGACGATGCTTGTGGTTTCGTTGTTAGCACTCTCCGCCGCCACGGCCGGTGCCGCCCCGATCACGGAAATCAGCGCCGCACCGCCGAAGCGCTCGGCGAACTTGGTGTCGACGAGGCCAGTAAGCCCCGAGCGACCGAGTTGATCTCCGCCCACGGCGGCGATTTCCATCGAGGTGCCGTCCGGTGTCAGGACACGGGTCCAAAGGATCAGGATGCGCTTCTGGTGCATCTCGATCCCGGAGCGGTATTGGCCAAAAAGGCGGGAGCCCCGGGGGATCAGGATCCGGTCCCCGGAAAACGCCGGGACCGGCTCGGAGACGACCGCGACCACGGAGCCAGGCAGATCGCTATTGATGGCGGTCTGAAGCGCGGCCTGGATGACGGACCCTTGGGTCAGGGTGCGCTCAGGATGGGTGAGACGCGCGGCCTCCTGCACTTCGAGCGGCCGCGCACTTTGCAGGAACTGCTCATTGCCCGAGCGGACCGGCCCGCCAGTGCCAGCGGCAGCAGGATCGGCAACCGCCGCGCCACTTTGGCCACCTCGTGGACCATCGGCGTAGACCACGGCAGGGGATTTGATCTGCGCGGTCAGAAGCTCCTCGGCAACCCGCTCGGCCTCGCGCAGGCGCTGCTCCTCTTCCTGACGGCGGCGTTCTTCGAGAAGGCGCTGATCGGCGATCAGCCCCTCGCGGTCGAGCTCGGCCTCGAGCCCCTCGCGCTGCGCGCGTTCGGCATCGAGCATGGCCTGCAAACCTTCGATGCGAGTCTCGGTCTGACGCTGCAGGTTGGCAAGCTCGGCCTCTTTCTCCACAATAAGTGCTTCAAGCGCCGCCTTCTGTTCGTCGAAGGCCTCGCGCAGGTCCGCAACGGCGGACTGGATTTCCGAGTTGCGCGCAGCCTGGCTGGCGGCGAGGGCCTCGCGCAGCTTGGCAATCTCGGCCAGCACCGCGGCGCTCGGTTCCGGGGCAGGGGCCGCAGGCACATCAAGCGCTTCCTCGACGGCGATCAGCGCCTCATTGACCCGTTGCTCGGTTTCGTCAGGCGGAAACTCCAGCCGCCCGCCGGTGCCGGGGCGGCGGTCCTGAAAGGTCTCGACATCGGAGGTCTCAAGCGCGCTGTCGCCTTCCTGCAGACCAGTGGCCAGGAAATACGCCACCCCGGCTCCGCCGAGGGCAAGAGCAGCGGCGAGCGCGCCGACCCCGAGGCTGTTGCCGCGGCGTTTGGATTTGCCGCGCTGGCTGAACTGGTCAAGGCGGTCCTGAAGATCGGGAGGAGTTTGATCGGCCATGGTCAGTTGCTCACGTAGATCGCGCTCTCGTCGCGCCAGGCACAAATTGCCTCGCCGCCGATGCGCAGTGTCCAGTAGGTGTTCACCCCGAGCACCCGGACCGTGTTTCCCTGTTGGGTCCAGTTCACCGTGCGCTCGCGGCCCTGGTCATCTGCCTTGAAGAGGGCGGGCTGGCGGCCATTCTCCGGGAAGACAAAATACGTGTAGCGCCCGTCGTCGTAGATATGGCTGGGGCGGAAATCCCCCTCGCCCGAGACGCGGTAGTTATAGTTGCGCGGTGCCTCGAAGCCTTTGGGCTGGGTTGCACCCGCCGCGCGGCGTTCCTCGTCGGGGTAGCGGAAGCGCACCTCGAAGAACATGCCGGTGCGGTTCGGAATCGAGCCCTCGCGCAGATGGAAGGAATAGGTGCGGCGGTTTGTGATGACCGTCATGTTGGTGGAGGCATTGGCCACATGCGGTTTGATGGTCAGCACATTGCCAAGCTCGGGGATTGGATCGACCTGGAAGCTTTCGGTGTCGCCGACAATCACTGCTTCAAACCGCTCGCCCGCCCCGAAATGGATCGTGGTCGAATGCCGAAGATCGGTCTCGATCCGGTAGACTTGGTTTTCATTGTAGACAGCAGTGCGGATGCGGATATCGAGCGGACCGCCTTGCGGCGTGGCCTCGGCGAATGCTGCAACGGGCATGGCAAGCGCCAGGAGGAGCGCGGGCAGGGATTTCATCTTGGTCAGTTCTCCAAGGTCTCGGCGTCGACGCGGTAGGAGGTCACCACGAAGCCCAAGGGGTTGGCCCAGACATCCTGAAGGCGCTGGCGGGTTTCGGGTTGGAAGTCATAGCCGACAGTGGCGACATAGGACCGGGTGACGGTGCGGGTGTCGCGGGGACGGCGCAGCGTGCGGGTAAAGCGGACCTGGGCCACGCCGCGCTCGATCTGGTTGACCGACTTGATCACCACCTCGATCTTGGCGTCGCGTCCATAGACGGTGATCGGGTAGTCCTCGTTGGTGGAGGACCAGAGATCGCGCAATGTGCGAGCGGCGTCGCCATCCGAGCGGTCGAGCACCGAGTTGATGCGTTGCTCGCCATCGGTCAGGTCATAGGTCTCTCGATCGTCGACATAGGCCACGAGATTGGCCTGGATAATGGCGTCGCTCTCGGAAAGGGTCAGCGCCTGGACGGCGGCGACCCGATCCATCTCGCCGGTTTCCTTGTCCACAACGACCACGAAGGTCTCGGTCGTTTTGAGGGGAAAAAGGCTCGCGCCCGCGACCATGCCGGCCACGCCGGCCAAAACGCCGGCCGCCGCGACGAACCAGGCAAAGCGTTCGCGCCGTCTTGGCCCGTAGATGAAATCCGCCTCGAAAGCATCGCGATCGGGCGCGGGGGAACTGGTCACAAGCTTCTTCAAGTCAATCGTCTTTCACATCAGGGTTTGCGGAAGGCCTTGGCGGCGGAGAGAAGCGCGCCGGGGCTTTGCCGGATCATCTCGCCGGTCTTCACCACACCCGCGTTCGCCATCTGGTTCAGCTCATGGGGAGACTTGCCGGTGACGAGGCGCGAGGTTGCGCCCGTGCCGTACTGGCGTGTGTTTACAAAGCCCTGACGTGCAAGCCCGGTCAGGCCCACGGCATTGGACGCAATGCCCACGACGCCTGTGAGGTTGGAGGCGATGTAGGGGACCGAGGCCATGATCCCGGCGCTGAGGATCAGGATCACGAGGAAGGGCAGGATGAGGCTGACGGTTTCGACGTCACCGGGATCGGCGGAGGCGTCCCCGATGGCCTCGGCGATCGCCACGATGATGCCCGCGGCCCCGGCGGCCGCGACCGGCATGAGCGCATAGCCGATGGTGGCGCGGGTCCAGGCCTCGAAGAGGGACTGGGTCGGCTTGAAGAGCGAGGTCACGATCATGAAGGGGGCGATGACGATCATCAGCGCGAAGACGATGCGGGCGAAGGCGATGATCCCGGCGGTGACGGCGGCAAAGACGGCTGAAAGGACGAAGAAGATTGCGCCCAAGACTGCGCCGAAGACCCAGCCCGCGCGGTCGCCGATCGTATCGCCATAGGCGGTGATGCGGGCAACCATGTTGTCGAGGCTTTCATAGACCCCGGCCTCGTCGCCCGAGCCGGTGAGCGCCAGGATCGAGGCACCGACGGAGTCCGGAACCCGCGTGACGATGTCATAGATGACGCTGAAATTGTCCCAGCTTTGCGCGAATATCCCCACCAGTGCCACCTTCATCCCGAAGGCAAAGCCGGTGCCGAAGGGCAGGGGGCGGAGTTGCATGACCGCATTGATCCCGAGGAGCACGACAAGGAGTGCGGCCCCGGCGGAGATCACGTCGCCGACGGCACCCGCCGAGGAGACAAAGCCGTCCTGCGCCACGGTATCCACCGCGGCGTCGACCTGGCTCAGGATGTCGCGAATAACGCCCATCTACTCGGCACAGGCCTCCACGACTTGCGCCTCGAGCGCATCGGCCTGAGCGTAGAGATCGAGTACCTTGAAAGGCAGGCGCGGATTGTCCGAGGTCTGGAACCGGGGCAGGGCGTCAAGCGCCTGATCCCAGGTGAACTGATCCAGCAGGCAGGTGCAGGTTTCCGAGGCGAGGGCTTCTTCAGCAACAAGGATGCGCAGGATCGCGCGGTAGCCGTTGCGCAGATAGGCGGTCTCGGCCAGATCGGCGGGCGGTTTTGGAATGCGGCAATTGTCCTCTGCTTCCCGCGCGATGGCCATCGAGCTGAAGGGTGTGTCACCGGATGGCTGCGTGGTCGGGGTTTGGGCCAACGCAACACTGGGTGTGGCACTCACGACAAGTGCTGCGAGACCAAGAGACCGGATTGGCGCCAACCTGCGGGTCATGGACATTCTCATGGATCCACCGCCATCGAGCGGAACTTGCGCTCATCCGCGAGGGTTGCGGCATCGACGACGCCGAGCTGGCCGGCGCTCACGCCTTGCGCTGCTTCCAGCCGCCAGATCTGGGTTAGAATGATGCCGAGCTCGGCGGTGACACGAGTGTTCA
Source organism: Mesobacterium pallidum (assembly GCF_019966535.1). Lineage (GTDB taxonomy): Bacteria > Pseudomonadota > Alphaproteobacteria > Rhodobacterales > Rhodobacteraceae > Mesobacterium > Mesobacterium pallidum. The sequence continues at coordinate 7,610 of NZ_JAIMID010000021.1, read as the reverse complement.
GATCGACGGCGGCTTTCAGCCCGTCCTGATCGTCGATGAGCCCGACCATTGTCTCGAGCCGTTCGAGGCTGTGGCCTGCCTCTTCATGGCTTTCTTGCGCTGCGACCGACAGCATGGCACTGGCCCCGGCTGAGGTGGCGATGCGGTTGTCGGCGGGCTGGTCGGAGCCTGAGAGCGTGCTCAGGCGCTCCGAGGTGAAGCCACTGCCCGACAGCACCCGTTCGACCGAGGCCGACAGTTCCGCGCCGGGATTGAAGCCGCTCAGGAAATCGCCGCTCGCCAGCGATTGCGCGGTATTGAGCGGGGCCACCAGTTTGCCACGCAGCGCGCGGAATTCTTCGACCGTGGCGAAGAGTTCTCCGAGCCCACTGCTTTCAATGAGCGAGGTCAGTTGCGCCTCGAGGTTCGTCAGCTGCGACAGCTGGGTTTCCAGTTCCAGCCGCATGGTCGCGAGCTGCTGCATCTGGACATTCAGGTCCTCGGCCATGTGCTCGAGCTGGGCCACGAACTGCTGCAATGCCGAGCCGTCAAAGGTTGGGACGCCTTGGGCAGCAGCGGGCGAAGCGAGCCCGAGTGTTGTGACCGCCGCGGCGGTCAGGAGAAGGTGTCTCATTCGGGAACTCCCATCTGCATGAAGTCGCGCTCGGCCAGCCGGTCGGCCACGAGGTGCTGCGCATAGGCCGCCTCGCGCTGCTGGTTGGCGGCCATCAGCCGGACGCGGAGGTTGAGGATGCGGCCGATCTCGGCCTTGGCGTAGGTGTTGAGTTCCCAAGCCGCCTTGGCATTGGGCTGCGCATCGATCTGCAAGATGATCGCGCGCAACCGGTTGATGACCTGTTCGGTGGTGGCGGAGCTGTCGGCGGCGTAATAGACGCCGGCCTCGGAGATGCTGGCATATTCGGCGAGCGCAAAGTCTGAAGGTGAGAGCGTGCCAAGCACATCGGCACCGCCCACCACGGCGAGATACTCGTTGTAGAACTTCGAGATATTGCGCACGTAGCCTTGCGTTTCGGCAAAGGGTGGCACGCCGCCATATTCGATGACCCGGCCCGGGCCTGCGTTATAGGCTGCAAGCGCGTGCGGGATATTGCCGAACCGATTGAGCTGGGTGGTGATATAACGTGCGCCGCCGCGCAGGTTGTCTTTCACGTCATAGCGGTCGACTCCAAGATCGGAGGCGGTGCCGGGCATGAGCTGGGTCAAGCCATAGGCCCCGACCGGGCTTTCGGCGGCGACGTTGAAGCGGCTTTCCTGTTTGATCAGGGCCTGGAAGAGGCAGCGCCACTGGGTGGCCGAGAGCCCGGCACGGGCCACACCGGGGGCGCCTGCGAATTCGCCCGCGACCTCGACGATCATCATCTCGACGGTCTCACGGCCTTCGCCGAAGAGGCGGCTGTTCATCGGGCTCGGATCGGTGTTCGGATAGACCGCCGCCACCCCGAAATCCGCATTGCCCTCGAGCGCGCGGATATCGAAACCGGGACCGGTGATCGCTGCCGTCATCTCTTCGAGAACGCGCAACTGGTCGGCCTGGACATCGGCGAGCGTGGACTCGGTCCGATCCTTGTCCTGCTGGACGCCCAGATCTTCGACCAGCGCCGTCACCCGCGCGATGGCGCGACCGATCGCGGAATTGTCCTGTGTCGGCACTCCCTGGGCATGTGCGGGCAGGGCGCCGAGGCCAAGGCAAAGCCCGGCGGATATGATCGCGGCGCGGCTCATTCCGGACGGGGCAGGGGCTCGAAGGTGCAGTCGGGTTTGGCCGTCTCCTGAGCCGGTGCGCCCATGGTCGAGAAGGAAAGCGCGGACCGCGTCACCTGCGGCTCGCCATTGCGTCCGAAGCAGGGCGAGGTTTTCTCGGTGTATTTCTCGCAAGCCGACAGCAGGCTTGCGGCGGCGCAAAGCACGAGGAGAGGTTTCAAACTCATATCACATGTCTCCAGAAATCGGGATTGGCGCGCCAATCGGCGGGCACACGCGCCTCGCCTGTGGCGCCGCCGCCAAGGATGGGAAGGAGGTTGCCCAAGGCGGAGAGGTCGGCGTCGACGAAGACGCTGTCGCCCGCCGAGCGGACAAGGGCGATGCGCTGGCCAATGGTGGGCTGGACGAGGAGCGCGGCCTCCTTGGCGTTCACGCGCAGGAAATCGTAATCGGAGACAGCAGCACGATCGTTCGGGAAGAGGATCTGCGTCGGCACCGTCTCGACGATGGTTTTGCCGACGCGGCTGTCGCGCAGTTGGCTCGGATATTGCGTCATCATGATCACGACGCAGTTCATCTTGCGAAGCGTAACCAGCCAGTTTTCCAGCCGCGCCCCGAAATAGGTATCGTCCAAGAGCTTCCAGGCCTCGTCGAGCACGATGATGGTGGGGCGGCGATCCTCGACCACGCGTTCGATCTGGCGGAAGATGTAGGAGAGCACCGCCATGCGCTCGGTGGTCATGTCGAGGATCTCGGTCATATCAAACCCAACGATGTCGCCCGTGAGCTTGAGGCCTGCGCCGCGCTCGGGCTCGTCAAAGACCCAGCCATAGCGCCCACCTGGCGCCCATTCGGCGACGCGGGATTGCAACTCGCCGTCGTCATCGAGCGACTTGAACAGGGTCTCGAAACTGACAAAGCGCTGCAAGGTCGCGCCCGCATCGGCGTTCTGGCCGACGGCGCTCTGGATATGGCGAGATTGCTCGCCCGAGAGGGTTCCATTGCGTGTGAGAAGGGTCGCGAGCCAGTCCGAGAGCCAGGCTCGGCCGCGCTCGTCGGTCTCCGTAGCGAGTGGGTTGAGCCCCGTGGGCACCCCGGCACGGATTTCGTTGTAGCGTCCACCAAGGGCGCGGACGGCCATCTCAAGCCCGCGATCCTTATCGAAGAAAAAGAGCCGCGCGCCGACCCGCTGCGCTTGTGCTGCGAGGAAAGCAGTGGTCAGTGTCTTGCCGGTGCCAGTGCGCCCCAGCACAAGGGTATGGCCAACGGTCGGTTCCTTGCCAGGGCTGCCCGCCTCGTGGAAATTGAACCGATAGCCCGAGGTGCCAACCGTCGGCAGGACCGAGATGGTCTGGCCCCAGGGTGACTGGTCCGGCCCACGCCCCTCGACGCTGCCGTGCAGGGCCGCGAAATCCGCGAAGTTGATCGAGGAAATCGGCGTCTTCCGCGCCCGGTAGCCGAAATTGCCGGGCGACTGCGCAAAATACGTGGCTTTCAGCGCCATGTTCTCGCGCACGATCACCGACATGATCTCCTGGCCAACGCGTTTGATCTGGGCGGCGGCGCGTTCGAGCGTATCGCGGTCCGGGGCGTAGACCGCGATGGAGAGGTGATGGTCGCCAAAGGCGATGCGGCCCGCTTCCTGGTCGTCGGCTGCTTGCCCGAGCTGTTCGCGCAAGGAGACGGCCGCATCGTCGGAGGCGTGCATCTGGCGGATGATGCGCTGGATGCGTTCGGCCATGATGTTGTTCGGGATCGGGCTGAAGGAGTTCGTCAGCACGATGTCGAGCGGCAGGTCGAGCGCGTCGAGCAGCGTGACGTCGGTCAGCGCCGGATAGGACTTCATTGAGAAGAGCGCGCCGTATTTGACCTGACCGGTCACGACGTCGGTCAGGGTGACGACATCGCCATCAAAGGTCGCGCGACAGTTGCTCAGGGTATGCGAGAGGGGCAGGGCGCTCTGCCCGAAGGCGATGGGGGAGAAGCTGCCTGCGTTCAGCGTATTGAGATAGCCCAGCCATTCACCGTCCGACTTCGTGAGCCTGACTGGATTGGCCGAGGCAAGCGCCACCTCGAAGAAGCCCATGACCTCGGTCAGCTCCTGCAGGCGTGTCGCGCGATCCTTGACCCAGGCCTTGCGGGCCAGAGCGCGCAGAAGCGGGATGCGCGCGGAGATGTCCGGGCGCCGGATGACGCTGAGATAGAGCTGGCGCTTGGCGGGGCGGAGGTCTTTGACATGGGCCCGCCAGCGCGCGTCGATCGCGGCTGCGAAACTGTCTCCCTCGATGGGGCGCATCCCGAGATCCTGCGGCACGGAGATCCGGTGGATGTAGAAACCGAAGGCGTTGCCGGTCTGGGCGACGATGGCGGCGACCGCGCGCTTCAGCGCATCAAGCCGGGCGTCTTCGCTAGTCATCGGGTTCAGACCATCAAGGCGCAGGGTCGCCAAGAGGTCGCCCTCGCGCAGCACCATCACATCGTCATCCGCGAGCGCGAAATACGGCAAGTGCTCCGCGAGATAGCTCTCCCGCGCGAACTCCGCGCCGCCCGCTTTAAGGAGAACAGTTCCGTGAGTGGAAAGTGTGCCCGCATCAAGCGCCAAAGCTGTCGCCTCCGTGCAGGGCCCGGTTCTTCGTCGGGCGCACTGATCCAAAGGAGACGCGCAGCACTTCGAAGAAATGCGGCTCACGGTCGGCGACGAACCAGAGGATCGGATAGGCGACAAGGCCGATCAGGAAAAACACCATCGACTTGGTCCAGATGAACGGCAGAACGACCCCGGTCGCCAGCACCACCAGGTATCCGACAGGGAGACCCAGATACTTGGGCGGTCGGGCGAGGCCCAGAAAGAGGGGGGATCGTTCTGCCAACTAGATGCTTTCCCGCTTAGCTGAAATGAAGAATCCGTAGGACGTCTCGAGGCAGCGTTTGCAGTGCAAACGCGTTCGAGACGACCGGAGGATGCGAGTGTGCGGAAAAGTCATCGGCCAACCTCAGGAGAAGCCGTCGACGATGGTGCCGGCCGAGAAGATCAGCACGATCCCGATGATGACCGAGGCGAACCAGCCCCAGTTCAGCCGCCCCATCATGCACATGAAGCCGGTGCCGATGACCGCGAGCGTGGCGACCGCGATCCCGATCGGACCCGTCAGCGCGGCCTCGACGGTTTCCAGCATGGTCTGGATAGGCGACAAGTCCTGCGCGAGAGCGGGCGTTGCGAAAGCCGCCAGGGTTGTGGCGGCAGGCAAGAGGCGGCTGAGGCGATGTCTGAGCATGCGAAGTTCCCTTATTTTACTGAAGATCGATGAGGACCGGAGCGCGCGCAGGCACCCGGGCAGCGACGCGGATGTTCGGCGCGGAAACAGGTGTACCCGCGAGTCGGGACCGGATCCGGTGGATGCGCGCGATGTAGTCGCGGGTCTCGGTGAAAGGCGGGACACCGGAATATTCGACCACCCGGTGCGGTCCGGAATTGTAAGCTGCCAGCGCCAGGTCGATGTCTTTGAACGTGGCGAGCTGCGCGAGCAGATAGCGCGCCGCGCCGTCGAGGTTCTGCGAGGGATCGCGCGGATCGACTCCGAGGGCACGTGCCGTGTCCGGCATCAGCTGGCCAAGACCATAGGCACCCTTGGGGCTCACGGCAGTCGGATTGTAGCTGCTTTCAGCTTCGACCAGGGCGTGGAACAGGACCTGCCAGTCGTCGGCACCCAGACCAACCTGGCGCAGGGCACGGTTCCCTTGGTGGCGGTCAGCAGTCGTCCGGATCAGGAAGAGGATGTCGTCGCGACCGGACAGCGGCGCGGTGTCCAATGAGGCCAGAATGACTTCGGCTTCAGAGCGATCATCCAACCCCGCCCATACAGGCCGCTCGCCATGAAAGGTCCAGCCGGATGTCCGGGCTGTCCCGTCGCGGCCGAAGGCGATGACGTCAGCCGCGCTCCTCGAGGGTGATGCTGTACTCAGGACCAAAGCGCAGATCGCGCCCGTCACCGAACTCGAGATGATGTTTGAAGAGCCCCGGCCATATGTTGAAATACCGCGGCTCTGGCCCGTGCGGGGTGATCCGGGTCGAGACCAGAATGGCTTCCGGCTCGCCCTCGCGCAGGTAGATGCACTGGTAGCGCGGCTTGCCATCGTCCGTGAACCCCACGAGTTCATACCGGCAGCGGTACGCGATGCCCTTCTCGGACAAGTCTTTGACACCATCGATGGTGATCAGGATCTGGTTGCGCGCTATCGGCATGTTCGGACTCTCCCCACGAGAGCCCTTCTACTTCACGACACTAAGGCCATAAAGTCATATGGAGTCAATACGCCATATTGCATAAAATTACATATTGAGCGATAGTCTGCTCAACTTTTGCGGGAGAGCGACATGAAGCGACAGGCGATGGCAGCTGTGATGGGGGCGATGGCGGTGTTCGGAGCCCCTGAGAAGGCGCAGGCCTATGACATCGATTGCGCCATCATGCTTTGTATGGCGGGTGGTTTCCCCCCGAGCGCCGTTTGTGCTCGCGCCTATCGCACCATGATCCGCCGTATCACGCCCTGGCCGAGCCTTCCGCCCTTCGGGGTCTGCACCTTTGCCCATGTGCCGGTCGAGTTGGGCGGGCCCGGCGGCGAGGGTGAGCTAGATACCAATCTGCCGGAATACGAATGGCTGAACCGGACCCATGTGATCTGGTTCACCGGACGCTCCTACGAGCCGCGCGACGAGCCGCGTCAGTGGGACTGGTCGATCCGTTCCTGCGATCGCGAAAACCGGACCTGCCGCTACATCCAGCGGGTCTACGGTTCCCACACGCCCTGGCCCGCGACATTCATCTCGGAAAGCGGTCAGGAGATCGCCTACCCAAGCGGTGGCGGTCTTTGGCACTTCTATTCCCGCAGCATCATGGTCGAGTACGGCGACTACGAGAGCAACATGGGCCACTCGGAGTGGTTTTCTTACTGATCTGAGCTATCACTGGGCTTCAGGGAAATTGGGCGTAGCTCGGCCAGACAAGCATCAAAGCGTTCCGGATCGACATGCCAGTGGCGGCTCACCGAGCCATCATTCCAACGGTAATCGGTGAACAGGTGGATCTCCTGCTCCCCGTCGTTCAGAAACCCTTCCTGGAAAGGCCAGCCTGTCTTTCTCTTCGCCATGTACCCGCGCCACTCGTACCGTTCTTGCAGTTATGTCCCTCGCGTTGGGGGACTGGATCAAAGCCTAAGGAAACGGACTAGCGCTTCGCGAAGAGTACTTCGGGGTCGACATTGAGCGCCCGGGCGATGCGTTCGAGAAGGTCGAGGGAGGCCGCGAACTTGGCGTTCTCGACCTTGCCCATATGGCCGCGACTCACATTGGCCCGATGAGCAAGCTCCTCCTGGCTGAGGCCGCGGGCGCGTCTCAAGTCTTGAATGTTCAGTGCAACACGGTCCCGCAAGTTCATGCCCGTGAAACGGACACGTTGCACGAAATATCACCACGCGAAATACGTTACATTCAGAGGTGTAGAGTAGAAATCTTAGAGCGGCGCGAGATCGCCGGAATGGGATGCCTGCAGATATCCAAGTCACGGGTTGAGCTGTCTCGTACACATTCTTTACTGTTCAATCGCTCTTTCGGAAAAGGGCGGCACCGACAACATCGGTACCGCCCGAAATTCGCCCACAGGGAGGAGGTGGTGGGCGAATTATTAATGTTGAAGTGCCGAAACCATTCAAATCTCGAGAGAATCTCTTTTTTAAGAACGGAAAATTGTTACTTGATCGAAGTTTCTTGCAATTAAGTCGACCTCATACGGGACTCCGACTCACAACAAGAAGACCTCATTGCGCACTTGAGACGTAAGCGCTGTCTGCGCCCCACGCGGGATCAGCTTGCCGGGTTGAAGTTCCAGGGCAGGAGCTCGTCGATCCTGCTG
>NZ_JAIMID010000020.1 GCF_019966535.1 Mesobacterium pallidum | reverse complement strand
CGACCATACACCTCGATGGCCACCCGGGATTACACCTATGAAGGCGCAGAAATTACACCACGTGCGCGGACACTAACGCGGATCATGTCGGCTAGTTCTTTGATGCGACGCTTTAGGTCAAGCACATCAAGTCTTGCGTCTAACTCGCATACGCGCAACGCGGCCCCGACTTTGTCCCCTTTGGTGTAAATCCTACTGCTTTCATCTTTGGGCTTCTTCCGCACAAAGTAGAAGGCGTGATCGTATTGGCTGACCTTGTGAGGTGCACCGTAAATGGTGGGATGGCACGCTTTGAGGGCGGCTTGAAGAACATCCGGCAGCACGTAGTTCTCAATCTCGCGGCCCTTGGTGATCCATGCAATTCCTCCACCGCTTTTGAATTCCGCCTTTAGCCGTGCGGCTGCGGGCTTCAGCTTTGCGCCTTTCCTGTCTTGGTCACTGTCCATGACGATGGCGAGGTTTCGGTTCAACTCCCTCAGCCGAATGAAATCTGTAGCAGCATCGTCGTCAGCGCTGAGGTGGCTGACCAGCCCTCCACCGTAGAACAAGATGCTGTAGTGGACACCCTCCTGGAGTTCTGGGGCGACAGCTTTCAGCCAATGTCTAATGTAAATTCGGTCTGACGGGCCCTCCACCCAAACCACGGCATTCGCCTGCATGATGTCCGACGCCCGGTACCCAAGTTCCTCAACAAGGTGCCGCCTTTCGGTCTTGAGTAGAGCGGGCCTCACGTAAGTCTGGATGCCGTCGTTATGCACGTGAAACACAGACGCACCCTCAGTGTCTATGAAAGCTGCCGAGTGAGTTGCGATGAAGTACTGGTTAGTCGTGTGGTCTCGCAGGTAATTGACTAGTTTGCGTTGAAGTACCGGGTGCAAGTGTATCTCGGGTTCTTCTATGCACATGATCTTTTCTTGATGGATCGTACAGAACGCCGCTATCAATATGACTTCATGGATGCCTGTCCCGAGCGCAGAAAGGGGGAGAACTTTGTTGTCCATGTGGACAAGCAGGTGCTGCCTGTTGCTGGGCACCTCAAGTGTCGCATCCTGCTTTCCTGTAACCGTGCGCACAAAGTCATTGATCTTGTCAAAGATCTTCTTCCGCTCTTGTTCATGGTGGTCGGGGTTTTGAATTTCGGCCAAGTGATCAATGAGACCCTTGCCTGTTAAGTCGTCAAAGGTTTCGTCTCTAGGCCCCAACTGGCGCTTAGCCGGTATCATCATGCTCTTGGGGTAATTCGGTTTACTTAAAGTAACGGCATAAAGTATTGTCTCTTGCACGGCTTTGTTTATGGTCGTCGAGTTGCCGTTGCGGGTAATGTGTCTCCGTAGGTGCACCCATTCCGAGTTCTCAAGCCACTTAGCTGCGGCGTCCCAGTCTGGCAGGAATAGGACGTCTGGAAAGCTACCTGATCCGAGGGGGGGGCAGAGCCAGAGGTGGCCTGCGTTGCAGAGTTTCTCGGATACAATTCGAACAGCCTTGTCTACAATTGCCCTCATCTCTTCTGTTTGGTTTGAAATCTCCGCTCGCTCCAGAAGCGCCGCACGAAGGCTGCTGCTTGGTACGCCAACTGCTGCCATGAACCTACCTGTCTTTGGACCCCGGTAAATGTCAACTGATCCAACCTCGGGTGCGATGGCGTCGCTGCTGGTTCCAAATGGCAAATGACCGTGGAGAAAGTTCAGGATAATTGACTTCCCGGCGTTGTTCTCGCGGATAAAAAAATTCATGTCCGAGAGTGGGGCAATAAACTGCGCCTCGGGTCCGACGCCTCGAAAGTGCTGCAATGCTATGGCTTCTACATATACTGGCATTAGTCGGTCCAAGTGGTGTCATTTTATCGGATCGAGACACATGTGTGCATCGGGTGCAAGTATCCTTGGTTCAGCCGGGGGTAATGACGATGCTGCGGAATGTGGCCCAGTTCAATGCCTGAGGTCGACAGGTCGAGAGTTGGCCAGGACTGGCTGTCCTAGAAATCGTCGGCGTTCGCTCCGATCAACAGTAGCATTGCCGCCTACGGACAAGCGATGTCGAACTCAGTGACTTCAACTAAGGGTGACGCCACACTTGTTGAAGGGACAGGTTAGGGTAGCTCACTCGCTCCATAGCTTCTAAGAGAACTGGCAGCGGTGCGTCGCCAGCTCCGTAGCGGCCAGCCATGCCATGTAGCGAGTGCCCTTGCAGAATATCTGCAATGTCAGGCATCACACGGCCCCGGCGACATGCGTCCTTGAAGCCGTGGCGGAATGAGTGGAACGACGTCTTCTCAGTCTTAGCCCCAATTGTCTTGAGGTAATTGGAGAAGTCCTTGGAGGGTCGGTCAGAAAAGTAGCCGTTCGGCCCTTGAGTGAGCGTTGGGAAGACCCTGTCTGCCCCCTTCGCACGTAGTACTGCTGCTGCGTACCGAAGAAAGCCGACGTCGACTAGCTGCGGGTGTATCGGTACCTTCCGTGCCTTTCCGGTCTTGATCCGCTGTGCGTCGTCGCCTTCGCGCAAGTGCAGGAAGGGAATACCGTCTTCCTCGTCAACGTCCTCTTGCCGCAGTTGGCAGAGTTCGTTCAGACGCGCACCTGTGTAGAGCCCCAGGAGGGGTAGCCAGAACCAACTGGTGCCAGTCATGTCAGTATTGCCCGGCTGCGCTCTGAACCGTTCGGACTTGCACCCGGTAAACAGTGGGCTCGAAAAGATGGTTTGCAGTTGTTCCTTGCTGAAGGGGTCAGCCTCGTCTCTTGCTCTGACCTTCTTCGCGACCTTCATAGGTCCAAAGATGTCGGGCACCGTCTCGTCAAGCTGCTTGTCGGCCCAAGTCCAAAGTGACTGCAGTCGCCCGAGTGCCTTGTTGACCGTGTTGGTCGAGATCACTGCGAGGCCGTGACGCTTGGCTGCTGCTACTGCTTCTCTGGGTGGCAGGTTCTGGGTCTCTGTGTACTTCTGGCGGTTGGCCGGTAGCTCCTGTAGAACTGCCTTGAACTCTCTGGCATCGGTCTTCTGGTAGCTGAGAATGGGGCGGTCGCCTGCCAACTCTAAGAAGAGGTGCACCCAAGACGCATAGTCTTTTCTGACCGTCTCAGCCCATTCGCCCGCCCGGAGAGCCTGCGCCTCCCGATCCGAGAACAGTTGGGACAGGAGAGGCCCCTGCGCCTTCTGAGCGGGCTCCTGAGCGCCTACTTTGCTCGCCACGCCGTGACTATGCGCGGCGGCGAGGTGGGCAGCCAGAGGCTCGCTCCGGGGCTCTGAGAAGTCATAGGCTTCCAGCCGCTCGCCATGCTCGGCAATCTCTTTGAACGCCCCGATCCGGCCAAGGCGAATTTCATTCAAGACCTTCGGGATTTGCGCGTCGTAGTCGCCGCGCGGAAGTCCTGAGGCCGAAAAAAACCGATTGAGTTCGTCACGGGCAAACTGTGACCCCATGGTCTTCCAATACTCGGCATTGCCTTGCTGCAGCAGGTCAAGAGCGCCACGGGTGCTTTCCTTCTCCTGTTCGGAGAATGGGCCCAGCTTGTCGCGGCGAAGTTTGCCTGCGTCGAGTTGGGAGCGAAAGTACTCCATCACTGCCGCCCGGAGTGTCGTGTGGTCCATGCTTGTGTCTTGAAGTCTTGAGTTCAGAGCCAAGCCGCAGCTTGAGAGATGTCGCGCCAACATGCCAGCCTCTTTCGGGCATCTTGTGCCAAGAGACAGGCGCACAGTCTTGCGGGACGTTGTCTGAATGTCAGTGGGGACGGGCCAGCGAAAGTAGAAGATGCCGTGCCGGGACTTGCTCAGGTACGCATGTAGCTTCATCGTGTGTCACACCTTGGTGTCACACCACTCTAATGTTCAGCTATCATGTTGAACTGAAAGGTTTTGGTGGAGCCTAGGGGGATCGAACCCCTGACCTCTTGCATGCCATGCAAGCGCTCTCCCAGCTGAGCTAAGGCCCCATCGTTGCGGCCCGTTCAGGCCGTGCGCCGCTATCTAGTTAAAGCCGGGGGCGGGATCAAGCGGAAAAATCCAGCCCCCGGATGCTTTTTTCGACTTACTCGTCGTCTTCCGAGGACACGTCAGCGATCTCGTCCAGCGAGACGTTGTCGTCTTCTTCCTCGTCGTCCAGCAGGTCGTCGTCGATATCCACATCGACGTCGTCATCATCGAGGATGATGTCCTCGTCATCCGTCGAAGCCTTGGCCTTGGCCGATTGTGCATCCTCGGCGTCCGCGGCGATCATGCGGCTCTTGCCGGTGTCCACGTCAACCACTTCCCCTGTGTAGGGGCTGATGACGGGGGTCTTGTTCAGGTCGTAAAAGCGCTTGCCCGTCGTCGGGCAGACACGCTTGATACCCCATTCTTCCTTGGGCATGGGTCATCCCTTTCCATGGTTCGGGTCATGTCGACAATCCGCGCCAACTGCCATATCGCATGGGGCGAGTCAAAGGCTTTGCACGCATTTCCGAGGGCATATGGGCGAACATATCCTGCCGGGCAACCCCCCTGTCGCACTTATCCTGCGTCGGTCGTCCCGGGCGCGGCGAATCTCGCTGCGGGTTTCGGGGCTGGACGGGCGCGTGACGCTGACCCTGCCAAGGGGCGTGAGCGAGCGCGAGGGCCTTGCCTTTGCCCGCGAAAAGGAGCGCTGGCTGCGCGGGCACCTGGCCAGCCAGCCGGGCGATGTGCAGGTCGTCCCGGGCGCCGTGATCCCGGTCGAGGGCGAAATGCTGGAGATTCGGCAGGGCGCCGGCCGGTCGCTCAAGCGGGCCGAGGGTGCGTTGCTGGTGCCGGGCGATCCGGCCCAGGCGGGCGCGCGGGTGCAGGGCTGGCTCAAGGCACTGGCGCGGGACCGGCTGGCGGCTGCGTCGGATCGGCACGCGGCGACGCTGGGACGGGGCTATGCCCGGCTGACCCTGCGTGACACGCGGTCGCGTTGGGGCAGCTGCTCCAGCCAGGGCGCGCTGATGTACTCCTGGCGGCTGGTGCTGGCCCCGGCAGAGGTGCTTGACTACGTGGCCGCGCACGAGGTTGCGCACCTGGCGCACATGGACCATTCGCGGGCCTTCTGGGACCAGGTGACGGCGCTTTACGGCGACTATTCCGCCCCGCGCGCCTGGCTGCGGACCGAAGGCTCGGCGCTGCACCGATACCGCTTCGGCGCTTGACCAGACGACGGTTTGTGATCACAACGCGGGCCATGACCACCGTCCAGACCCGCCCCGCCGAACCCCCTGCCGGCTCTGCCCATGACCGCGTCTACCGCGGCCTGCGCACGCGTATCATGCACGGCCAGCTGGCGCCGGGGCAGGCGCTGACCCTGCGCGGGATCGGCCAGGAGTTCGAAGTCTCGATGACCCCTGCGCGCGAAGCGGTGCGGCGGCTGGTGGCCGAGGGTGCGCTGTCCATGTCCGCCTCGGGCCGGGTGGCCACGCCCGAGCTTTCCAACGAGCGGATCGAGGAACTCGCCGCCCTGCGCGCCCTGATCGAGGTGGAGCTGGCCAGTCGCGCCCTGCCGCGCGCCCATATCGCGTTGATCGAGCGGTTGCAGACCATCAACGGTGCCGTGTCGGACGCCGTGGCGCGGCACGACGCGGTCGCCTATATCCGCACCAACCTGGAATTCCACCGCACGCTCTACCTGCGCGCCCAGGCGCCGGCGATGCTGGCCATGGCCGAAACCGTCTGGCTGCAACTGGGGCCGACCATGCGCGCGCTCTACGGCCGGTTGCGCCGGAAAGAGCCGCCGCATTACCACCGCCTGATCATCGCAGCACTCAAGGCCGGGGACGAGCCCGGGCTGCGGCTTGCCGTGCGGTCGGACGTGACCCAGGGTCTCAAGATGCTGGCCAGCTGATGATGGGGCTGGGGACGATCTTCATCACGCTCGGCGCGCTCTTCCTGTGCGGCCTGGTCGCCGACCAGGTCGGACGCCGCACCATGTTGCCGCGGGTCACGCTGCTGCTGGGGCTGGGTCTGCTGGTCGGCAGCGCCGGGTTCGACCTGCTGCCGCCCGAGGTCGCGGCGCTGTACGATTTCCTGTCGGTGGCGGCGCTGACCATGGTGGCCTTCCTGCTGGGCGGGGCGCTGACGCGCGAGAACATGGCCGCCCATGGCAAGGCGATCCTGTGGATCTCGCTTTGCGTCGTGCTGGTCACCGTGCCGCTGGTGGCCGGGGCGCTGTGGCTCGTCGGCCTGGCCCTGCCGGCGGCGCTGGCGCTGGGGGCGATCGCGGCGGCGACCGACCCGGCGGCGACGGAGGATTCGTTGCGCCAGGCCGGGGCCAAGGGACCCTTTGCCGAGACCCTGCGCGGCGTGGTGGCCATCGACGACGCCTGGGGCATGATCGTCTTTTCGCTGGTCATCGTGCTGGCCCGCATAGTCGTGGGCGAGCCGGGCGAAGCCGGCAGCGAAATGCTGGCCGAGGCGCTGGTCGAGATCGCGGGCTCGCTGGCGCTGGGGGCCGCTGTCGGCTTTCCGGCCGCCTACCTGACCGGCCGCCTGACCCCGGGCGAGCCGCAGCAATCCGAAGCTTTGGGCGTCGTCTGCCTGACCGCCGGTTTCGCCATCTGGCTCGACCTGTCGTTCCTGCTGGCCGGGATGGCGGCGGGCACGGTGATCGTCAACATGGCCCGCCACCACGACCGCGCGTTCCACGAGATCGAACACGTGCAATGGCCCTTCATGATCCTGTTCTTCATCCTCGCCGGGGCCTCGCTCGAGGCCGAGGCGCTGGCGCAGGTGGGCCTGCTGGGCGTCGTCTATTCCGTCGGCCGGATCGTCGCGCGGGTGATCGGCGGCTGGGCGGGGGCGCGGCTGGGCCAGCGGCCACGGGCGGAACGCGCCTGGTACGGCACGGCGCTGCTGCCGCAGGCGGGCGTGGCCGTGGGCATGGCGCTGGTGGCGGCGCAGGAACTGCCGATGTACGGAGACCTCATCCTCACCATGGCCGTCGCCACGACCGTGGTGTTCGAGCTGATCGGCCCCGTCGCCACCTTTTTCGCCGCCCGCCAGGTGGCGAAGGTCAGCAAGGCAGACACGATCTAGCGGTCGGCGGTGGGCAGTAGCGTCGTGCCGACCAGTTCCTGCGAGAACGGTACCGGGTGGGGCGCATGCCCCAGCCGGGCGCGGTAGACGGGCAGGCTTTCCGCCACGCGCATCACGTAGTTGCGGGTCTCGTCGAAGGGGATCGTTTCGATCCAGTCGATCACGTCGATCTCGCCCCGGCGGGGATCGCCGTATTGCTCCATCCAGCGGCGCGGGCGGGACGGGCCAGCGTTGTAGCCCGCCGACATCATGACCACGTTGCCGTCGAATTCGCGCGCCAGCTTGGAAAGGTAATGCGCGCCGAGCCGGGCGTTGTAGGACCAGTCCGACAGCAGCTTGCCGCCGTCATAGCCCAGCCCCAGCTCTCCGGCCATGGCCTGGGCGGTGGCGGGCATGACCTGCATCAGCCCACGGGCGCCTGCGCCCGAGACCACGCGCGGGTCGAATTCGCTTTCCCGGCGGGCGATGGACAGGACCATCTCGGTCGGGACGGGGTGCTGCATCTGCGCCACCGGGTGGATGGCGTAGTAGGGCTGCGCCACCTCGATCCCGAACTGCGCCGCGCGCTTGCCCAGCATCACGCCGATATGCGGCTGGCCCAGCGTGTCGAGCATGGCGCCCATCTGGCCCATCCCCGTCCGGTCCTGGCTTTCCGCGAGATGGGTGATGAAGCGTTCGGCCACGGCGATCTCGTCCGCGGCCAGCAGCAGGACGAAGGCATCGAAGACCGAGCTTTTCGTGAAACCCGCCTGCTGCCAGTCGCCGAAATCTTCGTCTCCGGCCAGCTTGGCGTCGAACGGCAGGCCCCCCGCCTCGGCGGCCAGCAGCCCGTAGAAGCTGGTCTGGTAGGCCGCGCCCTCGGCATAGGCGGCGCGGGCGCCGTCGGCATCGCCGGCCTCTTCCAGCGCGCGGCCCAGCCAGTAGCCGGCCCGTCCGATGGAAATCGGCGTTTCCACCGCGCCGCGGAAGGCGCGGAAATGCTGCGCGGCCAGCGCGGGGTCGTCCAGCTTGCGCAGGGCAAGGAACCCGGCAAGCCATTCCAGCGAGGCAAAGGTCGACCCATCCACAAGGTGATGGTTCGCGGCCACCGCATAGGCCGTCCGCATATCGCCGTCGCGCATCAGGTCGCGCGCAAGATCGCCGCGGCGGCGCGCCCAGGGGTCCGGCTCGCCCAGCGTCTCGAGTGTCGCGGAATGCGCCACCAGCAGTTCGAGCGCATCGGCCGTCCGCCGCTTGCGCATCCGCCATTCGTAGCGCTCGTAGGCCAGGCCCGGGTGATCGGCCAGCGAGGCGGGCACGGCCGCGATCAGGCTGTCCACGTTGCCGGCCATGTCGCGCAGGCCAAGCCGCGCCAGCGCCAGCGCTTTCCAGCCGTCGCTGACCAGAGGCAGCATCCGCCGCGCATCGCTTTCCCAGCCGTTCCACAGCGCGTGGTCCAGCCGCGCCTCGTGATGCGGGGCCAGCAGGTCGGACCAGCCGGCCAGCATCCCGGCTTGCTCGGTCTCGCCCATCTGCATGGTGCGCCAGGCCAGCACGATCTCGATCTCGGCCGCGCCCCGGTCGCCGCGCCGGTCGAGCGCCCCCGCCAGGGCCAGCGCCCCGGTGGCGGTCTGCGCGGCCTCGCCGTCGAAGAAGGCGAGGATCACCTCGTCCGACGCCCCGGCGATCGCCGCCTCGGACTTGCGGCGCAGCCAGTCCATGCCGGGCCAGTCGGGCCGCTCGGCGATGAACTCCATCACATGCTCGGGGGCGCCGCGCCCCGCGCGCAGCCGGTGCCATTCGATGATGTCCACCGCGACCTTGCCGTCGCCTTCGGCCAGGCGCCGCGCCTCGGCCCAGTCGCCGCCGCGCATGGCATCCATGGCCTGCGCCAGGGGACGCGGTGCGGCCTCCTGCGCGCGCAGCGCCGCCCCGCCGACCGACAGGCCGACAAGACACAGGACAAGGCTCAGCAATCGCAAGGTGGCTTGCATTTCTCACGTCTCTGGCGGATAGACACCAAACTTTAGCCCGTGCCCCCGCATGCCTCCAATCACATTGGCGACAGGGCGGCGCAGACCCCGGACCGGCGGGTCGAATTCCCCGCCCAGACAATGAGGAGCGTGTCATGTTCAAAGGCTCGATGCCAGCCCTGGTCACGCCGTTCAAGGACGGCGCCGTGGATCTGGACACGCTCAAGAAACTCGTCGACTGGCACATTTCCGAGGGATCGCATGGCCTTGTCCCCGTCGGCACGACCGGCGAAAGCCCGACCCTGACCCATGCCGAGCATGAGCTGGTTGTGCAAGAGGTCGTCAAGGCCGCCGCGGGCCGCGTGCCCGTCCTGGCCGGCGCCGGATCGAACAACACCGCCGAATCGCTGCGGCTGGTGGGCCATGCCAAGGACGTGGGGGCCGATGGCGCGCTGGTGGTGACGCCCTATTACAACCGCCCGACGCAGGACGGCATGATCGCGCATTTCTCGGCGCTGGAAAAGCTGGGCCTGCCGATCATCATCTACAACATCCCGATCCGTTCGGCAGTGGACATGACGCCCGAGACGATGGGCGTGCTGTCGCACCTGCCGAACATCGTCGGCGTCAAGGACGCGACCGCGGACCTTTCCCGCGTCTCCAAGCAGCGGCTGACCTGCGGGCATGACTTCATCCAGCTCTCGGGCGAGGACCCGACCGCCGTGGGCTTCAACGCGCAGGGCGGCGTCGGCTGCATCTCCGTGACCGCCAACGTCGCGCCGCGCCTCTGTGCAGAGATGCAGGAGGCGACGGCCAACGGCGAATACAAGCTGGCGCTCGAGATCCAGGATCGGCTGATGCCGCTGCACCTGGCGATCTTCACCGAGCCGGGCCTCGTTGGCGTGAAATACGCCATGAGCCTGCTGGGCCTGTGCGAGCCCGACGTGCGCACCCCGCTGGTGCCGCTGACCGAGCCCACGCGCGAAAAGGTCCGCCACGGGATGCGCCACGCGGGCCTGATCAACTGATCTGACCGGAATGGATTGACGGGACGGGGCGCGGCTTTCGCGCCCCGTTTTGCGTCACAGGGGCGGCATCCGCAGCCAGCGATGGACAAAGCCCAGCTTGTCCTGCACCCCCGGCCCGATCACGAAGGGGTAGAGATCGGCCAGGTCAAGCGCGCGGTTCACGTGGTTGATCGCCAGCGAGACGTCGATCGCCTCGCGCACCACGCGCTCCGCATCCTCTTCGCGATAGGCGTCGTAGCCCTCGGGCACCGATCCGGGCAGGGTCAACCCGGCCTGCGCCGCACTGTCGAGCATGTCGACGAGGTGCAGCAGGTGGGCCGTCGTCTCGGCCCAGTCCTCGTGCGGATGCGATGTCGCGTAGCTGGTGATGTAATGGCTGCCCGCCGGTTGCGGATCGGCGTAGTGGCGTTTCAGCGCATCGCCGTAATCGGCCCGCTCGTCGCCGAAAAGCCCCCGGAAGGCCGCCGGGAAATCGGGCCGCTGCATCAGCCGTAGGTGCAGGAAATGCGCCGTCTCGTGCCGCATGTGGCCGATCATGGTGCGGTAGAGCTCGCCCAGCTCTTCCTGCCGCTTCGCCAGCGTCGCCTCGGAGGCTTCGGAGACGTTGATGGTGATCAGCCCGTTCGCATGGCCCATGATCACGTCGGTTTCGCCCTTGGCGGTCTTTTCCGACAGCAGCCGGAACACCGGCCGGGCGCCGGGGTCATCCGGCGTGAACCAGCCCCAGCGCGCGAGGTTGGCGAGGATCCAGCGCTTGGCCTGCTCGGTCCAGCCCCACAGCTCGACGTTTTCCGGCGCGCCGAGGTCGGGCACCATCTCGGTCATCGCGCAGGACCGGCAAAGCCCGTCCGTCTCGGCCTGCCAGTTGCAGCCGATCTTGCTGCGGTTCCGGCAGGAGGCGCCGTGTACATGCATGTGCTGCGCATCCGGGTCGAAGACCACGCGCTGCCCGCATTGGCAGATCGTGTTGTGAAACCAGATCCGCTGGTTGCATGTCGGACAGGTGAAGGTCTGCATGGGGGTCGGTTCCTGCATTGTGCGGCGACCAACCCGCGGGGCCGGCGGCGGTTCCATGGCGCGCTCAGGCGCCGGCGACGATTTCCCAGGGCTCGGAGAGCGGGAATTCCTCGAGGTTGGCGCCGATGCCGATGCGGTCGATCACCGCGAACAGGCCGGGCGCATGAAGCGGCGTCAGCACCCCGTGCCAGGTCGCGCGGTGAAAGTTCACCCCCTGGCCCGGCGCGGTGACAAATGCGCGGGGCGTGCCTGGCCGCGCGCCCATGTCGGGCGCGACGATCACCAGGAACGGGTGTTCATGCATCGGCAGAAAGCACTGGC
Organism: Mesobacterium pallidum; assembly: GCF_019966535.1. Taxonomy (GTDB): domain Bacteria; phylum Pseudomonadota; class Alphaproteobacteria; order Rhodobacterales; family Rhodobacteraceae; genus Mesobacterium; species Mesobacterium pallidum. Next base: position 98,072 of record NZ_JAIMID010000020.1, on the reverse strand, counting down.
TGCCGTCCGGGTGCCGTTCCAAGAGGTCGAGCGTATAGGGCAGGCTGCGCGGCTCGGCATCGAACAGCGACACGCCCGCGCGCCCGCCGACAAGGTCGATCCGCACCCGGTCATGGTAGCGCCCGCATTTGCCGGCGTTGATGATCTTGTCGGGGTTGCCGGCGGTGTCGATCACCTGGCCGAAGGGGGCAAAGGCCTCGGACGTCAGCGGTTCGGTCGCGATCTGGCGGCTCATGGCAGGATGTCCTTGAGACGCCAGGCCGCGATGCGTTCGACCTGGGCGCAGGCCTCGGCGAACTCGGTCTCGGTGTCGTTCTCGATCCGGCGGTAGAAGGCCTCGAGGATCGACGCCTTGGTGTTGTCGCGCACCGCGATGATGAAGGGAAAGCCGTGCTTTTCGACGTATTGCGCGTTGAGCGCCTGGAAGGTCTCGCGCTCGGTATCGGTCAGGGCGTCAAGCCCGGCGCTGGCCTGTTCGAAGGTCGATTCCTCGGTCAGCCGCTTGGCCGCAGCCAGCTTGCCGGCGAGGTCCGGGTGGGCCTTCAGCACCTCGAGCTTCTTCTCGGTCGGTGCGGTGCGCAGCACGCGGGCGAGCGCATTGGCGAGGCCGGTGGCGGTGTCGTGGGCCGGGCCCAGCTCCAGCTCCCAGGCGCCTTCGGCCACCCAGGGGGAGTGTTCGACGATGCCGCCGTAGAGCGCGACAAAGCGCGACTTGTCCATCTGGCTCGGCCGCTCGAAGCGCTGGTGCGGATGGGTTTCGGCCCAGTGGCGCGCGATGTCGACCCGGCGCGGGGTCCAGACGCCGTCGAATTTCGCGATGTAGTCGAGGAACTTCTTCAGTCCCTCGATCTTGCCCGGCCGGCCGATCAGGCGGCAATGGAGGCCAATGGACATCATGGCCGGGCGGCCCGCCTCGCCCTCGGCGTAGAGCGTGTTGAAGGCGGCCTTGAGGTACTGGTAGAACTGCTTGCCCGTGATCCAGCCGGGGCTGGTGGCGAACCGCATGTCGTTCGCCTCGAGCGTATAGGGGATGATCAGCTGGTCGCGGTCCCCGACCTCGAGCCAGTAGGGCAGGTCGTCGTCATATGTGTCGCTGATATAGTCGAAGCCGCCCTCCTCGGCGACCAGCCGCACAGTGTTGGCGCTGCAGCGGCCGGTGTACCAGCCGACCGGGCGTTCGCCCACGACCTCGGTGTGCAGGCGGATCGCCTCGGCGATCGACGCGCGCTCTTCCTCCTCGGGCATGTCCTTGTGTTCGACCCACTTGAGACCATGCGAGGCGATTTCCCAGTCCGCGGCCTTCATCGCCGCGACCTGTTCGGGGCTGCGGGCCAGGGCCGAGGCGACGCCGTAGATGGTCAGCGGGATCTCACGCTCGGTAAAAAGGCGATGCAGCCGCCAGAACCCGGCCCGCGCGCCGTATTCGTAGATCGATTCCATGTTCCAGTGGCGTTGCCCCGGCCACATGGCCGCGCCCGCGATGTCCGACAGGAAGGCTTCGGAGGCGGCGTCGCCGTGCAGCACCGAGTTCTCGCCGCCTTCCTCGTAGTTCAGCACGAACTGGACGGCGACCTTGGCATTGCCGGGCCACCCGGCGTCCGGGGGGGTGGGGCCATGACCGATCATGTTGCGGGGATATCTGTTCATCGGCGGCCTCCGGGAATGTGGTCAGCGGGCTGGGGTGCCCCATGGGACAGGGTTAGCCCCGCCCATGCAGAAAGGGAAGGTCTGCCTGATCCAATTGGGTGCTACGCACGCATGTCGGATTGCGTTCGGGCCACGCAGGCCTTGGGGGGCTGTCTGCCCCCCAAACCCCCCGAAGGTATTTTCAAAACGATGAAGGATCAGGGGCGGCGGGCCCGCCGGGCGGTGCGTTGTTCGCGCCAGAGGGTGAAGAGGCCGGCGGCGATGATCAGGACAGCACCGATGGCCACGTTGGGGCGCAGGGTTTCGCCGAAAAGCGTGAGGCCGAGGGCGGAGGCGAAGACCAGTTGCAGGTAGGCGAAGGGCTGGACCGAGCTCGCCTCGGCCACCTCGTAGCACTTGATCAGCAGGAAGTGTCCGCCCGCGCCGGTGAGGCACAGGAGCGCCATCCAGCCCCAGTCGGGGGCCGTCATCGGCTCCCAGAACCAGGCACCGATGGCGGTCATGAGGATGACGCCCGGCACGCCGGTCCAGAAGAAGCTGGTGGAGGAACTGTCCTGCCGCGCCACGTAGCGGGTCAGCAGGCCGTAGAGCGCGAACATGAGCGCGGCGATGAGCGGCACGATGGCGGCGGGAGAGAAGACGTTCGAGCCCGGGTCGAGGATGATGAGGACGCCGACGAAGCCGACGCCGATGGCCGACCAGCGCCGCCAGCCGACCTTTTCGCCGAGGATCGGGCCGGACAGGGCCGCGACCAGCAGCGGGTAGGCGATGAAGACCGCGTGGCTTTCGACGAGGCCCAGGAGGGTGAAGGCGGCGACCATGACGCAGATCTCGGCCGCAAGAAGCAGGCCGCGGAAGATCTGGACCACGGGCTGTTTCGTGCTGACCGACCGGCGCAGGCCGCCCGGCGCGCGGGCGGCCATGGTGACGACGAAGGCGGCGAAGAACCAGTAGCGGATCATCACCACCATGTAGACGTTGTACTCGCCGGCCAGGTGGCGCGACAGCCCGTCCTGCATGGCAAAGACAAAGGTGGTGGCGATCATCAGCAAGATGCCGAGCCGGGTGTTCTGTTCGGTCATGCCGGGCGCCTCGCGCGGGTCATGTGGCGTTTGCGGCCGTAGCCTTGCGTGCGGGTGACGTCGAAACCGGCCTCGGCCAGCGCGCGGCGCACGTGGCCGGCAGCGGTGTAGGTCGCGGCACTGCCGCCCGGGGCGGTATGGGCGTGGACCTCGGCCATGAGCTCCGGCGCCCAGAGTTCGGGGTTCTTGGCGGGCGAGAAGCCGTCGAGGAACCAGGCGTCGGCCCTGCCGTCCCAGGCGGGCAGCGTCTCGCGCGCGTCGCCGGTGAGGAGGGTAAAGTGCAGGTCGGGCAGGTCGATCACCTGCGCCGTACCGGTCCAGTGCGGGGCAAGGTCATCCGCCACCGGCGCCAGCGCCGGAAAGGCCGCCTGGGCGCGGATCATGTCGGCGGGGGCCATGGGGAAGGCCTCGAAACTGGTGACATGCAGCCGACCGGGGATGCCCGTCGCGCGCCATGTCGCGAGCGCGGTCAGCAGGTTCAGCCCGGTGCCGAAGCCCAGCTCGGCCACTTGGAATCCATCGCGGAACCGCTCCGGCAGGTCGTTGCCGGCAAGGAAGACGTGGCGCGTCTCGTCCATCCCGCTGTCGAGCGAGAAATAGGGGTCGTCGAAGCGGCGCGATACGGGCACGTCTCCGGCGCGCCAATCAAGCTGGGGCGGGTGGTCGGTCATGCGGGGATACCTTAGAAGTCACGCAGACCTACGCATGGGGGCAGGGGAATGGCAAGCATCGACGTGACGATCCTGGGGGCCGGGGCCTTCGGGCTGGGCATCGCCTGGGCCTGTGCGCGGCGCGGGGCGCGGGTGCGGGTGGTCGATCCGGGTGGCGTCGGGGCGGGGGCCTCGGGCGGGGTCGTGGGGGCGCTGGCGCCGCATGTGCCCGAGGCGTGGAACGAGAAGAAGGCGTTCCAGTTCGAGAGCCTCGACATGGGGGAAGCGTTCTGGGGTGAGGTGGCGGAGGTCTCGGGCCTGTCGCCGGGCTACGCGCGGACGGGGCGGCTTCAGCCCCTGGCGGATGCGGCCGCGGTGAGCCTGGCGCAGGCCCGGGCCGGGACGGCGCGGGCGCTGTGGCAGGGGCGCTACGCCTGGGAGGTGATCGCGGCGGAGGGCGCGCCCTGGGAGCCGCAGAGCGCCTCGGGGATGCTCGTGCGCGACGACCTGACCGCGCGCATCCATCCTCGCCGGGCCTGTGCCGCGCTGGCGGGCGCGATCCGGGCGCGGGGGGGCGAGATCGTCGAGACGGCCGAGATGCAGGGCGTGGTGGTCCATGCCACCGGCTGGCAGGGCTTCGACGCGCTGAACACAGCCTTCGGGCGGCAGGTGGGGGTCGGCGTCAAGGGGCAGGCCGCGCTCTTGTCCTACGCCGCGCCGGACGCGCCGCAGCTCTTCGCCGACGCGCTGCATATCGTGCCGCATGAGGATGGGACCGTGGCCATTGGCTCGACCACGGAGCGCGACTTCGACGACCCGGCCAGCACGGATGCGCAGCTGGACGCGGTGATCGCGCGGGCGCGGGCGGCCTTTCCGGTGCTGTCCGAGGCGCCGGTGATCGCGCGCTGGGCCGGGGTGCGGCCCCGGGCACGCAGCCGGGCGCCCATGCTGGGCGAGCATCCGCTGCATCCGGGGCAATTCATCGCCAACGGCGGGTTCAAGATCGGCTTCGGCATGGCGCCGAAGGTGGCCGAAGTGATGGCGGACCTTGTGCTGGAGGGGCGGGATGCGATTCCTGCCTCCTTCAAGCCGGGCGCGTCTTTGCCGCCCGGACAGGAGGAGGCCATCCCCCGCCGGCCCGATGGGCCACAGGACGGGCAAGAGGGGGCCAGCCCCCTCGGCCTGCGGCCTCACCCCCGGAGTTTACGGGCACAATGAAGGGGATCGGGGCGCGCCAGGCTTTCAACTCTCGCAGACTATGTCCGCCGGAGGCAGCGGAACGACAGTCAGAAGGCGCCTTGTTCAGGATAGCTCGTTAGCGCGAGTGCTTTCACTTTTCCCGAAATACTCCCGCCGGAGGCATCAGGGCCATGAGACTGCGAAACGGCCAGGGACGGGGCGTCGCCTGGCCGCTTGCTCGGGAGCGGTCGCCGGTTGGAGCGCAGCGCGGCCGGTCAGTGGCGGAAGTGGCGCATGCCGGTGAAGACCATGGCCAGGCCGGCCTCGTCCGCCGCCGCGATCACCTCGTCGTCGCGCATGGACCCGCCCGGCTGGATCACGCTCGTGGCGCCGGCCGCGGCCGCTTCCAGCAACCCGTCGGCGAAGGGGAAGAAGGCGTCCGAGGCGACCGCGGACCCCTTGGTCAGCGGTTCGGGCAGGCCGAGGGCCTCGGCCATGCGTTCGGCCTTTTTCGCGGCGATCAGCGCGGAATCGAGGCGGCTCATCTGGCCGGCGCCGACACCCACGGTCGCGCCGTCCTTGACGTAGACGATGGCGTTGGACTTGACGTGCTTGCCGACCTTCCACGCGAACAGCAGGTCGGCCAGTTCCGCGTCGGTCGGTCTGCGCTTTGTCACGACCTTGAGGTCCGAAAGGCCGATGTGGCCCGCGTCCTTGTCCTGCACCAGCAGCCCGCCCGAAACCTGCCGGACCGTCATCGACGTCGCCAGCGGGTCGGCCAGCGCGCCGGTTGTCAGCAGGCGCAGGTTCTTCTTGGCGGCAAAGATCTGTTTCGCGCCCTCGGTGGCCTCGGGGGCGATGACGACCTCGGTGAAGATGCCGGTGATCGCCTCGGCCGTCTCTTCGTCCAGCGTGCCGTTCAGGGCGATGATGCCGCCAAAGGCCGAGGTGCGGTCGCAGTCGAAGGCGCGCCCGTAGGCCTCGGCCAGGGTCGCGCCCTTGGCGACGCCGCAGGGGTTGGCGTGTTTCACGATCACGCAGGCGGCGCCATCGGCGGGGGCGAATTCCGAGACCAGCTCGAAGGCGGCGTCGGTGTCGTTGATGTTGTTGTAGCTCAGCTCCTTGCCCTGGTGCTGGACCGCGGTCGCGACGCCGGGCCGGGCCGAGCCGTCGAGGTAGAAGGCCGCCTGCTGATGCGGGTTCTCGCCGTAGCGCATTTTCTGCGCCAGCGTGCCGGCAAAGACCCGGCGGCGCGGGGTCTCTGCGCCAATCGCGCAGGCCATCCAGGTCGAGACGGCCGCGTCATAGGCGCCAGTGCGGGCATAGGCGATCTGCGCCATCTTCTGGCGGAACGACAGCGAGGTCGAACCGGCGTTCGCTTCCAACTCGGCCAGCAGGGCGTGGTAGTCTTCCACGTCCACCACGGTCGTCACGAAGCCGTGGTTCTTGGCCGCCGCGCGGATCATCGCCGGGCCGCCGATGTCGATGTTCTCGATGCAGGTGTCGTAATCGGCGCCCTTGGCCACGGTTTCCTCGAACGGGTAGAGGTTGACGATCAGCAGGTCGATGGCGCCGATCTCGTGCTCTTCCATCGCCTTGACGTGCGCGGGGTTGTCGCGAAGGGCCAGCAACCCGCCGTGCACCTTGGGGTGCAGGGTCTTGACGCGGCCGTCCATCATTTCCGGGAAACCCGTGACCTCGGCCACGTCGCGCACATCGATGCCGGCCTCGCGCAGCATTCCGGCGCTGCCGCCAGTGGACAAGAGCTCGACGCCCTGCGCCGAGAGGGCTGAGGCAAGCTCGACGAGGCCGGTCTTGTCGGAAACGGAAATCAGCGCGCGACGCAGGGGCACGAGGTCGGTGGTCATCGGGGGGCTCCGGGGCAGCTTGTGGGCAGGATTCGCGCTTCCCTTACGCCATTCCGCGCCCGGATTGAACCGCGAGGATGTCGCGGGGCCTCAGCGGGGGACGACGGTGCCGAGGATCGGGCCCATGGTACGACCGCCGTCGCGGCGCCCGTTCGCCGGGTCGTGCAGGCGGCTGACGTTGCCGTCGAAGTAAAGCGCCTGGGGCAGCTCCAGCACGTCGCGGAAGAGGCGGCCGAACTCGTGGAAGGTCACCGGGTTCTGCGAGATGGCGAGGACAACGCGGTCGCCGGCCTCGGTCGTGCCGACCCCGTTGCGAATGTAGCGCGAGGTGCTGTCGACCAGGAACCGGGGGTGCAACGCGCCGTCGATCACCAGCATGGGGCCCGATTGCGAGGCATGGCGGCAGGCGGGCGGGGCAGCCTCGAAGGCCTTCGTCTCGATCACCCGCGCCCAGCCGTCGCCGATGCAGAAGACGCCGTTCGGCAGCAGGCCGAAATTGCCGGGACCGGCCGAGGTGACCAGCCGCATCTCCTGCTGGCCGTCCTCGACGTACAGGCCGACGGGGCGGCGGTCGTCGTGGTACATGCCGGCGTTCATCGCGATGCCAAGCCGCTTGCCTTCGCCCGCCAGCGCGGCATCGACATTGCGGAAATGGCCGTAGGGCGCGCCGGTCCCGTCGCGCAGGAACAGGCGCAGCTCTTCGGTGGCCGGGTCGATGTCGCAGATCGTGTAGCGGTTCGATTCGTGGTCAATCGCGCGGCAGTCCCCGGCGAGGGCCGGGGAGAGTGCCGGCACGAGCGCCAGCAGGGCGGCCAGCAGGCGTCTCATTCGTCGGTGTCCCGGCGCACCTCGTCCTGGTCGAACAGGCGGCGGGTGTCGTCCATCCGGTCAAAGGTTTCGTCCAGCCGGAACCGCATCTCGGGCGCATACTTGAGGTTCAGCCCCTTGGACACCTGGCGCCGGATCTCGCCCTTGTTGCGCGACAGGATCTTCAGCGCGTCCTCCTGCCCCTTGCCGGCCAGCGGCAGGACAAAGGCGGTCGCGACCTTGAGGTCGGGCGAACAGCGCACCTCGCCCACGGTCAGGGACAGGCGGTTGAGGTCGGGGTCGTGGATGTCGCCCCGCTGCAGAACCTCGGACAGGCGGCGGCGCAGCAGTTCGCCGACGCGCAGCTGACGTTGAGAGGGGCCGGGGCCGTCGTTGAATCGGGAGTTTGCCATGGGCCACATCTAGAGGGGCCGCGAGGCTTTGCCAAGCGCCCGGCTTTGGGCTAGCAAGGCCTCCGACGGGAAACAGGAGCAGATCATGAGCGACTTGCCGGGAATCGTGGTGACGGGCGCCTCGGGGCGCATGGGGCAGATGCTGATCCGCACGGTGCTGGAAAGCGACAAGGCGCGTCTGGTGGGCGCGGTGGAGCGCGCGGGCCATGACTGGGTCGGCCGCGACCTCGGGCAGGCCATGGGCGGCGCGGCGCTGGGCGTGACCGTGACGGACGACGCGCTCGAGGCGTTCTCCAAGGCGCAGGCGATCCTCGATTTCACCGCGCCCGATGCGACGGTGGGCTTTGCCGACCTCGCGGCGCAGGCGCGGGCGGTGCATGTGATCGGCACGACCGGCTTTGACGAAACCCACCTGGCGCGGCTCAAGGCGGCGGCGCGGCATGCGGTGATCGTCCGCGCTGGCAACATGAGCCTTGGTGTCAACCTGTTGACCACGCTGGTGAAACGCGTGGCGGCGGCGCTGGACGAGGACTGGGACATCGAGGTGGTCGAGGCGCATCACAACCGCAAGGTCGACGCGCCCTCGGGCACCGCGCTGATGCTGGGCGAGGCAGCGGCGGCGGGTCGCGGCGTGACGCTCGAGGACGTGGCCGACCGGGGTCGCGACGGGATCACCGGGGCGCGCAAGCCGGGCGACATCGGCTTTGCCGCGATCCGGGGCGGGACCATCGTGGGCGATCACGAGGTGATCTTTGCCGGCCCGCACGAGCGGCTGGTGCTGAAACACGTGGCCGAGGACCGGTCGCTGTTCGCGCGTGGCGCGGTGCGGGCCGCGCTTTGGGGGCAGGGCAAGGGCCCGGGCGGATACGACATGCTCGACGTGCTGGGGCTGGGTGACGGGGCGTGAGGCCTAAAATCCTTCTGACGAAGGATTTTACGCAGCCGCGCGCCGGAACGAAGATTATTCGTCAGAATAATCTTCCGGGTCCAGCCCGGTCAGAAATCGATGGCGAGGCCTTTCTTCTCCCAGTCGCCGTAGCGCACGGGCTCGGGCCCGTCGCGTCCCCCCAGTTCCTTGGGCATGTCTTCGGCCTTGGCGGCCTTGCGCCGCGCCTCGGCTTCGGCAAGGGCGCGCTGGGCGGCGGGGGGCAGGTCGGGGCGGGGATCGCTCATGGCTCTTCCTTCGGCAGGCATGGCTTGATATAGGCCCCCACCGCCCCTGCCGCAAGGAATGCCCATGGCCCGCCCTCCTGCCTGCCCGCCGAAATCCGACCGTTCCGACGGGGCCAGGCGCCCGCGACCGGGGAAAGGCGCGGGGCAGGGCGGTCAGCGAAAGCCCGGCGGGTCGGACAAGCGCGGCGGACCTGATGGGTCCGACAAGCCCCGCGCGCCGAAGACCGCAAGGGGCGCCGCGCTGGACATCCTCGACCAGGTGCTGGGCCACGGCCGGCTGATGTCGGAATTGCCGAACGCCTATGACGGCCTCTCGGCCCCGGACCGGGCCCGGGCCCAGCGGCTGGCCACCCAGACCCTGCGCGGGCTCGAGCGGCTCGACCGGATGCTGCAGAAGAACCTGCGCAAGCCGCCCGACCTGCGTATCCGCAACATCCTGCGCCTCGCCCTGTTGGAACTGGCCGAGGGCGGCGACGCCCATGGCATCGTCAACGAGGCCGTCGCGCTGGCGGGTGCCCGCTCCAAGACCGCCCATTTCAAGGGCCTCGTCAACGCCGTGCTGCGCAAGGAATCCGAGGAGGCCCCCGCTCGCTACGCTGCCCTGCGCGTCCCGCGCCTGCCCAAGTGGCTGCGCGGCCCGCTGGTCGAAGCCTGGGGGCCGGACGCGGTCGCGGCCATGGAGACCGTGCACTTCGCCGGCGCGCCGCTGGACCTGACGCCGAAAGCCCCGGCCGAGGCCGCCGCCTGGGCCGAACGGCTGGGGGCAGACCTGCTGCCCACCGGGTCGCTGCGCCTGGCCGACGGTGGCCAGGTCACGGCGCTCGAGGGGTTCGAAGCTGGCGATTGGTGGGTGCAGGATGCCGCCGCCGCCGTGCCTGCCCGCCTGCTGGCGGCACAGCCGGGCGAGAAAGTGCTCGACCTCTGCGCCGCGCCCGGGGGCAAGACCATGCAGTTGGCCGCAACCGGGGCCGCGGTCACCGCGCTCGACCTCAGCGACACGCGCCTTGCGCGGGTGCGCGAGAACCTCGCGCGCACCGGGCTCGAGGCCGAGATCCTCGCCGCCGACATGTTCGACATCACCGACGGCGGCTATGACGCCATCCTGCTTGACGCGCCCTGTTCGGCCACCGGCACGATCCGCCGCCACCCGGACCTGCCCCATGCCCGCGACGGCGCAGGGATCGGGGAGCTCATCGAACTTCAGTCCCGGATGATCGACCATGCCCTGACGCTGCTGAAACCCGGCGGGCGGCTGGTCTTCTGCACCTGCTCGCTGATCCCCGACGAAGGCGAGGTCCAGGTCGAAGAGGCCCTCTCGCGCCATGCCGGCCTGACCGTCGACCGTGCCGCCGCCGAAGCCTTGCCGGGGATCGACCAGGCTTGGGTCGGCCCCGAGGGCGGGCTGCGCCTGCGTCCCGATTACTGGGCGGACCGGGGCGGGATGGATGGGTTCTATGCCGCGCTGCTGCGCCGCTGATCCCGCGCGGACGCCGCTTTCCCGGGCGCCGTGCCGCCCGCGGCCGCGCAGGGGCATTTCTGCGGTGACTCGCCCGGCCGGCTCACCTATGTTGCTGGGCAAGAATAATCGCCCGCAGGGTGGATGGATCTAGGCAGGCAGGCCAGGGCGCGCATGGTGAACACCGACAGCTGGGCGGCGCGTTACACGCGATGGATGCACCGCGTCCACGCGTGGTGGGCCGGTCGTGCGCGCCCGGCGACGGCCTTTGTCTGGCAGCCCGAGCCGCGCTCGATCGGCACCTTCGCCAAGGGGCGGCAGCTGACCGCGGGCAACATCCTGTTCGCCGGCACGCTGATCGAGGCACCGGACGACCTGCTCTGGGACCTGCCCGCACCCGACCCGGCCTTCGAAGCGGAGTGCCACGGGTTCGTCTGGCTCGACGACCTTGCGGCCGTGGGCGATGCGACCGCGCGGGCCCGCGCGCAGGCCTGGGCCTGGGGCTGGATCGACGCCTACGGCCGCGGCAGGGGGCCGGGCTGGTCCCCCGAGCTGACCGGGCGGCGGCTGATCCGGCTGATCCACCACGCGATCTTCCTGCTGCGCGGCACCGATACCGCCCAGTCCGAGCGCTTCTTCCGCAGCCTCGGGCGGCAGACCATCTTCCTTGGCCGGCGCTGGCAGATGACCTCGCCCGGCTTGCCCCGGTTCGAGGCGCTGACCGGGCTGCTTTATGCCGGCATCGCGCTGGAAGGGATGGAGGCCCGGATCGAGCCCGCCCTGCGCGGCCTTGCCGCCGAATGCCGCGACCAGATCGACGCCCATGGCGGCATCCCGACGCGCAACCCCGAGGAATTGCTCGAGGTCTTCGCCCTGCTGACCTGGGCCATCGCCGCGTTGACCGACTCGCATCGCGAGGTGCCCAAGGCGATCCTGCACGCGGTCGAGACCATCGCCCCCACCCTGCGCATCCTGCGTCACGCGGATGGCTCGCTCGCCCGGTTCCATGGCGGCGGGCGCGGGGTCGAGGGGCGGCTGGACCAGGCGCTGGCCGCTTCGGGCGTGCGCGACCGCAACCCCGAGGGGCTGTCGATGGGCTTCGCTCGGCTCTCGGCCGGGCGCACCAGCGTGATCGTCGACGCCGCCTCGCCGCCGAAAGGCGCGGCCAGTTACAATGCCCATGCCTCCACGCTGGCGTTCGAGCTGACTTCGGGGCGGCGCAGCGTGATCGTCAATTGCGGCTCGGGCGATGTCTTTGGTCCGGAATGGCGCCGCGCCGGGCGGGCCACGCCGTCGCATTCCACGCTGGCGATCCAGGGCTATTCCAGCGCCCGCCTCGGTCGCCCCGGCCGCATCAACGGCGCCCGGCAGGAGATGTTGGTTGACGCCCCCGCGCACGTGCCGATCGAGATGAGCCAGGCGCCGGACGGCATCCGGTTCGAGGGCGGGCATGACGGCTATGTCTCGACCCACGGGCTGACCCATGCGCGGCGGCTCGAGCTGACCTTTGACGGGCGGGGCCTTGTGGGCGAGGACATGCTGATGTGCCTCGACGAGGCGGCGGAAAGAAAGTTCGACAAGGCGCTGGATGCGGCGATGCTGCAGGGGATCGCCTGGCAGGTGCGGTTCCATTTGCACCCCGAGGTGGTGGCCGAGGCCGACATGGGCGGCATGGCGGTGTCGCTGATGCTGAAATCCGGCGAGGTCTGGGTGTTCCGCCACGACGGCAGCACGCAGATGGTGCTCGAGCCCTCGGTCTACCTCGAGCGCGGGCGGCTCAAGCCCCGCTCGTCGCAGCAGATCGTGCTGAACGGGCGGTCGTTCAAGCCGATGAGCCGGCTGCGCTGGTCGCTGTCCAAGGCGCAGGAGACGGCTGTGGCGATCCGTGATCTGCAACGGGACGAGCTGAAGATCTGACCGGGGCGCGGCGTGGCGTCGGTTGGATGTGAGTATTTTTGGAATAATGAAAGCAGGGGGCCGGGCGGTGAGGTTTCGCCCGGCCCTTTCGGTCAGCGGGCCGAGAGGGTTTCGGCCATGCGCATGAGGCGGACAGCTTCGGCGCGGTAGCCGAAGGGGTCGTCGCCCCGCGCGCCGTTGGCCAACGTGATGGCGTCGTCCCAGGACCAGCCGCCGAGGTAGGTCCCGCCGCGCAGGAGCTGGCCGAAGCCGGCGATGGCGGCGGCAAAGCGCAGCTCTGCGTCGGGGTCGGTTGTCTCGGAGGGGAGGGCGGTTTCGATCAGCTGGCTGACCTCCTGCCCCGGTGCCTTGTAGCGCAACTTGAACCAGCCCGGCTCGCCCGCGTCTCCGACCACGGGGGCGGGCTGGTAGCGCAGGGCGTCGTTGAGGATCGCGGCGCTGCCCACGGGCGTCAGCTCGTAAAGCGCGGTGACCTGGAGACCGGCGCCGATGTCGCCGGCATCGACCGCATCGTTGTTGAAATCCTCACGCCGCAGGGCGCGGGTCTCGTAGCCGATCAGGCGGTATTCGGCGATCTCGGCGGGGTTGAATTCGACCTGGATCTTGACGTCGTCGGCGATGGGGAAAAGCGCGCCGGTCAGCTGGTCGGACAGCACCTTCTGCGCCTCGGACAGGGTGTCGATATAGGCCGCCGTGCCGTTGCCGTTCTGCGCCAATGCCTGCATCGTGGCATCGTCGAGGTTGCCGCGCCCGAAGCCGAGGACCGACAGGTAGGTGCCGCCGTCACGCTTGCCCGCAATGTAATCCTTCAGCGCCTCTGGATCGCTGAGGCCGACGTTGAAATCGCCGTCGGTGGCCAGGAGGATGCGGCTGACCTCGCCATCCGCGGTCATACCCTCGGCCACCGCATAGGCCTGTTGCAGCCCTTCCTGCCCGGCGGTCGACCCGCCCGCCTCGAGCCGGTCGAGCGCGCCCAGGATCGCGGCGCGGTCGGCCGCCGGGGTGGGGGTGAGGACCTGGCCCGCGCTGCCGGCATAGGTCACGATGGCCACCTCGTCCTCGGGGCGCAGTTGCGACAGCATCAGCGACAGGCTCTGTTTCAGCAGCGGCAGCTTGTCCGCGTCCTGCATCGAGCCCGAGGTGTCGATGAGGAAGACGAGGTTCAGCGGCGGGCGATCCGCGACGGGCGGCAGGGCGCCCTGGATCGCGACGCGCAGCAGCCGGGTGTCCGCGTTCCACGGGGTCTGGGTCAGCGTGAGCGTGGGGCGGAAGGCAGCGGCGGGTTCTGGCGCGGGATAGGCATAGGGGAAGTAGTTCACCATCTCCTCGATCCGTACGGCCTCGGCCGGGGGCAGGTCGCCGCGCATCAGGGACGAACGCAGGATCGACCACGACGCCGTGTCGACATCGACCGAGAAGGTGCTGACCGGCTCCTCGGCCACCCGTTTGACGGGGTTCGGGTCGGCATGGGCGAAGGCTTCGGTGTCGGCCTCGGGCAGGGGGCGCATGTCGGGCAGGGGCACGGGGCGCTGCATGGCGGGGGCCGGGGCCGATTTCATCGCGCGGCCCATGGCCTGGTCGGGAGCGGACGGGAGGGCGGCCGTCTCTTCGACGATGACCGGAGCCTCGATGATCGGCTCGGCGAGGGTTTCGGGCGCCTCGCGCTCGGCATCGGCCAGGGTCGCGTCGTCGCTGCCGACCTCGGCCCTCATCGGCGCGCGGCCGGGCAATTCGGTGAGTTGCGGCAGGGCCACGACGAGGCCAAGCGCGACAAGGGCGGTGGATCCGGCCAAGAGGCCGCGATGTCCGATCTGGGCAAACATGTCTTTCACTCCTGCAAGAAGCCCCCGACGGGGGCGATCAGGAGTAGGACGCAGCCCGTCCCGCGATCCTTGTAGCGCATCGAAATTTTTTCGCGCCAGCGCCAGATCGGCCGCCTTGCGGGCGGCGTCCGGTTCGGGCGTGGCGGCGCGGATGGCGGCGGCCAGGTCGTCCAGATCGTCGAAATCGTCGGGGTCGCTCATGGCGCGCCCTCCTTGTCCTTCAGCGCGCGGAGGCGTTTCTTTGCCTCGCTCACGCGCCATGAAATCGTGCCTTCGCTGACGCCCAGAACCTCGGCCGCCTGGGCATGGGTCATGTCGTCCAGCACCAGCGCCAGCGTGTCGCGCAGGTCGTCCGGCAGGGCGCGCATGGCGCGGGTCAGCCAGTCGAGCCGCTCGGCCGCTTCGTCCATCGCGGCTTGCCGAGACAGTTCCCAGTCGCCCCAGCCGCCGGCGGCGCGGGCATGGGCCGCCTGGCGCCGCCGCCGGTCATGGGCGGCATTCACCACCACGCGGTAAAGCCAGCTACGCAGCGCCGCGCGCCCGTCGAACCCCGCCATCCTGGCGGGCAGGGCGGCGCAGATGTCCTGGGTCAGATCCTCGGCCTCGGCCCGCGATCCGGTCAGCCGGAACGCCAGCCGGAAGAGCCCGTCGTAATGCCGCCCCAGCAGCGCGGCAAAGGCCGCCCCGTCGCCGCCTGCCGCGGCCCGTGCCAGGTCCTGGTCGTCGCATTCCATCCGCATCACCAAGATAGGACGCAGCCCAAAGGTCAATCCTTGGCGCGGATCTGACACTTTCTGCCGGCTCCCGTCCTGCGCGACGTCCAACATTTCCAGACCCCGTCGGATCTGGCACAGTGACCGGGCATTGTTCAGAGGAGATTTGCCATGGCCACGTTCTTCATTCCCTCGAGCGGCGGCGGGACCGGCGTGCAGCACACGCTGGCCCAGGCCGACGATATCCTGGTCGCCAGCGGCGTCGAACGCTACAGCGAAAACGATTCGGTGATCGTCGGTGCCGGCAACAACTTGGTTATGCTCTCGCCCGATGCGACGCTGGCCACCTTCTCGGCCTCTTACGGCGAATCGGCCATCCAGCTGGGCGAAAACACCGTTTCGGCGTCGGGCAACAACAGCGTCACGATTTCGGACGGCGCCAGCATCATCTCGAACAACGCGGGCGTCGCGTTGTACGGGGGCGACGGCCATGTCACCAATTTCGGCACGATCAGCGCCGAGACCGTGGGAGTCGAAGCGTCGAACGGCGATCTCGGCGTCAATGTCGTCATGAACCACGGGGCCATCACCGGCATCTCGATCGCGGTGCGCGTCTGGGAGGGCTCGATCATCCACAACTTCGGGACGGCCTCGGGCCAGTTCTTCGGCCTTGTCGGCCGGGACGGGGGCAACCTCATCACCAATTTCGGTCAGGTTGCGGGAAATGCGGCCATCTGGATGGGAGGCACCGGAGCGGGCGACGACACCAACCAGTTCGTCAATTCGGGCGCGGTGCTGGGCGGTGATTACGGCGTCTTCAGCAATGCCGGGGGGATCGCGATCACCAATTCCGGCACGATCTCAAGCCTGGGGCAGGACTCCGGCGTCGCGACGATCTATCACAACAGCACCGATACCGCGGGCAGCTACGCGCTGTACAACACCGGCGTCATAACGGGCGCGCGCGCCTATTGGGGCGCCACGGTCACCGACGAAATCGAGAACGCGGGCGTGATCCTTGGCCAGATCGACCTGAACGCGGGCAACGACCTTTACAACGGCCGGAACGGAGAGGTCACCGGCCCCGTGTCGGGCGGCGACGGGGCGGACAGGCTGTATGGCGGGGACGAGGACAACCACTTTGCAGGGGACGCAGGCGATGACGAGCTGCGCGGCGCCGGCGGGTCGGACACGCTGCAGGGTGGGGATGGGCTCGACACGCTTGGCGGGGGCGACGGGGACGACCGGCTCGATGGCGGCAAGGGCGCGGACGAACTGCGCGGCGCGGCCGGAGAGGACACGCTGTTCGGCGGCGACTGGCGTGACACGCTGCACGGCGGGTCGGGCGACGACACGCTCTTCGGTGGCGGCGGCGACGATTCGCTGTTGGGCGGCACCGGCGATGACACGATGACCGGCGGCTCGGGGGCGGATGTCTTCGTACTGGGGCCCTGGTCCGGGTCGGACCTGATCACCGATTTCCAGGACGGCATCGACAAGATCGACATCAGCCGGTTCGGGCTGCAGGCCGGCGCCTATGGCACCGATATCGCCCCGGCAATCAGCGGCGCCGGTGGCGGCAGCCTGCGGTTCGACCTTGCGCAGATGGGCGGCAATGGCATCGTCATCATCGAGGGCATCTGGATCGGCCAGGTCGACGCGAGCGATTTCATCTTTTGAACAGGGGCGCCGGGGGGGGCGCAGCCCCCGGCGCCGCCATTCAGGCGGGCCCGCGCATTAGCGTGCGCCGGGCCAGCCAGAAGGCCAGCGGCCCGACGCCCAGGCTGAGCACGAAGGCAATGGGCCAGGCCATGGCAAAGGTCGCCGGCCAGGCGGCCAGCCACTCGCGCGTCGCTCCCATGTGGATCAGCCCCATGATCCCGCTCATGGAAAACGCCATGAGGCAGGAGATGATGAGTTGCGACAGGATGACGATACGTTTCTCGAGCATCTTTCTCTCTTTTCGGTCAGGTCCGGCCGGGGCCGGATGAAGGGCCGGGAAAGAAGATGCGGGCGGATCGCACGGCGCACCTCTGCCCCGGCGGGGAAGGGTGCTGCGGGATCGCGGAGCGACGAAATCCCGCGCGGGAATCTCCGCGGGGTGGCCGGGGTAACCGGACCGGCCTGCCATTTTTCAGCTGACCCGATGATGGCGACGTGTCGGGCGCGGGGCAAGGCGCATTGCCCTGTGCGCCGGGGCACAGACGGACAAGGGGCGCCCGCCGGGGCGCCCCTTGTCGTCAATCCGGGCAGGCTGGCGGATCAGGCCGGGGCCTTGGTCGTGCGCAGGTAGGGCAGCTTGACGTCGATCTCGCCGTATTTCTCGCGCGCCTGGTCGTCGTTCAGCGAGGTGGCGACGACCACGTCCTGGCCGACCTCCCAGTTGGCGGGGGTGGCCAGGGGCTGGCCATAGGTCAGTTGCAGTGCATCGAGCGCGCGCAGCACCTCGCCGAAGTTGCGGCCGATGGTCATCGGGTAGGTCATGGACAGCTTCAGCTTCTTGTCCGGGCCGACGATGAAGACCGAGCGCACGGTGGCGCTGTCGGCGGGCGTGCGGCCATCGGGCAGGTAGGCCTCGGCGGGCAGCATGTCGAAGGCCTTGGCGACCTCGAGCCCGTCATCCGCGATGATCGGGAAGCCGGCCTTGGCGCCCGAATAGCTTTCGATGTCGCCCTTCCATTTCTTGTGGTCCTCGACCCCGTCGACGCTGACGCCGATCACCTTGGTGCCCCGCTTGGCCCATTCGTCGGCCAGTTGCGCCACGGCGCCGAATTCGGTCGTGCAGACGGGGGTGAAATCCTTGGGATGCGAAAACAGAATCGCCCAGCTGTCGCCGATCCAGTCGTGGAAGGTGATCGTGCCCTGGTCGGTCTCGGCGGTGAAGTTGGGGACGGTATCGTTGATGCGCAGACCCATGTCGTGTCCTTTCGTTTCGCATTGCGGAATGTGGCTCTCTCCATGGGGAAAGCTATAGTCGCAAGGGCGTGAATTAAAGGGGCCTGAGGGTTGCGGCAGATCTGCACGGGTGACAAGTTGCGCGCCAAACCCCGAGGAGGTCTTACCATGATCGAGAAACGACAGTTCTACATCAACGGCGCCTGGGTCGATCCGGCCAGGCCGCATGACCACGAGGTCATCAACCCCAGCACCGAAGAACCCTGCGCGATCATCTCGCTGGGATCGCAGGCCGATGCCGACGCCGCCGTCGCCGCCGCCAAGGCCGCGCTGCCCGGCTGGATGGCGACCGACCCCGCGGACCGCATCGCGCTGATGGAAAAGCTGGCCGAGATCTACAAGGCCCGGTCCGAGGACATGGCCCAGGCGATCAGCACCGAGATGGGTGCGCCCATCGACCTCGCGCGGTCGAGCCAGTGGGGCGCGGGCTATGGCCACCTCAAGACCTTCATCAAGGCCGGCAAGGCGTTCCAGTTCGAAAAGCCGCTGGGCGACCATGCGCCGAACGACCGGATCATCCACGAGGCGGTGGGCGTCTGCGCGCTGATCACGCCCTGGAACTGGCCGATGAACCAGGTGATGCTCAAGGTCGGCGCGGCCATGGTCGCCGGCTGCACCATGGTGCTGAAGCCGTCCGAAGAGAGCCCGCTGAACGCCCTGCTGCTGGCCGAGATGATCGACGAGGCAGGTTTTCCGGCGGGTGTCTTTAACCTGGTGAACGGCGATGGCGCGGGCGTCGGCTCGGCGCTGACGGCACACAAGGACGTGGACATGGTCAGCTTTACCGGCTCGACCCGCGCCGGGATCGCGATCTCGAAAAGCGCCGCCGAGACGCTGAAGAAGGTGCACCTG
Organism: Mesobacterium pallidum; assembly: GCF_019966535.1. GTDB lineage: Bacteria > Pseudomonadota > Alphaproteobacteria > Rhodobacterales > Rhodobacteraceae > Mesobacterium > Mesobacterium pallidum. The sequence continues at coordinate 79,537 of NZ_JAIMID010000020.1, read as the reverse complement.
GAGCTGGGCGGCAAGGGGGCGAACCTTGTCTTCGCCGATGCCGATGACAAGGCCGTCAAGCGCGGCGTGCTGCACATGATGAACAACTCGGGCCAGTCCTGCAATGCGCCCAGCCGGATGATGGTGCAGGCCGAGGTCTATGACCAGGCGGTCGAGACCGCGGCCGAAGTGGCGTCGAAGGTCACCGTCGGCCCCGCGTCGGAAGAAGGTCGCCACATCGGCCCCGTCGTCAACGCCGTGCAGTGGGAGAAGATCCAGGGCCTGATCCAGAAGGGCATCGACGAAGGCGCCCGCCTTGTCGCCGGCGGCACCGGGCGCCCCGAGGGTCTGAACCGCGGCTTCTTTGTCCGCCCGACGGTCTTTGCCGACGTGACCCCCGACATGACCATCGCGCGCGAGGAAATCTTTGGCCCGGTCCTGTCGATCATGAAGTTCGAGACCGAGGAAGAGGCCGTCGCCATGGCCAATGACACGGAATACGGGCTGACCAACTACGTCCAGTCGGGCGATGCCACCCGCCGCCAGCGCCTCGCGCGCCAGCTGCGGTCCGGCATGGTCGAGATGAACGGCCAGCCGCGCGGCGCCGGCGCGCCCTTCGGCGGGATGAAGCAGTCGGGCAATGGCCGCGAGGGCGGCACCTGGGGCATCGAGGATTTCCTTGAGGTCAAGGCGGTCTCGGGCTGGGCGAATACCGACGCCTGACCCGCGCGCGCCATCGGCGTTCCCGACCTGAAAACGAAGAGGCGGCGCCCAATGCTGGCGTCGCCTCTTTCCGTTTCCGTCCGGCCGCCTCCGGCGGGAGTATTTGAAGAAAAATGAAAGCTGCGGGGCTAGAACGGGGCCTTGGCCCGGAACGTCATGCCGCGCCCGCCATCCGGGTGGCGCAGCCGCAGTTCTTCGGCATGCAGCATCATCCGAGGGTATCGCGCGGCCGTCTCGGGCGCATACAGCGGATCGCCCAGGATCGGATGCCCCAACGACAGCGTGTGCACGCGCAGCTGGTGTGACCGGCCGGATTTGGGCATCAGCTTGACGCGGCTCTCGTCGTCATCGGCCTTGACCACGCGCCACTCGGTCAGGGCGGGCTTGCCGGTCTCATGGCAGACCTTCTGCAATGGCCGGTTCGGCCAGTCGACGATCAGCGGCAGGTCCACCGTGCCGGTCTTCGGCTCGAGCCGCCCGGCCAGCCGCGCCACGTAGGTCTTCTTTGTCCCGCGCTTTTCGAATTGCAGGCCAAGGTGGCGCTGCGCATGGGGCGTCAGGCCATAGACCATGACGCCGGACGTATCCCGGTCGAGCCGGTGCACCAGCAGCGCGGTCGGAAACGCCTCCTGCACGCGGCTCAGCAGGCAATCTGCCAGGTGCGCCCCTTTGCCCGGCACGCTGAGCAGCCCGGCCGGCTTGTCGACGACCAGCAGCTCGTGGTCCTCGTGCAGCACGACAAGCGGATCTTCGGGCGGGTCATAGGGATCGGACATGACGCCCAGATACGTGCCCGCGCGCCCGCAGACAAGGGCACCGATCCGCTCTTCATTGTGCCCCTAAACTCCGGGGGTGTGGGGGCTGGCCCCCACGTGCCCGGCCTCGGCGCTCAGACCGCCTGGGGCTTCATGTCCGCCGGGTCGATCCCCGCGACCGCAACCGGCTTCTTCATCGCGTCGCGGCGGAAGGGTTCGCCCAGTTCCTGGTTGATCAGCGCCTCGATCAACGTGGTCGTGCCGGCCATCTGGTCCGCGATGGCCTGTTCCAGCGCCGCCTTCAGCTCGTCCATGGTCCGTGCGACGACGCCCTTCAGCCCGCAAGCCTGCGCAATGCCGGCATAGCTGACCTGCGTGTCCAGCTCGGTCCCGACGAAATTGTCGTCGTACCACAGGGTCGAGTTTCGCTTCTCCGCGCCCCATTGGTAGTTGCGGAACACGACCTGCGTGATCGCCGGCCATTCCCCGCGCCCGATGGCGGTCAGTTCCGTCACCGCGATGCCGAAGGCGCCGTCGCCGGAAAAGCCCACGACCGGCACGTCCGGACAGCCGATCTTGGCGCCGACGATGGAGGGCAGGCCATAGCCGCAGGGGCCGAAAAGGCCGGGGGCCAAGTACTTACGCCCCTGCTCGAAGGTCGGGTAGGCGTTGCCGATGGCGCAGTTGTTGCCGATGTCGGACGAGATGATCGCCTCTTTCGGCAGGGCGCTTTCGATGGCGCGCCAGGCCATGCGGGGGCTCATCCAGTCGGGCTTGTCGGCGCGGGCGCGTGCGTTCCAGGTCGTGCCCGGATCGTCGTCCTCGTGGTCCATGCCCGAAAGCTGCTGCGCCCAGGCGCTCTTGGTCTGCGCGATCAGCGCGCGGCGTTCGTCGCGCCCCTCGTCCCCGGCCGTGCCCGAGAGTTTCTCGAGGATCGACCGCGCCACCTTGCCCGCATCCCCGACGATGCCGACGCTGACCTTCTTGGTCAGCCCGATCCGGTCGGGATTGATGTCGACCTGGATGATCTTGGCCTCCTTGGGCCAGTAGTCAATCCCGTAGCCCGGCAGAGTCGAGAAGGGGTTGAGCCGCGTGCCAAGTGCCAGCACCACGTCGGCCCTGGCGATCAGCTCCATCCCCGCCTTGGACCCGTTGTAGCCCAGCGGCCCGGCGAACAGCGGATGCGAGCCGGGGAAGGCGTCGTTGTGCTGGTAGCCGACGCAGACCGGCGCATCGAGCCGCTCGGCCAGCGCCATCGAGTCCGGGATCGCCCCGGCCAGCACCACGCCCGCGCCGTTCAGGATCACCGGGAAGCGGGCGGTCGACAGCAGCTCGGCCGCCTTGTCCAGCGCCGCCTCGCCCCCGCCGGGGCGTTCGAACTCGACCACCTCGGGCAGGTCGATGTCGATCACCTGCGTCCAGTAATCGCGGGGCATGTTGATCTGCGCGGGCGCCGAGGCGCGGCGGGCGTTCAGGATCACGCGGTTCAGCACTTCGGCCACGCGCGACGGGTCGCGCACCTCTTCCTGGTAGGCGACCATGTCCTTGAACAGCGCCATCTGCTCGACCTCCTGGAAGCCGCCCTGGCCCAGCGTCTTGTTGGCGGCCTGCGGGGTGACCAGCAGCAGCGGCGTGTGGTTCCAGTAGGCGGTCTTGACGGCCGTCACGAAATTGGTGATGCCGGGGCCGTTTTGCGCGATCATCATCGACATCTTGCCGGAGGCGCGGGTGTAGCCATCGGCCATCATCCCGCCCGACCCCTCGTGCGCACAGTCCCAGAAGGTGATGCCGGCCTTGGGAAAGAGATCCGAGATCGGCATGAAGGCCGAGCCGATGATGCCGAAGGCATGTTCGATGCCGTGCATCTGCAGCACCTTCACGAAGGCTTCTTCGGTGGTCATTTTCATGGGCGGTCTCCTTGGTGGGATTCGGGGCATCTTCGGCCTTGGTCGGTTCAAGCAATAGGCCGGGCGGCGTGGAAAGTTTAGGGCCAATGCGCCCGTTGGCCTATAGCCACATCCCGCATGGATCGCCCAAAAAATCAGGCCTGCATGGCCGCGATCTCACGCGAAATCAGGGCGATTCCCGCTGCGATCCGGTCCATCGGGATCGACGAATACGCCAGCCGGTAAAAGTGCGCCGGAGGGGTCGCATCGGCAAAGAAGGGCGCGCCCGGCTCGATGATGACGCCCTGCGCGCGCAGCCGCTCGGTCAGCGCGGCGGTGTCGATCCCGTTCGGCGCGCGCATCCAGAAGGCCGAGCCGCCAAAGCGCGCCCGCCCGGCGATGTCGAGGCCCTGGGCGTTCAGCGCCTCTTCGGTCACGCGGCGGCGCTCGGCAAAGCGCTTGCCGGTGCGCCGGATCAGCGCGTCGTAATGGCCAAGCGACAGGAAATAGGCCGCCGTGCGCTGCATCAGCCCCGGCGGGTGGCGCAGCACGCTGGCGCGCAGGGCGCGGGCCTCGCGGATGAAGGGCTCGGACCCGACGAGGTAGCCGAGGCGCAGGCCGGGAAAGAGCGACTTGGAGAAGCTGCCGACATAGATCACCCGGCCATCGGGATCGAGGCTTTTCAGCGCGGGCAGGGGCGGCGAGAGGAAGGACATCTCGAACTCGTAATCGTCCTCGACGATCAGCGAGTCGAGGGCGCGGGCGCGGTCCAGCAGGGCTTGGCGGCGGGGCAGTGGCATGGTGGCCGTGGTCGGGCATTGGTGCGACGGCGTGACAAAGATCACGTCCGCCGCCTCGGGCAGCTGTTCGGGCGGCAGGCCGTCGCCGTCCACGTCGATGGGGGCGAGATGGCAGCGCGACTGCGTGAGGATGTCGCGCAGGGCGTGGTAGCCGGGGTTCTCGATCACCGCAGTCCGGCGCTGGGTCAACAGCACCTGCGCCGTGAGCCAAAGCGCATTCTGGGCGCCGAGGGTGACAAGGATCTCTTCGGGCCGGGCGGTGATGCCGCGCCGGGGCAGAGTATGGCGGGCGATGAATTCGACCAACTGCGGGTCGTCCTGGTCGTATTGGTCGGCGGTCTGGGCGGTGAAATCCTTCTGCCCCAGCGCCTGCACCGCGCAGAGCCGCCAGTTGGCGTGGTCAAACAGGGTCGGGTCCGCCTGGCCGTAGACGAAGGGGTACCGCGCCTCGGCCCAGTTGCCGGGCTTTTCGGGCGTGGCCCCGCCCGAGAACCGCTGGCCGATGGCGCGGGTCCAGTCGACGCGGTCGCGGTCGGGGCGGCGCGGGGGCGTCGGCGGCGGCTCGGGCGCGTTGTCGCTGACGTAATAGCCCGAGCGGCCGCGCGCGGTGAGGTAGTCGTTGGACAGCAGTTCGGTGTAGGCGAGCGTGACCGTGATCCGGCTGACCCCGAGGTGGGTCGCCAGCTTGCGCGACGAGGGCAGCTTTTCGCCCGGCCGGAAGCGACCCGACAGGATGCCGCCCGCGATCATCTGCTGGATGCGCGCCTGCAGGGTGCCTTGCCCGGCCGGGTCGAGGAACAGGGTTTCGACGGGGATCGCCATGGCGGAAGGCTAACTGGCGCCAAACCGCTCGGCAACTGGCCTCATGGCGCGGCGGGGGAAGCTGTGGCACATTCGGGCCATGACAGACGCGCCCGACTTCGACATGGACCTTGCCCGGGCCGAAGCCATCGCGCGGCGGCTGAGCACGCTGACCTTCGCCTGGGATATCGAGAAGGCGCTCGAATTCGCGCTGTTCCGCACCTACGCGGTGCCGGCGATCTCGGGCCTGCTGGCGCGGACCGGGGCCTTCGAGACGGCCACCCGCAAGCGATATGACGACACCGAATTGCTGCTGTCCGAGCCGATGGAGCATGGGCTCGACAGCGCCCGGGGGGCCGAGGCCATCGCCCGGATCAACGCGATCCACGGCCGCTTCCGGATCGACAATCGAGAGATGCTTTACGTGCTCAGCACCTTCGTGCTGGAGCCGATCCGGTGGATGGAGCACTACGGTTGGCGGCCCTTCACGGGTGAGGAAAAGCGCGCCTGGGTCCTGGTCTACCGTGCGCTGGGCGCCCGGATGGGGATTGCGGATATCCCCGAGGACCTGGCCGGGTTCGAGGCGCTGAACGCAGCCTACGAGGCCACGCAGTTTCGCCAGGCCGAGAGCAATGCGCGCATCGGCAAGGTGACGCTGGACCTGCTGCTGGGGTTCTACGCGCCGAAGGTCCTGTTCCCGGTTCTGCGGCCGGTGGCCTATTGCCTGATGGACCGGCCCCTGCTTGTGGCGATGGGCTTTCCCGAGCCGCCGCGCTGGCTGCGGTGGGTCGTGCTCGGTGGGATGAAGGCGCGGGCCATGGTGCTACGGGAGCTGCCGAAGCGGCGGCGGCCGCGGTTCATCACGGCGCGGAAGCGGCCGACCTACCCGGGTGGATATGTTATTTCGCAGCTGGGGAACGGGCCGGTGGGCGCGGGACGCTGAGCGGGGCGCGTCTGGCGGATCGGGTTTGCATATTTGGGGAAAGGTGAAAACTGCGGCCCGTGCGGGGCGGCGGCCGTGGATTGAGTATTTGTGGAATAGTGAAAGCAGGGGGGGGCGCGGACCTGGGCCCGCGCCGATGGGTTCAGCGCGGGGCCATGCGGATCGCGCCGTCGAGGCGGATCGTCTCGGCGTTCAGCATGGAGTTTTCCACGATGTGCTGTGCCATGGCCGCGAATTCGGCCGGATCGCCGAGGCGCGAGGGGAAGGGGACCTGCTGGCCAAGGCTCTTCTGTGCGTCTTCTGGCAGGGAGGCCAGCAGCGGCGTCTTGAATATGCCCGGCGCGATGGTACAGACCCGGATGCCGTATTGGCTGAGGTCGCGCGCCATGGGCAGGGTCATGCCGACGATGCCGCCCTTGGAGGCGGAATAGGCGATCTGGCCGATCTGGCCGTCGAAGGCCGCGACCGAAGCGGTGTTGACGATGACGCCGCGCTCGCCGTCCTCGGTCACCGGGTCGCCCGCCGCCATGACGGCGGCCGCCTGGCTGGCGCAGTTGAACGTGCCGGTGAGGTTCACCGCGATGCACTTGGCGAAGGTGCCCGCATCATGCGGCGCGCCGCGGCTGACGGTCTTGGCTGCCGGGCCGATGCCGGCACAGTTGACCAGGATCTGCAGCCCGCCGCGCGCGTCCTTGACCGCTGCGATGCCGGCGGCGACGCTTTCGGGGTCGCTCACGTCGACCTTGTGGAAGGCGCCGTTCAGCTCGGCCGCCTTGGCCTCGCCCGCTTCGGCGTTCATGTCGAAGACGGTGACATGGGCGCCGGCGGCGGCCAACGCCTCGGCCACGGCCGCGCCGAGGCCCGAGGCCCCGCCGGTCACGATGGCGGTGGTTTCGGAAGTGATCTTCATCTCAGCTCTCCTCGCTCTGGATTGTCGAAAGCAGGGCCGTCAGCTGCTGGGCCTCGGCATCGGACAACCCCGACATGATGGTGCGCTCGGCGCCCTGGATGGCGTCGCGGGCGCGGATGTAGAAGTCCTGGCCGGCTTCGGTCGGGTGCAGCGCATAGGCACGGCGGTCGCCGGGCACGCGTTCGCGGGTGATCAGGTCGCGGCTTTCCAGCTCGTCCACGATCACCACGGTGCCCGAGCGTTCGATGGCCAGCGCGCGGCTGATCTCGGATTGCGAGATGCCGGGGTTGCCGATCACCACCGAGAGCACCGAGAAATTGCGCTGGGTCAGCTGGAATTCGTCGAGAACCGGCTTGAGGTCGCGGTGAATGCGCATGTAAGCCCGCTTCATCCGGTAGCCGAGGATGGATTCCAGGTCTGACAGGTCGGGGGCGCGTTTCTCGGTGTCCACCATGTGTCCGGCCCTCCCCGCCAGGAAATCGGTGTTGCAACAGTTCGGAAACCGAACGATGCCGAAGGAACAGCCAGAGGGAGGCTTTGTCAACATGTCCGCGACGTCCATTTTACCGGCGCCCAGCCTGAGCCATGTGTGTGACCTGACGGTCGCGCTGGATCCGATCCGCGAGATGGGGCGCGGGCGGGCCGGGCAGCGGCGGATCATTCCCATCGTCGGGGGCGTGATGGAGGGACCGCGGCTGAACGGGCGCATCCTGAACGTGGGCGCCGACTGGCAGACGATCTGGGAGGGCGGCGTGGCCGAGCTGGACACGCGCTATGCGCTCGAGACCGATGATGGGGCGCTGATCGAGATCATCAACTACGGGTTTCGCCATGGGCCGGCCGAGGTGATGGCGCGGGTCGCGGCGGGCGAGGAGGTCGACCCGGGCGCCTATTACATGCGCACCCATGCAAAGCTCGAGACCGGGGATGCGCGCTACGATTGGGTGAACCGGACGCTCTTTGTCGGGACCGGGGCGCGGATGGCGGGGCAGGTGAAGATGTCGATCTTTGCCATGGACTAGCCTGCGGTCAGGCCGTGGTGCCCGTGGCAGGGGCAGGATGCCTCCGGCGGGAGTTTAGGGGCACAATGAAGCGGGCAGATCCGCAAGCGTGTCGACGTCGCGCAAGGTGTCGGTTGTCGCAAGGCGCAGATGACCGAGTTGCGCCCGCGTGTCGGCCAGGGTCTGCGGGCTGGACCAGCGGATGTTGCGGAACAGCGGGCGCGGGGCCGGGGCGGAGGGCGAGAGGCCGACCAGCCAGAAGCCGCCGTCCTCCGAGGGGCCGAAGACCATGTCGTGGCTGGCGAGACTGTGCAGCGCGCGCGCGATATGGGCCGGGGTCACGCCGGGGATGTCCGAGCCGATGAGGACAGCCGGGGCGGGGCGTTCGGCGCGCAACAGGCGCTCCATCCGGGCGCCGAGGTCGCCGGGGCCTTGCGCGCGGCGCGTGCCGGCGGGCAAGGCACGGCTGGTCAGCGCGCTGTCGGGCGCAACGGCAAGGGTGATGTCCCAGCGCGGGTCCGTGAGGCGGCGGGTGAGGCGCGCCAACTGGTGCCGGTACCACCAGGCAGCGGGGACCAGGCCGATGTCCTGCCCAAGGCGGGTCTTGACGCGGCCTGCCCGGGGTTCCTTGGCCATGATGATCAGGCGGGGGCGCATGGCCCTCAGGCGAAGTAATCGGTGAGGATGCGGGAATAGATCGCCTTGAGCTGGGTGATCTGCTGGGTGGGCACGCATTCGTCGACCTGGTGCATGGTCTTGCCGACCAGGCCGAATTCCACCACAGGACAGTGCGATTTCACGAACCGCGCGTCGGACGTGCCGCCAGTGGTCGAAAGCTCGGGCGTGACGCCGGTCTCGGCGGCGACGGCGCGCGACACGAGGTCCGACAGCTCCCCCGGCGGGGTCAGGAAGCTTTCGCCCGAGATCTTGAGCCGCATGTCGATGGTGACGCCGAATTCCTCGGCGACCTTGGCCGCCTCGGCCTCGAGCCACTCGGTCAGCGAGGCGCCGGAATGGCTGTCGTTGAAGCGGATGTTGACCGTGCCGGTGCAGCGTGCCGGGATCACATTGGTGACGATGTTGCCGGTGTCGATGGTCACCACGGCGAGGGTCGAGGGGTCGAAATGCTCGGTTCCCTTGTCCAGCTCGTGGCTCGCCAGCCGGTCCATCAGCCGCGACATGGCCGGCAGCGGATTGCGCGCGCGGTGCGGGTAGGCGGAATGGCCCTGCACGCCTGTCACGGTGAACCAGGCCGACATCGACCCGCGGCGGCCGATCTTGATCATCTCGCCCATGGTGTTGGGGCAGGTCGGCTCTCCGACCAGGCAGTGCGTCATGCGCTCGCCCTGCTCATCCATCCAATCCAGCAGGGCGGTGGTGCCGTCTACGGCATCGCCTTCCTCGTCCCCGGTGATGGCCAGGATTACGGCGCCGTCCGGGGGCGTCTGGCGCACGAAATCCACCGCCGCGGCGGCAAAGGCGGCGACGCCCGATTTCATGTCCGTCGCACCGCGGCCGTACATCACGCCGTCCACGATCTCGGCGGCAAAGGGCGGGTGGGTCCAGGCCGCCGCATCGCCGATCGGCACCACGTCGGTATGGCCGTTGAACCCGAAGGACTTGTTCGCCCCCCTGGCGCCCCAGCGGGCGTAGAGGTTGGCGATGCCGCCCCGGTCGACGCGGGTACAGGTGAAACCCGCGTCGGTCAGCAGCTCCTCGAGCAGGACCAGCGCGCCGCCCTCCTCGGGCGTGACCGAGGCGCAGCGGATCAGCCGGGCGGTCAGGTCGACGGGATCGACGGGTGTGCTCATGCGGGCCTCCTGTAGCTGCGCCTTGGATGCGTGGTCGCGGCGCGGGCTTCAAGCAAAAAATGTGGCACAAAGGCCGCAGCGGGGCGGGGCAGGCCGGGCCCTTGGTCAACAAGCCATTTGCAAATCCGCGCCGCCATGGGACCATCAGGCCAAGGATAAAAAAACCGCCCCGAGGCAGGGCACAGGCGCGGCCGCGACCCCGAGCAGGGCCAGCCCGCAGATCGAACCGGACCCGTCGCGCACCCTTGGGGGCGGGGCCTGTCCGTCGTCCTGCCCTGTGTGCGGCCCAAGAGGCACCGCATGACCGCCGCATTGCACTCCGTGATCCCTGCCCCTGGCAGGCCCGCATGACCTGGCTCGCGCTGGCCACGCACGAGATGGCGCGCTTTCACCCGGCCGGCATCGGGTGCGACAAGCCCGCCGGCAGCATCGGCGCGAGCGAGCTTCTGCCGCGCGGGTCGATGATGATCGAAACGCGGATCTCGGCTGATGCGCGGCCGCAAAGCCTGCTGGAATTCAAGCGCATGCATCCCTGGAAGGGGCGCGTGTCGGTGCAGGCGATTCCGGGCGGGGCGATTGCGCTGATCCTCGTGCAGGGGACGGACGTGTTCCACACCGTCCTGTCGCATGGCACCGACCGGCGGGCGGACGTGTTGCGCATCACCTACAGCTGGGATGCGCCCCGGCGTTGGGGCCGGCTGGCGATCGAGCGGCCCGAAAGCGAAGGCGTGGTGATGGTCGAGACGCCGCCGCCGCCGCCGCTGATGCTCGAGGATATCCGCGTCATGGCCGAACGGCCGCGGCTGCGCCGGATGGATCGCGACATGATCTATTTTGCCGTGTCGGACCGGGTCGAGCCGCTGGGTCCGATGCCGGGCCTGACCATGGCCGCGCCGGTCGCGGTGCCCGGCGGTACGCGGCCCGCGCGCGACCTGCGTCCCGGCGACCTGGTCGAGACGCGCGAGCGGGGGGCCATCCCGGTGGCCGAGGTCATCTCCCGCGTGGTGCCGGCCCAGGGCAGCTTCGAGCCGATCCGCCTCCGCGCCCCCTATTTCGGTCTGACGCGCGACGTGGTGGTCGCTCCGCAGCAGCGGCTGGTGATCGGCGGGTCCGAAGTCGAATACCTCTTTGGCAAGGAATCCGTGCTGGTGCCGGCCCAGCACCTTGTCCACGGTTCTGCCGCCGTCGCCGAACGCGGTCATGCGCTGGTGCGCTACACGCAGGTGCTGCTGGCCGGCCATGAAACGCTCGACGTCATGGGCGCCCCGATGGAGAGCTTCTACCTGGGCCGTATTCGCCGCCACCCGCTGACCCATGCGGCGAGCCTCGTGGCGCACATCCCGCGCAGCCGGCTGCCGGAACATGCCCATTCCGGGCACCGGGTGCTGGCCCCGTTCGAGGCAATCACCTTGGCGGAAGCCCGCGCCGCGTAAGGCGCGGGCACCGGTGTCACGCGGCCGACAGGCCCGCGTCGATGGCCGAGAGCATGGTGGCGATCTCACCCTCGGTGATGATCAGCGGCGGCGACATCATGATGTTGTTGCCCGAAGGCCGGACCATCGCGCCGCTCTCGTAGATCACCTTGTGGATCTTGCCCACGGTGGCCGCATCCAGCGGCGTCCTGGCGGCCTTGTCCGACACCAGCTCGAACGCGGTCATCAGCCCGTGGCCGCCGCGCACGTCACCGATCAGGCTGTGCTTGCCCGCCAGCGCCTTGAGGCCGTCGTACAACTGCTTGCCCCGTGCGGCGGCATTGGCGCGCAGGTCCAGCCGCTGGGTTTCCGCGAGGCAGGCGACGACCGCCGCCGCGCCGACCGGGTGGGCGGAATAGGTGTAGCCGTGGTAGATGCCTTCGCTCTCCGGCGCGGTCTCGAACACCTCGGCCACCTGGCCCGCGATCAGCGCCGCGCCGACCGGGTAGTAGCCGCTGGTGATGCCCTTGGCGGTGCTCATCATGTCCGGCTGCACGCCCCAGTGCCGCGCGCCAGACCAGTCGCCGGTGCGTCCAAAGCCCGTGATCACCTCGTCCGAGATCATCAGGATGCCGTGGCGGGTGCAGATCTCGCGCATCAGGGGCATGAAGGTTTCATGCGGGACGATCACGCCGCCGGCGCCCTGGATCGGCTCCATGATGAAGGCGGCGATGGTGCCCGCGCCTTGGAATGCGATCTCGTCCTCCATCGCCTGGGCAATCAGCTGCGCCAGCTTGGCGGGGTCGGTCTCGTGGAACGGGTTGCGGTAGGTGTAGGGCGACGGCAGGTGGAAACAGCCCGCCAGCAGCGGCTCGTAGGCGGTGCGGAAGCGGTTGTTGCCGTTCACGCTTGCGCCGCCGAAATGGGTGCCGTGGTAGCCCTTCTTGAGGCTGAGGAACTTCACCCGGCCGGGCTTGCCCCGCAGCTTGTGGTACTGGCGGGCAAGGCGCAGGCAGGTCTCGACCGAATCCGAGCCGCCCGAGGTGAAGAAGACGCGCTCCATCCCGTCCTCGGCAAAGAACTCCTGCACGGCATAGGCGGCCTCGATCGCGGGCGGGTTCGAGGTGCCGAAGAAGGCCGAGTAATAGGGCAGAGTGCCCAGCTGGTCTGAGATGGCCTGTTTCACCGCATCGTTCGAATAGCCGAGGTTGACGCACCAGAGCCCGCCCACGCCGTCGATGGCGCTGTGGCCGTCGATGTCGGTGATCCGCACGCCCTCGGCGCTTTGCACGATGGTGGGCGGGTTGGCCCGGGCGACGCCGGGATGGCCCATCGGGTGCCAGAGCTGGCGGGCGTTGTTCTCTTTGAGGAAGTTGGCGTCTTTCATGGGGCACCTCTGGCAAACCGTTCGCGGCGGACGGTATCACGCGGCCCGGGGCACAGGAAGCGGCGCGCGACACGTGGACAGCGCGCCTTCGAGCCACTAGATACGCCTGACCATGGCCAAGAACCCGAAATCAGATCCGAACTACAAGGTGATCGCCGAGAACCGGCGGGCCCGCTACGATTACGCGATCGAGGACGACCTCGAATGCGGGATCATGCTGCAGGGGTCCGAGGTGAAGTCGCTGCGCGAGAACACGGCCAATATCGCGGAAAGCTACGCGGCGGTCGAGAATGGCGAGCTGTGGCTGGTCAACAGCTACATCGCCCCCTACGAGCGCGCCATGTTCGGCCACGAGGAACGCCGCCGCCGCAAGCTGCTGGTCAGCCGCAAGGAGCTGGCGCGCCTCTGGAACGAGACCCAGCGCAAGGGCATGACGATCGTGCCGCTGGTGCTGTACTTCAACCACAAGGGCATGGCCAAGCTGAAGGTGGGCATCGCCAAGGGCAAGAAGGTCCACGACAAGCGCGAGACCGAGGCCAAGCGCGACTGGAACCGCCAGAAACAACGCCTGCTACGCCAGGGCGGCTGACCGGGTCGGGCGCATGTGGCGGGCGTTTGCCTCCGCATTGGGCGGATGCACGGGTCGCGGGTCCGGGATGCCTCCGGCGGGAGTTTATTGGCAAGATGAAGCAGGGGATCCGATCCTTCATTCATCTTGCCCCTAAACTCCGGGGAGTGTGAGGGGCTGGCCCCTCACTCCGACCCACGTCTCATGCGCCGCGCACTGAGTTTGGCTTGCCACCCCTTCCCCCCGGATGTAGGGAAGGCGGCGACCGAAATCAGCCCGAGGGCCCGAGGCATGGCGCAGGACGATCCCCGCACGCTCGTATCGACCGACTGGCTTGGCCGGCATCTGAAGGATCCCGACCTCAGGATCCTCGATGCCTCCTGGTACCTGCCCGCCATGGAGCGGGACGGGAAAGCCGAGTACGCGGCGCAGCACATTCCCGGCGCGCGCTACTTCGACATCGACGAGATCAGCGACCTGCGCAGCGCGCTGCCGCACATGGCCCCGCCGGTCGAGAAGTTCATGAGCCGCATGCGCGCCATGGGCGTCGGCGACGGCCACCAGGTGGTGGTCTATGACGGCGCCGGGATCTTTTCCGCCGCCCGCGTCTGGTGGTTGTTCCGGCTGATGGGCCAGATGGACATCGCCGTGCTGGACGGGGGCCTGCCCAAGTGGCTGGCCGAGGGGCGTGAGGTCGAGGACCTGCCCCCCGTCATCCGCGACCGCCACATGACCGTCCGCCGCCAGAACCAGCTGGTCAAGGACGTGACGCAAGTGGGCGCGGCCTCCAAGCTCGGCGATCATGAGATCATCGACGCCCGCGGCCCGGCGCGGTTCCGGGGCGAGGAACCCGAGCCGCGCGACGGGCTGCGGTCGGGGCATATCCCCGGCTCGAAGAACGTCTATTACCGCGACCTCGTGACCGAGGACGGCACGATGAAGGAGGCGGCGGAGCTGCGCGCCACCTTCGAGGCCGCCGGCGTCGACCTTTCCAGGCCCGCGATCACCACCTGCGGCTCGGGCGTGACCGCCGCCATCCTCAGCCTCGCGCTGGAGCGCATCGGCAAGACCGACCATTCGCTTTATGACGGGTCCTGGGCCGAATGGGGCCAGTTCCCCACCCTGCCCGTCGCAACCGGAGACAACTGATGTTCGAGACCCTCAAGGAACTGCCGGGCGACAAGATCCTGGCGTTGATGGAGCTCTACCGCGACGACCCGCGGGCCGAAAAGATCGACCTGGGCGTCGGCGTCTACAAGGACGCGACCGGCAAGACGCCCGTCATGCGCGCGATCAAGGCCGCCGAGAAGCAGCTGTGGGACCAGCAGGACAGCAAGTCCTACGTCGGCCTGCTGGGCGACAAGGCGTTCAACGACGCCATGGTCGAACTGGTGCTGGGCGATGCCGTGGCCCGGGATACCGTCGCCTCGGCCGCGACGCCGGGCGGCACGGGTGCCGTCCGCCAGGCCTTTGAGCTGGCCGTGCGCGCCAACCCGGATGTGACCGTCCACGTGTCGAACCCGACCTGGCCGAACCACGTGTCGATCCTGACCTACCTGAAGCTGCCGACTCAGACCTACCGCTACTTCGACGAGGACACCTGCGTGGTGGACTTCGACGGGATGCTCGAGGACCTCAAGAAGGTCAAGAAAGGCGACCTGGTCCTGCTGCACGGCTGCTGCCACAACCCGACCGGCGCCAACCTGTCGATGCCGCAATGGCGCGAGGTCGTGGCCGTCTTGCAAGAGACCGGCGCGATCCCGATGATCGACATCGCCTACCAGGGCTTCGGCGACGGGCTCGACGCGGATGCCGAGGGCACGCGCCTTATCGCCGCCTCCTGCCCCGAGGTGATCATCGCCGCCTCCTGCTCCAAGAACTTCGGCGTCTACCGCGAGCGGACCGGCATCCTGATGACCGTGACGCATGACACGTCGCGCACCGCGATCAACCAGGGCACGCTGGCGTTCCTGAACCGGCAGAACTATTCCTTCCCGCCGGACCACGGCGCCCGCGTCGTCACCATGGTACTGACCGATCCCGAGCTGCGCGCCGACTGGAAAGCCGAGCTGGAGGATGTCCGGCTTGGCATGCTCAAGCTGCGCGAACAGCTGGCGGGCGAGTTCCAGAAACTGTCTGGCTCGGACCGCTTCGCCTTTGTCGCCACGCACCGCGGCATGTTCTCGCGCCTCGGGTTGACCGAGGAGATGGTGATGAAGCTGCGCAAGGATAACGGCATCTACATGACCGGGGACAGCCGCATCAATATCGCCGGCCTCAACGCCCAGACCGTGCCGGTGCTGGCCAAGGCCGTGATCGACGCCGGCGGCTGAACCGGATCGACGCGAAATCAGACGGGCGCGCTTCCACGCGGGGCGCGCCCTTTTTCGTGGGCGGGGCCTAGATCTCGACCCGGCCGTGACGGGTCAGCAGCCAGCCCCGCGTGCCCTCCAGCACCAGCGGCCAAAGCTTGCGCCCGTAGCCTGTGCCACCGTCCATGTTGATGCGGTTCGGATAGCGCATCGGCGCCTCGAGCGCGGTGTGGCCATGCACCACGAGTTTCTCGAAGGGGGCGTCATGCTCGAGAAAGGGCGTGCGGATCCACAGCAGGTCATCCTCGACCTGCGCGGTCAGCGGCACACCCGGCCGGACCCCGGCATGGCAAAAGAACACATCCTCGGTGTCATGGCTCAGGCGCAGGCTGCCGAGAAAATCGACATGGGACTGCGGCACCGCCTCCAGGGCGTCGCGCCGCAGCTCGGAGAGCGGCCGGTCCAGCCCCTCGACCCCGTAGGAGCCCAGCGTGGTGCGTCCACCGACGTTGTCGTGCAGCCAGCTGATGCCTGACCGGATGTTGCGGTCATGCACGATCTCGCGGGTCAGGAACCATTGCATCATCCGGTCGTGGTTGCCCTTGAGCACGGTCCAGTCGCGCCCCGCGGCGATCCCGTCGATCAGCCGCTGGATCACGCCGCGGGCATCGGGCCCGCGATCCACCAGGTCGCCCAGGAACACGATCCGGGCATCCGGCCCGCCGTCGGCCTCGATCTTCTCGAGCGCCCAGTCCAATTCCCCGGAAAAACCGTGGATATCCCCCAAGACATAAATCATGGCGTGACGGATATCCGCGTGGGCGGGATTGTCCAGAGGAGTGAAGGCAAATTTAACCAATCTTCTTCATCAAGGGCGACAGCGTGGCAGAACGCCACGTTTGCGGGCACGGGCTGGATGGAGTGCAGGGCGATGGCGGCAGGACGAAGAGGGGCGGCGCTGCTGGTGCTGGGCCTGCTGTGCGGCTGTGCCGCGCCGATGGGCCCGCAGGCGCCGATTGCCAGCGTCGCGCCGTCGCCCGGCAAGGTGCTGGCCGCGCAAGAGGCGCGCGCCCTTGTCGAACGCGAACGGGTGGAGGCCGCCGCGCGCGCCCGGGCCGAGGCGCAGGCGAGGGCCGAAACGGCCCGCAAGGCCCGGGAAGAGGCCGCCGCGGCCCGGCGCGAGAAGGTGGCGAACGAGCGGATGCAGAAACTGGCGCAGGCCCGGACCAAGGAGAATACGTTGCTGGCCCGGCGCAAGGCCCAGATCGCCGCAAAGGAGCGCGAGGCCGTGATCGCCGCGCAGCGGGCCGCCGCCGCCCAGGCCGCGCACGAGGCGGCGAAGGCGGCGATCCCCGTCTACCCCTCGACCCCCGGGCGGCCTTACACCGCCATCGGCCCGATCCGCGCGGTGGTCACCCGCCTGCTGCCGATCGAAGAGGCCCCGTCCGAGGCCAAGGCCATCGACGCCCTGCGCGAAGTGGCGCTGAAGCAGGGCGCGGATGGCATCATCCATGTCAGCGTGTCCGAGATGCACCGCGTGCCGATGACCGGCGGTGGGCGCACGGCCACCGGGCTTGCCGTGCTGTTCCCGGACCCGGCGCCCGCGCCCGCCGGCCCCGCCCCGATGAGCGCGATGCGCACGGCGCCTGTCGCCTTTGTCCGCCCGGCGGTGGCTCCGCGGGCTGC
The DNA here is from genome assembly GCF_019966535.1 of Mesobacterium pallidum. Lineage (GTDB taxonomy): Bacteria > Pseudomonadota > Alphaproteobacteria > Rhodobacterales > Rhodobacteraceae > Mesobacterium > Mesobacterium pallidum. The sequence goes on along the minus strand of NZ_JAIMID010000020.1, from coordinate 62,563 downwards.
AGTGCCGGTGCCGGTGCCGCAGGCGTCCCGATCCGTGTCTCTGCCACCACCCGCCACCCTGCCCGCGCGGCTGCCCGGGGCCGATTCGCTGTTGGCGCCAGAGGAAGGCTGACCGCCAAGCCGCCGCGGATCGCTTGCCGATACCGCAAAAAAAAACCGCCGCCCGCGGGATGCGGACGGCGGTCATGTCATGGCCGATGGCCGGGGCGGGTCAGGCCACGTCGAAACTCAGCGTCTTGACCTGGCCGAACATGCCGGTCGCGCAAAGCTCTTTCAGCGCCTCCTCCTGCACGGCCTCGTCGACGTAGAGCAGGGCGATCGCCTCGCCGTTGGCCTCTTTCCGGCCGAGGGTGAAGTTGGCGATGTTCACGCCATGCTTGCCCATGGTCATGCCCAGGGTGCCGATGATGCCCGGCACGTCCTCGTTGGTGGTGTAGACCATGTGGGCGCCGACCTCGGCGTCAATGTTGATGCCCTTGATCTGGATGAACCGCGGCTTGCCGTCGCTGAACACCGTCCCGGCCACCGACCGCTCGCGCTTGTCGGTCACCACGGTCACCTTGATGTAGCCGTCGAAGGCGCCCGACTTGGCCTGGTTGGTGGTCGAGATGTTGATCCCGCGCTCGGTCGCGATGACCGGGGCCGAGACCATGTTCACGTCCGGGTTCGCGCGCTTCATGATACCGGCGATGACCGCGCAGTTCAGCGCGTTCAGGTTCATGGTCGCGGCGACACCGTCGTAAAGGATGTTGATCGCCTTGATCGGCTCGTCCGTCATCTGGCCGACGAAGTTGCCCAGGTGCTCGGCCAGCTTGACCCAGGGGCCCATGACCTTGGCTTCCTCGGCCGTCATCGAGGGCATGTTCAGCGCGTTTTCAACGGCGCCGTCCAGCAGGTAGTTGGCCATCTGCTCGGCCACCTGCAGGGCGACGTTTTCCTGCGCCTCGGTGGTGGCGGCGCCGAGGTGCGGCGTGCAGACCACGTTGGGCAGGTTGAACAACGGGTTCTCGGTCGCCGGCTCGACCGAGAAGACGTCAAAGGCGGCACCGGCCACGTGGCCGGACTTCAGCATGTCGGCCAGCGCTTCTTCGTCCACCAGGCCGCCGCGGGCACAGTTGATGATCCGCACGCCCTTCTTGGTCTTGGCGAGGTTCTCGCGCGACAGGATGTTGCGGGTCGTGTCGGTCAGCGGCACGTGCAGGGTGATGAAATCGGCGCGCTTGAGCAGGTCGTCGAGGTTCTCGATCTTCTCGACGCCCATCTTGTCGGCCTTTTCCTGGCTCAGGAAGGGGTCGAAGGCGATGACCTTCATCCGCAGGCCCTTGGCGCGGTCGCAGACGATGCCGCCGATGTTGCCGGCGCCGATCACGCCCAGGGTCTTGCCGGTCAGCTCGACGCCCATGAACTTGGACTTCTCCCACTTGCCGGCATGGGTCGAGGTGCTGGCCTCGGGGATCTGGCGCGCCACCGCGAACATCATCGCGATGGCATGTTCCGCCGTCGTGATCATGTTGCCGAAGGGCGTGTTCATCACGATGATGCCCTTCTTGGAGGCGGCTTCCTTGTCGACGTTGTCGACACCGATGCCGGCGCGCCCGATCACCTTGAGGTTGGTCGCCTTCTCGATGATCGACGGCGTCACCTTGGTGGCCGAGCGGATGGCGAGGCCATCGTAATTGCCGATGATCTCGGCCAGTTTTTCCTTGTCCTTGCCGACTTCGGGCATGAAGTCGACTTCGATGCCGCGATCCTTGAAGATCTGCACGGCAGCGGCGGAAAGCTTGTCGGAAATGAGAACCTTGGGGGCCATGTCTCTGGTCCTTGGATGGAAGGAGGGGGAGGGTGGGCGCCGCGCGCCCACCTGGAAAGGGGTGTCTTGGAAGTTGGGCCGCAGGCCCGCCGGATCAGGCCGCCTCGGTCTGCTCGGCCAGGACCTCTTCGAAGGCCCAGGTCAGCCAGGTCGTCAGCTTTTCGACATCCGACGATTCGACCGTGGCACCGCACCAGATGCGCAGCCCGGCCGGGGCATCCCGGTAGGCGCCGATGTCATGGGCGGCGTTCTGGTCGTCCAGCTTCTTGGCCACGGCCTTGGCAAAGGCCGCGCCGTCCTTGATCCGGTCGTCGGTGAACTTGAGGCAGACGCTGGTGTTCGACCGCGTGGCCGGGTCGGTCGCCAGGTTGGCGATCCAATCGTTGCGATCGCAGAAGTCCCACAGCACCTTGGCGTTGGTGTCCGCACGCTTCATCAGCGCGGGCAGCCCGCCGATCTTGCGCGCCCAGTCCAGCGCGACAAGGTAATCCTCGACCGCCAGCATCGAGGGCGTGTTGATCGTCTCGCCCTTGAAGATGCCTTCGATCAGCTTGCCGCCCTTGGTCAGGCGGAAGATCTTGGGCATCGGCCAGGCCGGGGTGTAGCTTTCCAGCCGTTCGACGGCGCGGGGGCTGAGGATCAGCATGCCATGCGCCGCTTCGCCGCCCATCACCTTCTGCCAGGAGAAGGTCGTAACGTCGAGCTTGTCCCAGGGCAGGTTCATCGCGAAGGCGGCCGAGGTGGCGTCGCAGATCGTGAGGCCCGCGCGGTCTGCGGGGATCGCGTCGCCGTTCGGCAGGCGGACACCGCTCGTGGTGCCGTTCCAGGTAAAGACGACGTCGGTGTCGAAGTCGATGGTGGTGAAGTCGACGATCTCGCCGTATTCGGCGGTCTTCACCTCGGCCTCGATCTTGAGCTGCTTGACCACGTCGGTGACCCAGCCGGCGCCGAAGCTTTCCCAGGCGACCATGGTCGCCGGGCGTGCGCCCAGCAGCGACCACATGGCCATCTCGACGGCGCCGGTGTCGGACGCGGGCACGATGCCGATCTTGTAATCGGCGGGGATGCCGAGGATCTCGCGCGTGCCTTCGATGGCGGCGGCGAGCTTGTCCTTGCCGATCTTGGCACGGTGCGAGCGCCCGAGGGCGGCATCGGCCAGCATGTCGACAGTGAAATGAGGGATCTTGGCGCAGGGGCCAGAGGAGAAACGCGGATTTGCCGGCCGCGTTGCCGGGTGCTTGATAGCCATGTCGGCCTAACCTTCCAGATAGATGCCCCTCGTTGGGGAGGGGTGTCCCGCGGTCGGATGTATGGGGAGGCGCGAAAACGCGCAAGACGGAAAATGCGTCCGAATGGTCGCATCCGGGCTGGAATGCGATTGCGGGCGTTCCGATCGGAAACTTGGGCTGCGGGCTGGATTTGCCGCGCGCGGCGGGCTAAGGGGCCGCAAACCGCAGGAGGTGGCCCATGTATATCGCAACCCTGATCGCCCGGCCGGGCCAGCTGGACGCGGCGCTTGTCGAAAGCCTGCGCAATGCCTGGGGCGGCGGCGACGCGCTGTGGCTGGCGCCAGACGAGGCGGCGGAGTTCCCGCTCGCAGTGATGCCGGCGAATCGCTGGGACGTCTGGGCCGACATCCAGCCGCTGGGCGTGGACCTGATGGTGCAGCCGGTCGAGGGGCGGCGCAAGCGGCTGCTGATCGCCGACATGGACAGCACGATGATCCAGCAGGAATGCATCGACGAGCTGGCCGATGTCGCCGGCGTCGGCGCCCGGGTCAAGGAGATCACCGCGCGGGCGATGAACGGCGAGCTGGATTTCGAAGGCGCGCTGATCGAACGGGTCGGCCTGCTCAAGGGCCTGCCCGAGGGGATGATCGCCGATGTGCTCGAAACGCGGATCACCCTGATGCCCGGCGGCCCCGAACTGCTGGCCACCATGCGCCGCGACGGCGCCTATGCGGCGCTGGTCTCGGGCGGGTTCACGGCCTTCACGGCGGCCGTGGCGGGCCAGCTCGGCTTTGACGAGAACCGCGCCAACACCCTCATCATCGAGGGCGGCGCGCTGACCGGAGAGGTCGGCCGCCCGATCCTTGGCCGCGACGCCAAGGTGCAGGCGCTGACCGAGATTTCCGCCCGCTTGGGCCTGACGCCCGCCGATGCCATCGCCGTGGGCGACGGGGCGAACGACCTTGGCATGCTTGGCCTCGCCGGCACAGGCGTCGCGCTGCATGCCAAGCCCAGCGTGGCCGCCGAATGCGACGTGCGCGTCAATCATGGCGACCTGACGGCGCTGCTGTTCCTGCAAGGCTACGCGCGGTCGGACTTCGCCTGAGCGTTTCGCCGGGCGGATCCGTCAGGAGCGAGGGGCCAGCCCCTCGCGCTCCCCGGAGTTTATTGGCAAGATGAAGGGGATCGGGGCGCGCCTGGCCAGAACGTTGCGCTCTGCTTGTCCGTCGAAGTCTGCTGCCGTGGACATTGGCACGGTCAGTCGTGGCCAGCACCGTCGCCCCTGCTTTCACTTTTCCCCAAATACTCGTTCCGACGGCGCAGCCTTGGCTGACCGCGGGGTTCGTGCGGGGCGCCGGGGCGAGGGGCCGGCTGCTTCCGACGGCTTTGCCCGGGGTTGGGACGGGGCCGACTCCGAGTGATTTATGGAATCTTTAATTAACGGTTGTGTGAAATAAAGGAATCGGTCATGCTTGACCCATGATCGACATGACCCGCACCTTCGCTGCCCTCTCGGACCCGACTCGCCTGAGTTTGGTCGAGTACCTGATGCGGCAAGGCGAGCAACCCGCCGGTGCTCTGTCCGAGCTGACCGACATCTCCGCCCCGGCCGTGTCGCGCCACCTCAAGGTGCTGCGCGAGGCTGGCGTGATCGGGCAGCGCGTCGCCGGAACCCACCGCTATTACAGCGTGAATCCCGAGGCGATGCGGGCCATCGCGAGCTGGACCATGGATCACAAGGCGTTCTGGGCTGGCAGCCTCGAGCGGCTGGACGGGTTGCTGGCCATTGACCCCGAAGGAGAGGAGTAGACCCATGCGCGACCTGGACTTCATCCGCGACTACGACGTGGAGGTGATGCGCCTCTGGCGGGCGGTGACCACGCCGGTGCAATTGCTGCAATGGTTCGGGCCCGAGGGTGTCTTCATTGACGCCTGCGAGATGGACTTCGAGCGCCCGGGCCCCTGGTGGTGCGCCATGCGGGGCAAGGAGAGTTACCAGGTCTTCAAGGTGTCCGGCCAGGTCACCAGCGTGCATCCGCCCGAAGACGGGCGCGGCAGCGTCAGCTTTACCTGGGCCTGGCATGACGCGGCAGACCGGCGCGGGCCCGAGAGTTTCGTGAGCTTTACCGTCGAGGCGACCGCCGCGGGCGCCCGGCTGACGCTGAGCCACCGCGAGCTGGCCGATACCGAGACGGCGCAGGATCATACGACGGGCTGGCTGTCGACCCTGCGCAAGCTCGATCGTTTTTTCGGAAAGACCTTGGCTGAACAGGAGGATTGATGATGCCGAAGTACCTATACGTCTACCACGGCGGCGGGATGCCCGAGGGCGAGGCCGCGCAAGCCGAGAGCATGGCGCGCTGGGGCGCCTGGATGGCCAAGACGGGCGCAGCCCTGGTCGATCCGGGCAACCCGGTGGGCATGTCGAAGACGGTCGGCAAGGATGGCGTGACCGACGGCGGCGGGGCGGACCCCTGCATGGGCTACACCATCGTCGAGGCCGAGAGCCTGGACGCCGCCTGCGACATGGCGCGCGACAACCCGATGATCGCCGATGGCGGCCGGGTCGAGGTGGCCGAGATCCACGTGATCGAGATGTGACAGCGCCGGGGCCGGCTCGTCCGGCCCTTGGCAAGCCTCCGGCCAGGGCGATAGGGTGCGCCCAACCCTGAGCCGGAGCCCCCGATGACCCCCGAAGAGATCGAAAAGCTGCCCTATCGCCCCTGCGTCGGCGTGATGCTGGTCAATGCCGAGGGGCGCGTGTTCGTCGGCCAGCGGATCGACAGCGAGACCGCGGCCTGGCAGATGCCGCAGGGCGGGGTCGACCCGGGCGAGGCGCCGCGCGACGCGGCCCTGCGCGAGCTTTGGGAAGAGACTGGCGTGCCGGCCGACAAGGTCTCGGTCGAGGCCGAGACGGCGGGCTGGATCCCCTACGACCTGCCCCATGACATCGTGCCGCGCATCTGGAAGGGGCGCTTTCGCGGGCAGGAACAGAAGTGGTTCCTGCTGCGCTTTCACGGCACGGACGCGGATGTGAACATCGCGACCGATCATCCCGAGTTCTCGGAATGGTGCTGGCTGGCGCCCGAGGACCTGCCGGGCGCCATCGTGCCCTTCAAGCGGGCTGTCTACGAGCAGGTGCTGGACGCGTTCCGCGCGCAGCTATGAGCCGGGCCGGGTGAGGTCGACCCAGACCAGCCCGTGGCGGCTGGCGGTGGCGGCAGGGGTGCCGGGTGTCGGCCAGATGACGCCCGCATCGGTGACAATCCAGTCGGCTGACGGCAGCACGTAGCTGACCCGCAGGTTTCCGGGGCGCGGTTCGGGCCAGTCGGCGGTGTCGAGCCCCGGGTCGCCCGCCTGCGCCGGGTCGGGCGGGGCATCGCCGCGGGGCTGCGGGTCCTGCAGGCGCGGATCGGAGAGCAGGGCGCGGATCGCGTCCCGCCGGCCGTCGCCGTCCTCGGGGTCGAGGTTGGCATTGCCCAGCAGGACAAAGGGCAGGTCCGCGCGCGGGCCCAGCGTTCCGTCCAGATAATGCGGCCACAGCGCCACCTCGTCGGCGTTGCGGCGGCCATTGCGGTCCTCGGGACCGTCAAAGACCGGCGGGCCGGCCATCAGCAGCAGCAGCTCGGGGCCATCGTCGAGCGTGACCGACCAATGGCCGATGGTGCCAAGGGGGAGCGGTTCAAGGGCGGCGCGCTCGTCCTCGGTCATCAGGCTTCCCGGCGCCTCGGCCCAGGGCAGGGCGGAGAGGTCGCGCAAGGGTTCAAGCGGTCGGTTCGCCAGCAGCAACAGGCCGCCGTCGCCGCGAAAGCGGCCGTAGCCGAGGGCGTCCTCGGGCTCTCCGGTCCGGCCATCGCCATCCACGTCGAGCCCGCGCTGCACACCGGCATTGGGCGGTGGGGCAAAGGCATGGGGAAGGGGGGTGCCGGCCGTGTCGAGCAGGTGTTGCAGGGCCAGCGCAGCCTCGCCGCCGGAATCCCAGTCCACGTCGGTCAGAAGGATCACGTCGGGCCGCGCAGAGGCGATGACATCGACCACGGCGCGGACCTGGTCATCAGGTTCCATGAGGTCGCCCAGCAGACGGCCGGGGCCGTCGCGGGACAGTTCGACATGCCAGGTGGCGATGCGCAGCGGCTCGGCCGCGGCAAAACAGGGGAGGAGCAACAGGACGATGCGCGTCAGCGCCCTCAGGCGTGCGCTTCGACGATCTCGCCCTTGGCCTCGGCCTTGGCGTAGGCGCGGCGGCGTTTCTGTTCGATCAGTTCGGCCACGCGGCCAAGGGCCAGGCCGCGCACGATCAGGCTGGCAGGCAGGAAGGCCCATGCGCTCAGCGTCCAGACAAGGGTCTGCGGGGCCGTGATCGAGATGGGGTCGAAGGCATCCGAGGTCACCTTGATGATCGCCGGGATCAAGAATGGCAGCAGAAACCCTAACGCAATGTTAACGTTGGCATCGCGCTTGAGGCGGATCAGCACGTCTCCGCCCGCGGTGGGATCGAAGAGCGGCAGGTTGACCCAGACGTTGAAGGTGCCCTGCCGGGTCGGCCAGTCGCGCAGGCGGACCTGCACGAAGAACACGACGATCATGGCGAGCGAGATGATGTAGGCGGTGCCGGCCCCGGTGCGCACGATCTCGATTGCGGTCTGCGGCGCGTCCGGAGGCATCATCAGCACGACCATGCGCACCGGCGAATAGGGGAAATCGGTCCACCGGCCCAGCGTGCTGCCGATATCGGCCACGGTGCCGGTCAGCAGGACCGGGGCGATCGTGTCGCGGCAGGCGAGCGTCAGCAGGACAACGGTGAGGGCAAGGGCACAGAAGCGGACGCGGTTGAAGGGCCGCGCGTCGCGAAATTCGATGATCGAAGGGTAGGTCGCGAAATATTCGACGAAGGTCAGCGCGGCTGCCACGATGGCCACCAGGGACACCACCTGCGCCGCCTCTGCGCCGTCAGACGGCAGCACGAGCGACGGAAGTAAGATGACCACGGCCACGAGCACGGCCCGAAGACCGGCGCTGATCATGCGTCTGATCACTGCCCAAACCTCTCATCGCGGACGGGCGCGATACGATGCCGCCCCCTTGTCCCACTTTGATCCCGCCGTTTGTGGCGGGCTGCCTCATTGTTGCCCAATTTTTGCCCCCTTCCATGGACGACCTCAAGAAGTGTGAACAATAGAGCCGGGAAATCGGGCCTTTTGAGGGAGGAACTGGTGCGGGAATGCATCAATTGTGGCGTGCTTGTGTGGCGAACCCCCATGCCAAAACAATATGTTGTTGGAATAGCGCGCAAAGCACATAGGCGAAATGTGGCAAGGGCAAGGACTCGGTTAACAGATGGTTAACCGGGGGTGTTTCGCCCTGAACGACAATGGGGCGCCAGATCGTGGCGCCCCATCGGAATACTCAGCCTGTGGCGGGGATCAGACCCAGGGACGGGCCGCCGCGCTTTGCTTTTCGAAGGCTTCGATCGAGGAGACCTTCTCCATCGTGAGGCCGATGTCGTCGAGGCCGTTCAGCAGGCAATGCTTGCGGAAGGCGTCGACCTCGAACGGGATGACCTCTCCGTCCGACGTCGTGATGGTCTGCGCCTCGAGGTCGACGGTCTGGCGTGCATTCTCGCCTTTTTCCGCGTCCTTCATCAGGATGTCGACCTGCTCCTGCGGAAGCACGATGGGCAGCATGCCGTTCTTGAAGCAGTTGTTGAAGAAGATGTCGGCGAAAGAGGTCGACACGACCACCTTGATGCCGAAATCCGCCAGCGCCCAGGGCGCGTGTTCGCGCGACGAGCCGCAGCCGAAGTTGTCGCCGGCGACCAGGACCGACGCGTTGCGGTAGGCCGGCTGGTTCAGCACGAAATCGGGGATCTCGTTGCCCTGGCGGTCATAGCGCATCTCGTCGAAGGCATGGACGCCCAGGCCGGTGCGCTTGATCGTCTTCAGGAATTCCTTGGGGATGATCATGTCGGTGTCGATGTTCACAAGCGGCATGGGCGCCGCGACACCGGTGAAGGTCTCGAATTTATCCATGGGTTACGTCCTCTGGATCGGGGCGGGGGCCCGAAGGCGCCGCCGAAGGGGATAGGAAGGGGCAGGGCGGCTCAGGCGCCGACCCTGCGGATCATCAGCGTGCCATCGGTCCGGCGTTCGACACGGGTGGGCCCCGGCGCCGCGATCAGCCCCGAAGGGCAGGTCGCGACGAAAGTGATCCTCCCGTCACGGTCGGTGCCCGTCTCGGCATAGCTGCCGATCTGGCCACCGATGCAGCCACCGCGCAACTGCGCCCGCACGAGGTCGGGCGAGAATTGCGCGGGGTCGTAGCTGCCCGCGAGGGTGCCGTCAGCCGGGCCGAAGGCCAGGACCTCGGGTGCGAGCGTTTCGCCACCGCCGCAGGCGGCCAGCAGGGTCAGCCCCATGCCGGTCAGCGCGGCGGCGGCGCGGCTCACGCGACGGCCTCTGCGTCGGTCATCAGCTCGCGCACATCGGTCAGGTGGCCGGTGATCGCCGCCGCCGCCGCCATGGCCGGCGACACCAGGTGAGTGCGGCCCTTGTAGCCCTGCCGCCCCTCGAAGTTGCGGTTCGAGGTCGAGGCGCAGCGCTCACCCTCGCTGAGCTGGTCGGGGTTCATGGCCAGGCACATGGAACAGCCCGCCATCCGCCATTCGAACCCGGCCTCCTTGAAGATGTCGGCGATGCCTTCCTCTTCGGCCTGGGCGCGGACAAGGCCCGAGCCCGGGACGACCATGGCGCGCATGCCGTCCTTGACCTTTTTGCCCTTCAGGATCGCGGCCGCGGCGCGCAGGTCCTCGATCCGGCCGTTGGTGCAGGAGCCGATGAAGACGGTGTCGATCTGGATATCGGTCAGCTTCTGACCCGGTGTCAGGCCCATGTAGTCCAGCGCGCGCCGGGCCGCCTCGACCTTGCCGCCCTTGAACGATTCGGGTGCGGGGACCACGGCCGAGATCGGCAGCACGTCCTCGGGCGAGGTGCCCCAGGTCACGACGGGCGCGATCTCTTCGCCCTTGAGCGTGACGACCTTGTCCCAATGGGCATCGTCGTCGGAATAAAGCGTCTTCCACCATTCCATCGCCTGTTCCCATTGCGCGCCCTTCGGCGCATGGGGGCGGCCGCGGACGTAGTCGAAGGTCTTCTCGTCCGGCGCGATCAGGCCGGCGCGGGCGCCGCCCTCGATCGCCATGTTGCAGACGGTCATCCGGCCTTCCATCGACAGGTCGCGGATCGCCTCGCCGCAATATTCGATCACGTAGCCGGTGCCGCCGGCGGTGCCGGTCTCGCCGATCACGGCCAGGGTGATGTCCTTGGCGGTCACACCGGGCTTGAGCTTGCCGGTGATCTCGACCTTCATGTTCTTGGATTTCTTCTGGATCAGCGTCTGGGTGGCCAGCACATGCTCGACCTCCGACGTGCCGATGCCATGGGCCAGCGCACCGAAGGCGCCGTGGGTCGCGGTGTGGCTGTCACCGCAGACCACGGTCATGCCGGGCAGGGTCCAGCCCTGTTCCGGGCCGACGATGTGGACGATGCCCTGGCGGACGTCGTTGACCGGGTAGTAATGGATCCCGAAATCCTTGGCGTTCTTGTCCAGCGCCTCGACCTGGATGCGCGATTCCTCGGTCATGGTGGCCGGGTTGGCGCGGTCGAGCGTCGTGGGCACGTTGTGGTCCGGCACGGCGATGGTCTTGTCCGGCGCGCGCACGGTGCGGCCGGTCAGGCGCAGCCCCTCGAAGGCCTGCGGGCTGGTCACCTCGTGCACGAGGTGGCGGTCGATATAAAGCAGGGACGTGCCGTCATCGGCAACATCGGCCACATGGGCATCCCAGATCTTGTCATAGAGCGTCTTGGGGGACATCGGTCCTCTCCCGTTTTCTGGCTATTGGATTGGCGTGACAGGAAGGGCCGCACAGGTCGCACCTGCGCAGGCCGCGCGCGTCATAGACGTGCGAGGACCGTGTGGGTCGCGCCGTAAAACCGCCAGGGCAGGCGCGCGCGATCGTCCATGTCGAAAACCACTGTCATGGCCCGTCAGATACAGCGCCCGCGTGAGTCTCGCAAGGGAAACCGCCTCAGCGCTGTGTGAGCAGCACCTTCTCCCAGCCCGGCGTCATGCCAAGCCAGCTCCCGGCCTCTTCCGGCGTCTCGAACAGCTCGAGCGACAGGTGGGGCAGCCCGTGCGCATGGCCAAGGAACATGCGTGCGATGCCCTGGCCGATCGAGCCGGGGGTGGCGACGATGGCCATGGGCAGCACCGCATGCGGGCCGATCTGACCGGTCTGCCGGTCGCAGCGCAGCAGGATCGACCGCACGGCCGCTCCGTCAAGGTCGGACCCGGTCTGGTCCCGCAGGTCCAGCAGCGCCCGGCTGAACCGGCTCATTGCGTGCAGCACCGAGGCCTCTTGTTGCCGCACGGCCAGGTCTTCGGCCCGCGGCCTTTCGGTGACGCGCATCAGCAGTAGGTCGTGGTCGGTGACCAGGGTGAAGGCGATTCCCATGAACGTCCGGGTCCTTGTCTTGCGCGGCACAGGCTTGTCGGTCTTTCAAGTTAAGATAAGTGGGGACGTGAGTCCACGCAACCTATGCGAAAGCTTCGCCGCTCTGGACACTTTGCGCCATCCGTCGGAAAATCCGGCAAAAGGGGAGAGAGCGCATGGAGCCGCAAGCACCTGATACGGCCGCGGTCGCGCAGGAGATCGCCACCAGCCTCTATGCGCAGGTCCAGGGGTTCCTGAACGGGTTGATGCGGCCGTGGAACGCTTACCAGCTGATGATCGTCGCCGGGCTGATCCTGCTGGCTGTCATCGGCGCGCGGATCCTGCGGCCGCGCTGGCAGGCCTGGCTGCGCACGCGCGAAGGCTGGCCGACCTGGCGGATGCGGTTCGGCGTGCTGATCAACCGGCGGATGCGGCTGATCCTGTTCGTCGGGACGATCTGGCCGGTGATCTGGATCATGCGAGAGGTGACCTGGCCGTCGCGGTCCTACCTGCTGGGCATCATCGGCCAGCTGGCCGCGGCCTGGCTGGTGATCGCGATCCTCACCCGGCTCATCGCCAACAGCTTCCTGCGGACGATGATCCGCTATGCCGGCTGGGCCTGGGTCACGCTGTCGATCCTGAACCTCACGGACGAGGCGCAGCAGCTCCTGTCCTCGGTCGCGCTGGACGTCGGTTCGATCCACCTGTCGCTGTGGCTGCTGGTGCAGGCGGTCTTCACCCTGACGCTGCTCATGATCCTCGCCCGATTCGTCAGCCAGTCCGCCGCGACGACGATCCGCCGGAACGAGGACATCAGCCCCTCGATGCAGGTGCTGGCGGTCAAGTTCCTCCAGGTGCTGCTGTTCGGCGCGGCCTTCTTCATCGGGCTCAAGTCGGTCGGCGTGGACCTCACCGGTCTCGCGGTGCTGTCGGGGGCCATCGGCGTCGGCCTGGGCTTCGGTCTCCAGAAGGTGGTGTCGAACCTCGTGTCGGGCATCATCATCCTGCTCGACAAGTCGATCAAGCCTGGGGACGTGATCAGCCTTGGCGACACGTTCGGCTGGATCAACTCGCTGGGTGCGCGCTATGTCAGCATCACCACGCGGGATGGCAAGGAATACCTCATTCCGAACGAGGACCTGATCACCGGGCAGGTGGTCAACTGGTCGCATTCCAACGATTTCGTGCGGCTCGACATCTATTTCGGCACCTCCTACGGGGACGACCCGCACAAGGTGCGCAAGCTGGCGATCGAGGCGGCCAAGGCCGTCGACCGGGTGCTGACCGACCGCGCGCCGGTCTGCCACATCGTCGGCTTCGGCGACAGCAGCGTGGACTACATCCTGCGCTTCTGGATCAAGGATCCGACCGGGGGCCTGACCAACATCCGCGGCAATGTCTACCTGGCGCTCTGGGATGCCTTCCACGCGAACGACATCTCGATCCCCTTCCCGCAGCGCGAGGTGCGGGTGCTCAAGGATGCGCCGGACCCCGGCTGATTTCCGCCACGTGTCCGCAGCCGATTGAGATTTCGGCGCGCAATTGTTATCTTTGGATCACGTCCGGCACCGGGGCGCTTTTGCGGTGCGCCGAAAGGAGGACCAGGTTCTGACACCTCAGACCACCGCGGCATCTGCCGCAGACACCGGGGCCACCATGCCCCACGTTGATCTCACCAGCGAAGAGCTGCGGGACGAGATCGTCAAATCCCTCGATGACAGCAAGGCCGAAGACATCCTGCAGATCGACCTGCGGGGCAAGACGGCCATCGGTGACTACATGGTCATCTGCTCCGGGCGCTCGTCGCGCCAAGTGACGGCCATGGCCGAGAAACTGGTCGAGACGCTCAAGCAGGAGCATGGCCGGCTCTGCACGGTCGAGGGCAAGGAAACGGGCGACTGGGTGCTGATCGACACCGGCGACGTGATCGTTCACGTCTTCCGTCCCGAAGTGCGCGACTTCTACCAGCTGGAAAAGATGTGGCTCCCCGCGGGGGATGCCGTCGCCCGGCAGGCCTGACTTGCGCCTACATATCTGTGCGGTGGGCCGGCTGCGCGCCGGTCCCGAACGCACGCTGATCGACGATTACACCACCCGCTTCGACCGCAGCGGCCGGGCGCTGGGCCTTGGTCCGCTGACACTCCACGAGGTCGAGGACAAGAAGGGCGGCGGCATGGCGGCCGAGGCCGACCTGCTGCGCCGCGCCATCCCCTCGGGCGCGCGGGTCTGCGTGATGGATGAACGCGGCCGCGTGATGTCCTCGCCCGACTTTGCCGACCAGCTGGGCCGCTGGCGCGACACCGGCACGCAGGACCTGGCGCTGGTGATCGGCGGCGCGGACGGGATCGACCCGTCGCTGCGCGCCGAGGCGGATTTCGCCCTCTCGTTCGGCGCGATGGTCTGGCCGCACATGCTGGCCCGCGCCATGCTGACCGAACAGCTTTACCGTGCCGCCTCGATCCTGGCCGGCAGCCCCTATCACCGGGTTTGACCGGCTGGCCCGCAAGGCCCCGGCCTGCTAGGAAGGGGCAAAGCCCCGGCTTCCCCACCCTCATAGACGGACCCATCCCATGACGCGACTGACCCCGGACGGCACGGCGCGCCTGTCCGACATTGCCGCCCGCAACGGCGTGACGACCGACGCGGCCGAAACGCTGTTCTTTGCCCTCTTGCGCGGCGGCGGCACCCAGGCGCAGTTCAGCCATCCCGACCTTGGCGGCATGGGACAATGGAGCCAGGGCGGCATGACCATGGTCGGCGACATGTTCAACAACGGGCTCAAGGCGCGGGTCGACGCCCTGTGTTCCGAGATCGCGCCGCTGGTGCGCGACCCCGATGTGCTCGTACCCGAGGCGATGCCGGGGGCCGGGGTCAGCTTTGCGGCGTCGGGCGGCGGGTCGCGCTGGCCCGAAGAGCTGGGTGTGCCGTCCTCGAGCGGGTCGCAGAACGACCTGCGCTACGCGGTCTTTCCCGGCACGCGGCGGCTCGCGATCGACCAGGGCGGTCGGATCGAGGTCTTTGACACGGGCGATCACGCAATTTCCGGCGTGTCACAGCAGCAGGTGGGCGACCGGACACTGACCTTCACCAGCCAGTTCGGGCTTGTCCGCGTCTCGGACCTGCCGCGGGTCGAGATCGGCGCGGCGCCCGTCGCCGAAACGCCCGTGGTGTCCGAGGCGCCGTTCGCGCCCGCGCCTTCGTCGCAGGTCTGGGCCCCCGAGCCGCAAACCGCGCCGGTTCCCACCCCCGAACCGGCCCCGACCGGCGCGGTCGAGGCGCCCAAGCAGCCATCCAGCGACGGCGAGGCGATCATCGGCCTGATCCGCAAGCTGGCCGAACTGCGCGACGCGGGCATCCTGACCGAGGCCGAGTTCGAGACCAAGAAGGCCGAACTGCTGGCCCGGCTTTAAAGCTGCGGCCCCGCGCCCGGCGTTCCCGTCACCGGGCCCAGCAGGTCCTCGAACATGCCATGCCATTCGCGCGGGAAGGTGCCCGGCACCACCGCGTTCAGATAGCAGCGCCGCGCCTGGATCAGCAGGAAGCGCGGGCTGGGGCCGCTGTCTCGGGGCATGGGAAAGGGCTGGCGCGTCTCGTGCAGGCACTCGACGGCCAGGTCCTGCGCCTCGCGCTTTTCCGGCCCCGCGAGGCGCATCGCCTCGACCGCGAAATGTGCGGCCAGGATCGCCTCGAGAGGGGGGCGCCGCGTGCCGGCAAAGGCCGGGCCCTTGGAGGTGCCGGTCGGGTTCTCGCCCATCTCGTTCGGGAAATAGAACCGCCCGGTGTCGGCCAGCGACGACAGCCGTGCCGCCAGCAGGCACAGCTGCGGATCGTCGCGCGGCCGTTCCTTTTCCACCGCGTACAGCGCCAGCGCCTCCGACACCGTCTCGAAGAAATCGCGGGAAAAGGCGATGGTCTCGCGCCGGTATTCCGACAGCAGCGCGGCATGGCGCGACTTGCGCTCCTGCCGGCGCAGACGGGAATTGATCATGAAGCCGAGCCCGGCGATCACGATGCCGGTCAGGGCGGCGATGGCGTCCCAGTTGATGACGTCCAAGGCAAAGCTGATCATCCATGGCCTCCGGCTGCTGCGCCGCCACCTTGCACCGGCACGCGGGTCATGGGAACCGGCCCCGCGGAGCCCGGCCCGCCGCTGCGGACGGACGGCAACGCTGCGGGCGGGCATTGCCCCGTGCCGGGATCGCCACTATAGCCCTTGCGACTGACGACCCTAGGGAACGGAGAGGCCACATGTCCAACGCCCAGCTCGAAGCTGCCATCGAAGCCGCCTGGGAGGCGCGCGACACGATCACCCCCGCCACCACCGGCGAAACCCGCGAGGCCATCGAGGACACGCTGAACGCGCTGGACGCAGGCCAGCTGCGCGTGGCCGAAAAGCAGGACAATGGCGACTGGCACGTGAACCAATGGGCCAAGAAGGCGGTGTTGCTGGGCTTCCGCCTCAAGGACATGGAAGAGCAGACCGGCGGGCCGCAGGGCGGTGGCTGGTGGGACAAGGTCGACAGCAAGTTCAAGGGCTGGGGCGAGAACCAGTGGAAGGCCGCCGGTTTCCGCGCCGTGCCGAACTGCGTCGTCCGCCGTTCGGCCTTCATCGCGCCGGGCGTGGTGCTGATGCCGTCCTTCGTGAACCTCGGCGCCTATGTTGACAGCGGCACCATGGTCGACACCTGGGCCACCGTCGGCAGCTGCGCGCAGATCGGCAAGGGCGTGCACCTCAGCGGCGGCGTCGGCATCGGCGGCGTGCTGGAACCCATGCAGGCCGGCCCGACCATCATCGAGGACAATTGCTTTATCGGTGCCCGGTCCGAGGTGGTCGAGGGCGTGATCGTCCGCGAGGGGTCCGTGCTGGGCATGGGCGTCTTCATCGGCCAGTCGACCAAGATCGTGGACCGCGAGACCGGCGAAGTCATGTATGGCGAAGTGCCGCCCTATTCGGTGGTCGTGGCGGGGTCGATGCCGTCGAAGAACGGCATCAACCTCTACTGCGCCGTGATCGTGAAGCGGGTGGACGAACGCACGCGTTCGAAAACCGGCATCAACGAGCTGCTGCGCGACTAAGCGGCTTGCGCGCGGGCCCTCACGGCCCGCGCGACCCCGTCCGGGAACCGGCCGCCCCGCCGGTGCGTTGACCGTGGTCAACAGCAAAGGGGCACATCATGGGCATCGGATTCATCGGCGCGATCATCGTCGGCGGGCTGGCGGGCTGGATCGCCAGCGCGATCATGAAGACCGACACCGGGATCTTCGTGAACATTATCCTCGGGATCATCGGCGCGGTGGTGCTGAACCTGATCCTCAGCTTCTTCGGCATCTACGCCGCGCGGGCCTGGCTGCCGCAACTGGTCGTCGGCGCGGCCGGGGCCTGCCTGCTGATCTGGGGCTATCGCCGCCTGCGCTAGGCCTCAGCGCGTGGCGCCGAACCAGCGGGCATAGATCTCGTCATGGGTGCCGTCCTCGCGCAGGGCCAGCAGGGCGCGGTTGATCTCTTCGGTCAGGGGGCTGCCCTGGTCGAAGGCGATCCCGTAATCCTCGGGCTTGAAGACCCGGTCCACCACCCGGGCATTGCCGCCGGTGCGCACGTAGTAGTTCAGCAGCGGCTTGTCGAAGACGATGGCGTCGAGGTCATTGCTTTCGTACCCCGCCGTCAACGCGGCAAACGAATCGAACGTGCGATGCGCGATGCCGAGATCGGACAGGTAGCGCGACGCGGTCGAGCCTTCGGTCGTGCCGACGATCCGCCCGTCAAGGTCCGAGACGTTGTCGACCGTGTTGGTGATCGCCTCGACCGTCATGGCGGCGGTGATATGGGCCACGAAGACCGACACGATGAACAGTGACGACACCACCATCAGCACCGATGTCAGCCGGCCCAGGGGCGATTGCGGCATCCGTTCCTCGAACCCGCCGTTCACCACGAGGTTCAGCGCATACCAGAAGGCGGGGAACATCGCGTCCCGCGCGGGGCGGTCGAAATAGGCCTGGCGCTTGCGCTCGAAGACCCACATCGCCATGCCCATCGCGAACAGCAGCCCGAAGGCGGCGATCACGAGAAAGAAGATATCCCAGGTGAACAGCGTGGCGAGCATTCCGCTGTTCCCCGCACCGTTGTCGGGCACGAGGATGCCGATCCCTGATTCGAAGATCGGCTGCGAGAAATCCAGCGTTTCCTCGCGCGCGGCGGTGATCGAGATATTGGCGACGGCGCCGTCGACCTCTCCGGCATTGACGGCGGTGAACATGCCGCCGAAGGTCGGCGAGACGGTGAAGGTGACCTCGCGGCCAAGGAGTTCGGCCACCGCCTCCATCAGCTCGATCGAAAAGCCGGTGCGTTCGCCGCCGATCTCCATCGAGAACGGGGGGCGGTCCACGGTGATCATGCGCAGGGGGGCATCCTGTGCCTGCACGCCACTGGCGCCAGCCCATGCAAGCACGGCCAGACAGACTGCCCTGAGGCAGACCCAGATCCTCATGGTCCCCATTGACGTCCCCTTTGGTCCCATATCCGGGCCGCTTTAGCATAGGGCTTGCGGGACGCGCAATTTCGCAGGTGCCCCACTGGTAAATCCGCCACAGACGCGGCATGGAGGGGCAACACCTGCGAGGGAACGCGTCATGGCCAAGAGCGACAAGGACAAGACCGACAAGCCGGCCAAGCCGCGCAAGCAGCAGGTCTATACCCTGCTTGTCGAGGTTGGCCGCAAGGAGGGCGACGGCCTGCCCAAGGGCAGCACCGGCGCCGCGCTCATGTGTTTCGCCAGCGGAGTGGATGAGGCCGAGGCGGTGCGCGAGACGGTGGCGGTGCTCAAGCAGGCCGACATGGCGCCGCTGGACGTGACCGGCTACGGCACGCTGGAAGAGCGGGAAGAGCAGGGCCACGAGATCGGCGAGGACGAGCGCGCGCTGATGCAGCGGGCGCTGGACGAGAACGCGGTGATCGTGGCGCAGATGACGCCCTTCGACGACTAGCGCTTGCGGCGGCCTCCGGGGGTTTTCGAGTGAAACCCCGGAGGGCGTTTCGCGACCCATTGGATGAATTTTTCCAGCCGCGGATGGGCGCGCAGCGCTTCGGGCGTGTTGTAGTCGCGGGCCAGTTCCGCCTCGGTCAGGGTGGCGTGGATCTCGTTGTGGCAGATCTGGTGCAGCCGCACGACCGGCCCGCCCTTGCCGCCCTTCAGGCGCGGGACAAGGTGATGCAGGCTTTGCCGTGCCTCCGGCGGGATCGGGCGCAGGCAGAGCGGGCAGGTCGGGTCGTCGGTCATGGCGCTCTCTGTTTCAGCGCAAGGATAGCGCGCTGGTGCGCAATTGCGATGGACCCCTGCGGGCGGTAGAGATCGGGCATGGATGAACATGATGCACTGGTGATCGGCGGTGGCCCCGCCGGCCTTGCCGCGGCCGAGGCGCTGGCCCGCGCCGGCCGCCGGGTTGTCGTGGCCGAGGCCAAGCCCTCGATCGGGCGCAAGTTCTTGATGGCGGGCAAGTCCGGTCTGAACCTGACCAAGGACGAACCGTTCGAGGCGTTCGTCGCGGCCTATGCCGAGGCCGCGCCGGCCCTGCGCCCGATGCTCGAAGCCTTCGGGCCGGCCGAGGTCAAGGCCTGGGCCGAGGCGCTGGGGCAGCCGGTCTTTACCGGCTCGTCGGGCCGGGTTTTCCCCGAGGCGATGAAGGCCTCGCCGCTCCTGCGTGCCTGGCTGCGCCGGCTCGACGGGCTGGGGGTCACCCTGCGCACCCGCTGGCGCTGGACCGGCTGGGACGCGGCGTTCCAATTCGACACGCCCGAGGGGCCCGTGTCGCTGCGCCCGGATCGCTGCGTTCTGGCGCTGGGTGGCGCCAGCTGGGCGCGGCTTGGCTCGGATGGTAGATGGGCCGATCTTTTCCCGGCGCGCGGTCTGCCCGTCGCGCCGTTCCGGCCCGCCAATGCCGGGCTGGTGGTGCCCTGGTCCCCGCATATGGACAAGGTCCTCGGCCAGCCGCTCAAGAACATCCGCCTCGTGGCCGGGTCGGAGGAGGTGCGCGGCGAGGCCGTCATCTCGTCCCGCGGGCTCGAAGGCGGCGGCATCTACGCCATCAGCCGGGCCGTTCGCGAGGGGGCGGACCTGGCGCTCGACCTCGCGCCGGGCCTTTCGGCCGAGGAGGTCACCCGCCGCATCGCCGCCCCGCGCGGCAAGCAAAGCTACGCCAACCACCTGCGCAAGGCGCTGCGGCTCGATCCCGCGAAACTGGCCATCCTGCGTGAATTCGCGGGGCCCTTGTCGAACTTTCCCGAGGTCCTCGCCCAGCAGGTCAAGGCCCTGCACGTCCCCCATGCCGGGCTGCGCCCCCTGGACGAGGCGATCTCCACCGCCGGCGGCGTGCCGTTCTCGGCACTGGACGCGGGCCTGCAACTGCGGAATGCCCCCGGCACCTGGTGCGCGGGCGAGATGCTGGACTGGGAGGCGCCGACGGGCGGTTACCTGCTGACCGGCTGCCTTGCCACGGGATACTGGGCGGGCCAGGCGGCGGCCGGGTAGGGGGCGCTGCCCCCCGTCGCCCAAGGGCGACGTCCCCCGGAGTTTATCGGCAAGATGAAGGGGGATCGGCCCCTGGCTTTCACCTTTCGCCAAATATGCCCGCCGGAGGCGATTCCACGGTCGATGGCGCGCGCTCCGCGCCGATCAACCGAACAGGCCCCTGCTTTCATTATTCTGGAAATACTCCCGCCGGAGGCGTTCGTGGCCGGTGTGGGGGCGAGGGGTCAGGCCCTCACGCCGGAAGCGCGGTCGGACAAGCGGCGAGGGGCCAGCCCCTCGCGCCGGAGGCGCGGCCGGATTAGAGGCGAGGGGCCAGGCCCTCGCGCTGCCCGGGATGTTTCTGGAAAGATGAAGGGGCCACGGGGCGCGTGGCCCCCGCCGGTCACTTCATCTGCGCGGCGAGCTTGCGGAAGGCGTCGCGGCTGCGCATGCGCTTGAGATAGGCGCCGAAGTCCTCGTTGTCGGTCGGGAATTTCGACGCAAAGGCCCAGTTGCCGCAATGGGCGAGGATGATGTCCGGGATCGTCATCTCGTCGCCCATCAGGAACGCGCCCTGCATCTTGGTCATCAGATGCGCCAGGTTGCGTTCGTATTCCCACTTGAGGCTGTCCTTGACCTCGCGCACGCGCTTGTCCTCGGGCAGCACGAAACTGTGGCGCGCGGCAGTCCAGAGCACGGCGTCGATCTCGTCGATGATCTGGTGCAGCACGCCGTCCTGCTGGGCGCGTGCGATCGTGCCGGCGGGAGCGGTGAAGCGCCCTTCGCGGTCGGCAAAGTACTGCATGATCGCCGTCGAATCGGTGAGCGTGACGCCCTCTTCGATCACCACCGGGATCTTGCCCGAGGGGTTGAGGGCGGTCACCGCCTGAGAGCGGGAATGCTCGGGCTGGTGCTCGTAGGGCAGGCCCAGCTCTTCGAGCAGCCAGAGTACCCGGAACGTGCGGCTGGCCAGGTGGCCGATGACCTTTGTCATGTGATGCGTCCTCCGTCGCGACTTTGTCCCGAAGGTGCTGTGCCGCCGCGCGGACGGCAAGGGTTCCCTAGCGTCGCGGCAGCATCGACAGGCGGATCAGCATCCGTTCGACCAGCGCCATGGCGGGCGCGTTCTGCCCGGCGGAGCGCAGGGTCAGGTCGGTCTCGGTGATCGTCTGCAGCGCCTGTTCCAGCCCCGGCGCGCCCCAGGTCTGTGCCTGGCGCAGGATCTGGTCGCGGCGTGGGCCAAAGACCGGCGGGCGCATGCGGGCGATCCCTTCCGCCGCGCCACCGGGGGCCGAAGCGGCCGCGTAGAGCGTGCGGAAATGGCGGTTGCAGGCGATCAGCAGCGAGACCGGCAGCACGCCCTGCGACTTGAGCCGCCGCATGACCGGGCCGATCTGGGCCGCCTTGCCCTCGGCCACGATGTTGAGGATGTCGTCCACCTCGGCCTCGGTCGAGGCGGGGGCGCAGGCGGCGATATCTTCGGCCGTCACCGGCGAGGTGTCGCCCAGCTTGTAGAGCGCCAGCTTGGCCAGGGTCTGGCGAAAATCGCCCGGGTCCAGCGTCAGTGCCAGGGCCGACAGGTCGTCCATCGCCGCGCGGTCGAGGCCGGTCAGGCCGGCGCGGCCCAGCTCCGCCTCGATCTCGGCGCGGGTCGGCGGGTCGTCGTAAAGGCCGACGGCAAAGGCGTTGCGGTGCCCCTCGAACCCCTTGCGCAGCTTGGAGGTGCCCTTGAGCGCCCCCGCCGTCACCACGATCTGTGCGTCGCCGGGCTGCCAGTCGCTGAGCGCGTCGAGGATCTGCGGCCCGACCAGTTCCGTCGCGTCCTCGACAAAGGCGACGCGGGCACCGGGGAAAAAGCCGGTGGCCTTGATCGCATCGGTCAGAAGGGCCTTGTCGCGGCGCAGCTCGGCGGCGGGAATGCGGGTCAGGCGCATCTCGGCCTCGCCCTCGGGGCCGATGAGGGCGGCGATGACCTCCTGCCGTTTCAGGGCCACGCGCATGGCGTCGGCACCATAGATCAGGAGGCCCGTCGCCTTGGGATCGGGCCGCGAGAAATACCGGGTCGCCTCGGCCTTGTTCAGTTTCATGACGGCAGGTCTGGCGCGGCCATCAGCAGCCTGTCCACCACCTTGTCGGCGAGAATGACCATCAGCCGTTCCTCGGCGTCGCGCACGGCGGCAAGCGTCGCCACGGTGGAGCCGGTGGCCGAGTAGCCGGTGAAATCGTCGACCGTGCCCTTGGCCAGCACCGGGCCGTCCGTGCCCTCGCGCAGGCTGTAGCGGGCGGAGCCGACGAGCTGGTAGCGCGTGGTGCGCCCGTCGCCGCCGGTGCCGAGGCCGGAGCGCGAGACGTCATGGGTAACGGTCAGGGTGTAGGGGCCGGTGGCGGCAAAGCCCAGCCGCTCCTCGATCCGCTGGCCCAGCAGGTAGCCGGCACGGTCGGCGGGGGCCGAGACCACGACCTGGCCCGAAAGGCGCGAGGCCCCGCCCTGCGGCCCGTAAGCCGGGGCAAAGCCGCAGGCCGCGCCCGCCGCGCACAGCCCCAAGGCCAGCGCGGCGCGGCGCGTGGGGCGATCAAACCACCACATTGACGATCCGTCCGGGCACGACGATCACCTTCTTGGGCGTCGCACCGTCGAGGGCCCGCTGCACGGTATGCTGCGACAGGGCGATCTTTTCGATCTCGTCCTTGGGCATGTCCTTGGGCACCTCGATCTCGGCCCGGCGCTTGCCGTTGACCTGCACGGGCAGGGTCACGGTGTCGTCGATCAGCATGGCCGGGTCGGCCTGGGGCCAGGGGGCGGAGGTGACAAAGCCCTCCCCGCCGAGCAGTTTCCAGACCTCTTCCGAAAGGTGCGGGGTCATCGGCGACATGAGCTGCGCCAGCGCCAGTGCGGCCTCACGCCGCGCCGCCGCGCCGGCCTTGGTCCGTTGCAGCGTGTTGGTGAAGGCATAGAGCCGCGCGATGGCCGCGTTGAAGCCGAAGCTTTCGACGCCCTTGGTCACCTCGTCGATGGTCTTGTGCATCTCGCGCAACAGGTCGGTGTCACCCTCACCCGGTGCGTCGGAGCTTTCCGCGATCTCGGAGGCGATGCGGAACACGCGGCCGAGGTGCTTGTTCGCGGCCTCGGCGCCCGAGGCGGTCCATTCCACGTCCCGCTCGGGCGGGCTGTCGGACAGCACGAACCAGCGGGCCGTGTCGGCGCCGTACTGGCTGATGATCGCCACGGGGTCGACCACGTTGTTCTTGGACTTGGACATCTTGGCCGAGGGCACGATCTCGACCTCGGTGCCGTCGACAAGGAAGCCCTTGCCGTCCTTCAACGTCACCTCCTCGGGGTAGTGATAGACCGGGCGGCCGTCCTTTTCGGTCTTGTAGATCGCGTGGGTCACCATGCCCTGGGTAAAGAGCGCGTTGAACGGCTCTTTCGATTTCTCGGGCAGGTGGCCGCAGATATGCATCGCGCGGGCGAAGAAGCGGGAATAGAGCAGGTGCAGGATCGCGTGCTCGATCCCGCCGATATACTGGTCGACGTTCATCCAGTAATCGACATCCTCGGCCACGGTCGGCGTCGTCGCGCGCGGCGCGGTGAAGCGGGCGAAGTACCAGGACGAATCGACGAAGGTGTCCATCGTGTCCGTCTCGCGCTTGGCCGCCGTGCCGCAGGCGGGGCAGGGCACGTCGCGCCAGGTCGGGTGGCGGTCGAGCGGGTTGCCCGGCACGTCAAAGCTGACGTCATCGGGCAGGCGGACCGGCAGGTTTTCCTTTTTCTCGGGCACCACACCGCAATCGGGGCAATGCACGACCGGGATCGGGCAGCCCCAGTAGCGCTGGCGCGAGAGGCCCCAGTCGCGCAGGCGGAACTTGGTCACGCCTTGGCCGACGCCGTTCTGTTCGCAGAGGTCCACGGCGGCCTCGACCGCCTCGTCGCCGGTCTGCACCTCCTCGCCCGCGATCAGGCGGGTGTAGCGGACTTTCTCGGATTTGGCGGGCACGAAGGGCGCGGCCTGGATGTCGATCTCGCCCTCGAGGGGCACGAAGGTCTCGACGATGGGCAGGCCGTACTTGCGGCAGAAATCGTGGTCGCGCTGGTCATGGCCGGGGCAGCCGAAGATCGCGCCGGTGCCGTAATCCATCAGGATGAAGTTGGCGATGTAGACCGGCAGCTCCCACGAGGTATCAAAGGGATGGCGCACGGTGAGGCCGGTGTCGAAGCCCAGCTTCTCGGCCTTTTCCAGCGCTTCCTCGGTGGTGCCGCCGCGCCGCGCCTCGGTGCAGAAGGCGGCGACGTCTTCGCGATCCCGCTCGAGCTGCTTGGCCAGCGGGTGGTCGGGCGAGATGCCGACAAAGGACGCGCCCAGCAGGGTGTCGGGGCGGGTGGTGTAGACCTCGATCCGGTCGAACCCGTCCGGGGCATCGACCGTCGAGAAGGCGAATTGCAGCCCGCGCGAGCGGCCGATCCAGTTGGCCTGCATGGTCTTGACCTTGGCCGGCCAGTCGTCGAGGCCGTCCAGCGCGTCCAGCAGCTCTTCGGAATAGTCCGAGATCTTGAAGAACCACTGCGTCAGCTCGCGCCGTTCGACCAGCGCGCCCGAGCGCCATCCGCGCCCGTCCTCGACCTGTTCGTTGGCCAGAACGGTCATGTCGACCGGGTCCCAGTTGACCACGGCGTTCTTGCGGTAGACCAGGCCCTTTTCGAGGAAGTCGAGGAACAGCGCCTGCTGCTGGCCGTAGTATTCCGGATCGCAGGTGGCGAACATGCGCGACCAGTCGATCGACAGGCCCAGCGGCTTCATCTGCTCGACCATCGTGTCGATGTTGTCATAGGTCCAGGTCTTGGGGTGGCCACCGCTTGCCATCGCCGCGTTCTCGGCCGGCATGCCGAAGGCGTCAAAGCCCATCGGGTGCAGCACGTTGAACCCGGTCGCGCGCTTGTAGCGGGCCACCACGTCGCCCATCGTGTAGTTGCGCACGTGGCCGATGTGGATGCGCCCCGAGGGGTAGGGGAACATCTCGAGCACGTAGTACTTGGACCGGCTCTCGTCGCGCTCCGCGCGGAACAGGTCGGCCTCGGTCCAGGCGTGCTGCCAGCGGGCTTCGATCTCGGCGGGCGTGTAGCGCGACATTGCGTGTCCTTCGACAAATGGTCCTTGGGGCGATGCGGGTGATACGGCGGAAGGGGCCTGCGGTCCAGTGGATTGCGGCGGAAAAGGCAGGCGCGGGGCCCGGTGTCTGCCCGTTGTTTCAGCCCCGGCGGCGTCGCAAGGCGATCCGGTGGCAGAAACCCGCACGGCGTGGCGGCGCAGGGGGGACTTTGCGCCGCGTTTTGCCATATCATCGCCATTGGCCTGCCCGCCCCCATCTGGCATGTAGGTCCAAAGTGACTTTTTCCAGCGGCGGTAGCCTATGAAGATCCTTCTGATTCACCAGAATTTTCCCGGTCAATACAAACATTTGGGGCCCGCCCTCGCGGCCCGTGGCGACGAGGTCGTGGCGCTGACGCCCAAGGTCGAAAAGCCGATCATGTGGAACGGCATCAAGGTCCTTCCCTACAAGATCGCCCGCGGCTCGTCCAAGGATGCGCACCCGTGGCTGCTGGATCTCGAGGCCAAGGTCGTCCGTGCCGAGGCCTGCTATGACGCCGCCATGCGCCTGAAGGAACAGGGGTTTCACCCCAATGTCATCCTCGCGCATCACGGCTGGGGCGAGCCGATGTTCCTCAAGGATGTCTGGCCCGAGGCGCGGATGGGGCTCTATTGCGAGCTCTACCACAGCGCCGACTACCCGTTCATGGGGTTCGACCCGGAATTCCCGTCGCGCCAGCCCCAGAAGGAACCGATGCGCCTGCGCATCCGCAATCTCAACAACACGCTGCATTTCGAGATCGGCGATGCGGGGATTTCGCCGACCAGGTTCCAGGCCGACACCTTCCCGCAGCCCTTCCGCGACCTGATCACCGTCTGCCATGACGGGATCGACACCAATATCGTGGTGCCGAACAAGGACGCCAAGCTCGAGGTGCGCGAGGGGCTGACGCTGACCCGCGACGATGAGGTCATCACCTTCATCAACCGCAACCTCGAGCCCTACCGCGGCTACCATGTCTTCATGCGCTGCCTGCCCGAGATCCTCAAGCGGCGGCCCAATGCCCATGTGGTGCTGATCGGCGGGGACGAGGTGAGCTATGGCGCCCGCGCGCCCCACGGCCAGACCTGGAAGCAGATCTACATCGACGAGGTGCGCGGCCGTATCCCGACGCCCAGCTGGGACAGGGTGCATTTCCTGGGCCGTGTGCCCTACGACAAGTACCTCGCCTTCATGCAGGTCAGCCGGGCCCATGTCTACCTGACCTACCCCTTCGTGCTGTCCTGGTCGCTGCTGGAAGCAATGAGCGCCGAGGCCGCGATCCTGGCCAGCGACACCGACCCGGTCAAGGAAGTGCTGACCGAGGGCGAGAACGGCATCATGGTCGATTTCTTCGACCGCAAGGGGCTGGTGGACCGGCTGGACGCGTTGCTCGAGGATGCCGAACTGCGCACACGGCTGGGCAAGAAGGCCCGCGACTACGTGGTCGAGAACTTCGACCTGAAATCCGTGACCCTGCCGCGGCATCTGCAATGGGTGGACGAGCTGGCGCAACTGCCCAGCAAGGTGCCGGTCTGATCGTCAAGATGTAGGGTGGGGTTCTACCCCACCACGCGGTATGTGACCCAAACGGGCCAGGAGGCACCCCACTGCGCGGCGCGGACATCTCCAAAAGATGTAGGGTGGGGTTCCACCCCACCATCCGCCGCCGACCATCCCCGCAAGATGCAGGGTGGGGTTTCACTCCACCGCGTCCCGGGCCTGCGCCGCTCAGAACCGGCTGTCGCTGATCCGCATCTGCCGTGCGCGGGCCAGGATCGAATCCTCGACCGCGCGCTGGGTTGCCGTCGAGACCGGGCCATTGCGCGTGGCCAGCGCCACCTTGAGCGAGCGCGCCTCGAGCGCGGGATCGGTGATCAGCACCGTTGCGCGATAGGCGCGGCCGCCGCCCGGTGGCGTTCCGTAGCCGGTCACGATCGTGCCGGTGAACGGATCGACCGTCTGCAGCGGCAGAAAGCTCAGCACGTCAAGCGAGGCATTCCAGATGTACCGGTTCACCTGGCCCACGTCCTCGGTCCGGGGCGGGTTGATCAGGTCGAAGAAGTTGCTTTCGCTGGCCGGGACGAATTCGCCGGCCGGTGCGCCTGCGGGCGCCGCCGTGCCGCCGCCGTTTCCGCGGCTGCACCCTGCAAGGGCCAGTGCCACGCAGAGGGCGGCCGTAAGGGATCGTGCTGTGCTCATTGACTTCGCCTGCTTTCAACCTGCCTTTTTTCCTACTCGCCGGGCTTTCCGGGGGCAAGGAGTTTCCCGGCGGCCCCGGTCCTGCGCCCCGATCCCTCGCGCGCGCCCGCGAGTCCCAGTATGATGGACGCCACGGAATCGGCTCTGCGGCGGGGCCTTCCAGGGGCCCCGGGAACGGACTGTGGCAAAGCTGCACCAATCCCGGCCACAATCCCGGACCCGCGTCGGGGGCGCTTGCCAAGACAGGCCGAAAAGAGCGATTGATCCCCCATACCCGGTGCGGATTCTCCTGCCGGGGCAATGATCAAGAAAACCCGAGGGAATCGAAATGAAAAAAGTTCTTCTCGCCTCCGCTGCCCTGGTTGCTTCGGCTGGTTTCGCCGCCGCTGACGCGACTGTTGGTGGCTATGGCTTCGCAGGTATCAAGTACGATGGCGCCACCGACGACGTGACCGTCGCGCACGCTGTCCGCCTGACCTTCACCGCCAATGTCGAAACCGACAACGGCGTGTCGCTGACCGCGTTCACCCGCACCACGGTCACCGGCGCTGGCGACGGCACCGAGACGTTCGAGCGTCAGCGCGTCGATATCGCCGCAGCCGGCCTGTCGGCCCGCGTCGGCTCGACCCACGGTGCCGCCAAGACCCTGGCCCGTGCCGCTGCCTTCTACGGCTTCGACGACGGTGACGTGATCGCCGCTGACAACAACACCTCGGTCATCAACGACTCGGGCAACAACGTCCTGGTTCAGTACACCACCGGTTCGTTCACCGTTGGCGTCGCATCGACCATCGGCATGGCCGGCGGCGACGAGCAGGACATCGGTGTCAAGTACAGCTCGGGCAACATCACCGTTGGTGCCGGCTACGCCACCGACGAAAGCTGGATGCTGGCCCTCGCCTACAACTTCGGCCAAGGCTCGGTCAAAGTCGGCGCAGGTGAAGATGCTGCCGGCAACATGGAGCTGACCGGTATCCTGTCGTACAACATCGGTTCGGCCACCACGCTGGGCGTCCTGATCGACGACAAAGACACCAACACCGACACCATCTACGGTCTCGACGTGTCGCACGACATGGGCGGCGCAACGCTGTCCGGCACCGTCGGCTCGAACGGCGCTGGCGACGTGGTCGCAGGCTTCGGTGTGTTCTTCGGCTTCTAATTGCCGACGGACGGTACCGACCGTTACAGGGGGCAGGTCTTCGGACCTGCCCTTTTCCTTTGGCGCCTTTCCTTTTTCGCCCCGGCTGGTATCTGGGGGCGAAACGACCCGGAGGCCGCCCATGTCCCTGACCGAGATCCAGACCCGCATCGACAAGGCCTGTGCCGAGGCTGGCCGGGCGAGGGGCAGCGTCGAGCTGATCGCCGTCTCAAAGGTGCAGCCGGACGAACGTGTTGCCGCCGTGCTGGCCGAGGGGCACCGTCTGTTCGGTGAGAACCGCGTGCAGGAGGCGGCCGGCAAGTGGCCGCGTTTCCGTAAGGACTATCCCGACGCCCGCGTCCACCTGATCGGCCCGCTGCAAAGCAACAAGGCGCGCCAGGCGATGGAGCTGTTCGAGGCGATCCATTCGCTCGACAGGCCCAAGCTGGCAACCACGCTGGCGCGGCTGGCGCAGGAGATGGGGGCCTGTCCCGACCTCTTCATCCAGGTGAACACCGGCGAGGAAGAGCAGAAGGCCGGCGTGCTGCCGGCCGAGGCGGATGCATTCGTCGCCGAGGTGCGGGCGCTGGACCTGCCGCTCAAGGGGCTCATGTGCATCCCGCCGGTGGACGAAGAGCCGAGCCTGCATTTCGCCCTGCTGGCCAAGATCGCCGAGCGCAACGGGCTCAGCGGGCTGTCCATGGGCATGAGCGGCGATTTCGAGCGGGCGATCGCGCTGGGCGCGACCCATGTGCGCGTCGGATCGGCGATTTTCGGGGATCGTGTCACCGGCCATTGACCGGGCGCGTGGTGGGGTAGAACCCCACCCTACATCCCGCCGTAGGGTGGGGTTTTACCCCACCATCCCCCGGACGATCACCCGCGTCCCCGGCGCGGCCCGTGCGGCGATCCAATGCAAATGGTCGCGGCGGAAGGCGATGCAGCCTGCCGTCGGAAACCCCGGCCGGCGCCATTGGTGCAGGAAGATGGCCGATCCCTTGCCGGGCGTGCCTGCGGCGTTCCAATCCGTCACCAGCACCAGGTCATAGAGCGGGTCTGCGCGGCGCAGCGCCTCGTGGCTGCCCGCGTAGGGCGCGGTGACGGGCTGGTTGTAATCGGGCCGGGCGGAATCGTCGGACCAGAGATCGCGCGGCCTGATGGCCTGCGCCCAGGGCGCGGGGCGGGGCAGCCGGTCGGGCCGGTAGAGCAGGGCGCTGATGCGCCAGGTGCCAAGGGGCGTCGCCATGTCGCCTTCGCGCTTGTTGTCCGTCAGCCCGGTCCGGCCGATCACGCAGGGGAAGCGGCGGCCCAGGAATGTCAGGCCGGTGGGCGTGAGGCAGAGGCCCTGGGGGGCCAGCCCCCCGTCGCCTTTGGCGACTCCCCCCGGAGTATTTTTGGAAAAATGAAAGCAGCGGGTCACAGCATGTGGCCGGATTTCGCCGCCTTTGTCGCGAGGTAGGCGCGGTTGTGGGCGTTTTCGCCGACCTTGAGGGGGACGCGTTCGGCCACCGCGATGCCGTTTCTTTCCATCATCGCGATCTTGTTGGGGTTGTTGGTCAAGAGGCGCACCGAGGCAAAGCCAAGTTCGCGCAGGATCGCGGCGCCGATGCGGAAGTCGCGTTCGTCATCCTCGAAGCCGAGGCGGTGGTTCGCCTCGACCGTGTCGAAGCCCTGGTCCTGCAGCGAATAGGCGCGCATCTTGTTGGCAAGGCCGATGCCGCGGCCTTCCTGGTTGAGGTAGAGGAGCACGCCCGCGCCTTCGTCGCCCATCTGGGCGAGCGCCGCGCGCAGTTGCGGCCCGCAATCGCATTTCAGAGAGCCCATGACGTCGCCGGTGAAACAGGCCGAGTGCAGGCGCGCGAGCACGGGGGCATTGCGCGCCGGGCGGCCGATCTCCATCGCGTAATGTTCCTCGCTGCCGTCCTCGGGGCGGAAGACATGCAGGCGGCCGGCGGTCGAGACCTCGACCGGAAGCCGGGCGCTGACGATCTCGTTCAGCGCGGTGGGGGCGGCCATCAGCGGGTCGGTCGCGTCCGGGCGCACATGGGTGAGGCCGTGGGTTGCGGCGAAGCCGGGGCCATCATCCAGCGCCAGCACCAGCGCGGCGGGCAGCAGGCGGGCGGATTTCGCCAGCCGCAGCGCGGCGCGGTGCAGGGTGGCGGGGCCGTCGCGGTCGGACTGGAAGGGGCCCTTCATGGGCGAGACGAGGTCGTCGGACGGGTCGGCCACCGCCTGCACCCAGGCAAGGTCGGCGCCGCGCGGCAGGCGCAGCCGGGCGAGGTCGGTGTCGTAGGGCCGGGCCTTGAGCGTCTCGGCCCGGCGTGCGGTGATCGCCAGCACCGGCGCGCCGGGCAAGGTGGCGAGCTCGGCAAAGCGCGGGGGCGTCAGCGTCTCGGCCGCCAGCACCAGCGCCGCGCCATCGCCGCCCGACAGCACCACCGGCACGCCCATGCGCAGATCGCTCCGGGCGCGGGCCAGCAGTTCGGTGGTGTCGGGGGCAAAGGGCATCGGGCGGTTCCTTGAGGGCCCTGCGTTGTAGCATCACGCAGCGGAATTGAAACATTCGGAACCGGCTATACACGAGGCTGTGAGAGGAGTGCAGCAATTCTTGCCGAACCCGTGAAGGAGACGCATCTGCTAGGCAAGATCGGAGGACCAGACATGGCTCAACTGAAGAACATCCTGCTTGTCGATGATGACGACGACCTGCGCGAGGCGCTGGGCGAACAGCTTGTGATGACCGAGGATTTCGACGTGTTCGAAGCCGGCAGCGGCGCCGAGGGCCTGCGGGTTCTCAAGGACACGCATCTTGACCTCGTCATCCTTGACGTCGGGCTGCCCGACACGGACGGCCGCGAGCTGTGCAAGCTGATGCGCAAGCAGGGGCTCAAGGCGCCGGTGATCATGCTGACCGGGCAGGACAGCGACGCCGACATGATCCTGGGCCTTGATTCCGGGGCGAACGATTACGTCACCAAGCCCTTCCGCTTTCCTGTGCTGCTGGCCCGCATCCGCGCCCAGCTGCGCCAGCACGAACAGTCCGAGGACGCCGTGTTCCAGCTGGGGCCGTACACGTTCAAGCCGGCGATGAAGGTGCTGGTGGGCGAGGACGAGCGCAAGATCCGCCTGACCGAGAAAGAGACGAACATCCTCAAGTTCCTCTACCGCTCGACCGACGGCGTGGTGCCGCGCGACGTGCTGCTGCACGAGGTCTGGGGCTACAACGCGGGGGTCACGACCCATACGCTGGAAACCCATATCTACCGGCTGCGCCAGAAAATCGAACCGGATCCGTCCAATGCGCGCCTTCTTGTGACCGAATCAGGCGGATACCGTCTGGTGGCGTAAGGAATTCCAGACTGTCCTGACATGGATCAAAACGTCTATGATCGACTCAGGTTAGACTGAAACCGTTCCCGTCGCATATGCGGGTTATCATATGCACCTCCCTGTTGGACTGACCCGGGCAGCGTCCCGGGTCTTTTTTTGCCCGGGTCCTGTCACACGGCGCGGTGCATGTCGTTGGCGGCCCGCGCAACGGGGGCGGCGTTCAGCCAGGCCTCGACCTCCTGCCGGCGCCCGCGCGACACGGGAATTTCGGCCCCCCCCACCAGTTCCAGCACCACGTTGCCACCGCGCCGGCTGAGGCCGCGCACCGCCTCGCGGCTGACCCAGTGCGAGCGGTGGCACTGGATGCCGTTGGCCGCCTCGAGCTGGGCGACGAGGTCGCGCAGCGGGGCCCGTTCGATGAAGGTCTGGTCGGTGGTCGCGATCTCGACGTAATGCTCGACCGAGCGCAGCGACAGCAGGCTTCCGACGGGGATCGTCAGGTCATTGACCCTGAGCAGCGGGGCCGGGCGAGGGGCAGGGGGGCGCAGGGTCGCGGGCTCGGCCTGCGGCGCCGTCACCGAGGGCACGGAGGGCGGGGCGCCGGGCGGCCCGTCCGTCAGCATCGTCACCCCTTCGAACCGCGGCAGCAGGAAGACGACCGAGGTCAGCTCGAACAGCACGGCGATGGCGGAATAGCGCAGCGCCTGCAGCCAGATCGTGGCGGCGCTGGCCGGCTCTCCGAACAGGGGGGCGAACAGCTGGTTCGTCCAGACCATGGCGGTGATCGCGACGCAGCAGATCAGCGCCTGCGGCACGGCGCGGATGATCGGCCGGTGGCGCGTCGCAAGGGACAGCGCCGCGAAGATCGCGATCCAGTAGCCCGTCGTCAGCGCGCAATCGGCCATCCACAATCCGGCCCGCGCGACGTAGCCCAGCTCGGTCCCGGGGAGGGGTGATTCGAACAACGCGCCCATGAGGGCGAAGGGCGCCAACGACCATAGGTAGAGCGGGGACAGGACGATCTGTACCGCCGTGCGAAGATCGACCCTGAAGCGTTGACCGTTCGTGGCAAGAAGCTGCAGTTCGTGACAATCGGCTTTGTCGGATAGGTCATTCATGGAAAGTCGCTTGGTGTCGGGCCTGTAAGTTCTGACATGTTACACCGGATCGCATCCCTGAACAGACCCGCGGTCCTGTGTGACGCGTGGTTTTCCCAGTTTGCCCGATGCGGTGCTTGCGACCGTCCCCAAGGGTCGCAGGCACCTGCACGGGGGGCGCCACGGTCTGGCGCCGTCCCGCCGGGCATGCTACCCGCCTGCAGACAGCAGAAGCGGAGAGCACCATGGCCTTCACCCTTGCCACCTGGAACATCAACTCGGTCCGCCTGCGCGAGGCGTTGGTCTGCCGCCTGCTGACCGAAGAGGCGCCGGACGTGCTGTGCCTGCAGGAATGCAAGAGCCCGGTCGACAAGATCCCCTTTGCCGCCTTCGAGGCGCTGGGCTACCGGCACATGGTGGCGCGGGGGCAGAAGGGCTACAACGGTGTCGCGATCCTGTCGAAACTGCCGCTCGAGGATGCGGGGGGCCGCGATTTCGCCGGTCTCGGCCATGCCCGCCACGTGGCGGCGCGGCTGGAAAACGGCGTCACGATCCACAATTTCTACGTCCCCGCAGGCGGCGACAAGCCCGACCGCGCGGTGAACGACAAGTTCGGGCAAAAGCTCGACTACCTGACCGAGATGCGCGACTGGTTCCAAGCCGAGACGCCGGAAAAGGCGATCCTGGTGGGCGATCTGAACATCGCCCCGCGCGAGGATGACGTCTGGAACCACAAGCAGCTCTTGCGCATCGTCAGCCACACGCCGATCGAGGTCGAACACCTGGCCGAGACGCAGGATGCCGGCCGCTGGGTCGACATCACGCGGCAGGACATCCCCGAGGGCAACCTGTATTCCTGGTGGTCCTACCGCAGCCCCGACTGGGACGCGGCCGACAAGGGCCGGCGGCTTGACCACGTCTGGGCCACGCCGGACATTTCGAACGCGGGCCATTCCAGCCGCATCCTGCGCCAAGTGCGCGGATGGGAGCAGCCGAGCGATCACGCCCCGGTGCTGGCGACGTTCGATCTCTGACATTCGCCATTGCGCGAATTTGCATGGGTTGCCTGCACAACGAACGTGTTGTGTGCGGGCGCACCTTTGCGCATGATCCCGTCATCCGCTGAGGAGGCGCCATGCAAGACCACATCACCCCCCGCCCCGAGGACATCCTGCGCCTCTGGTTTCCCCCCGGCCTGGCCGACGCGGACCCCGAGGACCACGCGGCCTTCTGGCGCTCGCGGATGCGTGGCGGCATGGACGAGACGCTGATCGCCGACTGGTCCGAGGTGACCCTGGCCGGCGCGCATGGAGAGTTCGATCACTGGGCCGAAACGCCCTATGGACGGCTCGCGCTGGTGCTCGTGCTCGACCAGTTCCCGCGCTCGGTCTGGCGCGATACCCCGGCGGCCTACGCGCAGGATCTCAAGGCCGCGCGGCTGTCGCTCGAGGCGCTCGAGAACGGCCATTTCGACGCCCTCGCGCATGTCTGGGAACGTCAGTTCCTGCTGATCTCGATCAGCCATTGCGAGGGCCCCGACCACCTTGAGCGGATGGACCGGCTGATCTCGATCGAGGAAAAGCTGGCCGAGGATGCCCCGCCTCACCTGCGCGAGGTCTACGAGCGCCCGAGCGAACAGACCGCCATCGTGCGCGAGGTGATCCGCCGCTTTGGCCGTCACCCGCATCGCAATCCCGTGCTCGGTCGCCCCTCGACCCGGGCCGAACAGACATATATCAACCAGGGAGAATTCCCGCACGAGCGGGAGATCAAGACACCGGCATAGGGGTGCATCCGAGATGACGGAACGACTTCGGATGACGCGAGGACGACCATGATCCGCTTTCTGTTCCGCGTGCTGCGCCGCCTCTTGTCGCTGGCGCTGGGCATCACGGTGCTGTTGCTTTTGCCCGTCGGCTACGTCGAGCTGGCCTGCCGTGGCCAGGACCCGGCGGCGATCCAGTGGGAGCCCGCGGCGGCCCTTGCTCCGGCCTATGCCGAGGTGGCGCAGGGCTACGCCGGCGGCAACCCGCAAGAGACGCGCTTTGCCGGGATTGCCTGGCAGCACTGGTCGGGCCTCTGCTCGGCCGCGCCGACCGCGCCCGAGGCCGCGCTGGCCCGTGTGCCGGCCTACGGGGACGCCGCCTACCTGACCGCCGACATGGTGGTGCGCGGCGTCTACGAGGAAACTCTGGGCCGCGGCTACGCGATCTGGCGCGGCGACGATCCCGCGCCGCTCGACGCGGTGGTGGCGGCGCAGATGGCAGGCTTTGCCGCGTCGTTGCAGACCGCGCCCTGGTACGCCTGGGGCTTCCGCGGCCAGGCGGCCGAACTGACCGCCGCCCGGACCGAGGCGCAACGCGACTACGAACGCTGGATCGGCCTTGGCGCCGGGTCCTGGGCCCGTGCGGGGCTGGGCTGGGTCACCGCCCGAATCGCGCCGCTCGTGGCGCCGTCCGGGGCCGGCTGACCGACGCCCCCTTGCAACAGCCCGCCCCATGGGCCATCTACGTCATGACCCCAAGTCATAGGGAATTCGAGATATGATCGAACTTGGCCAAGCCCCCGCCGCGCAGGATCTCATCAAGGACGTCACCGAGGCAGATTTCATGGCCGAGGTCGTCGAGGCCTCGCAGACCGTCCCCGTCATCGTCGATTTCTGGGCGCCTTGGTGCGGCCCCTGCAAGACGCTGGGCCCCGCGCTGGAAAAGGCCGTGACCGAGGCGCGCGGCGCCGTGCGCATGGCCAAGGTCAACGTGGACGAGGCGCAGATGATCGCCGGCCAGCTGCGCATCCAGTCGATCCCGACGGTCTATGCCTTCTGGCAGGGCCAGCCGATCGACGGCTTCCAGGGCGCCGTGCCGCCCAGCGAGATCAAGGCCTTCATCGACCGCGTCGTGCAAGCCTCGGGCGGCGACGCCTCGGGTGGCCTCGACGAGGCCGTGGCCGCCGCCGAAGAGATGCTGGAACAGGGCGCGGCCGTCGATGCCGCGCAGACCTTTGCCGCGATCCTCGGCGAGGACCCGGCCCATGCTGCGGCCTATGGCGGCCTCGTGCGCGCGCATATTGCGCTCGACGATCTCGAGCAGGCCGAGGCGATCCTGAACGGCGCCCCGGTCGAGATCTCCAGGTCGCCCGAACTGGAAGCCGCCCACGCCCAGCTGCAACTGGCGAAACAGGCCGGGAATGCCGGCCCCGTGGCCGAGCTCTTGGCCCAGGTCGAGGCCAGCCCGGACGACCTGCAACTGCGATTCGACTATGCCCAGGCGCTCTATGCCGCGGGCAATGCCGAGGAGGCGGTGGCCCAGTTGCTCGACATCTTCCGGCGCGACCGCGAATGGAACGACGGCGCGGCCAAGGCGCAGCTCTTCACCATCTTCGAGGCGCTGAAACCCAACGATCCGGTGGTCCTGCATGGTCGCCGCAAATTGAGCTCGATGATATTTGCCTGAGCGGTTGGGCGGCCTAGGTCGATGCGTATGCTGAAAGCCGCCGATCTGCCCGATGTCGTCCCGGTGTTCCCCCTGTCCGGAGCCCTGCTGCTGCCGCGCGCGCATCTGCCGCTGCACATCTTCGAGCCGCGTTACCTCGCGATGTTCGAGGATGCGCTGAAGACGCCGCAGCGGCTGATCGCCATGGTGCAGCCGCTGCCGCGCCGCGCCACCGAGGACCGGCCGGCGCTGCATGCCATCGCCTCGGCTGGGCGGGTGACGCAGTTCTCGGAAACCGAGGACGGGCGCTACATGATCACGCTCACGGGCATCTCGCGCTGCCGCATCCTGCGCGAGGTCGAGGGCTTCACCCCTTACCGCCGCGCCGAGATGTCCTGGGACGGGTTCGAGCGCGACCTCGGCCCGACCGAGAAGGACGCGGATTTCGACCGCGGGGCGTTCTTTTCCCTGCTGGCCCGGTATTTCGAGGCGCGCGACCTGGCGACCGACTGGGAATCGATGAAATCGGCCGATGACGAACTGCTGGTCAATTCCCTGTCGATGATGCTGGACTTCGACCTCGAGGAAAAACAGGCCCTGCTCGAGGCGCCGACGCTCGTCACGCGCCGCGAAACGCTGGTCGCGCTGCTGGAATACGGGCTGCGCGGCGGCAACGGAGAGGAGTTGATGCAATGAGCGACGAGACGGCCCCAACCGAAACGACCCCGGCCGCGCAGGCCTTCGACCGCCGCATGCTCGAGGCGCTGGTCTGCCCCGAGAAACACGTGACGCTGGTCTACGACGCCGCGAAACAGGAGCTGGTGAGCGAAGCCGCCGGCCTCGCCTACCCGATCCGCAACGGCATCCCGGTCATGCTGGTCGACGAGGCCCGCCGCCTCGACCCCTGAGCGACCTGCGCCTGCGGCGCAGGATTGCCTCCGGCGGGAGTATTTCCGGAAAAGTGAAAGCAGGCGCTTTCCGTGCTTCATCTTTCCGAAATTATCCCGGGGGAGTCGCCTCGTGCGACGGGGGTGGCCCCCTCTCGCCCATCGGCCCGCGCGCCGGTCGGTCAGACGCGCTGATCCCCCTTCATCTTGCCGTTAAACTCCGGGGGAGTCCGCCCATCGGGCGGGCGGGGGCAGCGCCCCCGAACCCGCTTATCGCATGAGCGCCGGCAGGTCCCCGGTCAAGCCCGCCGCCTCGCGGATAAAGCCGCGGCGCAGGCCGGGCAGGGCATTCACCGCGCCAAGCCCGATGTCCCGCGCCATCCGCAGCAGCGGGTTGTCGTTGGAAAACAGCCGGTTGAACGTATCCGTGGCCAGCGCCAGCGTGGCCGTGTCGAAACGGCGCCATTGCTGGTAGCGCTCGAGCACCAGGATCGACCCGATATCCTCGCCCCGCTGCCGCGCTTCCTCAAGCACCTGCGCCAGCGCGGCCACGTCGCGCAGCCCGGCGTTCAGCCCCTGGCCCGCGATCGGGTGCATGCCATGGGCCGCGTCCCCGACCAGCGCCGTGCGCGGCGCGACGAAGCTCTGCGCGAGGCTCAGGCCCAGCGGGTAGGTGAACCGCGTGCCGGCAAGGGAAATCCCGCCCAGGAAATCGCCGAAGCGCGGCCGCAGCGCGGCCAGGTAGCCGGCTTCTTCCAGCCCCATGATCGCACTGGCATTGGCATGGGTCTCGCTCCAGACGATGGACGACCGGTTGCCGGGCAGCGGCAGGATTGCCAACGGCCCGGGTGGCATGAAGAACTGGTGCGCCACGCCGCCATGGGGCTTTTCATGCGCGATGGCGCAAACCAGCGCGGTCTGGCCGTAATCCCAGCCGGTGCGCCGGATCCCCGCCCGCGCGGCGGTTCCGCTTTGCCGTCCGTCGCAGCCGATCAACAGGCGGGCCGACAGCACCTCGCCGTCCCCGAGCGTCACCGTGACGCCGGTCTCGGTCACCTCCTGCGCGGCGACACGGGCGCCGTGGCGCAGGGTCACGCCCGGCGCGGCCTCCATCGCGTCCATCAGGGCGCGGCGCAGGAACCGGTCCTCGACCATGTAGCCCATCGGGCCTTCCTCGATCTCGGCATGGTCGAAATGCATGAAGAAGGGCGACGGCCCCTGGCCCGCCCGCCCGTCCGTGACCTTGATCTCGAGCATCGGCTGGGCATTGTCCGCGATTCCGGCCCAGACCCCCAGCCGGTCCAGCAGGCGCTGGGACGCCAGCGCCAGCGCATAGGCGCGGCCGTCGAAATCCTCCGCCAGGCGAGGGGCGGCGGGCTGGGCGTCGATCACGGTGACCGTGAGGCCCGCGCGGGCCAGGGCCAGCGCCAGCGTGGGGCCATTGAGGCCGCCGCCGACGATCAGGATGTCTTGTGTCCGGGTCATGAGGCGCAATATGCGCCTCGGCGCGGGATTGTCCATGCGCCGCCGTGCCGCTACCGTCCGCCAAAAGCCAGGAGGGTGCCATGGACGAATGGCTGACAATGACCGCGGCCGATCTGGGGCGCGGGATCGGGGCGGGGCGGATCGACCCGGTGGCCCTGTGCGAGGCCTATCTGGGTGCCGCCGAAGCGCATCCATTCCGCGACCGGATCTATGCCCGCATGACCCGCGACCGGGCAATGGCCGAGGCGCGGGCGGCCGCGAAGCGCGCCGCCGACGGCCAGCGCCTGTCGCCGCTGGATGGCGTGCCGGTGTCGTGGAAGGACCTTTTCGACAGCGCCGGCGTCGCGACCGAGGCCGGGTCCGCCCTGCTGGCCGGCCGCGTGCCGGAGCGCGATGCCGAGGTGCTGCGGGTCGCAACATCGATGGGCCTCGTCTGCCTTGGCAAGACCCACCTGTCCGAACTGGCGTTTTCCGGCCTCGGGCTGAACCCGGTCACGGCGACCTCGCCCTGCGTGAACGACCACGACGCGGTGTCGGGCGGGTCCTCCTCGGGCGCGGCGGCCTCCGTGGCCTTCGGGCTGGCGGCGGCGGGGATCGGGTCGGACACCGGCGGGTCGGTCCGGGTGCCGGCGGCCTGGAACGACCTCGTGGGGCTCAAGACAACCTCGGGACGGGTGTCGCTGGCGGGCGTCGTGCCGCTCTGCGCGCGGTTCGACACGGTGGGGCCGCTGGCGCGCAGTGTCGAGGATGCCGCGTTGCTGCTGGCCGCGCTCGAGGGAACCAGGCCGGTGCAGTTGGCGCCGCCGCGCCCGCTGCGGCTGGGCATGCTGCAGACCTGCGCGCTCGAGGACCTGGCGCCGGAGGTGGCAAGCGCCTTCGAGAGCGCCTGCAAGCGGCTCTCGAAGGCCGGGCACCGGCTGGTCGATGTCGACGCGCCGATGCTGCCGGCGGCGATGGACCTGTCGCCGGTGCTGTTCGCGACAGAGGCCTATGGCACCTGGAAGGACGTGATCGAGGCCGCGCCCGAGAAGATGTTCCCGGCGATCCTCGAGCGGTTCCGGGGCGGGGCGAGCGTCACCGGGCCGGACTTTGTCGCGGGATGGCAGGCGCTCGACCGGGCGCGGGCCGACTGGGCCGAGGCGATGGCCGGGTTCGACGCGGTGCTGGTGCCGTCCACGCCGAACCTGCCACCGAACGTGGCGCGGCTGATGAAGGACGACGATTATTACAAGACCGCCAACCTGCTGACCCTGCGCAACACGCGGATCGGGAACCTGATGGGGCTGGCGGCGCTGACGCTGCCGACCGGGGTGCCGTCCTGCGGGCTGATGGCCATGGGGCGGGCGTTCGGGGAAGAGGCGCTGTTGCAGGTGGGCGCGGGCATCGAGGCGGCGCTGGGGGTGTGAGGCGGGGGCGATGTTCCGCTCGACATGAAGCACCAGCGCGGAATCGAGGCCGCAGGCCGCCGCGCATCGTCATGCTGGAAGCGTGCCCTCGGCATGACGCCGCCCCCCGGCACTGCGATTTGGCTGGGCTGGGCGCTCCGTTCGAAGGTCTTGCGGACTTGGCCGGGATAAAGTGCCAAACACAACAATCGGATCGCCGCACCGCGGCCCGTCATGTCGGAGACATGCCTCCGGCATGATGCGCGGCGGCTTGAGGCCTTTGTTCCGCGCAGGGGCCCTCGTTCCAAGACCGCACCTGCCGCAATGATGTAGGGTGGGGTTTCACCCCACTGCCCCCTCACCGAGGCATCGGATTCCGCGCGTGGTTATATGCCAGCCAATCCGTGATCTCGGGGTAATAGGCCGCCCGCCAGGCCCGCACGCGGGGGTTCATCACCCGGCGCCAGCGGGCGGGCCACATCGCGACCATGGTCATGATCATGTAGCTGTGCGGCAGCTGCGGCGCCTCGGCCTCGGAATAGGTTTGCAGCAGCGGGAACCGCCGGTCGGGCTTGTAGTGGTGGTCGGAATGGCGCTGCAGGTTGATCAGCAGCCAGTTCGTCGCCGTCTGCGCCGCGTTCCACGAATGGCGCGGCTGGACGTGTTCGTATTTCCCGTCGCCCAGGTGCTTGCGGGTGAGCCCGTAGTGCTCGACGTAATTGGTGATTTCCAGCTGCCAGATCGCCGTGCCGGCCTGCAGCAGGAACATCGCAAGCCCCGCCCAGCCGCCAGCCACCAGCGCCAGCACGAGGAACAGCGCCTGCAGGCCCCAGTAGCGCCAGAACGGGTTGCGGGGGTGGGTCCAGGGCAGGTCCTTGCGGGCCAGCAGCTCCGCCTCGGCCCGGAAGGACGACTGCCAGCTTTCGCGCAGCACGCGGGGATAGAACTTCCAGAACCCTTCGTTGAACCGCGCCGTGACCGGGTCGCGCGGGGTGCCGACATAGCGGTGGTGGACCAGCAGGTGCTCGGACCGGAAATGGGAATAAAGCACCATCGACATGAGGATGTCGCCCAGCCAGCGTTCGAACCGGTTCCGCTGGTGCATGAGTTCATGGGCAAAGACGATGCCGACCGTGCCCGAGATCACGCCCATGCCGAAGAAGAGGCCGAAGACCTCCCAGAACCCCAGGTGATCGGCCCGCGCGGCGTAGAAGATCAGCCCGTAGAGCGTGCCGAACTGCAGAACCGGCCAGATCCAGGTGCCGAGCTTGTACCAGACGAGGCGCGAGTCGTCGGTCAGCGGGTCGGGGTTGGCAAGGTTCAGGCCAAGCACCGCGTCCCCGCCCGCGAAGAGGTACCAGGCGGCGAGCGGCACCAGCAGCACCCACCAGCCGCCGACCCAAGCGACCGCCCAGATCAGCGGCACCAGCAGGAAGGACAGGAAATAGGGAAGGGCCGCGCCGAGCCGCCCGATGTCTTTGCTTGCCGCCATTGCTCTGCCTCGCTCGGGGCCGTGTTTGCGCGATCCTACCAGTCTCGGGCGGGATCGGCAAAGCTGCCTTGCGCAAGGTCAAAGACCTTGCGCATCACGGTGGGCAGGTCGCTGGGGCGGAAGGCTGAGGGCGGCAGGAACTGGCCGCGCGCGGGCTCGGTCCCCGCGGGGACCAGCGCCACGCGGATCGCGAGGCGCAGGTGGAAATGGGTGAAGGTATGCCGCGCCTCGGCGCCGAGGTCGCGCCAATCGGCGTCCAGCGGCGGGGACTCGGCCGGGGGCTCTTCGCTCCAGTCCGACCCCGGCCAGCCGAGCATGCCCCCCAGCAGGCCGCTGTCGGGGCGGCGTTCGAGCAGCCAGGCGCCGTCCTCGCGGCGCGCGACATAGGCGATGCCCAGGCGGATCGGCTTGGCCTTTTTCGGTGCCTTCTTCGGCAGTTCGGCCGCCGTACCGCGAACGCGCGCGAGGCAGGGATCGCGCCAGGGGCAGATGCCGCAGGCCGGGCTGCGCGGGGTGCAGATCGTGGCGCCCAGGTCCATCACCGCCTGGGCGTAGTCGCCGGGGCGCGCCTGTGGCGTCATCGCGGCGGCCAACTCGGTCAGGGGTTTCTTGGCTTTCGGCAGCGGTTCGTGCACGTCATGCAGCCGGGCCATGACCCGCTCCACGTTGCCGTCCACGACGACTTCGGGCCGGTCGAAGGCGATGGCGGCCACGGCGCCTGCCGTGTAGGGGCCGACGCCCGGCAGGGCCAGCAGCCCCTCGCGGCTGTCCGGGAACACCCCGCCCTGCGCCACCACCGCGCGGGCGCATTTCAGCAGGTTCCGGGCGCGGGCGTAGTAGCCAAGGCCGGCCCATTCGGCCATCACGTCGGCATCCTCGGCCGCAGCCAGCGCATGCACGGTCGGCCAACGCTCGGTGAAACGGCGGAAGTAGTCCTTGACCGCCGCCACGGTGGTCTGCTGCAGCATGATCTCGGAAAGCCAGACACGGTAGGGGTCGGGCCGCTCGCCCGCGCGCCGTGCCTCGGGGCCGGTGCGCCAGGGCATCACCCGCGCGTGCCGGTCGTACCAGTCCAGCAGCTCCTCTGCTCGCGCCGTTTCACGCAATGTTTATGCCCCTCGTCCCTGCAATTGACTGGCGTGGCCCGCCTGCTTCTCTAGAATAGCATCCGACAGCAAAGGACAAGACATGCCGCCCCGCCCTCCGGCCCCCTTGGGTCACAAAGGCCCCAAGCGCCGCACCACGACCTACGGCTTTGCCAAGACGGACAGCCTGTTGCAGGCGCAGATCCGCAAGGCGGGCGAGACGCGCGGGTTCGCGGTGTCGCGGCTGCTGACCCACTGGCCCGAGGTGGTGGGCGAGGATCTTGCCGCCATGGCCCGCCCGGTCGAGGTGAGCTATGGCCGCGGCGGGTTCGGTGCGACGCTGGTGGTGCTGACCACCGGGCCGATGGCGCCGATGCTCGAGATGCAGAAGGACCAGCTGCGCGCGCGGGTCAACGCCGCCTACGGCTACAACGCGATCGCGCGGGTGCGGATCACCCAGACCGCCCCGGTCGGCTTTGCCGAGGGGCAGGTCAGTTTCGCCCATCGCAGGGCCGATGACACCCCGCCGCCACCCCCGCCCGAAGTTGTGGCGGCCGCGGCCGAGACGGCCGAGGGTGTCGCCGACGAAG
This sequence comes from Mesobacterium pallidum, assembly GCF_019966535.1. GTDB lineage: Bacteria > Pseudomonadota > Alphaproteobacteria > Rhodobacterales > Rhodobacteraceae > Mesobacterium > Mesobacterium pallidum. Next base: position 19,283 of record NZ_JAIMID010000020.1, on the reverse strand, counting down.
GGTTGCGCCGCGCGCTCGAGACGCTGGCCCGCAACGTATACACCAAGACACGAAAATGACTCCTGAAAGGCTTCACATGATCCGACTCACGTCCCTCGCCGCGGCCGCGGTTGCCCTGACACTCGGCGGCGCCTGGTACATGACCCAGGGGTCCGGCAACCTGCCGGTATCGCCCATGGCCGCCAATGCGCAGGAAGCCGGCGAGATCGATACCTCGACCATCACCGAGATGTTCCAGGGCAACCCGGATGCGACCGTCGAGGTGATCGAATACGCGTCGTACACGTGCCCGCATTGCGCCAACTTCCACCAGAATGTCTATCCGCAGCTCAAGGCGGATTACATCGACAGCGGCAAGATCAAGTTCGTCTTCCGCGAGGTCTATTTCGACAAGTACGGCATGTGGGCCTCGATGATCGCGCGTTGCGGCGGCCCCGAGAAGTTCTTTGGCATCACCGACCTGATGTACAAGGGCCAGTCCGACTGGGCCCGGGAATCGAGCGAGCTGGGCATCGCCAACGCCCTGCGCAAGATCGGCCTGCTGGCCGGGATCGAGAACGAGGAGCTGGAGGCCTGCCTGCAGGACCAGGACCAGCTGCGCACCCTCGTCGCCTGGTACCAGGAGAACGCGACGCGGGACGGGATCAATTCGACCCCCAGCTTCGTGATCAACGGCACCAAGTATTCGAACATGAACTACGCTGACTTCTCCGAGCTTCTGGACGAGAAGCTGGGCGAGTAATGGCGGCCGGAAGCGGCCCCCTTTCTGGCCTGAAGGTCGTCGAACTGGCGCGAATCCTGGCCGGCCCCTGGGCCGGTCAGACCCTGTCGGACCTCGGCGCCGAGGTCATCAAGGTCGAAAGCCCCGAGGGCGACGACACCCGCGCCTGGGGCCCGCCCTTCATCGCGCGCGAGGGCGATACCTCGGCCGCGTATTTCCATTCCTGCAACCGTGGCAAGGCCAGCGTGACGGTCGATTTCCGCACGCCCGAGGGGCAGGCGAAGGTGCGCGACCTGGTGGCTGAGGCCGATATCCTGATCGAGAACTTCAAGGTCGGGGGGCTGGCGAAATACGGGCTCGATTACGACAGCCTGTCGGCGCTGAACCCGGGGCTGATCTATTGCTCGATCACCGGGTTCGGGCAGGATGGCCCCTACGCGCACCGGGCGGGGTATGATTACATCATCCAGGGCATGTCGGGCCTCATGTCGATCACGGGCGAGCCGGACGGCGCGCCGCAACGGGCCGGCGTGGCGATCACCGACATCTTCACCGGCGTCTATTCCGTGACCGCGATCCTGGCGGCGCTGCACCAGCGGCATGCAACGGGCAAGGGCCAGCACATCGACATGGCGCTGCTCGATACGGCGGTGGCGGTGACCGCGAACCAGGCGATGAATTACCTGTCGACCGGGACGCCGCCGGCGCGGACGGGGAACTACCATCCGAACCTGACGCCCTACCAGGTCTTCGAATGCTCGGACGGGCATATCATCATCGCGACGGGCAATGATGCGCAGTACAGGCGGCTTTGCGGCGTGCTGGGGCTGGAGGAGATGGCCGAGCATCCCGATTACCTCAAGAACCGCGACCGGGTGGCCAATCGCGAGGCGATGATCGCGCGGCTCGAGGGCGAGACGCGCAAGATGGCCAAGGCCGCGTTGCTGGCCGCCTGCGAGGCGCAGGGCATCCCCGCCGGGCCGATCAACGACCTCGGCGAGGTCTTTGCCGACCCGCAGGTGCAGGCGCGGGGGATGCGGATCGAGGCCGAGGGCATCCCCGGTGTCCGCTCGCCCATCCGCATGTCGGGGGCGGATCTGCGGTTCGACCGGCCGTCGCCGAAGCTCGGCGCAGACAACGAATAAGTCCAAGCTGGGCGCAGACAACGAATAAGCCGAAGCGCGGCGCAGACAACGCGTAAGTGCGGGCAGGGCGCGGGCGGCGATTGATCCCGCGGACTGCGCTTTCGCGCAGCCATGACCCCGGGCCCCTCCTCCTGTCCTCCTCCCCGCACGGGGAGGAGGGAGCGCGTGGTGGGCCGACCCAAGCCCGCCTAAGTCAGCTCAGGTGGGCGGCGAAATGGTCCAGCGTGCGCTGCCAGGCGAGGTTGGCCGCCGCCTCGTCGTAGCGGGGCGTGGTGTCGTTGTGGAACCCGTGGTTCACGCCTTCGTAGACATGCGCCTCGTAGGGCGTGCCGGCGGCGTCCAGCGCGTCCTTGAAGGCGGGCCAGCCGGCGTTGATGCGTTCGTCGAGGCCCGCGTAATGCAGCAGCAGCGGAGCGTTGATCTTGCCCGCGTCCGCCGCATCCGCCTGGCGGCCGTAGAACGGGACCGAGCAGGCCATGTCGGGCATCGCCACCGCCAACGCGTTGCAGACCCCGCCGCCGTAGCAGAAGCCGACGGCGCCGACGCGGCCCGAGGACATCTCGTGGCCCTGAAGGTAGGTGAAGCCGGCAAAGAAATCCTCCATCAGCTTGGCACCGTCGAGGCTGCGCTGCATCTCGCGGCCCTCGTCGTCATTGCCGGGATAGCCGCCAAGCGGGGACAGACCGTCGGGGCCAAGCGCGAGGTAGCCGGCCTTGGCCACGCGGCGCACGACATCCTCGATGTAGGGATTGAGGCCGCGGTTCTCGTGCACCACCAGCACCGCGCCCAGCGGCTCCGTCGCGCCGGCAGGACGGGCCATGAGGCCGGTGATCTCGCCATGCCCGTCGGGGCTGGAATAGGTCTGGCGCCAGGTCTCGATGTCGGGATCGTCGGGCGCCACCTGCTGGGCCAGCGCGTAGTTCGGTTGCAGCGCCTCGAGCGCGGCGGCGGCGGTCACGCCGGCGGCCAGGTAGCGCCCGGCGCCGGCGAGGAAGTCGCGCTTGGACATCTTGCCATGCACGTAGCCGTCATACATTTCCAGCAGCCGCTGGTCGAAATCCTGCGCTTTCATTCTTGTCATTCCACGTCCTCCCAAATCCCGGCGGACGCGGAATGCGTCAGCCGTCCACGGGCGGGATCGCCTTGAGATAGGCCGCGATGGCCGCCCGGTCTTCGGGCGCAAGCTGGGCGGTGTTCTCGACCACGAGCGCCATGTGGCCACCGGCGGAGTCGAATTCCGGGGTGAAGCCTGACTCTAGATACGCAGCGATGTCGCCTTCGGACCAAGTCAATTTTCCGGGAGTGATGTTCGGAAAGCTGCCGCGCCCCGCCGGGTTCGGCGCGCCGCCCATCCAGCTGGCCATCTGCATGCCGCCCAGAGCGTTGCGCGGGGTGTGGCATTCGGCGCAATGGCCCATCGCCTCGACCAGGTAGCGGCCGCGTTCCTGTTCCGGCGTCAGGTCGCCGTCGAGCACCCAGTCATCGGACATGAATAGAAACTTCCAGCCGCCGAGGTTGCGGCGGATGTCGAAGGGGAAGGAGACCTGGTGCGGCTGGCTGGGGGTCTCCACCGCCGGCAGGGTCTTCATGAAGCCGTAAAGCGCGACGGCGTCGGCCAGCTCCATCCTGGTGTAGGTCGTGTAGGGGAAGGCGGGGTAGTAATGCTGCCCCTCGGGCGAGACGCCCTGCGTGACCGCCGTCACGAACTGCTCGCGCGTCCAGCTGCCGATCCCGTGCTCGGTGCTGGGGCTGATGTTGGGCGCGGTGAAGGTGCCGAAGTCCGACGGGAAGTGCTGACCGCCCCCCAGCTGCAACTTGGCTTCGCCCTGCGCAGTCTCGTCCGCGTGGCACGAGGCGCAGCCGGCGGCGTAGAACACCGTCTCGCCGCGCGCAACGTCTTCCTCGAGCCCCGCGATGGCCGCGGCATCGACCCGTGTGGGCCGGGTGACGACCCAGTAGACGGCGATGCCGACAAGGGCAAAAAAGATCAGCCATCGGTGAATGCGCATGGGGGGCTCCTGCGTTTGGCGGCGCCGGCCGGCCGCGTCCCTGGCCGGCCGGCGCCCTTGGGGTCACTCGTCGGGAAGACGGTAGGCCTTGTGGCAGTCGCCGCAAGCCCCGCCAAGCGCCCCCATGGCCCCTTGCAGCGCCGCGAGGTCGGTTCCGGCGGCGGTGACCATTGCATCGGCAGCCGCCTTGGTGGCCTGCGCCTTTTCGATCACGTCGGGAAAGTTCTGCCACAGGGCGGGCAGGGCCCTGGTCCCGTCGACCGATTCGGAATCCGATCCGGCGGGCCAGAGCGCCGAGGCGTTGAGCCCGGTCAGCGCCTGCAGGTTGGTGGCGGCGGCGGTGGCGGCCTCTGCGTCATAGGGGGCGTTGCCGCGCGCCATGGCGCCGAGCGTGCCGAGGTTGAAGGCATAGAGCGTCATCTGCGCCTGCCGGGCCTTGATGGCGCCGGCAATGGCCGGATCGACATGGCTGTCGGCGACGACCGCGCCGACCAGGCCGGAGATCGACAGGACGGCGGCGAGGCCGAAGGTAAAGCGGGCTTTCATGAGAGCACTCCGTTGCTGAGATGGCTGAGATGTGAATGCCCGCAGGATAGCCTTGTCAGGAAATGCCGCATATTCTCGAAAACAAAGCAGGGTTGTGTGATTTCTTGACAGGTGAGGCGGATGGACCAGGGCAATTGGGATGACCTGCGTTTCGTGCTGGCGGTGGCCGATACGGGCAGTGTCAGCGCCGCGGCACGGCGGCTGGGTGTAACCCATGGCACCGTGATCCGGCGCATCGCCGCCTTCGAGGACCGGCAGGGAGAGCCGCTGTTCGCGCGCCATGCCTCGGGCTACACCGTGCTGCCCGAGCGGCAGGCGGTGATCGAGGCGGTGCGCGATGCCGAGTTCGCGGCCCTCTCGGTCGACCGACTGATGGGCGGCGGCGGGGCCGAGCCGCGCGGCGCGGTGCGGATCACCTCGACCGACACGCTGTGCCAGACCGTGCTGCCGCGCGCCGTGGCGGCGGTGCAGGCAAGGTTCCCCGAGCTGCGGCTGTCGCTGATCTGTTCGAACGTGGCGCTGGATTATACCCGCGCGGGGGTGGACGTGACGGTGCGCCCGGCCATGCGCCTGCCCGAGGGCCTGGTCGGTACTGCCGCCGGAGAGCTGCGGTTCGGCGTCTACACGACGCCCGGCGCGCCGGACCGCTGGCTGGCGCTCGAGGGGCCGCTGGGGCAAAGCGCGCCGGCCGCCTGGATTACCCGCGACGTGTCGGCCGGCGACATCGGTCCGGGGGCCGACAGCTTCCAGGTGCTGCGGGAAATGGTGGCGGCGGGGCTGGGCCGGTCCTGGCTGCCGTCGATGCTGGGCGACCCCGACCCCCGCATGGCCCGCTGGGGCGGCGAGATGCCGGACTTTCCGATCCCGCTCTGGGTGGCCTGCCAGGCGGACATGGCCGGCTCGGCCCGCGTACGCGCCGTGCGCAGCGCCCTGGCAGAGGCGCTGGCCGAGGACCTGCCGCCCGCCAGCGCTTGACGCCGGGGGCCGCATCGCGCACCACTTCGCCCATGAGCAAGACCGATCTGCGAGACATCGTCGAGACGGCCGACATGGGGATCACCCTGTCCGATGGCTGTCGCCTCTCTGCCCGCACCTGGATCCCGGCCGATGCCGGCGACGCGCCGGTGCCCGTGATCCTGGAATACCTGCCCTACCGCAAGCGCGACGGGACCTGTGCCCGCGATGCGCTGACCCATCCGTGGTTCGCCAAGCGCGGCTATGCCTGCCTGCGCGTGGACATGCGCGGCAATGGCGACAGCGACGGGCTGATGGAGGATGAGTACACCGCGCAGGAGCTGTCGGACGCCTGCGAGGTGATCGCCTGGGCCGCAAAGCAGCCGTGGTGCAACGGCAATGTCGGCATGATGGGGATCAGCTGGGGCGGGTTCAACGGGCTTCAGGTCGCGGCGCTGCGGCCACCGGCGCTGAAGGCGATCATCACGCTCTGTTCCACCGCCGACCGCTTTGCCGACGACATCCATTACAAGGGTGGTTGCCTGCTGAATGAGAATCTCGGCTGGGGCAGCACCATGTGGGCCTATTCCTCGCGCCCGCCGGACCCGGCGCTGGTGGGCGACAAATGGCGCGAGATGTGGATGCAACGGCTCGAGGCCGAGCCCTTCCTTGCCGCGACCTGGCTGCGCCACCAGCACCGCGACACCTATTGGCAGCACGGGTCCGTCTGCGAGGATTTCAGCGCGATTCAAGCGGCCACGCTGGCGATCGGCGGCTGGGGCGACAGCTACAAGAACACCGTGCCGACGCTGGTCGAGAACCTCTCGGCCCCGGTGCAGGGCATCGTCGGCCCCTGGGTGCACAAGTACCCGCATTTCGCCGTGCCCGAGCCGCGCATCGGTTTCCTGCAGGTGGCCGAACGCTGGTGGGCCCAGTGGCTCAAGGGCGAGGAGCGCGGCGTGGCGGATGACCCGGCCTATACCGTCTGGATGATGGACGGCGTGCGCCCCGCGACCTGGTATACCGAACGGCCGGGGCGCTGGCTGGCCGATCCCGCGCCGAAACCGCAGCGCCTGCACCTGGGCGCGGCCGGGCGGCTGGGGCCGACGCCGGCGCCTCTGGACGTGCTGGTCGCCTCGCCGCAGGACACCGGGGCCGCGTCGGGCGAATATTGCGCGATCTGGCTGGGGCCGGAAATGCCCGGCGACCAGCGGGTGGACGATGCGAAATCGGCCTGCTGGGACAGCCTGCCGCTGGAACGGGGCGTGGACATCAGCGGTGCGCCACGCGTCACGCTGCGCCTGCAATCGGACAAGCCGCTGGGGCAGGTGGCGATCCGGCTGAACCACGTGCACCCCGACGGCGCCGCGACCCGGATCACCTATGGCGTGCTGAACCTCGCGCATCGCGACAGCCACGCAACGCCGTCCCCGCTGCCCATGGGCGAGACGGTCGAGATCGCGCTGGAGCTTGACCACATCGCCTACCGCGTGCCCGCCGGGCACCGGCTGCGCGTGGCCGTTTCGAATACCTACTGGCCGCTGATCTGGCCCGCGCCCGAGGCGGCCACGCTGACGGTCAAGTCCGGGCATCTCGACCTGCCCACGGTCGAGGCGGTGGAGGCGGACCAGCGGAGCTTTCCCGAACCCGACGCCGCAACCCCCTGGCAGACCGAGGAACTGCGCCCGGCGCAGAACGCGCGCCGGGTCGTCACCGACATGGGCACGGGCGAAATCACGCTGGAAATCGTCGACGATTTCGGCGCCCGGCGCGACAAGGACCACGGGCTGGAATCGGGCGGGGTCGCGCGGGAATGGTGGACGATCCACCCCGATGACCCGCTGTCCGCGCGCGGCCGCACCCACTGGACCGAGACGAACGGCCGGGGCGACTGGCAGACCCGCACCGAAACCCATGCCGAAATGTGGTCGGACGCGACCACCTTCTACCTGCGCGGCGAGCTCATCGCTTACGAGAATGACCGCGAGGTGTATCGCCGCCCCGTGACCGAAGACATCCCGCGCGACATGCTGTGACCGGGCGGCCGGTGTCATCTGCACGATTCGCGCCGGCGGTATCCTGCATACGTGCCCACAAAGCGATCAAATGCTCACTTTCGGCAAAATTTTGGTTGAAGACCGGGCTTCAATCGGCATTGTTGACTCATCAGTCAAGAAAAAATGCCGCAACAGGCAACCGACAGGATCAGGGAGATCTCAATGTCCGACTATCTCGATTATCTCAAGAAACGTGCAGCACTGGGCCTCGTGTCGCGCCGCGAATTCATGGGCCGCACCGCTGCGCTGGGCCTGACGGCCGCCACCGCGGGCACCCTGCTGGCCAGCGCCGTGCAGGCCGCCGGTCCGCAGAAGGGCGGCACGATCAAGGTCGGTATCCAGGGCGGCGCGTCCTCGGACAGCCTCGACCCGGCGGTGGCCGCCAACGCGACGGCCAGCACCGTGAACCGTCTCTGGGGTGAGCCGCTGGTCGAGCTGCACCCGCAGGGCGGGCTCGAGGGCAAGGTGGCCGAAAGCTGGGAAAGCTCGCCCGATGCCAAGATCTGGCGCTTCAAGGTGCGTCCGGGCATCACCTTCTCGAACGGCAAGACCGTGACGGCCGAGGACGTGCTGGCCACGATGGAGCGCCACTCGGGCGAGGACACCAAGTCGGGCGCGCTGGGCATCATGCGCGGCATCGCCGGCATGTCGGTCGAGGGCGACACCTTCATCGTCGAGCTGGACGCGCCGAACGCCGACCTGCCGTACCTGCTGACCGACTACCACCTGATGATCCAGCCGAACGGCGGCAAGGACGACCCGGCCGCCGCCATCGGCACCGGGCCCTACGTCCTGCAGGAGGTGGACATGGGCGTCCGCTTCGTCGCGTCCAAGCGCGATGATTACTGGGGCGATTACGGCCATGCCGAGACCATCGAGCTGATCGTCATCAACGACGACACCGCCCGTATGGCCGCGCTGCAATCGGGCCAGGTCGACATGGTCAACCGCGTGCCGCCGCGCACCGCCGGCCTTGTCGCCCGCGCGCCGAACATCGAGATCAAGACGACCTCGGGCCCCGGCCATTACGTGTTCATCATGCATTGCAACACGGCGCCCTTCGACAACAAGGACCTGCGGCTGGCGCTGAAATACGCCATCAACCGCGAGGAATTGGTCGAAAAGATCCTCTTCGGCTACGGTTCGGTCGGCAACGACACCCCGATCAACTCGTCCTACCCGCTCTATACCCCGCTCGAGCAGCGGACCTACGATCCGGACAAGGCCAAGTTCCACTTCGACAAGTCCGGCCATGACGGCCCGGTGCTGCTGCGCACCTCGGACAACTCCTTCCCCAGCGCGCCCGACGCGGCGGCGCTGTTCCAGCAATCGGCGGCCGCGGCCGGCATCACGCTGGACATCAAGCGCGAGCCGAACGACGGCTACTGGTCCGAGGTCTGGAACGCCCAGCCCTTCTGCACCAGCTACTGGGGCGGCCGTCCCACGCAGGATTCGATGTTCTCGACCGCGTACCTGTCGACGGCGGACTGGAACGACACCCGCTTCTTCAACGATCGTTTCGACGAGCTGCTCTTCGCCGCCCGCGCCGAGCTGGACGAGGCGAAGCGGACCGCGATGTACGCCGAGATGTCGATGCTGGTCCATGACGACGGCGGGCTGATCTGCCCGATGTTCAACGACTTCGTCGACGGCGTGACCAACCGCGTCGCGGGCTGGGAAGATGCCAAGGTCGGCTTCGAGCTGAACAACTTCTACGCGCCCATGAAGATGTGGGTCGCCGCCTGACATGGGCCCGATCGCACGACTGTTGGCCCAGCGCATCGCGCTGGGCCTCCTCCTGCTCTTCCTCGTCTCGATCCTGATCTTCGCGGGGACGCAGATCCTGCCGGGGGACGTGGCACAATCCATCCTCGGCCAATCCGCGACACCCGAGGCGCTGGCCAACCTGCGCGCCGAGCTGGGCCTGAACGAACCCGCCCTCAGCCGCTATTTCGACTGGCTGGGCGGCGCGCTGACCGGGGACCTTGGCACCGCGCTCACCTCCGGACAGGACATCGCGGGCCAGCTCTGGACGCGCATGGGCAACACGCTGTTCCTTGCCTTCTGGGCGGCGCTGGTGTCGGTGCCGCTGGCCATCTTCCTTGGCCTGCTGGCCGTGCGCTACCGCGAACGCTGGCCCGACAAGCTGATCTCGGCGGTGACGCTGGCCTCGATCTCGGTGCCTGAATTCCTGATCGGCTACGTGCTGATGTTCTTTGTCGGGGTGCAACTGGGCTGGGCGCCCTCGGTATCGACCATCTATGACGGCATGAGCCTGGGCGCCAAGCTGCATGCCATCGCGCTGCCGGTCGCCGTGCTGACGCTGGTGGTGCTGGCGCACATGATGCGCATGACCCGCGCCGCGATCCTGAACGTGATGCAATCGGCCTATATCGAGACGGCCGAACTGAAGGGCCTGTCGATGTTCACGATCATCCGGCGGCATGCCTTCCCGAATGCCATCGCGCCGATCGTCAACGTGGTCATGCTGAACCTCGCCTATCTCGTGGTCGGCGTCGTGGTGATCGAGGTCGTCTTCACCTATCCCGGCATGGGCCAGTACCTGGTCGACCATGTGAGCAAGCGCGACGTGCCGGTGGTGCAGGCCTGCGGGCTGATCTTTGCCGCCGTCTACATCGGGCTGAACCTTGTGGCCGACATCGTGTCGATCCTGTCGAACCCGCGGCTGAGGCATCCCAAATGACCCGGACACAAAGCGAACGGAGCGGCGCATGAGAGTTCCCTTTGCCGCCGCGGTCGGCCTTTTCTTTACCGCGCTCTACTTCCTCGCGGCGATCTTCGCGCCGCTCATCGCCCCCTACGGCATGGCCGAAGTGGTCGGCGGCGTTTGGGAGCCGGCCAGCGCAGAGCATTGGCTGGGCACCGACAACATCGGCCGCGACCTGCTGAGCCGCATGATCTACGGCGGGCGCACGACGATCTTCATCGCCGCCGCCGCGACGGTGCTGAGTTTCACCACCGGGGCCGTGCTGGGCCTGCTGGCAGCCGTGCTGGGCGGCTGGGCCGACCAGGCGCTGTCGCGTTTCGTCGACCTGATCATGTCGATCCCGACGCTGATCTTCGCCCTTGTGGTGCTGTCGGTCATGCCGGTCACGCTGCCGGTGCTGGTGCTGGTCATGGGCCTGCTGGACAGCACCCGCGTCTACCGCCTGGCCCGCGCCGTCGCCGTGGACATCAACGTCATGGATTTTGTCGAGGCGGCGCGTCTGCGCGGCGAGGGCCGGGGCTGGATCATCTTCCGCGAGATCCTGCCCAACGCCCTGTCGCCGCTGGTGGCCGAGATGGGCCTGCGCTTCATCTTCATGGTGCTGTTCGTGTCGACGCTGTCGTTCCTCGGCCTTGGCATTCAGCCGCCCGCCGCGGATTGGGGTGGCATCGTGAAGGAAAACAAGGACGGCATCATCTACGGCATCCCCGCCGCGCTCGTCCCGGCCATCGCCATCGCCACGCTGGCGATCTCGGTGAACCTCGTGGCCGACTGGGTGCTGAACCGGACCACGTCCCTGAAAGGAGGCCGCGGTGGCTGATACGCTTCTCGAGATCAAGAACCTGAAGATCGGCGCCACGGCCTATCCGCCCGGCGAGCCCCCGCAGGAGATCACCATCGTCGACGGCGTCTCGCTGACGCTGGAAAAGGGCAAGGTGCTGGGGCTGATCGGCGAATCCGGGGCCGGCAAGTCCACCATCGGCCTGTCGGCGATGAACTACGGCCGCGGCGGCGTGCGCCTGACCGGGGGCGAAGTGCTGCTGAACGGCCGCGACATCCGCCCCCTGCGCGGCGGCAAGATGCGCGCCATCCGCGGGGCCGAGGTGACCTATGTGGCGCAATCCGCCGCCGCCGCCTTCAACCCCGCCAAGAAGCTGATGGAGCAGATCACCGAGGCCGCGCTGGCCCATGGCCGCTGCTCCAAGCGCGAGGCCGAGGAGCGGGCAGTGACCCTGTTCCACAAGCTCGGCCTGCCGGAGCCCGAAACCTTCGGCAACCGCTACCCGCACCAGGTCTCGGGCGGGCAGCTGCAACGGGCGATGACGGCGCTGGCGCTCTGCCCCGAGCCGGACCTGGTGATCTTCGACGAGCCGACGACGGCGCTGGACGTGACCACGCAGATCGACGTGCTGGCGGCGATCAAGGACGCGATCCGCGACACTGGCGTCGCCGCGCTTTATATCACCCATGACCTCGCGGTGGTGGCGCAGGTCAGCGACGAGATCATGGTGCTGAGGGGCGGCAAGACGGTCGAATATGGCACCTGCGACCAGATCATCAACAACCCGCAGGAAGAATATACCCAGGCGCTGGTCTCGGTCCGCTCGATCGAGCACGAGGAAAAGCAGCCGACGCCCGAACCGGTGCTGCGGGTCGAGGGCGTGACCGCGCGCTACTCGGGCACCAGGTTCGACGTGCTCGAGACCATCAACGTCGACCTGCACCCCGGCCAGACGCTGGCCGTGGTGGGCGAATCGGGGTCGGGTAAATCCACGCTGGCACGGGTCATCACCGGGCTGCTGCCGCCGCGCGAGGGCTCGATCATCTTCGCCGGCCGCACCCTCAGCCCCGACATGCCGTCCCGGTCGCGCGAGGACCTGCGCGAGCTGCAGATGATCTACCAGATGGCCGACGTTGCGATGAACCCGCGCCAGACCGTCGGCACCATCATCGGCCGCCCGCTCGAGTTCTACTTCGGCCTCAAGGGCAAGGCGAAACGTCAACGCATCATCGAGCTTCTGGACGAGATCGAACTGGGCGAGGGCTTCATCGACCGCTACCCGGCCGAGCTCTCGGGCGGGCAGAAGCAGCGCGTCTGCATCGCCCGCGCGCTCGCCGCCGACCCCAAGCTGATCATCTGCGACGAGGTGACATCGGCGCTCGACCCGCTGGTGGCGGATGGCATCCTCAAGCTGCTGCTCAGCCTGCAGAAACGCGAGGACGTGGCCTACCTGTTCATCACCCATGACCTGGCGACGGTGCGCGCCATCGCGGACAGCATCGCGGTTATGTACAAGGGCCGGGTGGTCCGCTACGGCACCAAGTCCGAGGTGCTGTCGCCCCCGTTCGACGATTACACCGACCTGCTGCTGAGCTCGGTCCCCGAGATGAAGCTGGGCTGGCTCGAAGAGGTCATCGAACACCGCAGGATGGAAAGCGCGGGACACTAGATTTCAATGCCTCCGGCGGGAGTTTATGGGCAAGATGAAGAGGGATCAGCAGCGCAAGTTTGCGCGCACCCCTGCTTTCATCTTTCACCAAATATGCCCGCCGGAGGCGTCCTGACCCCTCCACCAACCCCGACGCCCGAGGTGTGCACATGTCTGGCAAACTGCTTCTGATCATCCTCGACGGGGTGCCCAGGCGGAACTTCCACCGGCTCTTCGGCAATCTCGAGGGCTGGGTGCAGGCGGGCGAGGCGCAGCGGTTCACCCACCGGTCCGTACTGCCGTCGATCTCGGCCTCGTGCTATGCCTCGATCCACACCGGGGTCAGCCCGCAGGTGCATGGCTGCACCGGCAATGGCAACGTCTTCCGGGTGAGCCAGCCCGATGTCTTTGCTCAGGCGCGTCGTGCGGGCAAGGTCACCGGGGCCGTGGGGCATTCCTTCTGGTCCACCCTCTTCAACCGCGCGCCCTTCGACCTGGTGCGCGACATGGAATACGATGAGCACGAGAGCGACACGATCAACCACGGCCGGTTCCACACGATGACGGGCTATGGTCGGATCAACCAGATGACGCCGTCCGACGTGGACCTGTTCGCTACGCTGACCATGCTGTGCCAGCGCAAGGGGCTCGACTACGGCATGTTGCACAGTTGCACGCTGGACAGCATGGGGCACCGGTTCTTCCACGACTGCCATGAGATGGACCATGCCTGCGCGGTGATGGACGAGATGCTGGCCCCCTTCATCCCGCGCTGGCGGGCGATGGGATACGAGGTGATCGTGACCGCCGACCACGGGCAGGACGCGCGGGGCCACCATGGCGGGCATGACGACCTGCAGCAGGAGACGGCGCTCTACTACTTCGGGCCCGCGACAGGCCCGGAGCAGGACAGCGTGATCGACCAGCTGCAGCTGGCGCCCACGATCCTTTCGCGGCTCGGCGCGCCGGTGGCCGAAACCATGACGGCGCGTCCGTTCCTTTCGTAGACCAACGGTCACATTGCGCGGATGCTGCGTTGCGGCTAAACCTCGTGCCACGCGCAACGAGGAGGGGCTGCCATGTCCCACATCAGCCATATCGAGATCGACGACCGCAACCTGCCGCCGCCGACACCCGAGATCGAGCAGGAGCGCAAGGTCGCCATGTTCGATCTGCTCGAGGAGAATTCCTTTTCCCTGCCCAAGCGGGACGACCGCATCGTGCCGCCCGGTCCCTACCGGCTGGCCCTGTCGATCCGCGACAAGCGGCTGGTCTTCGACGTGACCACGGATGCGGCCGAAAAGGCGGCCGAGTTCCACCTGTCGCTGTCGCCCTTCAAGCAGGTGGTCAAGGATTACTGGCAGATCTGCGAAAGCTATTACGACGCGGTCAAGACCATGCCGCCCAGCCAGATCGAGACCATCGACATGGCCCGTCGCGGCATCCACAACGAGGGCGCGCGCGTGCTGGCCGAACGGCTGGACGGCAAGGCCGAGGTCGACAACGACACTGCCCGGCGTCTCTTTACCCTGATCTGCGTCCTGCATTTCGGGGGCTGACCTTGGGCAACCTCCCCCAGTCGATCCTGTTCTGCTGCGACCACAACGCGGTCCGCTCGCCCATGGCCGAGGGACTGATGAAGCAGCGGTACGGCACCGACACCTACGTGCAGTCGGTGGGCGTCGTGAACGACCTCGAAATCGACGGTTTCGCCATCGCCGCCTGCAAGGAGGTCGGGGTAGAGCTGAGCCGACACCGGTCGCGGTCCTTCGACGAGCTCGAGGAAGAGGGCGAGGGGCTTTCCTCCTTCGACCTGATCGTGGCCCTGTCTCCGGCCTCGCAACGGCGGGCGCTGGACCTCACACGCTACTACCACCTGACCGTGGAGTACTGGCCGATCATGGATCCGACGGGGATGGGCGAAGATCGCGACATCAAGCTCAGGGCCTATCGCCAGACCCGCGACCAGATAACCGACCAGATGGCGCGCCGCTTCGGCCCGCCGAGCGAGGCAGAATGACCGAAACGATCCGCCGCTACTTCGACGCCTTCAACGCGGGCGACATCGACGGGATGCTGGACTGCCTGTCCGACGACGTGGCCCACCATGTCAACGAGGGCCAGGTGCGCATGGGCAAGGACAAGTTCCGGGCCTTCTGCGATCACATGGCGCGCTGCTACCGCGAAAACCTGACCGACATGGTGCTGTTCCAGGACGACAGCGGCACCCGCGCGGCGGCCGAGTTCATCGTGAACGGCACCTATCTTGTGACCGACGAGGGCCTGCCCGAAGCACATGGCCAGAGCTACCGCCTGCCGGCCGGGTCGTTCTTTTCGCTCGAGAACGGCAAGATCACCCGCGTCGTGACCTATTACAACCTCGCGGACTGGACGGCCCAGGTCTCGTCATGAGCGTGACGACCCGTGTCCTGACCGGCGCGGCGCTGGACGCTGCGCTGGATGACGTGGCGCGGCTGCGGATCACGGTCTTTCGCGCCTTTCCGTATCTCTATGACGGCTCGCTCGCGTACGAGCGGGACTACCTGCAGGCCTACCGCGACAGCGACCGGGCCGTGCTGGTCGGCGCCTTCGACGGGGTCAAGCTGGTCGGCGCGGCCACCGGCACGCCGATGGAGGATCATGCCAGCGATTTCGCCGCGCCCTTCGCGGGTGTCGGCGTGCCGCTGGAAGATATCTTCTACTGCGCCGAAAGCGTGTTGCTGGCGGATTATCGGGGGCAGGGCGTCGGCCATGCCTTCTTTGATGCGCGCGAGGCCCATGCCCGGGCGCTGGGGCGCAAGCATGCAGCCTTTTGCGGCGTGATCCGGCCCGAGGATCACCCCGAGAGGCCGGCCGATTACGCCCCGCTCGACCCGTTCTGGCGCAAGCGGGGCTACGCGCCGCTGCCCGGCGTCGTGGCAAAGTTCAAGTGGACCGACGTCGGTGATAGCGAGCAGACCGAGAAACCGCTGCAATTCTGGATGAGGGACCTGTGAGCCGGATCAAGATCGCCACCGCCGCCTATCCGCCCGCCTTCCTTCCGGACTGGGCCACATACGAATCGCGAATCACCGCATGGGTCGAAGAGGCCGCGGGGCAGGGTGCCCAGCTGCTGGTGTTCCCCGAATACGCGGCGCTGGAGCTTGCCAGCCTTGCCGGGGTCGAGGTCTCGTCCGACCGGGACGGCGCGTTGCGCGCGGCCTCGGACCGGATGCCGGAGGCCTGCGCCCTGCATGCCCGGCTGGCGCAAGAACATGGCGTCTACATCCTGATGGGCTCTGGCCCGGTGGACGTGGACGGGGTTTACGTGAACCGCGCCCATTTCGTCGCCCCTTCGGGTGCGATCGACCACCAAGACAAGCAGATCATGACCCGGTTCGAGCGGGAGGATTGGGGGATCGCCGGGGGCGGGCCGCTGAAACTCTTCGACACCGCGCTTGGCAAGATCTCGGTCCTGATCTGCTATGACAGTGAATTTCCCTTTCTGGGCAGGGCTTTGGCCGAGGCAGAGCTGCTGCTGATCCCCTCGGTGACCGAGGCGTTGGCCGGCCACACCCGCGTGCGCATCGGCGCCCGGGCCCGGGCGCTGGAATCGCAATGCGTGACAATCATGTCCTCGCTGATCAACGGCCACCCGGATCTTTACGGGATCGAGGAAGGCACCGGCCGGGGTGGCGTCTTCGGCCCGCCCGACACCGGTTTTCCCGAGGACGGGATCATCGCCTCGGGCGGGCTGAATCACGCCGGCTGGACCTATGCCACCATCGACCGTGCGGCCATCGCTCATGTGCGCGCCGACGGGGTGGTGCTGAACCGCCGCCATTGGGACGAACAGGTTCCGCGTGACGGTGCGATCACAAATGTCGCCCTCAGGTGATTGAGCCTTGATTATCGGGGCCGATGCGCCCATTTAAGAGCGCGCTGCAGAGCAGCACAGGAAATCTACGGACGGAGACAACATGGCCAAGGAAGATACTCTCGAATTCCCTGGTGTCGTGAAGGAACTCCTGCCCAACGCGACTTTCCGGGTCGAACTCGAGAACGGCCATGAAATCATCGCGCATACGGCAGGCAAGATGCGAAAAAACCGCATCCGTGTTCTGGCTGGCGACCGGGTGCAGGTCGAAATGACCCCCTACGATCTGACCAAGGGTCGGATCAACTACCGCTTCAGGTAACTGAAATCCCAGTGAAACTTGTCCTGGGATCAGGCAGCCCCCGACGGCTTGAGCTGTTGGGGGTCTTGGGCATTCAGCCCGACGCCATCCGCCCGCCCGACATCGACGAAACGCCGATCAAGGGGGAGCGGCCACGCCCCTATTGTGCCCGCATGGCGCTTGAGAAAGCGCAGGCGGTGCAGGTCGATGACCCCGACGATATCGTGCTGTCGGCCGATACGACCGTTGCCGTCGGCCGGCGCATCCTCGGCAAGCCCGCCGATGCGGAGGAGGCGCGCGCCTTCTTTGCCCTGCTCTCGGGGCGGCGCCACCGCGTCGTGACGGCGCTGGCCGTCAAGCGCGGCGACAAGACCTGGCAGCGCGACGTGGAAAGCGCGGTGCGGGTCAAGGCACTTTCCGCCGAAGAGATCGACGCCTACATCGCCACCGAAGACTGGCGCGGCAAGGCCGGCGGCTACGCGATCCAGGGGCCCTTCGCGGCCTTCATTCCCTGGGTGCAGGGCTCTCATTCCGCCATCGTCGGCTTGCCGCTGCATGAGACCGCCATGCTGCTGGGCGCGGCCGGCTACCCGCTATGGAACACACCATGAGCATCGACATCTTTCTTGGCCAGATCGACGGGCGCGAGGCTGCCCTGCTGCGCGACGGCAAGCGGATAGAGGACCTTCTGATCGACACGGACGCCCCGCGCCCCGGCTCGATCTACCGCGCCATCGCCGACCGCCCCGTGAAAGGGCAGGGCGGCATGTTCTGCAAGACGCCCGACGGGTCGGTCTTCCTGAAACAGGTCAAGGGCCTCAGCCCCGGGCAGCCGCTGCTGGTGCAGGTCACCGGCTACGCCGAGGAAGGCAAGGCCATCCCCGTCACCACCCGGCTGCTGTTCAAGAGCCGCTATGCCATCGTCACCCCCGATGCGCCCGGTTTGAACGTCTCGCGCGCGATCCGGGATGAGGCGCGGCGGGACGAGTTGCTCGAGATCGCGCACGAGGTGATGGACGGGGCCGAGATGGGCCTGATCCTGCGCTCGGCCTGCGTCGATGCGGAGGACCACGCCATCGCCGCCGACATCGCCGAGATGCGCGACGTGGCCGCCCAGATCCTCTCCGACGACAGCCGCTCTGCCGAACTGCTGCTGGAAGGCGACGGGCCCCATGCCATCGCCTGGCGCGACTGGCCCGAAGGCAACGTGATCCAGGGCGAAGACGTGCTCTCCGACCCCACGCTGCTTGATGACGTGGCGCACGCCCTGCGCACCGAGGTGTCGCTGGGCGGCGGCGCCTATGCCTATGTCGAGCCCACCCGCGCACTGGTCGCCGTGGACGTCAATACCGGCGCCGACACCTCCCCCGCCGCCGGTCTCAAGGCCAACATCGCGCTGGCCCGCGAACTGCCGCGCCTGCTGCGCCTGCGTGGCCTTGCCGGCCAGGTGGTGATCGACTTCGCCCCCATGGCCAAGAAGGACCGCCGGCAGCTCGAGGGCGCGCTGCAGAAGGCCCTGCGCGCCGATTCGATCGAGACCAACCTTATCGGCTGGACGCCCCTTGGTCACCTGGAGCTCAGCCGCCACCGCGCCCGCGCCCGACTGGACTGGAGGCCCGCATGAGCTGCCCGATCTGCGCTGAGAAAACCGATCCGAAGTTCCGCCCTTTCTGCTCGAAACGCTGCGCGGATATCGACCTTGGCCGATGGATGCGGGGCAGCTACGCCATCCCCTCGGACGATCCCGAGGATGCCGACGAGGCGCTGGACGAGCTTGAGCGGCGCTCTTCTCCACCGCACTGAATTTTTGTGCGAAAAGGCTCTGGACAGCCTGTTCGGATCGCCATAGAAGGCCTCCACCCGAACGCGTCGCGTTCTCCCGTGCCCGGGTAGCTCAGGGGTAGAGCAGTGGATTGAAAATCCTCGTGTCGGTGGTTCGATTCCGCCCCCGGGCACCACTATTTCGGCTAACGCATTGGTTTCGCATCAGCTTCTTGCAGTTGCCTGGGGCCGTAAACCATGTCGGAGACCAATTCGCCCGCGTTCACGTATCTGAAGTCAGGGATTTATTACTTCAGCCGTCGCATCCCGACCGAGTTGAAAACCCAATACACATCGCCTCGCATCGCCTTTTCCTTGCGTACCAGGTCAGACCGGATCGCCGAAGCCAGAGCCAGACGAGCAGCCGACCAGCTGGACGAGTACTGGTTTCATCTGCGGTCGCAGTTCAAGGAATTGCCCGGCAAGCACATGCTCCGGCTACAGCGTGATCCTCGAGCTGCCACGGCAGGTGTTCCCGAGGTCGAGACGATCTCCAGCCCCATCACCTTGTCCGAGGGCATGGCCTTGTATCTCAAGCACAAGGGGGCAGGGCGTCCGGTCACTTTCCATCGTGCCGCCGAAAGGGCGTGTGGCTACGTCATCGACGCTTGTGGCGACAAGCCGCTGGATGCCTACACCGTAACCACCCGGTTGCTACCGCCTGCCGGATTTCGCTGTGAGGCCCTAAGACACGTGCATAGCGACGTCGCAAACGA
>NZ_JAIMID010000001.1 GCF_019966535.1 Mesobacterium pallidum | reverse complement strand
GCGATCGGTGCGATCATCGCTCTACCGCGGCCGAAATGCGGCATCAGAGCCGCAGCTGCGTGATGTTCAGGGGCGACTACGTATTTCAGTCGCTCGGCTTGGGCCAAAATATTGTTAACATCAAAGTTCGCCTTGGCAAATTTTGCAAGCTCGGAAACTGAAAACCCAGAAATGTCCAGAATATCCAGAATAAAAAACGGACGCTTGTCGAGCCTGTTTGGCTCCTCGAGATCAGAATAAAACCGATACTCCCGACCATTGGTCAAGATCGCAAAGCGGGCGTTTGTAACTGTGAAATACCTATACAGCTGCGCCAGGTGTTTTTCGTTCAGAGACGTGGCGAGCCCTTTACATTCAACCAGAATGCTGACGTCACCCTCTCTCAGGATGGCGTAATCGACTTTTTCTCCCTTTTTCCCGACTGCATCAGCAGTGAACTCTGGAACAACCTCAGAAGGGTTGAAAATGTCGTAACCCAGCGCCTGAAGAAACGGTAGTACCACCGAAGTCTTGACAGCTTCCTCCGTCTGGATCGTTTCCGCGTGTTCGCGCACTCTCATTGCAAGAGATTGAAGCGCGGCCTCCAGGCTGCTCATGGGTGTCCCCTTTATTGCATGTTGGGGATTATTGAGAAATTTAGCCTTCAACTGTCAAGTGTTTACCCCACAACCTCCATCATCTCCCGCCATTCCCGCGCGGACATGCCGACGCTCTCGGCCGTGACCTCTTCGCCCTTGAGCATCAGCCGGACCGCCTCGACCATCTGTTTCGACAGGGTGGCGCCGCCCATCCGGTAATCCTCGAAGGCGCGGTAGGCGAAGGGCACCCAGTCGGCGACCATCTCGCAGATCGCCTCGGCGTAGACGCGGATCTCGTATTGGGCGTGGCTGTCCGCGCGCAACCGGAGGAAGTGCAGCAGGTTGTGCAGGTCCACCTTCCAGTACCATTGCGTGTAGATGTTGGCCGGCAGGTTCATCCGCGCCAGCTCGCGCGCGAGGCCGTCCTGCCCGTCGTCCGAGATCATCTGCTGGTAATGGTCATAGCAGCGCGCGGCGTCGCCCTTGAGGATCTCGAGCACGCGGTCGGCTTCCTCTCCGCTCAGCGTCGCGCCCCGGCCCTGGTTGTTGACCACCGATTGCGCGGCCAGCGCGTCGCGCTCGGGGATGTAGAACTCGCGGTCGAGGATCGAGTAGCGCGCGGAATATTCGTTCACGTTGGCAGTGCGGTGGCGGATCCACTGGCGGGCGACGAAGACCGGCAGCTTGACGTGCAGCTTCAACTCGCACATCTCGAACGGGGTCGAATGCCAGTGCCGCATGAGGTAACGGATCAGCCCCTCGTCGTTCTGCACCGACTTGGTCCCCTTGCCGTAGCTCACCCGCGCAGCCTGGCAGATGGCGGCGTCGTCGCCCATGTAGTCGATGACCCGGACGAAGCCATGGTCCAGCACCGGGCGCGCCTTGTAGAGATGCGCCTCCATCCCCTCGGACACGGTCCGCAGGGTCGGGCGGGGCGTCGCGCGCAGCTCTTCGATTTCGGCGGCCTGTTCGGGGGAAAGCGGCATCGGGTCATCCTTTTTGATGAGGCGTGAGTCGGTCTGGCCCATATCTTGCCCGAAACCGGCATCGCCATACCAGAGGTGGTGGCGGCAAAAGGGCCGCACTTGGCGATTTTTCCTCGCCCCAGCGTTGACGGATGCCCGCGCAGATGGGACCTTGCCCGCAAACCGGGGCGAAAGACCCCTTGAGCAGTCGAGGCAGAAACGAATGGGACGGATTTCATTCCTGATGGCGACATGCGCGCTGCTGGTGGCATGTGGCGAAGGCGACGGGACGAACCCTTTTTCGGGCGACACCGAAACCAACGAAGAGTCGACGGACAGCACCAACACCGGTGAGGTCGAGGTCTCTGCCGCGATCCGCGGCGACCTGGATGCGATCTATTACAACGCGTTGCAGAACACCGTGGTGGTCGAGGGGCTGACGCTGGACGAGGAACCGTTCAATACGCTTTATACCCGCCGCGCGGACCAGGACGCGAATTACAACGGCTACCACGTCTACATGGCGCAGGACGACCCGCTTGACCGCCACACCACCGCGCTGGTGCTGCAATCGGGCGGCACGACCTTCGAAGGCGTCGTGCGCGCGGGCATCGCCGTGACCGGCGGCGTGCGCAACCGGATCTTCGGCGGTGGCTATTTCGAGCGGGACGGCGATTACGAGCCGGTGCCGACGGGCCCGGACGAGGGGCTGGTCACCTATGCCGGCAAGTACGCCGGCCTGACCAACATCGGTCTTTACGATTACACGATCCTGCAGGTGCCCGATGCCGGCACCCCGAACGAGCTGCGCACGACCCGCGCGGCGCAGACCACCGGCGACATCTTCATCAACGTCGACTTCAACGACATGGAAGTCGAGGGCAACGTCTACAACCGCCGGCTCGAGCACAACGGGCTGGCCCTGCCGTCGATCGTGCTGATCGCGACGGAGCTTGGCGATGATGGCGTGTTCAACGGCGCGTCGATCGAGTACGAGGGCGTGATCAACAAGGACATCGGCGACTACGCCGGCATCCTCGGCGGGCCCGAAAGCCGCGCGCTCGGGGGCTCGCTCAAGCTCGATGAATGGGACGGCGAGGGCGACCCGCTCGGCTACGAGAACGAGCTGGAATGGGGTGTCTTCGTGCTGGAACGCTGCGGGACCCAGCATTCGAACGAAAGCGTCTGCAGCCAAGTGGATAAGTAATGACGGCATGGGCGGGGGCGGGCCGGACGGCGCTGCGCAGGCTTTTGGCCAGTGCGCTGACGGCTGTCGCCCTGCCGCTCGCCGCCCTGGCCCAGGCGCCCGAATCCCCGACCCCTGCCCCCGAGATGGTGACCATCCCCAAGGGCGAGGCGCGCATCCTGATGATGAAATCCGCCGCGGACGGGCGCTATGACCTCGCCCGCGCGCTGGCGCTGGGGCTGATCAAGGCCGCGCCGGACGATGGCCAAGCGCATTACATCCTCGCCCGCGCCAACCGCGCGCTTGGCCGCCCGGTCGAGGCGCGGCAGGCCGCGGCAAGATCCTACCGGCTGGCCAGCAGCCCGCTGCAGCGGTTCCAGGCCGCGCAGATCGCCGCCGGGGCCTCGGTCGATGCCAGGCACTACACGCTGGGGCAGCTCTGGCTGCGCCGCACCTACGAGAACGCCCCGAACGAGGCCGCCCGCGCCGCCATCGCCCGCGATTACCGGATGCTGCGGCAGGTCAACCCGCTGAGCTTTTCGTTCAGCTTCTCGGTCTCGCCCTCGACGAACTTCAACAACGGGTCCAGCAGCGCGCTGAACGACGTGGACGGGGTCGACGGCTATTTCGGCTCGCTCAGCAGCGATGCCCAGGCCCTGCCCGGCAACGTGGTCACCACCCAGGCGCGGCTCAGCTACCGGCTGAGCGACCAGCGGGCCGAGGGTGCGACGACCGTGTCGCTGCTGGGTTATGCGCAGCGTGTTCTGCTGACCGAGGAAACCCGCGACAAGGCCCCGACCGCCGAGGCGGGCGATTACGACATGACCCAGCTCGAGCTGTCGCTGCGCCGCCGCCAGCCGCTGACCGAGACCATCGACGTTTCGGCCGGGCTCGCGCTTGGCACCGTCACCTACGGCGGCGAGCCCTATTACGATTACCGGCGCATCGAGCTGGGCTACGGCGCCCTGTTGACCCCGCGCAGCCATGTCTCGGCCTATGCCACGGCCGAGCAGCGCGATTTCCCGCTGTCCTCCCGCCCCGAGGGGCGCGAGATCCGGCTGGGCGCGGGCTGGCGCACCAGGGTGGGTGATGCGGGCACGTTGGGCCTGTCGCTGGGATACGAGGCCGAGGACCGCACCGGCCCTGATTTCGACAACGAGTCGCTTTCGATGTCGCTCAGCTGGAGCCCGGCGCAGGCCTGGGGGCCCGCACGGATGACCTTTTCGCTGGACGGGCGGGTCACGGACTACCCCGATTACCGCGTCGTGGGCCTGACCGGGCTGGGGCTGGTGGCCGTCAAGGTGCCCGGCGGGCGCGAGGATCGCAGCCTGTCGCTGACGGCACGCGCGCGGTTCGACGACCTCGGCTATGCCGGCTTTGTTCCCGTGGTCACGGTGACCGGCAAGCGCCAGACCTCGAACGTGACCCGCTTCGAAACCGAAGGCGTGTCGGTCCGGCTCGGTATCGAATCCGCATTCTGAGCATTGGCTTTCCCGGCGCTGGCCCTACACTCGGTCCAACGCGAAGACCAAGGAGAGACCCATGTCGATCACCTACCTGCACACGATGGTCCGTGTGAAGGATCTCGAGAAATCCATCGCCTTCTACGAAATGCTGGGGCTGAAAGAACGCCGCCGCCATGAAAGCGAAAAGGGCCGGTTCACGCTGGTCTACCTCTGCCCGCCGGGCCAGGCGGACGGAACGGCGGATGTGGAGCTGACCTACAACTGGGACGGCGACGACGGGCTGCCCTCGGACAGCCGGCACTTCGGCCACCTCGCCTACAAGGTCGATGACATCTACGCCATGTGCCAGACGCTGATGGACGCCGGCGTGACGATCAACCGCCCGCCGCGCGATGGCCACATGGCCTTTGTCCGCTCACCCGACAACATCTCGATCGAGCTTCTCCAGGCCGGCGATGCGAAGGAGCCGCAGGAACCATGGGCCAGCATGGAAAACACCGGGCACTGGTAGGGCTGGCGCTGGCCACTGCGCTGGTGCCGGGTGCGGCGGCGGCGCAGGTTGGCTGCCGGCTGGCCCTGCTGCTGGCGCTCGACATCTCCTCCTCGGTGAATGCCGAGGAGGACACGCTGCAGCGCAGCGGCCTTGCCTCGGCCCTGATCGCGCCCGAGGTGCAAGAGGCGTTCCTGGGCGACCCCCTGCCCGTCGCGCTGGCGGCCTATGAGTGGAGCGGGCGGCACAGGCAGGCCGTGCTGCTGGACTGGGTGCTGGTGGACAGCGCCGAGGACCTGCTGATCGCGGCGCAGCAGATCGGGCGCAGCGAACGCAGCACCAACAACTTTCCGACCGCGCTGGGATATGCGCTGGGATACGGCGCGACCATGCTGCGCCGCGCCCCGCCCTGCCTGTGGCAGGTCATCGACGTCTCGGGCGACGGCAAGAACAACGAGGGCTTCGGCCCCGAGGCGGCCTACCGCGAGTTCCCCTTTGCCGGGGTCACGGTCAACGGGCTGGTGATCAACGCGGCCGAGTTCGAGGCCGAGGTCGACCTGATCGACTATTACCGGACCGAGGTGCTGCGCGGCCCCGGCGCCTTCATCGAGGTGGCGCAGGGGTTCGAGGATTACGAACGCGCCATGCGCCGCAAGCTCCTGCGCGAGCTCAGGTCCAAGGCCGTCGGCGGGCTGGATGGGCCGGACCTGCCCGGCCCATTCGGCGCGCTGGTCCTGCCCGCGCGCGGGGACGAGGGATGATCCGCGCCGCCCTGCTGGCGCTGGCCCTCGTGGCCACCGGCGCCGAGGCTGCGCCCTGCCGGCAGGCGCTGGCGCTGGGGCTGGATGTCTCGGGCTCGGTCGATGCGCAGGAATACCGGCTGCAACTGGACGGGCTGGCGGCGGCGCTGCTGCACCCCGAGGTGCGCGAGGCCTTCCTGGCCGATCCCGGCGCGCCGGTCTGGCTGGCGGTCTACGAATGGTCCGGC
Organism: Mesobacterium pallidum; assembly: GCF_019966535.1. Classification (GTDB taxonomy): domain Bacteria; phylum Pseudomonadota; class Alphaproteobacteria; order Rhodobacterales; family Rhodobacteraceae; genus Mesobacterium; species Mesobacterium pallidum. The sequence goes on along the minus strand of NZ_JAIMID010000001.1, from coordinate 597,316 downwards.
CCCTCGGACCAGCGCCTGCTGCAACCCTGGACCCCGATCGACACCCCCGCCACGCTGGAAGGGGTCGCCGGACGGCTGGCCGGAACGCTGCGGGCCAAGGCCGACCCCTCGACCGCGATCGGCGAGGCGCTGGAGCTGGGGCGCCAGTTGTTGAGCGACCGGGCCGAGTGCCCCAAGCGGGTGCTGGACCTCTCGGGCGACGGCATCGCCAACACCGGCCGCCACCCGCGCGACGTCAAGAAGGGCCTGCCCGACTGGCTGGTGGTGAACGGGCTGGTGATCAGCTCCGAGACGAATGACGACAGCTTCCAGTCGCGGATGACCACCGCTTCGCTGGGCGGGTACTACCGGACCTACGTGCTGCACGGACTTGGCGCGTTTCTCGAGACGGCACTGGGGTTCGAGGATTTCGAGGCCGCAATGGTGCGCAAGCTGAAAAAGGAACTTAGCGTGCTGATTCTCGGGTCGCTCGACCCGGTTGCGCCCGGGCCCTGGATCAAGACCATCGCCAACCCGACGCCGTGGTCTGATCGGTAGACGCGCCTGGCTCTGCCTGCGGACCGGTCGAGCCGAACCGGCGCGCTGGTCAGTAGATATAGCGGATCTGGTCGGTCCAGTAACGCTCGACCCGGCGCAGGGACATGGTGATCTGGTCAAACCCGTCAGGGCCGACCACGTTCTTGGACATCAGCCCCTCGGCATGGCGCTGGAACAGGCCCGAGACGATGTCGCGAATCTCGCGCCCCCGTTCGGTCAGGCGCACGCGGACCGAGCGGCGGTCGATCTCGCAGCGCTGGTGGTGCATGTAGCCCATTTCCACCAGCTTCTTGAGGTTGTAGCTGACATTCGAGCCCTGGTAATAACCGCGCGACTTGAGCTCGCCCGCCGTCACCTCGTTCTCGCCGATGTTGAACAACAGCAGCGCCTGCACCGCGTTGATGTCCAGCACGCCCACCCGTTCGAATTCGTCCTTTATCACGTCGAGCAGCAGCCGATGCAGCCGTTCGACCAGAGACAACGCGTCCAGGTAGCTGGCCATGAACTGCTGTTCCGGACCCGTCGCCGCCATGGGTTTGTGTAAGCTCATCGTCATCTCCGCCACGTGATCCTTGGCGGGGACACTGGCGCGAAAACCCGAATAATCAGTTAAACCTACACGAAGACCAACAAAATTGCGCGAAATCCGGGCAGAAAAAAGCGCCCTGACTCAGGCGTCGCTGATCGCGCGCGAGATCTCGGCCACCATGGCCCCGTACTCCACGGGCGCGGGCACGCGACCGGTCACCCAGGCATAGAGGTCCTGATCGTTCTCGTGCAGCAGCCGGTCGTAAAGATCCAGCGTCGCATCGTCCATGCCCGAAAGCTGCGCGGCGGAATAGGCGACCAGCAGCAGGTCCATTTCCTTGATCCCTCGCCGCATCGACCGCATCCGCAGGCGTTTTTCGCGGATCTCGCGGGTCTCGCCGGTCAAGACGAGGCCGCCTCTTGCCCCGCCCGCAGGCGCTTTTCCAGCCGGCCGGCGCGGTCCAGCGCCTCGCGCAGGGTGACCCGCAGCTGCGCCAGCTCGGCCAGGGCCGAGGCGATATCAGCCGAGCCGTCGGCCTGGTCGGGGGCCGCCACGCCGTCGCCTTCCCCGGTCAGCAGCCAGACGATCGACACGTTGAGGAACCCGGCCAGCATCGACAGGCGGTTGGCGCGCGGCTCGGTCCGGTCTTCTTCCCAGCCGCGCAGGGTGCTGACCCGCACGCCAAGACGCCGCGCCAGCTGCGCCTGGCTCAGTTTCGCCGCGTCGCGCGCGGCGGCCAGGCGGTCGCCGAAGGTGGCCATGTCGGGGCCGTACCAGTCAATATCATCGCTGTGATCGGTCATGTCTCTTCCCTTCTGCCGTTCCCGCTTGAACGGCTTTCGGGGGCAACCTATGACATGGGGCCGGGGAATTCAAAGCAGGAGGCGGCGATGCAGCGCCTGTCCGCGACATTGCAGAAGATCAAGCCGTCGGCGACCGTGTCGATCAGCACCCAGGCGCTCGAGATGAAGGCGGCGGGCCAGGACGTCATCGGCCTGGGCGCCGGAGAGCCGGATTTCGACACGCCGGCGCATATCAAGGCCGCCGCGATCCGCGCGATTGAAGCGGGGCACACCAAGTACACCGCCCCCGACGGGATGCTGGACCTGAAGAAGGCGATCTGCCGCAAGTTCGCCCGCGAGAACGGGCTGGAATATTCCCCCGCCCAGATCAACGTCGGCACGGGCGGCAAGCAGGTGCTGTTCAACGCGCTGATGGCGACGCTGAACCCCGGCGACGAGGTGATCGTGCCCGCGCCCTACTGGGTGAGCTACCCCGACATGGTGACGGTCGCGGGCGGCACCCCGGTGATCGTCGAGGGGCGGCTGGAGGATGGTTTCCGCATCACGCCGCAGGCGCTCGAGGCCGCGATCACCCCGGCGACCAAGTGGCTGATCTTCAACTCGCCCTCCAACCCCACCGGGGCGGGCTACGGCCCCGAGGCGCTGAAGGCGCTGACGGATGTGCTGATGCGCCATCCGCATGTGATGGTCATGTCCGACGACATGTACGAACACCTGACCTATGGCGATTTCGAGTTCCGAAGCCCGGCGCAGATCGAGCCCGGCCTTTACGACCGGACGCTGACCGTCAACGGCGTCAGCAAGGCCTATGCCATGACCGGCTGGCGGATCGGCTATGCCGGGGGCCCCGATTGGCTGATCGCGGCGATGCGCAAGATGCAGACGCAAAGCACCTCGAACCCCTGCACCATCTCGCAATGGGCCGCGCTCGAGGCGCTGGACGGGCCGCAGGGCTTTCTCGACGACTTCCGGGTGGCGTTCCAGCGGCGGCGCGACATAATCTGCGCGCGGCTGGATGCGATTGACGGCGTCACCTGCCCGGTGCCCGAGGGTGCGTTCTACATCTACCCGTCGATTGCCGGGCTGATCGGCAAGACCAGCGCGGGCGGCACGCTGATCGCGGATGACGAGGCCTTCGTCAGCGCGTTGCTGGCCGAAACCGGCGTGGCCGTGGTCCATGGCGCGGCCTTCGGCTTGTCGCCCAACTTCCGCGTCAGCTATGCCGTGGCGGACGACGTTCTGGACGAGGCCTGCACCCGGATCGAGCGCTTCTGCGCCGGGCTGACATGAGGGGGATGCGGTCATGAGCAGCCTGCCCGAATATTACTTCCGCATCCGCGACAAGGGGGCCGCGGTGTTCCGCGTGGATACCGAGAACCGGCATCGGCGGATCGAGATGGACCAGATCGCCGTGGTCAACGTGCGCAACGGCGAGGTCAAGGCGCAGGGCGACCGGCCGCTGACCCCCGCCGACGAGGCCGCCATCGCGAACTGGATGCAGGAGCGGGCGGCGCTGCTGGCGCAGCGCGACCTCGACGACATCCACCGGGCCATCGATTACCTCAACACCACGACGCAGTGGATCCAGTCCAAGGCGACGGACGAGCAGCTCGAGGAGATCACCGACCGGCTGCTGCTGGCGATGCATGACCTGCGCTCGGTCCTGGTGCGCAAGAAGGCCGACCGGCTGGGACGGGACGACTAGCTTTCCGTCCCGGTTTCGGATCGCGGGGCGATCCGACCGGGGCGGCTGCGCCGGCAAGCCGGCGCAGCCGCGGGGGGCCAGCCCCCCGGCGCCACGGGCGCCTCCCCCCGAGGTATTTGCAAAACAATGAAGGATGGCGGCAGCGGTCAGGCCAGGTGTCGGGCCTGGGCCAGCGGTCGGACCCGGGGGCCAGCCCCCGGACCCCCGAGGTATTTGCAAAACGATGAAGGGTTGGGGCGGCGCAGCGATCAGGCGGTCGCCGGGAGCAGGCGGGCGGCGGAGGTCCAGAAGCGCGTGGCGAGGCCGATGGCGGCGCAGGTCAGGCCGAAGGTGAGGCCCAGCCAGAGGCCCGTGGCGCCCCAGCCGACGAAGAAGGCCAGCGTATAGCTGCAGGTCAGGCCGATGGCCCAGTAGGAAATCGTCGTGATGACCATGGGCACGCGCGTGTCCTGAAGACCGCGCAGCACGCCCACGTGGATCACCTGCATCGCGTCGGCGAGCTGGAAGAGGGCCGCGAGGGCCAGCAGGATCCGGCCGACCTCGAGGATCGCGGCGCGGCGCGGCTCGGCGGGGTCGATGAAGAGGCCGATGAGCTGGTCGGGCAGCGCGAGGAAGAGCACGGTCGTGAGGGCCACCACGATGAGCGACAGCACCGAGACGACCCAGGCGCCGCGGCGCAGCTGGGTCAGGTCTCCGCGCCCGGCGGCGTTCGAGGCGCGGATCGTCGCCGCGTTGCTGAGCCCGAGGTGGATCATGAAGGACGCCGAGGCGAGCTGCAGCGCGATCCCGTGGGCGGCCAGCGACACCGTACCGATCCAGCCCATCATCACTGCGCTGGCGGCGAAGAGGGCGACTTCGGCCAGGGTGGTCACCCCGATCGGCCAGCCCAGGCGGAAGACCCGGGCCATGACCTCGGTATCCGGCCGCCAGAAGCGCACGAAGAGCTGGTGCTGCGGCAACTTGCGCCGCGCATACAGCACCACCCCCGCCAGCGCCGTCAGGTGCGACAGCAGCGAGGCGATGGCGGCGCCACGGATGCCCAGCTCGGGCGCGCCCCAGTTGCCGAAGATCAGCGCGTAGTTGCCAAACCCGTTGGCGACAGCCGCCGCCACGGTGATCCAGAGCACCACGCGGGTGTGTTCGAGCCCGGCAAGGTAGCTTTTCAGCGCCATGACGCCCAGCGCGGGCGCCATGCCCCAGCCGGCGATGCGCAGGTAGACCTGGGCGTTGGCGGCCACCTCGGGCTCCTGCCCGATGGCGCGCAGGATCGGTGCCGACCACCAGAGCAGCGGCATCACGCAGACAAAGAACAGCCCCGACAGCCACAGCGCCATGCGCGTCACCCGGCGGATGGTCACGTCATCGCGGGTCACCGCGGCGCTGGCGACCAGCGGCATCACCGCCCAGGCAAAGCCCGAGCCGAACAGGAACAGCGTCATGAACAGCGAAGCCGCCAGCGTCAGCGCCGCCAGTTCCGGAACCCCGTACCAGCCGACCATGATCGTGTCGGTCAGCCCGATCAGGAACTGCGCCAGGTGCCCGCCGACCAGCGGCAGGCCGAGGATCAGCAGGGCCCGCGCATGGGCAAGGGGGGACAGGATCTGGCTCATGCCCCGCCTTTAGCCGCGGGGCGCCGATCCGGCAAGCCGCCCGGGCACTTGACCCGCGCAGGGCGGGCCGTTCAACTGCGCACAGCGACCGGAGGGAGTGCCATGACCGACCCGTTCCAGGATCTTGTCCCGAAGGCCCGCGCCTTTCTGCGCGAATTGGCCGCGAACAACGAGCGCGACTGGTTCACCGCGCGGAAGGCGCGGTACGACGCCGAGTTGAAGGCGCCGGCCACGGCGCTGCTGGACGTCATGGCGGGGAAGCTCACGGCGATCACTGACACGCCGACAGAGACCAAGCTGTTCCGACCGAACCGGGACGTGCGGTTTTCCAAGGACAAGACACCCTATCACACGCATCTGCACCTGCTGTGGCAAAGCGGCGGGGCGCAGTGGTTCTTTGGCGTTTCGCCCGATTACATCACCTGCGGCGGCGGTCGGATGGGGTTCGACAAGGATGCCCTGACCACGTGGCGCGAGACGGTCGATGGTCCCGAAGGCGCCGCGCTGGCGGCCGAGGTCGACCGGCTGGTCGCGGTCGGGATGCGCCTGTCCGAGCCCGAGCTGAAGCGCGTCCCCGCCCCCTACCCGGCCGATCACCCGCGCAGCCTGCTGCTGCGGCGCAAGTCGCTGACACTCTGGCGCGATGGCGACGCGCCGCCCGAACCGCTCACCGGCTGGCTGGCAGAGACCTTCCGCCAGCTCTGGCCGGTGCAGCGGATGCTGCCCTAGCTCTTGCGCAGGTCCGGGTGCATCGCCGTGCCCAGGATGTGGTCGGCGCGGTGGATCACGTGCCCCGCCCCGCCGACGATCATCGGATCGGGCGCATGGGCGACATGCAGGTCCTTGCCGGGATAATCGAGGCTGTCGAGGAAATGCAGCATGCAGTTCAGCCGCGCCCGCTTCTTGTCGTTCGATTTGACTACGGTCCAGGGCGCGTCCGCCGTGTCGGTGTAGAAGAACATCGCCTCCTTCGCCTCGGTGTAATCGTCCCACTTGTCGAGGCTGGCCTTGTCGATCGGCGACAGCTTCCATTGCTTGAGCGGATCCGTCTCGCGGCTTTGGAACCGCGCCTGCTGCTCGGCCTGGGTGACCGAGAACCAGTACTTGTATAGCTTGATCCCCGAGCGGACGAGCATCCGCTCCAGCTCGGGCGTCTGGCGCATGAACTCGAGGTATTCGTTGGGCTCGCAAAAGCCCATCACCCGCTCGACCCCGGCGCGGTTGTACCAGGACCGGTCGTAGAGCACGATCTCGCCGGCGGTCGGCAGATGCTCGATGTAGCGTTGAAAGAACCACTGGCCCTTCTCGATCTCGGTCGGCTTGTTCAGCGCGACGACGCGGGCCGAGCGCGGGTTCAGATGCTCGGTAAATCGCTTGATCGTGCCGCCCTTGCCGGCGGCGTCGCGGCCCTCGAACAGCAGCACGATCTTCTGGCCGGTCTCCTGCGCCCAAAGCTGCACCTTCAAGAGCTCGGCCTGCAGCTTGGCCTTCTGCGCCTCGTAGCTGCGGCGCGACAGGCGCGTGTCATAGGGATAGGTGCCGTTCTCGAAGGCCAGGCGCACGTCGTCGGGCGTCGGCGCGGGCATCTTGTGCGGCGCGGGCTTCGCGGTGGCCGGCAGCGCGGCCGGGGCGGCAATGGCCGCGGCACCGGGGGTGGCGGCCGGGGCCTGTCCGTTCGAGGTCGGGGGTGTGTCGGCCATGCATCTCTCCTGGGTCCAAGCGGTGTCGGGCGCAGGGTAACAGCCCCGTTACATCCCGTCCTTGACCGGGATCAATTCCCGGTTGCGGGGCGCCGGATCGGCCAGGGAACCTAGCCGGGGATGGTGCGTTGACTGGGTGAGAGGCGGCGCTCTTCGCCGCTGATACGCAGGAAGGAGACGACCATGAACTGGGACCAGATCCAGGGCAAGTGGACCGAACTCAAGGGCAAGGCCCGTTCCGAATGGGGCGAGCTGACCGATGACGACCTGGCCGAGGCGCGCGGCGACCGCGAGCAGCTGATCGGCAAGATCCAGCAACGCTACGGCAAGGCCCGCGCCGAGGCCGAGCGCGAAGTGGATCAATGGCAGGCGCGCATCAGCTGATCGCGCGCCACGCGTGAAGAACAAGGGGCTGGCCTTAGGGCCGGCCCTTTTTCGTGTCGCGCCTCAGCGGTCCACGGAGGCGGCATCCTCCTCGGCCATCCAGAGCAGGAAGGCGCAATCCGCCCCGCCCCGCTCGACGATCCGCTGGCCGTGCATCAACACGCCGAGCCCATGTTCGCCGTCCCAGGCGCACTCGAACTGGTAGCCGACGTAGGGGCGCCCATCGCGCGACACCTGGTGGACGAAGATCTTCTTCAGCGTCACCACCTGCCCCAGCGCCTCGGGCCCCGAGATGACGGGCAAGCTGGCGCCCTGGACGTCCGCGACCCAGGAACAGGCGTCCTTGTATTCGGCCAGCACGGCCTTCTGAACCGTTCGTGCCTGGTCGGCATGATGGGCCGGGACCCATTCGGCCAGGGCGCGTTCCTCTTCGCTCAGCGGGGCAAGACCGCGTCCTTCAGGTGCAAAGACCAGCGTGACGCCGTTCGCCGGCGCCACATGCGCCAGCGCGGGCAGGTGCACCCGCGCCTGCCACGAGAACCTGCCTTTGGTCCAATCCATCGATGTCATCCATGAAAAAGGGGCGGCCCGCCGCGCGGTGCCGGGTCGGAGCGGTCCGACTGGCCAAGCGTTAGTCCCGCGGCCATGCCTTGGCAAGCGGCCTGTACGAAACGCGCGAGGGACAGGGGGGGCGGAAAAACGTTTCGGGCCGCGCAGTTGCCCGCGCGGCCCGGTCTCACGACAGGATCGTCAGATCACTTGGTGAGCGTGCGGGCATCGCCCACCAGGCGGACCGAGTCACCGGTGGCTTCCGACACGACGTAGATGTTGCCGTTGTCATAGCCGTAGACGGTGCCGGCCTGCGGCGCGGTCAGGTTGAAACGGGCGTAGTCCTCGACCACGGCAAACCGGCCAATGCGTTCGACTTCATATGCGATGCCGGCATCGGGGTCCTGGTTCTGTGCCACTTGCGATTGGCCCGGGAAGGCGCCGTCGACCGGAGCGGTGCGGGCGTTGAACTCTTCGATGTTGATCTGGAAGTTGGCCTCGCCGGGTGCCTGGCCGGGGAAGGCATGGGCAGCGCCGGTGATGGCGATGGCTGCGGTGGCGGCTGCGAGTGCAAAGCGTTTCATGGGTAGTTCCTTTCGTTTGGCTGTGAACGTTGCCGTTCGTTGTGAGAGTGATTTGTGCGATGATGCCTCGCCCCGCAAGCCCGCTCCCGTCCTCGTGATCCTGTATTAGTTTTGAGATTCAGGGCCTTGAACGGCCACGTTCCGCAAACTATCGACGATTAATATGTGCACCCGCGCACACAGACCGTCCGCCCCCTGCGAGGCTCGATTACCCCGGGTCGCACGATGCGACCTATGGGCGAAACTTAACCGAAATGCTCCTCACAGGCGCGTGAGATCAAGGTGTAGAGGCGACTCGGAAAAAAATCAAAAAAGGGCCAGTGCGGTCCTTGTGTTACATCCGGACCGGCGTTTTCGGGTCATGTGACTGGAAGATTGGCCCTGCGCAGGACGCCTTTCGCGCGACGAGTCGCGAAGAACGCACGCTCAGCGCGAGGCGACGGCCGGCGCGCCGGGAATCGTTCCCGAGATTTCAAGGATCAACTTGCGCCGGACGGCCTCGGCAAAGGCCTCGCGGCTGTCGGCGGTGACGACAAAGGCACCCTGCCCGCCGATGATGCGCTCTTCGTACAGCGCCTCGAGCCCGCCATGGGCGCGGCCCGGATCGCCCGGCCGCAGGATCGGCAGGGCGTTGATCGTGACCCCGGCGGCCAACACCCGCTGCCGGGCCTCCTCGATCGGGGGACCGGAGTAGTTGTTGATGCTGTCACCCGAGAAATCGATCACCCGGCGCCAGCCGTCGATGTCGTTGTCGTCCATCAGCCGCAGCCCTTCCAGCGGGGCGGCGCCGATGGCATTGCGCCCATAGGCCAGGCGCGGCTGGTCCAGCAGGGCGTCGGCAAAGGCCTGCGCGCTCTCGGGGCCGTCGATGCGCATCCAGTCGACAACCACCGCCTGGTTGGTGGCCCATTCGACATAGGTGACGGCTATCTCTCCGTAAGCGGTGTTCGCGATGGCGGCGAGGACCGTGGGGTCGGTGATCGCATGGGCATAGCCCTGCCGCTGCAGCGCGATCTCGGTGCTGTCGATGGAGCCGGAGGCGTCGGCCAGCAGCACCAGCTCGAGGTCGGTGTCCTGGGCCAAGGCGGGGCCGGCGGCGAGGGCCAGCGAGAGGAAAAGCGCACGCATGTATAATGTGTATCATGGGGCGCGGGCGGCGGGGGTCACGTTTCGGTTGGGTCGAGGACCTCGGCGTGGTCATCCGCCTGCCGGTTCAGCACCCGTTCGGCGATCCAGGTGTGGGCGTGGCCGCAAAGCGCGGCGCCGAAGCGGTCCACGAGGCGGGAACAGCCGCGGATCAGATGGCTCGCCGTGATATCCTGGCCGCGCGCGATCTCGTCGGCGACGATGCGCATGTCCTTGGGGTCTGGAAATGGACGGGCCCAAGCATGTCCTGAGCATGCGTCAGGGATGGTTAACAAATCCTCACCGGGGAGAGGTGGGGTGAAACCCCACCCGACATCCCGACGGCCGCCGGCTCACACATCCAGCTCTTCCACGAACTTCGCGTTCTCCTGGATGTACTGGAACCGCAGCTCGGGCTTCTTGCCCATCAGCCGCTCGACCAGGTCGCCGGTCTCGCCCGGTTCGTCCTCGTCGATGCTGACGCGGATCAGCACGCGGCTGGCCGGGTCCATCGTGGTCTCTTTCAGGTCCTTGGCGTCCATCTCGCCCAGGCCCTTGAAGCGCGAGACGTCGATCTTGCCCTTGCCGCCCAACCCCTTGGCGAGCCATTCGTCGCGCTCGATCTCGTTGGCGCAATAGACGCGCTTGGCGCCCTGCGTCAGCCGGTAGAGCGGCGGGCAGGCCAGGTAGAGGTGACCATTATCGATGAGCGGCCGCATCTGGGTGTAGAAGAAGGTCATCAGAAGCGCCGCGATATGCGCCCCGTCCACGTCCGCGTCTGTCATTATGATGATCTTGTCGTAGCGCAGCTCGTCGAGATTGAACCGCGTCCCCAGCCCGGTGCCGATCGCCTGGGTGAGGTCCGAGATCTCGGTGTTCGATCCCAATTTGCTCGAGGCCGCGCCCAGCACGTTCAGGATCTTGCCGCGCAGGGGCAGCAGCGCCTGGGTCTTGCGGTTGCGCGCCATCTTGGCCGAGCCGCCCGCGCTGTCGCCCTCGACCAGGAACAGCTCGGTCCCGTCGCGGGTCCCGGTCGAGCAATCGACCAGCTTGCCCGGCAGGCGGAGCTTCTTGGTGGCCGATTTCCGCGCCGTCTCCTTCTCCTGCTTGCGGCGCAGGCGTTCCTCGGCGCGCAGCACGAGAAAGTCGAGGATCGCCCCGGCCGATTTCGTATCCGCCGCCAGCCAGTTGTCGAAATGGTCGCGCACGGCGCCCTCGACCAGCCGGGCCGCCTCGGTCGTGGCAAGGCGGTCCTTGGTCTGGCCGACGAATTCCGGCTCGCGGATGAAACACGAGACCAGCGCGCAGCCGCCCGTCAGCAGGTCCTCGCGGGTGATCTGCGCGGCCTTCTTGTTGTTGGCCAGATCGCCATAGGCCTTGATGCCCTTCAGCACCGCCGTCCAGAAGCCGTATTCATGCGTCCCGCCCTCGGGCGTCGGGACCGTGTTGCAGTAGGACTGGATGAAGCCGTCGCGTGCGGGCGTCCAGTTGATCGCCCATTCCACCTTGCCCGGCGCGCCGAACTTCTCCTGGAAATCCACCACGCCCGCAAAGGGCTTGTCGGAATAGGTCGTCGCCTTGCCCAGCGTCTCGGCCAGGTAATCGGCCAGGCCGCCGGGAAAGTGGAACGTGGCCTCGAGCGGCGTCTCGCCATCGTCGATGGCCGATTTCCAGCGGATTTCCACGCCCGAGAAGAGGTAAGCCTTGGACCGCACCATGGTCAGCAGCCGCTTGGGCTTAAACCGGTGGCTGCCGAAGATCTGCTCGTCCGGGTGGAAGGTCGTCATGGTGCCGCGCCGGTTGGGGGCGGCGCCGAGTTCCTGGACCGGGCCCAGCGGGATGCCGCGGCTGAAGCGCTGTTCGACCAGCTTGCGGTCACGCGCCACCTGCACGACCATCGAATCCGACAGCGCGTTCACGACCGAGGCGCCGACCCCGTGCAGGCCCCCCGAGGTCTGGTAGGCCTTACCCGAGAACTTGCCGCCCGCGTGCAGGGTGCAGAGGATCACCTCGAGCGCCGATTTGCCCGGGAACTTCGGGTGCGGATCGAACGGCATGCCCCGCCCGTTGTCGCGCACGGTCAGCGAATAATCGGCATGCAGCTCGACCTCGATCCGGTTGGCAAAGCCCGCCACCGCCTCGTCCATCGAGTTGTCGAGGATCTCGGCCACGAGGTGGTGCAGCGCCCGTTCATCCGTGCCGCCGATATACATGCCGGGGCGCTTGCGGACGGGCTCCAGCCCCTCCAGCACTTCGATCGAAGAGGCGTCATAGGTGCCGGCATCGGCGGGGGTCAATAGGTCGTCGGCCATCTGCTGCTCGGTCTCTTTGGGTTGGCCGTCACTATGGCAGAGCCCTAGGCGCGGGGGAAGACCGCGCGACCTGCATCTGCGCGAGTTGAGGGGGTTTGTCACGGGCCCCGCCACCAGATGCTGTGGATAAGTGCGACGGCGGGGGTTTGCCTGTTCCGCCGCACCCCCTTGGCGGCGCCTGCACGCCGGTCTAGAGCTTGCGCCATGCGCCTGACACATCTCCTCGCCGCCCTGCCCTTCCTCGTGCTGCCCCTGGCCGCGCCCGCCCATCCGCATGTCTGGGTGGATGTCGCCCTCAAGATCGAGACCGACACCCGGGGCCATGCCACCGGGTTGATCGTCGGCTGGAGCTACGACGATTTCTTCACCCTGCTGATCCTCGAGGACATGGGCCTCGACCCCGAGGCCGACGGCGTGCTGACCGAGGACGAGCTGGCCCGGCTCAAGGGGTTCGACCTGGTCGAATGGCCCGAAGGCTTCGAAGGTGATGTCTACCTCGAGACCGCGGCCGGGCCGGTGACCCTGTCCCTGCCGGCCCCGCTGGACGTGCGGGTCGAAGAGGGCCGGATCATCGCCACGCATTACCGCGCGATCGACCCGGTGCCGCTGGACGGGCTGAGCCTGCGCACCTTCGATCCGACCTATTTTGTCGATTACCGCCTGGCCGGGATCAGCCTGCCGCAGGGCTGCACGGCGCGTATCGACGAGGCCGACGAGGCCGCCGCCAACAAGGCGGTCGAAGAGATGACCGGGCAGACGACCGAAGAGCTCTTCGAGGAAATCGAGATCGGCCATCTTTACGCGGACAGCGCGCGCATCATATGCGCGGGGCTCTGATCGCCGCGGCACTGGTCGTGCTTGGCCTCGCGGCCTGGCTCGTCGGATTCGGCGGCATGGACCACCTCGCCCGCTGGGCGGCCGATGGCCAACGGGCGGCACAGCAGGCGCTGGCGGGCGCACTCCGGGCACTCAAGACCGGCCAGCCGGGCGCGGTCGCCGGGCTGATGACCCTGTGCTTCAGCTACGGGTTCTTCCATGCGGCCGGGCCGGGGCATGGCAAGGTGCTGATCGGCGGCTACGGTCTTGGGCGGCAGGTCTCCTTTGCCCGGCTGGCCGGGCTGGCTGTCGCCTCGAGCCTCGCCCAGGCACTGACCGCCGTCGCGCTGGTCGGCGCGGGCGTGCTGCTGCTGGGCTGGTCGCGCGAGCGGATGGTGGGCCTGGCCGAAGGCGGGTTGCAGGCCCTGAGCGCGGCGGCCATCGGCCTGATCGGGCTCTGGCTGGCCTTTCGCGGGGCCCGCGCGCTGTTCACGGCGCTGCGCGGTGGCGGGCACGGGCATGGGCATGACCACTCTCACAACCATCATGGCGACGGGGTCTGCCAAACCTGTGGCCACCGCCACGGCGTGACATTGGACGAGGCGGCGCGCGTCTCGGGCTGGCGCGACGCGCTGGCGCTGATCGCCGCCGTCGCGGTGCGGCCCTGCACCGGCGCGCTGTTCCTGCTGATCCTGACCTGGCGGATGGACATCTTCGGCCTCGGCGTGCTGGGCGCGCTGGTCATGGGCCTTGGCACCGCCACGCTGACGCTGGTCGTCGCCGGCGGCGCGGTCCTGCTGCGCGGCGGGGCCATGGCCGGGTTTTCCGGCAGCGGCACCGCGCTATGGCTGCGCGCAGGGCTGGAACTGACCGCCGGTTTGCTGATCGCGCTGGTGGCGGCGCAACTGCTCTTGCGCTGACCGGCGCCGCCGCGCAGCATGGCCGCGATCCAGGTCATGGAGCAGACAATGGACTTTCCCGCCTTCGACCTCGGCGCCTTCGAACAGCTTGAGGGGGACGCCCGCGCCCGGCAACGCGAAGAGCTTGACCTCATCTGCCGGGAGATCGGCTTTCTCGTGCTCGAAGGGCATGGCATCGACGCCGACGTGATCACCGCGCAATGGGCCGCCGTCGGCGCGTTCTTCGCGATGAGCCCCGAGGAGAAGGCCCAGATCGCCGCGCCGGCGCCCGGCTACCCCTACGGCTGGCTCGGCCCCGACCGCGAGGCCCTCGCGAAATCGCGCGGCGAAGACACGCCCCCCGACCTCAAGGAAAGCTTCAACGGCGGTCCCCTGACGATCCCCGAAGGGCTGCCCGACCCCGACGCCTATGCCTTCTGTTACCAGCCGACGCTCTGGCCGGACATGCCCGGTTTTCGCGAGGCCTGGGAAAGCTACTACCGTGCGATGGAGGCGCTGGCCGCCCGCGTCATGGCGGCCTTTGCCGAGGCGCTGGGGCTGGAGCGGACCTTCTTCGACGGCGACATCGGCCAGCCGGTGTCGGCCCTGCGCGCGCTCTACTACCCTGAAACCCGTGGGGCTGCGCTGGCCGGCCAGCAGCGCGCCGGGGCGCATACCGATTACGGCTCGCTCACCATCCTGCTGCCGCAAGCGGGGTCCAGGGGGCTGCAGATCAAGATGAGCGACACCTGGATGGATGTGCCCACGCCCGAGGGCGCCTTTGTCATCAACATCGGCGACCTGATGGCGCGCTGGACGGCAAACCGCTGGGTCTCGACCCTGCACCGGGTCGTCGCGGTGCCCGACCAGCCCGCGCGGCAATCGCTCGCCTTCTTCCACCAGCCTGACTGGGAGGCGGTGATCTCTCCGCTCGACGGGTCGGACACCTACCCGCCGGTCAAGTCGGGTCCGTACCTGATGGAGAAGTTCCGCGCGGCTGCCGGCTAAGGCCTGCGTGGCGAGGGCGGACATGAAGGGTCAGCGCCCTCGCGCCGGAGGCGCGGCTCGGAGGAACCGAGGGGTGCTGCCCCTCGCGCCGGAGGCGCGGCACGAAAGAAGTCGAGGGGCTCTGCCCCTCGCGCCGGAGGCGCGGCACGAAAGAAGTCGAGGGGCTCTGCCCCTCGCGCCGGAGGCGTGGCACGAAAGAAGTCGAGGGGCTCTGCCCCTCGGACTCCCCGGAGTTTATTGGCAAGATGAAGGGGGGGGGGCACGGGTCCCCTGATTCATTGTGCCGATAAACTCCCGCCGGAGGCCTGCGCGCCTGCGCGCAGTCTGGCGGCACGAGACGGGCCGAAGCCGGTCGGCGGCAATCGGACCGGTCCGTCGTTTCGGGATGGCAAGCGGCGTGATCCGTGGCATGGTCGCGCCATGCGTGCCGCTCTCATCCTTTGCCTTGCCCTTGCCGCCCCCAGTTGCGGCCGCGTGCTGACCGAGCACGAGAAGGCCTTTGCCGGCGCGATCTTTGCCGACCAGGTGGATGTGGACCGGGTGCGATTCTCGGGGCCGCTGCTGGCCGGATCCTTCACCTATCAGCGCCCGGCGCGGCCGCGGGTGACCTGTACCGAACGGCTCTACCCGCCGATCGAGGCGGCCGAGATCACCGTATCGCCCGCCGCCATGGCGGTCTTCAACCACGTCCGCTACCGCGAGGACCTGTGGCGTGAGGACTACCTCGAGGAGCTGCCCGAGATCCTGTCCCTGCCCGAGGCCATGCTGTTCGCCCACGAGATGACCCATGTCTGGCAATGGCAGAACCGCGACCGCACCGGCTATCATCCGCTGCGCGCGGCCGGGGAGCATTCGGCAAGCCCGGACCCCTACCTTTTCGATCCCGAGACCGAGGTGTCGTTCCTGTCGCATGGCTACGAGCAGCAGGGCGCCATCGTCGAGGAATACCTGTGTTGCAGGGTGCTGGCGCCGGATGCCGCGCGCACGGCGCGGCTGCATGCGATGCTGAGCGCCGAGTTCCCGGTGACCGACCTGCGGTACCGGCTGGCCGACCGGGTGCGCCTGCCCTGGAAAGGGGCCGAGATAGAGGGGATCTGCGACTAGGCGCTCAGATCTCTTCGCCCTGGACATGTTCCAGGTAGGCGACAAGGTCGGCGATCGGGCCCGAGGTCTCGATCTCAGTCCCGTCCGGCGCGGTCAGGGTGCGGCCCCGGCCGGCGAAGAAATCGCCATAGACCGGCATGGCGCTGCCGTGGCTGACCAGCGGGTCGCCCCCGTCGATCCGGGCGACCACCCGGGCCATGGGAAAGACCCCGCCGTTCTCGGCCGAGAGCTGCGTCAGGTCCTTGGGCTGGACCACCAGCACGGGCGCCATCGGCCCGCCCCCGGTGGCATCTGCCCCGTGGCAGGTCGCGCAATGACGCGCGAACAGCGCGCTGCCCGCGTCGATGTCCTGGGCTGCCGCCGGCAGGGACGAGAAGGCAAGTAAGATGGGCAATGTCACGTGGCGCATGGTCGGTTCTCCTGGATGGCCCCGGGGCCAGGCTAGGCACCCGGCGGACAGATGTCCTTGACCGGGATCAAGGCTGCTGGATGGCCTCGAGATAGGCCAGCAGCGCGGCCAGCGGGCGCGGCGTCGGGGTCATCACGCCGTCGCCCGTGTCAACCGGGACCAGGTCGCCCTCGAGCAGCAGGCCGAATTCCGGCATCTCCTGCCCCGGCAGATCGGCGCGGTGGTAGCCGTCGATCACCGACAGCACCTGGGCGCGCGGGAATGTGCCGTCGTTCCGCGCGGCGATCAGCGCGAGGTTGGCGGGGGGCGGCGACATCTCGCCGGCCAGCGGGCCGTCGCCCTGCCCGGTCGCCCCGTGGCACATGGCGCAATTCTCGGCGTAAAGCCGCGCGCCTTCGCCGGCCTCGGGCATCTCCTGCGCCATGCAGGCGGCCAGGCCGAGGGGAATCATCGCTGCCCAAATCACCCGTTTCATGGGGACCTCCGTTCTTTTTTCCAAGTGTCTCAGATGCGCGCAGGGCGGGCAAGGTCAGTCCTGGATGCCTTCGAGATAGCGCGCCACGGCGAGCAGCGGGGCCGGTGCGGTGACCGGGCCATCGGGGCCGTTCCAGGTGGCGGGCGGGCCTTGCAGCAGCGGCGCGAACTCGGGCATGAGGCCGCGCTGGAAGCGGCCGGGATAGCCGTGGACCTGGGTCAGCACCCGCGCCATCGGGAAGGTGCCGCCGCTTGTCGCGGCCAGCTGGGTGAGGTCGGGCAGGGCCACCGGAAGCTCGGCCGCGACGGGGCCGTCGCCATGGCCCGAGGGGCCGTGACAGGCCGAGCAAGTTTCGGCAAACAGCCGGGCGCCATCGGGCATCGGGGGCTGGCAGGCGGCCAGAAGCAGAGGCAGGAGTAGCGCGTATCGTGTCATGTCATGTCCTTGCGCGGTCGCGCCCAGCCTGCCCGGGCACGGGCCGCGCCGCCTTGATCCAGGTCAGGCGCTTTCGCAAGTGACAAGCCGCCCCGACCGCGCCACTCTGCCCGCGACGCAGACCGGGAGGGACAGGCATGATCGACACCAAGGCAGCGCAATCCGCGCTGGAGGAATATTTCGCCGACTGGGTGCGCGCCCTGCACATCACGGTGACCGGGATCGGCCCCGAGGGCGCGGTGCTCGAGATCCCCGTCCGCCCCGAGATCGCCCGCGTCGGCGGCATCGTCTCGGGACAGGCGCTGGCGGCGCTGGCCGATACGGCCATGGTCTTTGCCTGCGCCGGCCATTTCGGCGAATTCCGCCCGGTGGCGACCACCAACCTCGACACCCAGTTCCTGCGGCCGGGGGGCGGAGAGACCATCCGCTGCACCGCCACCATCGTGCGCGCCGGCAAGGCGCTGGTCTTTGCCCGGGCCGAGCTCGAGGCGCTGCCGGCGGGCAAGCTCTGCGCCACGGCCACCGCCACCTTCTTTGCCGGCTGAGGACTCGACATGCTCCATTACGCGCTGATCATGCTGCTGGCCGGGATCGGCATTCCGATCCTGGCCGCCCTGAACGCGGGCCTCGGCGTGCGGCTGGGCTCGCCCGTCGCGGCCTCGATGTTCCTGTTCGCACTGGCCTTCGCGCTGGCGGCCATCGTGCTGCTGCTGACCGGCCAGGCCCCGGCGCTGAAACGCACGGCGGGGGTGCCCTGGCATTTCTTTCTGGGCGGGCTCTTCGTCGCCTTCTACGTGCTCTCGGTCACCTTCATCGCGCCGAAGTTCGGCGTCGGAAACGCGGTGTTCTTCGTGCTGATCGGCCAGCTCATCAGCGCGGCGGCGATCGACCAGTTCGGCCTCTTCTCGGCCAACGTGACACCGCTGACGGCCACCCGCGCGCTGGGGATCGGCGTGATGGCGCTGGGGGTCTGGATCACGCAACGGGTGTGAGGTGCGGCCCGCCTAGGGGCGCGGGACAACCGAGGGGCCCTGCCCCTCGGGCTCCCCGGAGTTCAGGGGCACAATGAAGGACGGATCGGATCCCCTGCTTCATTGTGCCGATAAACTCCCGCCGGAGGCTCCGACACGCGCCACAGGCCCCGGTATCGGCGTTCAGCGCAGGAACTTCCGCCGCGCCTCGCGCGCGATCTCGTAGCGCACCTGAAGATCGGCGACCCGGGCCATCAGCGGCTTGCGGGCCGCCGCGTCGGGCTCGGCGGACCAGGCGGCGCGTGCTTCGTCCAGCTGCGTCTTGAGGCGAATCTCCTCGGGCAGCGCGCCGGCTTCGGCCATGATGCGGAACCCCGCCGCGTCGGCGGCGTCGATCAGCGCATCGCCCGGGCGATGGGGCAAGGGCTTGCCCTCGCCGGCCAGCCCCGAGAGCTTGCCTTCCGCTTCGGCCTTGCGGATCTGCCGTTCGACCAGGGTGCGCCATCCTCGCATGGATTGAGACTACCACGCACCGCCCATCGCGCCAACGTGGGTTGACGCCCCTGCGGCCAGACGCCACTTATCGCGCCAACCCAGACCAGAGGCCCGGATGTGAGCAGCCCCGCCCCCTTTGCCCCCTTCGAATGGATGATCGCCTGGCGCTACCTGCGGGCGCGCCGCGCCGAGGGCGGCGTCAGCACGATGACCTGGATCAGCCTGATCGGTATCACCCTCGCGGTCTTCGCGCTTGTCGCAACGCTCGCCGTGCGCTCGGGCTTTCGCGCGGAATTCGTCGACACGATCCTGGGCGCCAACGCCCATGTGACGGTCTACAACGCCGCGCAGGTGGACGAATTCGGCCGCACCGACCGCACGATCCCGGACTATGCCGAGATGGCCGAGCGTCTGCGCGCCGTCCCCGGCGTCACCCGCGCCGCGCCGCTGGTGCGCGGCCAGGTCATGGCCAGCTACCAACAGCGCAATGCAGGGATCGAGATCTACGGGATCACGGCCGAGGACCTCTCCGGCATCCCCCGAATTTCCGAACCCGAAAGCCACGTCGGCCGGATCGAGGATTTCCCGAACGGCATCGCCATCGGCTCGGGCGTGGCGCGCGAGCTGGGGGTTACGGTGGGCGACCGCATCCGCATCATCTCGCCCAACGGGGTCAAGACGGCGCTGGGGACCAGCCCGCGCGTCAACGGCTACGAGGTCACCTATATCTTCACCGCCGGGCGCTACGACATCGACCGGACCCGCGCCTACCTGCCTTTCAAAGAGGCGCAAATCTTCTTCAATCGCGAGGAGGTAGCGGACGAGATTGAAGTGATGGTCGAAGAACCGGACGCGGTCGACGCCCTCGCCCTGCCGCTGATGCAGGCCGCCGGCGACCGGGGCCAGGTCTGGACCTGGCGCGATGCCAGCGGGTCCTTCCTGCGCGCGCTCGAGGTCGAGGACAACGTGATGTTCGTCATCATGGGCATCCTAGTGCTGATCGCTGCGATGAACATCGTTTCCGGCCTGATCATGCTGGTCAAGAACAAGGGCCGCGACATCGGCATCCTGCGCACCATGGGGCTGACCGAGGGCTCGATCCTGCGCGTCTTCTTCATCTGCGGCAGCTTCACCGGCCTCATCGGCACGGCCTGCGGCGTGGTGCTGGGCTGCCTTTTCGCCATCTACATCGACCCGATCTTTTCGCTGGTGAACTACGTGGCCGGCGGCGGCGTCTGGGACCCGTCGATCCGGGGGATCTATTCCATCCCCGCCAAGCTCGAGTCCGGCGACGTCATCTCGGCCGTGGTCCTGTCGCTGGGCCTGAGCTTCGTCGTGACGATCTTTCCCGCCCGCCGCGCGGCGCGGATGAACCCGGTGGAGGCGCTGCGCTATGAATGAGGTGCTGAAACTGAGCGGCGTTCAAAAGACCTACAACGCCGGCAAACCGAACGAGATCCGCGTGCTGCGCGGCATCGACCTGGCGCTGAAACCGGGCGAGGTCGTCGCCCTTGTCGCCCCCTCGGGCGCGGGCAAGTCGACTCTGCTGCACATCGCCGGCCTGCTCGACACGCCCGACGCGGGCACCGTCAGCTTTGTCGGCGAGGACATGACCGGCCTCGGCGACCGCCGCCGCACCCGGGCGCGGCGCGAGGATGTCGGCTTCATCTACCAGTTCCACCACCTGCTGCCCGAGTTCTCGGCGCTGGAGAACATCGTGCTGCCGCAGCTCGCGAATGGCGTGGCGCGCGGCGCGGCGGAAACCCGCGCCCGCGACCTGCTGACCCGCGTCGGTGTCGAGACCCGCGCCGATCATCGCCCTGCGGCGCTCTCGGGCGGCGAGCAGCAGCGCGTCGCCTTCTGCCGGGCCCTCGCGAACGCCCCGCGCCTGCTGCTGGCGGACGAGCCGACGGGCAACCTCGATCCCGAGACCTCGGACCGGGTGTTCGGGACACTGCTGGACCTCGTGCGCGACACCAGGCTGTCGGCGCTGATCGCCACGCATAACCTCGATCTGGCGGCGCGGATGGACCGGCAGCTGCGTCTGGACCAGGGCCAGCTGGTCGCCCATCAGCGCTCGTAGTCGCGCGCCAGCCGCTCGGGCGGAACGCCCATCGCATAACGCGCAAGTGTCCAGAGGTTCCGCGTCCCGCGCCGCAGCCAGCCCCCCTGCCGGTAGCGGCGGGCCGAGGTGACGGCCTCGGCCGCCAACATCTCGACGACGCCCAGGGCGCGCACCAGCGCCACGTCTTCCATCAGCGGCTGGTCGGGGTAGCCGCCCGCCGCGTCATAGGCGGCGCGGGGCAGCAGCAGGCCCTGGTCGCCATAGGGCAGCGCGAAGGCGCGGCTGCGCAGGTTGGCCCAGCCCGCGACAAGGCGCGCCGGCAGCCCGCCGCCGTCAAAGCGCAGCCGGAAACAGGCCGCCCCGGCGCCCGGCCGCTCGATATGGCGCAGCGCGGCCTCGGCCCAGCCCTCGGCCAGCACGGTGTCGGCATGCAGCACCAGCAGCCAGGCCCCGCCCGCCGCCGCGCAGCCGCGCCGCAGCTGGCCGCCGCGCCCCTTGGGGCCGCTGGCAACCGTCGCGCCCGCTGCCGTGGCCAGCCGCATGGTCTGGTCGGTCGAGCCGCCGTCCGTGACGATCAACTCGCGGATCAGCCCGGCCTGCAAGCCTTCGCCCAGCGCCGCCAAACACAGCGGCAACGCATCCGCGGCATTGAATGTCGGAATGATCACCGAAATCGGTGCGCGCATCTCTTTCCCCTTCGTCCCCGCGGCTCTATATCCGACTGAAACTCTTGGAGGAACCCCATGCGCCGCGTTCTCGCCCTGACCGGGCCCGACACGGAAGACTTCCTGCAGGACCTGGTGACCAATGATGTCGCCGGGCTGGACCGGGGCGCGGTCTATGCGGCCCTGCTGACGCCGCAGGGAAAGCTGATCGCCGACTTCTTCCTGATCCGCCGGGACGGGGCCGTGCTGATGGACCTGCCCGAGGACGTGGCCGACAGCGTGGCCATGCGGCTGACGATGTACAAGCTCCGCCGCGCCGTCTCGGTCGAGGAGAGCGGGCTGAAGGTGTCGCGCGGCACCGGCCCGGCCCCCGAGGGCGCCGTGGCCGACCCGCGCCACGCCACGCTGGGCTGGCGGCTTTACGGCGACGAGGAAGGCACCGAGGGCGTCGATTTCGACGCGCTCCGCGTGGCCGCCTGCGTGCCCGAATGGGGCAGCGAGCTGGGCCCCGACACCTTCATCCTCGAGGCAGGGTTCGACCGGCTGCACGGGGTGGATTTCCGCAAGGGCTGCTATGTCGGGCAGGAGGTCACCGCCCGGATGCACCACAAGACCGAACTGCGGAAGGGCTTCGTGACGGTCGAGGTGGAGGGCTCCGCGCCCGTCGGCACCGAGATCACCCGCGATGGCAAACCGGTCGGCACGCTGCACACCCAGGCCGGCGGCCGCGCCATCGCCTACCTGCGCTTCGACCGCACCGGCGCGGGCATGACGGCGGGCGAGGCAAGGGTGTCGTGGACCGGCTAGGCGCCGAAGCCCTGCTGGGCCGGCGGATCACCGGCCAGCGCCCGCTGCATGGCGGCGACCTGTCCGAGGTGACGCTTTGCACGCTCGACGATGGATCCCAAATGGTCGTCAAGACCGGCCCGTTGGTGGACCGCGAAGGCCGGATGCTTGAAGCCATGGCAGTCAGAGGCGCGCCGGTGCCACAGGTCCTGGGCCAGTCCGGCACGCTCCTGCTGATCGAAGCGCTGCCCGAAACCCGCCCCGCGCGCGACGGCTGGGCCAAGGTCAGTACGGCGCTGAAACACCTTCACGCGCTCGAGGGCACCGGCTATGGCTGGCCCGAGGACTACGCCTTTGGCAGCGTCGAGAGTCCCAACGGCGCCACCATCGACTGGCCCGGCTTCTGGGCCGAACGGCGGCTCCTGCCGTCCCTGCCCCACCTGCCCGCCTCCCTGCGTCCGCGGATCGAGGCGCTGGCCCGCGCCCTGCCGAACCTGCTGCCGCGCCGCCCCGCGCCGGCCTTGCTGCACGGTGACCTCTGGTCCGGCAACCTGCTTTTCACCGACGCCGGCCCCTACCTGATCGACCCGGCCTGCTACCACGGCGATGCCGAGGTCGACCTCGGCATGCTCCACCTCTTCGGCAGCCCGTCCGCCGATTTCCATGCCGCCTACGGCCCCCTGCCAGCCGGCTGGCAGGCGCGCCGCCCGGTCTACCAGCTCTGGCCTGCCCTGGTTCACCTGCGCCTCTTCGGCGCCGGCTACCAGGCGCTGGTCGAAAGATTGCTGACCACGACCGGCCACTGAACGCACGATCCCCTTCATCTTGCCAATTAAACTCCGGGGGGAGTCGCCGCAGGCGACGGGGGGCTGGCCCCCCTTACCCCGTTCCCAGCCGCGCGCGCAGGGTGGCGACGAAATCCTCGCCGCGTTTCTCGAAACTGTCGTACTGGTCGAAGCTCGCCGCCGCCGGGGCCAGCAGCACCGTGTCGCCAGGTTCGGCCTCGGCCACGGCCAGGTCGACTGCGCGGGCCATGGTGGTGCAGATCTCGGCCTCGATCCCCGGCAATTGCAAGGCAAAATGCGCGGCCTCGCGGCCGATGACATAGGCCTTGGCGACCTCGCCCAGCGAGTCGGTCAGGCCACCCAGCCCGCCTTCCTTTTCCAGCCCGCCACAGATCCAGCGGATGCGCTTGAAGGCGCGCAGGGCCATGCGTGCGCTGTCGACGTTGGTGGCCTTGGAATCGTTCACGTAGGTGACCCCGCCCGCCTCGGCCACGATCTGGCTGCGATGCGGCAGGCCGGCAAAGCTGGCGAACCCCGCCTCGATCTGCCGCGGCGCAAGGCCCACGGCGCGCAGCGCGGCATAGGCGGCGCAGGCGTTCTGGTGGTTGTGCGCGCCCGGCAGGCCCTTGATGGCGCGCAGGTCGATCGAGGCCACCTGCTTGCCCTTGCGTCCCTCGGACAGGAATCCCTTGCGGGCGGACACCGTCCAGCCCGGCCCGGCGAACTTCTGCCCCGAACTGATGCGGATCACCCGGTCGTCGCCGGGCCCTTCCATCAGCTGGTTGGCGAGGAACCGCCCCTCGTCCTCGTCCACGCCGATCACGCAGCGGTCCGGGCCCCCTTCGGCAAAGAGCCGCCGCTTGGCCGCGAAATAGCCGCCCTTGCCGGCGTGGCGGTCCAGGTGGTCAGGCGTGAGGTTGGTCAGCACGGCCACGTCCGGGGTCAGCGCGCGGGCGAGCTCGGTCTGGTAGGAGCTGAGCTCGAGCACCACCACCTCGCCGTCACGGGCCGGGTCGATGTCGAGCACGCCGCGCCCGATGTTGCCCGCCAGTTGGGTCGGCCGGCCCGCGCTTTGCAGAACGTGGTGGATCAGCGCCGATGTGGTGGACTTGCCATTCGATCCAGTGACGGCGATCACGCGGGGCATGGTGTCGAAGCTGTCCCAGTCCTCGGTCGCGAAGGAGCGGAAGAAGAGCCCGATGTCGTTGTCCACCGGCACGCCAGCCGCCCAGGCCGCCGCGATATGCGGGTTCGGCGCGGGGTAGAGATGCGGGATACCGGGCGAGGTGATGAGGGCCGTGACATCCTCCAGCGCGCCGGGGCGGGAGAGGTCGCGGGTCTCGAAGCCCTCGGCCTCGGCCTTGTCGCGGGCGGCCGGGTTGTCGTCCCAGCAGAGCGGCGCCGCCCCGCCCTCGCGCAGGGCCCGCGCCGTGGCGAGGCCCGAGCGGCCGAGTCCCAGGACGGCGATCGTCGCGCCTGCGTAACCTTGAACCGGAATCATGTCTGCCCCTTCGTTGCGTGCCTGGCTTGTGGGTCGCAGCGGGGGCCAGCCCCCGCACCCCCGAGGTATTTTTGAAACAATGAAGGACCGGGGGGGTCCGTGTTCATGCCCCCAGCGCTAGACGAGAACGGTGGACTTGGGAAGGGGGACGGTTGGGCCGGGAGGCGCCTCGGGGCCGCGCGCTAGCGCGGGTTCGAGGTCACGATGGGCGCGCGGCACGCGCGCGCCGCTGGATCGGTCCGGATCAGCGGACCTTGAGGGTGGCGAGGCCGATCATGGCGAGGATCAGCGACACGATCCAGAAGCGGATCACGATCTGCGGCTCGGCCCAGCCGCGTTTCTCGAAATGGTGGTGGATCGGGGCCATCAGGAAGACCCGCTTGCCCGTGCGCTTGAAGTAGAGCACCTGGATGATGACCGACAGCGCCTCGACCACGAAGAGGCCGCCGACGATGCCCAGCACGATCTCGTGCTTGGTGGCCACCGCGATGGCGCCAAGGCCGCCGCCGAGGGCCAGCGAGCCGGTGTCGCCCATGAAGACCGCCGCGGGCGGGGCGTTGTACCACAGGAACCCCAGGCCGCCGCCGATGAGGCCGGCGGTGAAGATCAGGATCTCGCCCGTGCCCGGCACGTAGTGGACGTCGAGGTAGTCGGTGAAGTCGACCCGGCCCACGGCATAGGCGATCACGCCCAGCGTGCCGGCGGCGATCATCACCGGCATGATGGCCAGCCCGTCCAGCCCGTCGGTCAGGTTCACCGCATTGGCCGCGCCGACGATCACGATCATCGCGAAGGGCACGAAGAGGAAGCTGGCGTTCAGCAGGTATTCCTTGAACACCGGGAAGGCGATTCCCCATTGCAGCTCGGCCGGGTGCAGCCAGGTCGCCCAGAGCGCCGCCCCCGCCGCGATGGCAAAGCCGATGGCGAGGCGCAGTCTCGACGAGAGGCCAGCCACGGTCTGCTTGGACACCTTGGCGTAATCGTCCAGGAACCCGATCAGCGCGAAGGCCAGCGTGACCAGCAGCACCATCCAGACAAAGCCGTTGTCGAGCCGCGCCCAGAGCAGCGTCGATGTCGTCAGCGCCCCCACGATCAGCAGCCCGCCCATGGTGGGCGTGCCGGCCTTGGCAAAGTGGGTCTCGGGGCCGTCGGTGCGGATCGGCTGGCCCTTGCCCTGCTTGCGGCGCAGCACGTTGATCAGCGGCGGCCCGAACAGGAAGCCGAAGATCAGCGCCGTCATGAAGGCCCCGCCCGCGCGGAAGGTGATGTAGCGGAAGAGGTTGAAGAAGTCCCCGCCATCGCTGAGCGCGGTCAGCCAATACAACATGTCAATCGTCCCCTGGTCCGGTCTGGCGCGGGCCTTGGCCCAATTTTCGGATCGCGTCAACCACGGCCGCCAGACCCGTGGACAGCGATCCCTTGACCAGCACCACGTCGCCCGCGTCGAGATCGCTGCGCAACCCGGCAGCCATTTCGCGCGCGGTTTCGCACCAGCGCCCGCGCTTTTCCCGCGGCAGCGCGTCGTGAAGCGCCTTCATCAGCGGGCCGACCGCGTGGATGCGGTCGATCTTCCGGGTCGCCTCGAGCGCGGCGAGGCGCGCGTGCAGGGCGACCGCGTCCGAGCCCAATTCCTTCATGTCGCCGAGGTAGGCGATGCGCCGCCCCTGCCCCACGCGGCCGATGTCGTTGGTCACCTCGGCCGCCGCCAGCACCTCGAGAGAGGCGGCCATGGAGACCGGGTTGGCGTTGTAGCTGTCGTCGATCAGCTCGAGGCATTGCGAGGTCTCGACCGGGTCCATCTGGATCTTTTCGCGCGCGCCGCGGCCCGCGACCGGCACCCATTGGCCGAGATCGGCCAGCAGCAGCGCGCGGTCAAGGTGCAGCACCTGCGCCATGGCCACCACCGCCAGCGCGTTGACGGCAAAGTGCCGCCCCGCGGCCTGCACCTTGTAGAGGACCGGCGTGCGCCAGGCGCGCGCCTCGGCCACCGTGGTCTGGTCCACCAGCCGGACCGAGACCAGCCGGTGGTGATTGCCCGGCCGCTCGCCAAAGCTGACGATCTTCGCGCCGCGCGCCCGGGCGGCGTCGAAAAGGATGGGCGAGACCTCGAGGTCGCCGTTCAGCACCGCCACCCCGCCCGGTTCGAGCCCGTCGCAGATCGCGGCCTTCTCGGCGGCGATCCCGGCGAGCGAGCCGAAGGCCTCCATATGCGCGGCGCCCACGTTGGTCACGATGGCCACGTGCGGCCGGGCCATCTGCGCCAGCGGTGCGATTTCTCCCGGGTGGTTCATGCCGATCTCGATGACGGCAAAGCGGCTGTCGGCGGGCATCCGGGCCAGCGTCAGCGGCACGCCCCAGTGGTTGTTGTAGCTGGCGACGCTGGCATGGGTCTTGCCCTGGCCCGAAAGTGCCGCGCGCAGCATTTCCTTGGTCGAGGTCTTGCCGACCGATCCGGTGACGGCGATCACCTTGCCGGTCATCCGGGCCCGGCCCGCGCGCCCAAGGTCCTCGAGCGCGGCCTGTACGTCGGGCACGATCAGCAGCGGCGCGGTCGTGTCCAGCCCCTCGGGGATTCGCGAGACCAGCGCGGCGCCCGCGCCCTTATCCAGCGCCTGGGCGACGAAATCGTGCCCGTCGCGGGCGGCGGTCAGGGCGACGAAAAGATCGCCCTTCTGGATCGTGCGGGTGTCGATCGACAGGCCATCGCAGGCCCAGTCTGTGGTCGCGCGCCCGCCCGTCGCCGACGCGGCATCGGCCGCCGCCCAAAGGCTCATGCGAGGCCCCCGTCCAGCGCGGAGACGGCCACGCTGGCCTGTTCCACGTCGTCGAACGGGTAGACTGTGTCGCCCACCACCTGGCCCGATTCGTGCCCCTTGCCCGCGATCAGCAGCGCGTCGCCGGGGCCAAGCGCGTCGACGCCGCGCAGGATCGCCTCGGCCCGGTCGGCGACCTCGATCACCTGCTCGCCCCCCGAGGTGCCCGCCAGCACGGCGGCGCGGATCGCGGCCGGGTCCTCGCTGCGGGGGTTGTCGTCGGTGACGATGACCATGTCGGCGTGGTAGCTTGCCGCCTCGCCCATCAGCGGGCGCTTGGTGGTGTCGCGATCGCCCCCGGCGCCGATGATCGCCACCAGCCGGCCCATCACGTGCGGGCGCAGCGCGCGCAGGGCCGTGGCCACCGCGTCGGGCGTATGGGCGTAATCGACAAAGACCGCCGCGCCGTTCTGGCGCGTCGCGGCATGCTGCATCCGGCCGCGCACGGTGACGAGGCTGGGCAGCACCTCGAAGACGCGGTCCGGGTCGTCCCCGGCGCCGATGACCAGCCCGGCGGCCAGCAGCACGTTTTCCGCCTGGAAGCCGCCGATGAGGTTCAGCCGCACCTGGTGGCTGGCGCCCTGCCAGTCGAACCGCAGCTCTTGCCCCGTCGCGTCAAACCGCTGGGTGCCGATGCGCAGGTCTGCATTGGGGCCATGGCCGACACGGATCACCTCCTGCCCGCGCAGGGTGGCGATGCTTGCCATGTCTTCGCCCTTGGGGTCGTCGATGTTGATGACGGCCACGCCGTCTTCGGGCAGCACCCGGTCGAACAGGCCCGCCTTGGCGTCGAAATAGGCCTCGAAGCTTTCGTGGTAATCAAGGTGGTCCTGGGTGAAATTCGTGAACCCCGCCGCCGCCAGGTGCACCCCGTCAAGCCGCCGCTGGGCGAGCCCGTGCGAGGATGCCTCCATCGCCGCATGGGTGATGCCGGCGCCCGCGGCCTCGGAGAGGGCGCGGTGCAGGGTGATCGGCTCGGGCGTGGTGTGATGCAGCGGGGCAGACCAGGCGCCCTCGATCCCGGTGGTGCCGAGGTTGATCGCCTCTTCGCCCAGCAGGGTCCAGATCTGCCGGGCAAAGGTCGCGACGGAGGTCTTGCCGTTGGTGCCGGTGACCGCGATCATGGTCTCGGGCTGGGCGCCGAACCACAGCGCGGCGGCGCCCGCCAGCGCGGCGCGCGGGTCCTCGGCCACGACCACGGCAACGTCGCCGTCCAGTTCGGCCACCATGGCGGCGCCCACGGAATCGGTGAGAATCGCCACCGCCCCGTCGGCGATGGCCCCTTCGGCAAAACGCGCGCCATGCACCTTGGTGCCCGGCAGCGCGGCAAAAAGGGTGCCGTCCCGTACCTCTCGGCTGTCCACGGCCAGGCCCGAGACGCGCGGGTTGCGCCCACCGCGCGCCGTAAGGCCCAGTTCGGACAAGGTCTTGGTCTTTGCGCTTGCGCTGGTCATCCGCCGGTCCCCGCTCTGGTCTGGCTGGCCCGTTCGGCCCGCGGGTGCAGGCCCCGCAGGGCCATGCAGGCCGACGGGTCCGGGCCTAGTTGCTTGTCAGCGTTATACCAGCCAGTTCGCCCGGTTCAATCTCGGGCCGCAATCCCAGCAGTGGCGCAATGCGGGTGATCATCTCGGCGGCGACCGGAACGGCCGTCCAGCCGGCGGTGCGGCGCGGCTCTGACCCCGAGGTTTCGACCGGCTCGTCGAGCGTGACGATCAGCACGTATTTCGGGTCATAGGCCGGGAACATGGTGGCGAAAGTTGCGATCACCTTGTCCTTGTAATAGCCGCCGCCGCGCGGCTTGGGCTTGTCGGCGGTCCCGGTCTTGCCGGCAACGGCATAGCCCGGCACCTCGCCAAAGCTCGCCGTGCCCTCGGTCACCACCTTGCGCAGCATGGCGCGGCTGCGCGCCGCGACCTCGGGGCGCATCACGCGCGTGCCCTCCTGCGGGGCGGCCTGTTTCAGCAGCGTCGGCTTGATCATCCGCCCGCCGTTGGCAATGGCGGCATAGCCCGTCGCCAGGTGCAGCGGCGTGGCCGACATGCCGTGACCATAGCTGATGGTCATGGTCGACAGCTCGGACCAGTTCGGCGGCAGCAGGGGCTGGCCGCCCTTGGCCTCGAGCATCTCGAGCGGGGTCGGCTGGAACAGTCCGAGGCTTTCGAGGAAGTCCTTCTGCCGGTCCACGCCGATCATCTGCGCGATCCGCGCCGTCCCGATGTTCGAGCTTTTGACGATCACGGTCGTGGCGCTCAACTCGTTGCCGTAGTTGTGGAAATCCCGGATCCGGTGCTTGCCCCAGGTCAGCGGGCCGCGGGTGTCGATCATCGTGTCGGGGTTCACGAGACCCAGCTCCATCGCCTGGGCGACGGCAAAGATCTTGAAGGTCGAGCCCAACTCGTAGACCCCCTGCACCGCGCGGTTGAAGAGCGGGCTGTCGTCCTGCGTCTGGCCATCCCCGGCCACCGGCGGGCGGGGCCGGTCGTTGGGGTCGAAGTCAGGCAGCGAGGCGAGGCTCAGCACCTCGCCCGTATGCACATCCATCAGCACCGCCGCCGCGCCCTTGGCGTTCAGCAGCTTCATCCCGCCGTAAAGCACCCGCTCGACCGCGGCCTGGACTGTCAGGTCGATCGACAGCTCGAGCGGGGCGCCGTTGTTGGCCGGATCGCGCAGGAAATCATCGAAGGTCTTTTCGACCCCCGCCACGCCGATCACCTCGGCCGCGTGCACGCCCTCGCGCCCGAAACTGGCGCCGCCCAGGATGTGCGAGGCCAGCGCGCCGTTGGGATAAAGCCGCATCTCGCGCGGACCAAACAGCAGCCCGGGCGAGCCGATGTCATGCACGGCCTGGTATTGCTCGGGGCTGATCTTTTTCTTGATCCAGACGAATTTCCGCCCGCCGGTGAACTGCTTGGCCAGGGTCTCTTCGTCGAGGTCGGGGAAAACGCGGGCCAGCTCCTTCGCGGCGCGCAGCGGTTCGATCATGTGCTGCGGCTGGGCGTAAAGCGAATAGGTGTCCATGTTGGTGGCCAGGATCCGCCCGCGCCGATCCACGATGTCGGACCGCTGCGCCAGGATCGACGCGCCGCTCGCCACGGTGACCGGCTCGGCCGGTTCCGACGCCGCCAGAAGGCCCATGCGCGCGCCGACCGCGCCGTAGGCCACGACAAAGGCCAGCGCCAGCACCAGCAGGCGGCTTTCGGCCCGCATCCGCAGCTTGTCGCGCATCTGCTCGTGGCGGATGCGGATGTTCTCGCGCTCGATCGCGTCCGGGTTCTCGCCCTTGGCTCGGGCATCGAGGATGCGCGCCAGCGGGCGCAGGGGCGTGCGGATCATTCGGTCACCTCTGCGTCTGCGTTCATCGAGGTCAGGTCGATGGGTTCCAGGATCGGGCCCAGCTCTTCGACCGGCGAGGGAAAGGCCACCTGGTCGACGCGGCCGAACTGGTCGGGACGCAGCGGCAAGAGGCCAAGGTCAGGAAAGTTCAGCCCCGCCAGCTCGCGCAGCCGGTCGGGGCGGTTGAGGTAGGCCCATTCGGCCCGCAGCACGCCCAGCTCGCCCCGGGTCGCGCCGATCTCCTGGCGCAGGTCGCGCACCTCGTCCAGTGCGGCCTGGGTCTGGTAATTCTCGCGGTAGGCCCAGAAGGCCAGCGCCATCACCGCAAGCGCCGTCATCACGTAAAGCATCGACTTCATTTGCGTTTTCCCCCTGTCATCTGCGGCATCCCCAGGTCTTTCGGCTCGACCGCGCCGGCCGGCGCGCTCGTGCGCCGCGCCACCCGCAGCCGGGCCGACCGGGCGCGCGGGTTCATCGCGATCTCGTCATCGTCCGGGCCGACGGCCTTGCGCGTCACCAGCTCGAAGACGGCCGGATCCTCGTCCAGTTCGGGGGCGTAGCGGTTGGCCCGCCCGCCCTTGTTGGCGCGCGCCTGCATGAAGCGCTTGACCATCCGGTCCTCGACCGAGTGGAAGGTCACGACGGCCAGCTGCCCGCCGGGTTTCAGCGCGCGCTCGGCCGCCATGAGGCCCTGCCAGAGCTCGCCATATTCGTTGTTCACCGCGATCCGCAGCGCCTGGAAGCTGCGCGTCGCCGGGTGCGACTGGCCGGGCTTGGGGCGCGGCAGGCAGGATTCGACGATGTCGGCCAGTTGCTTGGTCGTGGTCAGCGGGCGGGCTTTCACGATGGCACGGGCGATGCGGCGCGAGGCACGCTCTTCGCCGTAATGGTATAGGATATCGGCCAGTTCGGCCTCGTCCGCCGTGTTGACGATATCGGCGGCGCTTTCGCCCTGCTGGCTCATCCGCATGTCCAGCGGCCCGTCCTTCATGAAGGAAAAGCCCCGCTCGGCCAGGTCAATTTGCATGGACGACACGCCCAGGTCCAGCACCACGCCATCGAGGTCGGACCCGTAGTCGTCCAACCGGGAGAACGTGCCCTCGACCAATTCCAGCCGGTCGCCGTAGTCGCCGGCCCAGGGCGCGGCCATCTGGTGCGCCAGCGGGTCGCGGTCGACGCCGATGACCTTGGTGGCCCCGGCCTCGAGCAGGCCGCGCGCATAGCCCCCGGCCCCGAAGGTGCCGTCAAGCCAGGTGCCGGTGATGGGCGCGCAGGTGGCCAGGATGGACCCAAGCAGCACCGGAACATGGGGGGCGCCGGAGGGGGAGGTTTCGGCGGCCGACATGGGTCAGGCCCCCGTCGGCAGCAGCGAGAGCGGATCGAAATCCGGCCCCATCTCGTCGAGGAAGGCGGCATCCTCGGCCGCGTCCAGCTCTTCGTAGGTGCTGCGGTTCCAGATCTCGAAATGGTCACCCATCGCGACCATGGCGCATTCGCCCTCGAGCCCGATCTGTTCACGCCGCTCTTTCGGCAGCACGATCCGGCCGTCGCGGTCGATCTCGGTCTCCCAGGACTTGGACAGGATCATGCGCGACAGGCGCTTGCGCTGCTCGCTGCCGCGGGGCATCGACGTGATGCCGGCCTCGATCTCGGCCATCGCCTCGATCGTGTAGGCCTGCAGGTAATTCTTGAGATGAGGCCCGTAGAGCACGACCACGCGGGGGTTCGGATGCTCGGGGTAGCGCGGATCGCCTTCCTCCAGAACGCGACGAAAATCGGCGGGGATCGACATGCGTCCCTTGCCGTCAACCTTCTGGTTGAATTCGCCTCTGAAGTTCAGACCCACTGTCCCGCGGACCTCTTGTCTTGTCCCCCACCGGTTGGCGCATCACCCGACCCTTGGAAAAGGAAACGGCGGATAGGACTGCTGCCACTGTCCTATCCGCCGCCCTCGTCCCGCTGAGCGGGGTGTCCGACTGCGCGCGCCACCTGGGGGGATGTCTGCTCGCCCGCGCGCCGGATCTCTTGGTTCGATGAAAGCGGGTGCCTGTATGAAACCTGACTTGGGAGTTCTTTTTCGGGGTTCTTTGTTGCCCCTGTATCCCGTCCTCATCGTGGTTAAATGTTTGCCATGGGAATTCATGGTAATCAACGGTTTTCTTGACACCTCCAACCCCAGATCCTGTTCTCCACAGGGTTATCAAACAACATCTAGGGCCTAATTTGGTCAGGTTTGGGCCAAGTATAGTTAACAGACCCGTGATCACGTCTACATGTGGTGGAATAAATTTCTGCCCGTGAAGTACCAAAAAATCCCAAAAAACTTATCCACACCCCCCCTGTGGAGGCCACTTTCGAAGGCGTTCTGGCATTGGGAAGCCTCCGGATTCAAGGGAAATCGCCGGAATCGCGCCGCCGTGATTCGTCGTGAGTGCCATGATATCCCGGAAGTTCCATGAATTCCCGGGAGTGCCATGGTTTCCCGGCCGCAACACCGGCCTGACCCAGACCGACTCGTTCGCGACCCGGTTTTTCCCGACCAAACGCGGCACTTTGGTCGCGCCAGGCCTGTTTCGGTCGCTTTCGGGCCTTGATCCGACTCGCCGCCGGCCCTAGTGAGGCCCCACTTCGGTCCGGACCCCATTGGGGCCGGATAATAGGGAACTGCGGTGCGCTAGGGGTCTGTCCCGGCAAATCCGCGACTGCCCCCGCAACTGTGAGCGGCGAGCGACCCCGGCACATGCCACTGTGGGAGACCATGGGAAGGCCCGGGGAAGCGCGGACCCGCAAGTCAGGAGACCTGCCGAGGTGATCACCCTTACCCTTGCACGGGGCGTGCACGGGTTGCGGACGTTCCGTCGCGGTGGCACTTCAACCGGCCGGCGCGGACCCTTTGCCCCGGCCACCACGACACGCGCATCCCGCGGCCCGGACCGGTCGCGACGGGGGACATATATAATGAAACACGCGCTTACTCCGATTGCCGCCCTGCTGATGAGCACCGCCCTGGTGTCCGCACAGGAGGTGATCGATGCCGGTGAAGGCATCGTCTACGTGAACCTCGGCCCCGTGGCGGCCGGCGCCTCGGGCGCAGCCGTCACCGTGCTGACCGAGGATGACCTGGCCGAGGGCGGCACCGAGCCGCTGACCGCAAAGCTGGCCAAGGTGCCCGGCATCAGCATCCGCACCCAGGGGCCCGTCGGCACCCAGGCCGGGATCACCATCCGCGGCGTCAACCAGAACAACATCGCCGTGCGGTTCGACGGGATCGACATCTCGGACCCGACCGGCCCGCAGGTGGCCTACAACTTCGGCACGCTGGTCAGTTCCTCTGTCGGCCGCATCGACGTGCTGCGTGGGTCCGAATCGGCGATCTGGGGCTCCGAGGCGATCGGCGGCGCCGTGCTGATGCAGTCCAAGCGCGCCAGCGGCGAAGGCACAGAGATCGAGGGCGGGCTGGAGATCGGCAGCTACAACACCCGCTCGGCCGACCTGGCCATCGCCTCCCGCGCCGGCCGGCTTGACCTGTCCTTCGGCGTGCAGCGCTACCAGACCGACGGCTTCTCGGCCTATGACGAGAACCTGCTCACCAACGCCGAACCCGACGGCGCCGAGCAGACCCGCGCCAACCTCTATGTCGGCTACGACGTGACCGACACCACGCGGATCGAGCTGTCGGGCTTTGTCGCCGACACCTTCGCCGAGTACGACACCTCGGCCGGCGACAACCTGGTCAACACGCAGGACATGCGGCAGCGCGCCGGCCGGCTGGCCTTTGTGCAGGGCTTCGGCGGGGCCGAGCTGACCGCCAGCTTCAGCCGGATGGAGCTGGACCGGACCGAGATGTCCATGTTCGGCCCCTTCACCACCGAGGGCGCGCGGGACGAGGCCGACATCCGCCTTGCCTTCTCGCCGACCGACACCACCGATGCCACCATCGGCGCCAGCCGCACGACGGAAGCCTACGCGGACAATTTCGGCTCGGATTACGAGAACAGCGTGGACAGCCTTTATGCCGAGGTGATCCAGGAATTCGGCGCCGCCACCGTCACCGGCAACCTGCGCCGCGACGAGCATTCGGCCTATGGCACGAACTGGTCGGGCCGCCTGGCGCTGGCCTATGACCTGGGCAATGGCACCACCCTGCGCAGCGCCTATGGCACCGGCTACCGGGCCCCGTCTAACTACGAGCTTTACAGCCCGTGGGAAGGCGATCCGACCCTCCAGGTCGAGCAGAGCCGCAGCTTCGACATCGGGCTGGAAAAGGACTACGGCGCGGGCAGCGTGTCGGTCACCGCCTTCGCGCTCGAGGCCGAGGACGTGATCGCCTACACCTTTGCCTCCGGCTATTTCCAGGCGCCGGGCACGGTCACGCGCCGGGGTCTCGAGATCGCGACCGACTGGAGCTTTGCGAACGGGACCGAGCTGACCGGCGCCTATACCTATGTCACGACCGGCGGCAGCGCCGTGCTTGACCCCTCGGTCGGCTGGAGCACGGCCGTCCCGGCGCATCAGCTCGCCCTTGGCGTCGCGCATGACTACGGCAAGACCACCGTGCGCGCCGACATGCTGGCCGCGCTCGACCGCCCTGGCCTCGACGATTACGCCGTGTTCAACCTTGGCGCGGAATACGAGGTGAACGACACCATGACCGCCTACGTCCGGGTCGAGAACGTCTTCGACACCGAATACCAGACGGTCCCGGGATACGGCACGTCCGACCGGGCGGCCTTCTTCGGCTTCCGTGTCTCGAACTAGGATCATATCCTGTCTCGCGGCCCTGGCGGTTTCCGCCGGGGCCGCGATTGCGGACGCGCCCGGGCGCGTCGTCAGCATGAATCTCTGCACCGACCAGCTGGCGATGCTGGTGGCCGCCCCCGGCCAGCTGGTCGCCGTCTCGGAACTTGGCCGCGATCCGCACCTGTCGGCCATGGCCGAGGCGCGCCCCGAGATCCCCACCCACGGCTCGCAAGCCGAAGAGATCTTCGCCCTTCGCCCCGACCTGGTCATCGCCGGCAGCTTCACCGCCCGCCCGGCGGTCGAGATGCTCAAGCGCCTCGGCCTGCGAGTCGTGGACATGCCACCCGAGCAGACGCTGGACGATGTCGCCGCCCACCTGCGCGAGATGGGCCGCCTGCTGGGGCAGGAGTCGCGCGCCGAAGAGCTGGCGAGCAGGTTCGAATCCGACCTTGCCGCGCTGACTGTCCCTGCCGCCACGCCCCGCCCGCAGGCCGTCGTCTACGGCCCCAACGGCTATTCCGCCGGGCCCAATTCGCTGGCGGGCCAGGTGCTCGAGCTCGCCGGCTACGACAACCTCGCCGCCAAGCTGGGCCTCAGCTGGGGCGGACAGATCCCGCTGGAACGGCTGATCATGGCCGAGCCGGACCTGATGATCACCGGCGGCCGCTACGCTGGCGGCTCGCGGTCCGAGGCGCTGCTGGATCACCCCGCGCTTTCCGCAATCCCGCGCGCCCGCGTGCCCGAGGGGTCATGGTCCTGCGGCACTCCTTATATATTAGGTGCCATCCGCGCGCTCAGCGAGGCGCGGCCATGACCCGCCTGCTGCTGCCCGCGCTGGCGCTGCTGGTCGCCCTGCTGTTCGTCGCCTCGCTGACGATCGGCTACACGCCGGCCGGGCTGGGCGAGAGCCTGGCGGCGCTCGGCACCGGCGACGGCCCGCTGGGGCTGGTGATGCGCGAAATCCGCCTGCCCCGCGCCCTTCTGGGCGTGATGATCGGGCTCTCGCTTGGCCTCGCGGGCGCCGCGATGCAAGGCTACCTGCGCAACCCACTGGCCGAGCCGGGGATCGTCGGCATCTCCTCCGCCGCAGCCCTTGGCGCCGTGTTGTCGATCCAGCTGGGGCTTTCCGCCGCCTTCCCGTTGATCCTGCCCGCCGCCGCGCTTGGCTTTGCCGCGCTGGCCGTGGGGCTGGTGCTGATGCTGGCCGGCCCTCGTGGCGGGTCGATCACGCTGATCCTCGCGGGCATCGCCGTCTCGGCCCTCGCCGGCGCGCTGACCTCGCTGGTGCTGAACCTCTCGCCCAACCCCTATGCGACCTACGAGATCGTGTTCTGGATGCTCGGGTCCCTGTCGGATCGGTCCTTCACCCATGTCTGGATTGCCCTGCCCTTCATGGTCGTCGGCTGGGGGCTGCTGCTGACGCTGGGCCGCGGCCTCGACGCGCTGACGCTGGGCGAGGACGCGGCCGAGGCGATGGGCGTCTCGCCCCGCCGGATGCGCCTGTTGCTGGTGCTAGGCACCGCCGCCTGCGTCGGCGCGGCGACGGCCGTGGCCGGGGCCATCGGCTTCGTCGGCCTCGTGGTGCCGCACCTCTTGCGCCGCGCGGTCGGCGCCCGCCCCTCGGCCCTGCTGCCCGCCTCCGCGCTTGGCGGGGCCGCGCTGGTGCTGGCCGCCGACGTGGCCGTACGGCTGGTCGTGCCCGACCGCGACCTCAAGCTCGGCGTGGTCATGGCGCTGATCGGCGCGCCGCTGTTCCTGCACCTC
The DNA here is from genome assembly GCF_019966535.1 of Mesobacterium pallidum. Taxonomy (GTDB): domain Bacteria; phylum Pseudomonadota; class Alphaproteobacteria; order Rhodobacterales; family Rhodobacteraceae; genus Mesobacterium; species Mesobacterium pallidum. Next base: position 560,414 of record NZ_JAIMID010000001.1, on the reverse strand, counting down.
ATCCGCCGCACGCGGGGGGAGGTGCTGTGATGTTGACCCTCGACGCCCTCACCGTCCGGCGCGGCACCTGCCCGGTGGTCGATTCCGTTTCGCTGACCGTCGGCAAGGGAGAGTTCATCGGCCTCATCGGCCCCAACGGAGCGGGCAAGACGACGCTGATGCGCGGCGCCCTCGGGCTACTGCCGGCCGAGGGGCAGTCGTCGCTCGCCGCCCTGCCCGTGGCCGAACGCGCCCGCCAGGTCGCCTGGATGCCGCAAGCGCGCGAGATCGCCTGGCCGGTCAGCGTGGAAACTGTCGTCGCCCTGGGCCGCACGCCCTGGCTGCCCCGCGGTGGCCGCCCCCGCCCCGAGGACCGCGCCGCCGTCGACATGGCCCTTGCGCGCATGGGGCTGGAGGCGTTCCGCGACCGCATCGCCACCCGGCTCTCGGGCGGCGAACAGGCCCGCGTGCTGATCGCCCGCGCCCTGGCGCAGGACACGCCGCTCTTGATGGCGGACGAACCCATCGCCGGGCTCGACCCCGCCGCGCAGATCGCCACGATGGAGGCCTTCGCCACCCTCGCCGCCGAGGGTCACACGATCATCGCCGCGCTGCATGACCTGGGCCTCGCCGCCCGTCATTGCTCGCGCCTGGTGGTCATGGCCCGGGGCCGGAAAGAGGCGGATGGCACCCCGCAAGAGGTGCTGACGCCGGACCTGCTGGCCCGCGCCTTCGGCCTGCGCGCGCATTTCAGCGACGGCCCCGACGGGCCGATCTTTCAACCGCTTTCCGTATTAGGATGATTCCATGCCCTGGACCGAGATCTCCGATTTCCTGACGCGCGGCGGCCCGGCCATGTGGGCCATCGCCGCCCTGTCGGTCCTGACGCTGGCGCTGATCCTGTGGAAGATCTGGCGCCTCAGCCTGATGGGCGCCTGGGGCGGCGCGCGGGCCGAGGCGGCCGTGACGGCCTGGGTGGCGGGCGACCGCGACGGCGCCCGCGCGGCCCTTGCCCGCGCCCGGGGCCTGCGCGCCCGCGCCGTCCGCGCCGCCATCGACGCGCGGCAAAGCCTGCCCGAGGACAAGGCACGCGAGGAAACTGCCCGCGCCGGGCGCGCGATCCTGCTGGGCACCCGCACCGGCCTGCGCGCGCTGGAACTGATCGCCACCATTGCCCCGCTGATCGGCCTTCTGGGCACGGTCCTCGGCATGATCGCTGCCTTCCAGGCCTTGCAGGAGGCGGGCAACCGCGCCGATCCCTCGGCCCTCGCCGGCGGCATCTGGGAAGCGCTCCTGACCACCGCCGCCGGCATGACCGTCGCCATTCCCGCCTCGGTCGCGCTGTCGTGGTTCGAGGCGGTGGTCGAGCGCGTGCAGGCCGACATGGAAGACGCCGCCACCCGCATCTTTACCGCGCCCGATCCCGGTGACGGCGATGTTTGACTTCGCCGTCCCCCGCCGGACCCGCCGCCTCGGCCTCACGCCGATGATCGACGTGGTGTTCCTGCTGCTGGTGTTCTTCATGCTCGCCGCCCGCTTCGGGCAGGACGTCGCGATGGACCTGGCACTTGGCGGCGGCTCGGGCGCGGATTGGCAAGGCCCCCCGCGCCTGCTGACGATTCTGCCCGACGCGATGACGCTGAACGGCGTCCCCGTCGAAGACGCCGCCACCGCCCTCGCCCCGCTGATGCCCACGCCCGACGCGCCGGTGCTGCTGCGCGGCGGCGACGGCACCGACCTGCAACGCCTTCTCGAGGTGATGGAGGCGTTGCGCGCCGCCGGCTTCCCCACCCTCGTGCTGGTGGAATAGGCCATGCGCTTCGCCCTGCCCCTTTCGCCCAGACGTCCACGCGAAAGCGTGGTGCCGATGATCAACGTGGTCTTCCTGCTGCTCATCTTCTTCCTGATGAGCGCGCAGATCGCCCCGCCCGATCCGTTCGAGCTGACCCTGGCCGAAAGCGCGGGTGCCCCAAGCGACCCGCAACCCGGCACAGTGTATATGTCCTCGACCGGCGCGCTGGCGTTCGAAGGGCTTTCGGGCGACGCCGCCCTCGCCGCCGCCTCGGCCAGGCCAGCCCTTGCCCTGCGCGCCGACACCGCCACTCCGGCCGCCGATCTCGCGCGCGTGCTGGCCCGCCTCGCCGCGCTTGGCGCCACCGAGGTGCAGCTGATCGCGGGGGCACGGCCATGATCCTGCGTGCGGCCGAAGCGGTGGGCTTCCTGGCCCTGGCGACCGGGCTGCATGCCCTGGTCCTGCTCCAGCCCGAGGTCCTGCGCCCCGGCGCGCCCCCGGCCCGGGCCGCGGCCCAGCCCGCGCTCCAGGCCGGGTCCGCGCTGTCCGACCTGGTCGCGCGCTGGGAAGCGCCGCCCGAGGTTGCGCCCGCGCCGACCCTGACCAGCCCGGATGCCGACTCGGCGGCCACCCCTGCGCTGCCGGGCCCGCAAGACAGCCCGCGACTCGCGCGCCCCGAGTCGTCAACGCTGACCGCCCCACGCGCCGATTCCGCGCCCGAACGCCCGGCTCAGGCGTTGCGCCCTCCGTCGCTTGCCCCCGAGATGCCGGAGATGGCCGCGATTCCCCTGCCCGACGCCGCGGCGCCGGCTGCCCCCGACTCGCCGCCCGAAGGCCGGGCCACGCCGCAGCGCCCGGCCGTTAGCGCCATCGCCGCACCGCAGCATGATTCCTCCCTGCCCGCGGTCGATACCCGCCCCTCCACGCCGCCGGACTTCGCCGCGCTGGACCGATCCCCGCGTCCGGTTTCGCGCCCGGACCGACCCGCGCCTCGGGCGCAAAAGGCCCCGGCGGCGCCGCGTCCGGCTCCGAATAATCCCCGGCAAAGCGCGGCGCAAAAACCACCCACGGGGCAGGGAACCGTCACGCAAAAATCCCGTCAAGGCTCAGACAAACCGTCACAAAAATCCAATCCCGGCCTGACTGGAACAGCCGCGGCAGCCGCCAGGGACCGCTGGGGGGCCGCGGTCCGCGCGCAGGTCACGGCACGGGCGCAGCGCGACGCGGTCCGCGCCACGGGCAAGGTGCAGATCTCGGTGTCGGTCAGCCCCTCGGGCCGCCTGCTGGGCGCATCCGTCACCCAATCGTCCGGCAGCCCCCGGCTTGATGCTGCAGCGCTGAAAGCGGCCCGCAAAGCCAGCCTGCCGCGCGCGCCCAAAGGGCTTTCAGACGCAAGTACGACTTTCCGCTTTTTCCTGAGTTTTCGTGAGTGACGTAGCGTCAAAACGTTGAAAAGACGTCAATTTTTGGGCACAAAACCCATGCACAAACTGCATGGCAGCTTTGACGAAGCGTCCATTGTGCAGTCGCAGCAAAATACGCATATTCGATGCAACAGAGGGCGGAACAAACCACCACCCACGAGAGACGAAAGACGCAACGATGGCACTCGCAGTTAACAACACCGCCGACTCCGGCTTTGCCGCCAACCTCCTTGCGCGCTTCGGCGCCTACCTGATGGAAGCCTCCGACCGCGCCGCGCGTCGCCAGGTGTACCGCCAGACCTACAACGAACTGGCCGCCCTGTCGCAGCGCGACCTGGCAGACCTCGGCATCAGCCGCGGCCAGATCGGCAGCATCTCCTACGAGGCTGCCTACGGCAAATGAGTTTCGGGGCGCCCGGCCACTCCTCCTCCCGGCCAGGCATCCCACTAAGCGGCGGTCCCCTCTCCTCCTCCCTGGGGGCCGCCGCAAAAGAATGAAGAATACGCAAGCGAACTCCTCCTCCCTTTGTTCGCTTCGTACGCCCGGACCGGCCCACTCCTCCCTCGGGCCCTCCGGACACTGACAGCGGCGGCTCCTCTCCTCCTCCCTGGGGCCGCCGCTTCGTAAGACAGCAGAATTTGCGAGGTCGGACTCCTCCTCCCTTTGTCCGCCTTGCAAGACCAGGGTCGCCGCCTCTCCTCCCTTCGGTGGCGACCCGTTCTAATCGGCGGCGGGGCTTCTCTCCTCCCTCTGGCCCCGCCGCCCCGACATTCGAATTGCACGGCGGCTTCTCCTCCCTTTAGACGCCGGGCATGTCGGGATACCGCCGCCTCCTCCCTCAGGCGGGTCCCGAACACAGACGGCGGTGCCCTCTCCTCCTCCCTGGGCACCGCCGTTTTTCATTTCCAGACATCGCTCTTCAGACAGGCGCCGCCTCCCCGCGCGCCCCCGCTGCTTCATTGTTTCGAAAATACCTCGGGGGAGTCCGCGGCACGCGGACGGGGGCAGCGCCCCCCCCATCAGACCCATCCACCAAACACCCGGTTTCCATTGCCCGCGAAACCCACTAGATCAGGCCCGACAGCCATATTCACATGACGGGGCAGATCCATGGCCATGGAAAAGACCTTTGACGCCGCCAGCGCCGAGCCGCGCCTCTATGCCGCCTGGGAAGAGGCCGGCGCCTTCAAGGCCGGCGCCAACGCGCGGCCCGGCGCCGACAGCTTCACCATCATGTTGCCGCCGCCGAACGTGACCGGCGCGCTGCATGTGGGTCATGCCTTCAACCACACGATCCAGGACATCCTGATCCGCTGGCATCGCATGCGCGGCTTCGACACGCTCTGGCAGCCCGGCCAGGACCATGCCGGCATTGCCACGCAGCTGCAGGTCGAAAAGATGCTGGCCGCGACCCAGCAGCCCGGCCGGCGTGAACTGGGCCGCGAGGCCTTCCTCGACAAGGTCTGGGAATGGAAGGGCGAATACGGCGCCACGATCATCAACCAGCTCAAGCGGCTGGGCAATTCTTGCGACTGGTCGCGCAACGCCTTCACCATGGCCGGCGCCCCGGGCGATCCGCGCACGGGCCACGAGGACAGCCCGAACTTCCATGACGCGGTCATCAAGGTCTTCGTCGACATGTACGAAAAGGGCCTGATCTACCGCGGCAAGCGGCTGGTCAACTGGGACCCGCATTTCGAGACCGCGATCTCGGACCTCGAGGTCGAGAACATCGAGACCCCCGGCCACATGTGGCACTTCAAGTACCCGCTGGCCGGTGGCGAGACCTATACCTACGTGGAAAAGGACGAGGACGGCAATGTCGTCTTCACCGAGGAACGCGACTACATCTCGATCGCCACGACGCGCCCCGAGACCATGCTGGGCGACGGCGCAGTCGCGGTGCACCCGGATGACGAGCGCTATGCGCCCATCATCGGCAAGCTCTGCGAGATCCCGGTCGGCCCCGCCGAGCATCGCCGCCTGATCCCGATCATCACCGATGAATACCCGGACCCGACCTTCGGCTCGGGTGCGGTCAAGATCACCGGCGCGCATGATTTCAACGACTACCAGGTCGCGAAACGCGGCGGCATCCCGATGTACCGCCTGATGGACATGGCCGGCAACATGCGCGCCGACGGCGCCCCCTATGCCGAGGCTGCGACCGAGGCGCAGGGCTATGCGGGTGGCGCCGAATTCACCGAGATGGGCGTCGATGCGCTGAACCTGGTGCCCGACCACCTGCGGGGCCTCGACCGCTTCGAGGCGCGCAAGCGCGTGGTCGAAGAGATCACGGCCGAGGGCCTCGCCGTCATGACCCGCGCCGACGACCCGCGTCTCGGCACCAAGCTGGGCGAAGACGACGATCCCGCCGCAATGGTTCCGCTGGTGGAGTCCAAGCCGATCATGCAGCCCTTCGGCGACCGCTCCAAGGTGGTGATCGAGCCGATGCTGACCGACCAATGGTTCGTCGACGCCGAAAAGGTCGTCGGCCCGGCGCTGGACGCGGTCCGCGAAGGGCGGACCAAGATCATCCCCGAGAGCGGCGAGAAGACCTATTACCACTGGCTCGAGAACATCGAGCCCTGGTGCATCTCGCGCCAGCTCTGGTGGGGGCACCAGATCCCGGTCTGGTACGGGCTCGACCTCTCGGCCCCGCATTTCGAGGATGACGAGGGCGACGGCGATCTCGACATCGTCGAGATGGGCCGCCTGCTGATCGACCAGCACCTGGTGCGACGCGGCGATGTCCACCATTGCGCGGCCAGCTTCGACGAGGTCAAGGACCGCTTCACCGCCGACAACGCGGACATCCCCGTGCCGCTTTCGGCCGCCCGCGTGGTCGAGGTCGAAAGCCGCAGCGCCGCCATCGAGCGGTTCGCGCAAAGCCTGGCCGAATACGCGATGAACCAGGACCCGACGCAGCTGGTCTACCCGGTCTGGCGCGACCCTGACGTGCTGGACACCTGGTTCAGCTCGGGGTTGTGGCCCATCGGCACGCTCGGCTGGCCCGAGCGCACGCCCGAGCTCGCCCGCTACTTCCCGACGGATGTGCTGGTCACCGGTTTCGACATCCTGTTCTTCTGGGTCGCCCGGATGATGATGATGCAGCTCGCCGTCGTGGATCAGATCCCGTTCCACACCGTCTACCTGCACCAGCTCGTCCGCGACGAGAAGGGTAAGAAGATGTCCAAGACCACCGGAAACGTGATCGACCCGCTTGATATCGTTGACGAATACGGCGCAGATGCGCTGCGCTTCACCAATGCCTCCATGGCGGCGATCGGCGGGGTGCTGAAGCTTTCGGAAGACCGGATCAAGGGCTACCGCAACTTCGGCACCAAGCTCTGGAACGCCTCCCGCTTTGCCGAGATGAACGAGGCGCATGCCGCCCCCGCCCCCGACCTCACGGCGCTCGAGGCGACCGTCAACAAGTGGATCGTGGGCGAAACCGCCAAGGTCCGCGAGGTGGTCGACACGGCGCTCTCCGAGTACCGGTTCAACGATGCGGCGAATGCGCTCTATGCCTTCGTCTGGGGCAAGGTCTGCGACTGGTACGTCGAATTCTCCAAGCCGCTGCTGCAGGGCGAGGACGAGGCGCTGAAGCGCGAGACGCAGGGCACCATGGCCTGGGTCATCGACCAGTGCCTCATCCTGCTGCACCCGGTCATGCCCTTCATCACCGAAGAGCTCTGGGGCACGCTTGGCCAGCGCGACGGCATGCTGGTGACCACCGACTGGCCCAGCTACACGGCGGCCGAGATGGTCGACCCGGCCGCGGATGCGGAAATGAACTGGGTCATCGCGGTGATCGACGAGATCCGCTCGGTCCGGGCGCAGATGCATGTGCCGGCGGGCCTGCATGTGCCGCTGATGGTGTCCAGCTGGGACGACGCGGCCAAGGCGGCCTGGGCGACGAACGAGACGCTGATCATGCGCCTCGCCCGGGTCGAGAGCCTGACCGAGACCGCGGCCTTCCCCAAGGGCACGGCGACGCTCAGCGCCGGCGGCGCGACCTTCGGCCTGCCGCTCGCCGACCTCATCGACGTGGCGGAGGAGAAGGCCCGCCTCGAGAAGACCCTCGGCAAGCTGGCCAAGGAAATCGGCGGGCTCAAGGGGCGGCTGAACAACCCCAAGTTCATCGACAGCGCCCCCGAGGACGTGGTCGAGGAAGCCCGCGCCAACCTCGCCGCCCGCCAAGAGGAAGAAGCCGCGCTGAAACAGGCCCATGCGCGGCTGGCCGAGCTTGGCTGAGACCGGGCGTCTGCCTGTATTGAGATGGCAGGAGTGGGGGTTTTGCACCCGTCGCCATTGTCTCTCGGACAAATGGCGCGACAATAGCGACCCCCGCAGAGTTTATCGGCACAATGAAGGGCGGATCGACCCTCCCTTTCATTATTCCCCAAATACTCCCGCCGGAGGCATGGCCCGGGCTTGCTCGGGCCATTTTGCCTGTCCCACGCGCAATCCATTGAGATCACGCGCCAAGTGCCTATCTTGGCCCAAGAGAACACGAGGGCAGCCACTTGGTCATTTCCACCATCGCCGACGGGATCACGCGCACCGCGCAGGGGTTGGGCGACACCGTCTCGGGCGCCTTCTTTGAACCCACCATCCGGCTGGGGGTCACCGGGCTGGCGCGGGCGGGCAAGACAGTCTTCATCACCTCGCTCGTCGCCAACCTGATGGACCGGGGCCGGATGACCGGCCTCGCCGCCCAGGCCGAGGGGCGGATCGAGGCGGCCTTCCTGCAGCCCCAGCCCGACGACACCATCCCGCGCTTCGACTACGAAGAACACCTGGCGCGCCTCACCGGCCGCGCGCCCGAGTGGCCGGACAGCACGCGGTCGGTGTCGGAACTCCGCCTGTCGCTGCGGGTGCGGCCGGGCGGACTGCTGGGCGGGTTCCAGGGGCCGCGGACCATTCACCTCGACATCGTGGATTACCCTGGCGAGTGGCTTCTGGACCTCGGCCTACTGGACAAGTCCTATGCCGAATGGTCGGCCGAGGTGCTGGCCCGGATCGAAGGCCGGACCGAGGCGCAGGCCTACCTGCTCGAGATCGAGGGCGCGACGGGCCAGGACAGCTGGGACGAGCCGCGCGTCAAGGCGCTGGCCGAGCGCTTCACCCGTTACATGCAGGCCGCGCGCAAGGCCGGCTATTACGACCTGACGCCCGGCCGGTTCCTGATGCCCGGCGATCTCGAGGGGTCGCCCGTGCTGACCTTTGCCCCCCTGCCCCCCGAGGACCGCGCCCCGCGCAAGGGCCTCTGGCGCGAGATGGAGCGGCGCTTTGATGCCTACAAGGCGCGGGTGGTCAAGCCGTTCTTCCGCGATCATTTCAGCCGGATCGACCGGCAGGTGGTGCTGGTCGACGCGCTGGGTGCGATCAACGCGGGCCCCCGCGCGGTCGAAGATCTGCAGCACGGCATGGCCGACATCCTGAGCGCCTTCAAACCCGGCCGCAACGCCTGGCTTAGCCAGATCCTGCGTGGGAAGCGGGTGGAAAAGATCCTCTTTGCCGCCACCAAGGCCGACCATATCCATCACACGCAGCATGGGCGGCTGACCGCCTTCATGCAGGCCGTCACGCGCCAGGCCGCGGACCGGGCCAAGTTCGCCGGGGCCAAGACCGAGGCGCTGTCGATCGCCGCATTGCGCGCCACGACCGAGGACCGGATCCGCCATGACGGATCGGACTTGGACGTGGTGCGCGGCCGCCTCATGGGCCAGGACAAGCTGGCCGCCTTCTACCCCGGAGAGCTGCCCGAAGACCCCGGCCAGCTGCTGAACCAGGCCCGCGCCGGGGAGACGAAATGGCTCGACGGCGATTACAAGGTGATGAACTTCGCCCCCGCCAGTGGCACGATGCGCCCCGGCGACGGGCCGCCGCATATCCGGCTGGACCGGGCGGCGCAATTCCTGATCGGGGACCGGCTGTGATCCTGCGCGCGGCGACCCCGCTTGATGCTGGCCCCGTCGGCGCGATCCTGACGGATTTCGCGGAAGCGACGCCCTGGCTGCCGCGCCTGCACAGCGGGGCCGAGGACATCGCCTTTGCCGGACGCATGATCGACCGAGGCTGGGTGACGGTGGCGGAAAAAGGCGCGGTGCTGGGATTTCTTGCCCAGGATGGCGAAGAGGTCGCCTGCCTCTACACCGCCACCCCCGGCAAGGGCATCGGCAAAGCCCTGATCGCCCATGCGAAATCCGGGCAGGGCCGACTCGAGCTCTGGACCTTCCAGGCCAATGCCCGCGCCCGCCGCTTCTACCGCCGCGAAGGCTTTGCCGAGGTCGCGACCAGCGACGGCGCCCATACGGACGAAGGGCTGCCCGACGTGCGGCTGGTCTGGCAACGAAAGGACGTGCCATGAGCGACGACCGCAAGCCCCGTGGCCCGGTGCTGATCGACCTCGAACCCGAGGCCGCCGCGCCTTCGCCCGCTGACGCCCCCCCCGTGGCCGAGCCAGACCTGCCGCAGGCCCGCGCCATGCAGACCGTCGCGCAACTGGCCGCCGGGCGCCCGTCGCGGCTGGCGCGGCTGTTCTGGGGGCTGCTGGTGTCGGTGCTGGGTGCGGTCGTCTCGGTCGCCGCCTGGGATTTCGTGACCGGGCTGATCACGCGCAACTCCTACCTCGGCTACGGCGCCGCGGCGCTGATCGGCGCGCTGCTGCTGGTCAGCCTTGTCATCATCATCCGCGAGCTGGCTGCGTTCGGCCGCCTCAAGCGCATCGACAGCCTGCACCTTGCCGCCGATGCCGCGCTGACCTCGTCCGACCTTGGGGCCGCCCGCGCCCTCAGCGCCCGGCTGCGCGGCTTCTACGCGGGGCGCGACGAGACGCGGCTGGGGCGCGAGACCCTGGCGGCCCGCGAATCCGAGATCATAGATGTCGACGGCCTGCTGACCCTGGCCGAAACCGACCTGCTCGCCCCTCTCGACAAGATGGCCCTGCGCGAGGTCGAGGCCGCCGCGCGCCAAGTCGCGCTGGTCACCGCCATGGTCCCGCTGGCCCTGGCCGACGTGGTGGCGGCGTTGACGTCGAACATCCGCATGATCCGGCGGGTGGCCGAGATCTACGGCGGCCGCTCGGGCTTCTTCGGCTCATGGCGCCTGCTGCGCGCGGTCATGACGCACCTCGTCGCGACCGGCGCCGTGGCCGTGGGCGACGACATGCTGGGCAGCTTCGCCGGCGGCGGCGTGTTGTCGAAACTCTCGCGCCGCTTTGGCGAAGGGGTCGTCAACGGCGCCCTCACTGCCCGCGTCGGCGTCGCCGCGATGGAGGTCTGCCGCCCCCTGCCGTTCCGCGGCGGCCGCCGGCCGTCGGTCTCGGGGATCGTCAGCCGGGCGCTGACCGGCCTCTTCGGGCAAAAGGACTAGCCTCAGGGCGCGCCGAAGCCCTCGGTCTTGGTCAGGTCGTCGCCGGGGTGCATCCAGGGCAGCCGTTCCTCCCAATGGACATGTTCGGTGGGCCTGAGCGACGCGGCCTCGTCCAGCAGGCAGGCGTAGATATGCACCTCGCCCGGATAGCGATCCGCCTGGAAGGCGACGGGGCTGCCACAGGTGCCGCAGAACATCCGCCGCACGCCGGGCGAGCTTTCGTATTCCATCGGCGCCACCCCGGCCCACCGCAGCTGCCGGTCCCGCAACCCGACGAAGGTGGTCATGGGCGAGGCGGTCTGCCGCCGGCAGCTCTGGCAGTGGCAATGCACGGTCCAGCCCAGCGGGCCGGTGATTTCAAGTCGCACCGCGCCGCAGAGGCACTGCCCGTTCGTCGTCATCTCTGGTCTCCCGGCTCTCTTTCCCCCAATCTCTGGCACGACGCGCCGCCAATCGCCAGCCTGACCGGAGCCCGAGCATGAGCCAGCAACAATCCTACCTGCGCGACGCGGTCTACGGCGCGATCGACGGGTCGGTCACGACCTTTGCCATCGTCGCCGGAACCGCCGGCGCCGGGCTCTCGCCGCTGGTGATCGTCGCGCTCGGCATCGCCAACGTGCTGGCCGACGGGTTTTCGATGGCAGCCGGAAACTACGCGGGCATCCGGGCCGAGGCCGAGAATTCCGCGCGTCACCACGCCCTGACCCGGGCCGCGATCACCTCCGACCCCGAGGGCCGACGCGCCGCCCTGCGCGCGCATCTTGCCGAAAAGGGCCTCGCCGGCCCGCTCCTCGACCAGGCGACCCAGGCGCTCAGCCAGGACCCCGAGGTCTGGGCGCAACTGCTGCTCGACAGCGAAGGGCATGCGGCCAGCGGCCTTCACCCCATGCGCGCGGCGCTGACCACCTTCGCGGCCTTCCTGGCGGCGGGGCTCTTGCCGCTGCTGCCATTCCTGCTGTCCCTGCCCTCGCCCTTCATCCTCTCCGGCAGCCTGACCTTCGCCGGCTTCTTCCTGATCGGCGCCATCCGCTCCCACTGGTCGCTGCGCAGGTGGTGGGCTTCGGGCGCCGAGACCCTGCTGATCGGCGGCATCGCCGCGATCATCGCCTTCGTGGTCGGCAGCCTGTTCCACATCTGACGCGCTTCGTGCCCGGCCGCATCTGTGCCCGCACGTCCAAATTGGCGCGACCCCCATTCCTTCATCGTTTAAAAATACCTCGGGGGTATGGGGGCAGCGCCCCCATGCGCGGCGGCTCTGCCGCCGCGCCCCGGTCGGATTGCCCTGGGCAATCCGAACCCTCAAGCCCCGGACCAGTCCACGCCGTCCGCCATCTCGATGGCGAGCGCCCCTTCCGCCGTCGGCACCATCAACTGCCGCACCGCGTCCTCGGTCCCGGTCAGCCACAGCGCCAGGTCCTCCGGTGCCAGCAGCACGCCCATGCGGTGATGGATCTCGGCCACCTCGGCGCTCGGCGCGCAGGTTACCGTGGCGACCTGGTCCAGCACCTGCCCGCCTGGCGCCTCCCACCGGTCGGTGATGGCGGCAAACCACAGCGGGGCCCCGTCGCGTCGCGCCAGCCGCCAGGGCTGCTTGCGCCGTGCGGTGCCCGTCCATTCGTACCAGCCATCCGCCGGCACGACGCCGCGCCCGGTCCCGGCAAAGGCCGACTTGTCGAACAGCGTCTCGGAGCGCGCGTTCACTATGGTCTCCATCACCGGGCGGCCACGGGCATTTACCCGGCCCACCGGCACGATCCCCCAGCGCATCTTCCGCCAGCCGCCAGAGGTCAGCACCAGCACTTCCTGCCCCGGCGCGATGTTGCGGCGCGGCGGGTCGCCGGCGATCCCGGCCTCCACCCCGGCGATCTGCGCCAGATCCTCCAGCGGCGTCTCGAGAAACAGCCGCCCCGGCATCGCCTACTCCACCCGGTCGATCAGCGCCTGCACGCGCGGGCCCAGCGCGGCGACGATCCGCGTGACGCCCTCTGCGTTCGGGTGAATGCCGTCCGCCTGCAAGTAGCCCCGTACCGCGCCCGGATCGCCCTCGGCCGCCAGCCCCTCGAAGAACGAGGGCGCCAGCAGCGCGTCATGCGTCTCGGCCAGGTCCGGGTACATCCCGTCAAAGGCCGCCTTGTAGGCCGCCCCGTAATTGCCCGAGGCCTGCATCCCGACCAGAAGAACCGGCAAGTCGCCGGCCCCTTCGAGGATGGCGTCCAGGTTCGCCCGCGCATCGGCCGGGTCGAGCCCACGCAAGAGGTCGTTCCCGCCAAGCGTCACGATCATCGCGTCGATCTCGGGGTCAAGCGCCCAGTCCAGCCGCGCCAGCGCGCCGGCGGTGGTGTCGCCCGAGACGCCCGCATTGACCAGCACCGCGTCCTCGCCCTGCGCGGCCAGCCAGGCGTTCATCTGCGGCACGAAGCCCTCCGGCTCCGGCAGCCCGTAGCCGGCGGTCAGGCTGTCGCCCAGCGCCAGGATGCGCAGCGGCTCGGCCGACACGGGCAGCGCGAGGCAGATCGCGACAATTGCGGTCAAAACCTTGGATCGCCCCCCCCGCGTCCCATATGTAGAAGCAAAGACAGGCATTTCGGGTGGCTCCTTCTTCATGACCGTCATTCTATCACTTAAGGATGTCTCGCTGTCGCTCAAGGGCAACGCGGGGCCGGTCGAGATCTTGCACGGCATTTCACTGGACGTGACGCAGGGAGAGACGCTGGGGCTGGTCGGGCCGTCCGGCTCGGGCAAGTCGTCGCTGCTGATGCTGATGGGCGGGCTGGAACGGGCGACCGGCGGGACGATCATGGCGCTTGGCCAGGACCTCGGCCCGATGGACGAGGACGCGCTGGCGCGGTTCCGGCGGGACAACATGGGCGTGGTCTTCCAGTCGTTTCACCTGATCCCGACCATGACCGCGCTGGAAAACGTCGCCACGCCGCTGGAACTGGCGGGCGTGCGCGATGCCTTCGACCGGGCCGAGGCCGAGCTGGAGGCGGTCGGCCTTGGCGCCCGGGCCGGCCATTACCCCAGCCAGATGTCGGGCGGAGAGCAGCAGCGCGTGGCCCTCGCCCGTGCCGCCGTAACCCGGCCGCGCCTTCTGCTGGCGGATGAGCCGACAGGCAACCTGGACGGGGTCAACGGCGCGGCGATCATCGACCTGCTCTTCGGGTTGCGCGACCGGTACGGGGCCACGCTGGTGATGGTGACCCATGCGCCCGAGCTCGCGTCGCGCTGCGATCGGGTGATCTCGCTCCGCGACGGGCGGCTCGACCCGGCCCAGAGCGCCGCCGCATGAGCCTACGCATTGCCGCCCGCCTCGCGGCCCGCGAATTGCGCGGCGGCCTTGGCGGCTTCCGCATCCTGCTGGCCTGCCTCGCCCTTGGCGTCGCCGCCATCGCGGGCGTCGGATCGACCCGCGCGGCGATCGAGGCGGGGCTGACCGAACAGGGCGCGGTCCTGCTGGGCGGCGACGCCCAGGCCGAGTTCACCTACCGTTTCGCCGACGCGGCCGAGCGCGCCTGGCTCGAAAGCGTGTCGACCGAGGTTTCGGAAGTCGCCGATTTCCGCTCCCTTGCCACCGTGGGCGACGGCACCGGCGCCGACCGCGCGCTGACTCAGGTCAAGGCGGTCGACAGCGCCTACCCCCTGCTCGGCACGGTCGCGCTGGACCCGCCCATGCCGCTGTCCGAGGCGCTGGCCGGCGACGGCACCCTCCCCGGCGCCGTCATGGCCCGCGTGCTGGCCGACCGGCTGGCGCTGTCGCCCGGAGGAACATTCCGGCTGGGGGATCAAAGCTTTACCCTCTCGGCCATCCTCGACCGCGAGCCCGACAACGCGGGCAGCGGGTTCGCCTTCGGCCCCCGTACCATCGTGCGCCGCGCCGACCTCTCTGCCTCGGGCCTGCTGGCGCCCGGTACGCTGTTTTCCTCGCACTACCGCATGACCCTGCCGCCCGGCACTGACCTCTCCGCGCTGGAAGCCGAGGCCAAGGACCGTTTCGCTGACACTGGCCTGCGCTGGCAGGACGCCCGCGCCGGCGCGCCCGGGGTCGAGCGGTTCGTGGACCGCCTCGGCGCCTTCCTGATCCTCGTCGGCCTCTCGGGCCTCGCCGTGGGCGGGGTCGGCGTGTCGTCGGCCGTGCGCGCCTATATCGGCGCCAAGACCGGCGTCATCGCCACCCTGCGCACGCTGGGCGCCACCCGCCGCGTGGTGTTCCTGACCTACTTCCTGCAGATCGGCGCGCTCTGCGCCTTCGGCATCGTGATCGGCCTCGTGCTGGGCGCCGTCGCCCCCATCGCGCTGGCGCCCCTGATCGAGGCGCAACTGCCCGTCCCCGTCTCCTTCCGCATCTTCCCCGCGCCGCTGGCCGAGGCCGCCGTCTACGGCACGCTCACCGCGCTGATCTTCACCCTCTGGCCACTCGCCCGCACCGAAGAGGTCCGCGCGGCCACCCTCTTTCGCGACGCCCTGTCGGGCGCGCGCAGCCTGCCCGCCCCGCGCTACCTTGTCGCCACGCTGGCTTTGACCGCGCTGCTGCTCGGCCTCGCGGCGCTGTTCACCGGCGCACTGACGCTGACGCTCTGGACCGGCGGCGGCATCCTCTTTGCCCTTGGCCTGCTGACGCTGGCCGGGCTCGGCGTCCGCGCCCTCGCCCGCCGCTCGTCCCGCATCGCCCGCGGCCGCCCGGCGCTGCGATGGGCGCTCGCCGCCATCGGCGGGCCGCGCGACGGGGCGCTGTCGGTGGTGCTGTCGCTGGGCCTTGGCCTCTCGGTCCTCGCCGCCGTGGGCCAGATCGACGGCAACCTGCGCGCCGCCATCGCCCGAGACCTGCCTGACGTGGCGCCAAGCTATTTCTTCGTCGACATCCAGAAGGACCAGATGCCCGGATTCATGGCGCGTCTCGACGATGACCCCGCCGTCAGCCGCGTCGACAGCGCCCCCATGCTGCGCGGCGTCATCACCCGCATCAACGGCCAGGACGCACAAGAGGTCGCGGGCGGCCACTGGGTCGTGCGCGGCGACCGGGGCCTGACCTATTCCGCCGCGATCCCTGACCGCACGACGCTCACCCAAGGCGAATGGTGGCCCGAGGATTACTCCGGCCCGCCCCTCATCTCCTTCGCCGCCGAAGAGGCCGAGGAAATGGGCCTCGCCCTCGGCGACACGCTCACCGTCAACGTGCTGGGCCGTGACATCACCGGCACAATCGCCAGCTTCCGCGAGGTCGATTTCTCGACCGCCGGGATCGGCTTTGTCATGTCCATGAACCCCTCGGCACTTGAGGCCGCGCCGCATTCCTTCATCGCCACGGTCTACGCCGGGGAAGCCGCCGAGGCCGCCATCCTGCGCGACCTGGCCGGGCAATTTCCCAACATCACCGCGATCCGCGTGCGCGACGCCATCGACCAGGTGGCCGAGCTGATGGAGGGCATCGCCGGCGCCACCCGATGGGGCGCGGCAGCCACCCTGCTGACCGGATTCCTGGTGCTGATCGGTGCGGCCGCCGCGGGCGAGCCTGCGCGGGTCTACGAGGCCGCCGTGCTCAAGACCCTCGGCGCCGCCCGGTCGCGCATCCTGCGCAGCTTTGCCCTGCGCTCCGCGCTGCTAGGCGCCGCCGCCGGGCTGGTCGCGCTGGTGGCCGGGATCGCCGGCGCCTGGGCGATCATGACCTTCGTGATGGAGGGCAGCTTTGCCGTGATCTGGCCCAACGCGCTCGCCGTCGTCACCGGCGGCGTGGTGGCGACCCTCGCAGCGGGCCTCGCCTTCGCCTGGCGCCCCCTCGCCGCGCGCCCCGCCCGGGTGCTGCGCGCGCGCGAGTAGGCTTGCTCCTGGCAGCACCGGCTGGCAGGTACGTCCGGGAAGGAGACGCCCATGACCCTCACCCAAACCCAGCAATCGCTGATCGTCGAGGCCGTCCGCGCGGTCGCGCGCGAGGAAATCCTGCCCCGCTTTCGCAACCTCTCGGCCGATGACATCGCCGTCAAGAGCCGCGCCGACGACCTGGTGACCGAGGCCGACCTGCACGCCGAAGCCCGCCTGCGCGCGGTCTTTTCGGACGCCTTCCCGCAGGCGCTGGTCGTGGGCGAAGAGGCCATCGCCGCCGACCCCGCCCTGCGCACCCGCATCGCCGGGGCCGAGCTCGCCCTCATCATCGACCCGGTCGACGGGACGTGGAACTTTGCCCGCGGGCTGCCGGCCTTTGGCGTGATCGTTTCGGCAACCCGGTTCGGCGCGCCGGTCTTCGGGCTGCATTACGATCCGGTGATGGATGACTGGATGATCGCCGATATGACAGGCCCCACGACCCATGTCTTCGCCGACGGCCGCCAACGCTCGCTCTCCACCTCCGCCGGAGGCGCCCCGCAGGAGGTCGCCGGCTACATGCACTACGCGCTCATGCCTCAGCCAATGCGCGAGGCGCTGGCACCACTCCTCCCCCGCATCCGCCGTTCGGATTCCCTGCGCTGCTCGTGTCACGAATACCGGATGCTCGCCTCGGGCGCGGTGGATTTCTGCCTCTCGACCATGCTGAACCCCTGGGACCACGCGGCGGGCGTTCTGCTTTGCACGCAAGCGGGCGGCGTCTCCCGCATGCTCGACGGCCAGGACTACAATGCGCACTTCACCTCGGGCCTCCTGCTCTCCGCCGCCACGGAAGAAACCTGGCTTGGCCTGCGCGACCTTTTCGTCAGCGCCCTCGCCTCGGACGCGGTCACAAGCCGCTAGGGCGAAAGGGGGGCCAGCCCCCCAGCGCGTTCCGCGCTTCCCCCCGAGGTATTTGGAAAACAATGAAGTAACAGATTCTTAACCGCGATCGCCTTACATGAAGTGGCGGTACAGGCGGAGGCGCCGATGACCGCAAACGATGAAGCTCCCCGCGACCGCAAGGCGCGGGGAGTGACGCTTTGACATGCGGCCTGTGGCGCGCGACCACACGGTCTCGGAACACGCGCTCAAAGCATCAAGCTGCATCCATCTTCATTGTTTTCCAAATACCTCGGGGAGCGCGAGGGGCTGGCCCCTCGCTCCCGAACGTCCCACAGGCGCAACTTCCACCGGCCTTTGCCAGCGCCCCAAGTTCCACGGGGCCGGGGGCGTCAGCCCCCGGCCCCGCCGGTCGGATCGCGCAGCGATCCGAAACCCGTTATTCTGCGGCCTCGGCGTAATCCTCCATCGGCGGGCATATGCACACAAGGTTCCGGTCGCCCCAGGCATTGTCCACCCGGTTGACCGGCGGCCAGTACTTGTCGACCCGGAAGGCGCCCGGCGGGAAGCAGCCCTGTTCGCGCGTATAGGGACGGTCCCAGTCGCGCACGAGGTCTTCCATCGTGTGGGGCGCGTTCTTCAGCGGGTTGTTCGCCGGGTCCATCCGCCCGTCCTCGATCGCGTGGATCTCCTCGCGGATCGCCAGCATGGCCTCGCAGAACCGGTCGAGCTCGGCCTTGGTCTCGCTTTCCGTCGGCTCGACCATCAGCGTGCCGGGCACCGGGAAGGACATCGTGGGCGCGTGGAAGCCCGCGTCCATCAGGCGCTTGGCGATGTCATCCACCGTCACCCCGGCCGATTTCTCGAAAGGCCGCGTGTCGAGGATGCATTCATGCGCCACCCGCCCCGTCGGGCCGCGATAGAGCACGTCGAAGGCGCCTTCGAGCCGTTTTGCGATGTAGTTGGCGTTCAGGATCGCCACGCGGGTCGCCTGGGTCAGCCCTTCGCCGCCCATCAACAGGCAATAGGCGTAGGAGATCGGCAGGATCGAGCCCGACCCGTAGGGCGCGGCCGACACGGCGCCGGAGTGTTCCGGCAGGTGCGGCACGAGATGCGCCTTGACCCCGATGGGCCCCATGCCGGGGCCGCCGCCGCCGTGCGGGATGGCAAAGGTCTTGTGCAGGTTCAGGTGGCTGACGTCTCCGCCCAGGTCGCCGGGCCGCGACAGCCCCACCATGGCGTTCATGTTGGCGCCGTCGATATAGACCTGCCCGCTGTGCTCATGGGTGATCTGGCAGACCTCGCGCACTGTCTCCTCGAACACGCCATGGGTCGAGGGGTAGGTGATCATGCAGCCGGCCAGGCTGCCGGAATGTTTCTCCGCCTTCTCGAGGAAATCGTTCAGGTCGATGTCGCCGTTCTCGCGGCTTTTCACCGGGACCACCTTCCAGCCGACCATCTGGGCCGAGGCGGGGTTGGTGCCATGGGCGCTCATCGGGATGAGGCAGACGTTGCGGTGCCCTTCGCCGCGCGACCGGTGGTAATCGGCGATGGTCAACAGCCCCGCGTATTCCCCCTGCGCGCCCGAATTCGGCTGCATGGAGAATCCGTCGTAGCCGGTGATCTGGCACAGCTTGGCGCTGAGGTCGTTGATCAGCTCCTTGTAGCCGGCCGCCTGGTCGGGCGGGCAGAACGGATGCAGGTTGGCGAATTCGCGCCACGAGATCGGCATCATCTCGGCCGCCGCATTGAGCTTCATCGTGCACGACCCCAGCGGGATCATCGCGCGGTCGAGCGCGAGATCGCGGTCGGCGAGGCGCCGCATGTAGCGCATCATCTCGGTCTCGGCCCGGTTCATGTGGAACACGGGGTGCGTCAGGTAGTCGGTCTCGCGCGCCAGCGCCAAGGGCAGGCGGTAACGCGGGGTGTAGTCATCGTCGCTCCGCTCGATGCCGAAGGCGCGCCAGACCGCCTCAAGCGTTTCGGGACGGGTGGTTTCATCCACGGTGATCCCCACCTTGGTCGCGCCGACGCGGCGCAGGTTCACGCCCTCCTTGACCGCGTGTTGCAGCACGCCGCGCTGGAACAGGCCCACATCCACGGTGATCGTGTCGAAGAACTCCGCCGGCTCGATGGCAAAGCCCGCCGCCTCCAGCCCCTCGGCCAGGCGCACGGTCTTGCGGTGGATGCGCTGCGCGATGGCGCGCAGGCCTTCGGGTCCGTGGAACACCGCGTAAAAGGACGCGATCACCGCCAGCAGCGCCTGCGCCGTGCAGACGTTCGACGTCGCCTTTTCCCGCCGGATATGCTGTTCGCGGGTCTGCAGCGACAGCCGGTAGGCGCGGTTGCCATGGCTGTCGACCGAGACGCCGACGATGCGGCCGGGCATGGAGCGCTTGTAGGCGTCGCGGGTAGCCATGTAGGCGGCATGCGGACCGCCATAGCCCATGGGCACGCCAAAGCGCTGCGTAGTGCCGACGGCGATGTCGGCGCCCATCGCGCCGGGTTCCTTCAGCAGGCACAGGGCCAGCGGGTCGGCGGCGACGATGCCGATGGCGTTCGCGGCGTGCAGCGCCTCCATCTCTGGCGTCAGGTCGCGGACATGACCATGGGTGCCGGGGTACTGGAAGATGGCGCCAAAGACCTTGTCCGCCTCGAGCGCGTCTGGCGCGCCAAGGATGATCTCGATCCCCAGGGGCGCTGCGCGTGTCTTCATCACGGCGATGTTCTGCGGATGGCAGTTCTCGTCCACGAAGAACGCCTTCGCCTTGGACTTGGCCACCCGCTGCGCCATGGTCATCGCCTCGGCGCAGGCCGTCGCTTCGTCCAGCAGCGAGGCATTGGCGATCTCGAGCCCCGTGAGGTCACTGACCATGGTCTGGTAGTTCAGAAGCGCCTCGAGCCGGCCCTGGCTGATCTCGGGCTGGTAGGGCGTGTAAGCCGTGTACCATGCTGGATTTTCCAGGATATTCCGCTGGATCGCCGGCGGCGTGACCGTGCCGTGATAGCCCTGCCCGATCAGCGAGCGCAGCACCTGGTTCTTTCCGGCCACCTTGCGCAGGTGGTAGAGCAGTTCGCGTTCCGACATCGGGCGGCCCCAGTCCAGCGGCTGCTCGGCGCGGATGGATTTCGGCACCGTGTCGTCGATCAGCGCATAGAGACTGGACGCGCCGACCGTCTTCAGCATCTCGGTCATCTCGGAGGGCGACGGGCCGATGTGGCGCCGGTTGGCAAAATCGTAGGGCAGGTAGTCGGTCGGGGTGAAGGGCATGGGCTGCTCCGTGCTTGGATGCGCGAGGGTGCAGGGCACCGGTCCCCGAAAGCCTGCGCCCCCGGGGGTGGTCGGGCCATCCGGCCCGCCACGTCACGCGCCGGGGGCGATCAGGAAATGAACTTGTTGTAGGCCGCGTCGTCCATGTACTCGTCCATCTGGGACGGGTCCTCGGGCTTGATCTTGAAGAACCAGGCGTCGCCGATCGGGTCCTCGTTGACCTTGCCCGGGTCCTCGACCAGACGTTCGTTGACCTCGACGATCTCGCCGTCGAGCGGGGCGAGGATGTCCGACGCGGACTTGGTGCTTTCGATCACCACGACTTCGTCGTCCTTACTGACCGTGGTGCCGACCTCGGGCAGTTCGACGAAGACGATGTCGCCCAGCTGCTCGGCCGCGTATTCGGTGATGCCGACGACGATGAGGTCATCCTCTTCGCGCAGCCATTCGTGTTCCTCGGTGTATTTCATCGCGCCTTGTCCTTCTCAGCGTTTGAAATTGGCAGGGACGAAGGGGAGCGGCGCGACGCTGACCGCCAGCCGCTTGCCCCGAAGTTCCCCGTATAGCGTGGTGCCGGGCGCAGAGAGCGCGCTTGGCACGTATCCCATGGCGACCGGGCCGCCGACCGACGGGCCGAACCCGCCCGAGGTGATGCGGCCGACCGGATCGCCGCTCTCGGGATCGGCGTAGAGCGGCACGCCCTCGCGCATCGGCGCGCGGCCCTCGGGTTTCAGCCCGACGCGAATGGTCTCTGTCCCCTTGGCCAGCTCCGACAGGATGCGGGCATCGCCGGGAAAGCCCCCTTCCCGCGCCCCGCCCTTGCGGCGCACCTTGCGGATCGCCCAGGAAAGGCCCGCGTCGACGGGCGAGGTCGCGGGGTCCATGTCATGCCCGTACAGGCACAAGCCCGCCTCGAGCCGCAGCGAATCTCGCGCGCCCAGGCCAACGGGCGCCACGGCCGCATGGCCCAGCAGCGCACGGGCCAGCGTCTCGGCGCCCGCAGCGGGCACGGAAATCTCGTAGCCGTCCTCCCCGGTGTAGCCCGACCGGCTGACCCAACAAGGCTGGCCCGCGATCTCGACCTCGGCCACGTCCATGAAGCGCATCTTGGCCACCGCGGGCGCCAGCCCTGCCAGCACTTCCTCGGCGCGGGGGCCTTGCAGGGCCAACAGCGCCCGGTCGGTGATGTGCTCGACCGTAATGCCTTCGGGCTCCAACGCGCGACGCAGATGCGCCACGTCCTCGTCCACGCAGGCGGCGTTGACGACAAGGAACAGGTGGTCGCCCTTGTTGGCGATCATCAGGTCATCGAGGATGCCGCCCTCGGGCGCGGTGAAGAGGCCGTAGATCTGCCGCCCCTCGGGCAGGTCCACGATATCGGTGGGCACCAAGCCTTCCAACGCCTCGGCCACGCCCGCCCCGCGCAGGATCACCTGCCCCATGTGGCTGACGTCGAACAGGCCCGCCTCGGCCCGGCAATGCAGGTGTTCCTTCAGCACGCCGGGCGCATATTGCACCGGCATGTCCCAGCCCGCGAACGGCCCCATCTTCGCGCCCAGGGCGCGGTGCAACTCGTCCAGCGGCAATCGTTTCAATTCGGTCATTCCGCACTCTCTCTGCCCTCACGCCGGGCCCGTCGGGCGGAATCCGGCATCGCTTTCGCGCACGGATGTCCCCCGTGCGAACGATGCCCCCTCTGTCCTGTCGCCTGAGATCGCTATCCCTTCGGCGGGCGCGGCGCGCCACTCTCCAGAGTTCTTCGTGTCGAAAGCGGTCCCTTTGGCCTGAGAGTTTCCGGGGCGGTTGCTCCTTCGGCACCGGCGTTTGGCCGGTTCTCCCGTTTCGATGGCCGGACGTTAGCGCGGCTGACGGGGATCAGGCAAGCCGGAAAACGCGGCTCAGGCCGGGGTTGCGCAGCGATGCGGCTGCAGGATGCTCAAAAGCGGATTGTTGTCGCAAATCAGGGCATCCAGCGTCACCTCGTCGAGATGGGCAAAGAACGCCTCGGCCGCGTCTGTGAGGGCGAACCGCAGCCGGCAGCTGTCGGTCAGCGGGCAGGTGCAGTCGGTGTCGGCAAAGCATTCGGCCAGCGGCACCGGGCCTTCGAGGGCGCGGAACACCTCGCCCACCCGCATCTCGTTGGCCGGACGGGCCAGGCGCAGGCCCCCGTGGCGGCCACGCTGGGTCTGGACAAAACCCATCTGCCCCAGCTGGTTGACCACCTGCGCCAGGTGGTTTTCCGAAATGTTGCAGGCCCCGGCGATCTCGGCCTTGGTGACAAGCCGGTCGGTGTTGGCGGCGCAATACATCAGCAGCCGCATGGCGATGTTGGTCCGCTTGGTCACTCGCATGGGTCTGGCTCCTCGCCTGCCGGGGGTTGCGTCACCATGCCGCCCGTGGGGCCGGGACGCCTTGACATGGATCAACCGAAAGGCGTCTCTCAGGTCCATGTTTGGGCAGGAGGGCGCGATGACCGATCCGTATTTCTTTGGCTATGGCAGCCTGGTGAACCGGCGCACCCATGACTACGCGGCGCCCCGGCGGGCGCATGTGACCGGCTGGCGCCGGGCCTGGCGGCATTCGCCGATGCGGCCGGTCAGCTTCCTGACCGTGCTGCCCTGCGAAGGCAGCCGGATCGCCGGCCTTACGGCAGCGGTGCCCGGATCGGACTGGGCCGCGCTGGATCTGCGCGAGGCGGCCTACCGGCGCCAGCTGACCCTGGCGCATCACGACGACGGCCCGCTGGACGGGGTGGCGATCTACGCCATTCCCGACGGGCACCACCACGATCCGGGTGACGACAACCCGGTGCTGCTAAGCTATCTCGACGTGGTCGTGCAGGGGTTCCTGGCCGAGTTCGGGCCCGAGGGCGTCATGGACTTCTTCGACACGACCGATGGCTGGACCGCGCCGATCCTCGACGACCGCGCGGCGCCCCGCTATCCCCGCCACCAACCCCTGACCGAAGAGGAACGCGCCCTCGTCCACGACGGCCTCGCCCGGGTCAGGGCGCGCATCGTCAAGGGCTGAGGAACCGGGGCCGGGCCCCGCGCGTTGGCCCCCTGGTCCAATGGCGGATCCAAGAGGGACACACCACATGCTGTCACGCACATTCGTCCTGGCGCTGCGCTACCTGCGCCGGCTCTGGGTCCGGGTCGTGGCCATCGCGCTCTTGTCGCTGGTGGCCGTGGTCACAGCGCCGCTGATCCCGACGCCGATCCAGTGGGACCGCGGGACCGAGGCGGTGCTGCCGGTGCTGTCGATCCTGGCCAGCTCGATGCTGGCGGTGACAACGTTCTCGCTGAACGTCATGGTCAGCGCCTACCGCGCGGCGGCCGACACGGCGACCCCGCGCAGCTACCGTCTGCACCTCGAGGACACGGTGACGCAGAACGTGCTGGCGACCTTCACCGGGGCCTTCATCTTTGCGCTGACGGGGATCATCCTGTTCCGCTCGGGGATCTACGGCGAGGACGCGACCCTGTCGATCTTCGCCGCCACGGCGCTGGTGGTCGTGCTGATCGTGGTGGCGATCCTGCGCTGGATCGACCACCTCTCGCGCCTCGGCTCGCTCGACCACACGCTCGAACTGGTGACGACCCGCGCTGCGGCCTCGCTCTCTGCGCACCTGTCGCAGCCCCATCTCGGCGGCCGTCCGCCGGCGCATCGGGACGGCGGACAGCCGGTGCCCGCCCCGCGCACCGGCTACCTGCAACTCGTGGACATCGCCGCGCTGCAAAAGAAGCTGGAGCAGATGGACGCCACCGCCCATCTCGCCCTGCGCCCCGGCGGACATGTCTTCAAGGGCGATCCGCTGGCCTGGATCACCGGCACGGCGCAGACTTGCGAGCACCTGCAATCGGCCTTCACCCTCGCCGATCAGCGCAGCCACGAGCAGGATTCGCGCTACGGCTTCGTGGTCCTGTCCGAGATCGGCGAGCGTGCGCTCTCGCCCGGCGTCAACGATCCCGGCACGGCGATCGACGTGATCGCACGCGTCTCGCGCCTTTTGTGGGATTCCGACCCCGCGCCGAGGCCGCCGCGCTGCGACCGCATCCACGTGCCCGACTTCGACAAGGGCGAGCTGGTGGACGACGGCTTCGCCCCCATCGCCCGTGACGGCGCCGGTAATATCGAGGTGATGCTGCACGTCGTGCGCAGCCTCAAACGTCTGTCGGACCACCCCGACCCGCATATGTCCTCGGCCGCCCGCCGGCTGCTTGGCCACGCGCTCGACCTCGGCCGCGATGCCTTGCCCGTGGCGGCGGATGTACAGCGCCTGGAACAGGCCGCCACCTGAGCGGCCGATGCGCCGCCACAGGAACGCCTCCGGCGGGAGTATTTGCGGAATAATGAAAGCAGGGCGCGTCCTGGCCGTTGCACGCCCGTCCCCTGCATCACCGATCCCGGCGAGCCAATCCGACGAAAGGTGAAAGACGGGCGCCCCGATCCCCCTTCATCTTGCCAATAAACTCCGGGGAGTGTGAGGGGCTGGCCCCTCACTCCGACAGCGCCACGCGTGCAAAGGTCGACGATCAAGCTGCGCCCCAACCACCCGGCGCAGCCGATCCCATTCACCTTCCACAAATATCCAGGGGAGCGCGAGGGGCCGGCCCCTCGCATCTTCTTGGTGCCGCGCCTGTGGCGCGAGGGGCTGGCCCCTCGCATCCGACACCGGCCAGCAAGCGCCGCGGTCAGCCCCTGGCGCGCACGACCTGCAGCAGGCGCATCACGTCGCGCATCTCGGGTCCGCTTTTCTGGCCGGTCAGCGCAAGGCGCAGCGGCATGAAGAGGCCCTTGCCCTTGCGACCCGTCGCCTCCTTGACCTCGGAGGTCCATTTGCCCCAGGTCTCGCCGTCATAGGGCGGCGGGGGCAGCAGGGTCATGGCCTGGGCCACGAAGTCACGGTCCTCGTCGGCGATCACCGGCTCGGCGCCGTCGCGGAAGAGGTCCCACCACTTGGCAAGGTCCTTGCGGGTGGTGATGTTGTCGCGGGCAACGGTCCAGAAGGTCTCGGCCAGGTCCGCCGGCACGCCGAGCGCGGCGATATCGTCGGCCACCGCCTCGAAGGGCAGTTGCTGCAGCTTGTGGGCGGTCAGCGGGTAAAGGTCGTTCGCATCGAACTTGGTCGGGGCCGAGCCGAATTGCCCGAGGTCGAACCCCTCGGCGATTTCGTCGAGGCTCATCCGCAGTTCCACCGGCTGCGACGATCCCAGCCGCGCCATCAGCGACAGCAACGCCTCGGGCTCGATCCCTGCCTCGCGCAGGTCGCGCAGCGCCAGGGTGCCGAGCCGTTTCGACAGCGCCTCGCCCTGCGGGCCGGTCAGCAGCGAATGGTGGGCAAAGTCCGGGACGGTCCCGCCCAGCGCGCGCATGATCTGGATCTGCGTCGCCGTGTTGGTCACGTGGTCCGAGCCGCGCACTACATGGGTCACGCCCATCTCGGTATCGTCCACCACTGAGGCCAGGGTATAAAGCATCTGCCCGTCCGCGCGGATCAGCACCGGATCGCTGACCGAGGCCGCGTCGATGGAGATGTCGCCAAGGATGCCATCGGTCCAGTCGATCCGCTCCTGGTCGAGCTTGAAGCGCCAGACGCCGGGGCCGCGCTCTTCGCGCAGTTTCGCCTTGGCCCCGTCGCTGAGGTCCAAGGCGGCGCGGTCATAGACCGGCGGCTTGCCCATGTTCAGCTGCTTCTTGCGCTTGAGGTCCAGTTCCGTCGGGGTCTCGAACGCCTCGTAGAAGCGGCCCATCTCGCGCAACTTGTCTGCCGCCGCTTCGTAGCGGTCCAGCCGCTCGGACTGCCGTTCGATCCGGTCCCAGGACAGGCCCAGCCATTCCAGATCCGCTTGGATCGCGTCCACGTATGCCTGCTTGCTGCGCTCGGGATCGGTGTCGTCGATGCGCAGGATGAAGGTGCCCCCCGCCTTGCGCGCGATGAGGTAGTTCATCAGCGCGGTGCGCAGGTTGCCGACATGGATATAGCCCGTCGGAGACGGGGCGAAACGGGTGGTGGTCATGGCGCTCTCCGGGTGAACGGGGGGCATGTCGCACTTATCGGGCGCTTTGTCCACCTGTCTCGGGGCGCCAGAGCCTTGCGGCAAGGGCCGCGGCGGCCAGCGCCGACAGGGCCAGGAGCGCCAGCGTGGGGCCGAGGCCAGCCCCCGCGCCAAGGCTGCCCGCGAGTGGATAGGTGACCAGCCAGCAGGCGTGGCTGAGCGCGAAATGCGCGGCGAAGAGCGCGGGGCGGTCAGAGGCTTCGGCGCTGCGGCGGATCAGCCGGCCCGCCGGGGTGGCGATGGCCGAGTAGCCCGCGCCCATCAGCGCCCAGCCGGGCAGCAGCACGGCCCAGCCGCATGGGATCCCGGCCAAGAGCCAGGCGGCCAGGGCCAGTTCCACCGCCCCCAGCGCCAGCGCGGCGCGCAGCATCACCGGCCGGTCGGGGCGGCGGTCCAGCCAACGCGGCAGCGCCAGTGCGACGACCATCGACCCGGCTCCGAAGGCCGCCATGGCAAGGCCCAGCGCGCTGTCCCCGCCGCCCAGCTGCGCGCGGGTCAGCACCACCGTGTTGACAAGGACAAAGGCGCTGGCCCCCGCCCCGGCAAAGGTCAGCGCCAGGAGCCCGCGCAGGCGGGGCGTGGCGAGGTAAAGCCGCAGCCCCCGCGTGAGGCGATCCATGAATCCCTGCGCTGGCGTCTGCCCCAGCGCCGGGATGCGCGCCCGCCAGACCAGCAGCGCCGACCCGGCAAAGCCCAGCGCCGTGCCAAGGAAGAGGTCGGAATAGCCGATGACCAGCAGCATCAGGCCCGCGAGGGCCGGGCTGACCAGCATTTCGAGGTCATAGGCCAGGCGCGACAGCGACAGGGCGCGGGTGTAGCGCGCCTCGTCCGGCAGGATGTCGGGCAGCACCGCCTGGTAGGTCGGCGTGAAGGTGGCCGAGGCCGCCTGCAGCGCGAAGATCAGCGCGTAGACCTGCCAGGTCTCGCTGACCAGCGGCAGACACAGCGCCACGGCAAGGCGCACAAGGTCCGCGCCGATCAGCACCGCCTTGCGTGGCAGGGCATGCAGCAGCGCTTGCGCCAGGGGCGACAGGCCCACGTAAGCCACCATCTTGATCGCATAGGCCGTGCCCAGCACCTGCCCCGCCTGCGCCCCGGCGAGGTCATAGGCCAGCAGGCCCAGCGCAACGGTCAGCAGGCCGGTACCCAGCAGGGCCACCACCTGCGCGCCGAAAAGCGCGGCATAGGTCCGGTTGCGAAACAGCGAAAGCATGGGCAGGATGATAGGCGATCCCGGACGCCGGGAAAGCCTGTTCGCGCAGCCAGGAGGTCCGACATGCGCACCTTCGTCGCCCTGCCCCTTCCGGACGCGATCCGGGACCAGGTCGAGCAGTTGCAGGACGGTCTGCGCGCCGGACGCGCCGTCGCCTGGGACAACCTGCACCTGACGCTGGCCTTCCTCGATGACCAGCCCGTCGACAGGCTCGAAGCGCTGCACGAGGCGCTGGAGCGCCTCCGCCCCGCGCCGCTCGAACTCCGGCTTGCCGGGCTCGAGGTCTACGGTGCGAAGAAGCCTTCAGCCGTGGTTCTGCGGGCCGAGGGGGGCGCGGCGCTGACCGGGCTGCAGGCCAACGTGATGCAGGCCGCACGCATGGCGGGGATGGACCTGCCGCGGCGCCGGTTCCGGCCGCATGTGACCATCGCCCGGTTCAACGCCGGATCGCGCGGCACCGAGGACGCGGCGCGGATCGGGGCCTTTCTGCAGGCGCGGGGCGATTGGGCCACGGCGCCCTTCGAGGTGGACGCCTATTGCCTTTACGCCTCGCACCTGATGCGCGACGGGCCGTGGTACGAAGAGCTCGGCCGCTACGAACTGGCGTCCAGCCACGTCGCCTGAGCCGCCGCGCAGTGCGATTGCTGCGGATTGCCCCGCCCGAATCACTCGTGCTAGACAGGGACACAGGCAAAGAGGCAGAGCAGCCCGTTCCATGACGGCATTGACCGAGTATCAGAGGCTGGAAAGCACCGGCCTGTGGCGCGAAAGCCCCGAGGCGCAACGCCGCGAGGTCTACGTGTCCATCGGCGATGCGACGCTTGTGGTAATGGACAAGGCCGAACGGGCGCTGAGCCATTGGTCGCTGGCCGCCGTGGTCCGCGCCAACCCCGGCAAGATGCCCGCGATCTACCACCCCGATGGCGACCCGAACGAGACGCTCGAGCTGCGCGAGGACGAGGCCGAGATGATCGACGCGATCGAACGGCTGCGCAGCGCGATCGAAAAGCGGCGGCCCCGGCCCGGGCGGCTGCGCTGGGTGATGGCAACGGTCTCGGTGACGGTCGTGGCCGCGCTGGCGATCTTCTGGGTGCCGGGGGCGATCCAGCGCCACGCGCTGACCGTGGTGCCGGATGTCAAGCGGGCCGAGATCGGCCAGGCGCTGCTGGGCCGCATCAGCCGCGTGGCGGGCCAGCCCTGCGCGACGCCCGGCGGCAGCGCGGCGCTGACGCGGCTGGGCCGGCGCCTGCTGGGGCCCGAGGGGGGCGAACGGCTGGTGGTGCTGCGCTCGGGTGTCACCGTCTCGGCCCACCTGCCCGGCGGCTGGATCCTGCTGAACCGTGCGCTGGTCGAGGACCCGGAAGAGCCCGACGTGGTCGCCGGGTTCGTCATCGCCGAGGCGCTGAGGGCCCAGCTGCACGACCCGCTTCAGGATTTCCTCGAGGCGGCGGGGCTGGTCGAAAGCTTCCGCCTGCTGACCACGGGGCATGTGACCGACGCCGCGCTCGACGCCTATGCCGAGAGCTTCCTGTCCCGCGCGCCCCGCCCGCTGCCGGATGACCTGCTGCTGCAGGCCTTCGGGGCAGCACGGGTGCGAGCGGCGCCCTATGCCTATGCGCAGGACGTGTCGGGCGAGACGACGGTGGCGCTGATCGAGGCCGACCCCTTCGCCTCGGCCGCGCCGGAACTGGTGCTGCGCGACGCCGACTGGCTGCGGCTGCAGGGGATCTGCGAGGGCTAGGCGCGCCTCATCTGGCCTGTTCGCCAGCCACGGCCCGGGCCTGAGCCCACGAAAAAGGCCGCCCGGTTGGGGCGGCCTTTTCCCATCTCGGGGCTGGTGCCTTCAGCGGGTGAAGGCGTCGCGGTAGCCCGCGCTCTTCAGCTTGGCCAGCGCGCGGTTCAGGTCGGCCGCGCCATCGAAGGGGCCGGCCAGGACAACCTGCATCGGCTGGCCCTTGCGCGTCACCTTCTGCTGCGCCGCCGGCAGGCCCATGGCCTGCACGGACCCGATGGCCTTGCGGATGTTGGCCGCATCGCCAAAGGTTCCGATCTGCACGTAGCGGTGCCCGGTCGCCGCCGGCTTGGCCGGGGCCGCGCTGCGGCTCGACACCGTGCCGGTCGCCTTTTTCTCGACCAGCCGCACGGTGCCCTTGGTGCTGACCCGCACCTCGTAGGCCGCGGGGTTCGCCTCGTAGCGGCGCTGCATCGCGAGATCGGTGAACGGGTAATAGAGCATCGGGTAACGGGCCGAGGCATCCTGGCCGGACTGGTCGACCAGCCGGCGCGGCACGGTACTTGTCCAGACCAGCCGGGTGGCGACGATGCCGGCGACGCTCTGTTCTGCCCGGCGCGGGTTCAGCCGGCCGTCGTCCCAGGCCTTGCGGTAGCCCTCGGGCACGTAGAGCCCGGATCGGTCGCGGCTCGGGTCCTCGAACAGGTGCTTAGGCAGCACGCGCGTGCCCGCGTCCGCCGGTGTCGCGCGGCGCACGGCCCGGTAGCCGGTGCCGCCCACCAGCGGCGCGGAGCCCGCGGTGGGGGCCGCGGGGTCCGCCATGAAGCGGTATCCATTGCCGCCGACCAGCGGCGCGCTGCCCATGGGCAGTTGACGGCCGGCGTTGAGACGCGCGGCCTGCTCGGGGGTCAGGGTCACGGGGCGGGTCTTGATGCCCGGGCCGGGATAGCCGCGCGACGAGGGCGCGCCCTCGGGGTAGAGCGAGCGTTCACGCACCGGCTCCGTCATGGTGACGGCGCGCGGCAGCGGCGCGGTCTCGGCCGGTTCCTCGGCGATTTCGGGCTCGACCAGGATCACGTCGGTCTCCGACCCGGCCGCGGGGTCGGTGCCGAGCGTGACGGAGGTCGGGGTCGCATCGGGGTCGAGCGCATCGACCGCCGGGGCCCCAGCGACCTCGGCCACGGGACGCTCGGGCCGGGCTTCGGGCTTGGTGGTGGAAACCGGTGCGGTTTCGGATGTCGCGGCCGTCTCGGTCTCGGACGTCGCCTCGGCAGGCCCGGTTTCCGGCGCGGCGGTTTCGGGCAGGGTCACGGCCGTCTCGGTCTCTGGCGCGGGCACGACTGCGGCCGGCGCCGCCGTCACATCCGTGGGCGTCAGGCCGCAGACCGGCTCGCGGGTGCGGGTCACCCGTGGCACCCAGACCACGCTGCCATCGACACCGGCGCGCACGTAGACACAGCCCAGGCTGTCCACGTATTCCGGGCCTTCGAACGTCTCGGGCGGCAGCTCGGCCGGCGGCGCGAACTCTGCCGCAGATTGTGCCGCAAGCGGCGAAAGCGGCAAGGCCAGGAGGCTTGCCGCGGTCAGCCGCGCCAGGATGGCGCGGGGTGCATGTGTCTTTGGCATCGAACCCCCCAAGGCAGATGTGCTGCCTCAGACTGCCCGATCCGACGGCCTGCGTCTAGAGGATATCCCTCGGGAATATCGACCTATTTCGTGCCGAACATCCGGTCGCCCGCATCGCCGAGGCCGGGAACGATGTAGCCCTTGTCGTTCAGCCGCTCGTCCAGCGAGGCGGTGACGATCGGCACGTCCGGGTGCGCCTCCTTCATCCGGGCCACGCCTTCGGGGGCGGCCAGCAGGCAAAGAAAGCGCAGGTTGTTCGCCCCGGCCTTCTTGAGCATGTCGATCGCCGCGACCGAGGAATTGCCGGTGGCCAGCATCGGGTCGACCGCGATCACCATGCGGTCCTGCAAGCCTTCGGGCACCTTGAAGTAATACTGGACCGGTTCCAGCGTCTCCTCGTCTCGGTAAAGGCCGACAAAGCCGACCCGGGCCGAGGGGATCAGCTCGAGCACGCCGTCCAGCAGCCCGTTGCCGGCGCGCAGGATCGACACCAGCGCCAGTTTCTTGCCGGCGAGCACCGGCGCTTCCATCTCGGTCAGCGGCGTCTGGACGGCGCGGGTGGTCATCGGCAGCTCGCGCGTGATCTCGTAGGCCAGCAGCTGGCTGATCTCGCGCAGGAGCTGGCGGAAGACAGCGGTCGAGGTCGTCTCGTCCCGCATCAGGCTCAGCTTGTGTTGCACCAGCGGGTGATCGACGACGGTCAGGTGATCTTTCATGGGCGGCCTCTTTCGGTGGATCGCCCCTGCTTTAGCCCCATGCGGGCGCAGGGGGCAATGGGCGGCGTCGCCGGGACCACCCCGGACCACGCAGGATGGGCCCCTTCGGCGGACCGGACCTGGGCCGGGCCGGACGGGATGCCCCGGACTTCGGTCAAAAGATTCGACATTTCTAGTTTTATAGTTTAATGAGTCGGTCATGACAGATCTCGCCACCCATGCCCGCGCCCTTGCCGCCCTCGGCCACGAGGCCCGCCTTGCCATCTTCCGCCTGCTGGTGCGTGCCGGGCCATCCGGCCTGCGCGTCGGCGACATCGGTGCCCATACCGGGCTGCCCGCCTCTACCCTCGCGCATCACCTTGCCGCGCTCGCCAAGGCCGGGCTTGTCACCCAGGAACGGCGCGGACGCGAAGTGCTGACCCGCGCCGATTACCCCGCCATGCAGCGCCTCACCGATTTCCTGGGCGCGGAATGCTGCGCCGGCGTGGCCACCACCGACCTCGAGGAGTCCGAGACATGACCGACGCCGCCCTGCCCCGCCGCCCCGCCGGTGCCTTGCTGCACCGGGCCTGGACCCGGCACCGCGTCTGGCTCGCCTCGGCCGCGATCCTGGCCGTGCTGGCGCTTGTCGACCCGGGCCAGGCCGGCGACAGCGCGCTGTTCGCCGCGGGCTCGCTCGCCCGCGTCGCACCCTACCTCCTGCTCTCGATCGCCATCGCGGCCTGGGCGGGCGCGACCGGGGCCGACAACCTGATCGCCCGCGCCTTTACCGGCGCGCCGCTCCTGATGATCGGGCTGGCGGCGCTGGCGGGCGGGCTGTCGCCCTTCTGCTCCTGCGGGGTGATCCCGCTGATCGCGGCGCTCTTGGCGATGGGCGTGCCGCTCTCGGCCGTGATGGCCTTCTGGCTGGCCTCGCCGGTGATGGACCCGTCGATGTTCTTCCTCACCTCCGGGGTGCTGGGGGTCGAGTTCGCCCTGGCAAAGACCCTGGCGGCGCTTGGCCTCGGGATCTACGGCGGGCTGGTGGTGCACCTGCTCGACCGCCGGGGCACGCTGTCGGCGGCCCTGCGCGACGGGATCGGCAACGGCGGCTGCGGCGGCGGCAAGATCCGTGCGCCGAAGCCGGTGGTGTGGCGCTTCTGGACCGACCCCGGGCGGCGCGCGAAATTCGGCTCGGAGGCGCTGAAGACCTCGCTATTCCTCGCCAAGTGGCTGCTGCTGGCCTTCGTGCTGGAAAGCCTGATGCTGGCCTATATCCCGGCCGAGACGGTCACGGCCACGCTGGGCGGCACGGGCCTGGCCCCCATCGCCATCGCCACGCTGGTCGGCGTGCCCGCCTATCTCAACGGCTACGCGGCCCTGCCGCTGGTCGGCGGGCTGATCGACCAGGGCATGAGCCCCGGCGCCGGCCTCGCCTTCCTCGTCGCGGGCGGCGTCACCTCGATCCCCGCCGCCGTCGCGGTCTGGGCCTTGGTGAAACCTCGGGTCTTCGCGCTCTACATCGCCCTGTCGCTGACCGGCGCCTTCGCCGCGGGCCTTGCGATGACCCTCGCCACGTAGCCGGGCCCTGCTTTCACTTTTCCGGAAATACTCCAGAGGGTGAATGCCGCAGGCAGAGGGGGACAGCGTCCCCCTGCCTCTTCAACAAACAAGCATGCGCCACTCGGGGCGCATTCCGCTGGATCAAGACTGTTCGGGACTGGCTGCGCCGCCTGCGGCGTCGACAGTCACATGTTTGCGCCGCCTGCGGCGTCGCCGGGGGGCGGGGGCGCCGCTGCGCGGCGCCTCCGCCCAGCCCTATCCCAGCCGCTTCGCCACCTCGGCCCGGGTGGCGTCGTCGCAGAAGGCCGCCGCCAGCGCGGTCTGGTTCAGCTGGGCAAAGACGTCCTCCTGCCAGCCGAACGCCTCGCTCAGGTCTCGGAACTCGCGGGTCATCGTGGCATGAAAGAACGGCGGATCGTCGGTCGAGACCGTCACCTTCACCCCCGCATCGCGCAGCTTCGCGATGGGATGGGCCGCAACCTTCGGCCAGATCCCCAGCGTCACGTTGCTGCCCGGGCAGACCTCGAGCACGATGCCGCGCTCGGCCAGTTCCTCGACCAGCGCCGGGTCGTCGATGCTTTGCACCCCGTGGCCGATCCGCTCGATCCCCTGCAACTGCGTCAGCGCCTCGCGCACGCTTTTCGCCCCGCCCCATTCGCCGGCATGGGTGGTCAGCCGCAGCCCCGCCTCGCGCGCCGCGTCGAAGGCCCAGGCGTAATCGCCCTGGTGGCCGACCTTTTCGTCCCCGCCCATGCCGAAACCGACGATCCAGTCGCCCGCCGTCTCGGCCGCGCAGCGCGCGATGGGCTTGGCCTTGTCGGGGCCGAAATGGCGGATGCAGGTGACGATGCCGCGCAGGGTGATCCCCATCTCACGCTCGCAGGCCTCGGCCTCTTCGCGGATCGCATGCAGGTACTCCTTCCAAGCGCCCACGTCCCCGCCGCCGCAGAAATCGGGGCTGAGGAAGGTCTCGGAATACACCACCCCGCTCTCGGCGCTCTGCTCGAGGATCGCGCGGGTCAGCCGGGCGAAATCGCGCGGGGTCTTCAGCACGCTGGTCGCGGCCTCGTAGACCTCGAGGAAGTGCCAAAAGTCGCGATAGGCATAGCTGCCGTCCGGGGCGAAGATGCCCGACAGGTCGACCTTCTTTTCCTTGGCGAGGCCGCGGATGAAGGCCGGGGGCGCGGCGCCTTCGAAGTGCATGTGCAGCTCGACCTTGGGCAGGGCCGCGACCCGGGCCAGCCGGTCTTCGAGTTCCTCGTTCACAGAAATGACCTCCCCGGTCCTTGAGATGGGACGCCAAGATGCGCGGCCAGGCTGGCCGCCACGTCGGCGAAGTTCACGATGCCCAGCGCCCCCGTCCCGGCCCCGGCGCAAAGCACCGGAACCCGTTCGCGGGTGTGATCGGTACCGGTCCAGCTGGGGTCGTTGCCGTGGTCGGCGGTGATGACCAGCAGGTCTTCGGGCCGCAGCGCCGACAGTACCGCGCCGAGGCGCGCGTCGAACCATTCGAGGTGGCGCGCATATCCCGCTATATCGCGGCGGTGGCCATATAGGCTGTCGAACTCGACGAAATTGGCGAAGGTCAGGCTGCCATCGGGCATGTCCCGCACCGCCGCGTCCAGCGCATCCATCAACGCGGCGTCGCTGCCCTTGGCATTGCTGTCGATGCCTTCCATCGAGAAGATGTCCCCGATCTTGCCGATCGCATGGACGGCGCGGCCCGCGTCCTGCACCCAGTTGGTCAGCACCGGGGATGGCGGGCGGATCGCGTAGTCGTGGCGGTTGGTGGTGCGGGCATAAGACCCCGGCGCGCCCAGAAAGGGGCGCGCGATGACGCGGCCGACGCGCATCTCGTGCAGGGTCGGCGCCAGGTCCTCGCAGAGCATCAGCAGGCGGTCGAGGCCAAAGCTTTCCTCATGCGCGGCGATCTGGAAGACGCTGTCGGCCGAGGTGTAGCAGATCGGCCAGCCGGTGCGCTGATGCTCTTGCCCGAGCCGCGCCACGATCTCGGTCCCAGAGGCGTGGCAATTGCCCAGGATGCCCTCGGTCCCCGCCAGCGCGCAGACCTTGGCCACGAGGTCCTCGGGAAAGGCCGGGTCGGCTTTCGGGAAATAGGTCCATTCGAAGGGCACCGGCAGGCCCGCCAGTTCCCAATGGCCCGAAGGGGTGTCCTTGCCCCGGCTGTGCTCAGTCGCCGCCGCATAGCGGCCGGTGGGCTGCGCGGTGAGGCCCGGCGCGGTCTCCCCGCAGGCCAGGTCCAGCGCCGCGCCAAGGCCCAACGCATCGAGGTTTGGCAGCGTCAGCGGGCCCGTCCGCCCCGCCTCCGCCCGTCCCTCGGCGCAGGCCTCCGCGATGTGCAGCAGCGTGTTGGCGCCGGTGTCAGGGCGGCCGTCGTTGAAATACTCGGCCGCATCCGGCGCGCCGCCGATGCCGACCGAATCCATCACAACGAGAAACGCGCGCGCCATCATCCGATCCTTTCATGCACGAGCGGCGGCAGCTCTGGCGCGCCCTCGCCGATGGTGAGGGCCGCAAGGAACGCCGCCTCGGCTGCCTCGGCCTGCCCTTCGCGCGCGGCATGGACGCGGGCGAGCGACTGGCCCGCCACGACCTCCGTGCCCAGCCGCAGCACCTCGCTGAAGCCGACGGAGGGGTCGACCGGGTCGCTTTCCACCTTGCGCCCGCCGCCCAGGTCGACGACGGCGAGGCCCAGCGCCTCTCCGTCCATCGCCCGGAGGATGCCCGCGCGTGGAGCGAGGACCTGCCGGATCACCGGCGCTTCGGGCAGGCAGTTCGCCCAGCCGCTGGCGAAATCCGCCGGCCCGCCCATGGCGGCGACCATGCGGGCGAAACACTCGGCGGCCTCCCCGCCCGTTATCGCCCGCGCGATGCGCGCCGCGCCATCGTCCACGCCGCCCGCGATGCCGGCATTGTCCAGCAGCACCGCGCCCAGCGCCACGCTCAGCTCGAAAAGCGGGCCGCGCGCATCGCCCGTCAGCACGCGCATCACCTCGACCACCTCGAGCGCATTGCCAAGGCTCGGCGCCAGCGGCTGGTTCATGTCCGTGACCAGCGCGGTCGTGGGACAGCCGGCGGCATTGGCCGTGCCGACCAGCGCCTCGGCCAGGGCCCGCGCCTCGGCGGCCGTCTTCATGAAGGCGCCCGAGCCGACCTTGACGTCCAGCACCAGCCCCTCGAGCCCCGCCGCCAGTTTCTTGGACAGGATCGACGCGGTGATGAGGTCGAGGCTTTCGACCGTCCCCGTCACGTCGCGCACGGCGTAAAGCCGGCGGTCGGCAGGCGCGATCTCTCCGCTGGCCGAGACGATGGCGCAGCCGGCGGCGTCCAGCACCCGGCGCAGACCCGCCTCGTCCTGGTTCACGTTCAGCCCCGGGATCGCCTCGAGCTTGTCGAGCGTGCCGCCGGTATGGCCCAGCCCCCGACCCGAGATCATCGGCACCAGCGCGCCGCAAACGGCCAGCGCGGGCGCCAGCACGAGAGACACGCAATCGCCCACCCCGCCCGTCGAATGCTTGTCGAGCACCGGCTTGTCGCCCGACCAGCGCAGCACATGCCCGCTGTCGCGCATCGCAAGGGTCAGCGCGGCGCGGCCTGCGTCCGAGAGGCCCCGCAGGCAGACGCCCATGGCAAAGGCCCCGGCCTGCGCATCGGTCACCGCACCGCTCGCGATGCCCTGCGCGAACCAGGCGATTTCCTCGGCCGAGGGCTCCTCGCCCCGGCGCAGGTGCGCGATGATCTGGCGGGCGTCCATCAGGAACCCTCCATGTGCCCCGCGTCGAAGGCGCCGGGCAGCAGGTCCGCGAGGGTCATGACCTCTTCCGCCCCGTCCATCGTCGCCATGGTGACGCGCACCTCGGGCCCGCCGAATTCGCGCAGCTTCTGGCGGCAGCCACCGCAGGGCGGCACGGGCGTCGGCGAGGCGGCGACGACGTAGACCTCTGCGATCTTGGTCTCGCCCGCCGCGATCATGGCGGCGATGGCGCCGGCCTCGGCGCAGGTGCCCTCGGGGTAGGCGACGTTTTCCACGTTGACCCCGGTGTGCACCCCGCCCCCGGCGCCACGGATCGCCGCGCCGACCTTGAAGTTCGAATAGGGCGCGTAGGCCCGGCTCCAGACGTCGCGGGCCGCTTGCTTCAGCGTCATTGGGGGACCTTTCGTTGAAGACTGGCAGCCAGTATCTGCGCGGCCCCGAACGGATGCAAGCGCGCCGCCGCGGAAAGCGTCAGTCGACGCTGGTCCAGACCTCGAGATGGCCGGGCGGGACGCTGCCCTCGAACCCGCGCAGCAGGGCGACGGAGAGCGGCTCG
This sequence comes from Mesobacterium pallidum, assembly GCF_019966535.1. GTDB lineage: Bacteria > Pseudomonadota > Alphaproteobacteria > Rhodobacterales > Rhodobacteraceae > Mesobacterium > Mesobacterium pallidum. The sequence goes on along the minus strand of NZ_JAIMID010000001.1, from coordinate 522,649 downwards.
AACCCGTCCCAGACGCCCAGCGCGTTATAGGCGCGGGCCAGCGCCATGGCGAGTTCGCGATCCGCGGGACGGAAATAGCGCACCTGGTCGACCCCGTTGGCGGCCGCCGTCCGCTCGCCCCCGCTGTCGGCCCCCTGCACGTTCCAGCCGAGCGTGTCGCGCAGGGCCTTCGACACCCAGATGACCTTGTCGCGGGACAGGGCCCCGGCGAACTGGACGAAGACGCGGTTCGTCTGGCCATCGGGCGTGTAGGCCGTCCCCAGCCCCTCGGCGATGGCCCGCACCCCGGCCTCGCTGTCGCGCTCGGGCGCCGGCGCGGTGCCGGTGGGCGGGTTGGTGTCGGGATCTTCGGGATCGTCGGGGCCGGACGGATCGCCGATGACGACCGATTGCTCCTCGGGCGGCACGACCTCGACCGCCGCCACCTCGGCCGCGACGAGCGGCCCGAGAGGGCAGCCCTGGTGCCAGGGGTTGGCGAAACACCGCGCCTCGATCAGCAGCGGCACGGGGGTGCGCAGCACGGTCTGCATCCAGGCGATCGAGGTGGTCAGCAGCACCAGCGCGGTGGCATACCAGACGATCACCTGCGGCACCCGCGTGCCGTCAATCGCCTTGAAGAAGATGACGAAGCCCGCCAGCCCCAGCAGGATCGTGCCCAGCATCCGCAGCACGCCCCCGACGCCGGCCACGCCCAGGTTGCCGCCGAAGGCCTGCACGAACCAGGCGCCGACCGTCAGGAACAGCACAAAGACCGCCATGAGCAGACCCAGCCGCGCATCCTTGTCGCCGATGAAGCCCAGCAGGTCCTTGACCGACGGCACCTTGCCCCCGTCCGACGGCTTGGTGCCAGTCTCTTGCCCCGCGGGCGTTTCGCCTGTCATGATACCCCCACCCATGTCGGTCATTGGCCCAAGCGTATCCCGGACCGCCGATTCGATCCAAGGTTGCGGCACCCAGGCGCTCCGCATTTTTCAGATGCAGAGCGCGCCGCTTCGTGGCATCCCCTGCGGCAATCGACTCAGCACATGGTTCAAGGCTGAACAAACTGCCAGGAAGGCCAAGTTATGTCCGACTCCAGCACCGACAACCTGCGCAAGGCCGCGCTGAATTACCACGAATTCCCCCGGCCCGGGAAACTCGAGGTCCGCGCGACCAAGCCGCTGGCCAACGGGCGCGACCTGAGCCTCGCCTATTCGCCGGGCGTGGCCGAGGCCTGTCTCGAGATCAAGGCCGACCCGCTCACCGCCCGAAACTACACGTCGCGCGGCAACCTCGTGGCCGTTGTATCGAACGGCACGGCAGTGCTTGGGCTGGGCAACATCGGCGCGCTGGCGTCGAAACCGGTGATGGAAGGCAAGGCGGTCCTGTTCAAGAAGTTCGCCGGGATCGATTGTTTCGACATCGAGGTGGACGAGCCCGACCCCGAGAAGCTGGCCGATATCGTCTGCGCGCTGGGGCCGACCTTTGGCGCGATCAACCTCGAAGACATCAAGGCACCCGATTGCTTTATCGTTGAACGAATCTGCCGCGAACGGATGAACATCCCCGTCTTCCACGACGACCAGCACGGCACGGCCATCGTCGTCGGCGCCGCCGCGATGAACGCGCTGCGGGTCGCGGGCAAGACGTTCGAGGATATCAAGGTCGTCTCGACTGGGGGCGGCGCGGCGGGCATCGCCTGCCTCAACATGCTGGTGAAACTGGGCGTGAAGCTCGAGAACATCTGGCTTTGCGACATCCACGGGCTGGTCTGGAAGGGCCGGCGTGAGGACATGACCCAGCAGAAGGCGCATTTCGCGCAAGCGAGCGACAAGCGCACGCTGGACGAGGTGATCGACGATGCCGACCTGTTCCTCGGCCTCTCCGGCCCCGGCGTGCTGAAGCCCGAGCAAGTGGCGCGGATGGCCGACAAACCGATCATCTTCGCCCTCGCCAACCCCACGCCCGAGATCATGCCGGACGCGGTGCGCGCCGTGGCCCCCGACGCGATCATCGCCACGGGCCGCAGCGATTTCCCGAACCAGGTCAACAACGTGCTCTGCTTCCCGTTCATCTTCCGGGGCGCGCTGGACGTGGGCGCCACGACGATCAACGACGAGATGGAGATCGCCTGCGTCGAGGGCATCGCAGAGCTGGCCCGCGCCACCACCAGCGCCGAGGCGGCCGCCGCCTATTCGGGCGAAGAGCTGACGTTTGGCCGCGACTACCTGATCCCCAAGCCCTTCGATCCGCGCCTGTCGTCGGTCGTGTCCTCGGCCGTCGCCAAGGCCGCGATGGAGACGGGCGTCGCCGCGCGCCCCATCGAGGATCTCGACGCCTACCGCGAAAAGCTCAAGCAATCGGTGTTCAAATCCGCCCTGCTGATGCGCCCGGTGTTCGAGGCCGCCGCGACCGCCTCGCGCCGCATCGTCTTTACCGAAGGCGAGGACGAGCGCGTGCTGCGCGCCGCCCAGGCGATCCTCGAGGAAACCACCGAAAAGCCCATCGTCATCGGCCGCCCCGAGGTGATCGAACAGCGCTGCGAACGCTTCGGCCTCACCGTGAAACCCGGCCGCGACTTCGAGATCGTGAACCCTGAAAACGACCCGCGCTACCGCGATTACTGGGGCAGCTACCACGAGATCATGTGCCGCCGCGGCGTGACGCCCGACCTCGCCCGCGCGATCATGCGCACCAACACCACCGCCATCGGCGCGGTCATGGTGCATCGCGGAGAGGCCGACAGCATGATCTGCGGCACCTTCGGCGAATTTCGCTGGCACCTCAACTACGTGAACCAGGTGCTGGGCAGCGACACCGTCCAGCCCCATGGCGCCCTGTCGATGATGATCCTCGAGGACGGGCCGCTGTTCATCGCCGACACCCATGTCTGGTCGCTGCCGACACCCGAGCAGATCGCCCAGACGGTGATCGGCGCCGCGCGCCACGTGCGCCGCTTCGGCCTCAAGCCCAACATCGCGCTCTGTTCGCAATCGCAGTTCGGCAACCAGGCCGAGGGGTCGGGCAAGCGGCTGCGGGACGCCATGCGCATCCTCGACAGCACGCCGCGCGACTTCTGCTACGAGGGCGAGATGAACGTGGACACCGCGCTCGACCCGGCCCTGCGCGCGCGGATCTTCCCGCAAAGCCGGATGGAGGGCGCGGCCAACGTGCTGATCTTTGCCCATGCCGACGCCGCCTCGGGCGTGCGCAACATCCTCAAGATGAAGGGCGGCGGGCTCGAGGTCGGCCCGATCCTCATGGGGCTGCAGAACCGGGCGCATATCGTGACGCCCTCGATCTCGGCCCGGGGTCTTCTGAACATGGCGGCCATCGCCGGCACGCCGGTCGCGCATTACGGCTGAGCCGTGACAGCGCGGGCGTCCCGGCAGCAGGGCGCCCGCGATACCGCCCGCCCGATTCCATGGCAGCGGGCCGGCCAGGCCAACCGGCCTGCAAATTCGCAAAATTTGCAAATCGGCAGCAGATTTCCAGTTATCGTCGCAAGACGCCATACTTTGCAAAAATTTGCAAAGCAAATTCCCCCGTTTCTGCAAATTTCTTGTGCCATTCGGTCGCGCAGGGCGCTAACAGGCTTGCCCGGCCCGAGGCGAACCCGCTACCCGTTCTTTCAAGCACAGGAGGAGCACACCATGGGATACCGGGACGTCTACGACAGCTGGAAATCCGACCCCGAGGCATTCTGGATGGAGGCCGCCCAGGCCATCGACTGGGACGAGGCCCCCACCAAGGCGCTGACCGACAAGGGCGACGGCCTGTATGAATGGTTCGCCGATGCCAGGGTGAACGCCTGCTGGAATGCCGTTGACCGCCATGTCGAAAACGGCCGGGGCGAGCAGACGGCGATCATCTACGACAGCCCGATCACCCATACCAAGCGCGAGATCTCCTATGTCGAGCTGCGCAACCGGGTCGCCACCCTCGCCGGCGCGCTGCGCGCCAAGGGGATCGAGAAAGGCGATCGCGTCATCATCTACATGCCGATGATCCCAGAGGCGCTCGAGGCGATGCTGGCCTGTGCGCGCCTTGGCGCCGTCCACTCGGTGGTCTTTGGCGGCTTTGCCGCGAACGAGCTGGCGGTGCGGATCGACGATTGCACCCCCAAGGCGATCATCGCGGCGTCGTGCGGGATGGAGCCGAACCGGGTTGTCCATTACAAGCCGCTGCTCGATGGCGCGATCGAGATGGCGACCCACAAGCCCGACTTCTGCGTGATCTTCCAGCGCGAACAGGAAGTGGCCGCGCTGCTGCCCGGCCGTGACGTGAACTGGCACGGCTTTCAATACGGGGTCGAGCCCGCCGAATGCGTGCCGGTCGAGGGCAATCACCCGGCCTATATCCTTTACACCTCGGGCACCACTGGCGCGCCCAAGGGCGTCATCCGCCACACCGCCGGCCACCTCGTGGCGCTGAACTGGACCATGAAGAACGTCTTCAACGTCGATCTTGGCGATGTCTTCTGGGCGGCCTCGGACGTGGGCTGGGTCGTGGGCCATTCCTACATCTGCTATGCGCCGCTGATCCACGGCAACACCACCATCGTGTTCGAGGGCAAACCGGTCGGCACGCCCGATGCGGGCACCTTCTGGCGGGTAATTGCCGAGCACAAGGTGCGCACCTTCTTCACCGCGCCCACGGCCTTCCGCGCCGTGAAGCGCGAGGATCCCAAGGGGGAGTATGTCGGCAAGTACGACATGTCGCATCTCGGGCAGGTCTTCCTGGCCGGGGAACGCGCCGACCCCGACACGATCATCTGGGCGCAGGAGCAGCTCAAGGTGCCGGTGATCGACCATTGGTGGCAGACCGAGTTGGGCTATCCCGCCATCTGCAACCCCGTGGGGATCGAATTGCTGCCGATCAAGCTAGGCAGCCCGACCGTGCCGATGCCGGGCTATGACCTGCGGGTCCTGGACGACGAGGGCAACGAGCTTCCGGCCGGAGAGCTGGGCGCCATCGTCGCCAAGCTGCCGCTGCCGCCGGGCACCCTGCCGACGCTGTGGAACGCCGAAGACCGGTTCCGCAAGAGCTACCTCGCGCATTTCCCCGGCTATTACGAGACCGGCGATGCTGGGATGATCGACGAGAATGGCTATGTCTACATCATGGCGCGCACCGATGACGTCATCAATGTCGCCGGGCACCGCCTGTCGACCGGCGGGATGGAAGAGGTGCTGTCGGGCCACCCCGACGTCGCCGAATGCGCGGTGATCGGCGTGGCGGACGACCTCAAGGGCCAGATGCCGCTGGGGTTCCTGTGCCTCAACGCCGGCACCAACCGGCCGCATGACGAGATCGTCAAGGAATGCGTGAAACGGGTGCGTGACCAGATCGGCCCCGTGGCGGCCTTCAAGCTGGCCTGCGTGGTCGACCGCCTGCCCAAGACCCGGTCGGGCAAGATCCTGCGGGCGACCATGGTCAACATCGCCGACGGCAAGGAGTTCAAGATGCCGGCCACCATCGACGATCCGGCCATCCTGGACGAAATTCGTGTCGCGCTTCAGGGGCTTGGCTACGCCAAGGCCTGAGGTTCGGCCCGGATAGGGAGGATGCGGGCGGGCCTTGGGAGGGCCCGCCCGCAACCGTTTCCGGCCCCCGTCCGCCCATCACGAAAGCGTGTCCGTGACGCCGGCATTCGGCGCCCTACCCTCCCTCCATCCACAAACAGGGAGAGTTCCATGCTGTCACGTCGTCGTTTCCTGGCCACCACGGCCGCCGCCACGGCCGGTGTCACCGTCCTGCCCTACATCGCCGGCGCCGCTGCCCATGCGGGCAACATGTTCGAAACCGGCGCGGGCCCAGTGACCGTGCACCCGGTCAGCCATGCCTCGATCGTGCTCGAGACGCCCATGGGCGTGATCTACGTCGACCCGGTGGGCGAGGCGTCGCTTTACGAAGAGATGCCGCCCGCCGACCTCGTGCTGATCACGCATGAGCATGGCGATCACTACAATGCCGACACTCTGGCGGCGGTGATGGGCGAAAACACCGCCCTGCTCACCAACCCGGCCGTGCACGAGATGCTGGCCGACGCGATGAAGGACGGCGCCATGGTCCTCGCCAACGGCGAAAGCACCGAGGCAATGGGCATCACCATCGACGCGATCCCAGCCTACAACATCTCCGAAGACCGGCTGAACTTCCACCCGCAGGGGCGCGACAACGGCTACGTGCTGACCATGGGCGATTTCCGCATCTACATCTCGGGCGACACCGAAGGCACCCCCGAAATGCGGGCGCTGGAAGACATCGACCTCGCCTTCGTCTGCATGAACCTGCCGTTCACGATGGATGCCGAAGCGGCGGCTTCGGCCGTGTCGGACTTTGCGCCGACCTATGTCTACCCCTACCACTACCGCGGCCGCGACAACGGCACGCAGGACCCGGCGGAGTTCGCCGAAATGCTGCAGGGCGAGATCGAGGTCAAGATGGGCAACTGGTACGGCGACAGCACCGGCTGATCCCCGTCACGCGGGGCCGGCCTGCGGGTCGGCCCCGTGCTCTTGGCGCCCGTTTTCCCCGTGGCCGTGATGGCTGTCGCGGGGGTCCATCATCCCCTCCTTCACACCGAAATGGATCAGAGCCACGTTCACCGGGTAGGCTGTCAGCAGCCCGCAGCTGAGCGACAGGATAAGGGCCGACCAGAACAGCGGATCGCCCAGCCCCGCAGCGCCGCCGATCAGCAGGCTGACGCTGATCGCCGTCACCTCCATCACCGTGATCGACGGCGTTTCGGCCACGAAGGCCTCCCACAAGGCCTTTCGCAGCGGCACCCCGTCCTGCACCAGCGGGCCCACGGTCAGCGCGTAGCCGAAGACATAGGCCAGACTGAAGGTGACGACAGAGACCCAGACAGTGCCGAGGCTCAGCAGCCCGGCCGCGAGGATCACCCCCAGGATCTCGCCCATGCCGCAGCCGGAATAGCAATGCGCCACCGACCGGAAGCTGCGTCGCCAAAGGTGATCGTCCGCGATCTCCTTGCGCCCCGTGAGCCAGTAGATGCCTAGGCCCAGCGGCCCGGAGTAGAGCACGGTCAGCACCCAGACCACCTTCATCAGGCTCATCAGGTGGGCGTTGCGGGTGGCAAGGTCGTGGACCACGATGGCGAGGCAGGGCAGCATCAGCGCCACCCAAAGTGCCAGGGTCCAGGGGCTTGCGGCGATCCCGTGCAGCATCGGCTTGTCCTTTCATCTGCGGGACAGCAAACCAACGGATGCCGCGCCGTGGCGGTTCCACCCCTCTTGGCAATCCCCCGCGCCCGGGCATAGGCTTTGCCGCAAAGGAGACGCTCCATGACCGACACCCCCCTCTGGCAACTCGATGCGACCGCCCTGGCACAACTGACCCGCTCGGGCGAGGTCTCCGCCCTCGAGGCCACCCGCGCGTCGCTCGCGCGGATGGAGGCGGTGAATCCCGGGCTGAACGCCGTGGTCGAAAGCCTGGCGGACGAGGCGCTGGCGCGGGCCGAACGGCTCGATGCCGCCGTTGCCGCCGGGGGCACGCCCGGGCCGCTGCACGGCGTGCCGGTGACGATCAAGATCAACGTGGACCAGGCGGGGCATGCGACCTCGAACGGGGTGGTGGCACTGAAGGACCTGATCGCGCCCGACGACGCGCCGGTGGTGCGCAACCTGCTGGTCGCGGGCGCGGTGCCGATCGGGCGGACGAACACGCCCGAGTTTTCCTTTCGCGCCGACACCGACAACCCGCTGTTCGGCCGCACCCACAACCCATGGGGCGACCATGTCTCGCCCGGCGGCTCCTCCGGCGGGGCCGGATCAGCGGTGATGGCCGGCATCGGCGCGCTGGCCCATGGCAACGACATCGGCGGCTCTCTGCGCTTTCCCTCGGCGGCTAATGGTGCGGTGACGGTCAAGCCGGGCCTTGGCCGCGTGCCGGCCTGGAACCCCAGCCAGACGGCCGAACGCGGGATGCTGGCGCAGAACATGTCGGTGCAGGGGATCATCACCCGCTCGGCCCGCGACCTGCACACGGCCATGCCCGCGTTGATCGGCCCCGACCCGCGCGATCCGTGGCACGTGCCGCTGCCCTGGAACGGCCCCGCCCCCGCCGGCCCCCTGCGCGTCGCGCTCAGCCGTGACAGCTTCGGGTTCGACCTGCACCCCGAGGTCAACCGCGCCCTCGACGCAGCGGCCAAGGCGCTGGAGGACGCCGGCTACGAGGTCGAGGAGATCGCGCCGCCGCTGGCCCGAGAAACCGGCCTCACCGGCTACCGCGCGCTGATGGGCGAGATGCACGCCACCATGGCCGAGACGCTGCGCACCCATGGCTCGGACACTTTGAACGCGATCTTCGACGAGTACTGGCGCGAGTTCCCGCCGCTCGAAGGCACCGAGTTGTTGAACGCCATGGCCCGCCGTACCCATTACGCGCGCGAATGGTCGCTGTTCATGCAGGAATATCCGCTGGTTCTGACCCCCTTCCTGCCCCAGCCCTTCTTTGCCCCCGACCGCGACACCCAAGGGCCCGAGGGCGTGCGCGAGGTGCTCGGCGCGGCGATCTGGTCCTACGCGATGAACTTCCTCGGCCTGCCCGCCGGCATCGTCCCCGTGGGCCTCGCCGAACTGGACCGCGGCCCCGTCCCGATCCCCGTGCAACTCGCCGGCCGCCGCTGGCGCGAGGACCTCGTCACCGACGCGCTGATCGCGATCGAAGAGGCCGTCGGCCCCATGGCCCCCCGCCTCTGGTCGCGCATGGCCGGCTAACCGGGCAGCATGACGGGCAAGCCCCTCATGCCTGCGGCGCGCATATTTGAAGAAAGATGAAAGCAGGGCCCCCTCTTACCCTTCATCTTTCCGCAAATATGCCGGGGAGTTTGAGGGGCAGCGCCCCTCATTCCTGCCCCATGATTTCGCGCCACGGCGCGAAAGCCTTCGGCGAGAGTACTTGGAGAAAAGTGAAAGCAGGAACGCTGTAAACCCCTTTCAATATTCCAAAAAATACTCCGGGGGGCGCGAGGGGCAGAGCCCCTTGACCTGCTTGTGCCGCGCCTGCGGCGCGAGGGGCAGCGCCCCTCGCTTCCACCCCGACGGCTTGAGCAATCCTCAGAGGAATTGCTCCCGGATCAACCGCTCCTCCAGCCCGTGCCCGGGATCGAACAGCAGGTGATGCGCGACCTCGGGCTCCGACCGGATCGTGACCTCGGCCACGTTGCGGACCGAGCGGGAATCGGCATCGGCCATGACCGGGCGCTTTTCCGGCTCCATCACCTCGAACTTTACCTCGGCGGTCTTGCGCAAGAGCGCGCCGCGCCAGCGCCGGGGGCGGAAGGGCGCGATGGCGGTCAGCGCCAGCACGTCCGAGCCGACCGGCAGCACCGGCCCGTGGGACGAGTAGTTGTACGCGGTCGATCCCGCCGGCGTCGCCACAAGTGCGCCGTCGCAGACCAGCTCTTCCAGCCGCACGCGGCCGTCGACGCTGATCCGCAGCTTGGCCGCCTGGGGCCCGGCACGCAGCAGCGACACCTCGTTGATCGCCAGCGCGCGGGTGACCTCTCCGTCCACGCCGAGTGCGGTCATGGCCAGCGGGTTGATCACCGTCTCCTCGGCCGCGGCCAGACGCGCGGGCAGGTCGTCCTCGGCGTAGCTGTTCATCAGGAAGCCGACCGTGCCGCGGTTCATGCCGTAGACCGGCACGTCCAGCGCCTGCGTGCCATGCAGCGTCTGCAGCATGAACCCGTCGCCGCCCAAGGCCACGATCACCTCGGCCTCGGTCATCGGCACATCGCCGTAGCGCGCCGCCAGGCGTTCGCGCGCAGCCTGCGCCAGATCGCCCTCGCTGGCGGTGAACGCGATGCGCACCTCGTCGATCATTGCCCCAGGTCCCCGTTTCCTGCCTGCCCCGCCTGTTTCCGAAACAAGCACAAGTTTCCGCCGGGCACCAGCTTTGCCGCGGCCGATCCGCCGAATGCCGCATATGGGTCTTTGCGCCCGCGCAGGGTTGCGGTAAACCCCGCCCAACTCAACGCGCGCCACACGGGAGACCGCCCATGAACGCCCCCACCATCCGTGACTCCGGCTTTTTCACCGAAAGCCTTGCCGACCGCGACCCCGAGCTCTTCGGCTCGATCACCGGTGAACTCGGCCGCCAGCGCGACGAGATCGAGCTGATCGCCTCCGAGAACATCGTGTCGAAAGCGGTGATGGAGGCCCAGGGCTCCGTCATGACCAACAAATACGCCGAAGGCTACCCGGGCCGACGCTACTATGGCGGTTGCCAGTGGGTCGACGTGGCAGAGACCCTGGCCATCGAGCGCGCCAAGCAGCTCTTCGGCTGCGACTTTGCCAACGTGCAGCCCAACTCGGGCAGCCAGGCCAACCAGGGCGTCTTCACCGCCCTGCTGCAGCCGGGCGACACGATCCTCGGCATGTCGCTGGACGCGGGCGGCCACCTGACCCACGGCGCCAAGCCGAACCAGTCGGGCAAGTGGTTCAACGCGATCCAGTACGGCGTGCGTCAGCAGGACAGCCTGCTCGACTACGACCAGGTGCAGGAGCTCGCGACCGAGCATCAGCCGAAACTGATCATCGCCGGCGGCTCGGCCATCCCGCGCCAGATCGACTTTGCCAAGATGCGCGAGATCGCGGACAGCGTCGGCGCCTATCTCATGGTCGACATGGCCCACTTCGCCGGCTTGGTGGCCGCGGGCGAACACCCCTCGCCCTTCCCCTATGCCGATGTCGCCACCACGACCACGCACAAGACCCTGCGCGGCCCCCGCGGCGGCATGATCCTGACCAACAACGAAGAGATCGCCAAGAAGGTGAATTCGGCCATCTTCCCGGGCATCCAGGGCGGGCCGCTGATGCATGTCATCGCCGCCAAGGCCGTGGCCTTCGGCGAGGCGCTGCGCCCCGAGTTCAAGACCTACCAGAAGGCCGTGCGCGCCAACGCGGTCGCCCTGGCGGACCAGCTGATGAAGGGCGGGCTCGACATCGTCACCGGCGGCACCGACACCCATGTCATGCTGGTCGACCTGCGCCCCAAGGGCGTCAAGGGCAACGCCACCGAAAAGGCCCTGGGCCGCGCCCATATCACCTGCAACAAGAACGGCATCCCGTTCGACCCGGAAAAGCCGATGGTCACCTCGGGCATCCGCCTCGGCACGCCCGCCGGCACGACCCGCGGCTTCGGTGAGGCCGAGTTCCGCGAGATCGCCGACCTGATCGTCGAGGTGGTCGATGGCCTCGCCGCCAATGGCGAAGAGGGCAACGCCGAGGTCGAGGCCTCGGTCAAGGTCAAGGTCGAGGCGCTCTGCGCCCGCTTCCCGATCTACCCGACGCTCTGATCGGTTCACCGTTTTGGACGAAAGGCCCGACGCCCCGCGCGCCGGGCCTTTTTTTCATCCACTCCTGGAACATCCGCGCCCTCGGTACCGAGGCCTCCGGCGGAGTATTCAGGCACAATTAAGATCCGATCCCCCTTCATTGTGCCTCTAAACTCCGGGGAGCCCGAGGGGCAGAGCCCCTCGACATCCTGTTGCCGCGCCTGCGGCGCAAGGGGCTGGCCCCTTACTCCGACGCCAGACGACCAGAGGCTACGTCAGGACAGCCTCCGGCGGGAGTATTTTGGGAATAATGAAAGCAGGGAGGCCCGTGATGACCATACGAGCGCGCGGAGTGGAGAAAGCAGGATCGCCTCCGGCGGGCATATTTGGAGAAAGATGAAAGGCGGGGGCGCCTTGGTCCACCGTCGTCGTCCCAAGTGAGCCCCGGGGGGCATGGCCGCGCCATTGGTCCGCGTGGCGAGCAACCGCCCCGGGATGCCGGCCCTCACGCTCAGCGTTTCGCCGCGAATTGGCGCACTGTGAGAGAGATCATCTCCTCGATCTGCCCGGTGGTCAGCGCCCCGCCCGAGCCGCGGATGCCCGCCTCGACGATGCCGTGGACGGCGTAGAACAGCGCCCGGGTCAGGGCGCGCAGCTGGCGGGGGGAGCGGTCGGGGTGAATCTCGGCCAGGGGCGCGGCGATCTGCGACAACAGCCCCTCCATCGAGCGGCGGTACCATCGCGGGATGCCGCTTTCGGGCATCTTCGCGGCAAAGAGCGCGTTCCAGAGGTGCCGTTGCCGGACAGCGAACTGGAAATAGGCATGTGCCATCATCGACAGCCGCGCCGCAGGCCCCGCCTTGCCCGCCCCGGCCGTGGCGGCCGTGACGCTCATCCCCAGGGTGGCGAAGGTGCGTCCGTTCACCTCGAGCACCAGCGCGGCCATGTCGGGAAAAACGTTGTAGAGCGTGCCGACGGCGCAACCCGCCTCGGCCGCGAGATCGCGCGCGCGCAGGGACTGGGCCCCGTCCGATGCGATCTTGCGCGACGCGATCCTGACCAGATCCGCCCTGAGCCGCGCGCGCCGCGCCTCGGTCCCGACATGGGACATCGCCTTCCAGTCATGGTCCACGACCGGCCATCCCTTTCGCCTTGCTTGCCTTTTTCCCGTCCTTCCGCCCGGCCAGAAGCCGCGTTCTGGACAGGCCCGGCCCGAGGGCGTCAAATGCCCTCCATGAGTAACGCAAAGACAGTTTCCAAGTTCCTAAGACCCGAAGCGCATCCGCGGGCGGACACGGCCGCCCCGGGTCGTCCCGAGACCGCCCGAAAGGGCGGGCGACGCCCTGCCCGGCCGGCGGATCCCCGCGCGTGACGGCCCCGCAGACCCCCACCCGCCGCCTGGAACGCCGCCTGGGCGACGGCATGCGCCGCCTGTTGCCGCATTGGGCGGCCGAGCTGGTGATGTTCATTCTCAAACAGGGTTGGGCGGCGCTGTTCGGCGGGATGATCCTGATCGGCATCCTCGTGAGCGCGCGGATCTGGCAGGACGACTGGGTGCTGGCGCGCTACGACGCGCTCGTGCTCTACGCGGTGGGCCTGCAGGCGTTGTTTCTCTGGCTGCGGCTGGAAAGCTGGCGCGAGGTCAAGGTGGTCTTTCTGTTTCACCTGACCGGCACCGCGATGGAGATCTTCAAGATCCAGGCCGGGTCCTGGGCCTACCCCGAGCCGGGGCTGCTGAAACTCGCCGGCGTGCCGCTGTTCTCGGGCTTCATGTATGCCAGCGTCGGCAGCTACATGGCGCGGGTCATCCGCATCTTCGACATGCGGTTCGCACCCTTCCCGCCGTTCTGGGCCAGCCTTTTTCTGGCCACGCTGATCTACGTGAACTTCTTCGCGCATCATTTCCTGCCCGACATCCGGCTGTCACTTTTTGCCGCCACGGTGCTGCTCTACGGCCGCACGCGGGTCTGGTTCCGGGGCGGACAGGGGTATTACTGGATGCCCCTGCCGCTGGCGGCGGCCCTGTCCTCGGGGTTCCTGTGGCTGGCCGAGAACATCGGCACCCACACCCGCACCTGGGTCTACGCGGGCCAGCAGCCATGGGAATGGGTGAGCCTTGGCAAAATGGGGTCGTGGTACCTGCTACTGTACGTCAGCTTCACGACCGTACTGGTGGTCTTTCGCGATGCGACGCAGCCGAGTCCGTTCAGACCAGCCCGCGCCAGCGCAGCAGTCCCAGCACCAGAAGGATCAGCACGAACAGGTTGACCGAGACCACGGCGAGGAAGGACAAGAGCGCCCCCTTGCGCCGGTCGGCCACGTCGATCGATTCGAGCCGCGCGACGGCCCGGGCATGGGCAGCCGCGACCTCATGCGGGGCGAACCGGGCCGAGAGCACCGGGTGCCCCGCCAACCGCCCGGCCTGCCCGAGATAGGTGATGTCGCGGCGCACGGCACGCGGCAGCCTGCGGCCCGCCCGCGCGGCCCGCCGGTCCAGCGGGCCCCGGCGCAGGCCAAGTTTCTGCGACAGCAGCGTGTCGAGCTGGGCCAGCTTGCCCGAAAGGTCCTGTGGGTCGATCATGGAACCGAGGTCTAGCGCAGCCCGTGCGGCCGCAAAAGCCCCTGCGTGGCCGAAATCTGCGGTTCCCTTGCCCCGCGTTGCGTCCTAAACCCGGGCCCATGTTGAACATGCTCACTCATGGCGCCGAGACCGGGGCGCCGCCGCTCGTCATCGTCCACGGCCTGTACGGGTCGGCCCGCAACTGGGGCGTGATCGCCAAGCGCCTGTCCGATCGCGGCCTCGTGGTGGCGGTCGACCAGCGCAACCATGGCGATTCGCCGCGCTCGGACCGGCACGGATACGAGGACATGGCCGGCGATATCGCCGAGGTCTGCGAAAGCCTCGGGCGCCCCGTCGACCTCTTGGGCCATTCCATGGGCGGCAAGGCGGCGATGGTCATGGCCGTGACCCGGCCCGCGCTGGTGCGGCGCCTCGTGGTGGCTGATATCGCGCCGGTGGCCTATGAGCATGACCAGACCCGCTATATCCACGCGATGAGGGCGGTAGACCTCGGTCAGGTCGAGCGCCGCTCGGACGCGGTCGAGCAGTTGAAGGCGTTGGTGCCCGAGCCCGCCTTGCAGAGCTTTTTCACCCAGTCGCTGGACGTGGCCGGGAAACGCTGGAAGCTGAACCTCGACGTGCTGGAAGCCGAGATGGACAAGACCGTCGGCTTTCCCGAGATCCACGGCCGGTTCGACGGGCCCACGCTGTTCCTGTCGGGGGCCGAGAGCGATTACGTCAAGCCCGAGCACCGGGGGCGGATCCGAGAGCTGTTCCCCCACGCGCGCTTTGCCAAGCTGACCGGCGCGGGGCACTGGCTGCACGCCGAGAAGCCGCGCGAGTTCGAGGCGGCGGTGCGCGCGTTTCTCGACGCGGAGATCTGACGGCCGGCCGGGCATGGGGGCGCTGCCCCCGTCCGCCATGGGCGGACTCCCCCGGAGTTTATCGGCAAGATGAAGGGGGATCCGGCGCGCGGATCGTAGCGCCTGCGCAGGCAGGAAAGGCAGGGAGTGAGGGGCCAGCCCCTCACACTTCCCGGAGTTCAGGGGCACAATGAAGGGCGGATCGGGCGCGCCGCTGGCCTCGCGCGGGGATCATGGTCTCTCGACAGCCCCGGCGCTGCCCGGCCCGGGACGGTCGCAGAGCGCGCCGCCCTGCATCGGGCGCGCCTTGTTTCACTTTTCCGCAAATACTCTCGCCGAAGGCACCCTTGGCATGGCGGCAGCCCCACGGGAGAAGCTTGCGGACCTCGTGCGGGTCAGAACTTGGTGGCGTTGACCGGCGGCGTGATGGCGCGGCGCTTGAGGACCGCCTCGCGCCAGGTCAGGAAGATGACCGAGCCGACGATGATCAGCCCGCCGGTGACCACGTAGGGGTCGACCCCTTCGCCGAAGACCAGCGCGCCGATGAGCACCGCCCAGACCAGTTGCAGGAAGCTCACCGGCTGGGTCACGGTGATCGGCGCCGCGCGGAAGGCCAGCGTCATTGTGAAATGGGCCGTGGTCGCGAGGACCGCGACGATCGATAGCGTACCGATCTGCGACCAGCTCGGCGTCACCCAGTTCATGATCGCCAGCGGCGCAAGGCCCACCGTCACCCAGGTCGAAAGCATGAAGAGCACGACGCGGGGGTCGGTCTCGTCCGCCATGACCTTGGCGATCAGGTAGGAACAGCCGAAGACCAGGGCGGCAAACAGCATCGCCAGGTGCCCCGCCCCCATCGCGCCCGAGCCAGGGCGCAGGATCACCAGCATGCCCACGATGGCCGCCACGACGGCAAGGATGCGGCGCAGCGCCATGCGTTCGCCAAGAAACAGCGCCGCGCCGATGGCAACGTAGATCGGCGACATGTAGTTCATCGCCGTTACGTCCGCGATCGGGATGGTCGCCATGGCGAAGAACCACAGCGCCACCCCCGCCGTATGCGTCACGCCGCGCGTCAGGAACAGCCCCCATTGCCTGCGCGTGAGCTGCGCGCGGATCACCACCGGCACGACGGGGATCATGAAGACCATGCCGATGGCATAGCGCAGGAAGGCCGCTTCGGTCGCGGGGATGTCGGTGCCAAGCCATTTGACCAGCGCCGTGACGGCCACGAACAACAGACCCGTGACGGCCATCCAGAAGATGCCCCGCACGGGGTCGCTGTGAGGTTCATCCTGCATGCCCCCGTCAAAGCGGATTTTTCGGCCCGCCGCAAGGCACGGCGCGCGGAAGTTCCGACGGGCGGAAGGCGCGGGCCTAGTGCAGGAGCAGGCCGAGGC
This sequence comes from Mesobacterium pallidum, assembly GCF_019966535.1. Classification (GTDB taxonomy): domain Bacteria; phylum Pseudomonadota; class Alphaproteobacteria; order Rhodobacterales; family Rhodobacteraceae; genus Mesobacterium; species Mesobacterium pallidum. Next base: position 506,542 of record NZ_JAIMID010000001.1, on the reverse strand, counting down.
CGATCGCCCACATGACCGCGCCCACCAGCGCGTCAAGCAGCCGCCAGGCCACCGGCCGTGCGAACAGCGGCGCCAGCAGGCGCGCCCCGTAGCCGAGCGAGAAGAAGAACACGAAACTCGCTGTCATGGCCCCCGCGGCAAACGCGGGCCGCGAGCTGGCCTGCGCTGCGATCGAGCCCAGCAGCACGACGGTATCGAGGTAGACATGCGGGTTCAGCCAGGTCAGCGCGAGGCAGGTCAGCAGCGCCGCGCGCAGGCTGCCCACCTGGCCCTCTGCCTCGAGCGCGGCGCCGCCCCGCCAGGCGGCAAGAAAGGCCCGCGCGCCGTACCAGAACAGGAACGCCGCGCCGAACAGGCGCATGCCCCATTCCAACCCCGGCACCGCCGTTGCCAGCGCGCCGAACCCCGCCACCCCGGCGGCGATCAGCACCGCGTCGGACAGCGCGCAGGTCAGGCAGATGGCAAAGACATGCGCCCGCCGCAGCCCCGCCCGCAGGACAAAGGCATTCTGCGCCCCGATGGCCAGGATCAACGAAAATCCCAGCGAAAACCCCGCGACCGCCGATTGCAGCATGTCTGCCCTTCCCTTTTGCCCGGCCCCGTTCCACCCTGCGCGCAGCAACGACAGGAGCCCTCATGCCAGAGCATATCTACGACGCCGACGGAACCCCCTGCCACGGCTACCTCGCCCTGCCGGGCGGCGACGGGCCAGCCGCCGGCGTGCTTGTGACCCCGGCCTTCTCGGGCCTGTCGGACAGCGAACGCGCCACCTGCGACCGGTTGGCGGCGCTTGGCTACGTGGCGCTGGGGGTCGATTACTACGGCCACGGCACGCTCGCCACCACGCGCGAGGAGGCCGGTGCGCTAATGGCCAAGCTGCAGGCGGACCGGGCGACTCTGGCGACCCGCATGACTGCCGCCCTCGCCGCGCTGGCTGCCATCCCCCGGGTCGACGCCGGCCGCATGGCCGCCATGGGCTACTGCTTCGGCGGCAAGGCGGTGTTGGACCTCGCCCGCTCGGGCGCCGATTTCCGCGCCGGCGTGTCGATGCACGGCGTCTACGATGCCCCGCCCTCGGGCAGCCGCAAGATGGCGCCCGCGCTGCTGATCTGCCACGGCTGGGAGGATCCGCTCTGCCCGCCCGACGCCACGGTCGCGCTGGCGCAGGAGCTGACCGAACATTGCGACGACTGGCAGATCCTGGCCCATGGCCACACCGGCCATGCCTTTACCAACCCCGGGGCCAATGCCCCCGGCATGGCCTATGCGGAAGCCGCCGACCGACGCAGCTGGGACGCTATGCTGTCCCTCTTTGCCGAAACGTTGGGCGCATAAGGGACGGTGGGCGGGGCGTCACTCCGCAGGAGTGCGCGTCGTCGCTCCGTCCCAAGGAAAACGCCCGGCACCAACCGGCGCGGGGCGTTCCCAATCCTGCAAGCACAGCCCGCTCAGAGCTGCTCCATGACCTCGTCCGAGGCTTCGAAGTTGGTGGTCACGCGCTGCACGTCGTCATCGTCCTCCAGCGCATCCACCAGCTTCATCAGCGACTGCATCCCGGCCAGGTCCAGCTCGGTGGTGGTCGAAGGCTTCCAGACCAGCTTGGTCGACGTGCTCTCGCCCAGCTCGGCCTCGAGCGCGCTGGCCACGTCGTTCAGGTCGGTGTCCGCGCACCAGATCACGTGCCCGTCCTCGCTGCTTTCCACGTCTTCGGCCCCGGCCTCGATCGCGGCCAGCATGACCGTGTCCGCATCGCCGACCTCGGCAGGATAGGTCACCTCGCCCTTGCGCTCGAACATGAAGCCGACCGACCCGGTCTCGCCAAGGTTGCCGCCGTTCTTGGAGAAGGTCGAGCGCACGTTCGACGCGGTCCGGTTGCGGTTGTCGGTCATCGCCTCGACGATCACCGCCACGCCGTTGGGGCCATAGCCCTCATAGCGGATCTCTTCGTATTCATCGCCCTCGCCGGCCTGCGATTTCTTGATCGCGCGTTCGATCACGTCCTTGGGGACCGAGCTTGCCTTGGCTTCCTTGACCGCGAGCCGCAGGCGGGGGTTCTTGTCGGGGTCCGGATCGCCCATCTTGGCGGCGACGGTGATTTCCTTCGACAGTTTCGAAAACAGCTTCGAACGGGCCGCATCCTGCCGCCCCTTGCGGTGCTGGATGTTTGCCCATTTTGAATGGCCGGCCATGGCATTCCCTCGGATCATTGCCTGATATCGCGGCCCATATAGAGCGGGAGGCCCCCCTTGTTCAAGCCAAGCCCGCGTGGCCCCCTGCGGTGGCGGCCGGGCCGCGGCGCCCCACACCGGGTGGCCAATTGCCGCCCGACATGCGTCACACCCGGGCCGGGCGCCCTTCCCCGTGGGGCCGGACACGCTATTGTCAGGGCATGACATTCGATCAAGCCTTCCTCTTCGCCCTGTTCGCCGCCGTCTTCGGAATGCTCATCTGGGGCCGCTACCGCTATGACATCGTGGCCTTTTCCGCGCTGATGGTCGGGGTGGTCGCCGGCGTCGTGCCGACCAAGGACGCCTTTTCCGGGTTCGGCCACCCGGCCACGCTGGTGGTGGCGCTGGTGCTGGTGGTCTCGGCGGGGCTGGTCCGGTCGGGCGCGGTATTCCTGATCACCCGGACGCTCGTGGACAGTTCGCGCGCCATGGGGCTGCATATCGCGATGATGGGCGGGATCGGCGGCGTGCTTTCCGCCTTCATGAACAACGTGGCGGCGCTGGCCCTCTTGATGCCCGTCGACATCCAGACGGCGCGCAAGGCGGGCCGCTCGCCCGCGCGCACGCTCATGCCGCTCAGCTTTGCCACGATCCTCGGCGGCATGGCCACGCTGATCGGCACCCCGCCCAACATCATCATCGCCTCGATCCGCGGCGAATCGCTGGGCGCGCCTTACCGGATGTTCGACTTCGCCCCCGTGGGCGGGATCGCCGCGCTGGCGGGCCTTGCCTTTGTCGCACTGGGTGGCTGGCGGCTGATCCCGGACCGGTCGGACGAGACGACCGAGGCGGGCGAGCTCAAGCCCTACACCGCCGAGCTGACCGTGCCGAGCGAGAGCAAGCTGATCGGCACCCGTGTCGGCGCGCTTTACGAGGATGCCGAGAAGGCCGATGTCGCCATCCTTGGCCTGATCCGCGACGGCAAGCGCCGCTATGGCGCGGCCCGGTCGATCCTGATCGAGGCGCAGGATGCGCTGGTGCTGGAAGCCACGCCCGAGGCGCTGGACGAGTTCCGCAGTGCCCTCAGCCTCGACTTCACCGACGAGCGGCGCGAGGAACTCTTGCGCGCCGACAGCGAAGGCCAGACCCTGACCGAGGTCGTGGTGACCGAGCAGAGCCGCCTCAATGGCCGATCGGCCCAGTCGGTGGGCCTGGCCTGGCGCCAGCGCACGGTGCTGCTGGGCATCTCGCGCCAAGGCCAGCAGATCACCCGCCACATGCGCCAGGAAACCCTGCAACCGGGCGACATCCTGCTGCTGCTCACGCCTTCCGAGACGACCCAGGCCGTGGTCGATTGGCTAAACGTGCTGCCGCTCGAGAACCGAGGGCTGGCGGTAACCCGCAACACCCGAACCTGGGCCGCCATCGGCATTTTTGCCGCTGCCGTGCTGGCGGCGAGCCTTGGCTTTGTCTACCTGCCGGTCGCGCTGGGGATCGTCGCCATGCTGTACGTGCTGACCGGGGTGCTGCCTCTGTCCGAGCTTTACGAGCATATCGAATGGCCCGTGATCGTGCTCCTGGGCTCGATGATCCCTTTGGGCGCCGCGCTCGAGACCTCGGGCGGGACGGAGCTGATCGCGGGCGCGCTGGTGTCGCTGACCTTCGGCATGCCGGCCTGGGTGGTGCTGACGGTGCTGATGGTGGTGACGATGACCCTGTCGGACGTTTTGAACAACACGGCCACGGCCATCGTCGCGGCCCCGGTGGGCATCCAGATGGCGACGACGCTGAACGTCTCGCCCGACCCGTTCCTGATGGCGGTGGCGGTGGCGGCCTCTGCGGCCTTCCTGACGCCCATCGGGCACAAGAACAACACGCTGATCCTTGGCCCCGGCGGCTACCGCTTCGGCGATTACTGGCGCATGGGCCTGCCGCTCGAGATCATCGTGATCGCCGTGTCGATCCCGACAATCCTGGTGGTCTGGCCGCTTTAGAGCCGATGAGCCTGCCTCACAGCGGCCAGATGAACGGGATCACCAGCGAGGCGACGATGCCCATCGTCAGGTTCAGCGGCATGCCGACCTTGACGAAATCGGTGAACTTGTAGCCGCCCGGCCCGTAGACCAGCATGTTCGTCTGGTAGCCGATGGGCGTGGCAAAGGCGCAAGAGGCCGCGACCATCACCGCCGCCACCAGCGGGCGCGGGTCGATGCCGACCGCGGTGCCCAGGCCGATGGCGATGGGCGTCATGACCACCGCGACGGCGTTGTTCGACACCAGCTCGGTCAGCAGCGTGGTGATCATGAAGACCACCCAGACGACCAGCGCCGGCGGCAGATCGCCCAGCAGCGGCGCCACCGCCGTCACGATCATCTCGACCGCGCCGGAATGGTCCAGCGCCGCGCCCACGGCCAGCATGGCAAAGATCATCGCCAAGAGCCGCCCGTCGATGAACGAAAATGCCTCGTCCGCGTCGATGCATCGGGTCAGCAGCACGATCGCCACGGCGAGGATCGACAGGAAAAAGATCGGCGCCACGCCAAAGGCCGCCAGCGCCACGATCCCGATCAGCGCGCCGATGGCGATGGGCGCATGGCTGCGGCGGAAGGCCCGGGCGGTGGGCTTGGACACGTCCACCAGCCCCATGTCCTGCGCCAGGCGCTGGATGTCCTCGGGCGAGCCTTCCAGCAGCAGCGTGTCGCCGACGCGCACGATCATGTTCTCGATCTGGCGGCCGATGTTCTGGTTGCGCCGGTGCACGGCCAGCACGTAGACGCCGTAGCGGCGGCGCAGGCGCAGATCGCCCAGCCGCTGGCCGATCATCCGCGCGCCCGGGGTGATCAGCACCTCGACCGTGGTGGTCTCGACCGCGCTCACCTGGTCGACGCGTTTCAGCGACTTGTTGCGCTGCAGGCTCAGCAGTTCCGTCATCTGCGTGCGCAGGATCACCCGGTCGCCCACCTCGAGCGTCACCGCCTTGAGGTCGCGCCGCAGCGACTGGTCGCCCCGCACCACGTCGATCAGCCGCACGCCCTCGCGCTTGAACAGCTGCACATCGGTGGCCTCGCGCCCGATCAGGTTCGAATCCGGCGGGATCACCGCCTCGGTGAAGAACTTCATCCGGCTGCGGTCCGACAGAAGGTCGGCCATGGAATCGCGCTCGGGCAGCAGCTTGCGGCCGATGGTCAGCAGGTAGATCATGCCCCAGGCCACGCAGACCAGACCCAGCGGCGTGATCTCGAAGATCGTGAACGGCTCGAGCCCCCGTTCGCGCGCGACGCCGTCCACCAGCAGGTTGGTCGAGGTTCCGATCAGCGTCATCGTCCCGCCAAGGATCGCCGCATAGCTCAGCGGAATCAGCAGCTTGGAGGCCGTTGTTCCCAGCGTCCGCGCCAGCTGGACGAAGACCGGGATCATCACGACCACCACGGGCGTGTTCGACACGATGGCCGAGGCCAGCAGCACGAAGCCCAGCAGCATTGCCACGGCAAGCCGCGGCCGGGTCCGCGCATAGCGGTCCGCAAGGTTGGTAAAGGCCTCGAGCGCACCGGTCCGCACCAGCGCCCCCATGACGATGAACATCGCCGCGATGGTCCAGGGCGCCGGGTTCGCCAGCACGGCCAGCCCCGCCTCGTAGGGCAGCACGCCCAGGATCAGCAGCAGCGACACGCCGGCGATGGCCACCACCTCGGTCGGGTAGACCTCTCGCAGGAACAGCAGGAACATGGCCGCGACCACGCCCAGCGTGACCCAGGCCTGCCCGGTTTGAGAGAATGCGAAAATTTCCATAAAATCTGCCTGCGTTGGTCCGACGCTTTATCTCGCAGGGCGCGGGGTCACGCAAGCGTCTCGGCGGGGCCCGGGGGGTCTTCGCCCGCGCGGGGCTGCACCAGTGCCACGCCGGTGAGCATCACGCCCAGCGCCAGCCAGACGGTCAGGGCGTAGCGTTCGCCGAGGATCAGCATGGCCCAGAGCACGCCGAATCCGGTGACAAGGTAGGCGACCTGCGCGGCAAAGACCGCGCCGGCCCGGCCGACCAGCCAGACATAGCCGGCATAGACCAGCCCATGGATCGCCGAGGACGCGACCAGGGCGCGGTCGTCCGGGCCCCAGGGCCGCGCCAGGCTGACTTGGGCGCCACTGACCAGCACAAGCGGCGCGACGATGGCCAGCCCCACCAGCGAGGCGCCAAAGAGCACCTGCACCGGGTCCAGCCCGCCAGTGCCGCGCAGCGCCACAAGGTTGCCCTCCAGCGCGTAGAAGAAGGGCGCGATCAGCGCCACGGGCAGGAAGGCGAGCATGGCGCGCTCGGGCAGGCTCGCCTCGGGCGCGGCAATGAGCGCGACGCCGGCGAGACCCAGCGCGAGGCCGACAAGGCGGGGGAGGCTGAACCGGTCCTGCCGCAGCGCCAGTGCGACCGGAAAGGCAAAGAGCGGCACCATCGAGATCACGATCGACATGATCCCCGCCGGCAGGTGCCGCGCCGCCATGTAGGAGGCGCTGTTGGGCAGCACCGTCCCCAGCAGCGCGATCATGAGGTAGAGCGCCAGGTGCTGCCGCCCGAGGTCCAGCCGCTTGCCACGGCCGTAGGTCAACGCGCCGAGAAGCAGAACCGAGATCACCAGTTGCCAGAACACCAGCCCCAGCACCGCATGGCCGCCGCTGACGGCGATCTTGGTCAGCGGCGTGGTCAGCCCCCAGCCGGCACCCAGCAGGGCAAGAATGCCCCACAGCCAGCGCCTGTCAGACATCGCCCGGCCCGGATTGCTGCAGCCGCCCGCCCTGGCGCACCATCTCGACCCGCGAGGCACGGCCCGTGCGGTCGTCGGTCTCGACGTAGATGCCCGACAGGGTCGCTTCGCCGGTCGCGGGGCTGAACCGGCCCTTGGCCATGCCGGTGACAAAGCGGCGCAGCGGCTCGGCCTTGTCCATGCCGATCACGCTCAGGTAATCGCCGCACATGCCGGCGTCGGTCAGGTAGGCCGTGCCGCCCGGCAGGATCTGTGCATCGGCGGTGGCGACATGGGTGTGCGTGCCGACGACAAGGCTGGCGCGGCCGTCGCAGTAATGGCCCATGGCCATCTTTTCGCTCGTCGCCTCGCAATGCACGTCGATGATGATGGCCTGCGCCTGCCCGCCCAGGGGGTGCGCCTTGAGGATCGATTCGATCTGGTCAAAGGGGGCCTCGAAGGCGCGCTTCATGAACACCTGGCCCAGCACCTGGGCCACAAGCACCTTGCGTCCGCGCCTGTCGGTGAACATCCGCGCGCCGCGACCGGGCGCATCCTTGGCAAAGTTCACCGGCCGCAGGATCCGGTCATCGCTGCCGATGTATTGCAGCATGTCGCGCTGGTCGAAGGCATGATCGCCCAGCGTCACGCAATCGGCCCCGGCCTCGAACAGAAGCTTGGCATGATCGCCCGACAGCCCCATCCCGTTCGAGGCGTTCTCGCCGTTCACCACCACGAAATCCAGGCCCCAGGCATCGCGCAGGGCCGGCAACCGCTCGGTCACGGCGGCCCGTCCGGCCCGCCCGACCACATCTCCGAGAAACAAGATCTTCATGGGGGAGAGTCCGTAGGCCGTTGCGCGCAAAGAGGCAAGTATGCGTGGAGGGTGGCGGGACATCCGGGGAAAAGTGGGGGCCAGCCCATCGCCATTGTCTCTCGGACCAATGGCGCGACAATGTCGACCCCCCGGGATATTTCCGGAAAGATGAAGGAGGATCGGCGCGCAAACACACAGGTCGCGCGCGGCACCCGCTGTCGGAGTGAGGGGCCAGCCCCTCACACTCCCCGGAGTTTATTGGCAAGATGAAGGGGGATCGGGGCGCCCTGGCATTCATTATTCCGCAAATACTCCCGCCGGAGGCTCTGCCCGCGCCCGGGGCGACCGGCCCGATTTTTCGGGGTCGGCCCGCCACGGGGTTCCTCCTCCCCGCGCGGGAGGAGGACAGGAGGAGGGGCCCGGCATCGTTGTCCCGCGCCAGCGGGGCCACGGGATCAGAAGCTGAGGATCTCGCGCTCGGTGACGATCATGTCGAGCGGCTGGTCCGTGGGCTCGAGCGGCAGCGCCTCCGCCTCCTGCGCCGCATAGGCAAAGCCGATGGCCAGCACCGGGCCGCGCGCGCGCAGGCGTTCCAGCGTGCGGTCGTAGAAGCCGCCGCCGTAGCCGAGGCGGTTGCCCATGCGGTCGAAGGAAACGAGCGGCACGATCAGGATTTCGGGGATCATCCAGGCGTCGGTCTCGGGCACCGAGGTGCCGAAGCCGTTGCCGCGCAGCGCAACGCCCGGCTCCCACAGCGAAAAGCGCAAGGGGCGGGCGGGACCTTCGATCACCGGCACGCCGACGAGGCCATGGGCCGCGGCTTCCTCCATAGCCGGCAGCGGAGAGATCTCTGTCCGCATCGGCAGGTAGCCGGCCAGCGGCACGCCGCGGTAGCCGGCGAGGATCTCGCTCAGGTGGCTGGCGCGGCCCGTTCCGCCCGCCTCGTGCGCGCCCTTGCGGCGGGCCAGCGCGGCCTTGCGGGCGGCGGCCTTGTCCTCTTCGAGCGTCATATCAGCACTATCGCCGCCAGGCCGAGGAAGGCGAAGAACCCGACCACGTCGGTCACCGTTGTGACGAAAGTGCCCGAGGCCAGCGCCGGGTCGATGCCGAATTTCTCGAGCAGCACCGGGATGATCGTCCCGGCCAGCCCCGCGACCACCAGGTTGACCACCATGGCCACCGCGATCACGTAGCCCAGGGTGAGCGAGCCGAACCAGATCAGCCCCACGATCCCCATGACCAGCGCGAAGACCAGCCCGTTGATCAGACCCACGGCCACCTCGCGCCGGATCACCCGCCAGACGTTGGCGCCCGTGAGGTCGCGCGTGGCGATGGCCCGCACCGCCACGGTCAGCGATTGCGTCCCGGCGTTGCCGCCCATCGAGGCGACGATGGGCATCAGCACCGCCAGCGCCACGAAGCCCGCGATGGTCTCTTCGAAGATCGAGATCACCAGCGAGGCCAGCACCGCCGTGCCCAGGTTCACCGCCAGCCAGGGCAGGCGCTGGCGCACCGTGTCGCTGACCTTGTCCGACAGCGACCCCTCGCCCACGCCGGCGAGGCGCAGGATGTCTTCCTCGTGTTCCTCGTCCAGAACGATCATCGCGTCGTCGATGGTGATGACGCCGACCAGCCGGTCCTGGTCATCGACCACGGGCGCCGAGATCAGGTGATACTGGTTGAAGGCATAGGCCACGTCGCCCTCGTATTGCGTCGCGGGGATGGTGCGAAAGAGATCCTCGGTCAGCTCTTTCAGCGGCACCTCGCGCCGGGCGCCCATCAGCTTGCCCAGTGTCACGTTGCCGACGGGCCGGTGGCGCGGGTCGACCAGCACGATATGGTAGAACTGGTCCGGCAGTTCCTCGGTCGCGCGCAGGTAGTCGATGGCCTCGCCCACGGTCCAGTGCTCGGGCGCCCAGACCACCTCGCGCTGCATCAGGCGGCCGGCGGAATATTCCGGGTAGGTCAGCGATTGCTCGACCGCGACCCGGTCGGTTTCCTCGAGCGCGCCGAGGATCGCCTCCTGCTGCGAATCCTCGAGGTCTTCGAGCAGGTCGACCACGTCGTCCGAATCGAGCTCGCGCACCGCCTCGGCCAGCACTTCGGGGTGCAGCACGGCGATGACTTCCTCGCGGATCGATTCGTCCACCTCGGACAGGATCTCGCCGTCGAACTCGGTGCCGTAGAGCTCGATCAGCCGGCGCCGGTCATAGGCGTTCACCTGTTCCAGCATGTCGGCGATGTCGGCCGCGTGCAGCGGCTCCATCAGCTCGATCAGCTTCTCGCGGTCCTGCACCTCGACGGCATAGAGAATCGCCGCCAGCGTCTTGCGGTCGAGCGCATAGGCGTCCTCGGCCTCGTCGGGGGCCGTGGTTTCTTCAACCAGGTCGTCGGTCTCGCTCATCGCTGGGCCCCCGTTTCGCGCCATTCGGGGGTGACTCATAAGGTGCATGGGCCGAAGGGCAAGGCCCCGAGGCGGCGCAGACGCCTTTTTTTGCGGCATACGGCGGTGCACCTGCCCGGTTGTCGGGCAAGACCCCGGGGCCGGACGCAAGAGAGGGCGTTGTGGCCCCTGCCCGGCGTCTCTATCGTGATCCGGGGCCCAAGGACGGAGCGCAGATGACCAAGAGATTGCTGACCGGGCAGGTGCTGAGCTTTGCCGCCGACCCGTTCCATGCCCCGCTGGACGAGGCGGTGCAGGTCGACACGGCCGGCGCCGTGCTGGTCGAGGGCGGGCGCATCGCGGCCACCGGCCCCGCCGCCGCCCTGCGCGCGGCGCACCCCGAGGCCGAAGTGACCGATTACGGCCAGGATCTGATCTGCGCGGGCTTCGTCGATGCTCATGTGCACTATCCCCAGACCGCGATCATCGCGAGCTGGGGCAAGCGGCTGATCGACTGGCTGAACAGCTATACCTTCCCCGAAGAGATCAGCTTTGTCGATCCGGACCACGCGGCCGAGATCGCCCTGCGCTACTGCGACCTGACGGCGGCGAACGGCACCACCACCTTTGTCAGCTATTGCACGATCCATCCCGCCAGCGTGGATGCGATCATGGCCGAGGCGCAGGGGCGCGGGCAGCGCATCGTCGCCGGCAAGACCTGCATGGACCGCAACGCGCCCGAGGCGCTGCAGGATACCGCGCAATCGGCCTATAACGACAGCAAGCGGCTGCTGGAGAAATGGCACGGGGTGGACCGGCTGTCCTATGCCATCACGCCGCGGTTTTCTCCGACCTCGACGCCGGAGCAGCTGGCGGCGCTGGGCGCGCTCTGGGCCGAGCATCCGGACTGCCTGATGCAGACCCACCTTTCCGAGCAGTTGGACGAAATCGCCTGGGTCCGGTCGCTTTACCCGCAAGCGCGCGATTACCTCGACACCTACGAGGCGCATGGCCTGCTGGGCCCGCGCGGGCTTTACGGCCACGCCATCCACCTCGAGCCGCGCGAACGGGCGCGGCTGGCCGAGGTGGGCGCGTCGCTGATCCATTGCCCGACGTCCAACACCTTCATCGGCTCGGGACTCTTCGACATGGCCGGGCTGATGGCCGAAGGGCAGCGCATCGGCCTTGCCACCGACACCGGCGGCGGGTCGTCGTTTTCGATGCTGCGCACCATGGCCGCCGCCTACGAGATCGGCCAGCTGCGCGGCACCCCGCTGCATCCGGCGCAGCTGATGTGGCTGGCCACACAGGGCTCGGCCCGGGCGCTGCACATGGATCACCAGATCGGCAATGTCGCCGTGGGGATGGAGGCCGACCTCGTCGTGCTCGACCTCGCCTCGACCCCCGCCATCGCGCAACGCGCGGCGCGGGCCGAGGGGGTCTGGGAGGCGATCTTTCCCACTATCATGATGGGCGACGATCGGGCAATCCGGGCTACATGGATCAACGGGAGGCCGGCCTGATGCAGCTCATTCTCCATATCGGCACGGAAAAGACCGGCAGCACCGCGTTCCAGGACTGGGGCGCGCTGAACCGCGAGGCGCTGCGCGCGCTTGGCGTCTGCTACAGCCGAGAGATGGGTTGGAACAACCACATGATCCTGTTCCCCATGGCCGGGGCCAAACCTGCGCCGGACGAGGTACAGGGCATGTTCGCCCGCACGCCCGAGGCTCTGGCGGCCGACCTGGCCACCGCCCCCGCCCGGCTCGCCGCCGAGGTGGCCCAGGCCCGCGCCGATGGCTGCCACACCTTCGTGCTGTCGAACGAGCATTGCCAGTCGCGGCTGACCACGGCCGAGCAGGTGGCCCGGCTGCGCGACCTGCTGGCGCCGCTCTTCGACCGGATCACCGTGCTCTGCTGCCTGCGCCCGCAGTTCGAGATGGGCCTGTCGCACATGTCGACCCTGCTGCGCTACGCGCCGCCTGTCCGGTCGGGCTACCTGGACGGCATCCGGCCCGGCACGCCCTATTTCGACTACCTTGCGCTCTACGACCGCTGGACCGCTGTGTTCGGCGTCGAGACTGTCGAGATCATGCCCTACCGGCGTGGTCCGAACCTCTTTGACCGCGTGGCCGCGCTTGGCGGGTTCGAGCTGGCGGGCCTTGCGCTGCCGCCCCGGTCCAATTCGGCGCTGGACCTCGCCGCCTTCCGGCTGCGCAACGCGCTGCATGCGCTGCACGGCCCGCTGGACCCGGCGCTGCGCCGCCCGGTGAACCGGATGCTCAACAGCATGGAGGTCCGCACCCGGCTCGAGCCCGGCCGCGCGCGGGCCGAAGAGATCCAGCAGCGGTTCGCGACGGACAACGCGGCGCTGGTCGCCAGGGTCCCGGGGCTCGTCGCCGCCGATCTCGAGATCGACCCGACCCGCTATGCCGTCGAGGGGAACCTCGGCGCCCTCGACACCGACGACGACGCGGCGCTGGTGATGGCGGGGGCGGCCTGGTCCCTGCTGGGCGAGACGCTTCTGGCCCAGGCCCAGCAAGCGCTGGCCGAGGCCGAGCGTGCCATCGCCCGCGCCAATCCCGACTGGGCCGTGACCTATGCCGACAGGAGCCGGCAGGTCCTGCCGCTGCTGTCACAGTTTCCGCAGGCACTGCCGCCCAAGCTGGAAAGCCGCCTCGAGACGGTCGAGACGCGCGCCCGGAGCCTCGCGCGCAAGGCCGCTCGGGTCTAGCCCGCCAGCGCCCGCGCGAGCTGGTTCTGCCGCGCCACCACGGCGCCGAGGTCGATGGTCGTGACATGGCCATCCCGCACCACCTGCCGCCCCTCGACGAAGAGGTCCCGCACCCGGGTCGGCCCGGCCAGCAGCAGCGCCGCCGGGTCCCAGCTGCCCGCGCTTTCCACGCCCGAGACGTCCCAGATCGCGATATCCGCCCGTTTGCCCACCGCGATGCGCCCGCAATCGGGCCGGCCCAGCACATCCGCCCCGCCCCGCGTTGCAATCTCGAGCGCCTCGCGCGCGCTCATGGCATCCGCGCCTCGCGCCACCCGTTGCAGCAGCATCGCCTGCCGCGCCTCGAGCACGAGGTTGCCGGCATCGTTGCTGGCCGATCCGTCCACCCCCAGCGCCACCTTGACGCCCGCATCGCGCATCGCGCGCACCGGCGCGATGCCCGACCCCAGCCGGCAGTTCGAACAGGGGCAATGCGCCACGCCGGTGCCGCTTTTGGCAAAGAGATCAATCTCCTGCCCGTCGAGCTTGACGCAATGGGCGTGCCAGACATCGGCCCCGGTCCAGCCCAGTTCCTCGGCATATTGCCCGGGGCGGCAGCCGAACTGCGCCTGCGAATAAGCGATGTCCTCGTCGTTTTCGGCCAGGTGCGTGTGCAGCATCACGCCCTTGTGCCGCGCCAGCAGCGCCGCGTCGCGCATCAGCTCGCGGCTGACGGAAAACGGCGAACAGGGCGCCACGCCCACCCGCACCATCGCCCCTTCGGAGGCATCATGAAAGGCGTCGATCACCCGGATACAATCGTCGAGGATCGCCGCCTCGCGTTCGACCAGGGCATCCGGCGGCAGGCCCCCGGCGCTTTCGCCAATGCTCATCGCCCCACGCGTGGGATGAAACCGCAGCCCGACCGCGCGCGCCGCCTCGATCGTGTCGTCAAGCCGCGCGCCGTTCGGGTAGAGGTACAGGTGATCGGAACTCAGCGTGCAGCCCGACAGCGCCAGCTCGGCCAGCCCGACCATGGCCGAGACGCGCATTTCCTCCGGGCCGAAACGCGCCCAGATCGGGTAGAGCGTCTTGAGCCAGCCGAACAGCAGCGCATCCTGCCCGCCCGGCACGGCGCGGGTCAGCGTCTGGTAAAGGTGGTGATGGGTGTTCACCAGCCCCGGCGTGACCACGCAGCCCGTCGCCCGCACGACCTCCCCGGTGGTCTCCAGCCCCTGCCCCACGGCGACGATCACGCCATCGCGCATCAACACGTCGGCGCCCGCAAGCTCGCGCCGTTCGTCATCCATGGTCAGGACCCGTTCGGCCCCCTGGATCAGCACTTCGGTCATCAGCGCGCCCCCGCTTTCATTATTCCCAAAATACTCCCGCCGGAGGCAGGCCTGCTGGCCTACCGCCTTCGGCTGATTGAGGCAGCCGCCTCACGGAACCTGCGACAGGATCTCGAGCGCGGCGGCATGAACCGCCGGATCGCCCGCCGCGAGGGCCCGCCCGCCGTGATGCGCCGGTCCACCCTGCCAGTCGGTGACCACGCCGCCGGCGGCCTCGATCACGCCGATGGGCCCCTGGATGTCATAGGCGTTCAGCCCCGCCTCGATCACCAGGTCGGCCTGGCCGGCGGCGATCAGCGCGTAGGCGTAGCAATCCATGCCATAGCGCACGAGCCGGACGCGCGCGGCCACGGCCTCGAACCCGGCGCGCTCGGCCGGGGTGCCGACCTCGGGAAATGTGGTGAAGAGGGTGGCGCTTGCGAGGTCAGCGCAGTCGCGGCTACGCAGCGCGCGGCGCCCGGCCGGGCCGGTGGTCTCGGCCAGGCCAAGCCCGCCGATGAAACGTTCGCCGATATAGGGCTGGTCGACGATGCCCAGCAGCGGTCCGGCTGCATTGGACACCGCGATCAACACGCCCCAGGTCGGAGCGCCGCTGATGAAGGCGCGGGTGCCGTCGATCGGGTCAAGCACCCAGGTCAGCCCGCTGGTTCCCGCGCTGCGCCCCATCTCTTCGCCGAGGATGGCGTCCGCCGGGCGGCGGATCGCGAGGATGTCACGCATCGCCGCCTCGGCCGCGCGATCGGCCTCGGTCACCGGGTCGAACCCGGAGGCCAGCTTGTTCTCGGCCTTGAGACCGGCCTGTCGGAAATACGGCAACACCGCCGCGCGGGCCGCGTCGGCCAGCGCATGGGCGGTGTCGATCAGATCGGAGCGGAGGTGCGGATCGAGCCCTGTCATGACCTTCCCTTGCCACCGGCAGAGGGCAAGGTCAATCGCAGGGCCCGATGCGACAGTCGTCAGGCCACGTCGCTCAGGACGCGGGCCAGTTCGAACAGGCGGCGGCGCTGGTTTTCCGGGATCGCGTAATACGACCGGACGAGGTCCAGCGCTTCCTTGTCGCCCATGATGTCGGCGGGCACCGACTCGTTGACCGGATGCTCGTCCTGTGCGGTCTCGAGGTTCTCGAAGAAAAAGCTGACCGGGACTTCGAGCGCGTAGGCGATATCCCACAGGCGCGACGCACTGACGCGGTTCGCGCCGGTCTCGTATTTCTGGATCTGCTGAAACTTGATACCGACCTGTTCGGCAAGCTGCTGCTGAGTCATGCCGACCAGCCAGCGTCGATGCCGAATCCGCTTGCCCACGTGCACGTCTACAGGGTGCGTCATTGTCGCGTTCCTTTGTATTTGGCCCGGCTCATCCCGTCCGGGCATAGCTCTGAAGTGCCTCGCGGCACGGCTCATGATGCGCTGCGCATCCCTTCAGCGCGAGGGCAGAATACCGCAAATGCGATGCCCCGCAAGGGCCGTCACAAAATTTATGGATGAACGCGACGGCACAATTCAATCTATGCGAGTTTCAACTCCTTGTTGCAACGGGAAATTATTTTCCCGGATGGTCAAAAACTAGGTGTGCCATCAAGATGATCGCGTACCACAACAGGATGGGGCGGGACTTCCGCATGACGAGAATCACCCGTCCTTGGTGCAATTGACACGCCCTGTCATTCTTGACAGGTCCAGGCCCGGGCAGACGCGAAGGAGACATTTGTGCAGGCTTTTCAGATCACCGAGTCGGGCGCGGCGCCGGCTCTTGTCGACATCCCCGTTCCCGCCCCGGCCCCGGGCGAGCTGCGGCTGAAGATCGCCGCCTGCGGGTTGAATTTCGCCGACCTGCTGATGACCAGGGGCACCTACCAGGACATGCCGGCGGTGCCGTTCTCTCTCGGGATGGAGGTCGCGGGCGTGGTCGACGCCCTGGGCGACGGGGTGAGCGGGATCGCCGTCGGTGACCGGGTCGCGGTCTTCGGCGGCCATGGCGGGCTGGCCGAGTACGGCTGCTTTCCGGCCGAGCGCGCGGTGCCCCTGCCCGCTGCCATGAGCTTCGAGCACGCCGCCGCGTTCCAGGTCGCCTATGGCACCAGCCACGTGGCGCTGGACCACCGCGCCCGGCTGCAGCCGGGTGAACGGCTCGTCGTGCTGGGCGCCGCGGGTGGCGTCGGCCTCACGGCGGTCGAGCTGGGCAAGCTGATGGGCGCCGAGGTGATCGCCGTGGCCCGCGGCGCCGACAAGCTCGCCGTCGCCAAGGCCGCCGGCGCCGATCACCTGCTGGACGCGACCGAGATCGACCTGCGCGCCGAGATCAAGGCGCTTGGCGGCGCCGACGTGGTCTATGACGCGGTCGGCGGGCAGCAGTTCACCGACGCCTTCCGCGCCTGCCGCCCCGAGGCGCGGATCCTCGCCATCGGTTTCGCCAGCGGGGAGGTGCCGCAGATCAAGGCCAACCACCTGCTGGTCAAGAACATTTCCGTCCTGGGTCTTTACTGGGGCGGCTACCTGGCGTTCCGCCCGAAGGTCGTGACCGACAGCCTGGCGCAGCTGTTCCGCTGGTACGTGGACGGCCGGATCAAGCCCCACGTCAGCCACGTGCTGCCGCTGTCGCAGGCCGCCGAGGGGCTGGAGCTGCTGCGCAGCCGCGCCTCGACCGGCAAGGTCGTGATCCGCGTTCCGGGTTGAGAGGACGGGATGCGAGGGGCCAGCCCCTCGCGCCGAAGGCGCGGCACCCAGCCAAGCGAGGGGCCAGCCCCTCGCGCCGAAGGCGCGGCACCCGGCCATGCGAGGGGCCAGCCCCTCGCGCTCCCCGGAGTTTATGGGCAAGATGAAGAGGGATCCGGGTCCGCGTCCTTTCTTCATTCTCCCAATATGCCCGCCGGGAACAGGCGCTCTGGCGGACACGGCGTCAGATATCGAAATGAGGGGCGCTGCCCCTCAAACGCCCCGGGATATTTCTGGCAAGATGAACGGGGAATTGGCGCCCCTGCTTTCATTATTCCATAAATACTCTCGCCCAAGGCATCCGCGCTGCAGGCGCGGGTCGCGGCCCTACTCGGCCGCCTCGGCCGGCCGGTCGTAGCTGGCAAGGTAGGCCTGCCGGATCATGTCGGCCAGCTTGGGCGCAAGACCGCCGGCATCGGCATGCGAGACATAGAGGTTGATCAGCTGCAGGCCCAGATCGGGCAGCCCGCTTTGCGCGCCCAGGCGGATCAGGTGCGGCGGCTCGGTCCCTTCCAGCATCGCGCCCACGGCGAGGTCGGCGCTGACCGTCGCCTCGATTGTGCGGTCGGATTCGGATTCGACCGCCATCTCCCACGGGATACCCGCCACCTCGAGTTCGCGCAGCGCGATGGGGCGGAAGCGGCAGCGGCGGCCGAAGGCCACGCGCAGCGGCCGGCTGCGCCAGGCCTGCCCGTCCGGCGCCGCGATCCAGCGCAGCGGCATCTCGGCGAGGCGGACGCCACCTTCGTCGAGACCATATTCCGTGGTCAGGATGATGTCGCACTCGCCCTGTTCGAACTGCACCTTCAGGTCGGCCGTGTAGGAGGCGATGAGGTTCACCTTGACCCGCGGATATTCGGCGTTGAAGCGCTGCAGCACCTTGGGGATCACCGGGTAGACGATGTCATGCGGCACGCCCAGCACGATCTCGCCCTCGTGGGAGGGCTCGGTCAGGCGGGCGAAGACCTCGTCGTTCAGCTCGACCATCCGGCGGGCGTAACCGAGGAACTGCTCGCCCGCGGGCGTCAGCGACACGCGGCGCGCCGAACGGTCGAGCAGGTCGAGGCCCAACAGGTCTTCGAGCCGCTTGACCTGCATCGAGACCGCCGATTGCGTCAGGTTCAGGTACCCGGCCGCCCGGGTGACGCCGCCATTCTGCGCCACGGCGACAAAGCTGCGCAGGGTCGTGATGTCGAGATTTCTCATTTCATCACCTCTCGTGATGTTTTGCATGACAAACATTCGTTTTCATCATGCGCCCGAATGGACCATAACATCAAGCATCGAAATAAGACAACGCCGACATATCACGATCCGACACGAAAGGTACATCACATGTCCCGCTCCCTCGCCCTCCTTGCCCCCGCCCGCGCCCCCCGCCGCATGGGCCTGATCGCCATGCTGGCCCTGCACCGGCAGCGCCGCCAGCTGGCAAAGCTCGACGCGGCCGCCCTGCGCGACATCGGCGTCAGCCGGGAAGCCGCGAAGGCCGAGGCGACTCGCGCCCCCTGGGATGCCCCCGCCCATTGGCGCGGCTGAGCGCCCGCGCCTCCCCCGGCTCTCCCCGCCGGTCTTTCCCCGGGAAACGCACCGTTTCCCGGGGATTTTTTGTGCATCTCAGGCACTTGAAATGCGGGACAGGTCTGCCAATATCTGGTCCCAAAGACCTTGGCGGGAGGGACCCCGCCTGCATCTGACCCTTATCGGAGGACCAAATGGCAGATTTCAATACAATCCGGACGGGCGTCGGCGCGCGTGCTGCCCAGATTGACGAGGGCTTGCGCGCTCACATGAACAAGGTCTACGGGACCATGTCCGTCGGCACGCTTTTGACCTTCCTGGTGGCCTGGGCCGTCGGGTCGAGCCCCCAGCTTCTGTCGATCTTCCGTGACCCGATCACCCTGTCGCCCAACATCCTGGGCTGGATCGTCATGTTCGCCCCGCTGATCATGGTCTTCGCCTTCGGCGCGGCCATCAACCGGCTGTCGGCGGCGGGCGCGCAGCTGTTCTTCTTCGCCTTCGCGGCCGTCATGGGCCTGTCGATGTCGTGGATCTTCGTCGCCTTCACCGGCATGTCGATCGCGCAGGTGTTCCTGGTGACCTCTATCGCCTTCGCGGGCCTGTCGCTGTATGGCTACACCACCAAGCGGGACATCTCGGCCTGGGGGTCGTTCCTGATCATGGGCGTGATCGGCCTGATCGTGGCTTCGATCATCAACATCTTCCTGGGCAGCCCGGCGATTGCCTTCGCCGTGTCGATCCTGGGCGTGCTGATCTTTGCCGGCCTGACCGCCTATGACACGCAGAAGATCAAGATCGAGTACCTCGCCCACGCCCACCACGGCGACAGCGAGTGGCTGGCCAAATCGGCGATCATGGGCGCGCTGTCGCTCTACCTCGACTTCATCAACATGTTCATGTTCCTGCTGCAGCTCTTCGGCAACCGCGAATGACGCGCGGCGCATGACACAAAGATCGGGGCCGTCCTTCGGGGCGGCCCTTTTCTTTTGCCCCTCAGGCTTCGGGCTGCGGGGCCAACTGGCGGACGGGAAAGGTGATCTCGGGCCGCCAGGGATGGAAATGCCAGGCGATCCAGCCGCCGAACAAGGACATCACGGCCAGCGGCAGCCCCGCCTCTTCCAGCCGGCCATTGCCGGCCGCGGCGATGGCCATGCCGCCCGCAAACAGCAGCGACAGCGCACCGATGCCGAACATGATGCCGCGGTTGCGCGGGGTCTCGCCGAGGTACACGGGGGTCTCGGGCCGCACCTGGGCCACGCCGTCCAACAAGCTGGCGGTCAGCGCGGTCCAGCCCTGGCGGGCCGGGTCCTCGGCCGTCACGCGGGCGTCCAGCGTCTGGCTGATCGCCTGGACGCGCCCGCCGGGCAGCGCCAGGTCGATCCGCGCCAACCGGTGCCCATCGATCACGAGCTCGACGATGCGCAGCCCCTCGACCTGCGAAAACGGCAGCTGCCACTGGGGGGTGCCGCCCTTTTCGGCGGACACGCCCGTGGCATCGACCCGGTAGGTCACCGGGCCGCGCAGCAGGGCCGGCTTGATCTCGAACACGGCGTCTTTCATGGCGCGACGATAGACCGGCCCCGCACCAGGCCGCAACTGCCGGGCGCATTTTGCACCCGCAGCAAAAATAATGTTGCATGCGCAGAAAACGTGAGTCACGCTGATGCCACCGCCGGGTCGCATCGGACCCCGGGCGGTTGCAGGCCCGGGGCCGCGTGACCCGCCGTGCCGCTGCCCCTGCCCTCCGAGCGCCGGTCGGGACCGACCGTCGGAGAGGCGCGGCCAGGTCTGGCCTCAAGCTCTTTGCCGGAAACCGCGACCGCCCTGTGGCGGAGCAAAGGTGCAAGAGCAGAAGGAACCAAAGGCCATGACCCCCCGCCAGATCGATCTTGTCCAGTCGACATTCCGCCGGATTGCGCCGCTTCAGGACGTCGCCGCCGACATGTTCTATGCAAGATTGTTCGAGATCGCGCCGCAGCTGCGACCGCTGTTTCCCGAAGACATGCGCAGCCAGAAGACGATGCTGATGCAGATGCTGTCGGCCGCGGTCACCGGCCTGCGCGACATGGACAGTATCCTGCCCGCGCTGACCGACCTGGGCGCGCGCCACCAGCACTACAAGGTGCAGCCGCAGCATTACGATTTCGTCGGGGCCGCCCTGCTGGAAACGCTGCGCGAGGCGCTCGGGCCCGATTTCACCCCCGAGGTCGAGGATGCCTGGGCCGAGACCTATGCCCTTCTGGCCGGCGTCATGAAAGGCGCGCAACGCGCCGCGGCCTGACTTGGGCGCCGGTCACCCGGCCACGGGCTTGGGGCCGGGCCGCTGGGCCGGATGCCCGGCCACGCCATCGTCCGGGCCATGGATATGGCCCGTCGCAAGCACTGGGGACGCGTCCAGCTCCTCTGCGTCCAGCATGGCGGCGACCCGTTCCAGCGTGGCGACGATCTGCGCCTGCTCCCAGTCGGCCAGCGCCTCGAACTTGCGCACGTAGCGCTGCTGCAGCGCGTCGGGCGCTTCCTCCACCGTTCTCTGGCCGGCCGCCGTCGGCACGATGTTGACCTGCCGCCGGTCGGTCTGCGAGGGCTGGCGTTCCACCATCCCCTGCCGCACCAGCCGGTCGATCAGCGCCGTCACCGTCGCCTGGGTCACGCCCATGCGGGTGGCGATCGCCTTGGCCGTCGCGCTGCCCGTCTCGGCCACGATCTGGAGCGCGCGGAACTGCACGGCCGTGAGCCCGGCCGCCTGGGCCAGCTCCTTCCCGTGCAGCTCGGTCGCGCGCAGGATGCGGCGCAGGGCGATGAGGCTGGTATCGGTGCGATCCATCAAGAAACCTTCGAACACGTTCTCCTCCTATTCTGCGCAAGCGCCGGGGCTTTCGCAACACGACCCGACACCTTTGCTTAGCTAAGCGAATAAAATAAGACTCAAACGGGCCACATATGCGCTCATGGCGCATATTCAATCATTTCATGACGTGACAAACGGAACCCTTGATCCGTCAGCGACGTTACACTACTTAGTAACACGAAGCAAATTTGGAGGATCTGGACAGTGCCCACCCGAAAGGATGCAAAACCCATGACTGACGTCACGTTGCGCAAGCCCACGAAAGAGGACGGCGCGGCGGTCTACGAGCTTGTCAAAAGCTGCAAGCCGCTTGACGAGAACTCCATGTATTGCAACCTGATCCAGTGCGATCATTTCGCCGACCGCTGCATCCTGGCAGAGGTGGACGGCGAGATCGTGGGCTGGATCTCGGGCTACATCCTGCCCGATGCGGACGACACGTTCTTCGTCTGGCAAGTGGCTGTTGGCGCAAAGGCGCGTGGCCTCGGCCTTGGCACACGGATGCTGGGCGCCCTGCTTGACCGCGACGGGCACGAGCACGTCAACCACCTGCAGACCACCATCACCGCCGACAACGACGCCAGCTGGGCGCTGTTCCGCAAGTTCGCGCGCAGCCGCGGCGCGGAGGTGACGAGCGAACGTCACTTCGCCAAGGAAGACCACTTCAACGGCGAACACGACTGCGAACACATGGTGACGCTGTCCTTCCCCGCACAGCTCAGGGCCGTGGCCTGACCCGCCGCCCCGCCGCTTTCCCCATTCCCAGAAGACCCCAGAGAGGATCTCCCCATGCCGACTGACATGTCAGCCGACAAGACCATCTTTACCCGCCGTGAATCGGAAGCCCGCAGCTACTGCCGTGGCCTCGACACGGTGTTCACCGAAGCCCGTGGCTCGGAAATGATCGACGCAGAGGGGCGCCGCTACATCGACTTCCTGGCCGGCTGCTCGTCGCTGAACTACGGGCACAACGACCCGGACATGAAGGCCGCGCTGATGGACCACATCGCCGGCGACGGTCCGGCCCATATGCTGGACCTGCACACCGACGTGAAAGGCGACTTCCTGCGCGCCTTCGAAGAGCACATCCTGACCCCGCGCGACCTTGACCACAAGGTGATGTTCACCGGACCGACCGGTGCCAATGCGGTCGAGGCCGCGCTGAAGATCGCGCGCAAAAAGACCGGCCGCACCAACGTGATCGCCTTTACCAACGGCTTTCACGGCGTGACCCTGGGCGCGCTGGCCGCGACCGCCAACGGCTATCACCGCGGCGGCGCCGGCACCACGCTGAACGGCGTGACGCGGATGCCCTTCGACCGCTACATGGGCGGCAACATGGACACCGGCGACCTGCTCGAGGCGATGCTGGAAGACGGTTCTTCGGGCATCGACGCCCCGGCCGCGATCCTGCTCGAGACCGTGCAGGGCGAAGGCGGGCTGAACGTCGCCTCGGCCGAGTGGGTCCAGCGCATCGCCGATCTGGCCAAGCGTCACGGCGCGCTGCTGATCATCGACGACATCCAGGCCGGCTGCGGCCGGACCGGCACGTTCTTTTCCTTCGAAGAGATGGGCGTGACCCCGGATATCGTGACCATGGCCAAGTCGGTCTCGGGCTACGGTCTGCCGATGGCGCTGATGCTGGTGCGCCCCGAGCATGACATCTTCGGGCCCGCCGAGCACAACGGCACGTTCCGCGGCAACACCCATGCCTTCGTCACGGCCCGCGTCGCGATCGAGAAATTCTGGTCTGACGGTGCGTTCCAGGCCGAGATTGCCGAGAAATCGGACCTGCTCGAGGAACGTCTGGGCGAGCTGGCCTGCCTTGTCCCCGGCGCCTTCCTCAAGGGCCGCGGCATGATGCGCGGCGTTGATGTCGGCACAGGCGAACTGGCCGGTGCCATCTGCGCCCGCGCCTTCGAAAAGGGCCTCGTGATCGAGACCTCGGGGTCCGACGACCAGGTGGTCAAGGTGCTGGCGCCGCTGACGACCTCGCAAGAGATGCTGAACAAGGGGTTCGACATCCTGCTCGAGGCCGCGCGCGAAGTGACCATGGCCGAACCGATGAAGATCGCAGCGGAGTGACACCATGATCGTGCGAGATTTCGACGAGATCACCAGGAACGACCGCGACCGCGTCGTGTCGGATGCCAACTGGACGTCCGTGAGGATGCTGCTGGCCGACGACAACATGGGCTTTTCGTTCCACATCACCTTTCTCGAGGCCGGCTCGGAGCACACGTTCGAGTACAAGAACCACTTCGAGAGCGTCTACTGCATGCAGGGCAAGGGGTCGATCACGGACCTTGCCACGGGCGAGACCCACGCGATCAAGCCGGGCACCATGTATGCGCTGGACCAGCACGACCGCCACGTGCTGCGGGCCGAGGAAGAGCTGGTCATGGCCTGCTGCTTCAACCCGCCTGTGACGGGGACCGAAGTGCACCAGGCGGACGGCAGCTACGCCCCCGCCGACTGATCCGCCGGGGTCCACAGGGAGTTTCGGATCGCTGCGCGATCCGACCGGCCGGGGCCGCGCCGACGCGCGGCCCCGTCTGCGCGTCGTGAGGGGCCAAAGCCAATCCCACGCCCGTCTGGTGGATGCCGTCGGAGCGAGGGGCCAGCCCCTCGCGCTCCCCGGAGTTTATTGGCAAGGTGAAGGGGGGAACGTTGCTATTGGGCTTTCATCCTTCTGAAAATATGCCCGCCGGAGGCGATCCCGCCGCGTCACCAGGGCGATGATATCGGACCGAGGGGCGCTGCCCCTCACACTCCCCGGGATATTCATGCAAAGGTGAACAGGGGAGTGGCGCCCCTGCTTTCACTATTCCTCAAATACTCAAACGGACGCGCCCTCTGCATCCCGAGCACCCGCAACGGCGGAAGTGACGGCATCGACATCCTCCGGCCGCGTGCGGTGGTTGGTGATGGCGGCGCGCAGGCAGGTGACGCCGCCGACCTGCGTGGTCGAGAAGACGCCCTGCCCCGAGAGCTGGAGGTCGGCGGCGATGCGGGTGTTGAGCGCGGATTGCGCGTCCGGTGGCAGCCGGTCGTCGGCGGTGAAGACGCAGAGGTTCGACACCACCGGAGCGGCCAGCGCCATGTGCGGCGTCGCCGTCACGCGCGCGCCCATGCGGGCAGCGAGGCGGCAGTTCTCCGTTATCGCGGCACCGAACCGTTCAGGGCCGTAGAGGCGGATCGCCGACCAGACCTTGAGCGCGCGATTGCCCCGCGACAGGTCGATCCCGTAGTCGCAGAACCAGGGCTCGCCGCCAGCGAGCCCGCGCGCCTGGCCGGCGAGGTAGGAAGGGCGCGCGGCGAAGGCGGCGCGGTGGGCGGCCTCGTCCCGGATCAGCACGAGGCCGCAATCGTAGGGCACGTACATCCACTTGTGGAAGTCGCAGGCGAGGCTGTCGGCGCGCTCGATCCCCCGGCCAAGATCGCGCCAGGGCGCATCGGCGAGGCGGATCCAGGCACCGAAGGCGCCGTCGACGTGGAACCAGAGGCCTTCGTACAGCGCGAGATCCGCCAGCGCGGGCAGGTCGTCGAAGCGGCCGAGGTCGACAGAGCCGGCAGTGGCGACCACCGCAAGCGGCACCCGGCCCGCCGCCCGGTCGGCGGCGATGGCGGCGCGGATCGTATCCGGGTCCGGTCCGCGCGGGCCGTCGTCAAAAAGCACCAGGTTGTCGTGGCCGATGCCCAGCAGCTCGACCGCCTTGCGCAGGGCGTTGTGCGCGGCGCGTCCCGCGTAGACGCGCAAGCACCGGTCGCCCTGCCCCGCCGCACGCACGTCGCCCAGCGCCCGCACCCGGGCCGCCGCCAGCGCGATCACCGTCGCCTGCGAGGTGCCGGCGACCAGCACGCCGCTGGCGCCCTCCGGGAAGCCCATCACGCGGCGCGTCCAGTCGATCACCGCCCGCTCCATCCGCATCGCCGCGTGGTCGCGCCCGCCGAGGTTGGCATTGACCGTGGCCGCGACCATCTCGGACATCAGGCCCGAGGCAAGCCCCGTGCCATGCACCCAGCCGAAGAAGGTCGGATGGGTGTTGCCGGTCCCATGGGACAGCACATCCGCGGCCAGCGCGGCGCCCAGCGCGGCCTCGTCCGCCAGCGGCGGGGTGTCCAGCGCATAAGCCGCCTCCAGCCGTTCGGGCACCGGGTGCCAGGGCCGCGCCCGCGCATCGGCCAACTGGTCCACGCAGGCGTCGAGCAGGTCATGCGCGGCGCGGCGGAACGCCTCCCAATCCTGCGGATCGAGGCTATCATGATCGGTCATCGCATCCCTCCCGGCGACATCGCCCGAGTGCATCCGCAGCGCGCCGCGAGGTCAAGCCGCCAAGGCGACAAACACCCGCGAAAAAATGCCCGCGCGCCGAATTTCCCGCTTGACCCCCGGCCGGGCTTTGCCTAATTCCCCCGCACGGTTTGGCGGAGTAGCTCAGCTGGTTAGAGCAGCGGAATCATAATCCGCGTGTCGGGGGTTCAAGTCCCTCCTCCGCTACCAAACCCCTCCTTCACATGATGGATCCACAAGGCCCCCAGCGCGGGGCCTTTTGCGTTCCTGTTGCGATGTGCTGCGCCAATGGCTAACCATGGAGCAAGCGACTGGAGGAGACGCCCGTGAAGACCCACGAAGCTCTGGCCAAGGCCCTGCGCGATGGCGGCGCGCATCCGCTCTTTGGCGTGGTCGGCGACGCGAATGCCTACATGGTCGACGCCTACGCGCGGCAAATGGGCGGGCGTTATGTCGCGATGGCCAACGAATCCGGCGCTGTACTGGCGGCTCTTGGCGCGGCGCAACTGAGCGGCGGGACGGGCTTTGCCACCGTCACCCACGGCCCCGCGCTGACCAATTGCGTGACCGCGCTGGTCGAGGCAGTGAAGTCGAACACGCCCCTCGTCCTGCTCTGCGGCGACACTCCGGCGACCGACCGCGAGAACCTGCAGAACGTCGACCAGCACGCGGTGATCCGGTCCACCGGCACTGGCCTTGAACAGATGCGCTCGCCGGCCACGGCCGTTGCCGACCTGGCCCGCGCCGTGCGGCGGGCGCGGGCCGAACGACGGCCCATCGCCTTCAACATGCCGGCCGAAATGCAGTGGGAGGAGGCGGACGGCACGCCCGTCTCGTGGGATGTGCCGCCGCTGGTCTCGCCCCGGATCGAAGGCGCGGGGCTCGACGACGCCATCGGCATCATCGCCGCCGCCCGCGCGCCGGTGGTGCTGGCCGGGCGCGGCGCGGTGGACGGTGCCAGCCGCGACGCGCTGACCCGCCTTGCGCAAAGGATCGAGGCACCGTTGGCCACCACAATGCGTGCGCGCCACCTGTTCGCGGGCGAAGACCACGTGCTGGGCGTGCACGGCACCGTCAGCGCGCCCGGCGCAAGCGACGCCCTGATGCGGGCCGATTGCCTCATTGCCTTCGGCGCCTCGCTGAACTTCCACACCACGGCGCAGGGGTCGTTTCTCAAGGGCAAACGGGTGATCCAGGTAATGGACCGGGCGCAGGATATCGGCGCCAACGCGGTGCCCGATGTCGGCATCCTTGGAAACCCGAGCGACGTGGCCGAGACCTTCCTTTACTGGCTGGACGAGGCCGAGATCCCCGCCTCGGGCTTTACCCGCGATCTCGCCCCGCACGGGCTGGACACGCCCGACATGGGTCAGCCCAAGCCCGTGCGCGACGGCTGCGTCGATTTCCTGACGGCGCTCGACCGGCTCGACGCGATCCTGCCGGCGGACCGCAGCCTTGTCACAGATGCTGGCCGCTGGATGGTGCGCAGCTATGGCCGGCTGACCGCGCCCGGCCCGCTCGATCATGTGACCACGGCCAGCTTCGGCTCGATTGGGCTGGGCATGGCGGCGGCGATCGGCGCGGCGGCGACGCGGCCCGAGCGGCCCACGGTGCTGTTCTGCGGCGACGGCGGCTTCATGCTGGGCAACCTGGCCGAGCTCAACACCGCCACGCGCGAAGGGCTCGGCATCATTTGCGTGATCTTCAACGATGGCAGCTACGGGGCCGAGCATATCCAGTTCCGGGACCGTCAGATCGACCCCGCCATCACGCTCTTCGACTGGCCGGATTTCGTGACCGTGGCGCGGGCGCTTGGCGGCGACGGGCATGTCGTGGCCAGCCTCGCCGAGCTCGAGGCCCTGCCTGCCGCGCTCGACGCGCGCCGCCACGACCGGCCGTTCCTGGTCGACGTGAAACTGGACCCGGACCAGGTGACGACGTGGTGATCCACATTCCGGGACACCCAAACGTCCCATTATACGGGACAACCAAGAAAAACAGGGGCTCGAGATGAGACGGGTCAACAGCCACGGCGCACATTGCCTTTTCCACCTTTTCTCGTGAAAATCGCGCATAACGACAGGTTTTCACCCAGGTTCACGAGGAACCACGCCCCAAGGCGCACGGAATGTCGCAGAAAGGATTGTCCCACAAAGTAGGAGATGCTAGCGTCCACCCCAGGACGGGCGAAGGGACGCCCGAACGGATTGCCGCAATGGCAAAGGGAGGAAATGATGACCGCATACGCAACATGGGCGCGCATCTCGGCCGCGACCCTCGTGACGGCGAGCCTTGGCAGCGCCGCGCTGGCCCAGGACGCCTGGCTCGACACCCTCGAGCCGATGACGCTGAAGCTCGCCGATTTCTCGGGCGACCAGAACGCCAATTTCGGCAAGGCCATGGTGGCCTGGGAAGAATCGATCACCGAGTTCACGCAGGGCAAGATCACCTTTGAAAACTACTGGTCCTCGTCCCTGCTGGGCGCGCTCGACACGCTCGAAGGGGTGGGCGACGGGGTGGCCGACATCGGCCTGATCATCCCGTCCTACATGCCGCAGAAACTGCCCGTCGCCTCCTGGATGTTCGGCATGGGCGCCGCGCTTTCGGGCTCGACCGTGCATGACGTGGCCGCCGGCGGCGCCACCGCGCTGGAAACCCTGCTGACCTACGAGCCGGTGACGCAGGAATACGCATCGCACAATGTCGTCGTGCTGCAGGCCACCGCCACACCCGCCTATAACCTCTTGTGCAACAAGCCCATCGCCTCGCTCGACGATGCCAAGGGCATCCGCGCCCGCGCCATCGGCGCCGTCTGGTCGACCACGGCCGAGGCGCTTGGCATGACGCCGGTAAGCATCTCCTGGGGAGAGGCCTACGAGGGGCTGCAGCGCGGCGTCTTCGACTGCATGGTCATCAACCCGAACCAATACGCGGACGGGCTGACGCTCAAGGACGTGGCGCCGGAATACGTGCCGGTGACCATGGCGCAGCTGCAGGCCTCGACCTGGGTGATGAACAAGGACATCTGGGACGGCTTCCCGGTCGAATTGCAGAACTTCATCACCGAGGCGAACCTGAAGGCCGCCGCCGACATCTGGCAGGGCTACATGGAGATCGAGGCCAAGGCCGGCGACCTGATCGCGGGTGGCGAGGTGATCCACACCAACGACATCGCGGCGTTGGAACCCGTCGCCGCCGCGCAGCGGGCGGAATTCGTCAAGGCGCTGCCGGGCACCGCCCCCGCCGCGGTGACCGATGCTGCCGGGTTCGTGGCCGATTACCAAGCCCGTATCGCCTACTGGACCGACAAGCTTGAGGCCGAGGGCTATGCCGTCGCCGAACGCACGCCCGAGGCGATCATGCAGGCTTTCGCGGGCCTGTCGGACGTGGATCTCACGTCCTTCGCCGACAGCTTCAAGGCCGAGGTCGCCCCCGGCCTGATGAAGTAACCAACGCGCAGTCAAGGGGGCCCGTCCAACGCGGCGGGCCCCGTACCGCCATCTGGCGGATCGTGATACAGGTCACCCCATGACGGACACCCCCCGGACGCCCCCCGCGCGCCCCGATCCGGCCCTGCTGGCCTGGATCGACCGGCTGGCCCTTGGCCTTGCGCTGGTCGCCGGCCTCGCGCTGTGCCTCTTGGCGCTCAACGTCTTTGTCGACGTGATCGGGCGCGCCTTTTTCAAGACGCCCCTGCGCGGCACGCTCGAGATGACCGCGCAATGGTGGATGCCCGCGCTTACCCTGCTGGCCTTTGCCTATACCGAACGGCGCCAGGACCACATCAAGGTGACCATCCTTCTTGACACCCTGCCCGCGCGGATGCGGGCCTGGGTCGAGGGGTGTTTCGGCCTGATCGCCACCGCCCTGCTGGTGGGCCTCGCCTGGCACGCCTGGCACGAGGCGATGGACAGTTTCGGCTACCGCGAGACGACCTCCTCCCTGCCCCCGGTCGCCATCTGGCCGGTCAAGTTCGTCGCCGTGATCGGCGTCGCCGCGTTGGCCCTGCAGACCGCCGCGACCAGTTTCCGCCATTTCACCGGCCGGTTGCCCGGCGGCGCGGCCGACACTCAAGGCGAAGGGGAGGCCGCATGACCCCCCGCGCCCAGCGCCTTGGCATCGCGGTCTTCATCCTTGGCCTCGTCATCGCCATCGCCGCCTCCGGCGCGATGCTCTACGCGGACCTTCCGAAACAGGTCATCGGCATCCTGATCGTGGTCCTGTCCATCGTGCTGCTGCTCATGGGCATCCCCGTCGGGGTCGCCATGTTCGGCGCGGCGCTCTTGGGGCTCTACGCGCTCAGCGGGCTGCGGGTGGTCAAATCGACGATGGAGGGGGTGGCCTATGACGCCGCCGCGTCCTGGTCGCTCAGCGTGATCCCGATGTTCATCCTCATGGGCATGATCATGTGGAAGACGGGGCTGACCACCTCCGCCTTCGAGGCCGCGCGCCGCTGGCTGGGCTGGATGCCCGGCGGGCTGGCGGTCGCCACGAATTTCGCCGGCGCGGCGCTGGCGGCCTCAAGCGGCAGCACCATCGGCATCACCTACGCGCTGGGGCGGGTGTCGATCCCCGAGATGCTGAAATCGGGCTACCATCCGCAGCTGGCCGTCGGATCGGTCGCGGCCGCCGGGACGCTGGGGCAGATCATCCCGCCCAGCCTGCTGCTGGTCGTCTATGCCGGCGCCGCTTCGCTGCCCGTGGGCCAGCAGCTGCTGGCCGGCGTCATTCCCGGCCTGATGCTGGCCTTTGCCTTTGCTGCGATGATCGTCGCGCAGGCGATGCTGCGCCCCTCGCTCGCCCCGCGCGTGGACATGAGCGGGATCACCTGGGCCATGCGCTGGCGCTCTCTGGCGGGGGTCATGCCGATTGCCGTGGTCATCCTGATCGTGATCGGCGGGCTGTTCGCCGGCATCTTCACCGCGACCGAGGCCGGGGTCTTCGGCATGATCGCGGCGCTGATCTTTGGCGTGGCGCACCAGCTTGGCCAAGGCAACGCCCTGCGCGAGATCGGCGTCATGCTGCGCGAATCGCTGATCGGCACGCTGACCGGCACCGCCTCGGTCTTCCTGCTGATCATCGGCGTGGCGGTGCTGACCCGCGCCATGGCGCTGAGCCAGGTACCGAACTTCATCGCGTCAGAAGTGGCCGCGCTGGGGCTGGGCCGGGTCGAGCTGCTGCTGATCCTGATCATCGCCTACCTGATCCTTGGCATGTTCATGGACACGCTGGCGATGATGCTGTTGACTATCCCGGTGCTGATGAAGCCGCTGGAATCGGTCGGCGTGGACCCGCTGTGGTTCGGAGTCTTCCTCGTGGTCATGGCCGAGGTCGGGCTGCTGACGCCGCCGCTTGGCATCCTGACCTTCATCGTCCATCGCATCGCCTCGGACCCCGAGGCGAACCTGGGGCGCGAGATCAGCCTGGGCACCGTCTTTCTGGGCGTGCTGCCCTTCGCGCTGACGGCGCTGGTGGTGGTGCTGATCCTGATCTCCTTTCCCGGCATCGTGACCTGGCTGCCCGAGGGCAGCGTGGCGCGTTAGGCCCCGTCTGGCCACGGCGCGCCCAGCCGCTATGATCGCCGCAACGCCCGCAGGAGACCCGCCCTTGACCGCGACACCCGATGCCAGCCCCGTCCTCGGCCCCAAGCACCAGCGCCGGGCCGAGTCGGACCGCAAGATGCTGCGCGCGGCCAT
Source organism: Mesobacterium pallidum (assembly GCF_019966535.1). GTDB lineage: Bacteria > Pseudomonadota > Alphaproteobacteria > Rhodobacterales > Rhodobacteraceae > Mesobacterium > Mesobacterium pallidum. The sequence continues at coordinate 475,306 of NZ_JAIMID010000001.1, read as the reverse complement.
CGCGCTGATCGGGCGCAAGGGCACGGCCGGGGCCAACCTGGCGCAGATCGGGCTGGACGCGGGCTATTCGCGCGGGCTGCCGGTGCAGCGCTTCGGCACCAAGCTGGCGCTGCTCGAGGCGGTGCTGGACGCGATTGAAGAGCGGTTCCTGCGCCAGGTAGCCGAGCGGGTCGGCGACAGGCGCGGCTGCGCGGCGCTGGCCGAGCGCATCCGCTTCCAGATGGAGGCGGTGCGCGACATGCCCGACAGCGCCGTGGCGCTCTACCAGTTGATCGTGGATTCAAGCGGCTCGGTCCCCGAGCTGAAGCCGCGCGTCCAGGCCCTGCAGCGCGCCTATCGCGACAACCTGCGCGGCTACATGCAAGAGGCGCAGTCGATGGGAGAGCTGCGCGAGGGCGTCGATATCGACCAGTCCGTGCGCGCCGTCTCGGGCACGATTTCCGGCATCTGCATCCAGGCCATCGTGGACGGCACGACCGACCGTCTGGGCCGCGATGCCGACTATATCGCCGACATGTTCCTGGCCCGCGTGACCGGGAAGATCCCCGACTGACCCCGCCGCTTGTCCCGCCGGGTGGCGGGCCGCGCCCCCACCGAAAGGCCCCGACATGATCCTCGACGACACCCAGGAAATGGTCCGCGACATGGCCCGCCGCTTCGCGGCCGAGCGGCTGGCGCCCCAGGCCGCCGAATGGGACCGCAGCGGCGCCTTCCCCAGGGCCGAGCTGGCCGAGATGGGCGCGCTTGGCCTCATGGGCATGCTGGTGCCCGAGGACTGGGACGGCGCCATGACCGACCACGTGGCCTATGCCCTCGCGCTGGAAGAGATCGCGGGCGGGGATGGCGCGGTGTCCACCATTATGTCGGTGCACAATTCCGTCGGCTGCGTGCCGATCCTGAAGTTCGGCACCGACGCGCAGAAAGAGCAGTTCCTGCGCCCCATGGCCCGCGGCGAAAAGCTGGGCGCCTTCTGCCTGACCGAGCCGCACGCGGGATCGGACGCCGCGGCGCTGAAGACGCGGGCGGTGCGCACCAACGCGGGGTACAAGCTGAACGGGGTCAAGCAGTTCATCACCTCGGGGCAGAACGCCGATGTCGCCATCGTCTTTGCCGTGACCGACCCCGAGGCGGGGAAGAAGGGAATTTCCGCCTTCATCGTGCCCACGGATACGCCCGGCTACCGCGTCGCCTCGCTTGAGAAAAAGCTGGGGCAAACGCTGTCGGACACGGCGCAGATCGCGTTCGAGGACCTCGAGATCCCGGCCGAGAACCTCCTGGGCGAGGAAGGCCAGGGCTACCGCATCGCCCTGTCGAACCTCGAGGGCGGGCGCATCGGCATCGCCGCGCAATCGGTCGGCATGGCCCGCGCGGCGCTGGATCACGCCGTGGCCTATGCCAACGAACGCGAGAGCATGGGGGCCAAGCTGATGGGCCACCAGGCCGTCGCCTTCCGCCTTGCGGACATGGCCACCAAGGTCGAGGTGGCGCACCAGATGGTGCTGCATGCCGCCACCCTGCGCGACGCGGGCCGCCCTGCCCTCAAGGAGGCGTCGATGGCCAAGCTCTTCGCGTCGGAGATCGCCGAGGAGGTCTGTTCCGGCGCGATCCAGACCTTCGGCGGCTACGGCTATACCCGCGATTTTCCGGTGGAAAAGATCTACCGCGACGTCCGCGTCTGCCAGATCTACGAGGGCACCAGCGACATCCAGCGCCTGGTGATCGCCCGCGCGCTGGCGGGCTAGGCGCGCGCCGGCAGCGCCTTTTGCGTGGCGGCGATTTCCTCGCGGATGATCGCCTTCCACTCGGCGATGCGGGCATCGTCCACCTCGGGCGCATGGGCGGCGATCGAGATGGCGATGTCGGGTTCGGCCGCATGGGCCGCGACACCCATCCCGAGGCCGTAGATCGACCGGTAGGCGCGCCCCTGGCTTTCCGCGAACCCGGTGCGGCGCGCCTCGGCCACCGCCTCGCGGATACGCTCGGGGCTGAGGTCGGCAAAGGCCGCCAGTTCGGGCGCGATGGCCGTGATGATCTGGTCGACACCCGAATCCGGCAGCCCGGCCAGCAGCGCCGTGGCCCCGGCCCCGACGCCAAGGTAGCGGCGCTGGCCGACCTCGACCGGGATTACCCGGATCACATTGCGCCCCTCGGCCTTGTGGACGCAGACCGCCTCCATCCCCGAGCGCCGCATGAGATAGGTCGTGACATTGGCCCGCTGCGCCACCCGGTCGGCAGCCGAGGCCCAGGGCGCCAGTTGCAGCACCCGGTCGGTCACGGCCAGCCCCAGCTCGTAGCTGAGCATCCCGATCTCGTAGCGGCGCGAGGCTTCGTCGTAGGCGACAAGCCCCTCTTCGGTCAGGCATTTCAGGATCCGGTGCGTGGTCGAACGCGGCAGGTCCACCGCCTGGCTGAGGCTGCGCAGCGTTGGCGGTTGCCCGTCCGACACATGCGCGATCTGTTGCAGGATCGCGGCCGCGCGCCGGATCGCCTGGGTGCCGTCCTGTTTGGTCATGCCTGCCCCTTGCCTCGGTTGCGTCCAGTATAGCGGGACATGTGACCGACACCATCCCGCATCACGGGACCCCAGGCGATCAGGCGTCCTGCCGGACCAGCCTGGCCGCGATGCGGCGCAGCTCGGGCTTCTGCACCTTGCCGACGGCGTTCATCGGCAGCGCCTCGACCAGTTCCAGCCGCTCGGGGAACTTCTGTCGCGCCAGCCCCGCGTCTTCGAGGTGGTCGCGCATCGCAACCATGTCGAAGCCGGGGCGTGCCACGACGAAGGCGACGGCGATTTCGCCCCGCTCGGCATCCGGCGCGCCGACGATGGACACGGCCAAGACGTCCGGATGGGTCAGCAGCGCGTTCTCGATCTCGAGCGGGGCAATGTTTTCGCCCTTGCGGATGATGATGTCCTTGGTGCGGCCGGTGATGGTGATATAGCGCCCCTCGGTCAACCGGCCGAGGTCGCCCATGACAAAGAACCCGTCCTCGGTAAAGCTTCCGATATCGTCGGCAGGGTCGAGGTAGCCGATGAACATCTGCGGCCCGCGCAGGGCGATCTCGCCCTCCGCCCCCGGCTGCACTTCGGCGCCGACGCTGTCCAGCAGGCGCACCTCGACCGCCGCCTCGCCGTCCGTGTCGGCATGGGCCTCGGCCCCCGCGCGGGTCTGGATGCCCGGAAAGGCCAGCGGCACCTCGGAGGAGCCATAGGCGCGGCTGACCACCGCATTGGGAAAGGCCGCGAGGCCCCGGCGCACCAGCTCGGGCGGCACGCTGGCCCCGCCGCAGACAAAGCGTCTGAGCCCCGGCAGGGCGCTGCCCGCCGCCTCGGCCGCCGCGAGCAGCCCCGCCAGGAAGGGCGTCGCGCCCGCCATGAAGGTGGCGCCGTGGTCGTCTATGGCCCGCACCGCGCGGGCCGGGTCCCACTGGTCGTCCAGGATCGTGCGGCAGCCGGTGATCCAGGGAAACTCGAAGGCGTAGATCGACCCGCCGATATGGCCGACGGGCGACGGGACGTAGAGCACGTCGCCTTCGCCCGTGTCCCAGGTATCGGCGGTCTGCCGCACCACGGCGTCGAGCGAGGCATGGGTGTGCAGCACCCCCTTGGGCCGCCCGGTGCTGCCCGAGGTGAAGATGATCAACTTGGCATCGGTGCAGGGCGGCAGCGCAGGCTCGGCCGGCGCATGGCGCAAGAGATCGTCGAACCCGCCCGGCGCATCGCCCCTCAGGGTGAAGATATGCGGCGGCGGGCTGTCGAGCCCCTCGACCGTGGCGCGGTAGTCGCGGCCCGGGGTGGCGGGCGGCAGAAAGATCGCCTGCACCGCGCAGGCGGGCAGGATCGCGCGCAGCTCGGCCGCGCGGTAGATCGGCAGGAGCGGCACGATGCGCCAGCCGAAGAGCGCACAGGCGAGGTTGATGACCGTCGCCTCCCACCAGTTCGGCAGCTGGAAGGCGACGCTGGCGCCGGGCTGGAGCCCCCGCGCGATCAGCGCGCCGCCAAGGCGCAGGGCCATGTCCAGCATCTGCCCGCGGGTGACATCCCGGCCGCCCTGGCTGACCACGACGCGGTCCGGGTCCTCGGCCGCGAGCGCCAGGGCCAGGTCGCCAAGGCCGGGGCGCTCGGGCGCGCGGTGACGACCGCCGGCCGCGAGGTCAGCAAGGCGGGGGCCAAGCGGGTCGGTCATGGCTTGCGCGCCTTTGCGGCGAAGGCTTGGACGCGGGCGCGATGCTCTTCGGTGCGAACCGAGAGGGATTCGTAGGCCATGCCGGGGTCCATCAACGCATGGGCCAGCCGCTTGAGTTCGAGGTTCATGGTCACCTTGGTCCAGCGGATCGCCGGCTGCGACCCCGCCAGCAGCTTGGCGCAGAAGGCATCGACGGCGGTGTCCAGCGCGTCATCAGGCAGGACATGGTTGATGAGGCCGATTTCGGCGGCGCGGGCGGCGGTCAGCAGCTCGCCGGTCAGCAGGAATTCCTTGGCGCGGTGCATCCCCACCAGCTGCGGCCAGATCACCGCCCCGCCGTCCCCGGCGACAAGGCCGATAGCCACGTGGGGATCGCCGATCTTCGCCGTTTCGCTGGCAAAGGTCACGTCGCAGAAGAGCGCGATGGTGGCCCCCAGCCCCACGGCGGGGCCGTTGATGCGGGCGACCAGGGGCTTGTCGATCTCCAAGAGGGCATAGATCAGCCGCTTGGCGCCCTCGGCCTCGGCGGCGAAATCGTCCGGGTGGTCGACGAAATGCTGCATCCGGGCGATGTCGCCGCCCGCCGAAAACGCCCGCCCCGCCCCGGTCAGCACGATCACGTCGGACCCGGGATCGGCGGCGGCGAACACCAGCGCCTCGGTGATCTCGCGGTGCATGGCCGCGCCGAAAGCGTTCAGCACCTCGGGCTGGTTGAAGGTGATCGTCAGCCGCCGCCCGGCGCGGGTCAGCAGCAGCGTCTCGTATGTCGGCAGATCGCTCATGGCGCCCCCCAGCGGTCGGTGGCGTAGGAGAGGTAGGCCGCGCCCATGCCGCCCATCTCGGCCTTGAGCAGCTTGGCGCGATAGGTCCAGCGGTGCAACGGATGTTCCAGCGTCAGGCCCATGGCGCCCATGAATTGGTGCAGGTCATAGGTGATCGCGTTGGTGATCTCCTGCGCGCGGCCCAGCGCGAGGGCGGCATCCCCGGGCGCCTGCCGCTGCGCGGCGCGGAGCATCATGAGCCGGGCGCCTTCGATCTCGACCGCCGCATTGGCCAGGCGGTGCTGGACGCCCTGAAAGGCGCCGAGCGGTTGGCCGAATTGCCGCCGGTCGCGGACATGGGCCAGCACCGCGTCGAGGCCCGCGCGCAGCACGCCGGTCAGCTCGGCCGCCGTGGCCACCTGCCAGAGGGCACGCAGTTTCGCGGGGTCGGCGTCGAGGGTCTGCCAGTCCAGCGCCTCGGGGTCGGTCAATTCCCCCATCGGGTAGGCATAAAGGCTGTCGACGGGTTGCGCAGCGCCGTCGGGCAGGTCGGCATAGCGCACGGTCTCGCCAATCTCGACGATGCCCCGGGCCTGCGGCAGGTAGCGCAGCGCGCCGGGCTGGCCGTCCACGCGAACGGCCAGCGGGCGCGGCACGTCGCGGCCAAGGAAAGGCCGGATGAGCGCCGAGGCCGCGAGCTCGAAACAGACGGGTACGCCGGCCACGTCATGCACCATCAGCGCCGCCGCCACGGGGCCCAGATCGGGCTCGGCGGCGGCATCGAAGAAGCCGCCTGCGTCGAACTGCGCCTCGAGCGCGGTGCCGAGGTCGTAGCGGCCCCACCCCTCGACCGGCGCGAAAGCCGCGCCTTGCAGCATCTGGCCCAGCACGGTGGCAAAAGTCTGCTGGTCCACGTTCAGGTCGAACCGCATCTCAGGCCCCTTTCGGCAGGTTCAGGTGCTGCCGTGCGACCAGGTTCAACTGGATCTCGGTCGCGCCGGCCGCGATGCCGGTGACGATGGCCCGCTCGTGATGCGACAGCAGGGCATCATGGCCCGAGCCCGAGAAGGCATCGGGCAAGAAATCCATCCCGAAATCGGCCACCGCGCGTTCGGCCCCGACCACCGCGACGCGGGCGAGGTTCGATTCCGTCCCCGGCGCCTGGCCGCGCGACCGGCCGTCGACCACGCGGTAGACCTGCAGCCGCGCCGCCTCGCAGGCCGCAGCCGCTTGGGCCGCGCGGGACCGGACGATGCTGTCCGAAAACTGCCCCCGCGCCTGCAATTCGGCCACCATGGTGTCAAGCGTCGCCGCCCCCATCTCGTAGCGCGGGATGCCGACCCGTTCATTGGCCAGGGCGTAGGAAATGATCGTCCAGCCCTCGCCCTCCGCCCCCAGCCGCGCCGTGGCGGGCACGCGCACGTCGGTGAAAAAGACCTCGTGGATGTCGCCATGGCCGATCAGGCTGGGGATCGCGCGCACCTCGATCCCGGGCGTGTCCATCGGCACCAGGAAGATGGCGATCCCGGCGCGCCCGCCGTCGGCCCCGCCGGTCTGCGCCAGCAGGAAACAGGTCGAGGCGAGCCCGGCATAGGAGGTCCAGATCTTCTGCCCGTTGATGACGTAATCAGCCCCGTCGCGGATCGCGCGGGTGCGCAGGCTGGCAAGGTCTGACCCGGCGTTCGGTTCGGAAAACCCCTGGCACCAGATCGCGCGCCCCTCGGCCATGGGCGGGATATACTGCGCCTTTTGCGCGTCGGACCCGTAGCGCATCAGCACCGGGCCGATCCAGTTGACGTTCATGTATTGCGCGCCGCGCGGCTCGCCGGCGCGCCACATCTCTTCGCCAAGGATGAAATGCTCCCACGGCGGTCGATCCGCGCCGCCCCAGTCTGCGGGCCAATGCGGGACCAGCAGGCCTTCGTCGGCCAGTTTGGGGCAGAACGTAAGGCTGAACTCCGTCTGCTCGGGCGAGCCAGGACCGTGGCGCGCGATCTCGTCCCAATTGGCGGGAAGCGTGCGCGCAAGGAAGTCGCGGATGCGCGCCCGGTAGGCCGCATCCTCTTCGGTCCAGTCGAAATCCATCTACGCCTTCTCCCACATGATGGGACTCATGCCTCCCTCAAGCATGGGCCGAACATGACCGCCGCGGGAGGGGCTGTCAACTCCGCCATTCTTGACCCATGGCGCTATCTGCTTATAAAGTCCGCACAAGCGGGCCGATCCGGCCCAGGGGAGGGCGAGACATGAGATCGGACTATTGTTCCACAATGTGGACTTTTTTGGGTACCGACCCCGCATGAGACTCCAGCTCTCGCCCGAGGATATCGCCTTTCGCGACGCGGCCCGCGCCTGGCTGCTGGACAACAAGCCCGCCACCCGTGCGCCCGAAGACGGGTCCGAGTCCCGCGCCTTTGCGCTGGACTGGCTGGCAAAGCTCTACGACGGCGGCTGGGGCGGCCTTGCCTGGCCGAAGGACTACGGCGGCCAGGGGCTGCCCCCGGCGCGCCTTCTGCTCTGGTACGAGGAATACGTGCGCGCCCGCGCGCCCTCGACGCTGGATTGCAGCTTTGTCGCCCTCAACCACGCCGGCCCGACGCTGATCGCCTGCGGGACCGAGGCGCAGAAGGCCACGCACCTGCCCCGCATCCTGAAAGGGCAGTCGATCTGGTGCCAGGGTTTTTCCGAGCCCGGCGCCGGATCGGACCTTGCCAGCTTGCGCACCACCGGCCGTGTCGAGGGCGACATGCTGATCGTCAACGGCCAGAAGATCTGGTCGAGCTATGCCGACATCGCCGATTTCCAGGAGCTGCTGATCCGCACCGAGCCGGGATCGAAACGCCACAAGGGCCTCAGCTGGGTCATCTGCGACATGTCCCTGCCCGGCATCACCATCCGCCCGATCCGCAACATGGCCGGGGCGACGCATTTCGCGGAAGTGTTCTATGATGACGTGCGCATCCCCCTGACACAGGTCGTCGGCGGGCTGCATGACGGCTGGACGACCGCCATGACCACGTTGGGCTTCGAGCGGCGCACCGCCGCCATGGCGCTGCAGCTGGACCTGTCGGTGCAGGTCGAGGACCTGATCGACCTCGCCCGCCCCACGCCGGGGTCCGCCATGGCCGAGCGGCTGTCGGACCTGCGGGCCGAGGCGGCGGCGATCCGCGCGATGACCTACCGCGTGGCCCTGCGCGAGCCCGCGACGCCCTTTGACGGCTCGCTCGTGCGGCTGTCCTTTGCCGAGCTCGAACAACGCATCCGCCGCGCCGCCATGGACATCCTCGGGCCTGCGGCGCTGGTCCATTCGGGGCGCGTGGCCGACTACCTTGAAAGCTATTCCGAGACGATCGCCGGCGGTACGGCCGAGATCCAGCGCAACATCATCGGCGAGCGGATCCTGGGCCTGCCGCGGGAGGCGCGGCCATGACGCTTGATCTGACGTTGACCGAAGAGCTGCGGCAGGTGCTGGACGCCGCCCAGCAGATGCTGGACACGCATTACCCCGTCTCGCGGCTGCGCGAGGGCGCCGCCGACCCCATGGCCCCGCTGGCTGAATTCGGCACCTTCCTGCTGGGCTTTCCCGAGGATGCGGGCGGCGCCGGCCTCGGCCGGGTCGAAGAAGCGCAGCTGCACAGCCTGCTCGGCCGCCACTTGGTCTCTCCCTCGGCCGTTGCAGTCAGCATCGCCGCCCGCATCGCGCTTGGCGCCGAGGACGTGGACCTCGCGCTCGCCATCGCGGGCGGAGAGGTCGCGGTCTGCGCGGGCGTGACCACGCCGGACGGTCCCCTGCTGATCGACGCGGGCGGCGCGGCCCATGCGGTGCTTCGCGACGGCGCAACGCTCAGCCTCGTCCCGCTCGCCGGCCTCGCCACCGAGGACGCGCCGATGATGGGCCACGGCCGCGCGCTGGCGCGCGTCACCAGCGCCCTGCCCGCCGGACCCGAAGCGCTGCCTGAGGTCGCCCTGCTGCATGACCTCCTCGTCTCCGCCCAACTGCTGGGCGTGGCCGAGGCCGCGCGCGACCTTGCCGTGGACTACGCCAGGACACGCGAGCAATTCGGCCGGCCCATCGGCGCCTTCCAGGCCATCAAGCACCACGGCGCCAACATGGCGCTCGGGGCGGAAATGCTCTCGGCCCAGCTCGACATGGCGGCGCTGACGCTTGATGCCCGCGCGCCCGATGCCGGGTTCCAAGTGGCCGCGCTGGCGCGCCTCGCGCCGCGTATCGCGCTGGAAAACGCGCGGCTTGGTATCCAGGTCCATGGCGGCATCGGCTTCTCGGCCGAGGCCGACGCGCAGCTCTATCTCAAACAGGCACATCTCTTGCGGGCGCTGCTCGGGCCACATGATATGCTGAGCTTTGACGCCCCCATGGCCCCGACCGGAAAGGCCCCGTCATGACCGACCAACGCGTTGCCCTCATCACCGGCGCCTCGAGCGGCATTGGCCTTGCCACCGCCCGCCTCTTCCTGGAACGCGGCGTGGCCGTGGTCGGCGTCGCTCGCGACCCGGCCAAGCTGCACGCCGCCGCCGAAAGCCTCGCGGGCCTGCCCGCCCCGTTCGAACCCTTCGCCGCCGACATCACCGCAGACACGGCGCCGGACGACGCGGTCGCCCATGCCATGGCCCGCTTCGGCCGCCTCGACCACCTCGTCAACAACGCCGGAATCGGCAGCCCCGCGCCGGTGCATGACACCGACGACGCCACGCTCGACCTGTTCCTCGACATCATGCTGCGCGCCCCCTTCCGCCTCGCCCGCGCCGCCCTGACCGCGTTCAAAGACGAGGCGACCATCGTCAACATCTCCTCGACCTACGCGATCCTCGGCGGGCTGCGCGGCGGCGCCTATTCCGCCGCCAAGGCCGGCCTCAACGGGCTGACCCTGCACATGGCCGCGCAATACGGCGCCGCGGGCATCCGGTCGAACGCCGTGGCGCCCGGCGTCATCCCGACCCCGATGACCGAACACCGGCTCGAGGTCGAAGCCTTCCGCCGCATGAACCACGACATGACCCCCGCCGCGCGCTGGGGCACGCCCGGCGACGTGGCCGAGGCGATCTGGTTCCTGTCGTCCCCCGCCTCGGGCTGGATCAACGGGCAGGTGCTGGCGGTGGACGGCGGCTGGACCTCGACGAAATACCTGTCCGAAGAGGCGCTGACCGCCCCGCGCGAAGCCGTCACACCCGACTGGACCCATTCAGGCCGCAAACCGCGCGGCTAGCCTTGGCTTGCAGCCCCCGCCCCGGCGCGCCACACTAGGCGCAACCAGACGGGAACGCGCCATGGCCTTCGATTTCATCCTGATGCTCACGGCGGATGACCGCACCATCCCCGACGCCCGCGCCCGGCTGGCCGAGGCGCTGGAAGGCGGCGTGCGCCACATCGGCTTCAAGGATGTCGGCCTGCCGCTTGCCGACCTCAAGGGCCTCGCGGACGAGATCCGCGCGGCGGGCGGGCGCTCCTATCTCGAGGTGGTCAGCCTCGACGCGGAAAGCGAGCTTGCCTCCGCCCGCGCCGCCATCACGCTCGAGGTCGACGTGCTGCTGGGCGGGACGCGGGCCGAGGAGGTGACGCAACTCACCCGCTGGCACCCGCTGCGCTACTACCCCTTCCCCGGCCGGATCACCGGGCATCCCTCGGTGCTGGAAGGGCCGGCCTCGGACATTGTCGCCTCGGCCAAACGCCTGACAGAACTGGAACATGTCCACGGGCTTGACCTGCTGGCCTATCGCTTCGACGGCGACGTCGAATCCCTCATGACCCAGGTCTGCACGGCCGTGGACAAGCCGGTCATCATGGCCGGCAGCATCGACAGCGCGGCGCGGGTCGAGGCGACGGCCCGTTCCGGCGCGGCGGGCTTCACCGTGGGCACGGCGGCACTGGCCGGGGCCTTCCCGGCGGCAGGGCCGGGGTTCGCCGAACAGGTCCGGTCGATCCTCGCGATCACCACCCAGGCCCGGCGCCTCTCGACCGCGCCGCGCCGCGTGGCGCTGGCGGCGCATGACAGCCGCAAGGCGCAGCTGCGCGCCTGGATCTCGCGCCATGCCGGCGCCCTGCACGGGCATCAGCTCTTCTGCACCGGCGGCACGGGGCGCATGATCGCCGCCGATCATCCGGACCTCACCATCCGCCGGTTGCAACGCGGCGCGCGGGGCGGCGACCAGCAGCTGGGCGCGTTGATCGCGACCGGAGAGCTTGACGCCGTGATCTTCTTTGCCGACCCTCTGCTGCCCCATGGCGGCGATGCGGACACCCAGGCGCTCACCCGGCTTGCCATGCTGCACGACACGCCCATGGCGCTCAGCCCCTCGGCCGCCGACATGGTGGCGGCCAGCCTGCTGGCCCCGCGCTGATCCGCTCTTCATTGTGCCCATAAACTCCGGGGGAGTCCGCCCAAGGGGCGGACGGGGGCAGCGCCCCCTTGCGCGGCCGCCGTCAGTCCAGCCGCTGCCGGAGATAGCGCCACAGCCGCATCGTCACCCCGTCGCGCCGCGGCACGAAGAGGCAATCCAGCACGAAATGCACGGCATTGAGTTCGGTCATGGCCCTGTCCCCCGATCACGACGCATCCCGGTGGATGCGGGATCCGCATACAGGCCCCATACGTCAGCCGCGTGACAGCGCGGCGCCGTCACCGAACCGTCACGGGATCAGGCCAGCCGCTCGAAGGGCGCGGGCACGAAGGACTCGGCCCAGGCGCGCAGCCCGGCGCGGTCGGCGCCATGGATCTCGGCCCGGTCCATCAGGCCCAGCACGTCGCGTGGGTCCCGCACCGGATGCGCCGCGCGGGCGTCGGCGGCGCGGGTCCAGACCGCGCGCACGCGGCCGGTCTCATCGGTCTCTGCAATCAGCATCGGCTTCATTGGCGCATCCCCTACGACTCACGCGATGTAATGAAATCTTAACAGTTTCGCGGCCCTTGAACGACAGGCAATGCCTGCGCGCAAGACACCGACGCTGCGTCGCGGCATCGGACCTTAGTCCTTCTTGCGCATGGCATCGAGCAGCGCAGCGCCGAGCGCCCCCGTGCCTGGCCCGGATTTCTCCTGCAATCCCGAGGATTTAGCCCCCCGCCTCTGGTCCTGCCGCTCATCCTGTCCCCGGCCTCGACCCGGCCCGCCCTTCGGCGCTGCGGCACGATCCTCGCGCTGGCCGCCGCGCGCCTCGCCCTTGGGCTGGGTCCCTGCGTCCTTGCGCATCGACAGGCCGATCCGCTTGCGCGGAATGTCGACCTCCATCACCGTGACCTGCACCACGTCGCCCGCCTTGACCACCTCGTGTGGGTCCTTGACGAAGCGGTCGGCCAGCTGGCTGATGTGCACCAGCCCATCCTGGTGCACGCCCACGTCGACAAAGGCACCGAAGGCCGCGACGTTGGTCACCGTCCCTTCAAGCCGCATCCCGGGTTTCAGGTCGCCGATCTCTTCGACCCCGTCGGTGAAGCTGGCGGTCTTGAAGCTGGGGCGCGGGTCGCGGCCGGGTTTTTCGAGTTCCGACAGGATGTCGCGCACGGTCGGCAGGCCAAAGCTCTCGTCCACGAAATCCTGCGCGTTCAGGCGCTTGAGCGCCGCACCGTCGCCCATCAGCGCGCGCAGGTCGCGCCCGCAGGCCTGCACGATGCGGCGTGCCACGCCGTAGGCCTCGGGGTGGACGGCCGAGGCATCCAGCGGCTCGTCGCCATCGCGGATGCGCAGGAAGCCGGCGGCCTGCTCATAGGCCTTCGGCCCCAGCCCCGGCACCTTGAGCAGCGCCTTGCGGCTGGGGAAGGCTCCGCTTGCATCACGGTGAAAGACAATCGCCTGCGCCAGCGACGGGCCAAGGCCCGCCACATGCGCCAGCAGCGGCGCGGAGGCGGTGTTGAGGTCCACGCCCACGGCGTTCACCGCGTCCTCGACCACGCCTTCCAGCGCCTTGGCCAGCCGCCGCTGGTCCACGTCGTGCTGGTACTGGCCGACACCGATGCTTTGCGGTTCGATCTTCACCAGTTCGGCCAGCGGATCCTGCAGGCGGCGGGCAATCGACACCGCGCCGCGAAGCGAGACGTCGAGGTCCGGGAATTCCCGCGCCGCCGTTTCCGAGGCGGAATAGACCGAGGCGCCCGCCTCGCTCACCACCACCTTGGTGGGCTTGGGCGCACCTGCGGGGAGCAGTTTCAGCACATCGGCCACCAACGCGTCGGTCTCGCGGCTGGCGGTGCCGTTGCCGATGGCGATCAGGTCCACCTTGTGCCTGGCGATCAGTCCCAGCAGCGTGGCCTCGGCCCCGCGCACATCGCGTTTGGGCTGGAACGGGTAGATCGTGGCCGTGTCGACCAGCTTGCCCGTGGCATCGACCACGGCGCATTTCACCCCCGTGCGAATGCCGGGATCAAGGCCCAGCGTCGCCTTGGCCCCCGCAGGGGCGGCCAGCAGCAAGTCCTTGAGGTTGCGGGCAAAGACGTCGATGGCCTCTTCATGCGCCCGCGCCCGCAGCTCTCCTAGAAGGTCCATGTACATGGACAGGCTCAGCTTGACGCGCCAGGTCCAGCCGGCGGCGTCACGCAGCCAGGCATCGCCGGGCCCGTCGCCCGCAACGCCGATGGTGGCGGCCACGATCCCCTCGGCCCGGCCCTTGTGCAGTTCGGGGTCGGGGGCGATCTCGATGCTTACGATCTCTTCCTTCGACGCGCGCAGGATCGCCAGCGCACGGTGCGAGGGGATGTCCTTCCACTGCTCGCGGTGGTCGAAGTAGTCGGAGAACTTGGCGCCCGCCTGTTCCTTGCCCGGCTGCACCTTGGCGGCGATCACCGCCTCGGCGCGCATGAACGCGCGCAATCGGCCCAGGAGGTCGGCGTTCTCGGACAGCTCTTCGGCCAGGATGTCGCGGGCGCCGGTCAGGGCGGCTTTCACATCGGCCACGTTCTCGGACACATAGCCTGCCGCCAGTGCCTCGGGGCTGGCCCTGCGGTCGTCGCGGATCGCGGTCAAAAGCGGCTCCAGCCCGTTCTCGCGGGCGATCATCGCCTTGGTGCGCCGCTTGGGCTTGTAGGGCAGGTAGATGTCCTCGAGCGTCGCCTTGGTCTCGGCCCCGGCAATGGATTTCGCCAGCTCGGGCGTCATCTTGCCCTGCTTGGTGATCTCGTCCGCAATCGAGCTGCGCCGCGCCTCGAGCTCACGCAGGTAGACCATCCGGTCGGCCAGGGTGCGCAGCTGTGTGTCGTCCAGCCCGCCCGTGACCTCTTTGCGGTACCGCGCGACGAAGGGCACGGTCGCGCCCCCGTCCAGCAGGCCGACCGCGGCCTGGACCTGGGTTGCGCTGGCGCCGATCTCGGTGGCGATGGTGCGGGCGATGCGGGCGGCTGTGTCCATGAGATCCTCCTGTCCGGGCCGCCGGTGTAGCCGCCCCGCGCGCCTCCGCGCAAGAGGGGATGGCGGGCTGCGGCGGATCATGGCAAGACAGGGTACGGAGTGGAGGAGTAGGACCATGATCCGCGAGATCGCAGAACTGACCATCAAGCCCGGCAGCGATGCCGCTTTTCAGGCGGCCGTCGCGCAAGCGGTGCCGCATTTCCAATCGGCCAAGGGCTGCCAGTCGATGAAGCTGGAAAAGGTGCTGGAACGCCCCGATACCTACCGGCTGATGGTCCTGTGGGACACGCTCGAGGCGCATACGGTGGATTTTCGCGACAGCCAGGGCTTTGCCGACTGGCGCGCGCTGGCCGGGCCGTTCTTTGCCGCCCCGCCGAACGTCTACCACACCGAGGTGGTGGTCGAGGGGTTCTGAGCCCCGCGCATTCCCCGTTCGAATCCCTTTGGGATCGCGCCGGACCGGCGTAGACTGACCGCATTTCAACGCGGGCCGTCGCGTCCGCGCGCATTGTGAAGGGGGTGGTCGCATGGCCTACATTCCGGGGACATCGAGCGGCGAGACGCTGCTGGGCACCAACTCTGCCGACACCATCGAGGGGTTCGAAGGTGACGATTCCCTCAGGGGCGAGAACGGCAACGACAGCCTCGACGGCGGCGACGACAACGACACGATCGAGGGCGGGCTGGGGCGCGACACGCTGATCGGCGGGCTCGGGATCGACTTTCTTTACGGCCAGGGCAGCAACGACCTGCTCAAGGGCGGCGCGGACAACGACTGGCTTTACGGCAATGCCGGCAACGACACGCTGCGCGGCGGCTCGGGCGACGACGTGTTGACCGGCGGCTATGGCAACGACAGCCTGCTGGGCCTCCTGGGCAACGACAGCTTCTACGTCCATAACGACGGCTACCAGGACACGATCGACGGCGGCGAGGACCACGACACCGTCTATTTCGACCTGGCCGACAGCGCCTGGCAGATATTCCTCGACCTTGGCTACGCCGCCGATATCGGCGGCAACGGGTCCTACGTGTTCCTGTCGAATGTCGAAGAGATCTGGGGCTCGTATTTCGACGACTACATCGTCACCACGGACGACGCGACGACCATCGTCAGCAACACCGGCAACGACACGGTGATCGGCGGCGACGGCGACAATTCGATCTCGGGCGGATCGGGGACGGATTTCCTGGTCGCGGGCGGCGGCGACACCACCGTCAACGGCCAATGGGGCAACGACACGATCCTCGTGGGCGGGCAGGACAACAAGCTGTACGGCGGCGAGGATGACGACCTTTTCGTGATCGAGCTGGCCGAGGCCGGGATGACCGGCCCGGACACCCTGTGGGGCGAGGCCGGCACCGACACCGTGCGCTTTCTGCTCGACGACACGCTGACCGAGTCCGCCTTCACCTATGGCAATGCCTTCTTCCAAACCGTCGAGGTGATCGAGGTCGCGCTGGCCCCCGGCGCCGCGCCGCAGGACCAGTTCCGCATCGCCACCCTGCGGTTCGACGCGCTGACCGAGATTCGCGGCACGGCCGATCTGGCCGACCTGACCCTGTCGGGCTGGCAGCTGTCGGCGACCGCCCTGCCTGCCGACCTGCGCGACATCGTGCTGGTCGACGTGAATGCGGGCGATTTCCTGTTCGAGCTGACGCTGACCTCGGCCGACACCGAGCTTGACGGTTCGGACGTGGGCGACTCCATCGACGGCTGGAGCGGTCAGGACACGATCCGGGGCCGGCAGGGCAACGACCTGCTGCTGAACGGCGTTCACCTCGAGGGCGGCGGCGGCGACGATACGGTCTGGGGCTCGACCGACCGCAATCCCAGCGACGAAGGCAACGCGATCTACATCTCGGGCGACTGGGGCGATGACGAGCTTGTGCTGGAACGCTCGGGCAGCTCAGGCGACACCTTCGGTTTTGGCGCCGACACGATCGATGGCGGCAGCGGGACCGATACGCTGGTGCTGATCACCGGCAGCACGGGCAACACCTTCGACATGCGCAGCGCGGACATTTCGGGCATCGAGGCGCTGGAGCATCGCGGCACGCTGACCCTGTCGAACCGCGGCATCCGGGCGCTCTTCGACGCCGACCAGTACCGGCTGGGGTCGCTCGCCACCGACCTGGTGCTGACCGGGCTTTACGAGGGCGGCGCGCCCGACACCTTCGCGCTGGAGCTCGACGCGGGCAGCGCGGACCAGGACATCGACGTTTCGGCGCTGCAATTCGATGGCTGGGGCGACGAGAGCTGGGTCGAGCTGATCGGGACGGCCAGCGCCAACCTCTTCACCGGCTCGGACGGGGCCGACCTGATGGAGGGCTCGGGCGGCAACGACACGCTCAAGGGCCGCGCGGGCAGCGACAGCCTGACGGGCGGCTACGGTGCCGACCTGCTGGAAGGCGGCGCGCAGTTCGACACCCTGGATGGCGGCAGCGGGAACGACACGCTGGTGGGCGGCTACGGCGCCGACAGCCTGATCGGCGGCGATCACGACGACCTGTTGCAGGGCGAATACCAGGCCGACACGCTGGACGGCGGCGACGGGTCGGACACGCTCGAAGGGGGCGATGGCGACGACAGCCTGCTGGGCGGCACCGGGGAAGACTGGCTTTACGGCGGGGACGGCCACGACACGCTCGACGGGCAATACGGCGCCGACCATATCGAAGGCGGGGAAGGCGACGACCTGATCCGCGACGCGGTGCAGGACGGCCCGGACGGCAACGACAGCTTTTACGGCGACGCGGGCGCGGACACGATCCTTGGCGATGGCGGCGACGACCTGGTCGAGGGCGGGTCCGAGGACGACAGCCTCGAGGGCGGCACCGGCAACGACACGCTGCGCGGCAACCAGCAGAACGACACGATCCGGGGCGGCGACGGCAACGACCTGATCGAGGGCGGGCTGCATGACGACCTGATCCATGGCGGCGCACAGGGCGACACGATCTACGGCGGTGACGGGGCCGACACGATCTATTCCGAGGGCGGGATCGACATCGTCTACGGCGGCACGGGCAACGATTCGATCTACGACGACGGGCAATCGGGCACCTACGGCGCCGACAGCTTCTACGGCCAGGGCGGGGACGACCTGATCTCGTCCGGGTCGGACCAGGGCGCGTCGAACCTGCTGGACGGCGGGATCGGCAACGACACGCTGTCGGGCGGCGCGGGCGACGACACGCTGCTGGGCGGCGACAACGACGACGAGTTGACCGACTGGGGCGGCGACGACGTGATGGAGGGCGGCGCGGGGCTGGACCTGTTCCACATCCGCGCCGGGCAGGACACGATCACCGGCGGCGCGGATCACGACACCTTCCGGTTCTATTTCACGGGGACCGAGCCCGAGACATTCAACGTCATCACCGATTTCGACCTCGGCGATGGCGAGGCGCTTGGCCTGTTCACCTACGACCTGCCCGCGATGCCGACATTTGCCGACGTGGCACAGGCGGATGTAGGGGGCGATCTGCAGGTCACTTTCCTCGGTGACCACATCATCCTGCTCGAGGGGGTCGCGGGGACTGTGCTGGACGCGGGGGATGTCTACTTCGACAATTTCATCAGCATGTGACGGCGGCGGCCGCGCGGGCGATCACCAGCTCTTCGTTCGTGGGGATGACCAGCGCTGTCACGGCGCTCGTCTCGGTGCTGATCCGCCCCCGCCCCGCCGCGTTGGCGGCGGCGTCGAAGTCGAGCCCCAGCCAGCCGAGGCCCGCGCAAACCTGCGCCCGGATCGGGGCGGCGTTCTCCCCGATCCCGCCGGTAAACACCAGCGCGTCGAGGCCGCCAAGCGCCGCCGCGAGGCTGCCGGTCTCGCGGATGATCCGGTGGCAGAAGTAGTCGACCGCCGCGCTAGCCGGCGCGCTGCCGTCCTCCAGCAGCGTCCGCATGTCCCGGCTGACGCCCGACAGGCCCAGAAGGCCGGACTTGCTGTAAAGCAGGTCCGAGATCTGGTCGGCGCTCATCCCTTCCTGCTGCATGAGATACAGCAGCACCCCGGGGTCGATCTGCCCGACCCGCGTGCCCATCGGCAAACCGTCCAGTGCCGTGAACCCCATGGTCGAGGCGACGGATGTGCCGCCCTTCATCGCACACATCGACGCGCCATTGCCAAGATGCGCGACGATCACACGACCCTGCGCCAGGTCCGGCGCGTCCTCGGCCAGTTTCCCGGCGATGTAATCATAGCTGAGCCCGTGGAACCCGTAGCGTCGCACGCCCTTGTTGTAGAACGCCTTCGGCAGACCGTAGGTGTCGTTGACGAAGGGCTGGCCCCGGTGGAACGCCGTGTCGAAACACCCGACCTGCCGCGCCTTCGGGAACGCCGCCAGCGCCGCCTGCACGCCCGCAAGGTTATGCGGCTGGTGCAGGGGGGCGAACGGGATCAGCCGTTCGAGATGAGCGATCACCTCGGGTGTCAGCTCGGCCGGGTCGCCAAAGGTCATGCCGCCATGCACGATCCGATGCCCGACCGCGCCGATCCGCGCCTCGGGGCAGCGCGCCTCGATCTGGGCCAGCGCGGCGCTCAGGGCGCCCGCGTGGCTGGGCGCATCCGTTTCGGACAGGTCGATGCGGACGGTCTCTCCGCCCTGCTCCAGCTTCATCGCCGCCGCGCCGCCGATGCGCTCGACCAGCCCCGTCAGCTCCGCCTCCGGGTCGCCCGTGCCAACCCGGAACAGCCCGAACTTCAGCGACGAGCTCCCGGCGTTCAGCGTCAGCACATGGCTCATGCGGCCCCCGTGAGGCGCGCGTGGTGCAGCGCCGCGACGGCGCAGGAGGCGAGGCGCGACATCTCGTCATCGGACCGCGAATTGAGGATGATCGGCACCTTTGCCCCCAGCACCAGCCCCGCCGCCTCGGCGTGGGAGATATAGGCCAGCTGTTTCGCCAGCATGTTCCCCGCGTCGAGGTTCGGCACCACGAGGATCTCGGCCCGCCCCGCCACGGGCGACACGATCCCCTTGGTCCGCGCGGCGGCAAGATCCACCGCGTTGTCCATCGCCAGCGGCCCGTCGACCAGCCCGCCGGTGATCTGCCCCCGTTCCGCCATCTTGGACAAAAGCGCCGCGTCGATGGAGCTGGGGATGTCCGGGTTCACCGTCTCGGTGGCCGACAGCACCCCCACCTTGGGCTCGGCGATGCCGATGCTCAGCGCCAGGTCGATGGCGTTCTGGGTGATGTCCACCTTGGTCTTGAGGTCCGGCGCGATGTTGATCGCCGCGTCGGTGACGAGGATCGGGTGCATCACTCCCGGCACATCCATCACGAAGACATGGGTAAAGCGCCGCCCCATCCGCAGCCCCGTTTCCTTGTCGAGCGCGGGACGCAGCAGCATGTCTGTGTGCAGGTGCCCCTTCATCAGGGCCTGCGCGCGCCCCTCGGTCACCAGCGCGACCGCGCGGCGGGCGGCGGCGTGGTGGTCCATCTCCTCCACGATCTCGATACCGTCGAGGTTGACTCCCAGCTCGGCCGCCGCCGCCGCGATCCTGGCCGGGTCGCCCACCAGGATCGGCTCGATGATCGTGTGTTCGCGGGCCTTCAGCGCCCCGCCCAGCGAATTGGGTTCCTCGGGGCAGACCACGGCGGTCACCAGCGCGGGCAGCGGGGCGGCCTGTTTCAGGATCTTTTCGAAATGGCGGTGGCGCTGGACGATCAAGCCGGGCAGGTCATGGCTGTTCAGCACGATCTTGCGGCGCGGCGCCTCGACCTCGGCCACGCCGGACAGGATCAGCGCGCCATCGGCGGGCCGCGTCACCTCGGTCGCCAGCGTCACCGTGGCATCGCGGTCGTTCTTGCCGGTCACGGTCACGGCGGCGAGCAGGTCGTCCCCCGCATGGGCGCGGTTGTGAAAGACGAAGCTTTGCGCGCGGTAGAGCGTTCCCGCCCCCGGCATCACGTTGCCCAGCACGGCCGAGATCAGCGCCCCGACGAACATGCCCGGCACGATCGCCTCGGGCTGGCCATCGCCGTCGCCATCCTGGTCGTACAGGTGCATCGGGTTGTGATTGCCCGAGACATTGGCAAAGACCAGAAGGTCGTCCTGCGTGCAGAGCCGACGAAGCTCTTCGCGGTCGCCCACCTTGATTTCGTCGAAGGTGCGGTTCTCGATGATCATGCCCAATTCCCGTCTGCCACGCCGTGCACTCCGGCCCCTTGTGCCATGGGGCCATGACCGCACCGTGAAATCAATGACATGGCCGGGCATGTGGCGCAACGTCGGGCCCGGACACCCGGTTTGCGGGCCGTGCCGGGCGAAAAGGCGCCCCGAACAGTCACGGCCGGGGCGCCAAGGGGGCGGCAGGGCCTGTCCTGCCGGTCGGCCCGCCCTTCTTGCTGGGCGGGCGGGTTGGGTCAGGCGAGGTAGGCGCGCAGCGTCGCGGCGGTGCCGTCCTGCCAGAGCATGGTCAGCCAGCGGCCGAAGGCCTCGGCAAAGCCCGCATCCTTGCCGGTCGCGCCGTAGATGTCGGCCTGCGCCAGCCAGGTTGACGGATCGTCCCTGGCGGCCAGTGCGCGCGGCACCAGCTTGTCCCAGCTGGGATCGTTCGGCGCGATCTCGGTCCCGTCGTCCAGCGTGCCGGCGCAGTACCGGCACCAGAGCGCGCTTTCCAGCGCCAGCCCTTCGATGGACGCGCCGCTCGCCAGCGCATCCGCCACCGCGGGCACGATGAACTTGGGTTGCCGGTTCGACCCGTCGAGGCAAAGCCGCCGCGTGGTGTCCAGCACGGCCGGGTTCGAGAACCGCTCGACGATCAGCTCGAGATAGGCGGCGGGGGTGAATTCCGGCACCGGGTGGACATGCGGCAGCACCTCGGTCTCTTCGACCTTGCGCAGAAAGCCCGAGACCAGCGGATCGGCCATCGCCTCGTGCACGAACTCGATCCCCATGAGCGCCGCCGGGTAGGCGATGATCGCGTGACCGCCGTTGAGGATGCGGATCTTCATCCGCTCGTAGGTGTGCACGTCGTCGGTGAAGGTCACGCCGACCTTTTCCAGCGCCGGGCGCCCGGTGGGGAACTTGTCCTCGACCACCCATTGGCGGAAGGGCTCGCAGGTCACGGGGACCGGGTCGTCGATCCCGTGCTTGGCGGCAATCGCGCGCTCGCGGTCGCCGGTGGCGGGGGTGATGCGGTCGACCATGGCGTTGGGAAAGGCCACCTGCCCCTCGATCCAGTCCGCCAGCTCGAGGTCCACGAGCTGGGCGAAACCGACGACCGCGTCGCGGGTCACATCGCCATTGCCCGGCAGGTTATCGCAGGACATGACGGTGAACGGGTCCACCCCGGCCGCGCGGCGGGCGCGCAGGGCGGCGACGATGGCGCCGAAGACCGTCGCGGGCGCGTCGGGCCGCGTGGCATCGGCGCGGATGTCGGGGTGATTGGGGTCGAAGGTGCCGGTTTCGGCGCTGACGAAATAGCCGCCCTCGGTCACGGTCAGCGACACGATGCGGATGGCCGGGTCGGTCATCGCGGCGATCAGCGGGCCGTTGCCCTCGGCCACCTCGACAAAGTCGATCATGGCGCCGATGATGCGGGGCGCCTCGCCCGCCGCCGACATCTCGATCACCGTCGACAGGCAATCCTGCGCCTTGAGCGCATCGCGCATCTTCGCATCCGGCGCGCGGACCCCGGCGCCGACCAGCGCCCAGTCATGATCTTCGCCCAAGGCAAAGAGGTCGTCGAGATAGACCGCCTGGTGGGCCCGGTGAAAGTTGCCAAGGCCCACGTGCAGGATGCCGGGCGTCAGCGCGGACCGGTCATAGCCCGGCCGCGCCACCGCATCCGGCAGCGCGTCCAGCGTGGCAGTGGAAAGGTGCGAGGTCATCTGTGTCTCCTCAGCTCATCCAGTTGCCGCCGTCGACGTTGTACGTCTGGGCGACGATGTAATCGGCCTCGGGCGTGGCAAGAAAGATCGCCATGCCGGTGAGGTCCGCGGCCGTGCCCATCCGGCCGAAGGGGACGGCGGCGCCGACCTCGGCCTTCTTCTGGCCCAGCGGCTTGTTCTCGTACTTGGCAAAGAAGGCATCGACGCCGTCCCAGTGTTCGCCATCCACCACGCCGGGGGCGATGGCGTTGACGTTGATCCCGTGGGCGATCAGGTTCAGCCCGGCCGATTGGGTCAGGCTGATCACGGCGGCCTTGGTGGCGCAGTAGACGGCGACAAGGGCTTCCCCGCGCCGCCCCGCCTGGCTGGCCATGTTGATGATCTTGCCCCCCTGCCCCTGCGCGATCATCTGCCTGGCAACCGCCTGCATGGTGAACAGCGTGCCCGAGACGTTGACGGCGAAGAGCCGGTCGAAATCCTCGCGCGTGATCTCGGTGATGGGCGCGGCAGTGAACAATGCGGCGTTGTTCACAAGGATATCGAGTCCGCCCATGGCCGAGACGGCCGCCGCCACGCCCGCGTCGATGCTGGACTGGTCGGTCACGTTCATCTCGACCGCGTGGCAGCCCGCCCCCAGCGCCGCCGCCGTGTCCCGGGCGGCGGCCAGGTTGATGTCGGCAATCGCGACCTCTGCCCCCTCGGCCATGTAGGCTTCGGCAATGGCCCGCCCGATGCCGCGGGCGGCGCCGGTGATCAGCGCGCGTTTTCCAGCCAGCCGTGTCATTCGATCCGCAGCCCCTTGGCGTCGAACTTGTGCAGCTTGGAAAGGTCCGGCGTCATGTAGACCGTGTCGCCGTGGCGCAGCCCGACCTCGCCATCGGCGCGGATGGTCATGGTCTCGGCCAGCCCGGTATCATGGACATGGATGAAGGTGTCGGAGCCAAGGTGCTCGGCCACGCCCACCCGGCCGCGCCAGGTGCCGCTTTCCGTCGAGACGGCGATATGCTCGGGCCGGACGCCGATGGTATGGGCGTTGTGCTCGGCCGCGGTGGGCCCTTCGATGAAGTTCATCTTGGGGCTGCCGATGAAGCCGGCCACGAACTTGTTGCGCGGGCGCGAATAGAGCTCGAGCGGCGCGCCGACCTGTTCGATAAGCCCGGCCTGCAGCACCACGATCTTGTCGGCCATGGTCATGGCTTCGACCTGGTCGTGGGTCACGTAGATCATCGTCGTCGCAAGGCGGTTGTGCAGCTCGGAGATTTCCAGCCGCATGCCCACCCGCAGCGCCGCGTCGAGGTTCGACAGCGGTTCGTCAAAGAGGAAGGCCGCCGGTTCGCGCACGATGGCGCGGCCGATGGCGACCCGCTGGCGCTGGCCGCCCGACAGCTGGCCCGGCCGGCGTTCCAGATAATCCGTCAGGTTCAGCGCGGCGGCGGCATTGGCGATCCGCCGCTCCTGTTCGTCCTGCGGCACGCCGGCCATCCGCATCGGGAAAGCGATGTTCTTCTTCACCGACATGTGCGGGTAAAGCGCGTAGCTCTGGAACACCATAGCGAGGCCGCGTTTCGCGGGCGGCACCATTGTCGCGTCCTTGCCGTCGATCTCGATATGGCCCGAGCTCACGTCCTCGAGCCCGGCGATCAGGCGCAGGAGCGTGGACTTGCCGCAGCCCGACGGGCCGACGAAGACCACGAATTCGCCATCGTTGATCTCGAGATCGAGGGGCGGGATCACCTGCACGTCCCCGAAGGCCTTTGTGACCTGCTTGAGATGGATACGTCCCATAGTTCTTTTCTCCCTTTAACCTTCAGCCCGGTCGCGACGCGCGGGCGTTACTTCACGGCGCCGAAGGTCAGGCCGCGGACGAGTTGCTTCTGGCTGAACCAGCCAAGGATGAGGATCGGGGCGATGGCCATGACGGACGCCGCCGAGAGTTTCGCGTAGAACAGCCCCTCGGGCGAGGAATAGCTGGCGATGAAGGCCGTGAGCGGAGCCGCGTTGGCCGCGGTCAGGTTCAGCGTCCAGAACGCCTCGTTCCAGGCCAGGATGACGTTCAAGAGCAGGGTCGAGGCAATGCCCGGCACCGCCATCGGCGTCAGCACGTAGAGGATCTCTTCCTTCAGCGTGGCACCGTCCATCCGCGCGGCTTCCAGGATCTCGCCCGGGATTTCGCGGAAGTAGGTGTACAGCATCCAGACGATGATCGGCAGGTTGATCAGCATCAGCACGATCACCAGGCCGAACCGGCTGTCCAGCAGCCCCAGCTTGATGAACAGCAGGTAGATCGGGTAAAGCACCCCCACCGCCGGCAGCATCTTGGTCGAGAGCATCCACAGCAGGATGTCCTTGGTCCGCTTGGATGGGACAAAGGCCATGGACCAGGCGGCGGGGATCGCGATGATCACGCCCAGAACGGTGGACCCGCCCGCGATGATGATCGAGTTCCACAGGTACCGCATGTAGTCCGAGCGTTCCTGAACGACCGCGTAGTTCTCGAGCGTCCAGTCGAAGAAGAACCAGACGGGCGGATCGGCGATGGCCTGCCCTTCGGTCTTGAAGCTTGTGAGGATGGTCCAGAGGATCGGGAAGAAGATCAACAGGCCCACGGCCCAGGCCGCGATGGTGTTGATCGTCTTGCGTTGGTTCGTGACGGATCGTGCCATGGTCAGGTCCTCCTCACGCGTCGAGGTTCTTGCCGACGATGCGCATCAGGAATGCGGCAACGATATTGGCAAGGATGATGGCGTAGACACCGCCGGCGCTGCCGAGGCCCACGTTCTGGCTTTCCAGCACGCGCTGGAAGATCAGATACGACAGGGTGCGGGTGCCGAAGGCGCCGCCGGTGGTCACGAAGATCTCGGCGAAGATGGCCAGCAGGAAGATCGTCTGGATCAGGATCACGATGGTGATCGCCCGGCCGAGGTGCGGCAGGATGATGTACCAGAACCGCTTGATGACCGGCGCGCCGTCCATCTCGGCCGCTTCCAGCTGCTCGCTGTCCAGCGACTGGATCGCGGTCAGCAGGATCAGCGTGGCGAAGGGCAGCCATTGCCAGCTGACGATCATGATGAGCGACGGCATCGACGCCTGGCTCAGCCATTGCACCGGCTCGGCCCCGAAAAAGCGCCACAGATGCGCCAGCAGGCCGTTGGTCGGGTCCATGAACATGTTCTTCCAGACCAGCGCCGACACCGTGGGCATGACGAAGAAGGGCGCGATCACCAGGATGCGCACGATCCCCTGCCCCCACATCGGCTGGTCCAGCAGGATCGCCAGCAGGATGCCGAGGCAGACGGTGATGATCAGCACACCGACCACGATCACCAGCGTGGTCTGCACCGCCGGCCAGAATGAGCTGGAGCTGACGAAGCGGGTGTAATTCTCGAACCCCGCCCATCCCAGGTCCCCGCCGCGCAGCGGCAGGTAGGTCTTGAACGAAAAGTAAAGCGTCATCGTGAGCGGCACCAGCATCCATCCCAGGAGGAGGATGACCGCGGGGGCCATCATCAACCTGGCTGCTGACCGCGACTGCTGTGTCGCCATGACGTCATCCTCCCATGGACAGCGGGTCGGGCACCGCCCTTCGGGCGGCGATCGGGGTCGAATAAAGGAACAAACGAATGGAACGGCCGGGGGGCAGCGATCGGCTGCCACCCCCCGGCACCGGGAGGAGACCTTAGCGGTAGCCTGCGGCTTCCATCGCCTCGTTGGTGATGTCCTGCGCCTTGGCGAGGGCTTCATCCACGGTCTGCTGACCGGCATAGACGGCCGAGAACTCCTGGCTCACCTCGGTGGCGATGCCCGCGAACTCGGGGATGGCCGCGAACTGCACGCCGACATAGGGCGACGGCTCGACCGTCGAGTTGTTCGGGTCAGCCGTGAGGATCGAGTCCAGCGTCATCTTGGCGAAGGGCACTTCCATGTAGTTCGGGTTCTCGTAGAGCGAGGTGCGCGCGCCCGGGGGGACGTTGGCCCAGCCTTCGTTCTCGGCAACCAGCGCAATGTAGTCCTTCGAGGTGGCCCATTCGATGAATTCCTTGGCCGCGGCTTCCTTCTGGGTGCCGGCGGGGATCGCCAGGGCCCAGGCCCAAAGCCAGTTCGACCGCTTGCCAAGGCCGTTGTCGGGCGCCAGGGCAAAGCCCACGCTGTCGGCGACTTCGGATTCGTTCGGGTTGGTCACGAAGGACGCGGCCACGGTGGCGTCGATCCACATGCCGCACTTGCCCTGCTGGAACAGCGACAGGTTCTCGTTGAAGCCGTTCGTGGCATAGCCCGCCGGGCCGGATTCGTTCATCATGCCGACGAAGAATTCCAGCGTGTCCTTCCAGGGCTGGGTGTCGAACTGGGCGTTCCAGTCCATGTCGAACCAGCGTGCGCCGAACGAGTTGGACATCGCGGTGATGAAGGCGCCGCCCTCACCCCAGCCGGCCTTGCCGCGCAGGCAGATGCCGTTGATGTCGGCGTCGCGGTCGGTCATCGCCGCGGCCGCTTCGCGGATGAAGTCCCAAGTCGGGGCGTCGGGCATCTCGAGGCCCGCCTTTTCCATCAGGTCGGTGCGGTACATGATCATCGAGCTTTCGCCGTAGAACGGCGCCGCGTAAAGCGTGCCGTCATGGCTCAGGCCGCCGGCCATTGCGGGCAGGATGTCGCCCACGTCGTATTCTTCGCTGAGATCGTCCAGCGGGACCAGCCAGCCGTTCGCACCCCAGATCGGGGTCTCGTACATGCCGATGGTCATGATGTCGAAGGCACCGCCCTTGGTCGAGATGTCGGTGGTGACGCGCTGGCGCAGCACGTTTTCCTCGAGCGTCACCCACTCGACCTCGTGGCCGGTCTTTTCCGAGAAATCGTCGGTCAGGCCCTGCATGCGGATCATGTCACCGTTGTTGACGGTGGCGATGGTCAGGGTCTCGCCCATGCTTGCGGTTGCCAATGCGCCCAGGGCGCACGCACCCATCAGGGCGCGAACGTGCGTGTTCATGATTGTCCTCCCAATCGTGTTCTTTTCCGGGCCAGGCCAGTTCGAGTGTCAAACTGAGCATATGCCCATCACGTGCACAATTACTCACTCAAGGCTTGATTCGTGTCAACCAAGATTTTCCGAGTGACTTGTTTTCAGGCAGGACGGGCTGTTTTTAAGGAGTTACACGACGAAACCGCCCGCGGCCGGCGGGGCCACGGGCGGTCAGGCGCGTCGGGATCAGGATGTGGTCAACCGGCCAGCAGGGCCCGGGCGGTGTTTTCGTCGGTGATGAGATCGGTGATCAGGCGGCCCTTCAGCGCCGCCCTCAGGGCGGCCTGCTTCTCGCGCCCGCCGCCGATGCAGAGCCGCCGGGCGCTGCCCGACATCAGCCGCTGGCCCACCATCAGGTCGTTCACCGGGTGGTCGAGATACCGCCCCTCGGCGTCGAAGATATGGCTGCAGATCTCGCCCACCGCCCCGGCCGCACGCAGGCTGGCCAGTTGCTCGGCGGTGATGAACCCGTCCTTGAGCAGCGGCGCGCTGTCATCCATCTGGCCGATCCCGACGATGGTCAGGTCGGCCGAACGCGCCAGTGCCATGGTGCTTTTCACGTGCGGAAGGTCGCGGAAGGTCGCCAGCTCTTCAAGGCTGCGGGCCATCACCGGGGCCGACATCGGGTAATGCGCCGCGCCGGTCTTGTCGGCAACGCGCATGATGACCTCGTAGAACGAGGCCGAGCCGTCGGGCGAGACGTTGCCGATCAGCGACACCACCTTGTGGTGCTTGCCGTCCATGGTCTGCATCTGCTCGATCACCGCGCGCAGCGTCCGCCCGGTGCCCAGCGCCACGAGCCGCGGCGCACCGTCGGCAAAGACGCTTTCGATCGAGGGCGCGGCAAAGGGGGCGAGCGCGGTCAGCGCCTCGTCCCCCGCCGCCAGCGCCGGGGCGACGCGCACCCAGTCAAGCGCGTAATGGCCGCGCAGGTCGCGTTCCAGTTCGAGACATTCGGCGATCGGGTGGTCGATGCGCACCCGGATCAGGTTCTCGGACACGGCCAGCGCCACCAGCCGTTGCGCCCGCTGGCGCGAAATGCCCAGCTCGCGCGCGACCTGGTCCTGGGTCATCCCGGCGACGTAGTACAGCCAGGCCGCCCGCGCCGCGAGATCGCGCCGTCCGGCGCCGGTGTCGTCGGCTGCCACGCGGTTCATGGGCCTGTCTCCTTTCGTGAAAGATGCGGGGCAATGTGGAAGAAATCCGCAAAGCTTGCAAACGTCGCGTGCGGCTGCGGCCCCGGTTCGGCCCCGAGGTCGAGCCCGGCAAGATGCGTTCCGCCGGTGAATCGCCAGACTTGCATGCCCGCGGCAAGCCCCGCCTCGATCCCCGCGCGGCTGTCCTCGATCACCAGGCACTCGGCCGGTGGCACGCCCATCCGCTCGGCCGCCAGCAGGAACAGATCGGGCGCCGGCTTGCCGTTCGCCACCTCGGAGGCGGTGTTGACCCGCCCGGCAAAGGCGCCTGCCAGCCCCACCAGGTCAAGCGATTGACGCACCCGCTCGGGCGAGGAGCTGGTGGCCAGGCAATAGGGCACGGAAAGTTCGTGCAATACGTCAGCTACGCCCGGCATGACCTTGAGATCACGTCGAAAGGCCCCGATCAGCCGGGCGCGGTACTCGGCCTCGAACCCCTCGGGCAGGACCACGCCGAACGCACGTCGGACCTGGTCCAGCACCACCTTGTAGCTGCGCCCCAGGAAATGCCGCGCCACGTAGGCCATGTCGATCTCGACCCCGTGGCCGGCCAGTTCGGCCACCAGCATGCGCGCGCTGATCGCCTCGCTGTCGATCACGACCCCGTCGCAATCGAAGATTACCAGCCCGGTCCGCGCCATCGCCCCGGCCTCCTTTGTCGAGTTCTTAACACCTGTCCGATATCGCCTGAGAACCGCAGCCGCAATCACCGCCGGAGGTCGGGTCATGTCGCGTTCACGTTTTCGGGCCGCCTGGCTGGCGCTGGTCGGCGTGCTGGTCCTGCTTGGCCCGGCACGGGCGGACCACTATACCATCGGGGTGGTGCCGCAGTTCGACGCGCGGCGCATCGCCGACACCTGGCTGCCCATTACCCGCTACCTGTCCGAGGCGACGGGGCATGAGTTTGTCCTCAGGGGCGCGCCGACAATCCCGCATTTCGAACGCGAATTGCGGAACGGGGATTACGATTTCGCCTTCATGAACCCCTATCACCTGGTGCAGACCATTGGCACCAGCGACTACCGGCCACTGGTGCGCGACGGCAACCGCGCACTATACGGCGTGCTGGTGACGGCGCGGGACAGCCGTTTCGACACGCTGGACTCGCTCGAAGGGGCCATCATCGCCTTTCCGGCGCCCAATGCGCTCGGGGCCTCGTTGCTGATGCGCGCCGTGCTTGCGCGCCAGTACGGGCTGAGCTTCGAGGAACGCTATGTCCAGACCCACGATTCCGCCTACCTGAACGTGGCCCTTGGTGAAACCGCCGCGGCCGGCGGGGTGAAAAGCACCTTCGACAGCCAGCCGGCGGAACTGCGCAACCGGCTGCAGATCATCTTCGAGACGCCGCGCGTGGCGCCGCATCCCTTTGCCGTGCACCCCCGCGTGCCCGAGACGATGGCGGCAAAGGTGCGCGATGCCCTGATCGCTCTGGGATCGACCGAGGAGGGCCGCGCCCTGCTGGCCGGTGTGCCGATCCAGCAGCCCGTGCCGGCCGAGGCGTCAGACTACGCCCCCATCGCCGAGCTTGGCCTCGAGGAGTTCGCGGTCGAGTGAGGGCAGGAGAGCGACGATGACCAGCCTGCGGTCCGGCAAGCGCCGCTTTGCCCTCAGCGGCACCCTGCGCGAACGCTTCATGCTGCGGTTCGCAACCGTCGCCGTGCTGGCGGTGCTGCTGGTCGCGGGCGCCTGGGTGTCCGAGCTGCGCAGCAGCATCGAACGGACCGAGCGGCAGAAGCTGGAGAGCGAGCTCGACATCCTCTCCGAGGCGCTGACCCCGCTGATCCTGCAGTCGCATTTCAGCGCGGTCTATTCCAGCCTGCGCAGCCTGCAGACCGGCAACCGGCGCTGGACGCGCGTGGTGCTGAATGCGCCGGACGGGCGGCAGCTTTACCCGCTGTCCGCGGTGCCCGCTGCCACCGGCGATCACATGGTGCCGATTTCGCGCGACATCATGTTCGACGGCCGCCGGATCGCCACGATCGAGATCACCAGTGACTACGCCCCGACCTACCATGCCGCGATGCGCCAGTTCCGCACCATCTTCGGCTTCATGACGCTGGCCTGCGTCGTCGGCGTCGCCTTCACGCTGGTCGGCATCGACCGCGTGGTGGTGCGGCCGATCATGCTGCTGTCAAGCGCGGCGCGCCGCCTGTCGCGCGGCGATTACGAGGCCGAGCTGCCGCGCATGACCCGGGACGAGATCGGCACGCTGACCTACGGCTTTGCCCGGATGCGCGAACGCATCCACCTGAACGAGGAACGTCTGATCGCCGCCCGTGACGAGGCGCGCCACAATGCCGAGGTCAAGTCGCGGTTCCTGGCCACAATGAGCCACGAGATCCGCACACCGCTGAACGGCATCATCCCGATCGCCCAGTTGCTGCTTGAAACCGACCTGGAAGAGCCGCAGCGCGAGCTGGTCAACACCATCGTCGACAGCGGCCATGCGCTGCGCTCGGTCATCGACGACATCCTCGACATCGCCAAGCTCGACGAGGGCAAGCTGGCGATCCGGCCCCGGCCGTTCGACCTGTCGCGCACGCTCGGCTCGCTGCACGCCATGTTCGCGGTGACCGCCGACCAGCGCGGGCTGACCCTGACCGTGCAGATCGACCCTTCGGTCATTCCGCGGGTGACGGGCGACGAGGACCGGCTGCGCCAGGTCCTGCTGAACCTCGTCGGCAACGCGCTGAAATTCACCAATTCCGGCGGCATCCACGTCACCGTCGAACCCGCCAGCCCCAAGCCCATGCTGCGCTTTTCCGTGCGCGACACCGGCATCGGCATCTCGGAAGACGACCGCCCCAAGGTCTTCCAGCGGTTCGAACAGGTCGACAACCGCTCGAACCGCGAATTCCAGGGCACAGGGCTGGGCCTGCCGATCTGCAAGGCCCTGGTCGAGGCGATGGAGGGCGCGATCTGGGTCGAAAGCGATCTCGGCATCGGCAGCACCTTCGTCTTCGAGCTGCCGATGCCGCCCAGCGATCCGGAGGCGCTGCCGGCCAGGCCCGCCGAGATCCCGAACGAGACCGACCCGGAGGGGCTGCGCGTGCTCGTTGTCGATGACAACAAGGTCAACCGCAAGATCGCCAGCGCGATCCTGTCCCGGATGGGGCATTTTCCGGCGGTGTCCGAAGATGCCGAGGACGCGCTCGACCGGATGCAGATGGAATTCTTCGACGCGGTTCTGATGGATGTCCACATGCCTGGCATGGACGGGCTCGAGGCGACCCGCCGCATCCGCGGCATGGGTGGCACCCTGGGCGAGACCTGGATCATCGGCTTTACCGCCAGCGCCTTCGACGATGACGTGGCGCGTTGCCGCGAGGCGGGGATGAACGGGTTCCTGGCCAAGCCGCTGGCGCGCGACAAGCTGCGGGCCGAGCTGCGCCGCTGCGCCCGCGCGATGGCCCGCGACCTGCCGCCCGCGTCCCCGCGCCCCGATGTGCCGCCCGCCCCCGGGCCATGAGCGCCGGCGAAGCAGGCCGCAAGGGCGTGAGGCGCCCTGCCTTCAGACCTCGATCGGCTCGATCAGCTCCGGCCCGCTGGCGCGGTTGGAATTGACCGCCTTGTCCACCCGGTGAAAGGCCAGCACCTCGTCCCCCGGCGGCTGCATCAGCGTGGCCGCGCCCTTGCCCTCCTCGCCCAGCCACAGCGCCCAGGCCGCGGGATCGAGGATCACCGGCACGCGGTGGTGGATCTCGGCCATCGGCCCGGTCGCCTCGGTCGTGACGATGGCGCAGGTTCGCAGGGTCTCACCGTCCCGCTCCCAGTCCTGCCAGATCCCGGCCATGACCAGCGGCTCGCCGTCGGCGCGCCGGATGAACCAGGGCAGCTTCTCCTCCTTGGTGCGGGTCCATTCATAGAACCCGTCCGACGGGATCAGGCAGCGCCGGCTGCGACAGGCGGCGCGAAAGGCGGGCTTGTCGGCAATCGTCTCGGCCCGGGCATTGATCAGCAGCGGGCCATCGTTCGGCGCCTTGTACCAATGCGGAATGAATCCCCAGCGCATCCCGCCCAGCCGCCGCCCTTCATCGCCAAAAACCACGTGCACCTGCGTGGTCGGGCAGACGTTGTAATTCGGCACATCCGGCAGGTCGTTCCCCGGCACCGCCTCGAAGAGGCGCGCCATGGCGTCAGGCGGCAGGGTCACGGCGAAACGTCCACACATGCGCCCGACGGTAGGCCGCGCCACGGCCCGCGGCAAGCCCCGGCCATTGTCCTGCCCCCGCCAACCCCCTAGGTTCGGGGCACGCCCGTCCGAATCCAAGGAACCCCTGCCCAGATGTCCGATCCCGCGCAGCCCGCCTACCAGGTCCTGGCCCGGAAATACCGTCCCGAGACCTTTGCCGATCTCGTCGGCCAGGATGCCATGGTGCGCACGCTCCGCAATGCCTTTGCCGCCGACCGGATCGCGCAGGCCTTCATCATGACGGGCATTCGGGGCACCGGGAAAACCACGACCGCTCGGATCATCGCCAAGGGCATGAACTGCATCGGCCCCGAGGGCGGCGGCGGCCCGACCACCGACCCCTGCGGCAAGTGCGAGCATTGCCGTGCCATCATGGAGGGCCGCCATGTCGACGTGATCGAGATGGACGCGGCCTCGAACACCTCGGTCAACGACATCCGCGAGATCATCGACAGCGTGCATTACCGGGCGGCCTCCGCGCGCTACAAGATCTACATCATCGACGAGGTGCACATGCTCTCGAACAGCGCCTTCAACGCACTGCTCAAGACGCTCGAGGAACCGCCCGCGCACGTCAAGTTCATCTTCGCCACGACCGAGATCCGCAAGGTCCCGGTCACGGTGCTGTCGCGCTGCCAGCGGTTCGACCTGCGCCGGATCGAGCCCGAGGTGATGATCGCCATGCTGCGCCGCATCGCCACCGCCGAAGGGGCGGAGATCACCGACGAGGCGCTCGCCCTCATCACCCGCGCGGCCGAAGGCTCGGCCCGCGACGCGACCTCGCTGCTCGACCAGTCGATCAGCCACGGCGCGGGCGAGACGGGCGCCGACCAGGTCCGCGCCATGCTGGGGCTGGCGGATCGCGGTCGCGTGCTCGACCTCTTCGATCTGGTGATGCGCGGTGACGCCGCCGGCGCCCTGGGTGAGCTCTCGGCGCAATATGCCGACGGCGCCGACCCGCTGGCCGTGCTGCGCGACATGGCCGAGGTGACGCATTGGATCTCCGTGGTCAAGATCACCCCCGAGGCGGCCGAGGACCCCACCGTCGGCCCGGACGAGCGCACCCGCGGCCTGACCATGGCCGAGGCGCTGCCGATGCGGGCGCTGACCCGCATGTGGCAGATGCTGCTCAAGGCGCTCGACGAGGTCTCCCAGGC
The DNA here is from genome assembly GCF_019966535.1 of Mesobacterium pallidum. Lineage (GTDB taxonomy): Bacteria > Pseudomonadota > Alphaproteobacteria > Rhodobacterales > Rhodobacteraceae > Mesobacterium > Mesobacterium pallidum. The sequence continues at coordinate 441,608 of NZ_JAIMID010000001.1, read as the reverse complement.
CCCGAACGCCATGATGGCGGCAGAGATGGCGGTCATTCGCCTCACCCACGTCGCCGAACTCCCGAGCCCCGAAGAGCTGGTGCGCAAGCTGCAACACAGCGCGCCCCCGGCCCCCGGCCCGGGCGGCGGCGGCGGCGGTGGTCAGGCAAGCCCCGGCGGCAGCACGACCGCCCGAGGCGCGCTCTCGGGCCCCGGCCCGGGCACCCCGGTCCATGCGCCCACCATGCGCTCCGGCGGCGCGCAGCCGGCCACTCAACTCGACGCGGCACTGGCCCGCTATCCCAGCTTCGACCATGTGATCGAGCTGATCCGCCAGAACCGCGACGTCAAGCTGCTGGTCGAGGTCGAAGGCTGCGTCCGCCTCGCCGCCTACCAGCCCGGCCGGATCGAGTTCACCCCAACGGACGATGCCGCCCCCGACCTCGCGCAGCGCCTCGGCGCCACGTTGCAGCGTTTCACCGGCAACCGCTGGGCGGTGATCGTGGTCAACGGCGCCACGGCCGAAACCATCGCCGAAGTGCGCGACGCCGCGAAACGCGCGATCGAGGAGGAGGCCCGCGCCCATCCCATGGTCCAGGCCGTCTTCGCCGCCTTCCCCGGCGCCAAGATCGCCAATATCCGCTCGGCCCAGGACCTCATGGCCGAAGCCCAGGCCGAGGCCCTGCCCGAGGTCGAGGACGAGTGGGACCCGTTCGAGGAAGACTGACCCTCGCGCGCGCGGCACCTTCGGGAGCCTCCGGCGGGAGTTTATTGGCAAGATGAAGCAGGGGATCCGATCCTTCATTCATCTTGCCCCTAAACTCCGGGGAGTGTGAGGGGCTGGCCCCTCACTCCGACGACGGCCACGGGCGCGGACCGCGGGTAGAAGCAGAGGGAAGAACACCAGGACGCCTCCCGGCCCATCGGATCTTGCGGTTCCTGCCGTGCGGCGCGGGCGATCTGCGTGCATTTCCGCCCGCGGCCCTTGTGTCCCCTGCCCCCTCCCCCCTATCTAGCCAGAAACAGCGGATGCGAAGGAGAGACGCGATGTTCAAGGGTCTGGGCAACATGGGCGACATGGCCAAGATGATGAAGGCCGCCGGCGAGATGAAGCAGAAGATGGAGCAGCTGCAGGAAGACCTGCATACCATCATGGTCGAGGGGCGCTCGGGCGCGGGCCTCGTGACCGCCACCTGCTCGGCCAAGGGCGAGCTCAAGGGGCTGAACATCGACCCGTCGATCTTCAACCCGTCGGAAAAGGAAGTCGCCGAGGACCTGATCCTCGCCGCGATCAAGGACGCCCAGACCAAGGCGACCGAACGGGCCCAGGCCGAGATGTCGAAGATCACCGAAGGGCTTGGCCTGCCGGCGGATTTCAAGCTGCCGTTCTGAGCGCCGCAACGGGCATTGCCAATCCGCAGCGCCCGCGCAAAAGTGGACGAAACGGGAACAAGGCACGGCCATGAGCAGCACCCAGTCCATCGAGGCCCTGATCGACCTCATGGCCCGGCTTCCGGGCCTTGGCCCGCGCTCGGCCCGGCGCGCGGTGCTGCACCTGATCCGCAAGCGGGCGCTGCTGCTCACCCCGCTCGCGGACGTGATGACCGAGGTGGCGCAGACTGCCCGCGAATGCCTCAACTGCGGCAACGTGGGCACCGCAGACACCTGCGACATCTGCAACGACGCGCGCCGCGCCAATGGCGAGCTTTGCGTGGTCGAGGACGTGGCCGACCTCTGGGCGATGGAGCGTTCGGGCGTCTTCAAGGGGCGCTACCACGTGCTGGGGGGCACGCTCTCGGCGCTCGATTCCATCGGCCCCGAAGACCTGTCGATCCCGCGCCTCGTGGACCGGGTCAGCAGCGAGGCGATCTCGGAAGTGATCCTGGCGCTGAACGCCACCGTCGACGGCCAGACCACCGCGCATTACATCGCCGACCAGCTCGAGGGGCGGGTCACCGTCTCGTCACTGGCGCAGGGCGTACCGATCGGGGGCGAGCTCGACTATCTCGACGATGGCACGATCACGGCCGCCCTGCGCGCACGCAAGAGGGTCTGAGCCATGCGGCCGATCCTGACCATCACCCTGAACCCGGCGCTGGACCTGGCCAGCGCGGCGCCCGGTATCCGGCCCGGCCCCAAGCTGCGCTGCACCCCGCCGACCCGCGACCCGGGCGGCGGCGGGCTGAACGTCAGCCGCGCCATCGCCCACATGGGGGGCACGTCGCGCGCGCTGGCCGCGCTTGGCGGGCCCAATGGCGAGGCCGTGGCTGGGCTGCTGGCGGCCGAGGGGATCGACCTGATCCCCCTGCCCGCGCCGGGCGAAACCCGGCTGAGCCTCGCCGTCACCGACAGCGACACCGGCGGGCAGTACCGCTTTGTCCTGCCGGGCCCGGACTGGTCGGGCACTGATCCCGAGACGCTGATTGCGCGCATCGCCGCCGATTGTCCCCAAGACGCGCTGGTGGTGCTGAGCGGCAGCCAGCCGGCCGGCCTGCCGGATGACCTGCCACAGCGCATGGTCGCGCCGCTTGGATCGGCGCGGTTGATCGTCGACACCTCGGGCGCGCCGCTGATGACACTGGGCCGCGCGCCGCGAGCCGGTGCGGCGCCCTGGGTCTTGCGGATGGATCATGCCGAGGCAGGCGAACTGACCGGGGAAACCCTCGACAGCGCCGAAAAGCTCGCCGCCGCCGCGCAGGCCATGGTGGGCCGTGGCGTGGCCGAGACCGTGATCCTGGCCTTCGGCAAGGACGGGTCGGTCATGGCCGGGCGCGAGTTGCCCCGGCCGCTGCACGGCGTCGCGCCCTACAACACCATTGTCAGCACGGTCGGCGCGGGCGACAGCTTTGTCGGCGGCTTCACCCTTGCCACGGCCCGGGGCGACAACCCCGCCGAGGCCCTGCGCATGGGCGTCGCCGCCGCCTCGGCCGCCGTGCAAACCCCCGCGACCGAGCTATGCCGGGCCGAGGACGTGGCCCGCATCGCGCCGCTGGTCCGGGTGACCGAAATTGCGCTCTGACGGCGCGGAATCCGCCGCCGTTGCCATGATCTTGCCGCATCGCGATGCGACAACGGCCATAGAATGACACCCCGTCCGTACCCGTTCCGCGCCCTGTTGTTTGCGCTGGGGGCAACGCTGGCCCTTGCCCCGCGCCCTGCCGTGGCGGCAGAGCCGCGCCCGCTGGTCATGGATGTGTCCGAGGTACTGACCTATGTCGGCCCGTCCGGCATCACCAATCATTCGGATGTCGAGCTGTCGCTGTGCCGACTGGCCTTGCAGGGCCGCGTGCTCATGTTGCCGGTGTGGCGGCGCAACAGCGGCTATGCCCTGGCCGAGGGGCAGTGCCGCGCGGCGCGTTACCTGCCGCTGCCGCCCGAAGAACTTGTGGCGGCGCAGCGCACCGGCCTGTTGCCCGCCGCCCTGCCCGCCAAGCCGCCACTGACGCTGGGCGATCGGATCGCCGGGTTCTGGGGCCTGGCGGTGATCGGGGCGCTGACCTTCCTGATGTGGCGTCTGCCGCGCCGCTGGCGGGCTCGGTCGCGGGCGCATCAGCGGCTCAAGGGGTTGCAGGGTTAGGCGCCCGCCACATCGCCCGTGCCGCGCGGCCGGGCCGGTCGGGCATGGCCAGCGTTCCCGGGTGCACCGCGACCACCGCCTGGCCGTCGTCGCCACCGGGCCAGCCGGCGGAGCCCTCCGCGCCGGGACTGCCGGGCACGCAGACCCGCGCGGCCACGACCCGTTGACGGTTTGGCGACGTCATCCGCGTCACCACCTCGCGCAGCGGCCACGCACCGGGGGCGCCGCCAAGCGCGTCGAGCCCGGACACGTCAGCCAGGCACCCCATCGAAGCCCGCCTCTCTCATCAGCGCGTTCGAGCGGGTCTCGACCACCTCTTCGAGGGTCTTCATGAAGGTGTCGCGGGCCATGCCCGGCGCCATGGGGTCAAGGAACTCGACCACCGCCAGCCCGCGCTTGCGCAGGATGCCGTGGCGCGGCCAGAAGACGCCCACGTTGGTCGCCGCCGGCACCACCGCCTGCCCGGTCTGTTCATAAAGCGCGTAGGTGCCGACCTTGTAGGGCAGCTGCGCGCCCGGCGCGACGCGGGTGCCCTGCGGGTAGATGATCAGCTGCCCGGCGGGCGCGTCGCCATGGGTCACCTCGGCCACCATGCGCTTGATCGCTTCGGCCCGGCGGCCCCGGTTGACCGGCACGCAGCCGATGCGCATCGCGTACCAGCCCAGGATCGGGGCAAAGCGCAGCTCGGCCTTCATGATGAACTTGGGCCGCGGCACCTCGGACACGATCAGGATGATATCGAGAAAGCTTTGGTGCTTGGCGGCGATCAGCAGCTCGGTCGTGGGGATGGGGCCGCGCACCTCGGTCCTCAGGCCGACGATCCAGCGCGCGCTGAAGCGGACCCAGCGGCAATAGGCATGCACCGCGTCATAGGCCGACTGGCGGCGGAAGATGGCCAGCGGCGTGTAGAAGACGGCCAGCACGGCCATGGCCAGGTACATCTGGACGATGAAGATCAGCGACAGCACCCATTGCACGGCGATCATGAGAGCCCTCCCAACATGCGCAGCGCGGCGGTGCGCGTCGCGACGAAGGCCACGATGGCGGCCAGCAGCGGCACCATCAGCGGCCAGATCCAGTGCGGCCCGACAAAGCTCAGCCCGGTGAGAAAGCCCGCCGTCTCGCCCGCATCCGGCAGTAGCGCGACGGCGATCATGGCCAGCGCGGTGCCCACGGCCGCGCCGGTCAGGGCACGCAGGGTAAAGCGGCGGACAAAGGCGCGGGCGATGTAGCGGTCGGTCGCGCCGACCAGCCGCAGCACCGCGATCACCTGCGCATTGGCCGACAGGGCCGCGTTGGCCGCCAGCGTGATCATCGCCGCCGTGGCCAGCGTGATGAGGCCGATGGACACCAGCCCCAGCAGCTTCAGCCGCGACGCCGCCTGCACCAGCGGCCGCCGCCAGCGGGCATGGTCGTCCAGCACGGCGCCCGGCACCTCGGCCGCAAGGCGCAGGCGCAGGCCGGCGGGATCGAAGCTGCCATCGCTCTCGATGATCTCGATCAACTGGGGGATCGGCAGGTCCTCGACCGGCAGGTCCGGGCCGAACCAGGGCTCGAGCAGGGCGCGCTGCTCGTCCTGGCTCAGCGCCCGGGCCGCACCGACGCCCGGCGTGGTGTCCAGCACCCGCAGCGCGGCCTGGGTCTGCGCCGCGACCTGGTCCGCCGGGGCCGAGATGCGCAGCGTCGCGCCGTTCGCCAGCTCGTCCCCCCAGCGCGTCGCCAGCCGGCCCGAGGCCAGCGACAGCGCCAGCGCGAAAACGGCAAGGAACGCCATGGCGCCGGACACCAGCAGCGTGAGCCGGGCCGAGACGCCCGTCGGCGGCACGACCCGGTCGGCATTGGTGTCGCCGGCCAGCAGCGAGGCAAAGGCAGGCAGTTTCACAGGTCCGCCCCCGCCAGTTGCAGCCGCTTGTTGGAAATCCGCAGCACCCGTGCCTGGACCTGCGCCTTGGCGGCGCGGATCAGCGACAGGTCATGGGTGGCGATCATGATGGTCTTGCCCATGCGGTTGAGTTCCACCAGCAGGGTCAGCAGGCGCTGCGACATCTCCCAGTCGACATTGCCCGTGGGCTCGTCGGCCAGCACCACGTCAGGCGACATGATGACCGCCCGCGCCAGCGCCGCGCGCTGCCGCTCGCCGCCCGACAGCTCGGCCGGCAGGGCATTCGCGCGCTCGGTCAGCCCGACCCAGGCCATCAACTCGTCGAGGTTGCCGTCGGCCAGGTGCTCCTGCCCCGAGACGGCCAGCGGCAGGGCGATGTTCTCGGCCACGCTGAGGTGATCGAGAAACTGGCAATCCTGGTGCACCACCCCGATGCGCCGCCGCGCCATGGCGATGTCGTCGCGGTCCATGCCGCGCAGGTCCTTGCCAAAGATCTGCACCTCGCCCGAGGTGGGCCGCAGCGCGCCGTAGCACAGCTTGAGAAAGGTGGTCTTGCCCGCCCCCGACGGCCCGGTCAGGAAATGGAACGAACCGGGCGAGAGTTTCAGCGACAGCTCGCTCAGCAAGGCGCCTCCGCCATAGCCGTAGCTATAGGCCACGTTCTCCAATTCGATCACCCGGGATCCCCTTCGCCTGCGTGCCCTGTTGTGCCGCAGCGACGGTCGGGTTGCAATCCGCACCGGGTGGACGATTTGGACTTTTCCGCGGCAGGACGGCAACCTATTGTGGCATGGAACGGGCCGCGATGAGAACGGCCACCCGAGGTAGAGGGGGCAAGATGCGACTGATCTGCCCGAATTGCGGCGCACAATACGAGGTCCCGGACGAGGTCATTCCGGCGACCGGTCGCGACGTGCAATGTTCCAGTTGCGGCCACACCTGGTTCCAGTCCCATGGCGACCAGGAGGCCGAGGCCGAAAGCGAGCTTGGCCGCCCCGTCGCGGACGAGGACTGGGTGCCCGAGGACGCGGCGGACGACACCCCCGAAGAGATCGAGGAACGGCCCCCCGTGGCCGCCCCTGCGCCGCAGCCGACGCGGCGCAAGCTCGACCCCGCCGTGGCCGACATCCTGCGCGACGAGGCGCAGCGCGAGGTGGCCCGGCGCCAGGCCGCGCCGCTCGAGACGCAGCCCGAGCTTGGCCTGGACGAGCCGATGGACGAAGAGGCCAGGCGCGCCGAGCAGGCCCGCGTCCGCATGGCCCGCATGCGCGGCATGCCCGACAAGGAGCCCGCGACACCCCGCCCGGAAAGCACCGCTTTGACGGTGACCGAAGGGCTGAACACCTCCCGCCGCGACCTGCTGCCGGACATAGACGAGATCAACTCGACCCTGCGTTCTGCCTCCGAGCGGCGCGAGGGGGGACAGGGGGACGGCGCCACGCCGGCCCTGCCCGAAGAGCTCGAGGCGCAGCGGCGCACCGGGTTCCGGCGTGGCTTTGCGCTGACGGTGTTGCTGTTCACGGGTCTCGCGGGGCTCTACGTGCTGGCGCCCAGGATCGTGGACAGTGTGCCCGCGCTGGCCCCGGCGCTTACGGTCTATGTCGCGACGATCAACGACCTGCGGCTCTGGCTGGCCGACCTGGTGGCCGGCCTATCCGGCTGACCCCCGACGCGCCGGCAAGGGCGCGGCGACACCGTCCCGACGTCATGCCCACATGCACAGGCTGACCCCCGCCGCGCCCGCAAAGGCGCGGCGATTCCTTGCAGACCACATGCCGACACGCACAAGCTGAGCCCCGCTGCGCCCGCAAGGGCGCGGCGCGCGGGCCGATCGCCTAGAACCTGTCCAGCAGGCGCTTGAGGTAATCCAGTTCCACGTCCGGCCGGTCGCTCTCGCCCGAGCGGCGGCGGATCTCGTCCAGCAAGTCGCGGGCGCGGCGGTAGACGTCCTCGCCCTGCAGCAGCTGTTCCTCGGTGCCCACCTGCCCGTTCGAGCCGGGGTTGCGGCCCAGCGGGTCGCGGCGCTGGCCGGCCTGCGCATTGTTCTGCGCATCGCCCTGCTGGCCCTGGTTGCGCTGCTCCTGCGCCATCGCCTCGCCGAGGTTGCGGATGCCCTCGCGCAGGGCTTCCATCGCCTCGGACTGGCGGTCGATCGCCTCGGCCATGTCGCCCTCGCGCAGCGCGTCCTCGGCGCCGTCCATCGCGCCCTCGGCCCGCTCGAGCGACCGGCGGGCTTCCTCGCCCTGCTCGGTGCCGCCGCCGGGCAGGTTCTGCCGCTGGCGGTTCAGCTCGTTGCGCAGGTCGCGCTGGCGGTCGGCAAGGCTTTGTTCCAGGTCGCCGTCGCCCTGGCCCTGGCCCGGCTGGCTTTCCGCCTGGTCCTGGCCTTCGCCCTGGCCCTGGCCGGGCTGGCCGCCCTGGCCCTGCTGATCATGCTGCTGGCCCTGGCCCATGCCGCCGTTGCGGCCCTGGTTCTGCTGCGACTGGCCCTGCTGGCCCTGGCCGAACTGCTCCTGCAGGTCGCGGAACGCCTGGTCGCTGAGGCCCTGCTGTTCGCGCAGCGTCTCGCCCAGCCCTTCCATGGCCTGCTGGCCGGGGCTCTGGCCCTGCTGACCCTGCTGGCCCTCGGTGACGCGCATGTTTTCCATCATCTGCCGCAGCTGGTCCAGCGCCTCCTGGGCCTCGGCCATGCGGCCCTGCTCCATCAGCTCCTGGATGCGGTCCATCATCTGCTGCAGGTCGTTCTGCGTCATCTGCATCGACTCGCCGCCCTGCTGCTGCTGCGGCTGGTCGCCCTGCTGGCCGTCCTGCTGCGCCTGGCGCGACAGCTGGCGCAGATAATCGTCGGTCGCCTCGCGCAGCTCCTGCATCAGCTCGGCGATCTCCTGGTCGCTGGCGCCATTGCGCATCGCCTCGCTCAACCGGTCCTGCGCGCGCTGCAGCCGCTCCATCGCATCCTCGAGGTCGCCCTCTTCGATCAGCAAGGCGAGATCCCAGAGCGCCTGGGCCAGCTCGTCCCGCGTGGTGTCGTCCATCGCGGGGCCCGCCGCCTCGATCCGGCGCAGGATCACCCGGTGCTGGAGATAGGCCGCCTCCTTGCGGAAGAGCCCCTCGTCCGGGCGATGCGAGATGGCGCGCATCAGCTGCGCGATGCGGGGCATGTTGGCTCGATTCCACAACAGGTCGCGCCGCTGCTCGGAAATCGCCCGGGCCAGCGGATCGAAGAAGCGCCGCCCCGGCAGCACCTGCGTCTCGGCCACGCCGGTCGCCTCCTGCCCGGCCTCGTCCACGACCGTGAGCTCGATCTTGACCGGCAGATTGGCCCAGGGGTGAAGCGAGAAATCCTCGATCAGCGTTTCCTCGAAATCCTGCCGCTGGCCATTGATCGGCATGGGCAGCGGCACGGTGATCACCTCGACCGGCTCGGGGTCCAGCGCGAGGCCATGGCGGCGGTCAACGGCCGCGAGGTCGAGCGTGATCCGCGCCTCGCCCGATTGCACGCCGTAATCGTCCCAGGCGGTGAAGGGCATGGTCATTTCGCCCTCTGCCCCGACCTCGGCCTGGCCCGAGATGATCACGCCCGGCGCGGTGTCGGGCGTCACGGTGACGGACCAGCTGCGCCCACCCTCGCCGGCGATCTCGATCGTGCCGTCGCCTTCGACGGTAAAGGCCTGGCTGGGGGCTGCGACCGAGCCGACCTCTTCGGTGCGGCCCGAGACGGTTTCGGTCACGGTCAGCGCGCCGACCTCGCCGTAGAGGCGCAGGGTGATGGTGCTGCCCTCGGGCAGGCTCAGCACGCCCGGCGGCTGGTCGTTGAGGTAGAGCGTCGGCAGGCGGGTATAGGCGGGCGGCTCGGCCCAGCCTTCCCAGGCGGGGCCGGTGGCGAGGGCCGTGCCGCCGCCGGGCGTCATCTCGGTGACCGAGCCGACGCGCCAGATCGAGCCGAACATCAAAGCGGTCAGGAAGGCCAGCAGCGCCACGTAGCGCAGCGCGAACGGATCGCGGCGCGACACGCGCAGGTCGGGCTGCACCGGGCGGGCGTCGTCCAGCCGGGCGTACATGCGGCGGCGGTGCGCCTCCCACACGGCGACCGAGGCGGCGTCGCTGCCGCCGATGGCCTGGTGGTCGAGCAGCGCGGCGATGGGACGGTTCGGCAGGGTCGCGTCCAGCCGGTCGAGCGCGGCGGTGCGGTCCGGCCAGCGGAAGGCGCGGATGCCCCAGACCAGCGTGCCCAGCGCGGCCAGCACGGCTATGACGCCGCCGGCCCAGACCACCTCGACCCGGGCGCTGTCGTGCAGGCCCAGCATCAGCAGCGCAAGCGTGACGAACAGCACGGACCAGAAGGGCCAGAAGGCGCGCGTCAGGCTTTCGGCAAACATTCCGGCGCGCGTCAGACGCAGGGGCCAACGCAGTTGGTCCAGCGGGCGGTCGGTCGGGGTTTGGGGGCTGCGATCTGTCAGCGCCTCGCTCCTCGTTCAGGGTGGCGGACCCGCCGCCCCGACGAGGATTCGCCGCGAGCCGCCTAGAGCCACTCAGGTATGCTATCGCGGTTTATGATGTCTTCATAGCTGGGCCGCGCGCGGATAACCGCAAATTGATCGCCCTTCACCAGCACCTCGGGGATCAGCGGGCGGGTGTTGTACTCGCTGCTCATCACCGCGCCGTAAGCCCCGGCCGAGCGGAAGGCGACAAGGTCGCCATCTGTCAGCGGCGGCATGGCGCGCTGCTTGGCAAAGGTGTCACCGGATTCGCAGACCGGGCCGACGATGTCATAGGGCTGCTGCTCGACCCCCGGGGCGGGCTCGTTCACGGGAATGATGTCGTGATGCGCCTCGTACATGGCGGGGCGAATGAGGTCGTTCATCGCCGCGTCGAGGATCAGGAAATCGCGTCCCTCGCCCGACTTCACGTAGATGACCGCGCTGACCAGCAGCCCCGCATTGCCGACGATCAGCCGGCCCGGCTCGATCTCGATCTCGCAGCCGAGATGGCCGAGCACGCGCTTGACCATGGCGCCGTAATCCATCGGCAGCGGCGGCGCCTCGTTGCCGCGGGTGTAGGGAATGCCAAGGCCGCCGCCGAGGTCGAGCCGCCGGATGTCATGGCCATCGGCGCGCAGCACCTCGGTCAGCTCGGCGACCTTCCGGTAGGCTTGCTCGAACGGCTCGAGCTGCGTCAGCTGCGAGCCGATATGCACGTCGATGCCGATCACCTCGAGCCCCGGCAGGCTGGCGGCCAGCGCGTAGACCTCGCGCGCGCGGGCGATGGGGATGCCGAACTTGTTCTCGGACTTGCCGGTGGCGATCTTGGCATGGGTCTTGGCGTCGACATCCGGGTTCACCCGGATGGTGATCGGCGCCGTGACGCCCAGCCGCGTGGCCACGGCCGAGATCGCCTGCATCTCGGGCTCGCTCTCCACGTTGAACTGGCGGATGCCGCCGGTCAGCGCCTGTTCGATCTCGGAGACGGTCTTGCCGACGCCGGAGAACACGATCCGCTCGCCCGGCACGCCGGCCGCTATGGCGCGGGCATATTCGCCGCCCGAGACCACGTCCATCCCCGCCCCCAGCTCGGCCAGGGTCCTGAGGATCGCCTGGTTCGACGCCGCCTTCATGGCGTAGCAGACAAGGTGCTCGGTCCCCTCGAGCGCCTCGTCGAAAAGCTGGAAATGCCGGGTCAGCGTGGCGGTCGAATAGACGTAGAACGGCGTGCCGACCTCGGCCGCGATCTCGGCGATGGCGACGTCCTCGGCAAAAAGCCGGCCGTCACGGTAGAGGAAATGATCCATGGGCAAGGCCTTTTGGCTTGGGTCCGGAGCGAGGGGCCAGCCCCTCACGCCAGAGGCGTGGTACGAAGGTGGGCGCCCCGGAGTTTATGGGCACAACGAAGGGGCTTCCAGCGCCCCTGCTTTCATTATTCCCCAAGTACTCCCGCCGGAGGCTCCGGCAGGTGCAACGGGGTGCGGCAGTCGACATGTCGCGCCGGTGGGGCCACCTGCGCTGGCGAGGGGCCAGCCCCTTGCGCCAGAAGCGCCGCATGATGGTGGGCTCCCCGGGATATTTCGGGCGACATGAAGGGGATCGGGGTTACCAGCGGCCCTTGACGCCCGCCCATCCTTCGACGCCGACTTGGACACCGTTGCGGGTGGCGGGGGTGTCCTGTTCGGGCGGCACCGGGTCGCCGTCGGCGCCGCAGGCGGCGAGCAGGGCAAGGGCCAGGACCAGGGCGAGCGGTTTCATCGCAGGATCTCCTTCCAGCGGGCCACCTGGGCGCGGACCTGGGTGGGGGCCGTGCCGCCGTAGCTGGTGCGCGAGGCGGTCGAGGCCTCGACCGTCAGCACCTCGTAGACATCGGTGGTGATGCCGGGGTGGACCGATTGCATGTCGTCCAGCGGCAGTTCGGGCAGGTCGCATCCCGCGCGTTCCGCCATGGCGACCAGCGCACCGGTCACGTGATGCGCCTCGCGGAAGGGCAGGCCCAGCACGCGGACCAGCCAGTCGGCGAGGTCGGTGGCGGTGGAGAAGCCCGAGGCGGCAGCCTTGCGCAGGCTCTCGCGGTTGGCGGTCATGTCCTTGACCATGCCCTCCATCGCCGCCAGCGCCAGCATCCAGTTGTCGGCCGCATCGAAGACCTGTTCCTTGTCTTCCTGCATGTCCTTGGAATAGGCCAGCGGCAGCCCCTTCATCACCGTCATCAGCGCCACGTTGGCGCCGAAGATCCGGCCGATCTTGGCGCGGATCAGCTCGGCCGCGTCGGGGTTCTTTTTCTGCGGCATGATGGACGAGCCGGTGGAAAAGCGGTCCGACAGGGTGACGAAGCGGAACTGTGCCGAGGACCAGATCACCAGCTCTTCGGCAAAGCGGCTGAGGTGCATGGCGCTGATCGAGGCCACCGCCAGGAACTCCAGCGCGAAGTCGCGATCGCTGACCGCATCGAGCGAATTGGCCATGGGGCGGTCAAAGCCCAGCGCCTCGGCCGTCATGGCCCGGTCGATGGGGAAGGATGTACCGGCCAGCGCGGCGGCGCCCAGCGGGCTTTCGTTCATCCGGCGGCGGGCGTCGCGAATGCGGCTGAGGTCGCGCGCGAACATCTCGACATAGGCCATCATGTGGTGGCCCCAGGTCACCGGCTGCGCGGTCTGCAGGTGGGTGAATCCGGGCATGACCCAGTCGGCCCCCGCCTCGGCCTGGCCCAGCAGCGCGCGGATCAGCGCCATGAGGCCGCCCTCGGCCGCGTCGCACTGGTCGCGCACCCAGAGGCGGAAGTCGGTCGCCACCTGGTCGTTGCGCGACCGCGCCGTGTGCAGCCGCCCGGCCGCGTCGCCGATCAGCGCCTTCAGCCGCGCCTCGACGTTCATGTGGATGTCTTCCAGCGCGGTCGAGAACTGGAACGTGCCGCTTTCGATCTCTGACAAGACCGTGAGCAGCCCTTCCCGCATGGCCCGCGCGTCGCTATCACTCACGATGCCCACCGCTGCCAACATGGCCGCATGGGCCCGAGAGCCCGCGATGTCCTGGGCCGCGAGACGCTGGTCGAAACCGATCGAGGCGTTGATCGCTTCCATGATCGCGTCGGGGCCAGCCGAAAAGCGGCCGCCCCACATCTGGTTCGAGGCAGAATTGGTCATGTCGAGGGAGGCCCCATGCGCATCTTGAAGTCGCTCGTCCTTTATACCGCCCTTGCGGTTTCTGCAAATGCCGCCGCGGCGGACATGTCGGGGCTCGAGGCGCTGCGCGAGGGCGACATGAAGAAGCTGAACTTCGTCGCCACGCCCGAGACGGTGCCCGATGCCGCGTTCCTCAAGGACGACGGGACCGAGGGGCGGCTCAGCGATTATTCGGGCCAGTATGTCGTGCTCAACTTCTGGGCGACATGGTGCGCGCCGTGCCGCCACGAGATGCCGTCGCTTTCCGCCCTGCAAACCCGGTATGGTGGCGCGGGCCTTGCCGTCGTGACCCTTGCCACCGGGCGCAACGCCCCCAGCGCGATCGACCGGTTCCTCGACGAGATCAGCGTGACCAACCTGCCCCGCCACCGCGATCCCAAGCAGGCGCTGGCCCGCCAGATGGGGGTCATGGGCCTGCCGATCACCGTGCTGATCGACCCCGAGGGGCGCGAGATCGCGCGGCTGACCGGGGATGCCGACTGGGCCTCGCCCGAGGCGATCACGCTTTTCGACGCGTTGCTGAAAGGCAGTTGACGCTAGGGCAAACACGTGGGACGCTGGCTTTGTAATCAGTTTGTTCAGGATGTTTCCACCACCATGCCTTGCTTCTACCGCGTGTACGCTGACCGCAACCTGCTGTTGCGGTGGTACCACGGAACCATCACTCCGAAGGCCGTGTTGGCGATGTATGACCGCATGCAGGTGGACCCTCAGCTGCCCCTGGCGCAGTTCGATATCTGCAACCTTGACGGCATCGACGCGCTGGATGCCGAGCCCCGAGAGCTTCGCAACCTGGTGGAGATGGGCGCCTCTATCTACCACGCACGCCGGTCCACCTTTGTCGCCGGAGTCGTGGTGGCGCGGTCCGACCCGGCGCGGTTCCTCGCGCATCATTTCAAGCAGGCCCTGGCCGAGCCGTTCCGCCACCGCTTTCGCGTGGTCGAGTCGATGGAGGAGGCCCTGCGCGCCTTCGACCTGCCCAAGGACCTGGACATCGCGCCGCAGGCGGTTGCGCTGCGGGCCTGAGACCGGTCAGGCCGCCTCGTGCATCAGGATCGCCGCCTCGGAGGGCGACAGGTTGCGCCGCGCATAGGGGCCGTAAAGCTGCGCGTCGTACTCAAGGTCCGGGAACCCGGCCAGCAGGCGCAGGCGGTCCTCCGTATCAAGGCTGGCCAGCGCGGTATTGGCCGGGTGGAAGCTTTCGGTCTCGATCCCGTTGGCCCAGAGCACCTGGTGATCGCTCAGCATGATGTGGATGTAGGTCACCTCGCGCAGCAGCATGTCGACGCAGACCGACTGACCGTTGACCATGTCGCGCGCCGCCACCAGCACCTCGTCGGTGTTGAACAGCGCCCGGGCCACATCGCCGCGCACCAGCATGCGATGTTCGGGCGAGACCAGCAGCTCGTTGTCCGGCCGGTCGAGGCCGAAGGCCCCGGTGCGGATGCGGATCGGGCGCAGCTGCGGCATGGCGAACAGCCGCGCGCCGGTCATCCGGCGGGCGCCCTTCCACAGGATCTCCTGCGGGCCGTTGTCCTTGGTCAGCACCTGGTCGCCTTCGCGCAGGTGGTCGATCAGGCGCGGGCCCTCGGGCGTGTCGATCAGCGTGCCCGGGGTAAAACAGATCACCCCCCCGTCGGTGCGCGCCAGGTCGCGATGCGGTCCCTGGTCCAGCGCGTGATGCACCACCCAGAGGTCCCCGCCCTGCGGCGGCATGTCATCGCAGAACATCAGCAGCGGGGCCGCGCCCGTGCCGGTCTCGATCAGCGTCACGGTAAAGCTGCGCGTGCCGTCCGTCACCACGAAGGTGCTGTCGGAAAAGCTGTCCTCTGCGCCGGTCGCGCCCAGGTTTGTCGTGTTGGACAAGGCTGCGCCGACCAGCCGCCGCACCTTGCGGGCCGCACTGCGCCTGACATTTGCCTCTCCGTCCGCGTCCCCGAGTCGCAGTACACCAGTCGGTCCATCGACGCGCACCGCTTCGCCGCGCCAGGCCCAAGCAGAACCCACCATCAGCGACTCGAGCGGAGCCGCCGTCACACCGTCTACATCTGTCTGCGACCAGGAGATGACGAACGTGCCCCGAAAGCCCGTTCCCATACCCAAAATCCCGCCTCGTTCATTATTATTAACGAATCGTTAACAAATGAACGACGATTGGGGAAGCCCCGTCCGAATCACCCCTCGCGAATCAACCAGAAAGCTTGCGGGCGTTGCGCGCATCCCACAGATGCGCCGTCAGAACCCCAGCGTAAGACGCAGCGATCCGCTGAGCGCCGCGCCCGATGGCCCGACCGGTCCCGGGCCCGTCCAGCCGAGGTCGCCCGACAGGTGCCAGGCCGCACTGGCCGGCACCTCGGCAGCTGTCCGATCCGGGCCGACCCGCGCCGGGCCAACGGCCGCAGAGAGCGGCACCGCAAGGGTGACGGGCCAGGCCTGCCCGCCCAGCGAAAAGCCCTGCCCCGGTGCCCCGCCCCCGTCCGGGGCCGGCGCATTTGGTCCAACGCCTGCATCAGTGTCGGCAAAAGGCAGGCCCGCCCCGGTCTCGGTGGCCAATGGCGCCTCTGCCACGACCTGCCGTGCCAGGCCCAAGCGCAGGTCCTGCCCCGCGACCGGCCCCGGCCCGGCAGCCGCCCCGGCAAGGACCAAGCCTGCCCACGCACGTCTCATCTCGCCTGTCCCCAAGATCCCCGTGGCCCCCGCCCGGTCTGCGCTCAAGCCTGCCTCCGCCACCGTTAACGATACGTAAACCGACGCGCCCTCCGCGCGCCGAATCCGCGGGTCGTGACAGTTTGTCGGAAAATTTGCCCAAAACTGCCGCACCAGGTCCCGCTTGACGCCCAGATCGCCCGCTACACCGCCTCAATCCTGGTTAACGGACGGGGCATGGCGCCATGGCACAGCAACGGAACACCTTGACCGATGCCACACGGCGTCTTTGGGTCTTTGCAACCTACATGGTGGCCGCCGGGCTGGCGCTGCTGGCCTGGGTGGTGATCGGCTACCTTGCGCCCCAGACCGCCGCCACGGGGCACGGCCCCTCGGGCATGGCGCTGCTGCTCGGGCTGGTCTTTGCCGCCTACATGGGCTTTGCCGTGCGCCGCAACTGCCTGAAGGCGCTGGAAGATTTCCGCACGATCATCCTGGATGACGAGATCCGCCAGTCCCTGATCCGTGCCATCCTGCGCGCCGCCCTGCCCTGGGGCCTGGTGCTGGGCACCGGCGCTGGCCTCTTGGGGTTCGAATTCGGAGACCTCGGCACGCTGGTGCAACTGGCGCTGTTCCTGCTGATCGGCATCTGGGTCGATGCCCAGGAAACCCGCAGCGTGCGCAAGATCTGCCGCCCGATCACCGGCCCGCTGTTGCACTGACCGCCGCCTCGAGTTCGGCCAGCAGCTGGCCCGCCGGCCAGGACAGCCGGCGCGGCGCGCCATGGGCGGCCAGCACCAGCTCGGCCAGCCGCGCGTTGACCGGGGCCGCGCGGCCAAGGCGGCGGGCCAGCGCCTCGATCTCGCCGTTGATCCAGGCCACTTCGGGCAGGCGCCCCTCGGCCAGGTCGTCCGACATGGACGAGCGCGCCTTGCCATCCATCTCGAGCATCCGCTTTGCCAGCCGCCGGAAGATCCCGTCCGGCAGGCGCAGCACCGCCGGCAGCCAATGCGGCGGCAGCGGCGTGAGCCGCGCCAGCCGCACACGCCCCTCTTCGTCCAGCAACGCCAGCGCCTCTTCGATCGCCAGCGCAAGGCACAAACGGTAGCCGCGCTGCATCAGCTCGTCCTTCAGCGGCCGGTTGGCCAGCGCGTTGACCGCGTTGTTGAGGTTCATCAGCAGCTTGGCCCACAGCACGCCCTCCATGTCCCGCACCGGCTTCAGCGGCCGTCCGGCGTTGCGGAAGGCCTCAAGAAAGGGCGTCAGCCGATGGCTTTCGGCGACGCGGATCTGCCCTTCGGTCCCCTGGTGGTAAACGCCCGCCGCAACGATCACCACGTTGTAGGGCACCATCCCGGCCAGCACCTCGAGGTCGGGCAGCCCCGCCGCCAGCACCCCGGCATTGCCGATCCCGTTCTGCAGGCTGATCACCAGCGCGTCGTCCTTCAGCACCGGCGCCAGCGCCTCGGCCGCCGCATCGGTCTGGCCGGATTTCACCGTCACCAGCACCAGGTCGCAATGCGCCAAAGCGTTCGGATCGGTGTGAAAGCTGATCCGGCCCGGCGGCAGGATCACGTCCGCCTGGCGGTAATCGGTCAGCCGCATGCCGCGCTGCGCGACCTCGGCCCGCCGGCTGTCGCGCCCGACCAGCACCACGTCCGCGCCGCCATGGATCAGCAGCCCGCCCAGGTGGCCGCCGATTGCGCCGGCACCGAACACTCCGATCTTCGGCCCCGTCACGCGTGCTGCCCCGCGACCCGCCCCGAGAAGATGCAGCCGCCGAGGAACGTCCCCTCGAGCGCGTTGTACCCGTGGTAACCGCCGCCGCCAAAACCTGCCGCCTCACCGGCCGCGTAAAGCCCCGGCAGCGGCGCGCCATCGTCGCCCAGCACGCGCCCCGAGAGGTCGCATTCGAGGCCCCCCAGCGTCTTGCGCGTCAGGATGTGCAGCCGCACGGCGATCAGCGGGCCTTTCGCGGGGTCGAGAATGCGGTGCGGTTTCGCGGTCCGCATCAGCCGGTCCCCGCGATAGGCCCGCGCCTGGCGCAGCGCGATGACTTGCGCATCCTTGGCGAAAGGGTTGGCCAGCTCGCGGTCCCGCGCCTCGATCTGCCGGCGCAGGTGGGCGGCGTCGATGGGCCGCCCGCCGATGCGGGTCATGCCCTGGGCCAGCCTGTCCAGGTCATCGGCCACCACGAAATCCTCGCCATGCTGCTTGAACGCCTCCACGGGCGGCGGCGCGCCGCCACCAAGGCGCGATTTCAGCAGCAGTTTCCAGTCCTTGCCGGTCAGGTCCGGGTTCTGTTCCGACCCCGAGAGGGCGAATTCCTTCTTGATGATCGCCTGCGTGGTGACGAACCAGGAATGGCCATGGCCGAGCTTGCAAAGATGTTCCAGCGTGCCGAGACTGTCGAACCCCGGCAGGCAGGGCGCGGGCAGCCGGTTGCCGTTTGCGTCGAACCAGAGCGAGGACGGCCCCGGCAGGATGCGGATGCCGTGGTTCGGCCAGATCGGGTCCCAGTTGCGGATGCCTTCGGTGTAATGCCACATGCGGTCCCGGTTGATGACGCGCCCGCCCGCGGCCTCGGCATGGCCGATCATGAGCCCGTCCACATGCGCGGGCACGCCGCAGACCATGCGCTCGGGCGCGGGGCCAAGCCGCTCTTCGGGCCAGGCCGCGCGCACCAGCGCCTCGTTCCCGCCGATGCCGCCCGAGGCCACGACGATGGCCTCGGCCGCGTAGTCGAAATCGCCAGTGACCTCGCGGGTGCTCGGCCGGCCGCGCTCCGCGTCATCTTCGGCCAGCACCTCGCCCGCGACGCCCGTGACCTTGCCGTCAGTCACCACCAGCCGCGTCACCCGATGGCGGAAGGCATAGCGCAACCGCCCCGCCGCCTCGGCCTCGGCGCAGAGCCGCGCGAAGGGCGCCAGCACCCCCGGCCCCGTTCCCCAGGTCACGTGGAACCGGGGCACCGAGTTGCCATGCCCATGCGCCAGCCCCCCGCCGCGCTCGGCCCAGCCGGGCACCGGGAACCAGCGCATGCCGAGACCATGCAGCCAGCCGCGCATGTCGCCGGCCGCGAAATCGAGGAACGCCTCGGCCCATGCCTTTGGCCAGCGATCTTCGTCCCGGTCGAACCCGGCCGAGCCCTGCCAGTCCTGTGCGGCAAGATCGCGGCTGTCGCGGACACCCATGCGCCGCTGCTCGGGCGTGTCCACCAGGAACAGCCCGCCGAGACTCCAGAACGCCTGCCCGCCCAGCGAGGCCCGCGGCTCCTGGTCCAGCACCAGCACGCGGCGCCCGCGCGCCGCCGCCGTGCTCGCCGCCACAAGGCCGGCAAGGCCCGCGCCGATGACGATGACGTCGGCCTCAGTGCTCTGGGTCATGGTGCTCTCCCCTCTCCGGCCCAGCATGGACCGAAACCGGGGGCGCTGTCAGCGGTAACGTGGCGCCCCGTGGTGAGGCTGGGGGGCCAGCCCCCCAGACCCCCCGGAGTTTACAGGCACAATGAAGGGGACCGGACCCGCGTGCTTTCATCTTTCGCCAAATATACCCGCCGGAGGCCATCGCGCGGCGGCGCGATAATGGACGGGTCGGCATGAGAGGTGCTGCCCTTAGAACCTCCGAATTGCTTCCAGCAAGGTGAACGGAGGGCGCCCGCCCCTGCTTTCACTTTTCCATAAATACTCAATATTCCGACCGCTGCGGCACAGAGCTCGGCTGGCCGGTCATTCCCCGGCGGCCGAGATCGTGGCGGCGACGGCGCGTTTCCAGGCGGCATAGCGGGCGTCGCGCGTGTCCGCGTCCATCGACGGGGTGAATTCGCGGTCAACGGCCCAGCCCTTTGCGAACTCCGCCATGCCCGGCCAGGCGCCCGCGCGCTGGCCGGCGAGCCAGGCAGCCCCCAGCGCCGTGGTTTCCAGCACCGCGGGCCGGTCGACAGGCGCGCCGAGGATGTCGGACAGGAATTGCATGGCCCAGTCCGAGGCCGTCATGCCGCCGTCGACCCGAAGGGTCGCGGATGACGTGTCCCGAAGGGTCGCAGATGACGTGTCGCGAAGGGTCGCAGATGACCTGTCCCGCAGGGTCGCGGATGACCTGTCGCGCAGCGCGGTGTCGGAGGCGCCGCCCATGTCGGCCTGCATCGCTTCGAGCAGGTCACGGGTCTGGAAGCCGACGCTTTCCAGCGCCGCGCGGGCGAATTCCGCGGGGCCGGAATTGCGGGTGAGGCCGAAGACCGCGCCGCGGCACTCCGCGTTCCAATAGGGCGCGCCGAGGCCGGTGAAGGCGGGCACCAGGATCAGCTCCTGCCCCGCATCGGCCTTGGCCGCCAGGTCCTGCGTCTCGCCCGCCGCGCCGATCAGCCCTAGCCCGTCGCGCAGCCACTGCACGACCGCCCCGGCGACAAAGATCGACCCTTCCAGCGCATAGGTGACCTCTCCGTCCAGCTGGTAGGCGATGGTGGTCAGCAGCCGGTTCTGCGAGGCGACAGGCGACTTGCCCGTATTCAGCAACGCGAAACAGCCCGTGCCGTAGGTGGATTTCAGCATCCCCGGCTCGAAACAGGCCTGCCCCAGCGTCGCCGCCTGCTGGTCGCCCGCGACGCCGAGGATCGGCAGCGCGGTGCCGAAATGCTCGGCCGCGCAGGTGCCGAAGTCGGACGCGCAGTCGCGCACCTCGGGCAGCATCGCCATGGGGATGCCGAGGATGCCGCAGATCTCGTCGCTCCAGTCCCCCGCGTGGATGTCGTAGAGCATGGTGCGGGCCGCATTGGTGGCATCGGTGACATGGGTGTCTCCGCCCGTCATCCGCCATATGAGATAGCTGTCGATCGTACCGAACAGCAGGTCCCCGGCCTCGGCCTTGGCCCGTGCGCCCTCGACAGTGTCGAGCAGCCATTTCACCTTGGTGCCGGAAAAATACGGATCGGCCAGCAGGCCGGTGCGCTCGGTGATCAGCCTGTCATGCCCGGCCGCGCGCAGCTCGGCGCAATAGGGCGCTGTGCGGCGATCCTGCCAGACGATGGCGTTGTGGATCGGCCGGCCGGTCTTGCGATCCCAGACCACGACCGTCTCGCGCTGGTTGGTGATGCCGATGCCGGCGACGGGGGCACCCACTGCCTTCAGCGCCGCGCGGGCGGTGGCGACAACGCTTTGCCAGATCTCCTCCGGGTCGTGCTCGACCCAGCCGGAGCGTGGGAAATACTGGGTGAATTCCTGGCTGGCCTGGGCCGCGATCCGCATCCGATCGTCGAACACGATGGCCCGCGATGACGTGGTCCCCTGGTCGATGGCCAAGACGTGACCCATGGCTTTGCCTCCCCTTCCTTGTCGTCGTTCAGGCCGCTGCGCGATGCGCTGTCAGCCAACCCTCCAGAGTCTCAACCTGTTCCGGTCCGAGGTGCAACCCCAGCTTGGTCCGGCGCCACAGGATGTCGTCGGCGGAGCGGGCGAATTCGCGGGTGATGAGCCAGCGGACCTCGGCCTCAGTCAGCCCGGCGCCGAAATTCTGCCCGAGATCCGCCATCGCAGAGGCGCCGCCGATCACCTCGGCCGCCTCGGTCCCGTAGCACCGCACCAGCCGCCGGGCGAGCGCCGCCTCCAGCCAGGGGTGGTCGCGACGCAGGTCCGCCATCAGCCCCTCGGCCCCGTCCACGGCGAAATCGCCGCCGGGTAACGGCACGCCGGCCGTCCAGGCGGGCTTCAGGTCCGGGATCACCGGCGCCATCTTTTCCAGCGCATGTTCTGCCAGCTTGCGGTAGGTGGTGATCTTGCCGCCGAAGACCGACAGCAGCGGCGCGGCGGCGCGGTCCAGCCGGAACACGTAATCCCGTGTCGCGGCCGAGGCGCTGCCCGCCCCGTTGTCATGCAGCGGGCGCACGCCGGAATAGCTCCAGCGGATGTCGTCCCGCGTCACCTCCTCGGCCACGTAGCGGTTCACGGCGCCCAGCAGGTAATCGCGTTCCTCGGGCGTGCATTCGGGGCGTTCGTCCGGGTTCGGATGGTCCACGTCGGTGGTGCCGATCAGGGTAAAGTCGTCCTCGTAGGGAATGGCAAAGACGATGCGCCCGTCCGGTCCCTGGAAGAGGTAGCACTTGTCGTGATCGAAGAGCCTACCGGTGACGATATGGCTGCCGCGCACCAGCCGCACCTTTTCCGGCGTGTTGAGGCCAAGCGTCTGGCCCAGCACCTGCGCGACCCAGGGGCCGGCGGCGTTGACCAGCACCCTGGCCTCGACGCTGTGCGGGCCGGCCTCGGTGTCCAGATGGACGACCCAGTGGCTCTCCAGCCGCTCGGCCCCGGTGACACGTGTGCGGGTCAGGATCGTCGCGCCGCGCGCCGCCGCGTCGCGGGCATTGAGCGCGACCAGCCGCGAATCCTGCACCCAGCAATCGGAATATTCCCAGGTCGGGCCTAGGCCGGGCTTCAGCGCCTTGAGCGCCGGCGCATCCGGGGCGACGCGCGACGTGGGCGGCAGGATCTTGCGCCCGCCCATGTGGTCGTAAAGGAACAGCCCCGCCCGGATCATCCACGCCGGGCGCCGCCCCCGCGCCCAGGGCATGACCGCACCCAGCAGGCGCGAGGCCGGGGTCGCGGTGTCAAAGCGCATGTCGGGATGGGTCGGCAGCACAAAGCGCATGGGCCAGGAGATATGCGGCATGGCCGAGAGCAGCCGTTCACGCTCGACCAGGCTTTCGCGCACCAGCCGCGCCTCGAAATACTCGAGATAGCGCAGCCCGCCGTGGAACAGCTTGGTCGAGGCCGAGGACGTCGCCTGGCCGAGGTCCCCCATCTCGGCCAGCGTGACCTTGAGGCCCCGGCCCACCGCGTCGCGGGCGATGCCGACGCCGTTGATGCCGCCGCCGATGACGAAAAGGTCCTGCATGGGGCTGTCCTTGGCTGCGCGAATCTCTGGGTTCAACGGCGAATGTATTTTCGTTTACGCGCGATTTCCAGCCATAGCGAACAGAAACGAAAATTCTTGCCGCGTTCCGCGCCTGCGGCTAGTCAGGTCGAAAAGGGACCGGGATGGCGCAGAGCTTTCGCAAATCGCAGATCGTCGCCGAGGCGCGCCACAGCGGCCAGGTGACCGTCGACGGGCTGGTTGCGCGGTTCGGCGTCACGCCGCAGACCATTCGCCGCGACCTGGCCGAGCTGGCCGAGGACGGCCTGCTCGAGCGGGTGCATGGCGGGGCCATCCCGGCCTCGGGCACCGCCAACATCGCGCATGGCGAACGCGCGCGGCTGAACGCGGCAGGCAAGCAGGCGATCGCGCGGGCCGTCGCGCGCGACCTGCCGGGGGGCGCGTCGGTCTTTCTCAACATCGGGACCACGACCGAGGCGGTGGCCGAGGCGCTGACCGGGCACGCGGACCTGCTGGCGGTGACCAACAACATGAACGTGGCGGCGCGGCTGGCGGCGACGGCCAAGGTGATCGTGACCGGCGGCACGCTGCGCCCCTCGGATGGGGCGCTGGTCGGCACGCTGGCCGAGGCAAGCGTGCGGCAGTTCAAGTTCGACTACGCCGTGATCGGCTGTTCGGCGCTGGATGACGCGGGCGACATCCTCGATTTCGACATCGAGGAGGTGGCGGTGAGCCAGTCGATCATCGCCCGTTCGCGCCGGGTCTTCCTGGTGGCCGATCACAGCAAGCTGGGCCGGCCCGCACCGGCGCGGATCGGGTCGCTGGCGGACGTGGATGCGCTTTATACCGATGCCGAGTTGCCGGAAGGTCTGGCGGCGCGATGTACCGAGTGGGGGACGCGGGTGAAGGTCTGCTGATGCGGGTTGACCGCGATAGGGTCGATAGCTCTCTGCGTCCTGCCCTGTTCAGGTCCCACCCCTCACACCGCCGTCTTCACCACTCCCTCGGCGATCCAGCCATCCAGCACAGCCAGCACCGCCTCGGCAAAAGCCGCATCGTTGATATGCGCGTCCACCTCGGTCAGCGACGTGACCACCTTCCGCACCTCGTCCACCATCGCGGACAGCCCCTCGGGGTCATGGGCCGGGCCACCGGGCTTGTCCCATTCCTCGACCCCCTGGAGCGGCATCACGAAATGCACCGGCCCCTGCGCCTGCCCCAGCCGCTGCGCGATGTCACGCACCAGCGCGCGGCGTTCGTCGGGTGACAAACCGGAGGACTTGATCAGCCGGTTGTGCGCGTGGAAGGGACGGTCGGCATAGGTCTCGGGGATCTCCTGCCAGCCGGCATAGTCGATCAGGTCCGCGCAGCCCGGCGCCACGATCTGCGGTATGCCCACGGCCCCCGCGCCCAGCAGCCGGTCAGGGCCGGAATTGACCACCGAGCCGACCATCAGGTTGCCCACCTCGGGCAGCGCCAGGTCCAGCACGGCGGCGAAATAGCCCTGCCGGGCCAGCGCCTCGAAGGCCATGCCGCCCATGCCCGTCGCGTGGAACACGGCGACCTCGAAGCCGCGCTCCTCGAGCGGCTCCTTCAGCAGCTTCATGTATGTCAGGCACGACGAGCCAAGGCTCATCATCCCGATCACCGGCTTGTCGCGACGCGGCGGCTCGGCCGCCTGCGCGGCGCCCAGCACGGCACCAGCCGCCTGGCTCAGAGACGATTTGCAGACCGAGTTCAGACCATAGAGGCCCCCCGCCCAGAGGATCATCTGCACATCCGGCGCCAGCCGGTCCGGCGGGATCAGCGGCGAGAAGCTGATGGTCGAGACCACGTATTTCGGCACCCCCAGCGGCAGCGCCTGGCAGCAATCAAGCACCAGGTCCGTGCCCATCGACCCGCCCAGCCCGATCATGCCGTCGATCCGGCCCGCCGCCTGCAGCTCGGCCGTCAGCCGCGCCGCGCCGCGCGCCATGATCTGCATCGCGTGGTTTTCGTCGCCTGCGTCGATGGCGTCCTGGATCGAGCTGCCCGCCGCGTCGGCCACCTGGTGTTTCGAGATGTCCGTGGGCTGCGACGGGTCGCCCAGCACGCTGACGTCCATCGACAGCACCGCGCCGCCCAGGGCCCGGATGCGGTCGCAGATGTAATGCAGCTCGTCGTCCTTGGTGTCGTAGGTGCCGATCACGAGGATTGTCTTGGTCATGGGCGCTCCCTCCTGCTGGCGGCCAGAGAGCCACAGATCGTTGCGCAGTGCAACGATCTCGCCCAGCGTCTTGCCCGCGCCGCGCGGCTTGCTAGGCTGGGGCCATGAGACCCGGAGGAGCCATGCCGATCACCCTGCCCGACACCGACCTTGCCCGCCTGACCGCCTGGCGCCGCGCGAGCCACCGCGCACCCGAGCTGTCCGGGGCCGAAGCCGGCACCGCCGCCCGCGTGGTGGCCGAGCTGGGGCCGGCACACCCGGACCGCGTGGTCACTGGCCTGGGCGGCCACGGCGTGGCGGCGGTGTGGGACAGCGGCGCGCCCGGGCCGTCGGTGCTGGTGCGGTGCGAGCTTGACGCCCTGCCCATCGTCGAGACCGGCGCGCCGGACTGGGCATCGCAGATCCCCGGCGTCGCGCATCTTTGCGGCCACGACGGGCACATGGCGATCCTGCTGGCAGTGGCCCGCTGGCTGGGCCGCAACCGCCCCGCGCGCGGCCGCGCCATCCTGCTGTTCCAACCGGCCGAGGAAACCGGCGCCGGGTCTGCCGCCGTTCTGGCCGACCCAAGGATGGCGCAGCTGCGGTACGACCTTGCCCTGTCGCTGCACAACATGCCGGGCATGCCGCTGGGCCATGTGCGGCTGGCCCCGGGCGCGATGAACTGCGCCTCGCGCGGGATGCGCATCCGGCTGACGGGCCGCACGGCCCATGCCTCGGACCCCGCCACTGGCCTGCCGCCCACGCCCGCGCTGGCGCGCCTCGCGCTGGAAATGCCCCTGCTGGCGCGCGAACAGGGCCCTGAGGACGAAGGCTTCCGCCTTGTCACCATCACGCATCTGAGCGTCGGGGAACCCGCCTTCGGCATCGCCCCCGGCACCGGAGAGCTCTGGGCCACCCTGCGCACCCGCCACGACGATGCCATGGCCGCGCTGGTGGCCGAAGCCGAGGCGATGGTCGCCGCCGCCGCCGGGCCGCTGGGGACAAGGGTCACCTACCACGACATCTTCGACCATTGCGACAACGCCCCCGAGGCGGTGGCCGTGCTGGACGCCGCGATCGACGCCGAAGCCCTGCCCCGCGCCACCTTCCCCCTGCCGATGCGGGCGAGCGAGGATTTCGGCCGTTTCGGCCAGCACGCCCCATCGGCCATGTTCCTGTTGGGGTCCGGCCCCGATTGCCCGGTCCTGCACGCGCCCGATTACGACTTTCCCGACGCGCTGATCGAACCCGGCGCGCGGGTGTTCTGCCGCGCCCTGTCGGACCTGTTGCTTTAGTCCCCGTTCACGGAGACAGGCGCATAGCTCGACGAGGTCTCGAACGAGTCCTCGAGGCACAGCTCGACAAACGGCGCCTTGCCCCGCGCGAAGACCTCGCGCTTGACGTCGAACCAGAAGGTCGGCGGATCGAAACTGCCGCCCGCGATTCCGCGCAGCCCCGGAAACACCTCGAGCGTCCACATCACGTTGGTCCCGCAATCGGGGCAGAAATGCGTGGTGAAATCGCGCCCCGACTCGGTGACGAAGCTGTAATCCTTCATCTGTCCCGACAGGATTTCGACATTGCCTTCGTTGAAATAGGCCGACACGCCAAAGGCACTGCCGGTCCGCGCCTGGCAGTAGCGGCAATGGCAGACGGCCGCCTTTTCGGGCTGGCCCGTGGTCCGATAGCGCACCTGCCCGCATTGGCAGCCGCCCTCGTGAATCTCCTCGCTCATCTTTCATCCCCCCTCGGTTCGGGGCAGGATGGGGCAAGGCGCACGGATTTGGCAAGGGGCCGGGAATGAAGCAATTGCAGGTCAAGTCGATCCGGTCGCTGGCGCGCGGGCTCGAGGTGCTGCAATTGCTGCAGACCTCCGGCGCGCTGACCCTGCACGACCTGCATCGCCTGTCGGGTATTCCCAAGCCGTCGCTGCTGCGCATCCTCAAGACGCTGCGCGAACAGGGCGTGGTCTGGCAGCGCATGGTCGACGATGCCTACGTGCCGTCCTATTCGCTGACCGAACTGGCCGGCCGGATGGACCGCGAAAGCGAGCTGACCGAGGTGGCGAGCCCGGTGCTGGCGCAGCTGGCGGATGCGGTGAAATGGCCCTCGGTCCTGGCCGTGCCGCGCCTGACGCATATGGAGGTGATCGAGACCTCGGCCTCGCGCGCCTATATCGACAACATGCCGCTGGGGCCGGTTGGCTTCCGCGTGAACATGCTGCGCAGCGCCTCGGGCCGGGCCTTCCTGGCCTGGTGCGAGGCGCCGATCCGCGAGGCGATCCTGGACCGCCTGCGCCGGTCCGACAACCCCGGCGACCGGCTGGCCCGCAGCGCCGATTACGTGGCCCGCGCGCTGGACGAGACGCGTGCGGCGGGCTACGGGCTGCGCGATCCCGATTTCGGCGGCGATTTCGACGAGCCCCGCGCCAGGATCGACGACAAGCGCGATTCCCTGGGGGTGGCGATCCGCCTTGGGCAACACGTGCCCGGCACGATCAACATCACCTGGTCGCGCCGCGCCTTCACGCGCGAGCGGGCGATCGCGGTCTTCGCCAAGCCGGCGATGGAAGCGGCCGAAGAGATCGCCCGCCGCCTCGCCCGTCCCGATCCGGTTTCACAGGGTGAAACGCCCCAAGGCGCGTGATTGAGCGCGCTTAGGCTGCTGCCTAGCCTCCGGCCGCATGCATTGCCTTGGGGAGGACAGGATGAGCGACCTCGGCCACAGGGTCATGGTCACGCCCTTTTCCCGGGCCGTCGGCACCATGGCGCTGCTGAACGTCATCGGGACCGCGCGCGACGTCACCGTCCCCGGCACGGTCACGCGCTGCCTGCGCGGCCGCGTCGGCCTGCCGATGAGCGATGAGGTCGAGGACCGCAACCGCTCATCCAAGCGCGCGAAGGAACCGGAGGCCGAGCCGCACATTGCCACGCTCGACGCGCTGCGCGGGAAGATCGGCCGCCACCTGGCCGACGAGGCGTTCCTGCCGCACCCCGTCATGCCCGCCGACCAGGTGGATGCCCTGATGGCCGCGCCCAAGGCCGCAGACCGCTACGCCCCGGCCAGGCGTAGGCTGGCCCGTGCACGGATCGAAACCCCGGGCCTCGCGCTCAAACTGAACGGAGAGACATGATGCGCTGGAAAGCCGCCATCTTCGACATCGACGGCACGCTTGCCCTGATGAACAAGGCCGAGGGGACGTTCACCGCCCTGCCCGGCGCAATCGAGGCGATCGCCGCCTGCCGCGCCGCCGGCACGCGGGTCGTGGCCTATACCAACGGCACCTTCTTCCCGCCCGCGCATTACTACCCGCTGCTGGCCGATGCGGGGATAAGGATCGAGCCCGGCTTCCTGCTGACCCCCGCCGCCGTCGCCGCCGCGCGGCTGCGCGACATGGGCTACACCCGGATCATGGTCATGGGCGGCGACGGCACCACGGTGCCGGTCGCAGAGGCAGGGATCGAGATCGTCGCCCCCACCCCCGACGCCGGCCCCGTGGACGCGGTGCTCTTGGGCTACACCCGCGATTTCGGCGCGACGGAACTCGAGGCGGTGGTGCAGGCGGTCTGGGACGGCGCCAAGCCCTTCGCCGGCTCGGTCGCGCCCTATTTCGCGTCCAGCAAGGGCCGGATGCTTGGCATCTCGGGCGCCATCGCCGCGGCGCTCGAGAACGCGACGGACCAGAAGGTCACCGTCTTCGGCAAGCCCGAAACCGCGGGGCTCGACATGGTCGCGGCCCTCACCGGCGCGGATCCGTCCGAGATGGTGGTGATCGGCGACGACCCCAAGCTGGAAATCCGCATGGCCCGCCGCGCCGGCGCCCATGCCGTGGGCGTGACCACCGGCATCTCGGACGCGGCGATGTTCGCGTCCTTCCCCGAGGGCGAGCGCGCCCACGAGGTCCTGCCGACGCTCGAGACCTTCGCCGATCTCCTGAAAGCCCCGGCATGAGCGATCCGGTCTTCTCGGTCGCGGGCCGCGCGGCGCTGGTCACCGGCGCTGCCGCCGGCCTCGGCTTTGCCATGGCCGCCGCACTGGCGCGCAACGGCGCGCGTGTCGCCTGCCTCGACCGCGACGCCGACATGCTCGCCCGCTGCGCGGCGTTGGGAGAGGTCCTGACCCTGCCTGCCGACGTCACCAACGCGGCCGCGATGGAAGACGCCGTGGCGCGTACCGTCGCCCGTTGGGGTGCCCTCGACATCTGCGTCGCCAACGCGGGCGTCTCGGATCGCCCCGGCACCCTGCTGCACAAAACCGCCCCCGAGGACTGGCGGCGCGTGACTCAGGTCAACCTCGACGGCGTCTACAACACCGCCCGGCCCGCGCTGGCGCAGATGATGCGGCAGGGGCACGGCAAGCTGATCCCGGTCGCCTCGATGTGGGGCCATGTCGGCCCCGCAGGCCTTTTCCCGCGGCCCGCCTACGCGGCCTCCAAGGGCGCGGTCGTCAACCTGACCCGCGAACTTGGCGCCGAATACGCCCCCCACGGCATCCAGGTGAACGCCCTCTGCCCCGGCTTCTTCCGCACCGAAGGCCGCCCCCGCACGAACGAGGCCGCCGCCGCCATGGCCGCCTACACCCCCATGTGCCGCATCGCCGAAGCAGATGAAATCGCCGGCCCACTCCTGATGCTCGCCTCGGCCGCATCGGACTTCATGACCGGCACGTCGCTCGTGGTGGATGGCGGGGTGCTGGCGCGCTGACGCGCGCAGATTCAAAGCCTCCGGCGGGAGTTTAGCGGCAAGATGAAGACTGGATCCTTCATTCATCTTGCCAATTAAACTCCGGGGAGCGCGAGGGGCAGCGCCCCTCGCATCCGACGCCTGCAACGCAAAGGCGCCCGAAGTTTACCGCCCCGTCGCCACCTGGAACACCGCGCCTTCCATATCGGCGGTCACGGTGATCTGGCAGGGCAGGCGCGAGTTTTCCTGCGGTTCATTGGCCATGAATTCGATCGTGTCCGCCTCGGCCGCCTCGGGGGCGGGCAGGCTGCCCTCGGGCGCCTCGATCACGTAGCAATGGCAGGTCGCGCACATGGCCGAGCCGCCGCATTCGGCTATGATGCCTTCGACCTCGGCATCCTTGGCGGCGTACATCAGCGGCTCGCCCTCGGTCGCGTCCACCTCGCGGCGGGTGCCGCTTTCCTCGATGAAAATCACCTTGACCATCGTTTTCCCCTTCAGATGAATTGCTTGCCGCCATCGACGATCAGCGTCTGGCCGGTCTGGAAGGACGACAGGGGCGACCCGAGGTAGAGCGCCGCGCCCGTGATGTCCTCCACCTCCGCGTTGCGCTTGAGCGCGGCGCGGTCGACGCCGTAGGTCTTCGCATCCTCGATCTGCGCGAGACTCGCTTCGGTCAGCACGAACCCCGGCGCGATCACGTTGACGCGGATGTTGTCGCCGCCCAGTTCCTTGGCCATCACCCGGCTCATGGCGATCACCGCGCCCTTGGAGGCGACGTAATGCATCCATTGCGGCGACCCCGAGAACACCGTGGCCGAGGCGATGTTGATGATCGACCCGCCCGCCGTCTTCATCAGCGGGGCCACGGCGCGGGACATCTGCCAGACGCCCTTGACGTTGACCGCCATGACTTTGTCCCAGACGCCTTCCTCGATGTCGAAGTGGTGGCGGCGTTCCAGCCCACCATACAGCGCGGCGTTGTTGACCAGCACGTCCACGCCGCCCATGGCCTCCTGCGCCGTCGATGCCAGCGCGCGGCAGCTGTCGGTGCTGGTGACGTCCACCGCCGCCGTATGGGCCGTCCCGCCGGCGGCGCGGACCAGCTCGGACGTCTCGCCGAGGCCGCCCGCGTTGATGTC
Source organism: Mesobacterium pallidum (assembly GCF_019966535.1). Lineage (GTDB taxonomy): Bacteria > Pseudomonadota > Alphaproteobacteria > Rhodobacterales > Rhodobacteraceae > Mesobacterium > Mesobacterium pallidum. The sequence continues at coordinate 410,988 of NZ_JAIMID010000001.1, read as the reverse complement.
TGCGACAAGCACCTTTGCCCCCGCCCCGGCGAAGGCCAGCGCGAAGGCGCGGCCCAGCCCCCCGGCGGCGCCGGTCACGATCACCCGTTTCCCTTGCAACCCCAGATCGGTCACCATGTGGTCTTTCCTTCCTTGCGTCGTGGCGGTCCATGCTCGGGCGCGCGGCCCAGAAAGGTCTCGATTTCAAGCTCGGCCGCCATGGTGGCGGTCTGCGCCTCGGCATAAAGCCGCCCCGCATCCGTCAGCATCATCGGGTTCGAGCGTTCGCGCAGCATCTGCAGCACCTCGTGCAGCGGCACGTCGTACCAGCCGGCGATGGTGCGCATCCCGTGCCAGGTGCAGCGCCAGCCCTTGTCGGCATCCTTCATCACCGCGTCGTTGAGCGACCTGGCCTCCTTCACCGTGTCGTGGCCGTCGATAATTTCGAGCACGGCGTCGATGTCCACACCCTCGGGGCGGTGCCGTTCCAGGATCTCGCGGGCGATCCTGACACCTTCCAGCTCGTGGTCGCGTACGAGGTCAAGCCGCGTGGGGTGGCGCCCGATGGCGAGCAGCAGCAGGTCTTCGGGGATCATCTTCCAGCCGACGTCATGAAGCAGGATCGCGGGCAGGACCACGCTTTCGTCGGCCTCGGGGATCTGGGTCAGCAGGAAGCGCGCCAGGCCGTAGGCGACGATCGTGTGTTCGTCGTTGTTGCGCACGTCGAGGTAGGGTTTGGCGTCCTGCCACATCGGCAGGTCGCGGGGCAGGAAAACGCTGTCATCCATCAGGCCGGAACCTCGTAGCTGAGATACATTGTCTTGTATTCCAGGTAGGACTCGACGCCGTAGTGGCCCTTTTCGCGGCCCAGACCCGATTGCTTCATACCGCCGAAGGGCACGTAATGCGAGGAGCGCTGGATGTCGTTGAGCCAGACGGATCCGGCCTCGAGCCCCTCGCAGATCGCCAGCCCTTTCGCGAGGCCGGCCGTGAAGGCAAAGGCGGCAAGGCCGTAGATCGAGGCGTTGGATTTTGCGAGGCCGTCGCGCCAGTCGGCGACGGGAGAGATGCCGAGGACGGGGCCGAAGGTTTCCTCCTGCATCACAGCCATATCCTCCGTGGCGTCCGCGATCAGCGTCGGTGGCCAGTAATGACCCGCGTCGAAGCCCGCGCCCAGCGGCTTGTCGCCCCCCGTGAGGATGCGGGCGCCCTTGGCGCGGGCGTCTTCGGTCTGGGCAATGGAATTGGCGAGGATGCGGGCGTTGACGAGGGGGCCGAGGTCGCCCTCGCCGCCGGCGGGGGCGAGCGTGAGTTTCTGCACCAACGGGGTGAGGCGCGCGAGGAAGTCCTCGTAGACCGCCTGTTCCACGTAGACGCGGTTGACGCGGTAGCAGAATTGCCCGGTGTTGGCGAAGCCATGGCGGGCGATGGCAGCGGCGGCTTGATCAAGGTCCGCGTCGGCGCAGACCAGCGCGGGGGAATGCCCGCCCAGTTCCAGCGTCAGGCGTTTCATCGTGCCGGTCGCGGCGGCGGCGATGGCGCGGCCGGCCGCGGTGCCGCCGGTGAAGGCGACCTTGCGCGGCACCGGGTGGTCGACCAGCGCGGCGCCGATGCCGCGACCGGTGCCGGTGACCACATTGAAGCAGCCCGCAGGCAGGCCGGTGGCGTGGAAGAGCTCGGCCAGAGCGAGGGTCGACAGGGGCGTGTCCTCGGCGGGTTTGGCGACCACCGTGCAGCCAGCGATCAGGGCCGCGCCGAGTTTGAACATCAAGAGCGTGATGGGGTAGTTGAAGGGGGTGATGGCGACGACGACGCCCACCGGCTCGCGCGTCACGACGGTGCGTTCGCCGGGGGCGCTGCCAAGGGACATGGTGGCCGAGAGGCGCAAGCCCTCTTCGGCGTAGATGTCCAGCAAGTCGGCGGAGCGGGCGATCTCGCCCACGCAGGCGGCGTGCGGGCGGCCGAGTTCCAGGTGCAGCAGCTGCCCGATCCGGTCGGCGTTGTCGCGCATCGCCTGGGCGAGTTTCTTTTGCAGTGCCACTCGGTCGGCCATGGGCACCTGACGCCAGTGTTCCATGGCGCGGGCGGCAGAGCGGATGGCGGTGTCGGCATCGGCAGGCGTGCCCATGGGCACGTCGTCCACCAGCGATCCGTCGCGGGGATTGCGCACCTCCATCGGGGCGCCGTGGCCCGGGGTCCAGGCGCCGTCTATGAACATGTCCATCGGGCGATCCTAAAGCACGTGCAGCATGAGCTGGGCGCGGCTGATGTCGAGCGCTTCCTCGGCCATGCGGCGGCCGTGGTCGGTTTCGAACTTGTGCAGCTCGCCTTCGATCCGGTCCGCGTAGCCGCCGGGGGTCGTGCCGAACCAGTCGGCGGCGACGCTGATCCCCGTCACCTCGTAGCGCCAGAGCTTGTCGCTGTCGCGCACGATGCGGTCGTTGAGGTGATGCGGGGTGCTGCGCGTGTCATGGCCGTCGATGATCTCGCAGACCTGCGCGATCACGTCCTCGGACCAGCCGGTGGCCTTCAGCACCTCGGTCCCCAGCCGCACGCCCTCGATCTCGTGCAGCACGCGCACGTCCGAGGTCAGGAAGTTTTCCGACCGGAAGCCTTCGGTCAGGATCCGCTCCATGTCGATGGAATACCAGCCGATGTCATGCAGCAGGATGGCCAGTGAACAGATGTCGGCATCGGCGCCGGGGTGGAGGGCCAGCAGTTTCTGGCACCAGGCGAAGGACAGCGGGATGTGCACGTCGTTCTTTCGGGCGCGCATGTAGGGTTCGGCTGCGCGCCATACCGGGTCGTAGAGAGACAGGTCTCGCATCACGGGTCCTTGGAAAGTCTTTCAGGCAAAGATGGGGGCCGCCGCAGCGGCCCCCAGTCGGGGAGAGATCAGTCCTCGAGGATGGTCACGGTGCCGGCATTGCCGTCCACGCGCACGCGCATCCCGGTCTTGATCTTGGACGAGGCGGAGCCCGTTCCGGTCACCGCCGGCAGGCCATACTCGCGGCAGACGATGGCCGCGTGGCTCATCATGCCACCGATGTCGGTCACGGCCGCCGAGATCTTGCCGAAGACCGGCGCCCAGGACGGAGCGGTCACGGGGGTGACAAGGACTTCGCCCTTCTGCAGCTCGCCCAGCTGGTCGGGGCTGCGCAGCACGCGCGCCACGCCCTCGACGACACCCGGGCTGCCGGCCATGCCTTGCAGGGCGCCATCCTCGCCCTCGCCCGAGCCGGCCCAGCGCTTGATCGAATCCGAGGTGATGCCCCAGAGCATGATCGTGAAGGGTTCGGTGATGACCTCGGGCGGGTTGTTCAGCGCCGGCAGCGGGGAATGCTGCGCCAGCGCGTCGACGATCTTGCGGCGCCGCTCGATCTCGCGCGGCCAATGGGCCAGGCCCTGCTGGCCGCAGCCAATCGCCCAGCTCGAGCCGTAATCCCAAAGCACATCGCGCACCTCGTTGCGCGACAGGAAGAACATGCCGTCCTCGGTGTCCCAGTAGCCCTGGTCCTTGAGCAGGTTCGACAGCTGCCGCATCTTGCGCCAGAAGACGCCCAGCGCCCAGTGCTCGATGTAGAAGTTGTGGTCTTCCACGTAAGGAAACACGGTGCGCGCAAGGCCCAGCTTGCCGTCAAAGACCTCCTGCGCCTCTTCGTCCATCATGTCGCGGTATTCGCCCGCGATGCGGTCGCGTTCCTCGAGCAGCCTGGCGGTGGGGCGCATGATCTCGTCGCCCGCCTCGACCCGCTCGATGTAGTCGCGCAGGTAGGTCATCGGGATGTCGAGATGGTCGATCCAGTACTTGTCGGTCGAATAGAACCCGTTTCCGCTGGTGAAGTTGAACCAGGGGTCCTTGGCGGCCTCCCACTGGGCGATCCACTGGTCCCCGCCGGGGGCTGCGGCCACGGCGGCCAGCGCCGCGTCCACGGTGCCGGTCTTGAGCTTGTCCGCGACGCCCAGCTCGACTGCCAGCTTGGCCAGCTTCTTCAGCTCGTCATCGGGGCGGAAAAGCTCAGAGTCCACGCCCTGCACCATCTTGGCGATGGCCTGGTCGGGGATCGACGGGAACTGTTCCTTCACGAAACCGAAGAAGTCGAGATAGGCGGCGTAGCCGAGGTTCAGGAACTCGAAATGGTATTGCCAGGTCTTGTAGCAAAGCCGGATCGCGTCGTCATAGGCATTGAAGAGGTCATAGGTGTTGTCGAGGCCCTTGCCCGACTTGACCCAGTCCACGTCCACCACCTCGGGCAGCGGATCGAAGCTGATGGCGTTCATCTCGTCGATGGTCGCCAGCACCTTTTTCTTCCAGTTGGCCAGCAGGTCGTCCCAATTGGCGTAGTAATGCCCGGCGCGTTCCAGGAATTGCGGCACCCGCGCCTCGATCTCGGACGGATCGACGCCGATGGGCGAGAAATAGACGTAGCCGTTCAGGATGCGGTAATCGACGCCGTTGGCGGGCGGGACAAGCAGGTGACGGGTGTTGTATTGCCCCAGACCCTTGGTCGCGAAATCGACCATGATCGTGTCGAAGGGGCGGAACGGCGTCGGCCAGTGCTGCGAGTTGCAGAACCAGAACTTGCCTTCCTCTTCCGCGCGCCGCTCGGGCTGGTACTGGACGTAATAGGGGTAGATGCTCTTCCAGTCCTCCGCGCCGGCCGGGGCCTCGACCTCGTAGGGGCTCGGGAACATCGGGGTTTGTGCGTCCATTCGGTTGTCCTCCCTGGGAATGGAATTATTGGCGCGGGCCTGTCTTCCTGCCCGCGCAGGTGTCTGCGCCTCAGCCGCGAGAGGCGTAGGGGTTGGTCAGCGTGCCGACGATGGACATCATCCCTGTCGCGTAGCTGGATTTCTTTTCTTTCTTCTTCTGCGACCAGATGGTTTCCGGGCGCGATTGCAGGGCCAGCAGGTTCTCGCCGGCCGGCAGGTCGGCGTCGATCGCCCATTCCACGTCCTGCGGGCACTTGTTCTGCTTTTCCAGACGCTTGGCGAGCCGGGCGACGGCAATCACCTCTTCGTCGCTGAGGCAGGGCACCTTGCGGCGGGCCGCGTCGACCTCGCGTTCGACCGCCTCGCCCCGGGCGGGATCGCCCACCAGCTCCACGTGCTTGTCGCTGATCTTGCGGTCGATGATCTCTTCCAGCACCTTCTCGACGCTGTAATTGTCCGGCGTCACGACGCCCGAGACGACCATCTCGCCCAGCCCCCAGGAGGCGTCGATCACGATGCGGGTGCGGTCACCGGTGCCGGGGTCAAGCGTCATGGCCACGCCGGCGGCGCGGGCATTGACCATCTTCTGCACGGCCACCGACATGAGCACGTCGATATGCGCGATGCCCTGCTTTTCGCGGTAGGCCACGGCACGGGTGGTGAAGAGGGACGCCCAGCAGTCGCGCACCTTGGCAACCACGTCATCGGCGCCGATCACCCACAGGTAGGTGTCCTGCTGGCCGGCGAAGGACGCGTCCGGCAGGTCCTCGGCCGTCGCCGAAGACCGCACGGCCACGGCCATGTCCTCGCCCATCTCCGCATAGGCGGCGCGGATCGCGGCCTCGACGTCGGCGGGCATGTGGTGGGACCGGATGCGGATGCGGATCGCCTGGGCGGCCCGGTCCACGCTGTCGATATCCTCGGGGTCGACATTGGCCAGCGCGCGCTCGATCTCGGCCCTGAGGCCGTGGTGTTCGAGCATGGCGGCAAAGGCGTCAGTGGTGACGGCAAAGCCCGGCGGCACGGCGACGCCCGCTTGGGTCATCTCGCCCAGGGACGCGCATTTGCCGCCGACGCGGGCATGATCACCCGCACCGATGGTGGAAAAGTCGAGGGTGTAGAGGTCGTTCGCACTCATTTTATTGCTCACTTGTCCCACTCGACCATGACCGATTTCGGCACACGGAAGGTGATGTTGCGATTGTATTCCGCCACGAAGCCCGGAGTGACGCGCAGGGACGGGAACCGTTCGGCCAGCTGGCGGATGAGGATCTGCGCCTCCATCTTGGCCAGCTGGAAGCCGAGGCAGTAATGGATGCCATACCCGAAACTCAGGTGCGTGCGGGCGTTCTTGCGGGTGATGTCCAGCGTCTCGCCATCCGGGAACTGGCTGTCGTCGCGGTTGGCCGCTCCGGTCAGCATCAGGATCTCGGCGCCCTCGGGCAGGTCCACGCCGCCGATGGTCTTGGCGTGGCGCGCCTTGCGGCGCCAGCCGACGACCGACGGGGTGTAGCGCAGCATCTCTTCGACCGCGTTCGGGATGAGGCTGTGGTCGGCCTTGACCGCCTCCCAGGCCTCGGGGTGCGCGGCCATGGCCAGCACGTAATTGCCCATGAAGGTCGAGGTCGTCTCGTGCCCGGCGAACAGCGTGGAATAAAGCACGCCCGCGATCTCGTCGTCGCGGATATCCGCGCCCTCGGCTTGCAGGCGCAAAAGGTCGCTGGGGAAGTCATCGCCCGGATCGGCGCGGCGCATGTCCAGCAGGTCGTGGATGTAATTCCAGTAGGCGACCATGTCGTGGGCGACGGGGATCTGTTCCTCGTCGGTCAGGTCGGACCAGGTCATCTTGGCCCGCGCCTCGCCGTAGCGCTTGATCTTGGGCACATCCGCGTCCGGAATGCCCATGAGGGTGAAGAGCACGTAGGCCGGCACCGGGTAGGCCACGATGTCCCAGAAGTTCACCGGGCCGCCGTCCTTTCCCGCCTCTTCCAACTTGTCGAGATGGCGCGCAACGATCTCTTCGATCTTCGGCTCGATCGACTTGAAGCGGCGGGGGCCGAAACAACCCTGCGCGATCTTGCGGATGCGGGTGTGATCCGGCGGCACGCGGGCAGTCAGGCCCGAATAGGCGGTGAACCCGCCGTCCTTGAGCACCTGGCGCCCGGCCTCGCACATCGGCCGCATGGGTTTCTGCGCGTTCTCGGACGAAAAGGTTTTCCAATCGTCGAAGATCGCCTTGATATCCTCGTAGCGCGAGGCGACCCAGTAGCCGCTGTCCTCGTGGAAAAAGATCGGCTCTTCCCGAAACTTGGCCCACTGGGCGTGGGGTTTGTTCAGGTCAAACGGGTCAAAGGCATCCGCCGCGCGGATGCTGTCATGTGCAGTCATCGGATTGTCCTCCCAATCGCCGTATCCGGCTTGAGACTCACGCTAGCGCACGATCTTTGTTTTTTCTTTGGTGCATGTTTCATACCTGTTTTCAATGCCTTGCCGTTGCCGATCAGGCGTGCCCCCCCATCAGCTCATGATACAGCGCGTCCATCTCGCCCCGCCCGGAGAGGTCGCCGAGGCTGGCGGCGGCGGCGCGGTATTGCTTGTATTGCCGGGTCAGCGCGTCGCGCCGGCCCTGCGCCGCGAAGACCCGCAGCGTTTCCGCATGGGCGACGTCGCTGGCGGGGTCGAGCCCCAGCGCCTTCTGGCAATGTTCCAGCGCCGCACGGGTGCGGTCCGCCTTGCGTAACAGGCGCGACATGTCGCGGTGCAGCTTGATTGCCACCTCGCGCAGCCAGGTGCGACGGGCCAAGCACCAGTCGTCGTATTCGTCGTCGACATAGTCCTGCGGCAGGTCGGCAAAGAGATCGCCGACATAAAGCCGCTCGGCCTTGGCGAAAAGCTCCAGCGCCTCGGCATCGCGGCCCGCGTTCGCCAGCACCAGCCCCCGGCGGCAGAGCTGTTCGAAACTGGCGATGTCGATCCAGCTGCCGGGCGGGATGTTCAGCCGGTAGTATTCGCCCGTGCGCAGCAGCGCGTCCTTGCCGCCCAGCGTCTTGCGCAGCATGGCGACGGCGTAGTGCAGCCGTGCCCGCTTGGTCTGTTCGTCGCCGTCGCCGGGCCAAAGCAGTTCGCCGATCCGGTCGGCATGGACGCCCTTTTCACCCGCCTGAAGCAGGTAGGCGAACAGCGTCTTCGTCTTCTTGGGGCTGCCGCCCTTGATCTGCCAGTTCACCCGCTTGTTGCCGCCGACATAGACGCGCAGCTGGCCGAAACAATGGATGTGCCAACGCTCGGCCGAGGCGCCCAGCGGTTGCGGGCTCATCTGTTTTTCCAGCCACTTGGGGTCGGCGCCCCGCGCCGCGACCCGGTCGGCCCGGCGCGCCCGGTCGAGCCCGGCCAGCCCCGGCACCGCGCGGCCCAGCAGGTAGTTCAGCTGCTCGTCCAGCGTCGCCGCTTCGCGCATGGAGACCGGCAGGAAGAACGGGTTGTCGGTCAGCCCTTCGGGTGCCAGGAAATGCGGGTGCAATTGCATGGCGGCGCGCAGCTGGTCCTCGATCATCAGGTCGTGGTTGTAGAGCGCGACGATCCCCACGCCCTCGGCCGCCAACCGTTCGGCCAGCGCGCCCCAGGTCTCGAAGGCGGCGGTGCCGTCGGCCTGCGCCTGGCACCAGCTCATGTCGATGGCAAGCGGCCCCTCGGTCGCGCCGGCCAGCCGGGTCAGCGCCTCGTGCACCAGGTCGGACTCGAGCGCCGCCGTGTCGAGCCCGGCCGCGTCGAGCCCGTGGCGGGCCAGGCCCAGCGCCTCGGCCAACGCCTCGGACCCGGTGACGATATGCACCGACCCTCCGCCCGGCAGCGCCCCCAGCGCCGCGCGCAGGAAGCCGCCGCCCGAAAACGGGCCGATCAATGCAGCGTTCACGGCCACGGGTGCCATTGGTTGCGGTCCTCCTCCTCCTTCGGCGCGCCCTCCTCGCGCGCCGTCCCCTTCTCCAGGCCTGTATTCAAGGAATGGGCCGCGCGCCCCGCCATAGCAATCCCCTGGGATTTCACCCTGTGAAACGGCGTAGCATGGCTCGACGGGCAACTTTACATGTTAAATAATCGACAGCTATTCTCAAGGCGCGCGGCGTGTCCCCGGAGTGGAGGCCAAGAGCACGACAGCCCGCGCGCGGAGGATACATGGCGCAGCAGGACCAGTTCGACTACGTGATCGTCGGCGCAGGCTCGGCCGGGGCCGTGCTGGCCAACCGGCTGAGCGCGGACCCGAAGGTCTCGGTCTGCCTGCTCGAGGCCGGGCCCGCCGACCGCTCACCGTTGATCCGCATTCCGCTGGGCGTGATGTGGCTGACGAAAGACCCCAGGCACAATTGGCTGTTCGGCTCGACCCCGCAGGAGGGGCTGGGCGGACGCAGCGTCTCGATCCCGCGCGGCAAGGTGCTGGGCGGGTCCTCTGCGATCAACGGCATGGTCTACATCCGGGGCCACAGGGCCGATTACGACGCATGGGCGGCGCAGGGCTGCACCGGCTGGGGCTACGACGACGTGCTGCCCTACTTCAAACGGTCCGAGGACAATGGCCGCGCGGCGATAGACGACGCCTGGCATGGCCGGGGCGGTGAGCTGTCGGTGCAGGACCTGCGCGACCCCTCGCCCATGGACCATGCCTTTGTCGCGGCGGCGGAGCAGTTGCAGGTCCGCCCCTGCCCCGATTTCAACACGCCCGAGCCCGAGGGCGTCGGTATCTACCAGGTGACGCAAAAGGACGGGCGGCGGCATTCGACCGGCGCGGCCTTCCTGGCGCCGATCCGGGCGCGCGCGAACTTGACCGTGATGACGGGGGCCGAGGTGGCAAGGTTGCAGCTTGAGAACGGTCGCTGCACGGGTGTGGTGCTGAACCGCGACGGCGGCGAGGCCGTGGTCGGCGCGCGGGCCGAGGTGGTGCTGTGCGCCGGGGCCATCGGGTCGCCCGACCTGCTGCTGCGCTCCGGCATCGGGCCGGCGGCGCAGTTGAAATCCGCCGGGATCGAGGTGCTGCGCGACCTGCCCGGCGTCGGGCAGAACCTGCAAGACCACGTGGACGTGATGGTCATCGCGAAAAGCCGCTCCACGACCCCCTACGGCATCTCGGTGCGCGCCCTGCCGGCGCGGGCGCTCGACACGCTCAACTGGATCACCCGGCGGCGCGGCATGTTTGCGTCGAACATGGTCGAGGCGGGCGGGTTCGTGCGCAGCTCGCCGCAAGAGGACCGGCCGGACATCCAGTTCCACATCATCCCCGGCCGGAAAAGCCACCGCGGCCGCATGGTCGAATGGGGCCATGGCGTCAGCCTGCACACCTGCGTGCTGCGCCCCGACAGCCGGGGATCGGTCACCCGCACCCGCCCCGAGGGCGCGCCCGACATCGACCTTGGCCTCTTGCGTGAGGACAGCGACCTGATCCGACTGTCGAAGGGCGTCAAACTGGCGCGCGAGATCCTGCGCCAGCCGCCCTTTGCCCCCCATGGCCTCAGCGAAATCATCCCGGGCGACCACGTGCAGGACGACGCCGCGCTGGCCGATTACATCCGCGCCCAGGCGCGCACCGTGTACCACCCGGTCGGCACCTGCGCGATGGGCACCGGCCCGGGTGCCGTGCTCGACCCGGCCCTGCGGGTGCGGGGCGTGGACGGGCTGCGCGTCGCCGATGCCAGCATCATGCCGACCATCGTCAGCGGCAACACCAATGCCCCCGCCATCATGATCGCCGAGAAAGCGGCCGACATGATCGCGGCAGAGGCCCGCGCGGCCCGTGCCGCGTGACGGCTTGATCGTTACAAAATCCGGCACGAAGCTGGAACACCTGGGGAAACGGGCCGGAGGAGCCCGCCCCCATGTCCAAGGGAGGAAGGACATATGAAACTCAAGGCAGGACTCTGGGCCGCGACGGCCCTCGCCGGCATGACCATGGCCAGCGGTGCCATGGCCGGCAGCCACGGCGAAGGCCCGATGTGCGGCGCCATGACCGGTGAGGCCGCAAGCGGCGATCCGATCATCGTCGGCGGCATCCATGGCAACGCGGCACCGGGCGACTTTTCCGCCGCGACCGACGCGGCCAAGGCCTATTTCGACTGCGTGAACGCGAACGGCGGCATCCATGGCCGGCCCATCGACTACCGCGTCGAGAACGACCAGTGGAACCCGGAACTGGCCGCGCAGGCCGCCGCCAAGCTGGTCAATGACACCGACTCCGTGGCCCTCGTGGGCAACGGGTCCTTCATCGAGATGGCCGTGAACGCGGGCACCTACAAGGACGCGGACATCATGGTCATGGCCTCGGCCTGCGCCATCTCGGAATGCTTCGAGACCTCGAACATCGTCTCGACCAACCAGGGCCCGCTGCCGTCGAACCTGGGCGCCGTGCAATACGCCCGCGAAGAGCTGGGCGCGACCAACGTGGCCTGCATCGGGCTCAACATCCCCAACAACGGGATCTGGTCCTGCGAAGCCTCCATCAACTACATGAAGGACAACGGCGGCGACGGCTCCATGGCGCTCTTGAACCCCGGCGCGCCGGACGTGAACTCGGCCCTGCTCGAGGCCGTCGCCTCGGGCGCGGACACGATCCTGATCAACCAGCCCGCGGGCCTGGCGCTGGCGATCCTCAAGGCCGCCGAGGAACAGGACCTGCGCGACGAGTTCAACTGGATCGCGCCGACGCCGCTTTATGACCTGTCGATCCCCGACGCGGTGGGCGAATACTGGCACGGCCATGTCTACGTGAACGCGGAACTCGCGCCGTTCCAGGTCAACGGCCCGGATGCGCAGAACTGGATCAAGGTGATGGACGCCTATGCCCAGCCCGAGGACCCGCGCGACACCTTCGCCCAGGCCGGCTACCTGTCGGCCAAGTTCTTCACCGAGACACTGCTGGACATGGACCCGGCCGATGTCGATGACCGCGCCAAGGTCGGCGCGGCGATCCGCGCGATTTCCGGCAAGGAAAGCGACCTGATGTGCGGGCCCTACTACGTGGGCGATGCCGATTTCCACATGCCGAACCACGCCGGCTACATGGTGAAGATCATCGAGGGCGGCTACGAGATCGTCCGCGAGTGCTACGAGTACGACAGCGCCTTCTTCGAGCCGCATATCGCGCTCGAGAAAGAACTCGGCCTGCGCTGAGCACGGCTGGGCGAACCGGCGCGGCGGCGGATGGGGATCCGGCCGCCGCGTCCGGCCTTTCGGGGCCAAAAAAGGGGACAGGGCAGATGGGTCAGGCGCGCGCGCTGAATTGGCTCCTCTACGTCGGGCTGATGGTGCTGATCCTCGGCTGGCTCGGCTGGGGGATGAAATTATCGTTGACGGGGCGGTTCTTTGTCGCCGGGCTTGCCGTCGGCTCGCTTTACGCGCTTGGCGGGATCGGCATGGTGGTGCTCTACCGCGCGACAGGGGTGCTGAACCTTTCGGCCGGGGCCGCGGGGGCGGCAGGCGCCATGACCGCCTGGCAACTGGTCGAGTGGGGCACCTGGCCGCCGTTGGCCTGGCTGGCCTGCATCGCCGTGGCGACGGTGATCACGCTGGCCTACGGGCGGCTGATCGCGCCGCACCTTGCCTGGCGTGACACGGTGGTCAAGGCGGTGGCGACGCTGGGTTTTGCGCTGATCATCCTCGGCCTCGTCAGCTGGCTCTGGATCGACGATCCGCGCTCGATCTCCCTGCCGACCGACAAGATGCGGTTCGAGTTCCTCGGGCTGAAGGTCACTGTGACGCGGCTGATCGTCTTCCTCGCCTCGGTCGCGCTGGTCGTCGGCATCTGGCTGTTTCTCGCCAAGACCAAGGTCGGCCTGCAAATGCGCAGCCTCGCCAATGACCGCGACCTGTCGGCGCTGATCGGTATCCCGATCCTGCGGGTCGAGACCATCGCCTGGGGCATCGCAGGCGTCATCGCAGGCTTCACCGGGCTGATGTTCGCCGACCTCATCCGGCTCGAGGCCACGGTCATCACCTTCATGGTCATTCCTTCCGTCGCCGCCGCCGTCTGCGGCCGGCTGGAAAGCCTTGCCCTCGTCCTGCTGGGCGGGCTTTCCATGGGCGTGATCGAGGCGATGCTGACCCTCTCGCCCACCTTCAAGGGTGCCCGCCCCATCGCGCCCTTCGTCATTGCGGCGCTGGTGCTGCTCTGGTCGCAGCGCGGGACGCGGCTGACGTTCGGAGGGCGCGACTGATGGGCCTTTTCACCATCACCCCCTCGGGCTGGGCTGGCATCGCTTTCGCCATCGTCGCGGGCCTTGTGATCCCCATGATCGCCGGCAACCTGTGGCTGTCGGTCTTCACCTCCACCGGTTGTTTCGTGCTGGCGCTGGCCGGGGTCGCCTTCATGTATGCCCGCCTTGGCATGGTGTCGCTGACGCAGGTGGGCCTGATGGGCGTCGGCGGCTGGGTCATGTTGCGGCTGAACCACGCCCTGCCCCTGCCGTTCGAGGCGAACCTGGTCCTGTCGGGCCTCGTCACCATGGGCTTCGGCTGGCTCTTGGCCCTGCCCGCGCTGCGGATGCGCGGGCTTTACCTGGCGCTGGTCACGCTGATGGCCGCCGGGGGACTCGAGATCATGTTCGCCACCTTCCAGTTTCCGAACGGGGGCGCAGGGTTCTGGGGCGTCAAGACCGGCTCGGCCGAGGCGTTCCGCCGCCCCTGGATCGCCCAATCGGCCGAGGGCTACCTGCGCTACACCGTCGCCGTCGTGACCCTGGGCTTCCTGCTGATCGAGGCGCACCGCCGCACCGCCCCCGGCCGCGCCTGGGCGATGATCCGGCGGTCCGAGGCCGCCGCCATGGCCGCCGGGGTCAATGTCACCCTGATGAAGACCTGGGCCTTCGGCATCGCCGGTCTGCTGGCCGGGGTCGCGGGCGGGCTGCTGGCTGGTTCGCTGGGGCTGCTCGATGACGGCACCTTCAAGGCCAGCGAAAGTATCCTGCTCTTCGCCCTCGCCGTCGTGGGGGGCGCGCGCTACTGGTACGGCGTGGTCATCGCCGCCGCGCTCTACCGCATCCTGCCCGCGCTTCTGAACAACTGGGGCGTCGATGCGGACCTCAGCTTCGTCATCTTCGGCGCGGGACTGCTGCACGCGGTCATCACCGCCCCCGACGGCATCGCCGGCCAAGTGCGTGGGCTGGTCCTGCGCAAGAAGGAGGCCGCCACATGATCCGCCTCACGGATGTCACCGTCCGCTTCGGCGGAGTCGTGGCGCTGAACGCCGTCTCGGCCGAGTTCACCAAGCCCGTCAGCGGCATCATCGGCCCCAACGGCGCCGGCAAGACGACCCTGATGAACGTGCTCTCGGGCTTCGTCTCGGCCACCGGAACGCTCGACAAGGATGGCGACAGCCTCATGGCCCTCGCCCCCCACCGCCGCGCCCGCTGGGGCCTGCGCCGGTCTTTCCAGCGCGAAGAGATCGCCAACGATCTGACGGTCTTCGACAACGTGCTGGTGCAGGTCGACAGCGCCGGCAAGGGCGGCCGGCGGGACGAGGTCGCCCGGATGCTGGACCTTGTCGGCATGGGCGACAAGGCGGGCAAGATGGGGGCCGAGCTCTCGGGCTTCGAACGCCGGTTGACCGACGTGGCGAAATGCATGGTCGGCGCGCCGAAGCTGATCATGTTCGACGAACCGGCCGGCGGCATGTCGATCGAGGAAACCCAAAGGCTGGGCGACCTGATCCTGTCGATCCCAAAGGCGACCGGCGCGCAGGTGCTGGTCATCGACCACGACGTCGAACTGATCGCGCGGGTCTGCGCGGAAACGCTGGTGCTCGACTTCGGCCGCCGCATCGCCTTTGGCCCGACGTCCGACGTGCTGGCCGACCCCAAGGTCAAGGCCGCCTACCTGGGAACCGAGGAGATCGCGACATGATCCTGCGCACCACCGGCCTTTCGGTCGCCTCGGGCGGCCGCACCATGGTCTCGGGCGTCGACCTGGAACTGGCGCAGGGCACCGTCACGGCCGTGCTCGGCTCGAACGGCGCGGGCAAGTCGGAACTGGTGCTCGCCATGGCCGGGATGTTGCCTGTGACGGCAGGCAAGGTCCTGCTGGGCGAAACCGACCTGACCGGCAAGGGCCCCGACGTGATCCGCCGCGCCGGCATCGCCGCCGTGCCCGAAGGCCACCGCGTGCTGACGCGTCTGTCGGTCGACGACAACCTGCGCGCGGCGGGGTCCCTGCTGGACAGCGGCCTCGACGCGGCCCTCAGCGACGTCTACGCCCTCTTCCCCGAGCTGGCCGAGCGCAAGCCGCAGCTGGCCGGCACCATGTCCGGCGGGCAGCAACAGATGCTGGCGCTCGGCCACGCCCTGATGTGCCGCCCGAAATTCCTGCTGATCGACGAGATGAGCCTCGGCCTCGCCCCGCTGATCGTGAAACGGCTGATGGGCGTGGTCACCGACCTCAAGGCGCGCGGCGTCGGCGTGCTGCTGATCGAACAATTCACCGACATGGCCCTCGCCGTCAGTGAACAGGCGGTGGTGCTGCGCGGCGGCAAGGTGCGCTACGCGGGCCGCGCCCAAACGCTGATCGACCACCCCGAGCGGCTGGACGAGGCCTATTTCGGCGTCGACCACGCCAAGGCCGGAACACACCTCGGCACCTGAAAAGGGGCCGGACCCACCCGGATCCAGCCCCTTCATCTTGCCATGAAACTCCGGGGGGTCTGGGGGGCTGGCCCCCCACCTCCGACGTCAGAACAGGAAGCTGTCCTCGGTCAGTTCCACCAGGTTCCCCGACAGCGTGACGTGGATGCTGTCGTCCATCGCGCCGTATGCGACCATGTAGTCCTTGCCGCCCAGCGCGGTGACGGTGATGTCGTCGAACCCGAGGCCCGTCGCAGACAAGTCGATCCGGTCGTGCATCATCAAATCTAGGATCATGTCGTCGCCGTCACCTTCCACGAAGACGAAAGTGTCGTGGCCGTAATACCCGGTCAACACGTCGTCGCCGGTGCCACCCTCGATCAGGTCATGGCCGAACCCGCCGCCGATGAAATCGTCGCCCGCGCCGCCATGCAGCGTGTCGGCGCCCATGAACCCCTTAATCACGTCGTCGCCCATGCCGCCCTCGCCGAGGTCGTGGCCGAAACCCAGCCCGAGGAAATCGTCGCCTGCCCCGCCCAGGACGGTGTCCGCGCCCATCCCGGCGGTGACCACGTCGTCGCCGCCATTGGCGTCGATCATGTCCGCGCCGTTGCCGCCGTCGATCACGTCGTCACCGATCGAGCCCGCGATCTCGTCGGCCAGCACCGTGCCGGTGATCATCTTGCCGAATTCGAGGTCGTAGACCCCCGTCGTGCCCGAGATCTCGTAGCTGACCGCGATCTGCGCGAGGCCCGAGGCGCTGTCTTCCGGGGCGATGAAGGTCACCACCTCGGGCGAGATGTGGCCGAAATCCGAGCTGTCGAGGTAGTCGACAAAGCTGGCCGCGCCCGGCTCTGTGATGTCGTAGATCATCACGCCGCCGTCCCGCTCGAGCCCGACGAAGGCCAGCATCTTGCCGTCGACCTCGCCCACGGCGATGGCCTCGGGCTCGGGGCCCTTGTTGTCCGACCGGTTCTCGTCGATTTCGTCCGCATCGCCCGAGGGGTAGCCGTCGTTGTTGAAGGCATTGGCGGGGCGGGTCGCCGCGATGACCTCTTCGAAGTCCGAGCCGCTGTCGAAGACGACATTGCCCGAGAGGTCGAAGATGGTGAAGGACCGCGATCCGTAGCTGTGCAGCACGTCGATGTCGCCGTCGCCATCCGTGTCGCCGTCGATGATCGACACGGTCAGCCGCTCGAGCCCGGTCGTGTCCACGCCGGCGTCGATCGAAAGGCCCGCGACGTCGCCGTCCAGGATGTCGCCCACGCGGGCCGCATCGCCGCCCTCGTCGAAATCGCCGCGGTCATCGCCTTCGTTCGCGGTCAGGACATAGGTCTGCCCGCCGATCTCGGCCGCGGCGATGGCATCGGGCATGCGCAGGCCGACGAGGTTCTCGTAGGTGCGGATGTTGATCGCGTCGTCGCGGTCCGAGGCGTCGAGTGCCACGACCGAATGATCCTGCGTGCCCAGCGGCAGGATGCTCTCCCACGCCATGGTGGCAAGGTCGAAGACGGCGACCGAATTGGCCTCCTGCAGCGTCACGAACAGCTTGCCACCGGCCTCGGCGATGTACTCCGGCTCCCAGTCGGTCGAGGGCAGCTTGCCCGGGAACATCCGCACGCCCGCATCGACCAGCGCGTCCAGCTGGGCGTCGAAGGCCTCGAAACCGTAGGTGGTGCCGGTCATGGTCGCCACGTCGATCACGGTGATCGAGCCGGCCGGGTCGGTGTCGCCCGGCTCGCCCTCGTTGGCGACGAAGACCTGGGTGCCGTCCTTGGAAAAGGTCACCATGTCCGGCAGGTTGCCGGCGCGAACAAAGCCACGATAGCTGCCGTCCAGGTCGAAGAAGGCCACGACGCCATTGGCGTAAAGGTCCATGTCGCGTTCGACCGCGACGGCCACCCCGGCGGCCGAGGCCGAGACCGAGTTCAGCCCGTCGAAGCCGTCGATCCCCGACAGGTCCAGCGTCGACAGCAGGTTGCCCGAGACCGCGTCGAACACATCGATGCGGCCCAGCGCGCCGTTTGTCACGTAGAGCTTGCCGTCGTGATGCGAGACGACTTCCGAACCGCCTTCGCCCGCGCCGCTGTCGGCAAAGGTGGCCTGGGCCAGTTCGAGGGTATCGAGAATGGTGGTGGTGATCGCTTGCATGGCGCTGTCCTTCCTGTCCTGTCGCCCGGAGGGTCCGGGGGGTGTCGCGCCCGGCGCTACCGGGGTTTCGTGACGTCCCGACAACGGTTTTGTAACAGCGGCTTGGCAGCCGGCCCGCCGCGGGATGCAACCTTTTGGCCACGCCCGCGTTGACTCGCCGACCGGATGGACCGGGCCCAGAGGGACAGATGCGCGCAGAAACCAGCTTTGACACGGGCGAAGTGTCCCCGGCGACGGCCCCGTCCGGGCCGTTCGTCCTGATCGCCAACCGCAAGTCAGGCACCAACAGCCGCGACCGCGACGCACTGGACCGCGCCTGCGCCGTGCTGGGTGACGACACCCGGCTCGAGACCTGGGACGCCGAGGGCGGCGAGGACTTGGGCGCGGTCGTCGCCAAGGCCATCGACAGCGGTGCCGGCTGCATCGTCGCGGCGGGCGGGGACGGCACGGCCATGGCCGTGGCCGACGCGCTGCTGGGCACCGGGGTGCCGATGGGCTGCCTGCCGCTGGGCACGTTCAACTACTTCGCCCGCGGCCTTGGCCTCTCGGAAGATCCCGAGGAAGCGGCCCGCGCGCTCAAGTCCGCCACCCCGGTCGAGATCGAGGTCGGCACCGTCGGCGGGCACGTGTTCCTCAACAACGCCTCGCTGGGCATCTACCCGGCCATCCTGAAGGAACGCGAGAGCATCTACGCCCGCTGGGGCCGCCGCCGCATCATGGCGCATTGGTCGGTGGTGCGGACCTTCTGGCAGTTCCAGCGGCCCATGCGGCTGCATCTCGACGTGGATGGCGCGGTGCACCAGGTGCGCTCTCCACTCGTCTTCGTCGCCCGCTCGGCCTACCAGCTCGAACGGTTCAACCTCGCTGGGGCCGAGGCGATCTCGGACGACCGGATGGCCGTGCTGATCGGCCGGGCGGACAGCCGCTGGGGTCTCTTCAAGCTGACCTGGCGGCTGGTGACCCGGCGGATGCGGCAGGGGCGCGACTATGACCTTCTGCCCGCCCGCAAGCTTCTGGTCGAGACGACCCGCAAGCGCGCGCTCGTGGCCTATGACGGCGAAAAGCGCCGCGCCGCCGCGCCCTTCGACTTTGCGATGAGCGGCGACAAGCGCCTAACCATCCTTTTGCCCGAAGCCGATCCAAGAACCCCATGACCCGACTGATCCACCTGTCCGACCTGCACTACGGCCGCGACGATCCCGAGCTGGAGACACCGCTGCTGGACACCATAGCCGAGCTCGACCCCGATCTCGTGGTCATCTCGGGCGACTTCACCCAGCGCGCGCGGCGGTCGCAATTCGCGCGGGCGCGGGCCTTCCTTGACCGGATCGCGGCGCCGACGCTGTCGGTGCCGGGCAACCACGACACGCCGCTCGACAACCTCTTCCTGCGGTTCCTGCGGCCCTTCCACCGCTACAAGCGGGCCATCGACCGCCAGCTGGAACCCGTGCACGAGGGCGACGGGATCATCGTCGCCGGCGTCAACACGGTGAACCGCTTTGCCTGGCAGCGCGGGCGCATGTCGCGCCATACGACGGCTCGGGTCTGCCGCGTCTTCGACGAGGTGCCCGACAAGGTGCAGATCGCCGTTCTGCACCATCCGCTCGAGCATGGTCCCGAGGTCGACAAACGGCTGATGAAGGGTGCCAGGGCCGCGCTGCAATCGCTGGCCGAGTGCGGCACCGACGTGGTCCTGTCGGGCCACCTGCACGAGGCGCGGGCGCAGCCCTTCTCGACCGCGCCGGGGCTCTTGTTCGTGCAGGCGGGCACCGGCCTGTCGACCCGGCTGCGCGGCGAGCCGAACACCTTCAACCTTCTGGACATCGACGGGTCGCGGATCGCCGTCACCACCTATTCCAACGCACTGGAAACCGCCAACTCCCCCGCCTTCCGCGCCACGGGAACCGCCGTGTTCGAACGCGCCCCGAGCGGTTGGGACAGGGTGGCGGAAACGGTCGGGCCGACCCGCGCGGCCCAGTGAATTTGACCCAAGGGTAAAAAAACACTTGCCGAAACCGGTTTCGGAGGCTCATCCTTGGTAACAGGGAGCGAGAAATGCCAACGAAGACCACTGCCCATCGGCCGCCGACACGCCCGCGCAAACGCCGGGTGACGATTGCGGACGTGGCCAACGAACTCGGTGTGACCAAGGGTTTGGTGAGTCGCGCGCTCAACGATTATCCCGACATCTCGGAGGCCACGCGCGAGCGGGTGCGGGCGGCGGCAGAGGCGATGGGCTACCGCGCTCTGTCCCATGCGCGCGCGATCCGGACCGGGCAGGTGCGGGCGCTGGGTCTGGTGATCCAGCTGTCGGACCATGACGGCCAGCGGCCTTTCCTCGCCGACCTGTTGTCGGGGATCTCGCAGGCGGCGTCGGCCGCGGACTGGACGGTGACCATCGCCACCTCGACCTCGGACGCGGACACGCTGCACCAGCTCGGGCACCTGGCCGACGCGCACAAGGCCGACGGGTTCATCCTGCCACGCACCTATGAACACGACGCCCGCATCGACTACCTGCGGGCCGAAGGGTTGCCCTTCGTGCTTTACGGACGGACGGCCGACGACACCGGCTGCGCCTGGTACGACGTCGACAGCGGCGCGGCGATGGCCGAGGCGGTGGCGTTGCTGGCCGGCCTGGGCCACAGGGTCATCGGCTTTGTCCCCGGTGCGACCGGAACCATGTACGACCGGTTGCGGCGCGAGGGGTTCGCGGCCGGGATGCGCGCGGCGCACCTCGACACGGCCCCGGTTTCGGACCCGGCCTGCGACCGCGCGCAAGGCGCCGCTGCCGCGCGCGCCCTGCTGGGACGCGACCTGCCGCCGACCGCAATCCTCTGCGCCACCGACGCGGCCGCCGTGGGCGTCTACGACGCGGCGCGGGCGGCCGGCCTGTCCATCGGCACCGACCTGTCGGTGATCGGCTACGACGGCCTGCCCGAAGGCGCCGTGCTGGACCCGCCCCTTTCGACCTTTCACGTCGACGCCGCCCGTGCGGGCGCGCGCCTGACCGACCTGCTGATCCGATCCATCGCGGGCGAAGACCCGGCGGATCTGCGGGACCTGGACCCGGCGACCTTCCGCCCCGGCGGATCGCACGGGGCCCCGACCCTGACCCCGGCGGAATTGGCCGCCCGGGTCGCCCATTCCAACCACGTCTCCAACCCTGGGAGGGAAAGATGACCATTCAGTCGAAACTACTCGGTGCAAGCGCGCTGGCCCTGGCGCTGAGCGCGCTTGGCGCGCAGGCCGACACGATCCGGTTCTGGACAACCGAGGAACAGCCCGACCGGCTGGCCAAGCAGCAGGCCATGGCCGAGGAATTCGAGGCCGCCACCGGCACCGAGGTCGAAGTGATCCCGGTCACGGAAAGCGACCTGGGCACCCGCGCGACGGCCGCCTTTGCCGCCGGCGACCTGCCGGACGTGATTTACCATACGCTTCAGTACGCCCTGCCCTGGGCCGAGGCCGGCATCCTCGACACCGAGGCGGCAAGCGAAGTGATCGAGGACCTGGGGGTCGACACCTTTGCCCCCGGCGCACTGGCCATGGCCGCCTACGAGGGCGAGACGGCGTCCGTCCCCGTGGACGGCTGGACGCAGATGATCGTCTACCGCAAGGACCTGTTCGACGAGGCGGGCCTCGAGGCGCCGACCTCCTATGCCGCGGTCGAGGCCGCGCTCGAAGCGCTGCACAACCCGCCCGAGATGTACGGTTTCGTCGCCGCCACCAAGGTGGACGAAAACTTCATGTCCCAGGTGCTGGAGCATGTCTTCCTCGCCAACGGCGTGACCCCGGTCGGCCCGGACGGCTTTGCCCCGCTGGACGAGGCCAAGACCATCGAGGTCCTGGAATTCTACAAGGCCATCGCCGAGGCGTCCCCTCCGGGCGATCTTTACTGGGACCAGTCGCGCTCGCTTTATTTCTCGGGCAACGCGGCGATGATCATCTGGTCGCCCTTCATCCTTGACGAGCTGGCCGGCCTGCGCGACAGCGCCCCGCCGACGATCACCGACGATCCGACCTCGGCCGAGCTGGCCAGCAAGACCGGCGTCGTGACGACCTTCAGCGGCCCGTCGAACCCCGATGGCGCGGCCTGGGGCGACATCCGCTATTTCGGCATCACCAACGATGCGGACACGGATGCGGCGATGGAATTCGTCAAGTTCTCGGTCGACCAGGGCTACGGCCAGACGCTGTCGATCGCGCCCGAGGGCAAGTTCCCCGTGCGGGCCGGCACCATGGACGAGCCCAACAAGTTCAAGGACCTTTGGGCCACCCTGCCCGTGGGCGTGGACCGCAAGGCGCCGCTGGGTGACCTTTACGAGGCCTCGATGATCGACGAGATCGTCGGCGGGCTGGACGTGGCCCAGCGCTGGGGCGTCGAGGAAGGGCAGCTGGCGCTGGCCTCCAAGATGATCAACAGCCAGGTCATCAACCGCGTGGTGCGCCAGTACATCGACGGCGAGATCGACGCGGCCGCCGCCGTGGCCGAGATGAACGACGAGCTGTCCAAGATCGAATGATCCAGCTGTCCCGGGCGTCATGATGGCGCCCGGGACCCTTTCCCCAGAAGACCGGAGGGCCGGATGAGCGCGACATCCCCCGAACCGCCCCGCAAGATGACCCCGCTGGCCCGGCGCGAACAGCACCTGGCCTGGGGCCTGCTGTTCCCGACGCTGGCGGCCGTGTCGCTGGTGGTGATCCTGCCGCTGCTGGCGATCTTCTGGATTTCCTTCAAGCCCATCGGCCTTGCCGACCTGCGCCCGCCGGTGGCGGTGGTGCGCGAGAACCTGCGCGGCTCGGGCACGGACATGCGGGTCGAATACCGGGTGCGCAACTCGAGCCAGGACAAGCAGATCACGAACGTGACCCTGTCCGACACCCTGCCCGAGGGGCTCGAGGTCGTCGGCCCCCTGCCCGAGGGCTGCACGCTGGACGGGCGCGCGTTCAACTGTGACCTCGGCACCCTGCCCGGCGGCTACAACGAACGCCTGCGCCTGCCCGTCAGCGCCGCCGATGCGGACGCGATGGAGGCGGCCGCCGAGGGGTCCGAGCCCAATGTCACCGGCAAGGGTGACAACATCCTGACCAATTTCACCTTCACCACCGAGAATTTCGCCCGCGTCTTCGACGGCGACGAGTTCTGGGGCGTGCTGGGGGTGACGCTGTTCTACACCGTGGTCGGCACCGTGGGCGCGCTGGTCACGGGGCTTTTCGCGGCGATGCTGCTGGACAAGAGCTTCAAGGGCCAGGGCATCCTGCGGGGGCTCTACCTGTTCCCCTATGTGGCGCCGGTGATCGCGGTCGCCTTCTCTTGGCTGATCCTCTTCGATCCCTTCTCAGGGAGCGCCAATGCGCTGCTGATCCAGATGGGCGTGACGGACGAGGCGATCAATTTCTTCGGAGAGAAGCCGCTGGCGCTGATCATGGTCACGGTCTTCGAGATCTGGCGCTACTTCCCGCTGTCGTTCCTGTTCATCCTCGCGCGGATGCAGTCGATCGACACGGACATGTACGAGGCGGCGGACATGGACGGGGCCTCTCCGTTCCAGAAGTTCTGGTACCTGTCGCTGCCGCAGCTGCTGGGCATCCTGTCGGTGCTGTTCCTGCTGCGCTTCATCTGGACCTTCAACAAGTTCGACGACATCTTCCTGCTGACGGGCGGCAACGCGGGCACGCGGGTGCTGACCGTGAACGTCTACGAGCAGGCCTTTGCCGTGTCCAACATCGGCGCCGGGGCGGCCGTGGCGGTGGTGATCTTCTGCTGCCTGCTGATCTTTGCGATCTTCTTCTTCCGGGTCATGAGCCGGGAGGAAGGGTTGTGATCGGGGGCGTGACGGTCGTGCGGATGCGCCCGCGGCGGGCGGGAATGGGGGGCCAGCCCCCCGTCGCCATGGGCGACTCCCCCCGGAGTTTAACTGGCAAGATGAAGCAGGGGATCATTTGATGAGCGTTCTGCGACAAGGATACGTGACGGCCGCGTTGCTGGGGGCGCTTTGGTGTCTCGTGATTGCCGTGACCGTGGCGGTGGCGATGAGCTTTGTGACCGGGGAACCGTTCCGGCCCGCCGCGCTGTGGTCGCTGCTCTGGGGCGCGGGGATCGGGGCGGCGGCGCTGTCGGGGCGCACGGCGCTTTGGGGCGCGGCGGCGGTGGTCTTTGGGCTGGGGATGGTCGGCATCGGCGCGCTGACGAGCGAGGCCGGGTTTCTGGCGGGGGCCGTGGGCCAGGCCGCGCTGGCCGGGTTCACGGCCGTCGGCCTGTGGAAGATCCTGGACGAGGTCGTGCCGGGGCCGCTGACGCGGCATGTCTTCGAGGCGGCGGTGATCCGGTTCCTGACCGGGTTCGGCTACATCTTCTTTACCGCCATCGTGCTCATCCCCTTCTACGTCATGGTGATGACCAGCCTGAAGAACCAGTCCGAGCTGATCCAGAACCCGCTCGATTTCTCGATCGACCTCAGCCTCGGATGGGAGCTGTTCCGCAGCTACCGCGAGCTTATGGTGGATTTCAACTTCGGCTCGTATCTCTGGACGTCGTTCTACATCTCGGTGCTGACGGTGTTGATCACGCTCGCGTTCTCTATCCCCGGCGCCTATGCCGTGGCGCGGCTGCGGTTTCGGGGCCAGGCGCTGATGGGGCGGTCGATCCTGCTGATCTACATGGTGCCGATGATCGTGTTGGCGCTGCCGATCTACATCGCCTTTTCCATGGCGGGTCTGCGCAATTCGGTGCTGGGGATCGTGATGATCTACCCGGTGACGACCATTCCGGTCGCTTTGTACATGCTGCAGGGCTATTTCCGGGGCCTGCCGGCCGAGGTCGAGGAGGCGGGGCTGATGGATGGCCTGTCGCGCCTGGCCGTGATCTGGAAGATCACCCTGCCGCTGTCGCTGCCGGCTCTGGCTTCGGTCTCGCTGTACGTTTTCATGATCGCCTGGAACGAGTTCCTGCTGGCCTTCATGCTGCTGGATGACCCCAGCAAATTCACGCTGACGCGGGGGATCGCCTCGCTCAATTCGTCCGAGATCCCGCGCCAGCACCTGATGGCCGGGTCGGTCATCGCGACCGTCCCGATCATGGTGATCTTCCTGGGGCTCGAGCGGTTCATGACCAAGGGCCTGACGGCCGGGAGCGTCAAGGGATGACCACGATAGACGCGCGCGACGCAGAGGCGCGCCAGATCCTCAGGACCAACGACCGGGGCGGCTATACCGTGCCGACGCACGGGCTTTACCCCTACCAGTGGAACTGGGACAGCGTCTTTGCCGCCATCGGGTTCGCCGAGCATGACATGGGCCGGGCCTGGCAGGAGATCGAGACGCTGATGTCCGCGCAATGGCCCAACGGAATGGTGCCGCATATCGTCTTTCACCAGATCGATCCGGGGTATTTCCCCGGCCCGGACGTCTGGCGCGGCGTGGGGCCGGTGCCGTCCTCGGGCATCTC
This sequence comes from Mesobacterium pallidum, assembly GCF_019966535.1. Taxonomy (GTDB): domain Bacteria; phylum Pseudomonadota; class Alphaproteobacteria; order Rhodobacterales; family Rhodobacteraceae; genus Mesobacterium; species Mesobacterium pallidum. Next base: position 386,100 of record NZ_JAIMID010000001.1, on the reverse strand, counting down.
GCAGCCGCCCATCGCGGCCACCTTCGTGCGGTGGCTGCTCGCGCTCGATCCGGGCGGCGAAGCGCGGGCCAGGGCGCTCTACCCCAGGCTGGTCGAGTGGCACCGCTGGTTCATGACCTGGCGTAACGAGGGCGGCGCCATCGTCGTGACGCACCCCTGGGAGACCGGGCGCGACAATTGCCCCGATTGGGACGGGCCCTTTGCGGCCATCGAGCCCGAGGGCGTGGACCAGTATTACCGCCGCGACACCACCCATGTGGTCGAGGAAGAACGCCCGCGCCGCTGGGATTACGACCGGTATCTCTACCTCGTCAAACTCGGGGCCGAGAGCGGCTGGGACGAGGCGCATCTGGGCCGCGTCACGCCCTTCCGCGTGGCCGATCCGACCATGACCTTCACCCTTCTGCGGTCCACCCGCGACCTGGCCGCCATGGGGCGCGACTGGGGCGAGGATGTCAGCGAGCTTGAGGCATGGATAGGCCAGATGGAGGCCGGGGCGGAGACGCTCTGGAACCCGGCCATCGGCGCGCATGACACGCTGGACATCCGCTCGGGCGCGCATTCCGGCGTCGTGTCGAACGCGTCCTTCCTGGCCTGGTACGCAGGCGTCGGCGACGACCGGCTGCTGGCGGCCTATGACCGGATCATGACCGAGGTGCGCTATGGCGTGCCCTCGACCGACCCGCATCACCCGGCCTACGAGCCGAAACGCTATTGGCGGGGCCCGGTCTGGGCCATGCTGAACGCGCTGGTGGCGCTGGGGCTGGCCGAGGCGGGCCACTTGGACCGCGCCAGGGCACTCACCGACAGCTCACGCGAGATGATGCGCGAGAACGGCTTTGCCGAATATTTCGACCCCCGCGACGGCGCCCCCGCCGGCGGGCGGAACTTCACCTGGACGGCCGCTGTCTGGCTGGCCTGGGCCTCTCCGAACACGAGGAACGCGATATGGGCAGCATACATCTGAACGCCGTCGAGAAATGGTACGGCGAGGCGCAGGTCATCAAGGGCATCGACCTTGAGATCACCGACGGGGAATTCGTGGTCTTCGTCGGCCCGTCCGGCTGCGGGAAATCGACGCTGCTGCGGATGATCGGCGGGCTCGAGGATATCAGCCGCGGCACGCTGGACATCGATGGCACGGACGTCACCGCCGACCCGCCCTCCAAGCGGGGCCTCGCGATGGTGTTCCAGAGCTACGCGCTCTACCCGCACATGACGGTGCGGGACAACATGGGGTTTGGCCTCAAGACCGCCGGCGCGCCCAAGGCCGAGATCGCGGAGAAGGTGAACGCGGCGGCCGATGTGCTGAAGCTCGACCCCTACCTCGACCGCCGCCCCAAGGACCTGTCGGGGGGGCAGCGCCAGCGGGTGGCCATCGGGCGCTCCATCGTGCGCGAACCCACGGCGTTCCTCTTCGACGAGCCCTTGTCGAACCTCGATGCGGCGTTGAGGGTCGAGATGCGCTACGAGATCGCCAAGCTGCACCAGCGGCTGGCCAAGACGATGATCTACGTGACCCACGACCAGGTCGAGGCGATGACGCTGGCCGACCGGATCGTGGTGCTCGAGTTCGGCAAGATCGCCCAGGTCGGCACCCCGCGTGAGCTGTATGAACGGCCGCAGAACCTGTTCGTGGCGCAGTTCATCGGCAGCCCCAAGATGAACATCCTCGGCGTCGAGACGTCGGGTGACAGCTACGCCCTGCCCGGCCATCGCGGCGGGCCCTTCTCGGGCGACCATGCGGCCACCCAGCTGGGCATCCGGCCCGAACATATCGAGGTGGGCGCGGAAGGCAGCGGCCAGGTGGATGGCGAGGTCGACCTGGTCGAATACCTCGGCGCCGACAGCTACCTGGTGGTGGAGTGCGGCGGCGACATCGGCAAGCTGACCGTGCGCTGCATCGGCGAAAGCCCGGCGACGCTGGGGCAGCGGGTCGGGCTGAGTTTCGCCCCCGAACACATGCACTTCTTCGACACGGAGGGTCTGAGGGTCTGACCGGCGGGAACTCCGGGCCAAGCGCGGCGTTGTCCCTTGAAAGAGGAGACAGCCATGACCCGCCATCCCCGCGACCTCGACCTGCCCGCGCCAAGTGCGCTCAGCCCCGAGCGCGGCTCCATCGCGCCGGTGGTTTACGCTGGCGGGATGCTGGCGGCGGGGGCGCTGCTTCTGCTCGCCAAGCCGCGGATCGGAGAGGTCCCGGACCCACGTCATCGCGGCGATGCCCCGCGCCGCAGCCGCGTTCGCCGCGCGGCGCAACACGGGCGCGACGCGGCGCAGACCTTCGCGCCGACGAACCTCACGGATTCCATCGGCCGGTCGCTGCTGATCGGCGGCGCCGCCCTGCTGATCGCGCGCACATTCGATGCGCTGACCGGCAGCGACGGCGACTGACAGGGGGCGCTCATCCGCCTTGACGGGCGGCCTCGCCTCAGCGCAGGCGGCGCAGAAGATCGGGCGACGCCTTGCCCGTCGCCGGCAGCCCCACGCTGCGCTGGAAGGCGGTGATCGCCGCCTCGGTACCCGAGCCGATCACCCCGTCCGGCGTGCCCGCGTCGAAGCCGCGCGCGTTCAGACGCTCCTGCAACTCGCGCCGCTCGGCTTGGGTCAGGCCGGTCTCGTCCGGGCCGAAACCGCGCGTCAGCGCCGGGTCGCCCGCGATCCGCCGCGAGAGGTACCCGATGCCCAGCCCGTATTTCTCGGCATTGTTGTAGCGCAGCACGGTGTCGAAGTTGCGCCCGATCATGAAGGCAGGCCCCGAGCCGCCCCCCGGCAGCAGGATCGACGCCGCGCCAAGCCCCGGCAGGTTGCCCCCCGCGACGGGCCGCACGCCAAGCGCCTGCCAATTGCCGACCGTCCGCCCCGATCCGCGCCCGGCAAGCCGCGTGTCGAAGCCCGAGGGCAGCCGGACCTCCAGCGCCACCGACTCCCCCCGCTGCCAGCCGGAATTCGCCAGGTAGGCCGCGGCCGAGGCGAGCCCGTCCGTCGGATCCTCGCCCCAGATGTCGCGCCGCCCGTCGCCGCGGAAATCCACCGCATAGGCTTCGAAGGTGGTGGGAATGAACTGCGTATGCCCCATCGCCCCGGCCCAGCTGCCCAGCATCCGGTCGGCGCTGGTGTCGCCCCGCTGCAGGATGCGCAGCGCCGCCATCAGCTGCTTTTCGAAGAACACGCCGCGCCGCCCGTCATAGGCCAGCGTCGAGGTCGCCGCGATCACCGGGATGTCGCCGCGCCGGGTGCCGTAATTGCTCTCCATGCCCCAGATCGCGGTGACCACCTCGGCGGGCACGCCGTAGCGGCCCTCGATCTCCGACAGCAGGCTGCGCCGCGACGCCAGCGCCGCGCGGCCCGCCTGGACCTTTTCCTCGCGCGCCACGATGGCGAGGTAATCCTCGAGGCTGCGCTGCACCTCGGCCTGGTTGCGATCGCGCTCGATCACCTCGGGCAGGTAGCCAGCCGACCGGAAGGCCGCGGCCAGCACGCTCTCGGAAATCCCGCCCGCCGCCGCCCGGCCCCGGAACGCCGCGACCCAGGCGTCGTAGCCGGCGTTCGGCACCGCCTGCATCGCCGTTGCCCGCGCCGGGGCGCTGCGCGGCGCGCCCCCGCCAGCCCCGCAGCCGGCCAGAAGGGCCAGCGTGCCAAGGGCGAATCCTCGTCTGGACAGTGTCATGCCTGTCTCCTTTTCTGCTCACCGCAAGCATGCCGCGCCCCGCGCCACCCGGCAAGAAGATGCCGCCCCGTCGGCAACAGATCGCCCGCCCCTTTCATCTTTCCCCAAATATGCAAATCCAACGCCTGCCGCGGGCGCGCCGACCGGGATGACGCGGCTCTTCCCCTTTCATTATTCGAAAAATACTCGACCCCGCCGCCCGCCACGGGCGCGCCCGCCCGGCTAGGGCCCCCAGCCCGCCGCCATGACCACGGCGCCCAGCAGCAGCGGCACCGGCCAGGTCACCGCCACACGCATCCAGGTCGGACGCCGCCCCATCAGCGGCATCTCGTAGGCGAGGATCTTGGTCATGGAAAACAGCGACCAGCCGGTCACATAGGCCATGACCGGCCCGACCGCCGCCCCGGCCTTGAGCGCCGTTGCGCCCAGCGCAAAGCTGACAAAGGCGCCGCCGGGCGTCACCGGCCCCAGCACCGTGGCCAGAAAAAGCCCGCGCCAGCCGGAGGAGGCGCCAAAGAGCTCCTCGATATGCCCCTCGGGCACCAGCTCGGCCAGGAAGCCGGCACCCAGCAGGGCGACCAGCATCCGGGGCAGGGTAAAGGCGGCGGTGCGCAGGTACCGGGCCTTCGCTTCGGCCCCAAGCCCGGCCGCCCGCACGCGCCGACCGACCCAGGCCGCGACCAGCGCGAGAAACAGCGTGCCGATGAGGATGTTCATGCTGCCGCCCGCCGCATGAGCGCCCGCGCCAGCGCGCCGGCGATGATCGGCACCGGCAAGCTCAGCAGGATGCGCAGCGCCACGAAATCGTAGGGCAGGAAAGTGAGTTCCCAGATCAGGATGCGGTTCAACGACAGCAGGCTCCAAGAGGTGACATAGGCCACCGCCGCCCCCAGGTCGGCGCCCGCGGCCAGGAACCCGGCGGCGAGCGCAAAGCTCATGGACGGCCCGCCCGGGATCAGCACGCCGGCAAGGCTCGCCACCGCGAGGCCCTTCAGCCCGGAATCGCGGCCGATCCACGAGGCGATGGTCTCGCGCGGGAGCAACAGCGGGATCGCGGCGGCCACGAAAAGCCCCAGCAGGACCTTGGGCAGCAGGATGCCGAGGAAGCCGAGCGTATGCCACGCCACCTCTCCCACGTGCCCCCATCCGTCGCGCCAGGCCACGGCCGCGCCGGCCACCAGCGTGACGACGATCAGGATCACGAAACCGCTGTCGATGAATTTCCGGGGGCCGGGCGTCATGGCGCGCAAGGTAACGTTTTCCCGGGCAAGGTCCATGGCCCTTTGCCCCGGTCCGGAAGGGCGCAAGATATCCCTCATCCCCGGTGAAATTGGATTGATAAACCGCCCTCATCCCGTAAGGTCGTGCAGGATAATTCACAAGATGCCCAAGAGATGAGCGAGATCACCAATTTCCGCGGCGAGGCGTTGCAGCCCGCCCCCGCCAAGGCCCAGGACGCCGCGGTCGAGGAGCTGATGGCCCGTGTCGGCGCGCGCGTGCGCAAGGCGCGCGAGCTGAAGGGGTTGTCGCGCCGCGTGGTTTCGGAACTGTCGGGCGTCTCGCAGCGCTACCTTGCCCAGCTCGAGGCGAGCGAGGGAAATATTTCCATCGGCCTGTTGCAACGGGTCGCCGGGGCGCTGGACATGCGGATCGAGTGGCTCGTGGGCGCGGATGATCCGTGGAGCGCGGACACGATCCGCGTGGTCGAGCTGTTTCGCCAGGCCACTGCAGGGCAGCGCGCCCAGGTGATGGCCACGCTCAGCCCCGAGCCGCCCGAACGCATGCGCGCCCAGCGTATCTGCCTGGTCGGGCTGCGCGGGGCGGGCAAGTCGACCCTCGGAGCGCGCGCCAGCGAGGCGCTGGGGATGCCCTTCCTCGAGCTCAACCGCGAGATCGAGGCGCATTCCGGCATCCCGGTGAACGAGGTGATGGCCTTCTACGGCCAGGACGGCTACCGCCGGCTCGAGGCGCAGGCCGTCGACCGCGTCATCGCCACCCATGACAGCGTGATCCTGGCCGTCGCGGGCGGGATCGTCACCGAGCCCGCGACCTACAACACGCTGCTGGCCAATTTCCACACCATCTGGATCAAGGCCCGCCCCGAGGAACACATGAACCGCGTCCGCGCCCAGGGCGACCTGCGCCCCATGGCCGGGAACCCCGAGGCGATGGAGCAGCTGCGCGCCCTGCTGAAGAGCCGCGCGCCGCTGTACCAGCGGGCCGATGCGCAGCTCGATACCGGGGGCAAGAGCCTCGAGGACAGCCTATACGACCTGCTCCAGCTGATCGCGGCGCGGGGCTATGACGGCTCGCGGCCCAAGGATGTTTCGTTACAGAAATCCTGACACGCCGCCCGAAGGGTAACATTTAGCTTGCATCGAATCGGCCGGGGGCTTATCCCGACCATACGGTCGGTTATTTCCGCGCCGCCACGGGAGGAGTCAGGGAGAATCTCATGACCGCATTCATCTGCGACGCGATGCGTACGCCGATTGGCCGCTACGGCGGGGCCCTGTCGTCCGTCCGCACGGATGACCTGGCCGCGATCCCCATCGCCGCGCTGATGGCGCGCAACACGGGCGTCGACTGGGCCCGCGTGGACGAGGTCGCCTATGGCGACGCCAACCAGGCGGGCGAGAGCAACCGCAACGTGGGCCGCATGGCCGCGCTGCTGGCCGGCCTGCCGGTCGAGGTACCGGGCGTGACCGTCAACCGCCTTTGCGCAAGCGGCATGGACGCGGTGGGCATGGTGGCCCGGGCGATCCGCGCAGGGGATTACGACCTCGGGATCGCGGGCGGCGTGGAATCGATGTCCCGCGCGCCCTTCGTCATGCCCAAGGCCACCGACGCCTTTTCCCGCGCCAACGCGGTCTACGACACCACCATCGGCTGGCGCTTCGTCAACCCGAAGATGGAACAGCAATACGGCATCGACAGCATGCCCCAGACCGCCGACAACGTGGCCGAAGACTGGGGCGTCAGCCGCGAGGACCAAGACGCCTTTGCCGCCCGCAGCCAGGACCGCTGGGACCTGGCGCACAAGGCCGGCATCTTTGCCGACGAGATCACGCCGGTCACCATCCCGCAGCGCAAGGGCGATCCGATCGTCGTGGACACCGACGAGCACCCCCGCCCCGGCACCGGCGCGGACAAGCTGGCGAAGCTCAGGGGCGTCAACGGGCCGGACAAGAGCGTCACGGCCGGCAATGCCTCGGGCGTGAACGATGGCGCGGCGGCGATGCTGATCGCGTCGGAGGCTGCCGCCAGGGACCACGGCCTCACCCCCATGGCCCGCATCGTCGGCTTTGCCGCCGCGGGCGTCGCGCCCCGCGTCATGGGCATCGGCCCGGTGCCCGCCGTGCGCAAGGTGCTGGCGCGCACAGGTCTCACCATAGAGCAGATGGATGTGATAGAGTTGAACGAGGCTTTCGCGGCCCAGGGCCTTGCCGTGTTGCGCGACCTTGGCCTTTCGGACGACGCGCCCCATGTGAATCCCAACGGCGGGGCCATCGCGCTGGGTCACCCCCTGGGCATGTCGGGCGCGCGGCTGGTGCTGACGGCGGCCTACCAGCTGAAACGCACCGGCGGGCGCTATGCGCTGTGCACCATGTGCGTCGGCGTCGGCCAGGGCACGGCCATGATCATCGAACGGGTCTGATCCCGCGATAAGGAGGACGACAAATGTATGCACAAATGGTGAAGTCCACCGGCCAGGGCGTAAAGACGCGCGAAGAGATGAGCCCCGAAGAGGCGCATTTCCAGGACCGCGTCGATGCCGACGAGAAGATCGAGGCGCGCGACTGGATGCCCGAGGGCTACCGCAAGACGCTGATCCGCCAGATCGGCCAGCACGCCCATTCCGAGATCGTCGGCCAGCTGCCCGAGGGCAACTGGATCACCCGCGCCCCCACGCTGGACCGCAAGATGATCCTGCTGGCCAAGGTGCAGGACGAGGCGGGCCATGGTCTCTACCTCTACTGCGCGGCCGAGACGCTGGGCGTCAGCCGCGACGACCTGACCGAGCAGCTCTTGTCGGGGCGGATGAAATACAGCTCGATCTTCAACTATCCGACGCTGACCTGGGCCGATATCGGCGCGGTCGGCTGGCTGGTCGATGGTGCTGCGATCATGAACCAGGTGCCGCTGCAGCGCACCTCGTACGGGCCCTACAGCCGCGCGATGATCCGCATCTGCAAGGAGGAAAGCTTCCACCAGCGGCAGGGCTACGACATCATGATGAAGATGGCGCAAGGCACCGAGGCGCAGAAGCGCATGGCGCAGGATGCGCTCAACCGCTTCTGGTACCCGTCGCTGATGATGTTCGGTCCGTCGGACGCGGAAAGCGTCCACTCGGCCCAGTCGATGGCGTGGAAGATCAAGATCGACACCAACGACGGACTGCGCCAGAAATTCGTCGACCAGACGGTGCCGCAGGCCGAATATCTCGGTCTGACCATCCCCGACGAGACGCTGAAGTGGAACGAGGACAAGGGCGGCTATGACTTTGCCGAGCCCGACTGGACCGAGTTCTTCGACGTGCTGAAGGGCAACGGCCCCTGCAACCACGACCGCCTCAAGGCCCGCCAGGACGCCTGGACCGATGGCCAATGGGTGCGCGACGGGCTGCTGGCCCATGCCCGCAAGAAAGCCGCCCGCAAGGTGGCCGCAGAGTAACGACAACCCCATGGCTGCCGCCCCACCCCGCCCGCGGGATCGGGGGCCGTGCATCCGACAGGAGGAAAGCCGATGTCTTCCGTGAACCCGGGCGCCCTGCCCCAGACCGAGTCCAAGGCGAAACCGCGCAACGAATGGCCCCTGTGGGAGATCTTCATTCGCGGCCAGCACGGCATGAGCCACCGCCACGTGGGCAGCCTTCATGCGCCCGATGCCGAGATGGCGATCAAAAACGCCCGCGACGTCTATACCCGCCGCAACGAGGGCGTGAGCATCTGGGTGGTCGAGGCGCGCCACATCGCGGCCACCGCGCCCAGCCAGAAGGGCCCGATCTTCGAGCCGTCGGAAAGCAAGGTCTACCGTCACCCGACCTTCTTCGACATCCCCGACGAAGTGGGGCACATGTGATGAACGCCTTGCATGAATTCCTGCTGCGGACGGGCGACAATTGCCTGATCCTCGGCCACCGGGTCAGCGAATGGTGCGGCCATGCGCCGGTGCTGGAAGAGGACATTGCCCTCGCCAACACCGCGCTCGACCTGCTGGGCCAGACCAAGCTGTGGCTGACCTATGCCGCCGAGGTCGAGGGCAAGGGGCGCAGCGCCGATGACCTCGCCTTCCTGCGCGACGCATGGGATTTCCGCAACGTGCTGCTGACCGAGGTGCCGAACGGCGATTTCGGCCGCACGATGATGCGGCAGTACCTCTTTGACCAGTACCACCTGCTGATGCTCCAGGGCCTTGCGCAAAGCAGCGACGAGACGGTGCGCGGCATCGCCGCCAAGGCCGTCAAGGAGGTTGCCTACCACGTCGACCGTTCCCGCGACACGGTGGTGGGCCTCGGCGACGGGACGGATGAAAGCCACAGGCGGATGCAGGAGGCGCTCGACTATCTCTGGCCCTACGTGGGCGAGATGTTCGCCTCCGACACCGTGGACGCCGAGATGGCCGAGGGCGGGATCTCCCCCGACCCCGCATCGCTGCGGGACGCCTGGGATGCCGCCGTCGCGGACACCATGGCTGAGGCGACGCTGGCGCTGCCGGACAGCCGGTTCCACCACAAGGGCGGCCGCGACGGGCGGATGCATACCGAGCACCTCGGCCACATGCTGACCCAGATGCAATGGCTGCAACGCGCCTATCCGGGGGCCACGTGGTGACCACCGAGGCCCAGGTCTGGGACTGGCTGGCAAAGGTGCCCGACCCCGAGATCCCCGCGATCTCGCTCGTGGACCTTGGCGTCATCCGGGGCGTCGCCTTTGACGGCGACACCTGCGTGGTGACGGTCACGCCGACCTATTCCGGCTGCCCGGCCACCGCCGTTATCAACCTGTCGATCGAAACGGCGCTGGCCGATCACGGCGTGCCGGTGCGGCTGAAACAGCAGATCGCGCCCCCCTGGACCACCGACTGGATCTCGCCCGAGGGGCGCGACAAGCTGAACGCCTACGGCATCGCCCCGCCCCAGCCCGCCGGTGGCCCGGCCGCCTGCCCGCGCTGCGGGGGGACACACCTGGAAAAGCTCAGCCAGTTCGGTTCGACCCCCTGCAAGGCCCAGTGGCGCTGCCGCGACTGCCTTGAACCCTTTGACTATTTCAAATGCATCTGAGACCGCGATGACCCAGACCGCCGATATTGAGGCCGTGACCGACATCATGCGCCGCTACATCGACGCCACGCGCGATGGCGACGCGGCGGCGATGCGCGACCTGTTCCATCCCGAGGCGATGCTGGCCGGATGGCTCGGCCCCGATCTCTGCCGCGATGGCAGGCCTGCGCCGTTCTTTGACCGGGTCGGGCAAGGCCCGGCCGGGCCGGGCTACCGGGCGCAGATCGGGGATGTTGCAGTGACCGGCCGGGTGGCCCGGGCCGCGATCACGGAAACCGCGCTTTGGGGCGCGGATTTCGAGAACCACTTTCACCTGCTGCAACGGGCCGACGGGTCGTGGATCATCACGGCAAAACTGTTCCATTGCGAACCACGGAAAGGATGACCGGATGGCGCGTTTCCACCCGCTGGAAGTCACCGATATTCACAAGACGATCCGCGACGCGGTCGTGGTGACCCTGCGCCCCGAGGACGGGGCAGACTTCGGCTTTACCCAGGGCCAATACCTGACCTTCCGCCGCGATTTCGACGGCGAGGAGCTGCGCCGCAGCTATTCCATCTGCGCGGGCCTCGACGACGGGGTGCTGCAAGTGGGCATCAAGCGCGTCGATGGCGGGGCGTTCTCGACCTGGGCCAACGAAGAGCTGAAGGTCGGCGACCGGATCGAGGCGATGCCCCCCATGGGCCGTTTCGCCGCGCCGCTGGAACCGGGCGCCGCCCGCGACTACCTCGGCTTCGCCGGCGGGTCGGGCATCACGCCTGTGCTGTCGATCATCCGCACCGTGCTGGCGCGCGAGCCGCGCTCCACCTTCACGCTGGTCTATGCCAACCGCGCTGTCACCTCGATCATGTTCCGCGAGGAACTCGAGGACCTCAAGAACAGCTACCTCGGCCGCCTGTCGGTGATCCACGTACTGGAAACCGACGCGCAGGAGATCGAGCTGTTCACCGGCCGCGTGACGGAAGAGAAATGCGCGCAGCTCTTCGCCTCGGGCTTCATCGACCCCGAGGCGGTGGACACCGCCTTCATCTGCGGGCCCGAGCCGATGATGCTGGGCATTGCGGCCGCCCTGCGCGCCGCCGGCATGTCCGAGGACCAGATCCGGTTCGAGCTCTTCGCCTCCTCCCAGCCCGGCCGCGCCAAGCGCAAGGCCGTGAGCGCCGAGGCCAGCGCCGCCGCCCGCACGGGGGCGGTCATCACGCTTGACGGCTCGACCCGGACGATCGAGATGGACAAGGACCAGTCGATCCTCGACGCGGCACTGGCCAATGCGATGGATGCACCCTACGCTTGCAAGGCGGGGGTCTGTTCGACCTGCCGCTGCAAGGTGATCGAGGGCGAAGTCGAGATGCTGACCAACCACGCGCTGGAGGATTACGAGGTGGCCAAGGGCTACGTGTTGTCCTGCCAGTCCTACCCCGTGACCGACCGCGTCGTCGTCGACTACGACCAGTGAGGCAGCCATGACCGAGACCATGAAGATCGAGGATTACCTGGCCCGGGGCGGCCGCCTCACCAGCCCCGCCAACGTGCCCGCCCGCTACCGGGCCGAGTTGATGAAGATCATGGCGATCTTCGTCGACAGCGAGCTGGCCGGGGCCGCCGGGTTCGCCGACCGGATCAACGATGCCGCCGGGATCGAAGGCCGCATCGCCGCCGCCCGGATCGTGGCCGAGAAGACGGCCCATGCCGGCAAGGTGCTGAAGCTGATGGGCGAATTCGGCGCGGCGACGGACCGCTACGTGTCGCACCACCCCTGGACCGCGCGGCTGGACCGCGGGGCCGAGGTCGGCTCGACCCGGATCGACCACGACATGCGGCTGTCGGTCTTCAACTACCCGCTGACCGGCTGGGCCGACGCGGTAGTGATGAACTGGCTGATGGGCATGGCGGTCGACATCCAGCTGGGCGAGCTGGGGCAGTTGTCGTACCAGCCGCTGGCCGAGACCTTCCGCGAGATCAGGCCCACCGAGGCGCGCCACACCGAGCTCGCCGCTGCCGGGATCGCGCTGCTACTGTCCGAGGGCGGCGAGGTGCAGGCGTCGGTCGATTACTGGTGGCCGCGGGTGGCGACGTCCTTCGGGCGCGAAAGCTCGGACAAGCTGGCGATGCTGCAGGGCTTCGGCCTGCGCCACAGCTCCAACGCCGATCTGCGCGCGGCCTGGGAGCTGCGCGCCGGAGCCGCGCTGAAGGCGCAGGCGCTGGAAGTTCCCGCCGGCTGACGGCGCTTTGGGCCGAAAGGAGGGGCCGGCGCCCTAACGCCGGACAAGTGGGGGCCGGCCCCCACACCCCCAGGATATTTCCGGAAAGATGAAGAGGGAATGCGCGCCTGGGTGCGTGCGGCAAAGGCAGGGGCCGCGCACCGGGTTGAAGGGGCGGACATGGGGGCCAGCCCCCATACCCCCGGAGTTTATCGGCAAGATGAAGAGGGATCGGCGCCCCTGCTTTCACTATTCTCCAAACACTCAATCCGGCATCGCCACGGACGCGGCGCCCAAAGGACGGGGCACCTGACCGCAGGAATGCGCGGAACAATGCGGGGGGCGGCGGGTTGACCGGCGATGTTTGACGATCTTTCCCTCACGCTGCTCTTTGTCGTTTTCGCCGTCGCAGGCGGCGCGGTGATTGCCGCCTCGATCCGCGCGACGCACCTGGCCGACATCATCGCGGACCGCAGCCGGATGGGCGAGGCGATGGCGGGCGGGTTGATCCTCGGCGGGGCGACCTCGCTGTCGGGGGTCGTCGTGTCGGTGACGGCCGCGGCCTCGGGGGATGCGAGTTTCGCCGTGTCGAACGCGGTGGGCGGGATCGCCGCGCAGACGCTGTTCCTGGCCATCGCAGACCTCCTGCACAAGCGCGCCAACCTCGAACATGCGGCCGCAGAGCCCGCGAACCTGTTCCAGGCCGTGCTGCTGATCGTCCTGCTGAGCCTGCCCATCGCAGCCATGTCCGGGCCCGACATCGCCTATTTCGGCGTGCACCCGGTCTCGATCGTGCTGTTCCTGGCCTATCTCGCCGGGGTGCGCATATCGGCCTCGGTCACCGAAAAGCCGATGTGGACGCCGGTCGAGACCCGCGAGACGCGCCACGACGAACCCGAAAGCGAGGCCGAGGCGCAGAAGAGCGCGCGCAAGCCGGCCATGGGCTTCATCGGCCTCGTTGCCATCATGGCGGCCTGCGGCTGGGTGATCAGCCAGGTGGGCGGCGCCTTCATCACCCGGTTCGGGCTGTCGTCCAGCCTGGTCGGCGCGCTGGTCACGGCAGTCGTCACCTCCCTGCCCGAGCTGGTCACCACCATCGTCGCCGTGCGCAAGGGTGCGCTGCAGCTGGCCGTGGGCGGAATCATCGGCGGCAACACCTTCGACACGCTGTTCCTCGTGTTTTCGGACATCGCCTATCGCGACGGGTCGATCTACAACGCCGTCGGCATGAACGACCTCTACTGGCTGGCGACCGGCATGTTGATGACCGGCGTGCTGCTGGGCGGGCTGATCATCCGCCAGCGCGAGGGGCCGGCGCGGATCGGGGTCGAGAGCGTGCTGATGATGGCGATCTATGCCAGCGCCGTGGCGGTGGAAGTGACTGCGGGCTAGGCGCTTCGGGATAGGATGCTCTCGAAAATGCCCTGCCACACGCCGCGGTCTCGGGCCATGTTCGATGCCAGCTCTGACGATCCCGAAACGCCTTAGATGGCCGGCAAGCCACCGAGGGTCATCCGCGTGACCAGCTGCGCATAGCGCTGACGCTCCGCAGCATCGGCGCCGGCGTTCCACATGTAGAACCAGTTCAACATGCCAAAGACCGACATGGTCGCCGCGCGCAGCTTTTCGGCATCGGCGGAAAAGACCTGCGGCGCGTTGCGCATCAACAGGGCCGAGACGAACCCGACCAGTTCCTTCTGGTAGCCGCGCAGGGCCTGCTGCTGCTCGGGCGCGAGCTTGTCGGTGTAATCGACCTGCAACCGGTGTTCGTGATCCGCGCCCTCGTAAGCCAGCAGGATCTCGCGCAGGCAGGTCTGCAAAGCCTCGTCCGGCGGCATCCCCGACAGGTCCAGCCCGCAGACCCGGTCGCGCAGGGTGGCGAGATGTTCGTCGAGGATGCCGAACAGGATCGCATCCTTGCCGCCGTAATAGTGGTAGAGGTTGGCCTTGGAGATGCCGCAGCCCTCGGCCACCTGCACCATCGAGGCGCGGTCGAACCCTTCGGTGGCGAAGACGCGCGCAGCGGCCCGGAGGATCTGCGCGCGCTTCTCGTCGTGGTCCTTGGCGATGGTCCGCGCCACAGGTCAGCCCTTTTGCCGGTTGTCGACAACCCGGCGGGCCTTGCCCTCGCTGCGCGCGACCGCGCCGGGATCGCCCACGACCACTTCCGTCGACACGCCCACCACGTCCTTGATGCGTTTGGACAGCATCCGGGCCGAGGCCGCGCGCGACGCCTCGTCGGCGGCGTCAGGGGTCGCCTCGACATGGACCCGCATGGCGTCCATGCGGCCCGAGGTGTGCAGTTCGATCAGGAAATGCGGGGCGAGGCCGCCGGTGGCCATCACCTGTTCCTCGATCTGGGTCGGAAAGACGTTGACGCCGCGCAGGATCATCATGTCGTCCGACCGGCCGGTGATCTTGGCCATGCGCCGCATCGACCGTGCCGTGCCCGGCAGCAGCCGCGTCAGGTCGCGGGTGCGGTAGCGGATCATCGGCAGGCCCTCTTTCGTGAGGGTAGTGAAGACCAGTTCGCCCTCTTCGCCGTCGGGCAGGGTCTCGCCAGTTTCGGGGTCGATGATCTCAGGGAAGAAGTGGTCCTCCCAGATGGTCGGGCCATCCTTGGTCTCGACGCATTCGTTGGCCACACCCGGCCCCATGATTTCGCTGAGGCCATAGATGTCGACGGCGTGCATGTCGAAGGCCGCCTCAACCTCCTTGCGCATCGAATCCGTCCAGGGCTCGGCGCCGAAGATCCCCACGTTCAGCGAGCTTTCGCGCGGGTCGAGGCCGGCCTTGTGGAAGCCTTCGAGGATGTTGAGCATGTAGGACGGCGTGACCATGATCGTGGTCGGCTTGAAGTCGGTGATCAGGGTCACCTGCCGTTCGGTCATCCCGCCCGAGACGGGCACCACCGTGGCGCCCAGCCGCTCGGCGCCGTAGTGGGCGCCGAGGCCCCCGGTGAACAGGCCGTAGCCATAGGCGATATGCACGATGTCCCCGGCCCGCGTGCCGCTGGCGCGCATGGACCGGGCGACGAGGTCGGCCCAGTTGTCGATGTCATTCCGCGTATAGCCCACCACCGTCGGCTTGCCTGTCGTTCCCGACGAGGCATGAACCCGCACGATCTGCTCGCGCGGGACGGCGAACAGCCCGAACGGGTAGTTGTCGCGCAGGTCGGTCTTGTAGGTGAAGGGGAACTTCGACAGGTCCGACAGCTGCTGCAGATCGTCGGGGTGCACGCCCGCGTCGTCGAACCGCTTGCGGTACATCGGCACGTTGTCATAGGCGTGGCGCACGGACCATTTCAGGCGGTCCAGCTGCAGGCTGCGGATCTCGTCGATGGACGCGATCTCGATCGGGTCCAGGTCTTCCTTGCGCGGGGCCAGGTCTTTCATTCTTCGCTCCCTTCTTCGAAGAGGTGGCCACGGATGGCGCGGGACATGCCGCGCATCCGGGCGATTGTGGTGCCGTCCTGGTTGGTGACGTCGATGTCGTAGATGCCGCTGCGGCCGGTCAGTTCGACTTCCGAAGCGGTGGCGGTCAGCACGTCCCCTTCGCGGCCCGGTGCCAGGAAGGAGATCATGTTGTGCTGCGCCACGGTGTTCTGGTTGCGGCTGTTGCAGGCAAAGGCAAAGCAGCTGTCGGCCAGGGTAAAGGTCATGCCGCCGTGGCAGATGCCGTGGCCGTTGCACATGTCGCGGCGCACTGTCATGCGCAGCTGCGCCGTGCCCTCGCCCACGGAAACGATCTCCATCCCCATGGCCTGGCTGGCCCAGTCTTCGCGCCAGAGCGCCTCGGCCGATTTCTCGGCGCGATCCTGCGGTGTCATATGGGCCTCCCCCGGCTTTCCTCGCGACTCATCTTGCATAAACCGACTGGTCGGTCAATTATGTTGGCAAGCAAGGGAGGATTTTCCGAATGACGATACGTGACGTGGCAAGCTTTGCGGCCGGTGAGTGGGTGGCATCCGGGGCGGGGGCGCGGTCTGTCGCCTCGGCCGTGACGGGCGAGGTGATCGCGCGGGCCGGGAACGACGATCTGGACGTGGCTGCAATGCTGGATCATGCGCGCCGCGTCGGCGGGACGGCGCTGCGGGCGATGACCTTTCACCAGCGGGCCAAGATGCTCAAGGCGCTGGGGCAGCACCTGGGCCGGCACAAGCAAGAGCTGTATGACCTCAGCTTCGACACGGGCGCGACGCAGGGCGATCACGCCTATGACATCGACGGCGGGATCGGCACGCTGATGGTCTTCGCCTCGAAGGGGCGGCGCGAGCTGCCGGACGGGCATGTCTACCTCGATGGCGAGGTCGAACAATTCTCGAAACACGGCACGTTCCTTGGGCAGCATATTTGCACGCCCTTGCAAGGGGTTGCGGTGCATATCAACGCCTTCAACTTCCCGGTCTGGGGGATGCTGGAAAAGCTGGCGCCGACCCTGCTGGCGGGCGTTCCGGCCATCGTGAAACCGGCGACGGCGACCTGCTATGTCACCGAGCATTGCGTGCGGTTGATGGTGGATTCCGGCCTGCTGCCCGAGGGCGCGGTGCAGCTGGTCACCGGGGGTATCGGCGACATGCTGGACCGTCTGACCAGCCAGGACGTGGTCAGCTTTACCGGGTCCGCCGCCACCGCGCGCAAGCTGCGGGGCACGCCGGCGATCCTCGACAATTCGGTGCGCTTCGTGGCCGAGCAGGACAGCCTGAACGCGTCGATCCTGGGCCCAGACGTGACGCCCGAGACGCCGGAGTTCGATCTGTTCGTCAAGGAGGTCACCCGCGAGATGACCACCAAGGCGGGGCAGAAATGCACCGCGATTCGGCGGATTCTGGTTCCGGCCGCGCAGCTGGGTGCGGTGCAGGAGGCGATCAGCGCCAAGCTGGCCAAGGTCGTCGTGGGCGATCCGCAGGCCGAGGGAACGCGCATGGGCGCGCTGGTCAGCCGGGCGCAGCGGGCCGATGTGCTGGACAAGATCGCGAGCTTCGGCGACGAGGTGACCCGCGTCTTCGGCGACCCCGACACGTTCGAGGTCAACGGCGCGGACCGTGACAAGGGCGCCTTCCTGCCGCCGATGCTGTTTCGCTGCGACGATCCCGACAGCGCGCAGCGGGTGCATGACACCGAGGCGTTCGGCCCCGTCTCGACCATCATGCCCTACCGCGACCTCGCCCATGCCATCGCGCTCGCCAATCGCGGCGACGGCTCGCTGGTTGCCTCGGTCATCACCCATGACCCGGAGGTCGCGCGCGAGGTCGTGCTGGGCGCGGCCAGCCACCACGGGCGGCTTTACTTCAACGACCGCTCATCGATGAAGGAATCGACGGGCCATGGCTCTCCGCTGCCGCACATGATCCATGGCGGGCCGGGGCGCGCGGGCGGTGGCGAAGAGATGGGCGGCATCCGCGGCGTCATGCATTACATGCAGCGCACGGCCATCCAGGGCTCTCCCGCGATCCTGGCCGCGATCGGGCAGAAGTGGGTGCCGGGTGCCACCGAAGTGACCGGCCCCGCCCACCCCTTCACCCGCAAGTACGGTGAGCTGGCAATCGGCGAGACGCTGCACACGGCGCCGCGCGAGATCACGCTGGACGACATCGCGCATTTCGCCGAGTTCACCGGCGACACGTTCTACGCCCACATGGACGAGGACGCCGCCGCGCGGAACCCGTTCTTTCCGGGTCGCGTCGCCCATGGCTACCTGCTGCTGAGCTTTGCCGCCGGGCTTTTCGTCGAGCCGAACGAGGGGCCGGTGCTGGCGAACACGGGGCTCGACTCACTCCGGTTCATGAAGCCGGTGCAGGCCGGAGACAGCATCGCGGTGCGCCTGACGGTCAAGCAGAAGACCGGCCGCACGGATGAGTACGGCGAGGTGCGCTGGCACGTCACGCTGACCAACCAGGACGGCGACAAGGTGGCGGAATACGAGCTGCTGACCATGAACGCCTACTGAGGCGAGACGCCGGGTTCGGCGGCGCAACCTGAGGGCTCGACCTGCCCCGCCGCGCCGCCGGATGTCACCTGCACGTCGCAGGGCAACCCATTGCCGGGGAAGGATAATGTCCACCCCGGCACCCATGCTGCATTATCCCTGTTCCATGTTGTCGCGACCCGCTCTAGAACCGATCGCATGAGCACCGCGAAGACACTTGCACATCTCCAGGGCCTCGGCACGCTCAAGGCGTGGTCGGTGGTCGTGACCATCCTTGGCGACCTGTGCCAGGCCGAGACCGACCGCATTTCGGGCCGGCTGCTGGACCGGCTGGTGGGGCCGATGGGCATCTCGAACCAGACCCTGCGCGTGGCGCTGCACCGGCTGCGGCGCGACGGCTGGGTGATTTCGGAAAAGTCCGGGCGGTCGTCCAACTACGGGCTTTCGGCGCCGGGCTGGGCGATGACCGTGGCCGCGCGCCCCGTCATCTACCCCGCCCCCGGGGCCGAGGCAGACCCCGTCAACGTCGTGATTGCCCCCCCGGGCCTGTCGGCCGCCGATTTCGCGGAAAGCCTGCCGGACGAGGCGGTGCAGCTCTCGGCCCGCTCGGCCCTCGCCCCCGGCGAGGAGTTCGGCGACGAGGCGCTCGTCGTGCCCTTCGCAGCGGAAAAGCTGCCGGACTGGGTCGCGGCCCAGATCGCCCCGGCCGCGCTGTGTGCCGAATATGCCGCGCTGGCCCGCGCCGTGCCGCAATCCGGCTGGCCCGAGGCGATGATCGAGGCGGTTACCCTGCGCCTCTTGATCCTGCACCAGTGGCGGCGCCTGCGGCTGCGCCACGGCCCCCTGCCCGACCAACTGCTGCCCCATTGGGACGGCGCCCTGGCCCGCACCCGTGTCATGACCGCGCTCTCGGCCCTGCCCCGCCCGACGCTGGTGGAACTGGAAGGCGCCGCCTGAGCCTCACCGCCCGTGGCTGCGGTCGTAGCCGTTCGGGGGCGGGCTTTCCCATCCCTCCAGCGCGCCCGGCGCGGGCGCCAGCACCTCGATCTTCAGCGGATGGCAGGCGGCGGTGTCCGAGGAATGCTCGGACCCGCAATCGCCGCCCGGACAGGCGCTGAGCGCGCCCAGCAGGTCGATTTCCGCCAGGAACGTTAGCGCATCGCCGGGGCGGACGGGGCTGGCCTTCATGAAATACTGCCCGGTGTCGCGGGTGAAGCCGGTGCACATGAAGACGTTAAGCACGTCATGAACATGCGGCTCGGCCTCGTGCAACGACAGCCCCGTGGCATCGGCCAATGCGCGGGTCAGGTTGGAATGGCAGCAGTGGTGGTATTGCGAGCCCGACAGCAGGTTCCCGGTATAGGGATCGCAGCGCGTGCCGATCACGTCATGGACCGAGCCGCCATATGCGTCGATTCCGTACCAGTCGAGGCTATCCTCGACCACCGTCGCCATGGGGCGCAGGGTCGGGAAGGACGACCACATGCGCTCCCCGGTCGTGATGTGGGTGCCATGCAGGGCGCGGGTCTTGCCGGAGTAGAACCGCTCACCGAGATCATGCGCGTTCCAGAGGTTCAGGTCCCCGACCTGCGGCCCTCCGGTGCAGGAGATGCGGAAGAACTGGCCTGCCTCGACCCGGAAACTCGCGGCATCGCGGGGCGGGGCAAGCGTCTCGCTGACCACCCGCGCGCCTGCCAGCGCGGCGCGGTAGAGCGAAAGGTCGGGCCGCGGCAGCGTCTCGGTCGGATAGCAGATCACGGGGGCGATGGCGCGGCGGGCCTCGGCGTCGGATGGGGGCGTGGACATGGGGGCTCCGGGGTCTTGGGTCGGGCGCAGGTTAGGCGCGGCGCGGCCGAAGGGAAAGCGGGGTGTGGCACCGCGGACTCCCCCGGCCGGTTTCTGGCACGGGGGGCTTTGGAGGCGCGGGCAACCTGCGGTATCCTGCTCTCAACCAAACAGAGGCAGCAGGCCCATGAGCAGGATTTCCCCTTTCGCGCCGCTGGCGCTGGTCGCGCTGGCGGCCTGCACCGAGGGCAATGGCGACAACCCCTTTGACGGCATCGGCACGGTCACGCTGACCACGACGTCGTCGCTGGCGACCCCGGCCGACGATGGCACGATCACCCACAGCCTGACCGACACCAAGGAGGTCGCGGTGATCGACGCCAGCACCGACGGCTTCGGCGCCGTCGTGGGCGCGGATGGCACGGTGCTGACGGCGCAGGCGGGCACGGTGGTGACCTCGGTCTTTGCCGATCCGCCGATCAGCGGCACCGCGCAATGGTCAGGCGACTATGCCCTGATCAAGAGCGATGCCACGCTGGACGCCGACGACCAGATCGTCAGCACCTGGACCGAGGAAAGCGGCACCATCACGCTCGACGCCGATTTCGACGCGCAGACACTGACCGGCACGCAGGGTTCGCTGACCGTGGCCGGGACCTATGCGGGCCAGGACCTGGGCGGCACGGTGACGGTGGACGGGGTGGACGGCACGCTGGATGGCACCATCGGCGCGACCAAGGCCATCGGCGCATTCCACGGCACGGACGCGGCCAGCGCCTATGCCGGCGGCTTCGTGGTCGAATGATCCGGAGGGGGCGCCGCGCGGCGCCCCGCCCGTTCAGGCAAAGATGAAATCGTCCGGCGAATAGGCCAGCAGCCAGCCGAAATCGGCCACCGCCACGCCTTCAAGCAGGATGGCGTTGGCGCCGATGACGATCTGCGCCTCGCCGCCCAGGTCGACGAGGTGGTTGTTGATCAGGTCCCAGTAGCCGCCGACCTCGGCCTGGGCCGACAGGTCGATCTTTTCCGCGTCAACCGCGTCGAACGCCTTGACCGTGTCCTGGCCGAATTCGCCGGTAAAGACGAAGGTGTCGGCATCGAGCCCGCCGTTCAGCGTGTCGTTGCCGGCGCCGCCGTCCAGCGTATCCTCGCCGCCGAAGCCTTGCAGCAGGTTGTTGCCATCGTTGCCGGTGATGGAATTGTCCACGCCGTTGCCCGACCCCTTGATGTCGGCCGTGCCCGTCAGTTCCAGGTGCTCGACATCCTGGCCGAACCGGGCCAGCGACAGCTCAATGTTGGCACTGATCGTGTCCTGGCCCTGGTAGAGCTTTTCCACCACCCAGTCGCCGGTGTCGTTCACGATGTAGAGGTCATTGCCGTAGTTGCCGATCATCCGGTCGCCTCCAAGGCCCCCGTCAAGCGTGTCGTCGCCCGCAAGGCCGATCAGCTTGTCGCGGCCGTGCTTGCCCTCGAGCAGGTTCTGCCCGGTGGTGCCGGTGATGACGTTCGGGCGCCCGTTGCCGGCGCCGTCCATGTCGCCGGTGCCGATGAGGGTCAGGTCCTCGAGTTGCTGGTTCAGGTCCGACAGCGCGATCGAGATCGAACTCTCGACGCTGTCGCGACCTTCCCCGGCCGCCTCGATGATGACGTCGCCGGCATCGTCGACGATGTAGACGTCCGACCCGGTGCCGCCGACCATGGTGTCGGCCCCGGCCCCGCCGTCGAGCGTGTCATTGCCCGCATCGCCCTCGAGCCGGTCGTTGCCGCCCTCGCCCGCGAGGCTGTCGAGGCCCTCTCCGCCCTGCAGCAGGTCGTCGCCGACGCCGCCAAAGCCCGTGTCGTCGCCCAGACCGCCGATCAGCGTGTCGTCGCCCCAGTTGCCGTTCAGCAGGTCGGCGCCCACCCCGCCTTCGAGGATGTCATGCTGGGCAAAGCCGTTCAGCGTGTCGTTCCCGGTCCAGCCGGCCAGGTGATCGGCGCCCGAAGTGCCGTCCATCAGGTCATGGCCCGTGGTGCCGAGGGTCGAGATCGAGACGCGCTGTGCAAAGACACCGGCGTTGTTGCCGTCCTGGTCGTAGCTGGTCCAGCTGACCACAAGGTTCTGGCCGCTTTCGTCCAGCGCGATGGCCGGATCGAACTGGTAATCCGTGGTCTCGGTGTTGACCTGGAACTCGACCGGCCCGACATGGCCCATCGCCACCCCGTCGTCGGAAAAGCGGGTCAGGTAGACCCCGGTGAGCGACCCGTCCTGTTCCGAGCTGAAGGCGACGATGAAGCCGCCCTGCGGCAGCGCCAGCACCTCGGCCTCGTACTGGTTGCCCAGCGTTTCATCGTGCACGAGCCCGGTCGTTATGGTCGAGCCATCGGCAGTCATCAGCCGGTAGGCGATGTTCCCGCCCCCTTGCCAGTTGGTTTCCCAGGTCGCGACGAAGCGGTCGCCGGAAAGTGCGGTCAGCGTCAGGTTCGCCCCGGCCGAGCCGTCGGCGTCGCTGCTGACATGCACGGTGCTGCCCGCCACCTCGGTGCCGGAGGCGTCGAAGGTCTTGGTGTAATAATCCAGCCAGTAGCGGTAGCCGACGACGAAACCGCCGCCCGACAGCGCGATGACCCAGGGAACGCCCTCGGTCGCGCCCAGTTCGTCCGCCACCGCCGTCTCGCCGCCGATGGCCACGCCGCCGCTGGTGTAACGCTGCATGTAGACGCCCCATTCGTAGGGGGCGGCCACGTTCTGGGACTGCCAGACGCCGACGTAGCTGCCATCGTTCAGCTCGGCGATCACCGGGTCGCGCTGGGTGCCGCTGGTCGACGTATGCAACTGGGTTTCGGTGCCCAGCTTGCCGCCGTTGCCGTCGAAGCGCTGGAAGTAGGTGCCGCCGGTGTCGCCGTCCTGGCTGTAGGATTCCCAGCTGACGACAAAGCTGCCGTCATCGTCCTGGGTCACCGTGAATTCGTCCTGGGTGTAGGCGGTCGTGGTGTTGACGGTCAGTTCGAGCCCCACCCGCGCGCCTGTCTCGTCAAAGCGCTGGTAGGCGATCTCGCCCACGCCCTGCCAGATGGCCATGAAGCCGCCGGTGTTCAGCGCGACAAGCTGCGGCAGTTGCTGGGTATAGGCGGTGTTCGCCGGGACCAGGAACTCGGCCCCGTAGACCGTGCCGTCGGCGTTGTACATCTGCGCGTAGATGCCGTCGTCGCCGCCGTCCTGGCCCATGCTTTCCCAGGCGATGACGTAGCGGCCGCCGGTCAGGACGACCACATCGCTGTTTTCCTGGTCGTTAAGCGTATAGGTGTTGACCTGAGTCTCGTCGCCAAGCGGCAGGAAGGTCGAGACGTAACCAAGGTCCAATGGATTGACGGGCATGAAAATTCCTCCGGTGAATGGAGGCAGCCTAACGAACTGCGCGGCCTGCGACAAATGACATTCGCAAGAAAAAGGGCGCCTCCGGGGCGCCCTTTCGCATCTGGTGTCGGCGGGGCGGTCAGACCGCGCGCTCGACCATCATCTTCTTGATCTCGGCGATGGCCTTGGCCGGGTTCAGCCCCTTTGGGCAGGTCTTGGCGCAGTTCATGATCGTGTGGCAGCGGTAGAGCTTGAAGGGATCTTCCAGCTCGTCCAATCGCTCGCCCGTCGCCTCGTCGCGGCTGTCGATGATCCAGCGGTAGGCATGCAGCAGCGCGGCGGGGCCAAGGTAGCGGTCGCCGTTCCACCAGTAGGACGGGCACGAGGTCGAGCAGCTGGCGCACATGACGCATTCATAAAGACCGTCCAGCTTCTTGCGGTCCTCGATGGACTGGCGCCACTCCTTCGCGGGGCGGTTGGTCTTGGTCTCGAGCCAGGGCATGATCGAGGCATGCTGGGCGTAGAAATGCGTCAGGTCCGGGATCAGGTCGCGCACCACCGGCATGTGCGGCAGCGGGTAGATCTTGACGTCGCCCTTGATCTCGTCGAGCCCGTAGATGCAGGCCAGCGTGTTGATCCCGTCGATGTTCATCGCGCAGGATCCGCAGATCCCCTCGCGGCAGGAGCGGCGGAAGGTCAGGGTCGGGTCGATCTCGTTCTTGATCTTGATCAGCGCGTCCAGGACCATCGGGCCGCACTTGTCCATGTCGACGAAATAGGTGTCGACGCGCGGGTTCTCGCCGTCATCGGGCGACCAGCGGTAAATGTGGAAGGACCGCACGTTGCTGGCCCCCTGGGGCCGGGGCCAGGTCTTCCCGGTGCGGATCTTGCTATTCTTGGGAAGCGAGAATTGAACCATGGAGATCCCTTTCGTCTGGGCCACAGGGGCCGTGGATGAGGTTTAGCGCGCCTGCCCCGGCAGGGAAAGACGCGGGTCGTTCAACTTTGTGCTGGGCGCGGGTCATGCCAGCGCCTCCTGCGGGAGGGGCGGCTGGCCGTGGATGCGCGACAGGATCGCCGCGTCGGCCGGGAAGTGGCGTTCGAGCCGGTCCACCAGCGCCGTATCGCGGGCGGCAAGATGCAGCACGGCCTGGAATTCCGGGTCGCCCGACATCTGCTGCCAGCGGTTGGCGGTCTGCAACTCCTCGGCGCGGGTGGCGTCCTTCTGGAAGGACGAGCCGCCGCCGTAGCCCTGCACCTCGCCCAGCCCGTTGTCCCGCAGCTCAAGGCCGAGGCGGTCGAGCAGGCGGGCGCGGTAGGCATCGTCTTCGGTCCAGCGGTCGTAGCAGATCGGCACAAGCCGATCGTCGGCCGCCGCCACGCGGTCGAGCACCCGGCAATAGGTATCGACCGAGCGCAGAAGCACCCCGGCCCGGTACGACAGGCCGAAACTGTCGTTTGCCTGGAGTTTCTTGAGCAGCGACGCCGCCCAGTTGAGAAAACCCCGGTAGATTGCGACTTCGGCGGTGAACAGCGCCTCGTCCATGGGGCCCGAGAGGCGCCGCGCGCCCTCGTCCCGTTCGGGCACCGCATCCTCGTAAGAGATCAGCAGCAGCGCGCCATCGCCGGCCTCTGCGGTGACCGAGGCGAGGTCGCGCTGCGCCTTGCGGGCCTGGGCATGGGCATCGCCCATCTCGATCCCGCGGAAGCTCCGCAGCGGGTCGGTGCCGGGCTTGCAATTGTTCAGGAACACCGCGCGGCCGTCCGGCGCGTTGCGTTGCAGCCACGAGGCGATCGCGTGGTTGCCCGACCGGCGCATGCCGTACATGCGCAGCAAGGGTCCGGGCGCAAAGCCCAGCCGATGCGCCAGCTCGGCGCTTTCGGGGGCGTGGGCGATCCCGTCCTCGGCCCGGGCCGAGCGGGGGAAATCGGGGCCGGAGGCTTTCGCGGGCAGCGTCTTAACCCAGGCGCCGTTCTTTTCGAAACCAAGGTCGCGCAGCGCATCGCCGTAACGCAGGTGGTAGGCCTCGCCCACGGCGCGGGGCAGTTCGCGCGGCCAGCGGGTCAACAGCCCTTCGACATGGGCATCCGACAGGCCCGCGACGGCGGCAAAGGGGTTGAGTTCGCGGAAGAAGTCCACGCCCTTGCGCTGGATCTGCGGATCAAGCCCGAAGTTCGACAGCGCCGCCTGGATCAGGTAGCCGTCGGTGTCGGCAATCAGGTCCTCGTAGCGCAGGGTGATGACGCGGGACGGCGCGGCGCACCAGTCCATCATCTCGTCCAGCGTATCGGCGTGACGGTTCTCCATCTCGAACAGCAGCTTGTCCTCGGCCGTGGCGAGGCTGGCCAGATGTTCGTGGTAGCTGACCCCGCCGAGGTCCCGGCGCGGGCGGGCGAGGTAGCCGCTGCCCTCGACCGGCGGGATGTGGTGATCGTGGCAACCGGTGATCAGCAGGTCGCGCGGGTCGCGCAGGATGTGCAGGAACGCGGCCTCGGGGTCGGACCAGAGCGGCTGCGGGAACCGCCCCGACCAATGGCCAAGGATCGCCTGCCCGGTCTCGGGCACCTCTTCCAGCCGCCCGCCCGAGATGTTCACCAGCGGGATCCCCGTCTCGTCAGACAGCCGCCGGAACGTGCGGCGCATCCACGATGCGCCGCCTTTCAGGTGGGTCGTGACGACAAGAAGACGGGGGGCTTTGGCCATGGCGTCAGATGAGTTGCAGCGCGTTGCGCGCGATGCACTGCACCGAGTCGGGGCGCTGCGCGATTTCGAGCACCAGCGTCGCCGTTTCCGGCTGCACGCCGGTCAGGCTGTCGGTGGCGATCGTCAGGATCTCCTGCGCCGAGGCGGCGTCGATGATGCAATCGGTCACCGGCGCGGCGTTCACACCGGGAAAGTTGCGCTCTACCACGTTGCCGACCACGACGCGGGCGCGGTCCCGGGCGATTTCGTCCGCCGATTGCTGCACCACCGAACAGGCGGCCAGCAGCGCAACGGCCGCGATGGCCACGGCGCGCCGCACGCCCCGCAAGGCTGCGGGACGGCGGGCGGTATCTGAGAGGGAGACCATGGCGATCAGAAGGTCCGGGCCTTGGGCGCGATCTTCTTGAGGCTGATGCCGCCCTCTTCCTCGGTGGTCAGCGTCTCGGTGATCACCGGGCGGTACGACAGATCGACCTTCGGCCCGTCCACGCGCGCGATGGTGTGGATGCGCCACTTGTCGTCGTTGCGTTCCGGGTAATCCTCGTGCGCATGGGCGCCGCGGCTCTCGTGCCGCGCCTCGGCCCCGTGGATGGTGGCGAGCGCGTTGGGCATGAGGTTTGTCAGCTCCAGCGTCTCCATCAGGTCCGAGTTCCAGACGAGGCTGCGGTCGGTGACCTTGATGTCCGACATCTTGCCGGCGATCTCGGTCATCTTCTCGACACCTTCCTTCATCGTCTTGGCGGTACGGAACACGGCCGCGTCGGCCTGCATGGCGCGCTGCATGTCCAGCCGCAGCTCGGCCGTGGGCGTGGCGCCATCCGCGTTGCGCACGGTGTCGAACCGGTCGAAGGCCTTGTCGACCGACGCCTGGTTGGCCGAGGGCACGGCCGAGGCCGGATCGACCACCTTGCCGGCGCGGATCGCGGCGGCACGGCCGAAGACCACGAGGTCGATCAGCGAGTTCGACCCGAGGCGGTTGGCCCCGTGGACCGAAGCGCAGCCCGCCTCGCCCACGGCCATCAAGCCGGGGACCACGGCGGTCGGGTCGTCCTTGGTCGGGTTCAGCACCTCGCCCCAGTAGTTCGTGGGGATGCCGCCCATGTTGTAGTGCACGGTGGGCAGGACCGGGATCGGTTCCTTGGTCACATCGACACCGGCAAAGATCTTGGCGCTTTCCGAGATGCCCGGCAGGCGTTCGGCCAGCGTCTCGGGCGGCAGGTGTTGCAGGTTCAGGTGGATGTGGTCGCCATGTTCGCCCACACCGCGGCCCTCGCGGATCTCCATCGTCATCGAGCGGCTGACGTAGTCACGCGGCGCGAGGTCCTTGTAGTTGGGCGCATAGCGCTCCATGAACCGCTCGCCCTCGGAGTTGGTCAGGTAGCCGCCCTCGCCCCGCGCGCCCTCGGTGATGAGGCAGCCCGAGCCGTAGATGCCGGTGGGGTGGAACTGCACGAATTCCATGTCCTGCAGGGGCAGGCCCGCGCGGGCGACCATGCCGCCGCCGTCGCCGGTGCAGGTATGCGCCGAGGTGGCCGAGAAATAGGCCCGGCCGTAGCCGCCGGTCGCCAGCACCACCATCTTGGAGCGGAAGACATGCATCGTGCCGTCATCCAGCTTCCAGCAGACCACGCCCTGGCACACGCCGTCGTCGGACATGATGAGGTCGATGGCGAAATACTCGATGTAGAACTCTGCGTTGTTCTTCAGCGACTGGCCGTAGAGCGTGTGCAGGATCGCGTGGCCGGTCCGGTCGGCGGCGGCGCAGGTGCGCTGCACCGGCGGGCCTTCACCGAACTCGGTGGTGTGGCCGCCAAAGGGACGCTGATAGATCTTGCCTTCCTCGGTCCGGCTGAAGGGCACGCCGTAGTGCTCGAGCTCGTAGACCGCCTTGGGCGCCTCGCGGGCGAGGTATTCCATCGCGTCAGTGTCGCCCAGCCAGTCGGAGCCCTTCACAGTGTCGTACATGTGCCACTGCCAGTGGTCCGGCCCCATGTTCGACAGCGAGGCGGCGATGCCGCCCTGTGCCGCCACGGTGTGCGAGCGGGTGGGGAAGACCTTGGTCACGCAGGCCGTGCGCAGGCCCTGTTCGGCCATGCCCAGCGTGGCGCGCAGGCCCGCACCGCCGGCCCCCACCACCACGACGTCGTATTCATGCGTCTCGTATTCGTAAGCGGCCATGGGGGTCTCCTTAGAGGGCGAGCTTGATCAGCGCGTACACCGAGGTCGCGATGATCGCATAGGCGATGCAGGTCACGGCGATGATGGCGAAGCGGCCGGCATAGCCATGCACATAGTCCTCGATCGCCATCTGGCAGCCGTTCTTGAAGTGGATCATGCCGACCCAGATGGTCAGCGCGGCGACGATCGCCGGGAAGGGGCGGCCGTAATAGGCCTGCACTTCCGCGAAATCGCGCCCGAGGGCGCCGCCGATGGTGAAGACAAAGAGTGGCACCAGCACGATCAGCGCCATGGAGCTGATCTGCATGGACCAGTGATGCTCGGTCCCGGACTTGGCCGAGCCGAGGCCGGCGGCGCGTTTGCGGTCGGTGAGATAGCGCATGAAAGCCTCCGGTCAGGTCAGGGCGATTGTGGCGATGGTCATCAGGACAGAGCCGCCGATCACGAGCCAGCCAAGGTTGTCGGCGGTCTCGACGTCGAGGCAATAGCCCTGGTCCCAGATCAGGTGCCGCACGCCGGCAAAGCTGTGGTACCACAGGCCCAGCGTGGACAAGAGCAGGATGATGTCACCGATCCACGAGGTCAGGATCCAGTTCGGGGCGGCAAACGCCTCGGGCGAGGTGGCGGCGCCGATCAGCCACCAGGCGATCAGCAGGGCCGTGACGATCAGGGCATTGCCGGTGATCCGCGTCAGGATCGAGGTCACCGAGTTCAGCTGTGGCCTGTAATAAGTTCCCAGCATGAAGGGAGAAAGCGGGCGATTGCCCCGGTTCACGTCAGCCATGGCGTTGATCCTTTCCGGTTCGGACGGCCCCTGAATAACCGTTTTTTGCGGCGTGTCACGTTTCCGAACCGTTTAAGGCGTGGAAATTCCGCCGAACGCGGCAATTTGCCGAGTTTTGTGATCACTGCTTGCGCGGCTGTGATCACATATTTCGAGCCGAATGCTGCATCGCGCGAATCCGTTGGCGTTAACGGGCCTCGGTAAAGTCAAATGGTCCGGTTTTCCAAGGCTTGCAAAGCCGCGCCGCGGCTGGTCTTGCGGGTCGGCGCGGCACGGGCGCACCGACCAGACAGGCCTAGACCGGCTCAGACCAGGGCGGCGACCAGCCCGGCCGCCAGCAGCAGCCCCGCCACGGCGGCCAGGCGCCAGGGCGTGCGCACGCCGGTGTCCCGCTCGACCCGGTAGGGGACCCACGCGCCCGTGACCGCGACAAGGGCGCCGGCCACGAAGATCGCAAGCGCCGCCCAGGTCTGCCCGGTGCGGACCGGGCCGAGGGCCAGCACCAGCGTCAGCAGGCCGGCCGTGCCCATGGCCGCGCCCATCACCCGGTAGAGCGCGAGCAGGACCTTGCGCACGCCCGGCGTGATCTCGCCATCTGCCGCGATGATGCTGGCGTGGTAATCGACCGGCACCGGGCCCAGCCCGTACTTTGCGGCCATGGCAAGAAGGCCGAGCGCGGCCAGCACGAAACAGATCGTCGCAATCATGAGCATTCCCCCGGGCGGTCGATCCGCCGGGGGCAAGTCTAGCCTAGATCGGCATCAACGCCCAATAGTCGAGGTCCAGCAGCACCTCGGGCAGGTACTTGCCGTTCTCGGACTTCAGCGCGAAGGGCGTGCCGCCCTTGGTCGCCACCAGCCGCAGCCGGATCGCGCCGACGCCGGGGGCCGGGGTTTCGGCCTTGTCCAACACCTCGGACCAGCACTTGATCGTGTCACCGGCAAAGCAGGGATTCGCGTGCGCCCCGCCGTTGAGGCCGACGATCATCTGCGCATTGGCGAGGCCGTTGAACGACAGCGCCCGCGCCATGGAGATCACGTGCCCGCCATAGATCAGCCGCCCCTCGGGCCGGAACGTCAGGTCGAAATGGACCTTGGCCGTGTTCTGCCACAGGCGCGTGGCCATCATGTGCTCGGCTTCTTCGATGGTCACGCCGTCGACATGGTCGATGGTCTCGCCCACCGCGTAATCGCCCCAGCGGTGCGGCTCGCCCGCCAGCGTGAAATCGTAACCGGAGAAATCGAGTCCGTCCGGGATCGACAGGTCCCCGACTGCCAGCGCCGCCTTGAGGTCGGGCACGACGGTCTCGGGCGCGGGGGCATCGAGGTCGTTCTTGCGCACCATGACCCAGCGGACATAGTCCATCACCGCCTGACCGTTCTGGTTCGTCCCGGTGGTGCGCACGTAGACCACGCCGGTCTTGCCGTTCGAATTCTGCTTGAGCCCAATCACCTCGGACGAGGAGCGCAGCGTGTCGCCGGGATAGACAGGTTTCAGCCAGCGCCCCTCGGCATAGCCGAGGTTGGCAACGGCGTTCAGCGACACGTCCGGCACGGTCTTGCCGAAGACCACGTGGAAGGCGGCAAGATCGTCGAGCGGGCTGCCGGGCAAGCCGCTGGCCCGGGCGAATTCGTCGGACGAATACAGCGCATGCCGCGCGGGGTAGAGCGCATGGTAGAGCGCGCGTTCCCCCTGCCCCACCGTACGCGGCACCGCGTGGTCGATGACCTGGCCGACGCTGTAATCCTCGAAGAACCGTCCGGGGTTGGTCTTGGCCATCACTGCTCTCCCAGCTTGATGTCGGGGGTGTAGTCGCCGGGGGCGTCCTTGGTGACCGCCTGGCCGCAGCGCATCACGCCGTTTGCGGCGTCGAAGGCATAGGTGGGGCTGCCGTGCAGGGCCCAGCCCTTGTTCAGGGCGGCAGTCACCTTGTGGCAGAACTCGGACGTGTCGTCGGCCGACAGGAAGCGGTAGAGTTTCATCGGGGTTTTCCGTTTATCCGAAGGCCGGGACGCCCAGCCAGGTGTGGATCATGCCGATCACGCCGACCAGCAGCAGGGCGATGACGGCGAACATGATGTCCTTGCCGATGGAGCCCTTGGCCGGCGGCGTCCAGGCCGGTTCGGCCCGGTTGATGACGCGCATCTCGACCAGCGCCCAGGCGCCCAGCCCGCCAAAGAGGACAAAGGACGGCACGTCGCCGTTCACCAGCAGGTGCGCGAGCGTCCACAGCAGGAAGCCGGTGAGCATCGGGTGGCGCATCTTGTAGAAGATCGCGCCCTTCTTGGGTCCCGGGCTGACGAAGTAGAGCGCGGCGAGCATGAGCAGGTTGTTGATCCCGACCGTGGCCGGGTGACGGCCCCAGAAGAACGCCCCGTCGGCCATGCGGTAGCCGAAGATCATCAGCAGGATCGACACGCCCAGCGCAGCCGCGACGGCGCCCTTGCCGCCATCGCCCATGCTGGCGCGCTTTGCGGGCGCGATGCGCTTGAACAGATGCGCGGCCCACCAGAGCGCGACGCCGAGGATCAGGATCAGCATGGGGATCTCCTTTGGTTAACCCCCGGAAGGGTGCCCGGATGCGGGCCGGGCCGCAATGGCGTTATGCGGACATCGCCGCGATCGCGTCCGCCTTGGCGAGCGTCTTCTTGGCCGTCTCGACATGCAGGTTCTCGACGATCTTGCCATCGACCACGGCGACCCCCTGCCCCGATGCCTCGGTTTGCTCGAAGGCGGCGATCTGGCGGCGGGCAAGGTCGATCTCGGCCTCGCTGGGCGCGAAGGCAGCGTTGGCGATGTCGACCTGCGCGGGGTGGATCAGCGTCTTGCCGTCAAAGCCGAGGTCACGGCCCTGGTCGCATTCGGCCTTCAGCCCCTCTTCGTCCTTGAACTGGTTGTAGACGCCGTCGATGGCGATGACGCCGTGCGCGCGGGCGGCCAGCAGCATGGTCTGGAGCGCGGCCTGCATCGGCAGGCGGTCGGGCCGGTAGCGGCAGTTGAGCTCCTTGGCGAGGTCGTTGGTCCCCGCGACAAAGCCCTTGAGCTGCGGATGCGCCGCGATTTCCAGCGCGTTCAGCACCCCCAGCGGGGTCTCGATCATCGCCCAGATATCCGCATCGCCCACGATATCCGCCAGCGCCTGGATGTCGGCGGCCGAGTTCACCTTGGGCAACAGGAAGGCATCGGCGCCGGCGTCCTTGAGGGCCTCGGCATCGGCGCGGCCCCATTCGGTATCGAAGGCGTTGATGCGGATGATCTTGGCCCGCGCGCCGAAGCCACCCTGCGCCAGCGCGGCCTTGAGCGTATCGCGCGCGGCGACCTTGGCGTCGGGCGTCACCGCGTCCTCGAGATCGAAGATGATCGCGTCGACGGGCAGGCCGCGCGCCTTGTCCAGCGCCCGCTCCTTCGAGCCGGGAATATAGAGGACAGAGCGATAGGGGCGAAGGTCGGCAGTCATCCTGACTCTCCATCAAGCAAGATTGTTGCGTGGGTTGGGCCATTTTTTCACGAAAACTTCAAGAGGATTTTCGCCGCGATGCAGAAAAAAGTTGCGCCCGAGGGCAAAGGCAACGGGTTCGTATCGGCATCTTAACGTTAACTTCAGCAGTTGGTCGCAGCCTTGAGCGCATCGGACCTGCGGGAGGGCCGTGCGGCACGGCCGCCGACAACACGACACAACGAGACGTCCGTTCAGCAACCCCGGGGGGCCGGGCACCGCGACCGGGAACCGGTCAGGCCAGGCGGTGCCGCACCCGTAACGGAAGGTGGATAAGATGAAGAAGACTGTTCTGAAAGTCGCCTACGGCATGAGCCTGGCCATTCTCCTGGCGGGCGCCGCGACGGCCCAGGGCCGCGCCTGCGGGCCGCGCGACGCGGTGGTCGAACGGCTGGCCTCGAAATACGGCGAATCGCGCCAGTCCATGGGGCTGGGCGCCAACAACGCGGTGATGGAGGTGTTCGCCTCGTCCGAGACCGGCACCTGGACGATCACCGTCACCATGCCCGACGGCATGATGTGCCTTGTCGCCAGCGGCCAGGCCTACGAGGCGCTGGCCGAGGCGCTGCGCAAGGGCAACGACGCCTGACGCCGCTGGCCCGGACCGCGTGGAGGGACGCGGCTTCGGGCCCGGCGGCGCTGTCCTCTGGCCAATCGCCTCAGGTCAGCGCATCCCAGATCAGCTTGGCCCCGGTGCAGGTCAGCAGCACGTAGGTCAACAGGAAGAACTGCCGTTCGGGCACAAGGTGATGCAGGCGCACGCCCAGCAGCGCGCCCAGCACGGCAAAGGGCGCCAGCGCAAGGTCGGCGCGCAACGTGTCCCAGGTGAAGATGCCCAAAAAGGCATAGGGCACCACCTTGAAGATGTTCACCATCCAGAAGACGATCACCGTGGTGGCCTGGTACTGCCCCTTGGTCAGCTGTTTCGACAGCAGGTAGACCGCCGCCGGCGGCCCGCCCGCGTGGCTGACGAAACTGGTGAAGCCGGCGACCATCCCGGCCAGCCCGCCCGCCCAGTCGGGCAGCGCGCGCCCCGCCCCCTTGATCCATCCCATGCCCCGCCCCGCCTGCCAGGCGACAAAGCCGATGCTGATCCCGCCGATCAGCAGCCGGAACAGGTCGGCATCGGCCACGGAATACAGCGCCGCGCCTAGCGCCACGCCGGGGATCGCGCCCAGTGCCAGGAACAGCGCCGAAGGCCCGTGCCACTTGCCCCACCAGGGCCGCAGCGAGGTGACATCCATCACCATCAGCAGCGGCAGCATGATGCCCAGCGCCTGCCCCGGTTCCAGCACCAGCGCCAGAATCGAAGAGGCGGCAAAGGCCGCGCCGGACCCGAAACCGCTTTTCGAAATGCCTGCGAATACGACAGCCGGGGCGGCAATCGCAAAAAATCCCCAATCCAGCGCCAGCATCGCATACCCTTGGAAAATTGCCGCTTTGTTCAGGGTTTAGCGGTAACTTTTCCATAACACCAGCGCCCCGCCACAGGGGCCCTCGCGCGCCCACCCTTGCGCGACGGGGCAAGTCGCACTAGGCCAAAGCGCGAATTCAAAACCAGCCGGAGACATGAATCCATGGCAAGACCCAAGATCGCCCTCATCGGCGCCGGCCAGATCGGCGGCACGCTCGCCCACCTGGTCGCCCTGAAGGAACTGGGTGACGTTGTCCTCTTCGACATCGCCGAAGGCATCCCCGAGGGCAAGTCGCTCGACATCGCGGAATCCGGCCCGTCCGAAGGCTTCGACGCCTCGCTCAAGGGCACCCAGGATTACGCCGACATCGCCGGCGCCGACGTCTGCATCGTCACCGCCGGTGTCCCCCGCAAGCCGGGGATGAGCCGCGACGACCTGCTGGGCATCAACCTCAAGGTCATGAAATCCGTGGGCGAGGGCATTGCCAAGAATGCCCCCGACGCCTTTGTCATCTGCATCACCAACCCGCTTGACGCGATGGTCTGGGCGCTGCAGCAATTCTCGGGCCTGCCGGCCGAGAAGGTCTGCGGCATGGCCGGCGTTCTCGATAGCGCCCGCTTCCGCCACTTCCTGAGCCTCGAGTTCGGCGTGTCGATGAAGGACGTCACAGCCTTCGTGCTCGGCGGCCACGGCGACACCATGGTGCCGCTGTCGCGCTACTCGACCGTGGCCGGCATCCCGCTGCCCGACCTGGTTGAAATGGGCTGGACCACGCAGGACAAGCTTGACGCGATCATCCAGCGCACCCGGGACGGCGGCGCCGAGATCGTCGGCCTGCTCAAGACCGGGTCGGCCTTCTACGCCCCCGCGACCAGCGCCATCGAGATGGCCGAGGCCTATCTCAAGGACCAGAAGCGCGTGCTGCCCTGCGCGGCCTATGTGGACGGCGCCTATGGTCTCGACGGCTTCTACGTGGGTGTGCCCACGGTGATCGGTGCCGGCGGCATCGAGAAGGTCGTGGACATCAAGCTGAACAAGGCCGAGCAGACGATGTTCGACAAGTCGGTCGACGCCGTGAAGGGCCTGGTCAAGGCCTGCAAGGAAATCGACGGTTCGCTGGCGTAAGCCTCTGACCTGACACGATTTTGAAACGCCCGTTGCCTCGTGCAGCGGGCGTTTTCATGTGTGCCGATCCACCAGCGCGGTCAGCTCGGGCTGGCGCGCCCGCAGCGCGGCGTCGAAGCCTGCGACCGAAAGGTCCAGCCGCCGGTGCAGCACCCGTTCGGCCACCGGGCCGGGGTCGAAGCCCGCGCGGTCGAGCAGGCCGAAGGCCTCGAGCCGGTCGCAGGCGCTTTCGTCCAGCACACGCAAGAGGTCATGAAACGCCGCCGCCTGCCCCGGTTTCGCCAGCCGCCGCATGTAGCGGATCACCTGCGTCTTGCGCGGATCGGACACGAGGCTGGTCAGCTGCGCCTCGCTATGGGCGGCGTAGCGCAGCATCTTCACGTGCCAGTGCAGCGGCGTCAGCCCGTCGAAATGCAGCAGCCGCGCATGGGTCGAGCCGTAGCTGGCCGCCCGCGGCGCCCCCTTGCGCGGGCCCCGGTAGGCATTGTGGATGCCGATGCGGAAATTGCCCGCCACCGGCACGGCGCATTTGCCGGCCGAATGGGCGAGCAGCCCGTGGTGGCGCAGCTTGCGCTGCCGGCCAAGGATCTGGTCGTCGAACCCCGGCCGCCCCTTGGTGGACCCGCGCAGCACCCCGTCGAACAGGCCGTCCTCCGGTGCACCAAGATAGGCGCGCTCCCAAGCGGGCAGGTTCAGCTCGGCATCGAGGCTGGCGACATGGGCCAGCTCGCGGCCCAGCGGGCGGTCCTGAAGGACGAATTCATCGGCGTCGAGATGGACCAGCCAGTCCGCCCGGCACCGCGCCTTGGCGTGGTTGGCGTTCAGCGACTGGCGGCGCATCTGCAGCTCGGGCCGGCCTTCGCCCAGGGCCTGCCAATGGGCGTCATCGCAAACGGTGACGTGCAACCCCGGCACGTCCGTCAACGCGGCCAGCGGGTCGTCCGGCCGGTCGAGATACAGGTGCACCTCGGCGGCACCCGTGCCGAGGTGCCAGCCGACATTGGCCAGCACCAGCGCCGCGGGCTCGTCCGCGGTCAGCACCACGGCCCATGTGGCCTCTTGCGTCATCTGCCTCTCCGCTGCCTCGCCGCAGCATGGCGGGCGGCGCGAGGCGTGGCAAGCGGGGCTCTTGACCGGAGGGCCCGGCGGTCCGACACTGGTGGCAGGGACGGAACGCGCCGACCGGCGAAAGGGATTGCCACATGTCAAAGCTCTTGATGTCCACCGCGCTTGCCGCGTCCCTGCTTGCTGCGCCCGCCATCGCGCAAGAGGCCCCCGTGACCTTGGCAGAGCACGGGTTGCAGGCCCGGATCGACGCGCTGGCCGGCACCCCCGACGGCGCGTTCGAGATGGGGCTACTGCAGACACTGCGCGGGGTCGAACGGGCCTTGCAGACCGGCTATCGCCACGGTCTCGATACCGGGCAGCTCGATTTTCCCGTGCTGCGCCTGATGGAGGGCGGCAACCCGGCGCCCGAACCGGCAGGGCCGGAGCTGATGGGCGAGAGCCTCTCGGCCTTCCTCGCCGACATGGACCAGGCCCGCGCGCATCTTGACCGGGTGCCCGAGGGCGCTGAACCCGAGGCGCTGATCACCCTGCAGGACATCTGGTTCGATATTAACGGCGATGGCATCCGCGCCCCGTTCGAGGGCGCGATGGAGCTGCTGGCGCCCGAGGTCCTCGACTGGCGCGGGATGCAGGCGGTGCGCGACGGCAACCTGCTGGACACGCCCCTGACCATCCGCTTCGACGGGGCCGACGTGGCCTGGTTGCGGGCCTATACGCATATGCTCTCTGGCCTCGCCGAGGCCTTGCTGGCCTTCGACCCCACCCCGTCGCTGGTCGCGCTGGCGGTCTACGACCGGCAGATGCAGGCCGCGCCGGTCAAGCCAATAAGTGGCGACCAGGACGAACTGGCCGCGCGGCTTGAGCAGCTGACGACCGAGCGGGACGCGCTGAACAGCCGGATTGAGGCCGTGAACACGGAAACAAACGCGATCTGGTCGCGCATCCGAGAGCTCGAGGCGCAGGGCGACGCCGGGGATTCGCTGGCGGCAGAAAAGGACCGTGCCGCGAGCCTGCAGGTCGAGCAGAACCGCATGTGGAATGACCGCCGCGCGCTGGACGCCCGGATCGACGCCACCCGGGCACTCATGGTGCCCGAGGCGCCCTCGATCGGCGACCAGTTCGGGCGCGAGCTGGACCTCGTCTACATCGTCATCGACACGCTGCGGCGTCAGCCCGACGTCGCCCATGCCCAGGCCGTGCGGGACCATTGGCGACGGATGATCGCGCAGAACAAGCTCTTCTGGGCCGCACTGGACGACGAGACCGACAACGACCGCGAATGGATCCCCAATGCGCGGCAGACATCGGCCCTGCCGCTCTCCGTGCCGCCCGAGATCCGCGAGACCTGGCTGGCCGTGCTGGACGATGCCGAAGCGGTGCTCGAGGGCGAGTTGCTGATCCCCCACCCGCTCCTGCCGGCGGGTTACGGCATCGACCTGGCTGCCTGGTTCAACGCGCCCTCGCCGCTCAACATCCTTGACTGGCTGCACGGGATCGGGGCGGTGGACTACACCGCCCGCGGGCCGCGGATCAGCAACGGCAACTGGCGCGCGCTGGAACGATTGACCAGCGGGAACGCCGGCGCCTTTGCCTTGTTCCTGAACTGAAGGCCCGGCGCAGGGCGCGGCGAATCAACCGGCGCGACGGCGATGAAGGCGCGCCAGAGTGGCAGCGCAACCATTGTGATCACAGCCCGAAAGCGTGTGATCACAAAGTAAGCCAAATGGCGACAAATGCAGGAATAATGCGAAAAACCGTTTAAGAACTTGTTTGGGTTGTGCCTATACCCGGGTCAAACTGGCAACGAAGGACGGTTTTCATGAACATCCACGAGTATCAGGCGAAAGCACTGCTGCGTTCCTATGGCGCGCCGGTCAGCGACGGGCGTGCCGTCCTCAAGGCAGAGGAAGCCAAGTCCGCGGCAGGTGAGCTCGACGGCCCGCTGTGGGTGGTCAAGGCGCAGATCCACGCCGGTGGCCGCGGCAAGGGCTCCTTCAAGGAGGCCGAAGCCGGCGAGAAGGGCGGCGTGCGCCTGGCAAAGTCGGTGGAGGAAGCCGCCGAGGAAGCCAAGAAGATGCTGGGCAAGACGCTGGTGACCCACCAGACCGGCCCGGCCGGCAAGCAGGTCAACCGCATCTACATCGAAGACGGCTCGGACATCGAGCGCGAGTTGTACCTCGCCCTGCTGGTTGATCGTCAGTCGAGCCGCATCAGCTTTGTCTGCTCGACCGAGGGCGGCATGGACATCGAGGAGGTCGCGGCCTCCACCCCCGAGAAGATCCTGAGCTTCAGCGTCGACCCGGCCACCGGCTACCAGCCGTTCCATGGCCGCCGAATTGCGTTCTCGCTGGGCCTGACCGGCGCGGCCGTCAAGGAATGCGTCAAGCTGATGGGCATCCTCTACAAGGCCTTCGTCGAGAAGGACATGGAGATGCTCGAGATCAACCCGCTGATCGTGATGAAGGGCGGTGCGCTCAAGGTGCTGGACGCCAAGCTCGGGTTCGACGGCAACGCGATGTATCGCCAGCCTGACATCATGAACCTGCGCGACGAGACCGAGGAGGACCCGAAGGAACTCCAGGCCTCCAAGTACGACCTGAACTACATCGCGCTGGATGGCGAGATCGGCTGCATGGTGAATGGCGCGGGCCTGGCCATGGCGACGATGGACATCATCAAGCTTTACGGAGCGGAACCGGCGAACTTCCTCGACGTGGGCGGCGGCGCCACCAAGGAAAAGGTGACCGAGGCGTTCAAGATCATCACCAGTGACCCGAACGTGAAGGGCATCCTGGTCAATATCTTCGGCGGCATCATGCGCTGTGACGTGATCGCCGAGGGCGTGATCGCCGCGGTCAAGGAAGTCGGCCTGAAGGTGCCTCTGGTGGTGCGCCTCGAGGGCACGAACGTCGAGAAGGGCAAGGAGTTGATCAACAATTCCGGCCTCGACGTGATCGCCGCGGACGACCTCAAGGACGGCGCACAGAAGATCGTGAAAGCGGTCAAGGGCTGACGCCCGACCGGCCGCGCGCCAGCCGCGCGGCCATCACCCACGGTTCCGGCGGGGGGCCCGCCGGGACGTGTCCCCGACCTTCAGCGCATCGGATATTCTCCATGGCCAGCGACGACGATACCGACAAGACCCCCGACACCCCCGAAGCCGCCCCGCAGGGCGGGCCCGGCGCAGGGCGCGGCGGGCGTCGTCCCGGTCGGCCGCAGGGCCGCGGGCAGAGTCCCGGCGCGGATGACGCGGCCGAGGCCGGTGCAGAAGGCGGGCGTCGCGGCCCGGGTGGTCCCGGTGGCCAGGGTGGCCAAGGGCGGCGCGGCCAGGGCGGCCCCGGCCGCCAGGGGCGCGGACCGGGCGGCCCCGGCGGCGAGGGACCTCGTGCAGGTGGTCCGGGCGGCGCAGGCCGCGGACCGGGCGGCCCCGGCGGTGCAGGTGGCCAGGGGCGTGGTCCCGGCGGCGCAGGCGGCCAGGGGCGTGGCCCCGGTGGCGAGGGACCCCGTGCAGGCGGTCCCGGCGGCGCAGGCCGCGGACCGGGTGGCCCCGGCGGTGAAGGCCGCCGCCCGGGCGGCCCCGGTGGTGCAGGTGGCCAGGGGCGTGGCCCCGGCGGCGCAGGCGGCCAGGGGCGCGGTCCCGGCGGCACGGGCGGCCAGGGGCGTGGTCCCGGCGGCGCGGGCGGCCAGGGGCGTGGTCCCGGCGGCGCCGGCGGCCCCGGCCGCAAGGGGCGTGGCCCGCAGGCACGCGGCGAAGGTGGCCCCGAAGGCGGCGCACCGCGTCCCCGGTTCAAGGGCGGCAAGCGGCCCGACCAGGGCCCGGCCGAGCTCGGTGCCCAGTGGAAGGACGTCCCCGGCCGTCCGCTGGACTTCATCGTCTTCGGCGCCACGGGCAGCGGGATCAACGAGCTGGTTCAGGTGATGAACGGGCACCCCGAGATCATCTGCGGGCTCGAGCGGTTCAGCCCCACCACCGATTTCACCAAGGTCAGCTTTCCGCAGTCCTTCTTCGACCCGTCGTTCCCGACCCAGCGCGGCGGCGCCCGGCGCGTGCACACCCTGATCAACGAGCGCAGCAAGGTGTCGCTCGCCGGGGACAAGACGCCGACCTTTTACCTGCACCTCGACGCGGTGATGCAGGGCATCGCCGGCAAGAAGGGCATCGTGACCCTGCGCGACCCGAACGAGATGGTGCAGGCCGGCCCGGCCCGGCCCCGCCCCGGCGGCGATGGCGGCGGCGGCGAGGCCGTCCCGCGCCTGGCCATCCTGGGCGCGCTGGCCCTGCCCGTCAGCCTTGGCGCGGCGCTGACCTGCCCCGAGGGCCGGTTCCTGGCCGTGCCCCATGGCGCCTTCGCGGCCGACACCGCGCGGCTGGCCGCCGAGGTGGTGCGTTTTCTCGACCCCGCGGTCGAGAGCGCGGTCACGCTGCCCGAGACCGCCGCGCCCCAGACCGGTGCGGCCGAGGCGCCCGGCACCCCCGCGCCCCTGGCGCTGGAGGCCGCCGCCTTGGTGAGCTCGCCCGCGCTGGCCGAACTGCTGGCCCGCCCCTCGACCTTCGAGGTCGGCGCCGCGGCAGGGGCTCTGACCGACTGGCTGCGCAGCATTCCGGCGGATTTCCTCGACCAGGCCCAGCACCTGACCGGGACGGACGGGACCAGCGGGGCGAACATCAAGATCGAGCAGTGGCTGACCGCGCATCGCGCGGCCTGGACCCGGATCCTCGACGCGCTGGCCGATGGCCGGCCGCGACCGGTGGCCTGAGGCAGGCCCCGAACGATGAAGGCGATCTTTCACATAGGCTGCCCCAAGACCGGGACGACGACGTTGCAGGCCTTTCTGCACAGCAACACCGAGGCGCTGCGCGAGCAGGGCGTTCGGTTCCAGCGCAGCGTCGAAAATCGGGGCAGCCAGTTCGAGCTCCCGATGACCGCCTTTGTCCGCACGGGCACCCTGCTGCCGCATCGCGAGCAGCGCATCCGCTACAAGGCCACCACGCTCGAGCAGCAGAAGGCCGAGTACGGCGGCTACATCGACCACCTGCGCCGCTTTGCCGAGACCTATCCCGAGCCGGTGGCGATCTTTTCGTCCGAGCATGTCACGCCCTGGCTCAACCGGCCCGAGCTGGTGCAAAGCTTTCACGAGCTGCTGACGGAAAGCTTCGACGAAGTCCGCTACGTCGTCTATTTCCGCGACCCGGCCCTGGCGTTGGCCTCGTCCTATTCCGAGCGGATCAAGCGCGGCGGAGGAATGACGCTGGACGAATTCATCTCTCGGCAGCTCAAGCGGGAAGGGTCGTTCTGGCGGGTCGCCAACTGGGCCGACACCGTGGGCCGCGAGAATTACGATGTGCGCCTGCTCGACAAGAGCTTCCTGGCCAAGGGCGACCTGATTTCGGATTTCTGCCAGGCCTGCGGGCTTGACGAGACCCGGCTGGAGCGGCCGTCGCGGATGAACGAGGCGCTCAGCAGTGTCTCGGCCGAGGCGCTGCGCATGCTCAACCGCCGCATTCCCGAGTTGCGCCGCGACGGCAGGATGAACCCGCTGCGGCGGGGCCTCCTGCGC
Organism: Mesobacterium pallidum; assembly: GCF_019966535.1. Lineage (GTDB taxonomy): Bacteria > Pseudomonadota > Alphaproteobacteria > Rhodobacterales > Rhodobacteraceae > Mesobacterium > Mesobacterium pallidum. Next base: position 344,566 of record NZ_JAIMID010000001.1, on the reverse strand, counting down.
GTGGCGACGCGCCTGGGCGCCGAGGCGCCGGCGATCCGCCTGAACGACCAGCAACGCCGCCGGGTCGGCTGGAAGCGCAACTGGGTCGACAAGAAGATGCTGTCCGAGTTCTTCCCGGACCGTGACCGGCTCTGGACCCCGATGGACGCCAAGGACGAACCCATGCCGGTCGAGGAGCTGCGCGAGCGGGCGCTCGAGCTGATGACCGAGCTGGTGATCCGCCTGCGCCTTGGCCGCATCCCGCCGCTGGACGAGGCCGAGAAGGAGCTGTCGGTGCTGCGCCCGCGCGGCGCGCCGGTGGCCTCGGGCGCGGACGAGAGCGACGAGGGGGACGAGCTTGACGAGACGGTCGAGACCGGCCCCGAGGAATCGGCCAATGCCACCATCGCGCCCGAACTCGAGCTCGAGCCGGAGCCCGATCCAGGGCGCGCCGCCGCAACCGCGGGGGCGTCGTGATGCGCCGCCCTGCCCCGCTTTCCCCGCCTTGCCGGAGCGCCTCCGCGCGCCCGGCGGGCGATCCGCAGACCAACCGACTTGCCCAGCCCGCCCTCCCGGCGGCCGGGCCAATGACCGACAAGTGAAGGAAGGACCGTTATGGCCGTACTTATCGACGAAAACACCAAGGTGATCTGCCAGGGCCTCACCGGCAGCCAGGGCACCTTTCACACCGAGCAGGCCATCGCCTACGGCACCAAGATGGTCGGCGGCGTGACCCCCGGCAAGGGCGGGTCCGAGCACCTTGGCCTGCCCGTCTTCAACTCGGTCCACGAGGCCAAGCACGTGACCGAGGCGAACGCTTCGGTGATCTACGTGCCGCCGCCCTTCGCCGCCGATTCCATCATGGAAGCCATCGACGCCGAGATGGAGCTGATCGTCTGCATCACCGAAGGCATCCCGGTGCTCGACATGATGAAGGTCAAGCGCGCGCTGGAAGGGTCCAAGTCCAAGCTGATCGGCCCGAACTGCCCCGGTGTCATCACGCCGGACGCCTGCAAGATCGGCATCATGCCCGGCCATATCCACAAGCGTGGCTCGGTCGGTGTTGTCTCGCGCTCGGGCACGCTGACCTATGAGGCCGTGAAACAGACGACGGATGTTGGCCTGGGCCAGTCCACCTGCGTGGGCATTGGCGGCGACCCGATCAAGGGGACCGAGCATATCGACGTGCTCGAATGGTTCCTCGCGGACGAAGAGACCACTTCGATCATCATGATCGGCGAGATCGGCGGCTCGGCCGAGGAAGAGGCCGCGCAATTCCTGGCCGATGAGCGCAAGAAGGGCCGCTGGAAGCCCACCGCGGGCTTCATCGCCGGCCGCACGGCGCCTCCGGGCCGCCGCATGGGCCACGCGGGCGCCATCGTCGCCGGCGGCAAGGGTGGTGCCGAGGACAAGATCGAAGCCATGCAGAGCGCGGGCATCGTCGTGGCCGACAGCCCCGCGACCCTGGGCGAAGCCGTGCTGAAGGCGATCGGCTGAGCGATGCTTCTTGACAGCAAATCACGTCCATCAGAGAGCGCTTCAAGGGACACCTTGAAGCGTCTCATTGCGCGTGTTTTGCAGTCTGAAGACTACCGTTCCCCCCCCACTTTGGCGAGCGATCTTGATGCGTCAGGCTGGGAAGAAACTAACGCCCCTCCGCTTGCACGGCTTCATCGGCGCGTTGATGTAAACAAGCTCAATACCGTTTTTGGGATACGGACGCGCGAGATGTATCGCACCGTGTTTCTGTACCAACGGGCAAGCAAGACCCCTCACGCGATACGTTTCTTGGCAGGCAAAGTTGTTCCAAAGGGGTTTCGGCACAACGACGCCAAAGACTTGCCCGTTTTCATCGCCGAAGGCGCTTCGATCGGCGGCAAAGCCCCCGACTGGAAGTATGCAGCGCTCTGGGCTTTTGACCACGATGTCCTCACTCCCCTTGGAGAGACCTCTTTGATCAACCCCGAAAGCTACGCTGAGCTTTACAATGGGCAAGGGCCGGCGAGCAGAACCCCGTCAGGCAACTACAACGGGAGCCTTCACTACTTGAAGCGCAGCGAGGACAGCATCGAAGGGTCTGTGTTTCATAGCGGCGCCTGGGGCTACCAATCCGGCCATCGACTTTATGCTGGTCGCTTCCTTCGTGAGCTTTTGCCCGGCTTCGACCTCCCCGATCAGACCCGCCTGTACTGTGCCGAACGGTTCTTCATCACTTACAACTAACTGGAAGACGCTATGACCGACCAAAGCCCCAACGACCTCTTCCATGCCTCGAGCTTCATGCAGGGGCACAACGCGGAATACCTCGAACAGCTTTACGCGCAGTACGCGAACGACCCCAGCGCGGTCGATGCCAGCTGGGCCGAGTTCTTCAAGGCCATGGGCGACGACGAACGCTCGGTCAAGGCCGAGGCTGCGGGCCCGTCCTGGGCGCGGGGCGATTGGCCGCCGGCGCCGAATGACGACCTGACCGCCGCGCTGGACGGGCAGTGGCCCGCGCCGGCCGAGGCCAAGGATGCCGGGAAGAAGATCAAGGAAAAGGCTGCCGAAAAGGGGATCGAGGTCACTGATGATCAGGTCAAGCAGGCGGTGCTGGACAGCATCCGCGCGCTGATGCTGATCCGCGCCTACCGCATCCGCGGTCACCTGGCTGCCGATCTCGACCCGCTGGACCTGCGGGCGCATGTGGCCCACCCCGAGCTCGACCCGGCCAACTACGGCTTCGGTGCGCAGGACATGGACCGGCCGATCTTCATCGACAACGTACTGGGGCTGCAGGTCGCCTCGATGCGGCAGATCGTGGACATCGTGAAGCGGACCTACTGCGGCACCTTCGCGCTGCAGTACATGCACATTTCGGACCCCGAGCAGAGCGCCTGGCTGAAGGAGCGGATCGAGGGCTTCGGCAAGGAGATCCAGTTCACCCGCGAGGGCCGCAAGGCGATCCTGAACAAGATGGTCGAGGCCGAGGGCTTCGAAAAGTTCCTGCACGTCAAGTACATGGGCACCAAGCGCTTCGGCCTCGACGGCGGCGAAAGCCTGATCCCGGCGATGGAGCAGATCATCAAGCGCGGCGGCGCGCTGGGGGTCAAGGAGATCGTGATCGGCATGCCCCACCGGGGGCGCCTCAACATCCTCGCCAACGTGATGAACAAGCCCTATCGCGCGATCTTCCACGAGTTCCAGGGCGGCAGCTACAAGCCCGATGACGTGGACGGTTCGGGCGACGTGAAATACCACCTCGGCGCCTCGTCGGACCGCGAGTTCGACGGCAACAAGGTGCACCTGTCGCTGACCGCCAACCCCAGCCACCTCGAGGCGGTCAACCCGGTCGTGCTGGGCAAGGCGCGGGCCAAGCAGGCGCAACTGGGCGATACGGACCGCATCGCGGTGCTGCCGATCCTGCTGCACGGCGACGCGGCCTTTGCCGGCCAGGGCGTGGTGGCCGAGGGCTTTGGCCTTTCGGGCCTGGTCGGGCACAAGACCGGCGGCACCATGCATATCGTCGTGAACAACCAGATCGGGTTCACCACGGCGCCGCATTTCAGCCGCTCGAGCCCCTATCCCACGGACATCGCCCTGATGGTCGAGGCGCCGATCTTCCACGTCAACGGCGACGACCCCGAGGCCGTGGTCCATGCCGCCAAGGTGGCGACCGAGTTCCGGCAGAAGTTCCACAAGGACGTGGTGATCGACATCATCTGCTACCGCCGCTTCGGTCACAACGAAGGCGACGAGCCGATGTTCACCAACCCCTTGATGTACAAGAAGATCAAGGGCCACAAGACGACCCTGTCGCTGTACACCGACCGGCTGGTCAAGGACGGGCTGATCCCCGAGGGCGAGATCGAGGACATGAAGGCCGCCTTCCAGTCCAAGATGAACGACGAGTTCGAGGCCGGCAAGCAGTACCGCCCCAACAAGGCGGACTGGCTGGACGGCCGCTGGTCGCATCTCGACCGGGAAGAGGCCGACCAGTACCAGCGCGGCAACACCTCGGTCAGCCCCGAGACGCTGGAGCAGGTCGGCCGCGCGCTGACGACGCTTCCCGACGGCTTCCCGGCGCACAAGACGGTCGAACGCCTGCTCGAGGCCAAGTCCAAGATGCTCGAGACCGGGGAAGGGTTCGACTGGGCCACGGCCGAGGCGCTGGCCTTCGGCTCTCTGCTGACCGAGGGCTACCCGGTCCGGCTGTCGGGCCAGGATTCGACGCGCGGCACCTTCTCGCAGCGCCATTCCGGCATCATCAACCAGCAGGACGAAAGCCGCTACTACCCGCTGAACCACATCCGCGAAGGCCAGGCCCATTACGAGGTCATCGACTCGATGCTCTCGGAATACGCGGTGCTGGGCTTTGAATACGGCTATTCGCTGGCCGAACCCAACGCCCTGGTGCTGTGGGAAGCGCAGTTCGGCGATTTCGCCAACGGCGCGCAGATCATGTTCGACCAGTTCATCAGCTCGGGTGAATCGAAATGGCTGCGGATGTCCGGCCTGGTCTGCCTCCTGCCGCACGGCTACGAGGGGCAAGGCCCGGAACACTCCTCGGCCCGGCTGGAACGCTTCCTGACCATGTGCGGCCAGGACAACTGGATCGTGGCCAACTGCTCGACCCCGGCGAACTACTTCCACATCCTGCGCCGCCAGCTGCACCGGTCCTACCGCAAGCCGCTGATCCTGATGACGCCCAAGTCGCTGTTGCGGCACAAGCTGGCGATCTCGAAGGCCGAGGAGTTCACCGATGGCTCCAGCTTCCACCGGGTGCTGTGGGACGATGCCCAGTACGGGAACTCGGACACCAAGCTGGTCAGCGACGACAAGATCAAGCGCGTGGTGATGTGTTCCGGCAAGGTTTATTACGACCTGCTGGAAGAGCGCGACGCGCGCGGGATCGACGACGTCTACATCCTGCGGTTCGAGCAGTTCTATCCCTTCCCCGCCATCTCGGCGGTCAAGGAGCTCGAGCGCTTCAAGCAGGCCGAGATGTACTGGTGCCAGGAAGAGCCCAAGAACCAGGGTGCCTGGAGCTTCATGGAACCCAATCTCGAATGGGTGCTGGACCGGATCGGCGCGAAATACACGCGTCCCGGCTATGCGGGTCGTCCCGCCAGCGCGTCGCCCGCAACGGGCCTCGCGTCGCAGCACAAGGCACAACAAGAAGCGCTGGTGAACGCCGCGCTGACGATCGAAGGAAAGTAAGACGATGACCATCGAAGTGCGCGTGCCCACGCTGGGCGAATCCGTGACCGAGGCGACGGTGGCGACCTGGTTCAAGAAGCCGGGCGATACCGTGGCGGTCGATGAAATGCTCTGCGAGCTGGAAACCGACAAGGTGACCGTCGAGGTGCCGGCCCCCGCCGCCGGCACCCTGTCCGACATCGTCGCGGCCGAGGGCGAGACGGTGGGCGTGGACGCCCTGCTGGCCAACATCGCCGAAGGCGAAGGCGCGGCCCCCGCGCCGAAAGCCGAGGCGCCCAAGCAGGAGGCCCCGGCCGCGTCGGGCGGCGGCGCAGGCAAGTCGATCGACGTGATGGTCCCGACCCTGGGCGAGTCTGTCACCGAGGCGACCGTCGCCACCTGGTTCAAGTCCGTCGGCGACAGCGTCGAGCAGGACGAGATGCTCTGCGAGCTCGAGACCGACAAGGTCTCGGTCGAGGTTCCGGCCCCCGCCGCGGGCGTGCTGGCCGAGATCGTCGCGGCGGAAGGCGCCACCGTGGATGCCTCGGCCAAGCTGGCCGTGATCACCTCGGGCGGCGCCGCACCGAAAGCCGCGCCCGAGGCGAATGCCCAGGCGGCGGATGGCAAGGCCTACACCGCCACCACCCCCGGCAAGGATGTCGAGGACGCACCTTCGGCCAAGAAGGCCATGGCCGAGGCCGGGATCAGCCGCGACCAGGTCACCGGCACCGGCCGCGACGGCCGCGTGATGAAGGAAGACGTGGCCAAGGCGGTCAGCTCAGCCTCTGCCGCGCCCAAGGCGTCCGCGCCCGCCGCCGCACCGCGCGCGCCCTCCCCGGCCGAGGACGCCGCCCGCGAAGAACGGGTCAAGATGACCCGTCTGCGCCAGACCATCGCCCGCCGCCTCAAGGACGCGCAGAACACCGCCGCGATCCTGACCACCTACAACGAGGTGGACATGACCGAGGTCATGGCGCTGCGGAACACCTACAAGGACCAGTTCGAAAAGAAGCACGGCGTGCGGATGGGCTTCATGTCCTTCTTCACCAAGGCCTGCTGCCACGCGCTGAAAGAGGTCCCCGAGGTCAACGCCGAGATCGACGGCACCGACATCGTGTACAAGAACTTCGTCCACATGGGCGTCGCCGCGGGCACCCCGCAGGGTCTTGTGGTGCCGGTGATCCGCGACGCCGACCAGATGTCCTTTGCCGAGATCGAGAAGGCGATCGCCGAAAAGGGCCGCCGCGCCCGTGACGGCAAGCTTTCCATGGCGGAAATGCAGGGCGGCACCTTCACCATCTCGAACGGCGGCGTCTACGGCTCGCTCATGTCTTCGCCGATCCTGAACCCCCCGCAATCGGGCATCCTTGGCATGCACAAGATCCAGGACCGGCCCATGGTCATCAACGGAGAGATCAAGATCCGCCCGATGATGTACCTGGCGCTGTCGTACGATCACCGCATCGTCGACGGCAAGGGCGCCGTGACCTTCCTCGTCCGCGTGAAGGAAGCGCTCGAGGATCCCCGCCGCCTGCTGATGGACCTGTAAGCGCCGATGCGCTCGGCGCCCCGCAGACCCTTCAGCGTCTCAACGCTCGGCCTTGGTTCAAGGCCGGGCATCTGGGCCAAGCTAACCGGTCTTCGGTGCCCCTCCTGCGCGGTCATCCAACCGATAGGAATGCTGATGCGCACGAACCCGTATCGCGGCTGGAACAAATCGGATTTCCATAGCTGCCATGCCTGCGGCGCTTTCCTGTACTGCACGGGCCGGGGGCGTTTCCGCAGGTTCTTTGCAGTCACCGTGCCCGTGTTCTTCGCGGTTATCATCGTCACGAGCTTTCTGCTCGAAGCCCTTGGAATGACTGTCGAAACCGGACCCAAACCTGGCGAGCCGACGTTCATTGGCGGCCTTTTGATGGTGGCCACGCTCATTCTAGTGGTCAATTCTATCCAGGGACGGCTCGAGGACATCGCGGCCACCGACCCGCTGCCCGATCAGGACATTGTGCCAGCATGACCCCCAAACCCACCCGAGACCAGACCCGCGACGCCCTCGTCCGCCTGCTCCGCGGGCTGGACTTCTATCGCGACTGGCAGCTTGCCCTGTGGCGCCAGGCCCATGGCCCCGAGGCGCAGCCGGACCTCGATGAATTCGTCGTCACAGGTGCCTCCACGCTGGCCGCCTTCGACGCCTACACCGGCCCGGCTTACCGGCAATTCCTCACGGACGTGCAGCAATGGTACGCCGTCACCGCCGCAGAGCTGACGCATCACCTGCGCAAGGGCACGCCAGAGCTGCGGGCCGAGGTCGAGCGGTTCCTGGCCACTTTCGAACGTCACACCGGCTTCAGCTTCTTCTCCGAATCCGGCCTGCTGAAACGCGCCGCCGCACGCGTCCTCAAACGCGGCCACGTCGCCACGAGTGACGAATGGTATCTTATCAAGGACCTGCTGGACGACACCGGCACCACCATCGTCACGGGCGACCACCGCACTACCCTCAGCCGGTACGTTTCCGACTACGAGGCCAAAGCATGACCCCCGAACTCACCGCCCTCTGCCTCGCGCTGCTGCTGCAGATCGCGCAATTCACGATCTACTCCGTCACGGCGCAGATGCAGGTCGGCCCCAAGGCCGCCCTGTCGCCCCGCGACCGGCAGATCGAACTGACGGGCACCGCCGGCCGCGCCCAGCGCGCGCTCAACAACCATTTCGAAGGGCTGACCCTCTTCGCCCCCGCCGCCCTCATCATCGGCCTGACGGGCCAGTCGACCGGATACACCGCCACGCTGGCCTGGATCTACCTTGCCGCCCGCCTCGCCTACGTCCCCGCCTACCTCTTCGGCTGGGTCCCCTGGCGCAGCCTCATCTGGTGCGTCGGCCTCATCGCCACCCTTCTCATGATCCTGGCCGCCCTCACCTGATCCATCCTTCATCTTGCCCCTAAACTCCGGGGGTGAGGCGCACAGCGCCGAGGGGGCAGCGCCCCCTCCCCCCACCACCAGAAAGGACACCCCATGGCACAATACGACGTCATCGTCATCGGCGCGGGCCCCGGCGGCTACGTCGCCGCCATCCGCTGCGCCCAGCTGGGCCTCAAGACCGCCTGCGTCGAGGGCCGCGACACGCTCGGCGGCACCTGCCTGAATGTCGGCTGCATCCCGTCCAAGGCCCTGCTGCACGCCTCCCACCAGTTGCACGAGGCCGAGCACAACTTTGCCAGGATGGGCCTCAAGGGCAAAAGCCCGTCGGTCGACTGGAAACAGATGCTGAGCTACAAGCAGGAGGTCGTCGACGGCAACACCAAGGGCATCGAGTTCCTGTTCAAGAAGAACAAGATCGACTGGCTCAAGGGTTGGGGCTCGATCCCCGAGGCCGGCAAGGTCAAGGTCGGCGACGAGGTGCACACCGCCAAGTCGATCATCATCGCCTCCGGGTCCGAGCCGGCGTCGCTGCCCGGCATCGAGATCGACGAGAAGACCGTGGTCAGCTCGACCGGCGCGCTGTCGCTGCCCAAGGTCCCCAAGACCATGGCCGTGATCGGCGCGGGTGTCATCGGGCTCGAAATGGGCTCGGTCTATGCCCGGCTCGGCACCCAGGTGACCGTGCTGGAATTCCTCGACCACATCACCCCCGGCATGGACGGCGAGGTGCAGAAGCAGTTCCAGAAGATGCTGAAAAAGCAGGGGCTCGACTTCACCCTCGGGGCCGCCGTGCAATCGGTCACGACCGACAAGGGCAAGAACACCGTCACCTACAAGCTGCGCAAGGACGACAGCGAGGCCACGCTCGAGGCCGAGGTCGTGCTGGTCGCCACCGGCCGCAAGCCCTATGTCGCGGGCCTTGGCCTCGACTCGCTGGGCATCGAGATGACCAAGCGCGGCCAGATCGCCGTCAACAGTTCGTGGGAGACGAACGTGCCCGGCGTCTACGCCATCGGCGACGTGATCGAAGGCCCGATGCTGGCCCACAAGGCCGAGGACGAGGGCATGGCCGTCGCCGAATGCATCGCCGGCAAGCATGGCCATGTGAACTATGGCGTGATCCCCGGCGTGATCTATACCGCGCCCGAGGTCGCCAGCGTCGGTGCCACCGAAGAGGCGCTGAAGGACGAGGGCCGCGCCTACAAGGTCGGCAAGTTCCCCTTCATGGGCAATGCGCGGGCCAAGGCCATCTTCCAGGCGGAAGGCTTCGTCAAGATCCTCGCCGACAAGGAGACCGACCGCATTCTCGGCGCCCATATCATCGGCCCGGGCGCGGGCGACCTGATCCACGAGGTCTGCGTGGCCATGGAATTCGGCGCCTCGGCGCAGGATCTCGCGCTGACCTGCCACGCCCACCCGACCTATTCCGAGGCGGTGCGCGAGGCGGCGCTGGCCTGCGGCGACGGCGCGATCCACGTATAGGCCGCGCCCCGTCCGGCCCCTCGATTGGCGCCCCCGCAGGTCTCTGCGGGGGCGTTTTTCGATGGACCGGCGGAGGGTGCATCGGGGATAGTGCCGACACCCCGAGGCGCGGCGAGACAGAAGGATGGCCGGTTGACCAGGACGACCTCTCCCCATGGCAAGGCGGCGGCCCTCTTGGCCTATGCGCTCGACATCGAGGCGGCGGGGACGATTGGGCCGGCGCAGCTCGCCCGGCTGGTCGATGATGTCTGCGCGGACGACACGGAACGGGCGCGACTGGTGTCGCTGCTGTCCAGCAGCCAGAGCCTGCACCTGCCCCGCGTCATCGCCGAGCTGCTGGGCACCCGGCTCGACCGGCTGAGGACCGAGCTCGAGACGGCAGAGGACGCGGACAATGTCTATGGGATCTGGGCGCAGCGCCTTGCCGGCGGGACGATCCTGGCCAGCCTCGGCTTTGTCGCGACGGGCGTGGTCACGGGCGGCTGGGGGGCGCTCGCGATCGCGGGCGGGCTGGCCTCGGGCGCGGTCACGTCGCTTGGTCGCGACCGGCTGAAACAGCGGGCCCGCGCCGCGCGCCGCGCGGTTGAGCAGACCGAGCGGCTGCTGGGCACGGTCACGGCCAACATGGGGCGCGCGCCCTGATACTGGATTTTTTCACCTCCGGACGTTAAATGTACCCGTGAAGGAGAGCGTTGCATGTTCGAGTCCCTGACCAACGAAGTCGTCTTGTCGCTGGCCACCGTCGCCATGAGCGGACTGGCCATCTGCGGCACGCTGGTCGCGTTGCGCGCCACCCAGCGCCGGCAAGAGCCGGTGGATCTGGACGTGGTCGTCAAGACCGCGCCGTATCACCGGTTGCACAACCTGGTGCGCGGCAACGGCGCCTGAGGCCTGCGCCGGCCGGTGACCCCGGGCGCGCCTGGGCGCGGCAGCGGCCCGGCAGATACGGCCTGACCCCAACGCGATACGATCCCGCGGCCTTCCGCAGCGCGGCCTGGCACCTCTGCCGCGTAGCAAGCGCCCCTGACAACCGGCCACTCACCCCAGCGCGATATCCCCCAGCAGCCCCGCCGTCCCTTCCACCCCTTCGAGCAGCAGCGCGCTGCCCGTGTCGATGGTCAGCACCAGCCCGGCTTCCGTGAGGGCGGCGCGGGTGGCCAGGTCCGCTTCGGTCAGCGGACCGGACCAGAGGGCCGCCGCAAGCACCAGCGCGTCCTCGCCCACCGCGTAATCGGTGATCGTGACATCACCCATCCCCGCGCCAAAGACAAAGGTATCCGCCCCCGGCCCGCCGGTGAGCGTGTCCTCCCCGCCCAGCGACGTGATCCTGTCCCAGCCGCCGCCGCCAAAGACGCGGTCGTTGCCGAAGGCGTCCTGGGTGTCGTCCTCCCAGCTGTCCGCGCCGCGCCCCAGCACCGCGTAGTCGGCCCCGGCCCCGCCGACCACCAGGTCGTTGCCGTCATTGCCGTAAAGCGTGTCGGCCTGGGCGCCGCCATGAAGCGTGTCGAACCCCTTGCCGCCGCGGATGAAGTCGAACCCGTCCCCGCCCCCGAACAGGTCAAACCCGTTGCCGCCAAGGATCGTGTCGTCGCCCGCCCCGGCCCAGACGCTGTCATCGTTCGTCGGCGTGGCTTGCGTGTTGTCCTCGAACACGTCGTCGCCCTGGCCCAGCCAGACGCTGTCCTGCCCGTCGCCGCCGATCACCGTGTCGTTGCCGTGCCCGCCGTCCAGGCTGTCGTTGCCGGCGCCCCCGTTCAGCAGGTTGGGCGCGTCGTTTCCGGACAGGGTGTCGTCGCCCGACCCGCCCATGACATGCTCGATTCCAAGGATATCGTCGATCTCTCCGCCTGCGAGATATGCCTGGCTTTCGCCGCTGGTCAGCCGCAGCGTCACCGCCTCGGCGCGGGTTTCGTAGGACAGGGTGTCGGCCCCCGCGCCGCCGCGCAGCAGGTCGTCGCCAAGCCCGCCCGAGATCCAGTCGTCCCCGTCCATGCCAAAGACCGAATCCGCGCCGCCGCCGCCCGACAACCGGTCGTCGCCGCCGTTGCCGGTCAACACGTTGGCGACATCGTTGCCGGTCAGGGTGTCGGCGCCGGCCCCGCCCCAGGCGTGTTCGATCGACCAGAAGCTGTCGGTTTCGACCCCGTCCACCCAGGTTGTGCCATTGCCTTCGGCGTCGAGCGCCAGCGCCACGTCCTCGGGCCGCCCGGCATAGCCGAGCGCATCCAGCCCGGCCCCGCCCCAGATCGAATCGCGGCCCAGCCCCGGGACCAGCACGTCGTCGCCTGTGTAGCCGCGGATCTCGTCATCACCAGTGTAGCCGCCGTCCAGCGTATCGTCTCCGCCAAGGCCGAGCAGCACGTTTGCCTCGTTATCGCCGGTCAGCGCGTCGCCGTATTGCGAGCCCGTCAGGTTCTCGATCCCGCCCAGCTGGTCGACGAAACCCGGCCCCGTCGCGGTGCCGCCGCCACCTTCGCCAATGACGATCTGCACCGCCCCGGGGCTATAGGCATAGGTGACCACGTCGCGCCCGTCACCGCCCAGCAACCTGTCGTCGCCAAGGCTCGCGACCAGGCTGTCGTCTCCGCGCCCGCCGTCCAACCGCTCGGCCCCTGCACCGCCGGTGAGCGTGTCGTCTCCGTCTTTCCCGTCGGCATGGGCGACGCCGCCCAGTACCGTCAGCCGGTCGTTGCCTGAGCCCAGGCGCAGATACTCGATCCCCGAGAGCCGGTCGGTCTCCGTGTCGGACCGGATCTCTCCGGTGCCGTCCGTGCCGATGGTGACCATCAGCCCCTCGACCCGATCCGAGAAGTCGGCCCTGTCCCAGCCGGACCCGCCCGCCAGGGTGTCATTGCCCGGCCCGTCCACCAGACCGTCGTTGCCCGGGCCGCCGTCCATCAGGTCGTCGCCCTCGTCGCCGCGCAGCCAGTCTTCCTCGCCGCCTCCGTACAGGCTGTCGTGCCCCGCGCCACCTGTCAGAAGATCCGGGCCACCGGCACCGTACAGCGTGTCGTCGCCATCCTCGCCCGACAGGGCATCGTCGCCGGCGCCGCCGAAGAGCGCGTCGAGCCCCCCGCCGCCCCAGATCACGTCATCGCCGTAGCCGCCGAACAGCGTGTCGTTGCCGGCGCCGACGCTTTCGGGGATGTCGTGCCGGTAGCGCGCCAGCGATGCGGGCTGGCCAGAGAGCGCGGTGAAATCGAGCGTGAAGCCGCCCGCGTCCCAGCTGACAGGGTTGGCGATGGCATCCGCGCCGGTCTCGGCCCAGGCGTAGAAGGCCGGGCCGTCGCGGTCGGAGAACCAGGCGGCCAGCGCCTCGGACGACAGGAACCCGTCGCCATATAACGTGTCGTCGCCGAACCCGCCGTCGATCACGTCCTCGCCCATGCCGCCGGCGACCAGGTCGTCGCCATGTTCGCCCTTGATCGAATCGTCGTCGCGGCCGCCGTCGATCAGGTCGTCGTCCCAGCCGCCAAGGATATCGTCGCGGTTGCGCCCGGTCTCGCCGCCGCCGGCGTCGCCAAAGATCAGGTCCTTGCCCCGGTTGCCGGCCAGCACGTCGTCGCCCTGCCCGCCGACGACCAGGTCGGCCTGCCCGTCGCCGCGGAAGGAATCGTTGCCGCCGCGCAGGACCGCGATGTCGCTGCCGTTGTCGCCGACGGTGGCGTTGGTCAGGTCCCCGGCCAGGTCAAAGAAGACATCGCTGCCCTTGCCGAGGTTGTTGAAGCTGGCATAGGCATTGCCGCCCGCGTTGAAGATGAAGTTGGCCGGGTCGGGATCGTAGGTCAGCGCGGCCTCGCCCGCGGTGGTGACGGTCACGGCAAAGGTGTCGTTCAGCGCGTCGCCCACGCCCGGAAAGGGCACGTCCTTGAAGATCTGCGCCTCGGTCGCGGCGGCCGCGCGGGCGGCGGGGTGGTCGATCTCGACGGCAAAGATGCGGTCGGCGGCGGCCAGGACATCGGACAGGGCAATGCCTTCGAACACGATGTGGCGTTCGACCGAAGGGTCGTTGAACTGGAACAGGCGGATATGCGTGTCGCCGTCCTTCTCGAAGGCGCCGACCGTGGTGCTGCCCGCGCTGGTCGCGGCGGTCAGCTGGTCCACCGTATAGGGCAGGTAGGACAGGTCGACCCGGTCGCGGAGCAGGTCGAAGCCGACGATCCGGTCCTCGAAATAGCCGCGCGCCGGGGGGGCCGGGTCGGTGGGCAGGTGCTGGAAGTTCGCGCCGATCACCACGATATCGCCATCGGGCGCCGCCGCGTCGCCGGGATCCAGCGCCGTCACCAGCGAGGCCGAGGGCAGCGTGCTGTCGTCCCAGTGCTCGAGGAACAGGCCGGTGTCGGTGGCGCCGCTGTCCGTCAGGATCTCGCCCCGCGTCCATGGCGTGACAAAGGCGGCAAAGGTCGCGGCGGCGTCGGTGTAATAGAGGTTGTCGCGGAAGCCGCCGATCAGGATGTCATGGCCCGCGCCGCCCAGCAGGCGCACGTGGGGCAGCTCGTCCCCCGTGGCCATCGCTTCCTCGGACCGGGCGAAGGCGCCGTTCAGGATGTCGTTGCCCGCGCCGCCGTCAAGGAAACCGACCAGCCACCAGGCCTCGAGGATGTCGTCACCGTCGCCGCCCGCCGCGCCGTTGTAACCCCATCCGAGGCCCGTCGCCCGGTCGACCTGCACGAGGGCATAGTCGATGATCCCCGGCACCTGGTTCTCGTCCGGGCCATAGGCCTTCAGCTCGGCGCTGAAGGCGATGTAATCGGCGCCGTCGCCGCCATCGGCAAAGCGGTCGTGGCCCTCGTTGGTCTCGATGAAATCGTTGCCCGCGCCGCCCGCGGCCACGTCGGCCCCGTGGTCGGAAAAGACGAAATCGTTGCCTGCCCCGCCATGGACCAGGTCGCGGCCGTAATTGCCCGAGATGTTGTCGTCATCGGCGCCGCCCTGCACGGTGTCGTCGTCCGGGCCGCCGAACATCTCGTCCGCGCCGGCGCCGCCCATGATCCGGTCGTCGCCGTCGAAGCTGGCCACCCAGTCGTCGCCCGCGCCCGCATCGACCGTGTCATGACCAAGGCCGCTGTCGATCACGTCGTCGCCCGCGCCGCCCGACAGGCTGTCCTCGCCCCAGCCGCCGCGCAGGTCGTCATCGCCGTCCCCGCCCAGAACGGTATCGTTGCCGACGCCGCCGCGCAGCGTGTCGGCGCCCGCGTTGCCCTCGACCCGGTCATCGTCGTTGCCGCCATCGGCCACGTCACCGCCATCGCCGCCCAGCAGCCAGTCGTCGCCGTCCTGCCCGTTCAGCAGGTCCGCGCCGCCAAGACCCGACAGCGTGTCATCGCCGGCCAGCCCCTCGAGCGTGTCGGCGGTCGTCGTCCCGGCCAGGCTGTCCGGCCCCATGGTTCCGGCTTGGTACATCGCGCGTCTTCCCTGATTGTGGGTGCAGCCTAGGGGCGTTTGGGGCGCGGCTCAACTCACGTCTCGCGCAAGTCCGTTCGTCAAGGCCCAGGCCGATGATCTCGCGCATGATCTCGGAGGTGCCGGCATGGATCCGCGCGATGCGGGCGTCGCGGTAAAGCCGCAAGGTCTTGTCTTCGTCCATGTAGCCCGCCCCGCCGTGCAATTTCAGGCATTCGTCGACCACGCGACCCTCGACCTCGGATGTGAAGAGCTTCACCTCGGCGGCCATCTCGGGGCTGAGCGCGCCCACCAGATGCGCGTGCAATGGTCGGTCAGCGCCCATGCAGCGTCGATCTCGATCCGCATCGAGGCCATCTTGAAGCGCGCGTTCTGGAACGTCCCGATGGGCCGGCCAAAGGCGCGCTGCTCGGTGATGTATTCCATGGTCAGGTTGAACGCCTGTTCGGCCCGCGCGGCAAACCCGCAGGCGCCGAACAGGCGTTCCTTTGCCAGGTTCATCATCATCGTCTTGAAGCCGCCGCGCCGGCCGCCCGGCAGGTTCGCCTTGGGCACCTTGACGTTGTCAAAGGACAGCTCGGCCTTGGGCACCTGGCAGCCGCGATCCTCGGCCAGGTCGGTGGTCTGGCAGCCATGCAGACCATGCTTGGCGTTCACCTCGTCGAAATGGGCCTTTGCGGCGGCGACAGAGGGCACCGAAACGGGCGCGAAGGTGCCCGACAGGTCATGCGCCCGCCAATCCTGTTCCTGTCTTCGCTGACGCCTGGGGTTTCGGCCAGCGCGGGGCGGGCCAGCAGCGCGGCAGTGGCAAGTGTCTTCAGCAGTGCATGGATCCTCCTCGCTGGACCTTGCGCATCGTCGCCCCTTGCCTGTGACATGTCCTCCGGGCGACGATCAACGTGGTTGACTTGAATTAGACACTGATGTTCATTTTTCGTCAGGAGTGTCTCCAACGAAAGGTCCGCCGGTGAATTCTGCCACGCGTCGCATCCACCAGACCGCGCTCCGAATCTTCGCCGAGACCGGAGGCACCTCGCTGGCGGTCAGCGATCTGGCGCGCGAGGCGGGGCTGTCGCGCGGCACGATCTACAACAACCTCGACGATCCCGGGGCGCTGTTCGATTCGGTCTGCGACCAGACGGCCGCCGAATTCCGCAGGGCGGTCAATCGCGCCTGCGCAGGCATGCAGGACCCGGCCGAAAAGATCGCCGCCTCCATCCGGCTGACGGTTCGGCGGGTTCATGACGACGCGTCATGGGGGCGCTTCATCGCACGCTATGCCATGCTTGAGCCGCGGCTTGGATCCTTCTGGGCCGACATGCCCGCGCAGGAGTTGCGCCGGGGCCTCGCGGCCGGGCGGTTCAGTTTCGAGCCGGACCAGGTCGCCTCGATCACCGCGACGGCGGGCGGGGCCACCTTTGGCGCGATGAGCCTGGTACTGGACGGGAGGCGCACCTGGCGGCAGGCGGGCAGCGACACGGCGGAAATCGTGCTGCGCGGCATCGGCATCGACCGGGCCGAGGCGCGGCGCATCACCGAAGTAGAACTGGACCCATTGCCTCGGGTCGCGTTCTTCGAGACGATCTGAGGCAGCGAGAGGGAGGAGAGACCATGGCGGAAACCGCATATATATACGACGCGATCCGGACACCGCGATCCAAGGGCAAGGCGGATGGCACGCTGCACGAGGTCAAGCCGATCGACCTGGTGACCACCCTGCTGCGCGAGATGCAGGGGCGGCATGACCTCGACACGGCTCGGGTGGACGACGTGATGCTGGGCTGCGTGGCCCCGGTCATGGAACAGGGCGCGGTGCTGCCCAAGATCGCGCTGCAAAAGGCGGGCTGGTCGGATTCTGTGCCCGGCGCGCAGGTAAACCGGTTCTGCGCCTCGGGCCTCGACACGTTCAACACCGCCGCCGCCAAGGTCGCCAGCGGCTGGGAGGACCTGGTCTGCGCGGGCGGGTTCGAGAGCATGTCCCGCGTGCCCATGGGCGCGGACGGCGGCCCGTTTGCCGAGGACCCCGAGACCGCGATCCAGACCGGGTTCGTGCCTCAGGGCATCGGCGCCGACCTCATCGCCACCATCGAGGGCTGGAGCCGCGATGACGTGGACGCCTTTGCCCTCGAAAGCCAGAAACGCGCGGCCCATGCACGGGATGCTGGCTGGTTCGACCGCTCGGTCGTGCCGGTCAAGGACGGCAATGGCCTCACGATCCTCGAGCGGGACGATTTCATCAAGCCGGACACCGACATGCAGAAGCTGGGCGCGCTCAAGCCGTCCTTTGCCGGCCCCGGCGCGCTGGGGTTCGACGCGGTGGCACTGGCCAAGTACACCAACGTCGAGCGGATCAACCATGTCCACACGCCGGGCAACTCGTCGGGCATCGTGGACGGCGCCTCGCTGGTCATGGTGGGTAGCGAACAGGCGGGCCGCGACATCGGGCTCGACCCGCGCGGACGGGTGGTGTCGATCGCGCTGACAGCGACCGATCCGACGATCATGCTGACCGGGCCGGGGCCTGCCTCGCAAAAGGCGCTGGCCAAGGCGGGGCTGACCATCGACGACATCGACCTGGTCGAGATCAACGAGGCTTTTGCAAGCGTTGCCCTGCGCTTGCAGCGCGATCTTGATGTACCGGATGAAAAGCTGAACGTGCTCGGCGGCGCCATCGCCATGGGCCATCCCCTGGGCGCGACGGGCGGCTGCCTTGTCTCGACCATGCTGGACGAGCTGGAGCGGCGCAATCTCAAACGCGCCCTCATCACGATGTGCGTCGGTGG
Organism: Mesobacterium pallidum; assembly: GCF_019966535.1. Classification (GTDB taxonomy): domain Bacteria; phylum Pseudomonadota; class Alphaproteobacteria; order Rhodobacterales; family Rhodobacteraceae; genus Mesobacterium; species Mesobacterium pallidum. Next base: position 326,817 of record NZ_JAIMID010000001.1, on the reverse strand, counting down.
CGGCATGGGCATCGCCAGCATCATCGAACGGGTCTGAAGGGGAGCGGATCATGGAAGATTTCATCTACGACAAGGACGCCGCTGGCATCGTCACGGTGACGATGAACATGCAGGGCCAGGGCGCCAACACGATGAACAAGCGGTTCGAGCCGGGGATGCGCGCCCTGCTCGACCGGCTCGAGGCTGAAGAGGGGCTGACCGGGGTCGTCTTTGCCTCGGCCAAGTCGACCTTCTTTGCGGGCGGGGACCTGAACGACCTGCTGGCCACGGACAAGGCCGACCAGGCGGCCTTCGAGTTCATCGAGGCGAACAAGCTTGTCTACCGCCGCCTCGAACGCCTGCCCGTCCCCGTCGTCGCCGCGATCAACGGCGCGGCCCTCGGCGGCGGGTTCGAGCTGTGCCTGGCCTGCAACCGCCGCATCGTGCTGGACAGCCCGCGCGCCATAACCGGTCTGCCCGAGGTGACGCTGGGCCTGCTGCCCGGCGCCGGCGGCGTGGTGCGGATGACGGCGCTGCTGGGTCTGGAAAAGGCCCTGCCCCTGCTGCTGGAAGGCCGCCAGCTGAAGCCCGCCAAGGCGCTGGAAACCGGCCTCGTGGATGAGATCGTGGCCGAGGCCGACCAGCTGGTCCCGACCGCCAAGGCGTGGATCACCGCCAACCCCGGTGCGCATCAGCAGCCCTGGGACACCAAGGGCTTCCGCTATCCCGGCGGCGACGCGCTGCACCCGCGCATCCGGCAGACCGTCGTGGCGTCCTCGGCCATGCTCTTCGCCAAGACGCGCGGGCTGATGCCGGCGCCGGAGCGCATCCTCGACGTGGCCGTGAATTCCATGCGGATGAATTTCGACGCCGCGCTGCGGTTCGAAACCCGCGCCTTCATCGGGCTGGTGCCGACGCCGCAGGCCAAGGCGGCGATCACCACGTTCTTTTTCGGGATGCAGGCGATCAAGGGCGGGGCCGTGCGCCCGGCCGGCGACCGCTGGAAGGCCGGGTCGGCGACCGTGCTGGGCGCGGGCATGATGGGCGCGGGCATCGCCTATGCCCATGCCAAGGCCGGGCTGCCGACGGCGCTGCTGGATACCGAAATGACCAAGGCCGAGAAGGGCAAGGGCTATTCGGAAACCCTCTGCGACAAGGCGATCAAGCGCGGCCGGATGAGTGACGCGGCCAAGGCCGCCCTGCTGGGCCAGATCACCCCCGTGACCCAGGCGCCCGAAGGCTCTGACCTCATCATCGAGGCCGTCTTCGAAGACATCGACCTCAAGGAAAAGGTCATCAAGGACACCTTCGGCACGCTCTCGGACGATGGCATCTACGGCTCCAACACCTCGACCCTGCCGATCTCTGTCCTGGCCAAGGCCTGCCCGGACCCAACCCGTTTCATCGGGCTGCACTTCTTCAGCCCCGTCGACAAGATGAAGGTGGTCGAGATCATCATGGGCGCGCAGACCAGCCAGGACACGCTGCGCCGCGCCTACGATTACGTGCAGCAGATCGGCTATATGCCGATTGTCGTGAACGATTCGCGCGGCTTCTTCACCAGCCGCGTCTTCGGCACCTACCTGGACGAGGGCTGCCAGCTGCTGGTCGACGGCATGGCCCCGGTGGCCATCGAACGCGCGGCCTGGGCGGCAGGAATGCCCGTAGGTCCGCTGCAGGTCTTCGACGAGGTGTCGCTGATCCTCAGCCAGAAGGTGCGCGAGACCCATGCGGCGCTGGATGCGCGGCTTGGGGTGGACAGCCAGTTCGGCGCGCAGAACACCGCGACCGTGGCCGTGACCGACCCGATGATCGAGATGGGGCGCGGTGGCCGGCACTATGGCGGCGGCTTCTACGATTACGATGCGGCGGGTGAGCGGATACTCTGGCCGGGCCTTGCACAATTCGCCAAGCGCAATGCCGAGATCACCCACCAGGACGCCATCGACCGCCTGCTCTACCGCCAGGCCATCGAGACCCTGCGCTGCCTGCACGAAGGCGTGCTGATGACCGAGGTCGAGGCGAACCTGGGCAGCATCCTTGCCATAGGCTTCCCGGCCCATACCGGCGGGGCGATCCAGTTCATCCGGGGGCTGGGCATCGACGCCTTCGCGGCCCGCGCCGCCGAGTTGGCCGCGCAATATGGGGACCGCTTCGCGATCCCCGAGGGCGCGCTTGACCGGCTGCGCGAGAGCAAGGCGGTGGCCGCATGAGCGGGCCTCTGTCCGGCCTGAAGGTCGTCGAAATGGCGGGGCTGGGACCGGCCCCGCTGGCCGGGCAGCTGCTGGCGGACCTTGGCGCCGAGGTGGTGCTGATCGCGCGCAAGTCCGGCCCCGAAAACCCGGCCACCGTCAACGATCGGGGCAAACTGTCGGTCGCGCTGAACCTCAAGACGCCCCAAGGGATGGAGGCCGCCATGGCCCTCATCGCCCGCGCCGACGTGCTGATCGAAGGGTTCCGCCCGGGCGTGATGGAGCGGATGGGGCTGGGGCCAGAACCCTGCGCCGCCGTGAACCCCGGCCTGGTCTTTGCCCGCATGACCGGCTGGGGGCAGGACGGGCCGCTGGCGCAGACGGCCGGGCATGACATCAACTACCTCGGGCTCACCGGCATCCTCAACGCGATGGGAGAGCCGGACCGCCCGCCCGCGCCCCCGCTGAACATCGCCGCGGACTATGGCGGCGGCACGATGTTTCTGCTCTTCGGCATCATGGCCGCGCTTTACGAGCGCCAGAGCTCGGGCAAGGGCCAGGTGGTCGATGCGGCCATGGTCGATGGGGCGGCCGCGCTGATGGGGCTGATCCACAGCTTCCGCGCGCGCGGGCAATGGACCAGCGAGCGCCAGGCGAACATGCTGGACGGCGCCGCGCCGTTCTATCGCTGCTACACCTGCGCCGATGGCAAGTTCCTCGCCGTCGGGCCGCTCGAGCCGCAGTTCTTTGCCAAGCTGGTCGAGCTGGCAGGACTGCCGCGAGAGCACCTTGGCGACCAGAACGATCCGCGCAATTGGGCCGAGAGACGCGACCTTTATGCCAAGGTCTTCGCGTCGAAACCCCGCGACGACTGGGCTGCGATCTTCGACGGCTCGGACGCCTGCGCGACGCCCGTGCTGGACTGGGAGGAAGCGCCCGAGCACCCCCACCTTGCCGCGCGCGGCACCTATATCGAGGTGGCCGGCGTGCCCCAGCCCGCCCCGGCCCCGCGCTTTGACCGCACCCCGGCCCCCGCCCCCACACCGCCCCATGCACCGGGCAGCGACACCCGCGCCGTGCTGGCGGCGGCGGGCTATGATGATGCCACGCTCGACGCCCTTGCGGCGGCGGGCGTCCTGACCTGAGGACCATGCGATGACCGACCCGCTGCTCTACGAGACCGAGGGCGCCATTGCCCGCATCACCCTGAACCGCCCCGAGGCGTTCAACGCCATGGACAAGGCCATGCGCGACGGGTTCAAGCAGGCGATCATGAAGATCCACCGCGACCCTGCCGTGCGGGTCGTGATCGTGTCGGGCACCGGCCGGGGCTTCTGCGCCGGCACCGACCTGGCCGAGGGCATCCAGAGCCCGGTGACCCTCCTACTCGAGCAGGAATACCGGCCGATCCTGGCGGCCATCGCGACTTCTCCGCGCATCTGGATCGCGCAGGTCCATGGCTCGGCCGCCGGGATCGGCGCGGCACTGGCGATGAATTGCGACATGATGACGATGGCCGAGGATGCAACGATCTACATGGCCTTTGCCGCCATCGGGCTGATCCCGGACGGCGGCAACACCTGGCTGCTGCATCGCGGCCTCGGCTACAAGCGGGCGCTGCAGGCGATCCTCGAAGGGCGCAAGATCCCCGCCGATGAAGCGGTGGAACTGGGGCTGGCGAATGCCGCTTACGCGCCCGATGCGCTGGTGGCGGAAACCGAGGCGCTGGCCGCCCGGATTGCGGCCGGCGCGCCGCTGGCCCAGGCTGCGGCCAAGCGGCTGCTGCGGGCGATGGACGGGATAAGCTACGAGGCCTCGATCACGGCCGAGGCGCTGGAGCAGACCGCGCTGGTGGAGTCCGAGGATTCGCAGGAGGCGGTGAAGGCGTTCTTTGCCAAGCGGAAGCCGGAGTTTCGGGGGAGGTAGGGCTTCTGGCGCAGCTCGCGGTGCGTTGGGTTTTTGGTGGCACGGTGATACTGTGACGTAACGGTCTCAAGGTCCGCCATTCGCCTTCCTTGGCGTGCTTCACCCGAAACACCTCACGGCACGCGCCTGCCTTTCAGGTGACGTTTTGCTACAGGCATTCAGAAGGGTAGGAATCGCCGCCAACCACCGCTTCGCCGCGCTTCCCCGATCACTTCGAAGCGCAACACGCGCGATCGTCGACCCGCCGGGGTGGCGATCCGACGGTGGTCAGAGGCACTTTATCGCGCCAAATCCGAAGACGTGCAGAAGGAATTGCATACGTTGCAAGATCGCCGCCCCGAGGGGGCGGGTCATGCCGGAGGCATGCTTGCAGCATGGCGATGGCGCGGCGCCCTTCGGGCTTGATTCCGTGGGGAGCCCAGATCTGGACGTTTCGTGCCATTCCAACGCTGGAAAGCAAAATCGGGCGCGGAGCATCACCAAATACCTACGTTTTGATCAAACAGGCGCCCATCGGGCAGCGTCCAAACCAGGCGCCTAGCCCATCCGCTTGACGGAATAGCTCCCCCTACCCTAGCCCACCGGCACCACGTCCACCGCGTGGGTGGTCGTATGCGACCCCGAGGACCGCAGCGACCCCTTCACCGGCGCCACGTCGCCGTAATCGCGGCCCAGCGCGACCTCGACATGGTCGAGCCCCGCGTCCATCGCGTTGGTCGGATCGACCTGCATCCAGCCCGTTTCGGCCCCGCACCAGGCGGTGACCCAGGCGTGCATCGCGTCGGCGCCTTCCAGCCGGGGCTTGCCCTTGGGCGGCTCGGTCCGCAGAAAGCCCGACACGTAGCCCGCAGGGATGCCCAGCGACCGCAGCCCGGTGATCATGACGTGGCTGATGTCCTGGCAGACCCCGGCGCGGGCGCGGAAGGCGTCGATCGGGGCGGTCGTGACCTCGGTGGCCTCGGGGTTGAAGTCGAAAAGCGCGTGCAGCGCGTCGCTCACCGCCCGCGTGGCGGTCAGCGCGGTCATGTCCTCGCTCACGACCGAGCGGCAGAACCGCGCGATCTCGGGCGCCGCGGGCAGCCGGGGCGAGGCCCCGAGGAAGTGGTGCGGTGCGTCGGGCGCCACGGAATGGATCGCCGCGATCTCGGGCGCCAGGGCGGGCCAGGGCGGCGACAGGTCGAGCCCCTGCAGCGGCGCGTTGCGTTGCACCCGGCCCTCGAAGCGGAACTCGATCTCGCGCAGCGGCCGGTCATGGGCCACCTCGGTCGTGGCATTGCCAAAGAAATCCACCCCGTCGCGGCGCCAGCTGGGCATGGGGTCGGTCGAGACCTCGCCCATAAGAAGCTGCTGGTCCGCCGAGCCGCGCGGCAGCATGCGCAGCAGCGACCGGCTGGCCCCGGCCGGGCTGTCATAGTCATAAGAGATGGCGAGCCGGATGTCGTAGAGCATGGGCCTAGCCGAGGTACTGCGTCGAGATCATGGTCGAGACCTGCAGGAGCTGACCGCGGATCGCCGCCAGCCGATCGGCCGTCAGGGCGTCGGGCGCGGCGATCTCGAGCTCGGTCCGCAGGCTGAGCAGGGCACGCGCCGCCTCGCCGCGCTGCGAGGCGCGACCGGTGCCCGACAGCTTCTCTTCCTGCTCGGTCAGCACGGCCAGCTGGAAGACCAGCGACCGGGGATTGTCCCCGTCGAGCGCCAGAAGGTCCATGACCGTGTTCTGGTAGGTCTCGACCGAATAGCGCCGGCGGTGGGTCATCACGCTGTCGCCCAGTTCCACCGCGACGTCGTAGCCGCCCGAGGGGCTGTCGAAATCGGCGAAGCGTTCCAGCATGGCGGCCATCTGGATCGCGCGTTCGAGCGCCCGGCCGATGGTCAGGAAGCGCCAGCCGTCGAACCGGAACATGTTTTCGTGCACGAGGCCGGAAAACCCGGCGAGCTTGCGCAGCAGCACACTCATCGCGCGGGCGGCATCGTCACCGGGCTTCACCCGGGTGGCCAGGTCGCGGGCGGTGCGCGCCAGGTCGTTCAGCGCGTTCCAGCCATCGGTCGAAAAGCGGTCACGCACACCCGCAGCGCAGCCGACGGCATGATCGAACATGGCCAGCAGCGGCTCGGGCAGCGGCGCCTCGGGGTCGAGGTCGAGGCCGGCCATATGCGCCTCGAGCGCCTCGAGCAGCGGCAGCGGCGTCTCGCCGTAAGCGGCGATGCGCAGGTGGTAGGCGCGCAGGATGCGCACGGCCGTCTCGGCCCGCTCGGTGTAGCGGCCCAGCCAGAAGAGGTTGTCGCCGGCGCGGGCCGGCAAGAGGCCGGGATGGCGCCGGCTGAAGGCCCCGTCGCGCTGCGGCGCGGTCAGCGTGTCGAGGCTGACGGGCGCGTCCCCCACCACCCAGACATCGGCAACCGAGCCGCCCGATTGCATGGCGAGCGCGGTCGGGTCATCGGTCTGGCCGATCCGGGCATAACCGCCGGGCATGACCGTCCAGCCCTGCGGCGTGCGGGCGGCAAAGACCCGCACCACCATGGGGCGCGGCACCAGCTGGCCGTCGATCATCGCGGGCGTGGTCGACAGCGTCACCGCCTCCTGCCCGCACAGCGCGCCACCCTCGCGGGCGAGCCAGTCGGCGACTGATTGCTCGGCCCCGGCGCGGAACCGGCCACCCAGCGCCGTGGTGCCCGAGATGTCGAAGGGCAGCCGCGTGGACAGCGCCGGGCCGATCATCATCCGGTCGAGGTTGGCTGCCACGTAGTCGCGTTCGCGGTCCTGCCCGCACCACCATGTCGCTATGTTCGGCAGCTTCAGCGGCTCGCCCAGCACCTCGCGCGCGATGCGCGGCAGGAAGGCCATGAGCGCGCGGCTTTCCAGCACGCCGCTCCCGAGGCAATTGACCATGGTCATCGCGCCCGCCCGCAGGGCCGAGACCATGCCGGGCGTGCCGAGAGCCGAGCCTTCGTCCAGTTCCAGCGGGTCGGCGAATCGCGCATCCAGCCGCCGCCAGAGCACGTCGATCGGCACCGGCCCGCGCGTGGTACGCACGGTCAGCGCGCCGTTCTCGACCTTGAGGTCCCCGGTTTCCAGCAGCATGAAGCCGAGGTAGCGGGCGATATAGGCGTGCTCGTAATAGGTGTCGGTGTGCTGGCCCGGCGACAGGATCGCCACCCGCCCCTCTTCGCTTGCGCGCATCCCGTTCAGCGCATCGCGGAAGCCGCGAAAGAAGCCCGCCAGCCGCTCGACATTGGCGCGGGGGAAGAGCTCGGGAAAGATCCGCCCCGAGGCCATGCGGTTTTCCAGCGCGAACCCCGCGCCCGAAGGGGCCTGCGTCCGGTCGCCCAGCACGAACCAGCTGCCGTCGGGCGAGCGCCCGATCTCGAACGCCAGCAGGTGCAGGAAATGCCCCGACCGGGGCCGTGTTCCGACCACCGGGCGCAGCCATTCGGGGTTGCGGGTCAGCAGCTCGGGCGGCAGCATCCCGCCGCGCACCAGCGTGGCGGGGCCGTAGAGATCAGCCATGACCCGCTCGAGCAGCTCGGCCCGCTGCGCGATACCGCCTGCCAGATCGGCCCATTCGGCGCCCGAGATGATCACCGGCACGTGGCTGAGCGGCCAGTCGCGCGGCATCGGCCCGCCCTTGGCATCCGATTGCAGGAAATAGACGCCGGTGTCGTGCAGGTACTGGTCGCCGCGGGCAAAGCTTGCCGCCCGCGTCTCTGGGTCCTGCGCCGCGAGATGGCTGATCAGCGGCGCCCAGGCGGCGCGCATGGTGCCATCGGGGCGCATCAGTTCGTCCGGAATGCCCGGCGTGGGGCGGTATTCGCCCAGCAGCGCCTCGACCGCGCCGGGTCGGGGCGCAGGTGGTGCCAGATCGTCGGCCATGCTCCCCTCCCCTTGTCGTGCCGCAGTCAGATCCCTGTCACATGCCCGTCAGATGCCCGGAGCACGGCGCAGGTCCAGGGTCATGGGAAACTCCGGATGCGTCTCGTTGGGCGCAGGGATGTAAGGACCCGGTGTGTGCCCCATCTTTTCGAACCGCGCAAGGCGGCGCGCGTCCGCCTCGTTGGTATTGATCGGGAACGTGTCGTAATTGCGTCCCCCCGGATGCGCCACGTGGTAGGTACAGCCGCCGAGGGCCCGCCCGGTCCAGGTATCGTAGATGTCGAACGTCAACGGAGCGTTGACGGGCAACACCGGATGCAGCGCCTCGGCCGGTTGCCAGGCCTTGAACCGCACGCCGCCGACCGACTGGCCCGAGGTGCCCGTCGCCGCCAGCGGCACGGGCCGGCCATTGCAATGCACGGCGTAGCGATCCGGGTTCAGCGTGGTCAGCGCGACCTGCATCCGTTCGACCGAGCTGTCGGTGTAGCGCACGGTGCCGCCGATGGCACCGCGTTCGCCCATGACATGCCAGGGCTCGAGCGCCTGGCGCAGCTCGAGGTGGACGCCCTCGTATTCGACCTCTCCCATGAACGGAAAGCGGAACTCCTTCTGCGCCACGTACCATTCGGGCCGCATCTCGAACCCGTGGTCGGTGAGGTCGCGCAGAACGTCGAGGAAGTCGGCCCAGACGAATTCGGGCAGCATGAAGCGGTCATGCAGCTGGGTGCCCCAGCGCACCGGCTTGCTCTTGATCGGGTCGATCCAGAACCGCGCCAGCAGCGCGCGGATCAGCACCTGCTGGGCCAGGGACATCTTGGCATCGGGCGGCATCTCGAAGCCGCGGAATTCGACCAGCCCCAGCCGGCCCGTTGGGCCGTCTGGCGAGAAGAGCTTGTCAATGCAGATCTCGGCCCGGTGGGTGTTGCCGGTCACGTCGATCAGGATGTTGCGCAACAGGCGGTCGACCAGCCAAGGCTGGGGCGGCGTGCCCTCGTCCGGGCTGGGGATCTGGCTGAGCGCGATTTCCAGCTCGTAGAGCGTGTCGTGCCGCGCCTCGTCGATCCGGGGCGCCTGGCTGGTCGGCCCGATGAAAAGGCCCGAAAAGAGATAGCTCAGCGACGGGTGCTGCTGCCAGTAAAGCACCATCGAACGCAAAAGGTCCGGCCGCCGCAGGAAGGGGCTGTCGAGCGTCGTCGCCCCGCCCACCACCACGTGGTTGCCGCCCCCCGTTCCGGTGTGACGCCCGTCGATCATGAACTTGTCGGCGCCAAGGCGCGATTGCCGCGCGTCCTCGTAGATGCCGAGGGTGATGTCCTTGCACTCCTGCCAGCTGTGCGCGGGCTGGACGTTCACCTCGATCACGCCCGGATCGGGCGCCACGCGGATCACGTTCATGCGCGGGTCGTGCGGGGGCGTGTAGCCCTCGATATGCACCGGCAGGCCGAGTTCCTCGGCGGTGGTTTCGGCCACGGCGAGCAGCTCGAGGTAATCCTCGAGCGTCTCGGTCGGCGGCATGAAGACACAGAGCCGCCCGTCGCGGGGTTCGACCGCGATGGCGGTGCGGACCTGGCCACCGGCGGGGTCCACCCCTTGCTCCATGATCGTCTGGCGGTCGCCGACCTCGCGCGGGGCGCTTTGCGGCTGAGTGCGGTCCTTGTCGACCTCGGGCATCATCTCGGCTTCTTCGCGGGCGATGCGGGCGAGCTCTTCCATGATCTCGTCGCGGCGGCGCTGGTGTTCCTCGTGGAAATCCGGCAGCGGCGCGCGCTCGACCGTGGGGTCGGTCGGGTAGACGTAAGGGTAGGACGAAGGCGGGATATAGGGCAGCGCGCCCAGCGGCAGGCGGAAGCCGACGGGGCTGTCACCGGGCACCAGGAACAGCTCTCCGCGCCGGGTGCGCCAGAGCTCGGAGCGCCAGCGGGTCGAGGGCTTGGCCTTGGATTGCCAGCGCTGCACCGGCAGCACGTAGCCCGCGGCATTGCCAAGCCCGCGAGAAAAGACCTTGGCGATCCGTGCCCGCGTCTCGGGGTCCTTCAGCTTGCTGTCCTCGGGGGTGACGTTGGCGGGCAGGTCCGCCTCTTTCAGGATCCATTCGGCCGGGTCCTCGTAGGTCGGCCGCACGTACTCGCTGGTCACGCCCAGGTTCTCGGCAAAGGCGGTCAGGTAGCTTTGCGCCTGCGCGGCCGTCGCGCCTGTCGCTTTCTCGCGGGCGATGGTGTCGGGGTTCTTCCAGATCGGCTTGCCATCCGTCCGCCAGTACAGCGAGAAAGTCCAGCGCGGCAGCGTCTCCCCGGGGTACCACTTGCCCTGGCCGTAATGCAGGAAGCCGCCGGGCGCGAAACGGTCGCGCAGCTTGCGGATCAGCGTGTCGGCAAAGCCGCGTTTCTGGGGCCCGACCGCGCCGGTGTTCCACTCGGCGCTTTCGAAATCGTCGATTGACACAAAGGTCGGCTCGCCCCCCATGGTCAGGCGCATGTCATTGGCCTGAAGCACCTCGTCCACCTTGTTGCCAAGCGCGTCGAGCGCCTGCCAGGCCTCTTCCGAGAAGGGCTTGGTGATGCGCGGATGTTCGGACGTCCGCGTCACGGTCATGTCGAAATCGAAGGTGGTGGTCACGTCCGGCGGGCCGGAAAAGCCGCCGACAATGGGCGCGGCATTGGCATAATGCGGGGTGGCGGCCAGCGGGATATGGCTTTCGCCCGTCAGCAGGCCCGAGGTCGGGTCGAGCCCGATCCAGCCGGCGCCGGGCAGGTAGACCTCGCACCAGGCGTGCAGGTCGGTGAAATCCTTGTCAGTCCCGGCCGGGCCGTCCAGCGACACGAGGTCCGGTTTCAGCTGGATCAGGTAGCCCGAGCAGAAGCGCGCGGCAAAGCCGAGGTTGCGCAGAAGCTGCACCAGCAGCCACGAGGTGTCGCGGCAGGAGCCCCGCACCAGGCCCAGCGTTTCCTCGGGCGTCTGCACGCCGGGTTCGAGCCGGACGATATAGTCGATCTCGCGCGCCAGCCGGGCGTTCAGCCCGACCAGGAAATCCACCGTCCGCCCGGTGCTGCGGTCGATCGAGGCCAGCAGCTTCATCAGCAGCGGCCCGGCGGGTTCCGGCTTGCGATAGATCGACAGGTCCTCGACCACGTCGGCGGGGTAGTCGAAGGGCCATTCCTCGGCCACCTCGTCGACGAAGAAATCGAACGGGTTGTAGACCGTCATGTCGGCGACCAGGTCGACCTCGATCTTGAACTCGGTCACCGGCTCGGGAAAGACGAAGCGCGCCAGCCAGTTGCCGTAGGGGTCCTGCTGGTGGTTGACGAAATGCCCGCCGGGCGAGACCTTGAGCGAATGCGAGATCACCCGCGTGCGCGAATGCGGCGCCGGGCGCAGGCGGATCACCTGCGGGCCCAGTTTCACCGGCTTGTCGTATTTGTAATGCGTCAGATGGGTGATGCCTGCCGTGATGGCCATGTCCGCTCCCGTCGTTCAGTTCGGGCCCAGCAGACAGCCCAACGGGCGGAATGTAAAGTTCTGCATCCCGGCCCGACGATGAAACATGCGCTGCCGCGCCCAAAGGCTGGGCAGCCCGCGCGGGCGCTGCTATGAGGGGCCGTACGAGGGCACGGGACCGCATGACCGACAGCGACGCAAGCAAGGATCGTCCGCGCAGCGGATGGAAGCAGAACCCGGAAGCGGTCAAGCAGGACATCCTGCAGGTCGCGACCGAAATGTTCGCCGCCAGCGGCCTTACCGGCACCCGCATCGACGAGATCGCGGCGCGCACGACCACGTCCAAGCGGATGATCTACTACTATTTCGGCGACAAGGACGGGCTGTGGGCCCGCGCGCTCGAGGCGGCCTATGCCCGCGTGCGCGAAGGCGAACACCGCCTCGACCTCGACGCCCTGCCCCCGGCCGAGGCGCTGGCGCATCTGGCCGGGTTCACCTTCGATCACCACAGCCGGAACCCCGAGTTCATCCGCATGGTGATGATCGAGAACATCCACCACGCCGACTACCTCAAGCGGTCCGAGGTGATCCGCGTGCTGAACACCGCCGCCATCGACCGGCTGCGCCGCCTGGTTGCGCGGGGCGAGGCGGCCGGCGTCTTTCGCGCCGGGCTCGACCCGGTCGCGCTGCATTGGCACATCTCGGCGCTGAGTTTCTTCAACGTGTCGAACCGGCCGACCTTTTCCGCGATTTACGGACAGGACCTTTATGGCAAGGAGGGCCAGGCCGCGCTGCGCCGACAGGTGGTGGAAAGCGTGCTGGCCTGCGCGCTGGCCTGAGGCGCTGCCCATGCTTTGACCCTGCGGCGGCGTGACCTCGCCCTTGCGCTGCATTTCCCCTTCCCGTTAGCGCTCACATCAATAGAGTCTTCGGGGATTCGAAGATTCTGCGGGAAGGACCCGACATGACAGAATGGTGGCGCGACGCGATCATCTACCAGATCTATCCCCGCAGCTTTCAGGACGACGACGGCGACGGGGTCGGCGACCTGGCCGGCATCACCCGGCGGCTCGATCACGTGGCGCGCCTTGGCGTGGATGCGATCTGGCTGTCGCCGATCTTTGCCTCGCCGCAGAAGGACATGGGGTACGATGTCAGCGATTACCTGGCCATCGACCCGCTGTTCGGCACCCTGCCCGAGTTCGAGGCGCTGATCACCCGCGCGCATGAGCTGGGCCTGAAGATCATCACCGACCAGGTGTTGTCGCATACCTCGGACCAGCACGAATGGTTCCGCGAAAGCCGCGCCAGCCGCGACAACCCGCGCGCCGATTGGTACGTCTGGGCCGACCCGCAGCCGGACGGCAGCCCGCCCACCAACTGGCACAGCCATTTCGGTGGTCCGGCGTGGGAGTTCGACCCGGGCCGCGGGCAATATTACCTGCACCACTTCCTGGCCTCGCAGCCCGACCTCAACTTTCACAACCCCGAGGTGGTCGAGGCGATCCTGGGGACCTGCAAATTCTGGCTCGACAAGGGGCTGGACGGGTTCCGGCTGGACACGGTGAACTACTACTTCCACGACGACCAGCTGCGGTCGAATCCACCGGCCGAGACGCGGCCGCAGGTCATGGCGACCGACCTCTACGGGATGCAGCACAACATCTACAACAAGAGCCGGCCCGAGAACCTGGGCTTTCTCGAGAAACTCCGCGCGCTGACGGACCAGTATGACGACATCATGATGGTCGGCGAAGTGGGCGAGATGGGCCACCGCTCGATCGAGCTGATGGGCGAATACACCGCCGGCACCAAGCGGCTGCACATGACCTACAGCTTCGCCATGCTCGGCCCCGATTTCAGCGCGGCGCATTTCCGGTCCTGTATCGAGGGGTTCCAGAAAGGCGCGCCGGACGGGCATCCCTACTGGTCCGTCAGCAACCACGACGTCCCGCGCGAGGTGACGCGATGGGCCGAATACGCCGTGAGCGAGGATGACATGGCGCGGCTCGCCTGCGCGATGCTCATGTCCTTTCCCGGCACCATCGGCATCTACCAAGGCGAAGAACTTGGCCTTTCGGAGACCGAGCTGACCTATGACGAGCTGACCGACCCGCCCGCCCTGCGTTTCTGGCCGGCGGTCAAGGGACGAGACGGCTGCCGCACGCCGATGGTCTGGGAAAAGGACGCGCCGAACGCGGGCTTTTCCACCGGCACGCCTTGGCTGCCCGTCAAGGCGCCGCAGGCCGCGCGGGCGGTGGACCAGCAGGGGCAAGGCGGGATCATGGCGTTCTACAAGGACGTGATCGCCTACCGCAAATCCAGCCCCGCGCTGAGCGGCACGAAGACGGACTTCATCGACCTGCCCGAGCCGATCCTCGCCTTTCATCGCATCGCGGCGGAGCAGGTGCTGACCTGCGTCTTCAACCTGTCGCCCGATCCGCTGTCCCTGAATGTCGACCGCGACTGCACCCCGGTCGGGCCGGTCAATGCGCACCTGCTGGACGGGGTGCTGACGCTGCCGGGCAACGGCTTCGTCTACCTCGAGGCGGCCGCGCCGGTGGAGCTGAGCAAGGACTGACCGGGCCCTGACCAAATGAAAAGGCCCTTGCCCGCAACCGGCGGGCAAGGGCCTTTTGCCATGCGGCGACGCTCAGTTCCCGCCGAAGATATCCCGCAACACGTTGTCGATCACCCGCGCCACCGGATCGTCCGAGCGTTGCGGCTGCGGCGCCGGGGCACGCTGCACCGTCTGCGGCTGTTGCTGCGGTTGCGGCGCGGGGGCAGCGCGGGGCGCCTCGGGCACGTCCATCGGCAGCTCGGACACGGGCACGCCCTCGTTCACGCGCACCATGACCTCGTGCCAGATCTCGGCCGGCAGTCCGCCCCCCGTCACGCCGGTCAGCGGCGTGTTGTCGTCATAGCCCATCCAGACACCGGCCACGTAATCGGCGGTGAACCCGACGAACCAGGCATCGCGCGCGGCCTGGGTCGTGCCGGTCTTGCCCGCCGCCTGCCGGTCGGGCAGACGGGCGCGGCTGCCGGTGCCCTCGCTCACCACCTTCTCCATCATCCAGACCAGCTGGCGCGCGGCATGGGGCTGGATCACCCGCTCGCCGATGCCGCCCTGCTGTTCGATCAGCGGATCGTTGTCGTCGCGCATCCGCAGGTCGATCATGCCATAAGGCGCCACGCTCGACCCGCCGTTGAGGATGCCCGCATAGGCGCCCGTCATCTCGATCAGCGTCGATTCGCTCGCCCCCAGCGCCAGTGCCGGCCCGGCGGCCAGGTCGCTGGCGAGGCCGAACTGGTCCGCCACCGTGCGCACGATGTCGCGCCCCACCTCTTCGGACACTTTCACCGCCGGGATGTTGAGCGAGTTCTTCAGCGCCTCGATCAGCGTCACGCGGCCGTAGAACTGGTTGGTGTAGTTCTTGGGGCACCATTCCCCCGAGCCGGGGATGTTGAGGCAATAGGGTTCATCCACCACCGTCGAATAGGGCGAATGGCCGACGTCCAGAGCGGCCGCGTAAACGAAGGGCTTGAAGGCCGACCCGGTCTGCCGCCGCGCCTGCACCGCGCGGTTGAAAAGCCCCGCGCCATTGGCCTTGCGCCCGCCGACCATGGCGCGCACCGCGCCATCCGCGCTCATCACCACGATGGCAGCCTGCGCCTTGGAGCCTTCGCGCACCTTGGTTTCGAAGATGTCGGCCAGCGCCGTCTCGGCCGCGCGCTGGATGCGCTGGTCAAGCGTGGTGCGGATCACCAGGTCGGACGAGGTCTTGAGCGTCAGGAAATCGGGCACCTCGGTCAGCACCCAGTCGGCGAAATATCCGCCCGCCCGCGCCTCGGCCGCCTCGGACAGTTCGGCCGGGTTGGCGAGGGCATAATCCGCCTCGGCCCCGGTCAGGTAGCCCTGCTCCTCCATCAGCCCGACGACAACCGCGGCGCGGTTCTGCGCCCGCTCGAGATCGGCGGTCGGCGCAAAGCGCGTCGGCGCGGTCAGAAGGCCGGCCAGCATCGCGCCTTCGGACGGCGCCAGTTCCGAGGCGTGCTTGCCAAAGAACCGCTGCGCCGCCGCCTCGGCGCCATGCGCCCCGCCGCCCATGTAGGCGCGGTTGAGGTAGATCGTCAGGATCTCGTCCTTGGTGTACTTGACCTCCATCGCGATGGCATAGAGCGCCTCCTTGCCCTTGCGCATCAGCGAGCCCTGGCGGCAGTCGTTCTCGTAGTCGGTCTGGGTCTTCCAGACCTTGGGGTCATATTCGACGCCCAGGCACATCAGCTTGGCGGTCTGCTGGGTGATGGTCGACCCGCCGTGTCCCGACAGCGGCCCGCGCCCTTCGCGCAGGTTGATGCGCACGGCACTGGCAATGCCGCGCGGCGAGATGCCGAAATGCCGGTAAAAGCGCTTGTCCTCGGTCGCGACCACCGCGTTCTTGAGATGGGGCGACACCGTTTCGGCCGTGACCAGCCCGCCGAACTGCTCGCCCCGCCAGGCGAAGACCTGGCCATAGCGGTCCATCATGGTGACCGAGCCGCGCGCGCGGCCGTCCGCGACCTCGCTCACCGGTGGCAGGGTCGAGTAGATGTAGAGCACGGCAAGGCCGAGGATCAGCGCCGCGATGGCCCCGAGGCGCCAGCCAAAGCCCCAGACGACGCGCAGGACGAACCGGATGATCCCGCCGAAGAAGGCCAGCACGGGATTGCGCCGGCGCCTGGGCGCGGCCTTACGCGCCTTTGCCTTTGCCTTCGGCTTGGCCGCCGCCTTGGGTTTCGGCTTGGCCGCGCCCTTTGCAGGCGTCGTTTTCGAGGCGAAACGACGCTCTGCAACCAGTGGCGGCTTCCTGCGCCCTGAATCACTCATGTCCGACCTGCCCGATCTCGCTGTTTTGCGATATCCTACATCCGTATCCCGGGAATGTAGAGCGATCCTCCCGACAAAGTGCGTTCTCTTACCGCACAATTTTCAGGCATCATTTCTGAAAAGCACATTTTTTGTGCTTAATGCGTGGAATCCAGCGCCTAATTTCGCGGCATTTCTTCCGATTCCGTGCCCGCGGGGGCTTACCTGCCTGTGCGAATAGCAGGGCGACCTGCCAAACCGAAAGGGACCAAGGTGAAACTCATCATTGCGACGATCAAACCGTTCAAGCTCGAGGAGGTCCGCCAGGCGCTGACCGAGGCGGGCGTGCGCGGGATGATGGTGACCGAAATCAAGGGCTTCGGCGCTCAGTCCGGCCACACCGAAATCTACCGCGGGGCCGAATACGCCGTGAACTTCGTTCCCAAGGTCAAGCTCGAGATCGTGGTTCCGGCCTCGATGGCAGACCAGGTGGTCGAGACGATTTCGACGGCAGCCCGCACCGGCAAGATCGGCGACGGCAAGATCTTCGTCCTGGACGTGTCGCAGGCGGTGCGTGTGCGCACCGGCGAAACCGACGCCGACGCCATTTGAACGCACGGGATACACAGAGGGAAACTCACGACATGAAACTGACCAAGTTCATCCTTCCTGCGGCGCTGGTCGCGCTGCCGAGCCTCGGGCTCGCGCAGGAGGCCGAAGCGGCCGCCCCCGGGTTCGACGAGATCGGCCCCTACATCATGACCACCCTGCTGTTCTGCATGGCCGGCTTCCTGGTGTTCTTCATGGCCGCCGGCTTTGCCATGCTCGAAGGCGGCCTGGTGCGGTCCAAGAACGTCACCATGCAGATGACCAAGAACATCGCGCTGTTCTCGATCGCGGCCATCATGTACTGGTTCATGGGCTTCAACCTGATGTACCCGGGCGATTTCAACGGCTACGTCGGCACCTTCTTCTCGCCGACCGTGCTCGACCCGGTGGGTGTGGCTGCGGCCGATGCGGCGCTTGACTATGCCTCGGTCGGCTCGGACTTCTTCTTCCAGCTGGTCTTCGTCGCCGCCACCGCCTCGATCGTGTCGGGCGCGCTGGCCGAGCGGATCAAGCTGTGGCCCTTCCTGATCTTCACGATCGTCCTGACCGGCGTCCTGTACCCGATCTCGGGCTCGTGGAAATGGGGCGGCGGCTGGCTTGACGGCATCGGCTTCTCGGACTTCGCAGGCTCGACGATCGTGCACTCGGTCGGTGGCTGGGCCGCGCTCGCCGGCGCCATCGTGCTGGGCCCGCGGATCGGCAAGTACGGCAAGGACGGCAAGGTCACGCCGATGCCCGGCTCGAACCTGGCGCTCGCCACACTCGGGACCTTCATCCTGTGGCTCGGCTGGTTCGGCTTCAACGGCGGCTCGCAGCTGGCCATGGGCACTGTGGGCGACGTGTCGGACGTGTCGCGCATCTTCGCCAACACCAACATGGCGGCAGCTGCCGGGTCCATCGCGGCGCTCATCATGACGCAGATCATGTACAAGAAGCCCGACCTCACCATGGTCCTGAACGGCGCCCTGGCCGGCCTCGTGTCGATCACCGCCGAACCCCTGGCACCTTCGCTCTTCGGCTCGCTCCTGATCGGCGGCGTCGGCGGCATCCTGGTGGTCTTCGCGGTTCCGATGCTCGACAAGCTCAAGATCGACGACGTGGTCGGCGCCATCCCGGTGCACCTTGTCTGCGGCATCTGGGGCACCATCGCGGTTGTCTTCTCGGGCTCCGCGACCCTGACCGCCCAACTGACCGGCATCGTGGCCTACGGCGTCTTCACCTTCGTCGCCTCGCTGGTGGTCTGGTTCATCCTCAAAGGTGTCATGGGCATCCGTGTCTCGGAAGAAGACGAGATCATGGGTCTCGACATGGCCGAGCTGGGCATGGAAGCCTACCCCGAATTCTCGCGCGGCTGACCTCCTCCCTGAGGCCACGCGACATGGACCCGGGCGTTCGCGCCCGGGTCTTTTCTATTAGGCAAGCAGGCCCACGGTCCCGCGCCGCCTTGCCTTTCGCTGTTCCTCGAATACTCGATCGACGTCTGCCCAGGCCCCACCCGCCGGAGTGAGGGGCCAGCCCCTCACACTCCCCGGAGTTTAGAGGCAAGATGAAGAGCGGATCAGCGCCCGCAGTCTTCATTGTTTTGAAAATACCTCGGGGGGCGGCGGCAAGGCCGCCGGGGGGCAGCGCCCCCCTACCCGGCCCGCCTCAGGCCTGGCGCTGGCCGATCCGCGCGACGCCGAGCACGTCCAGCACCTTGGTCTCGATGTCCGAGGCGTTGAGGCCCGCCACGGCGTACATGTCCGCCGGGCTTGCCTGGTCGATGAAGATGTCGGGCAGCACCATGGAGCGGTACTTGAGCCCGGTGTCGAACACGCCTTCCTCGGCCAACAATTGGGCGACATGGCTGCCGAACCCGCCGATCGCGCCTTCCTCGATGGTGATCAGCGCCTCGTGGCGGGCGGCAAGGTCAAGGATCAGCGCGCGGTCGAGCGGCTTGGCAAAGCGGGCATCGGCAACGGTCGGCGTGATCCCCCGGGCGCCAAGCGCCTCGCAGGCCGTTTCGACCTCGGACAAGCGCGTGCCGAAGCTGAGGATCGCGACGCGCGCGCCTTCACGGATCATGCGGCCCTTGCCGATTTCCAGCACCTCGCCGCGCTCGGGCATCTCGACACCCGTGCCTTCGCCGCGCGGGTAGCGAAAGGCGATGGGGCCGTCGTCATGGGCCACGGCGGTGGCGACCATGTGCTTGAGCTCGGCCTCGTCGGCGGCGGCCATGACGACCATGCCCGGCAGGTTCGCCAGGAAGGCCACGTCGAAGGCGCCCGCATGGGTCGCGCCATCGGCGCCGACCAGACCCGCGCGGTCGATCGCGAACCGCACCGGCAGGCGCTGGATCGCCACGTCATGCACCACCTGGTCGTAGCCGCGCTGCAGGAAGGTCGAGTAGAGCGCGCAGAAGGGCCGCATCCCCGCCGCCGCCAGCCCGGCCGAGAAGGTCACGCCGTGCTGTTCCGCGATCCCCACGTCAAAGACGCGCGACGGGTAGCGTTCGGCGAAAAGGTCCAGCCCCGTGCCATCGGGCATGGCGGCGGTGACGGCGCAGATGCGGTCATCCTCGGCCGCATGGTCGAGCAGCGCATTGGCGAAAACCTTGGTATAGGCCGGCGCGTTGCTGGGCGTCTTCTTCTGCTTGCCGGTGACCACGTCGAACTTGGCCACGCCATGGCCCTTGTCGGCGGCATGTTCGGCATGGGCATAGCCCTTGCCCTTCTTGGTCAGCACATGCAGCAGGATCGGTCCCGTCGCGCGCTGGCGGATGGTGCGCAGCACCGGCAGCAGCTGGTCGAGGTCATGGCCGTCGATGGGGCCGAGGTAGCTGAACCCCAGCTCTTCGAAGAGCGTGCCGCCGACGGTCATGCCCTTCAGCATCTCCTTGGCGCGCTTGGCGCCTTCGCGGAAGGGTTCGGGCAGCAGGCTGACCGCGCCCTTGGCGGCGGCCTTGAGGTCCTGGAACGGCGCCTCGGCGTAGAGGCGGCTGAGGTAGGACGACAGCGCCCCCACCGGCGGGGCGATCGACATCTCGTTGTCGTTGAGGATGACGATCATCCGTTTCCTGAGGTGCCCGGCGTTGTTCATCGCCTCGAAGGCCATGCCGGCCGACATCGCCCCGTCGCCGATCACCGCGATGGCGTCGCCGATCCCCTCGGGGATGACGCCGCCCAGGTCGCGGGCCACGGCAAAGCCCAGCGCGGCCGAGATCGAGGTCGAGCTATGGGCCGCGCCGAAGGGGTCAAAGGGGGATTCCGACCGCTTGGTAAAGCCCGACAGCCCGTCCTTCTGCCGCAGGGTGCGGATGCGGTCGCGGCGGCCGGTCAGGATCTTGTGCGGGTAGCATTGGTGCGACACGTCCCAGATGATCTTGTCGCGCGGCGTGTCGAAGACCGCGTGCAGCGCCACGGTCAGCTCGACCACGCCAAGGCCCGCGCCCAGGTGGCCGCCGGTCTCGGACACGGCCGAGATCGTCTCGGCCCGCAGCTCGGCGGCGAGGCGGTGCAGCTCGGCATCCGAGAATTGCTTGAGGTCGGCGGGCCGCGCCACGCGGTCAAGCAGAGGGGTCTGCGGTCGGTCGGTCATGGTCTTCCCTGCCTTGGCGGCTGGCGTCAGGTTTCGCGCGAGATAACGAAGCGGGCGGCTTCCCGCAAGCTGTCTGCCCTGTCACCATAGCCAGATAGGACATCGCAGGCCCGAGTCACCAACTCGGATGCGCGGCTTTTTGCCCCGTCGAGGCCCAGCAGCGACACGAAGGTCGCCTTGCCCGCCTCGGCATCCTTGCGCACGGCCTTGCCGACAAGGGCCGCGTCGCCCTCGATGTCGAGGATGTCGTCGGCGATCTGGAAGGCCAGTCCCAGCGCCCGCGCATAGGCGCGCACCGGCTCGGGGTCGGCCTGGCCGAGGATCGCGCCCGCCGTCGCCGACCATTCGAACAGCGCGCCGGTCTTGCCGGCCTGCAGCGCGGTGATCTCGTCCAGTGTCAGGGGCGTGGCGGCGGTTTCGGCCGCGATGTCCAGCGCCTGCCCCATGACCATCCCGCGCGCGCCCGCCGCGCGCGCGAGCGTCAGCGCCAGCTCGGCCCGGACGGCGGCCGAGGGATGGCAGGCGGGCGCCAGCACCAGCTCGAACGCCAGCGATTGCAGCGCGTCCCCGGCCAGCACGGCCGTCGCCTCGTCCCACTTGCGGTGGACGGTCGGCAATCCGCGCCGCAGGTCGTCGTCATCCATGCAAGGCATGTCGTCATGGACAAGGCTGTAGCCGTGCATCGCCTCGATTGCGCAGGCGGGCCAGATCGCGTGCTCGGGGCCGACACCGTGCAGCGCGGCGCTTTCCATCACCAGGAAGGCGCGCAGGCGCTTGCCGCCCTGCGTGGCCCAGCCCATCGCCTGATGCACCGGCAGCTCGCCCTGCGCGGCGATCACATCGGCCAGCCGCGCCTCGACCAGCGCGGCGGCGCTGGCCAGCCGTCCGGGGAACATGGCGCCTTACAGCCCCTCGACCGGGGTCGTGCCGGTCGGGTTGCCGTCCTTGTCGGTGGTGATCGCGGCGACCTTTTCCTCGGCCTCGCGCAGCTTGGCGTCGCAACGCTTCTTCAGCTCGGCGCCCCGCTCGTACAGCTTGATGGAATCCTCCAGCGCCACGTCGCCGCGTTCCAGCGCGCCCACGGTGCGCTCGAGCTCGGCCATGGCTTCCTCGAAGCTCATCTCGGCCACGGGTTTGTTGCTCATGCGCCTGCCTCCTGCAAAACCTTGACATGGGCCGCACAGGACGCGGCCAGCGCCTCAAGATCATACCCGCCTTCCAATGTCGAGACGACCCGCCCGCCGCAGTGGCGCGCGGCGATCTCGCATAGACGCTCGGTGAGCCAGGTGAAGTCCTCGACTTCCCAGCGCAGCTCGGCCAGCGGGTCGGCGCGGTGGGCGTCGAAGCCGGCCGAGATGATCAGCAGCTCGGGCGCGAAGGCCTCGAGCCGGGGAAAGACCTTGTCCTCGTAAAGCTGCCGCATCATCGCGCCATCGCTGGCGGGCGGCAGGGGCAGGTTCAGGATGGTGTCATGGGGGCCGGTCTCGGACGGCTTGCCGGTGCAGGGCCAAAGCGGCATCTGGTGCGAGCTGACGAAGAGGCTGCGCGGCTCGTCCCAGAGCAGGTCCTGGGTGCCGTTGCCGTGGTGGACATCGAAATCCACGACGGCGACGCGGGCAAGCCCGTGTTCGTCCAGCGCCAGCTTGGCCGCCAGCGCGGCATTGCCAAACAGGCAAAAGCCCATCGGCGTCTCTCGCTCGGCATGGTGGCCGGGCGGGCGGATGGCGCAGAAGGCATTGGCGACCTCTCCGGCCAGGACCATGCGCACCGCCTCGCGTACCGCGCCAGCGCCGCGCAGGGCCGCGTCGAAAGATCCCGGCGACATCCAGGTGTCGGCGTCTAGCTGGGCGCGGCCCGTCGCCGGGGCCGCCGCGCGGATGCGGTCGATGTAGCTTTGAGGATGGATTCGAATTAAATCCGAATCGTCTACCAGCGGGGCGGTAACCCGCTTGAGGTCGAGCGTTTCAAGCGCATGAAGCACATGTTCCAGCCGCGCCACCCGTTCCGGGTGTCCATCGGGCGTTTCATGGGCCATGCAATCGGCGTGAGTCAGGAGAGCTGTGGTCATGCTTCGGACTGTTCCACAACCCGTCCAGCAGGTCCAGTGACCGCCGAAGCGGCGATTCGCCGGAAACTTCCACGACGTCCCGAAAGGGTTTGTTGTGTGACCAAAAGACACGTATTCTAAACATTACGTCCGAAATTACGGACACGACGTTTTGGGGACCTTCCACACATGACCAAGCAGACGAAAGTCCCGATGGATGAAGAGGTGCGCCTGGCCACCCTGTCGCGCCTGGGGCTGCTCGACACGCCGGCCGAGCGTGACTTCGACGACATCTGCCAGTTGGCATCCGAGATCTGCGGCACGCCGATCGCGCTGGTGTCACTGGTCGACCGCGACCGCCAGTTCTTCAAGGCCAGGGTCGGCATCGAGGCGACCGGCACGCCGCGCGACCAGTCGGTCTGTGCGACCACGATGCTGGGCAAGTCGGTGTTCGAGATCCCGGACACCACGCGCGACAGCCTGACGGCGACCAACCCGCTGGTCAATGACGGGGTGGTGGACATGAAGTTCTACGCCGGCGCCCCGCTGACCACCTCGGACGGCACCCCGCTGGGCGCGCTCTGCGTCATCGACCGCGAGCCGCGCGTGCTGACCGAGATGCAGAGGCGGGCGCTCGAGGTGCTGTCGCGCCAGGTGATGGCGCAGATCGAGCTGCGCATGGCCCTGCGCGAAAGCCGCGACCGTGCCGATGCGCTGACCGAGGCGCTGGCCCGCGAATCCGTGCTGCGGGGCGAGGTGGATCACCGGGTCAAGAATTCGCTGATGCAGGTGATGGCGCTGCTGAGGCTGCATGCCAACCGCACGCCCAACGCCGAGGTGAAGGAAGAGCTGCGGGCCGCCGAGGCGCGCGTCTCGGCCATCGCGCAGATCCACGAGATCCTGCATTCCTCGAGCGGCGGCACCGACGTGGACATCGCCGAGTATTTCAAGCGCCTTGCCGGCAACCTGCGCAGCACCGCGCCCGAGACGGTGGCGATCACCACCGCCGTGCCCGCGCTGCGCCTGGCGACGGCGCAGGCGACGTCGCTGGCGCTGATCGCAAACGAGTTCGTGACAAATTCGCTGAAATACGCCTTTCCGGACAGCGGGGCCGGCACCATCAAGCTGGAACTGCTGGAAGAAGCCAGCGGCGTGGTCGCCCGCTTCACCGACGACGGGATCGGCCATACGGGCCAGTCGCAGGGGCGCGGGCTGGGGCAGCTGATCATGCAGGCCGCGGCCGAGCAGATCGGCGCCGTGCTCGACTGGTTGCCGGGCCCGGGCACCCATCTCGAGATGCGCTTTGCCTCGCGGCTGGGCGTGGCCTGACATGCTGCGGGCGGCGCTGCTTGGCCTCTGCCTTGCGGCGGGGCCGCTCGGGGCCTCCGAGCAGGTGGTTTCGGACCTGAACGGGGATGGACGCGCCGAAAGCTTTGCCCTGCGCGACACGGGCGAAGGCACGGTCGACCTGCTGATCGACGGGGTCGTGGCGGCACCCGACATCGCCTGGAAAGGCGGGATCGGGCAGGAGCCCGCGCTGTCGCTGGCGCCCAACGGCTCGGTCCGGCTGAGCTCGATGAACGAGAGTATCGGCCGCGACCGTTGGCACCTGATGCTGACAATCGCCTGGCGCGACGGGGCCTATCGCGTGGCCGGGCTGACCTACGAGTGGTACGACACGCTTGACCTGGACCGTGCGGGGTTCTGCGATCTCAACCTGCTGAACGGCCGGGGGTTTGCCAGGCGCGGTCAAGGGGATGAGGTCGCGGTGCGGACGTCGCTTCGCGCGCCGCGCGTGGACCAGTGGCACGAGGGGCGCGCCCTGCCCGAGGTCTGCCCGACGGGGTGAGGTGGGGCTTGTTCCGGTCCCGGCCCGGACCGCCAAGTGTGCCTCAACCCTGATAAATGCCTTGTGCTGCAAAGGCGCGAAGCCGATCAATTTCGCCCGGAAGCCAGGATCGACCATACGGCAAGTGTCGAGCCCCTTACGGACCTCTCCGCCACGAACAAGCCGCGCAGCGTCGGGCCGCGGTACGGCGATCCGACGGTCGTGGGAGGCACTTTATCCCGGCCACATCCGTAGAACTTTCGAAGGGAGCACCCAGCCTCACCAAATCGCCGGACCGGGGGGCGGCCCGGCGATGCGCGGCGGCCTTGCGGCCTTGATTCCGCGCTGGGTTCTTCCGACAGGCTAAGGCGCAAGATGACAACGAATAAGGCTCGCCTTGAGTGGCGAGGCGGTTTGCTTGCGGCTTAGTTTCTGGGCGGGGCTAGGGTTCAGACCAGTCCCCTACCCCAGCGCCTTGGTGTGCCAGACCTCGTCCATGTACCCCCGGATCGTCCGGTCGGACGAGAAATAGCCCGACCCCGCGATGTTCTGCAGCACCATCGCATCCCAGCGCGCGGTGTCGGCATAGGCGGCATCCACCTCGGCCTGCGCGGCCATGTAGGCGTCGAAATCCGAGGCCACAAGGAAGCTGTCGTGGTTCCAGGTCATGTCCACCAGCCCGTGATACCGCGTCGGCTCTTCGGGGCTGAAGCGGCCCTCAGCCAGCATCTGCAGCACGTCCTGCAACACCTGGCTTTGCAGGATCGCGGCGCGGGCGTGGTCGGGTTTCCGGTAGCACGCCTGCACCTCCTCGGCGGTCATGCCGAAGAGAAAGAAATTCTCCGCCCCAACGTGTTCGCGGATCTCCACGTTGGCGCCGTCGAGCGTGCCGATGGTCAGCGCGCCGTTCATGGTGAACTTCATGTTGCCGGTGCCCGATGCCTCCTTGCCGGCGGTCGAGATCTGCTCGGAAAGGTCCGCCGCCGGGATCAGCCGCTGCGCCATGGAGACGTTGTAATTGGGCGGATAGACCACTTTGAGGCGGTCGCCCACGACCGGGTCGGCATTCACCACCCGCGCCACGTCGTTGACCAGGCGGATGACCTGCTTGGCGGTGGCATAGCCCGGCGCGGCCTTGCCGCCGAAGACCTTGACGCGCGGCACCCAATCCGCGCCCGGATCGCGCCTGATCGCGGCCCAGCGGGCGATGGTCTCGAGCACGTTCATCAGCTGGCGCTTGTATTCGTGGATGCGCTTGACCTGCACGTCGAACATGGCGTCGGGGTTCAAGGTCACGCCCATCTCGGCCTGCACCCAGGCGGCAAACGCCTCCTTGTTGGCGCGCTTGGCCGCGCGGATGGCGGCGTGGAGCGCATCGCTTTCATGGCGGACAAGCTCAGAGAGGCGGCCAAGGTCATTTTCCCACCCCGCCTCGATGGTGTCGGTGATCACGGCGCTGAGGCCGGGGTTCGACAGGCGCAGCCAGCGGCGCGGAGTCACGCCGTTGGTCTGGTTGAGGATGCGGCCCGGGTAGGCGGCATTCAGCTCGGCAAACACGGTGTCCTTCATCAGGTCCGTGTGTAGGGCCGAGACGCCGTTGACGTGCCGCGCCATGACGAAGGCCAGCGTGCCCATGTGCACCTGGTCGTGCCAGACGATGCGCAGATGCTCGGGGCACTTGGTGGCGGCCACATGCTCGGCGTCGATGCGTTCGATGATCTGCATGTGGCGCGGCAACACGCGGCCCATGAGCCAGGTGGACCAGCGCTCCAGCGCCTCGGGCAGCAGGGTGTGGTTGGTGTAGTTCAGACACTGGCCGGCGATCTTGCGCGCGTCGGACCAGTCCAGCCCGTGCTCGTCCACCAGCAGGCGGATCAGTTCCGGCCCGGCCAGCGCCGGGTGGGTGTCGTTCATCTGGATCGCGACCTTCTCGGGCAGCAGCGCGAGGTCGTCGTATTCGCTGAGGAACCGGCGCAGCATGTCCTGCAACGTGGCCGAGGTCAGGAAGAATTCCTGCTTCAGCCGCAGCTCCTTGCCGCTGTCGGTCGTGTCCTCGGGGTAGAGCACGCGGCTGAGCGTGCGCGCCAGCGCCTCGGGCGCGGCGGCGGCGGTGTGATCCCCGGCGTTGAAGCGTTCGAGGTCGAAAAGCTCGGTCGGATGCGCCGCCCAGAGCCGCAGCGTATTGGCCCAGGTGCCCTGCCAGCCGACCACCGGCGTGTCGTAGGCGCGCGCCAGCACGCTTTCGGACGGGTGCCAGATGGCGCGGCCGTCAACGGTTTCGACCCAGCCCTTGAACGGCACGGTGTAATTCGCCTCGGGGCGTTCGAATTCCCAGGGGTGCGGCTGGGTCAGCCAATCCTCGGGCGTCTCGACCTGGCGCCCGCCCTCGAACCGCTGGCGAAACAACCCATGTTCGTAGCGGATGCCGTAGCCCATGCCGGGGCAGCGCAGCGTCGCCATGGAATCGAGGAAACAGGCCGCGAGCCGCCCGAGGCCGCCGTTGCCCAATGCCGCATCGGGTTCATCCCCGATCACATCGTCCAGCGCGATGCCGTGGCGCGCCAGAACGTCCTTGATCTTGTCATGCAGGCCAAGGTTCACCAGCGCGTCGTCCAGCAGGCGCCCCATGAGGAACTCCATCGACAGGTAATAGACCCGCTTGCCCTTTTGCTCGTAGGTCTGGCGGGTGGCGGCGAACCAGCTGTCCACCACCGCGTCGCGCACGGCGTAGCTGGCGGCCATGCGCCAGTCGTGCGTGCTGGCGTGATCCTTGTCCTTGCCGATCGTGTAGACCAGGTGGCGCAGGATGGCGGCCTCGAGGTCGTCGGCACCGATGGGGGTCATGGCGGTCATAGTCATCCTGTCGCTGGGTTGGTCGCGCGGCCGGGCAATTACCCGTTCCGCAGGCATTTGCCACGGTTTTCCGCCGCGCGGCAAGCGGGGACAGCGGCCAATTGCGCAAGCGGCCCCGGGTGTTACGGGACGGGCACGGCGGGGACCTGTTCGAAGACCACGACCGATTGGGCCGCGACGCAGGTGCCGTCGAAAGCGCCGATCAGCTCGGGTTCGGCCGTGTCGAAGCGGCGCTGCCAGGCGCGGCCCTCGGGCAGCGGCGGTGGCGTGATCTCGAGCCCCTCGCCCGCGTTCAGCACCACCAGCAGGGCGCCCTCGCGGGCCACGTATTCCGGCGTGCCCGAGGCCATGCGCAGCTCGGCCACCACGAGGCGGAGGGCGGGATCGTCCCAATCCTCCTGTGTCATGGCGGCGCCGTCGGCGCGGCGCCAGAAGAGGTCGGATGCGCCATCGACCAGCCGCGGCTGGGAATGCAGGAACCGGGTCTGGCGCAGGATCGGATGCGCCTTGCGGAAGGCGATGGCCTTGGCGCAGAAGGCGAAAAAGGCGTCGTCCGGGTCCGACCAGCCGATCCAGCCGATGCGGTTGTCCTGGCAATAGGCGTTGTTGTTGCCCGACTGGCTGTTGCCGATCTCGTCCCCGGCCAGCAGCATGGGCGTGCCCTGCGACAGCAGCATGGTGGCGATCATGTTGCGCCGCCGCCGGGCGCGGGCGGCGCGGATCGCGGGATCTGGCGAGGGCCCCTCGGCCCCCATGTTGTCGCTGTGATTGTCGGAATGGCCGTCGCGGTTGTCCTCGCCATTCGCCTCGTTGTGCTTGTGGCTGAAGCTGACCGTATCCATCAGCGTGAACCCGTCATGGGCGGTCAGGAAATTGACCGAAGCCGAGGGCGCCCGCCCGTCGTGGTCGAAGAACTGGGCCGAGCCGGTCAGCCGCGCGGCCATGCCGGCCACCATGCTGTCGTCGCCGCGCCAGAACTTGCGCACGTCGTCGCGGAAGGTGTCGTTCCATTCGGCGAAGGGCGCAGGGTACGCGCCCAGCTGGTAGCCGCCGGGGCCGATGTCCCAGGGTTCGGCGATCAGCTTGAGCCGGTTCAGCACCGGGTCCTGACGGATCGCGCGGAAGAACGGCCCGTCGCGGTCGAACCCGCCCGCCGTGCGCCCCAGCGTCGAACAGAGATCGAACCGGAAGCCGTCGACATGCATCACTTCGGCCCAATACCTGAGCGAGTCCATGACCAGCCGCAGCACGAAGGGGTTGTCGAGGTTCAGCGTGTTGCCGCAGCCGGTGTCGTTGATGTAATACCGCTTGTCCTCGGCCAGCCGGTAGTAGCTGGCATTGTCGAGGCCTCGGAAGGACAGGGTCGGCCCGGTCTCGCCGCCCTCGGCCGTGTGGTTGTAGACCACGTCAAGGATCACCTCGATCCCGGCGGAATGGAACCGCGCGACCATCTGCTGGAACTCGGCGATCTGCCCGCCGTGCAGGTAGCGCGGATCGGGCGCGAAGAAGCCGTAGGACATGTAGCCCCAGTAGTTGCGCAGCTTCTGGTCCACCAGGAACTTGTCGTCGACGAAGGCGTGGACGGGCAGCAGCTCGACCGCCGTGATGCCGAGGCGCGTGAGGTGGTCGAGCACCGGATCCTCGGCCATCCCCAGGAACGTGCCCGGCCGCACGATGTCGCGCCGCCCGGCGGTCATGCCCTTGACGTGGGTCTCGTAGATCACGCCGTCGGCAAGTGGCGTGTTCGGGCGCGGCTTGGCACCCCAGGTAAAGGCCGGGTCAACCACCACCGACCGGGGCATGTAGGGGGCAGAATCGCGCTTGTCGAAGCTGAGATCGCTGCCCGGGTCGCCCGGCGTGTAGCCGAAGAGCGCATCGTGCCAGATCGGGTGGCGCGTCAGCTTTTTCGCATAGGGGTCGATCAGCAGCTTGTAGGGGTTGAAGCGGTGGCCCTTCTCGGGCTCGTAGGGCCCGTGGACGCGGTAGCCATATTGCTGCCCCGGCCGCATCCCCGGCACGTAGCCATGCCAGACATGACCGTTGCGTTCCGGCAGGGTCACGATCTGGTTCTCGCGCCCCGCATCGTCAAACAGGCACAGCGACACCTTGGTGGCATGGCGAGAGGCGATGGCAAAGTTTACGCCATCCCCGTCGAAGGTGGCCCCCAGCGGATCGGGGTGCCCCGCAAGGATCGGGAAATTTCCGCGCATCTCAGCCCGTTACCAACTCTGCATAAAGCGCGGCATAGGCGGCGGCCGAGGTTTCCCAGCCGACGGGCTGCTTCATCCCGTTGCGTTGCAGCGTGGCCCAGGTCTTTGGGTCCGCGTAAAGGTCGCAAAGCTGCGCCAGCGCGTTGCCGAGGCTCAGCGCGTCGATGGGGAAGAACTGCACCCCCGTCGCCACACCCCGCGCCAGCGCGGCGGGCGAGGCGTTGATGACCGTGTCCGCAAGCCCCCCGGTCAGCGCAACCAGCGGCACGGTGCCGTAGCGCAGACCGTAAAGCTGGGTGAGGCCACAGGGCTCGAACCGCGACGGGACGAGGATCGCCTCGCCGCCCGCCATCATGCGATGCGACAGCGCCTCGTCATAGCCGATCTTGACGGCCACGCCCGGATGAGTGGCCGCGTAATCCTTGAGCAGGCTTTCGAGATGCGGATCGCCCGAGCCCAGCAGCGCCAGCTGCCCGCCGCGTTCCAGCAGGGCTGGCAGCGCCTCGATCAGCAGGTCGATGCCCTTCTGGCCCGATAGACGCGAGACGAGCACGCACAGCGGACCGGGCGCGTCGTCGGGCAGGCCGAACTCGGCGCGCAGCGCGGCGGTGTTGGCCGCCTTGCCGCGCGGGGTCGAGTAGGTCGCCGCCAGCGCCGGGTCGGTCGCCGGGTTCCAGGCGTCCGTGTCGATGCCGTTGACGATGCCGCTCAGCACCCCCTTGCGGGCGCGCAGCACTCCTTCCATCCCCATGCCGAAAGCGTCGGTCAGCAGCTCGTGCGCGTAGGTGCGCGAGACGGTGGTGATGCGGTCGGCGCCGGTCAGCCCGGCCTTGAGCGCCGAGACCTGCCCCCAGTATTCGAAATGCTCCTGCCGGAACCGCCAGGGGTCGAGCCCCAGGCTGCCGATGCGACCGGGTTCGACATTGCCGTGGAAGGCGACATTGTGGATCGTCATGACAAACGGCACGCGGGCGCCCATGGCGTGCATGTATTCCGGCGTGAAGCCGGCCTGCCAGTCGTGGCCGTGCACCACCTCGGGCCGCCAGTCGCCCGCGCCGTGGGTCGCGATATGCGCCGCGACCCAAGCCAGCGCGGCAAAGCGTTCCGGGTTGTCCGCCCAGTCGCGCCCCTGCGGGTCGAGGTAGGGCCCGCCCTCGCGGTCATAAAGATGCGCGGCCTCGATCGCGTAGAGCGCCAGCGGGCCGACCTGCGCAAAAAGCAGCCGCGCCGGCCCGCCGAAAAGGTCGTCGAATCGCGCGACCTCCGCCGCCCCGTCCATCCGCGCCAGCACCGCCCGGTAGCCCGGCAGCAGCGTGCGCATCTCGCACCCCTCCCCCGCCAGCGCGCCGGGCAGCGCACCGGCCACGTCGGCCAGCCCGCCGGTCTTGACCAGCGGTGCGCATTCCGAGGCGACGGAGAGGATCGTGGTCATTTGCTCGCGGCTCGTCGGTCCAGCATGTTCTGCGTGATGAGGGTGGTGCCCCGCTCGGACACGCGGAACCACTTTGCGTCTTCCTCCGGATCCTCGCCGACCACAAGTCCTTCCGGTATCACGACACTGGAATCGATCACCACCTTGTGCAGCCGTGCCGAACGATTGACCACCACGCGCGGCAGGACCACCGCGTGGTCGAGCACGGCGTAGGAATTGCTGTGCACGTTGGTGAAGAGCACCGAGTTGCGCACCTCGGTCCCCGAGATGATGCAGCCGCCCGAGATCATGGACGAAATCGCCATGCCGCGGCGGTCGCGTTCGTCGTGGATGAACTTGGCCGGAGGGACGGATTCGGAATAGGTCCAGATCGGCCAGCTGCGGTCCCAGAGGTTGAGGTCGGGGGTGAAATCCGTCAGGTCGATGTTCGCCTGCCAGAAGGCATCGACCGTGCCCACGTCCTTCCAGTAGGCCGGCGCGCCCTCGGCCCGCACGCAGCTGTCGTCAAAGCGGTGGGCGATGGCCTTGCCGTTCTTGACGATGGCCGGGATCAGGTCGTTGCCGAAATCGTGGCTCGATTCCGTGTCCTCGGCATCGGCGGTCAGCAGGTCGCGCAGGAAGGACCACTTGAAGACATAGATCCCCATCGACGCCAACGCCTTGGTCGGATCGCCCGGCATGGCCGGCGGATCGGCCGGTTTCTCGAGGAACGAGGTGATGCGCCCGCTGGCGTCCGTGGCCATGACGCCGAAAGCCGAGGCCTCTTCGCGCGGGACGGTCAGGCAGCCGATGGTCACGTCGGCTTCTGCCTCGACGTGCTGGCGCAGCATCAGCTCGTAATCCATCTTGTAGATGTGATCCCCGGCCAGGATGATCACGTAGTCGATGGCGTAGCTGTCGACGATGTCGATGTTTTGCGTGACCGCGTCGGCGGTGCCGCGGTACCAGTTCTCGTTGCCGGACCGCTGCGAGGCGGGCAGGATGTCGAGGAATTCGTTGCGCTCGGCGCGGAAAAAGTTCCAGCCCCGCTGCATGTGCCGGATCAAGCTGTGCGCCTTGTACTGGGTCGCCACCGCCATGCGGCGGATGCCCGAGTTCAGCGCGTTCGACAGGGCAAAGTCGATGATCCGCGTCTTGCCGCCAAAGTAGACGGCCGGCTTGACGCGCCGGTCGGTCAGCTCCTTCAGGCGACTGCCGCGCCCCCCTGCCAGAACGAAGACCATGGACCGTTGGGCCAGTCGCGTGGTTTCCATGACGTTATCCTCCCCTTTATGTGTCGGCCTTGCGCAGCCGCAGGACCACGGTCGCAAGCGGCGGCAATGTCAGTACGATCGAATTCGGGTGGCCATCGCAGGGCTCGGGCGTGCTGGTCACCCCGCCAAGGTTGCCGCGATTGCCGCCCCCGTAAAGCTCGGAATCGGTGTTGAGCACCTCGTCCCAATGCCCGGCCTCGGGCACGCCCACCCGGAAGGCCGAACGTTCCACGGGGGTGAAGTTGCACATGACCACGACGGGCGCATCGCCCGTGTCGCCGTAGCGCACGAAGCCCAGCGTCGATTGCGCCGGATCGCCGTTCAGCCAGCGGAAGCCGCTTTCGTCGCAATCCTTGACGTGCAGCGCGGGCGTGTCGCGGTAAAGCCGGTTGAGGTCACGCACCAGCGCCTGCACGCCTGCATGGGCCGGCTGTTCGGCCGCGTGCCAGTTCAGTTCCGAATTGTGGTTCCATTCCTCGGGCTGGGCAAATTCGCAGCCCATGAACAGCAGCTTCTTGCCCGGATGCGTCCACATGAAACCGTAGTAGGCCCGCAGGTTGGCGAATTTCTGGTCCTCCGGCCCCGGCATCTTGGCCAGCATCGACCCCTTGCCGTGCACCACCTCGTCATGGCTGATCGGCAGGATGAAGTTCTCGGAAAAGGCATAGTGGATGCCAAAGGTCATGTTGTCCTGGTGGTACTGGCGGTGGATCGGGTCGCGCTGCATGTAGCTGAGCGTGTCGTTCATCCAGCCCATGTTCCACTTGAAGCCGAAGCCCAGCCCGCCAAAGTTCACGGGCCGCGACACGCCCGGAAAGCTGGTGCTTTCCTCGGCCACGGTCATGACGTCCGGGTGGGCGGCGTAGACGGCGCTGTTCATCTCTTTCAGGAAATCGATGGCCTCGTAATTCTCGCGGCCGCCGTCCTTGTTGGGGATCCATTGGCCTTCGCTGCGCGAGTAGTCGCGGTAGAGCATCGAGGCGACCGCATCCACGCGCAGCCCGTCAAGGTGGTATTCCTCCATCCAGTAAAGCGCGTTGGCGACAAGGTAATTGCGCACCTCCGTGCGGCCGTAATTGTAGATCAGCGTGTTCCAGTCCTGGTGGAAGCCTTCACGCGGATCGGCATGTTCGTAAAGCGCGGTGCCGTCGAACCGGGCAAGGCCGTGGTCGTCGGTCGGGAAATGCCCCGGCACCCAGTCCAGCAGCACACCCATGCCCGCCTCGTGCGCGGCCTCGACGAAATCGCGGAACTCATGCGGCGGGCCAAAGCGGATCGTGGGGGCGTAAAGCCCGACCGGCTGGTAGCCCCAGGACCCGTCGAACGGGTATTCCGAGACCGGCAGCAGCTCGATATGGGTAAAGCCCATGCCCTGCGCATAGGCCACCAGATCGCGGGCCAGTTCCTTGTAGGACAGCGACCGGCCGTTTTCATCCCAGCGCCGCCGCCACGAGCCCAGATGCACCTCATAGATCGAGATCGGCGCTTTCAGACTGCCCGCTTCCTTCCGCGCCGCCATCCAGTCCGCGTCCTTCCAGCCGTAGCCGGTGATATCGCGCACGACCGAGGCTTTCTCGGGCGGATGCTGAGAGCCGAATCCCACCGGGTCGGCCTTGAGGTGCAGGCCCCCGTCGGCCCCCAGCACCTCGTACTTGTAAAGCGCGCCCTCGCCGAGGCCGGGCAGGAAGATCTCCCACACCCCGGTCGCGCCGACCCGGCGCATGGGGTGGCGGCGCCCATCCCAGAGGTTCCAGTCGCCGACGACCGAGACGCGCCGCGCATTCGGCGCCCAGACCGCGAAATGGATGCCGATCAGCCCCTCGTGCTCGCGCACATGGGCGCCCAGCGCGCGCCAGAGCTGGCGATGCGTGCCCTCGCCCATCAGGTACTCGTCGAAATCGGTCAGCACGGGGCCAAGGGCATAGGGGTCGACGTGATCGACCACCGTGCCGTCGCCGTATGTGATGCGCAGGGTGTAGGCCTTGCCGGGCACGGGGGCGGCGAACACGTCGCCGTCGATTCGTGCCAGCGGAGTCTCCTTGGCATCGACCACCGCCGAAACGGAGGCCGCATCCGGTTGCAAGGCACAGATCCAGCGTTTGCGCGTCTCGGCATGGGGGCCCAGCACGTCGAAGGGCGCACCGTGCCGCCCCGCGTTCAGCGCCGCCACGCTGTCCGTATCAAGGAACCCGGGCCGCGCGGCTGCACGCGACGTCTTTCCGGCCGCTGTCTTCCTGTCGCCCGCCATTCTGGCCTCCCTTGGCGCCAAATGGCACCCTTTCCCGGCAACGTTAGCGCTATCATCGGCGGAAATCCAACGATTTCGGCCTCTGCGCGCCAGGCCGCGCCGCTGCACCACGTGGCGCGACGGCCCGATCAGTCAAACCCTAACCGCCCGCCCCCGGCCCTGTCACGGGCAAACCTTGGGATCCCGCGCAACGCGCGGGGGCCCGGAGGCGCCAGCCTCCGGGCCCCCGCCCCGGTCGGATCGCGCAGCGATCCGAAATATCTCAGCCGGATCGCGCAGCGACCCGGCCCCCGTCACCCGATCAGACCGGGTTGCGATAGGTCATGCGCCGGACCGATCCGGTCTTCGAGCGCATCAGCAGCGTCTCGGTGGTGATCCAGCCGACCTCGCGCTTGAGCCCCGGCAGCAGCGAACCGCTGGTGACACCGGTGGCGGCAAAGATCACGTCCTTGGTCACCATCTCGTCGCGGGTATAGACGCGGTCGAGATCCTCGATCCCCGCCTTGCGGGCGCGGCCGATCTCGTCCTCGTTGCGGAACAAGAGCTTGCCGTAGATCTGCCCGCCCATGCATTTCAGTGCGGCCGCCGCCAGCACACCCTCGGGCGCGCCGCCCGAGCCCATGTACATGTCGATGCCCGTGACGCCCGGCTCGGCGCAATGCATCACGCCCGCCACGTCGCCATCGGTGATCAGCCGGATGCCGCAGCCGGTCGATCGCAGCTCGGCCAGCATCTCTTCGTGCCGGGGCCGTTCCAGCACGCAGCAGGTGATGTCGCGCGGCGTGGCGCCCTTGGCCTTGGCCAGCGCGGCGACACGTTCCGACGGCGACATGTCCAGGGTCACGGTGTCGGGCGCAAAGCCCGGCCCGATGGCCAGCTTTTCCATGTAGACGTCGGGCGCATGCAGCATGGACCCGCGCGGCCCCATGGCGATGACGCACAGCGCGTTGGGCATGTCCTTGGCGGTCAGCGTGGTGCCTTCCAGCGGATCGAGCGCGATGTCCACGCCCGGGCCGGTCCCGGTGCCGACCTCTTCGCCGATATAAAGCATCGGCGCCTCGTCACGCTCGCCCTCGCCGATCACCACGACCCCGGCGATCTCGAGCAGGTTCAGCTGTTCGCGCATGGCGTTGACGGCAGCCTGGTCGGCGGCCTTCTCGTCGCCGCGGCCGACCCAGTCGGCGCTGGCGATGGCGGCCTGCTCGGCGACGCGCGCCAGGCCCAGGGACAACATGCGGTCATTGAAATCGGCGGGTTGGGACATGGGGGCTTCCTTGAAATTCCGGGTGCCCCAAAGGCATAGCCCGCCCTCATTACGCTCACAAGGCAATGGCAGCGGTAACAGGGCCCTCGGGCCCCGCAAACCTGCCATTTCGGGTCATGCTGCCGGGCAGACCGGGGCGAAATGCGCCGCCGCAGCGGGCGCGGCGGGGCGGATGTCACGGCCCCGAGGCGCGTGTCAGACTTCCTCGATCCGGATCGCCACCGGCGCGCTTTCCAGCACGCCCGTGCCCGGCATCGCCGCCAGCGCCTGCTCCAGCGCCACCCGGGTGCATTTGTGCGTCACGATCAGCACCGGCGCGCGGCCGCCCTCGTGATCGTATTGGCGCATCCGGTTGATGCTGATCCCGGCCTCGCCCAGCACGGTGGCGATGCGGGCCAGCGCGCCCGGCTTGTCGGTCAGCGTCATGCGCAGGTAATAGGGCGCGGGCGACGCGCTGTGCGCCGGGGCCGCGTCGGCCAGCTGCGCCGCCGGCTGCCCGAAGGTCGAGATCCGCAGCCCGCGCGCAATATCCATCACGTCGCCCACCACGGCCGAGGCGGTCGGCCCCTCGCCCGCGCCCGCGCCGCGCAGAACGATCTGGCCGACCGCGTCGCCCTCGATCACGCACATGTTGGTGCCGCCCTCGAGCTGCCCCAGCGGGGATTTCTTGGGCACGAGGCAGGGCGACATGCGCTGCTCGAGCCCCCGGCCGGTCATCTGCGCGACACCCAGCAGCTTGATCCGGTAGCCCATGTCAGAGGCGCGCTTGATATCCTCGATGGTGATCGCCTGGATGCCCTCCAGCTCGACCGCGTCGAAGGCCACTTTCGTGCCGAAGGCGATCGAGGCCAGCAGCGCCAGCTTGTGGCCCGCGTCGATCCCGCCCACGTCAAGCTCGGGATCGGCCTCGAGGTAGCCCAGCTGCGCCGCCTCCTCGAAGACCGCCTGGTAGGGCAGCCCGGCCGATTGCATCCGGGTGAGGATGTAGTTGCAGGTGCCGTTCATCACGCCCATGACGCGGGTGATCTCGTTGCCGGCCAGCGCCTCGGTCAGCGCCTTGATCACCGGGATGCCGCCGGCGACCGCCGCCTCGAAGCGGATGACCCGCCCCGCCGCCTCGGCCGCTTCGGCCAGGGCCTGGCCATGGATCGCCAGCATTGCCTTGTTCGCGGTCACCACGTCCTTGCCCGCGGCGATCGCCGCCTCGGTCGCGGCCTTGGCCGGGCCATCGGCGCCGCCCATCAGCTCGACGAAGACATCGACGTCGTCGCGACGCGCCAGCGTGACCGGATCGTCCTCCCAGGCGTAGCCGTCCAGCGGCACACCGCGGTCCCTGCCGCGGGTCCGGGCCGAGATCGCGGAAATGGTCACGGGCCGCCCGCAGCGCGCCTCGATCAGAGCGGCCTTGCGGCGCAGGATCTTGACGGTACCGACACCCACGGTCCCGAGGCCGGCGATGCCAAGACGGAGCGGTTGGGTCATGGGACGATCCTTTGAGATAACACTGTCGCCGCGCGATGTACCCCTGCGGCGCGATCAGCGCAACGTGCCATCAAACAGGACTTTCGGGAACGTCCACGCCGCCGTCCAGCCGCGCGCGATCCTCGGGCGTCAGCCCCCTGCGCCGCTCGAGCGCCGCGGCCCGCGCCTTGAGCGCCGCGACCCGCGCTTGCATCGCCTCCACGTCCGCGTCGCCCAGGGTGGCTTCGCCCCCGTCCAGCAGCTGCTCGATGGGCAGCAGGCGTGGATAATCGCCCGTCACCTCTGACGCCGGCACCGCCGCGTCGAGTTCGGGAAACTCGGTGCAGGCCACGAGGGCCAAGGCTGAAATCAAGGCAAGTCGCATGGCGATCCCTTCAGACACCTCTCCTCTTTGCCGCGCCCGCGCGCCTCGCGCAACTGATCCCTCTTCATCTTGCCCGTAAACTCCGGGGAGTGTGAGGGGCTGGCCCCTCACGTCGACACCGGCCGCAGGACGCCTCCGGCGGGAGTATTTGGGGAATAATGAAAGCAGGGGCGGCGGGACTGACCGCCGACGGCGCGGCTGGCGGCACATGCCGGACTGCCTTTGGCGGGCATATTTGGCGAAAGATGAAGAGCAAGTGCATCCAAGTCCCTTTCATTGTGCCCGTAATCTCAGGGGAGTGTGAGGGGCTGGCCCCTCACACCGGCGCTTGCCGCTCGCGCGCCGCCCGTCGTGTCTCGCCCCGTCGCCCCAACGCCCATTGGAAACGAACGAGCGTTCAGTTAAACCGGCAGGACAGGAAGGAAATCGCCCATGTCCCGCACGCAAGGCTCCCGCGCCGAGCTGACCGGCCCGCGCATCCGTGCCGCCGCGCTGCGCCTCTTCGCGCGGCACGGGTTCGCCGCCGTTTCCATGCGCCAGATCGCGGCCGAGGTGGGGGTGCAGGCCGGCACGCTTTACTCCTACACGCCCGACAAGCAGAGCCTGCTGGCCTCGCTGATGGAGGGCCATATGGAAGAGCTGCTGGAGGCCCTCGCCGCCCTGCCCGCCGGCGGCACGCCCACCGAGCAGCTCGAGCGGTTCACGCGCCACCATATCCGCTTTCACGCCGCGCGGCCCGAGGCGGTCTTTGTTGCCTACATGGAGCTGCACAGCCTCGAGCCCGACAACTTTGCCCGGATCGAGGCGCTGCGCGGCCGCTACGAGGATGCGCTGCAGCAGATCCTCGAGGACGGCTGCGCGACGGGCGCCTTCGCACTGCCCGACACCAAGTTGACCACCCTTGCCTTGATCGCCATGCTGACCGGGGTCAACACCTGGTTCCGCGAGGGCGGTCGGCTGGACCTGGACGGGATCGAGGCGATCTACTGGCAGCTGGTGCAGAAGGCCGTTGCCGCGCCGGACACCGCCCGCGCGCCGCGTTAACCAAGGCTTTACCACCCTCGGTCAAAGCTCTCGGCCAAGCATGTCCGGGCGCGACATCCGCCGCCATTTCTTCCGTCACGGGGTTTCACAAGGGCTTGAACCCCCTCTTGAGTCTTTGCGTCATGCCTGCGACTGCCTACATTGTCGTCAGACGCGGCCCAGTGACACCGCCTCCGGACCGCATCCCGCTTTCAACCCCGTGAGGGAAATCAGGAGATATGGGAGTGAACACAGACATCATCGCCACGCCGGCCCGCCGCAGCATCGGCGCGCGCACGGCCTGGATGGGCTTCGTCGCCACCGCGCTGGTCTTTTCGCAAGCGCTTGGCGCCGCCGCCCGCGGCACGCCGGAAAGCTTTGCCGACCTGGCCGAGCTGATCAGCCCCTCCGTCGTCAACATCACCACCTCGACCACAGTCGCCGGCCGCACCGGGCCGCAGGGGATCGTCCCCGAGGGCTCGCCCTTCGAGGATTTCTTCCGCGAGTTCAACGACCGCAACGGCGGCCAGGGCAACCGGCCGCGCCGGTCCTCGGCGCTGGGCTCGGGCTTCGTCATCTCGGAAGACGGCTTCATCGTCACGAACAACCACGTGATCGAAGGCGCCGACGAGATCATGATCGAGTTCTTCTCGGGCAGCGAGCTGCCGGCGGAACTGGTCGGCACCGACCCCAACACCGACATCGCCCTGCTCAAGGTCACGACGGACGAACCGCTGCCCTTCGTCAGCTTCGGCGACAGCGACACCGCACGCGTGGGCGACTGGGTCATGGCCATGGGCAACCCGCTGGGCCAGGGCTTTTCGGTCTCGGCCGGGATCGTCTCGGCCCGCAACCGGGCGCTGTCGGGCACCTACGACGATTACATCCAGACCGACGCCGCCATCAACCGCGGCAACTCGGGCGGTCCGCTGTTCAACATGGACGGCGAGGTGATCGGCGTGAATACCGCGATCCTGTCGCCCAACGGCGGCTCGATCGGCATCGGCTTCTCGATGGCGTCGAACGTGGTGACCAAGGTGGTCGACCAGCTGCAGGAATTCGGCGAGACCCGCCGCGGCTGGCTGGGCGTGCGCATCCAGGACGTGACCGACGACGTGGCCGAGGCCATGGGGCTCGAGACCGCGTCGGGTGCGCTTGTCACCGACGTGCCCGAGGGCCCGGCGATGGAGGCCGGGATGCAATCGGGTGACGTGATCATCAGCTTTGACGGCCGCGACGTGGCCGACACCCGGGGCCTCGTCCGCCAGGTCGGCAACACCGCCGTCGGCAAGTCGGTCCGCGTGGTCGTCTGGCGCGAAGGCGCGACGGAAACGCTGATGGTGACGCTGGGCCGCCGCGAAGAGGCCGAGGGCGCGATCCCGGCCGCCCAGCCCGGCGGCGAAGACCCGGCCGAGCCCGAAAAGCTCGACCTGCTGGGCCTGACCCTGTCGCCCGTCACCGACGAGATGCGCGAGGACCTCGGTCTTGGCGCCGGTGAGGACGGCCTCGTGGTCGAGGCGGTGGACGAGCTGAGCCAGGCCTACGAGAAGGGCCTGCGCGCCGGTGACGTCATCACCGAGGCCGGCCAGCAGAAGGTCCGCGCCCTGAGCGACATCGAGGACCGCATCGCCGATGCGACCGAGGCGGGGCGCAAGTCGATCCTGCTGCTGATCCGCCGGGGCGGCGAACCGCGCTTTGTCGCGCTGTCGCTGGAGGAAGGCGAGGAGTAAACGCTCCACACCCCCAAGACCCTCGTGAAGGCCCGCCCGTCAAGGCGGGCCTTTTTCATGCGCGGGACCCGAGGATTTTGATTGACGTCAAACATATTCCCCGCAGAATGACCGCGTGGCGCCAGGAGGCGGCGCCCGAGGGAGGACATATGACCGAAGCGCAGGCGGACCTGTCCGCATGGTGGCGGCCCGACGGCTCGGGCCCCGAGATCTGGGACATCACCCTTGGCGACATGCTCGACCGTCAGGCGGCGGCCTTTGGCGACCGGCCCGCGGTGCGGGTCGACGACCAAGGCGGCGCCCGGCGCACCGCCTGGACCTATGCCGAGCTGAAGGCCGAGGCCGAGACCATCGCCCGGGGCCTCATGGCGCTGGGAATCGCCGCCGGCGACCACGTGGCCGTCATGGCGCAGAACTGCGCCGAGTGGATCGCGCTGGAATATGCCCTGGCCAAGGCGGGTGCCGTGCTGGTCACGGTGAACCCCGGGCTCCAGCGGGCTGAACTGGACTACCTGCTGGGCCAGTCGCAGGCCCGCGCGCTGATCTTCGCGCCCGCCGTGCGGGGCAATGACATCGCCGCACATCTCGCGGCGCTGATGCCCGACCTGGCCAGGGCGCAAGACGGCCGGCGCACGGCGCCAGAGGCGCTGCCCCGGCTCATGCAGCTCATCGCCATCGGCGACGAGGTGCCGGACTTCGCCCTGCCCTTCGACACCCTGCGCGACCTCGCGGGCCAGATCCCGCCCGAGGCGCTGACCGTCCGCCAGGCCGGGATCGTCAGCACCGATGTCGCGCAGATCCAGTACACCAGCGGCACCACCGGCAAGCCCAAGGGCGCCATGCTGACCCATCGCGGCACCGTCAACAACGCCCGGCTGACCGCCGACCGCGCGGGCTTTGGCCCCGAGGACCGGCTGCTGTCGCCCATGCCGCTGTTCCACACCGCCGGCTGCGTCTGCGGGGTCATGACCATGCTCGCGGCGGGCGGCGAATTCATCGTGATGGACGCCTTCGACCCGCAGCGCATGCTGGCACTCTGGCACGAGACCCGGCCCACCATCGTCAACGCCGTCCCCACGATGATGACGCGGATGCTGGAACATCCCGACCTCGGGCAGTTCGACATCCACACGCTGCGCCATGCCTTCACCGGTGGCACCAGCATCCCGCCCAGCCTGATGCGCCGTGTGCACCAGCTGACCGGGGGCGAGCCGCTGATCATCATGGGCATGACCGAAACGAGCCCGCTGATCACCACGACCAACCCCGCCGATGACGAGGCTCGGCGCTATGGCACCGCCGGCATCCCCCTGCCCCATACCGAGATCCGCATCGTGGACCCCGAGACAGGCGCCCCCGTCAAATGGGACGAAAGCGGAGAGCTTTGCATCCGCGGCTACCTGGTCATGGCGGGCTATTTCGACATGCCCGAGAAGACCGCCGAGACCATCGACGCGGAGGGCTGGCTGCATTCCGGCGACCTGGCCGAGCTGTCGGCCAGCGGGCATCTGCGGATCGTCGGGCGGCTCAAGGACATGATCATCCGGGGCGGCGAGAACGTCTACCCGGTCGAGATCGAGGACTGCCTGATGGATCATCCGGACGTCAGCCAGGCGCAGGTCGTCGGCGTGCCCGACCCTGACCTGGGCGAGGAGACCTGCGCCTTCGTGGTCGCGGCGCCGGGGGCGTTGATCGACCCGGCGGCGCTTCAGGCCTTCTGCCGCGAGAGGATGGCGCGCCACAAGATGCCCAAATACGTGGAGCCGATCGAGGCCCTGCCGCTGACCGCCAATGGCAAGGTGCAGAAGTTCGCGCTGCGCGACATGGCCGCAAAGGCCATCGCGGACGGGTCCATGCAGCCGGTGCGCCGATGACCGCGCCGCTGCTGTTCCAGCGCGACGGCCATGTCGCCACGTTGACCTTCAACCGCCCCGCCCAGCGCAACGCGATCTGCCCCGAGACGGCCTGTCTCTTTGCCGACGCGGTGGACGAGATCGCGGCCGACGACCGCCTGCGCGTGGTGATCCTGACCGGGGCCGGCGACAAGGCATTCTGCGCGGGGGGCGATCTTGGCCTGACCCTGCCGCTGATCTCGGGCGCGCGGGCGCCCGAGACGGACCACGACCGGCGCTTTCTCGCGGACCCGTCGATCAACGAAAAGCTGGCGTTCCGCGGCATCGACTTTCCCAAGCCCATCGTGGCGGCCGTCAACGGCCCCTGCATGGCCGCGGGGATGGAGATCCTGCTGGGCACCGACATCCGGCTTGCCGTGCCAGGCGCGAGTTTTGCCCTGCCCGAGGCGGCGCGCGGCGTGATCCCCTTTGCCGGGGCGCTGGCGCGCCTGCCAAGGCAGATCCCCTATGCCGCCGCGATGGAAATGCTGGTGGCCAACGTGCCGCTGGATGCGACGGGCGCCCTGCGCCAC
The DNA here is from genome assembly GCF_019966535.1 of Mesobacterium pallidum. Classification (GTDB taxonomy): domain Bacteria; phylum Pseudomonadota; class Alphaproteobacteria; order Rhodobacterales; family Rhodobacteraceae; genus Mesobacterium; species Mesobacterium pallidum. The sequence goes on along the minus strand of NZ_JAIMID010000001.1, from coordinate 284,224 downwards.
GGGCTGATCAACCGCATCGTGGAGCCCGACCAGCTGATGGACGCGGCGCGCGAGATGGCCGCGCGGATCGCGGCCAACGCCCCCGTCTCGGTCCAGCAGATCAAGGCCAGTGTGCAGGGCGCCATGGGCCGCCCGCTGGCCGAGGGCTACGCGCTGGAAGACCGCGCCAGGGCCGTGGTCATGGCCACCGATGACGCCCGCGAGGGCCCCCGCGCCTTCATGCAGAAGCGCGCGCCCAGATACGAAGGGAAATGAACATGGATCTGACCGGACAGGTGGCCGTGGTGACCGGCGCCGGGCGCGGCATCGGCCGCGAGATGGCGCTGCAGCTGGCGGCGGCGGGGGCGGCGGTGGTGGTCAATGACCTCGACGCGGCCCCGGCCGAGGCGGTGGCGACCGAGATCGCGGCGGCAGGCGGCAGGGCCGTTGCCGTTGCCGCCGCCATCGGCACGTCGGGGTCGGCCGAGACCTGCATCGCGGCGGCGCTCGACGCCTTCGGGCGGCTCGACGTGCTTTGCGCCAATGCGGGGGTCCTGCGGGATTCGGTTCTGTGGAAGACCGAGGACGACGCCTTTGACCTCGTGGTCCAGACCCACCTGCGCGGCACCTTCCAATGCGCCCGCGCCGCCGCGCGCCACTGGCGCGAGGCAGGGCACGGCGGGGCGCTGGTGCTGGTCGGCTCGCCCGCCGGGCAGCTGGGGAACTTCGGCCAAAGCGCCTATGCCGCGGCCAAGGCCGGGATCGCCGCCATGGCCCGCACCTGGGCGGCCGAACTGGGCCGCACGGGCGTCGCGGTCAACGCGATCATTCCCACGGCGCTGACGCGCATGACCGAAACGGTGCCGGTGCTGGAACCTTTCGTGAAGGCGATGGAGCGCGGCGAGCCGCTGCCCGAAAAGCTGCGCGCCGATCTCGGCATCGGCGGCCCCGAGGACATCGCGCCGCTGGTGGTGTTCCTGGCGTCCGAGGCCGGGCGGAAGGTGACCGGGCAATGCATCGGGATCGGCGGCGACCGGCTGGCGCTCTGGTCACATCCGGCCGAGCTGCGAGTCGACACCCGCTCCGGCGGCTGGACGGCAGAGGCGATTGCAGCGGCTTGGCCGGAGCTGACCGAGGGCGCCTTGCAACCCTTCGGAATCAAGATGGATCTTTGACGGCCGCGAGACTCCGGCGCACAAATCGGCCGGCATCCGTGGTTCCCATTCGCTGGGCAGGCAACCCACAGATTCCGTGACCGGCATGCCAGGTGCTGTATCGCCGTTCGGACCGGCGGTGCGGACCTGACGCCCGGCCGCCTGGCAGTCGCATCCCGCGTCATGAGCCGCTGGCCCGGCAGTGTGACACAGGCTCCTTCGCGCGACGCGGCGCCGGCGGCGGGATCCCCTCTTCAAGCAGATCGGGCGGCACCGGAACATCGCCGAGATCGACCCCGCCGATCTCGACAGCGCGGATGTCCCGCGTCTCCTCGTCGACCCCAAGCTGCATCTTGCGCCGCACGCGCGCTACGCGCCGTCACGCCCGACCTTGATACCGGGGCCAACCCGCCGCAATAGGCTCTCGACGCCCCCGGTCACCTGCCGCAGCGCCATGCCGAACAGCCCAGGGCTTTGCCGGTTCAGGGCTGACACCGGTCTTCCGGATTGCTGTCCGGGCGACCTTCACCCGTCCTTGCCGGGCGGGATTGGCCGGCGTGTTTCTGTCACAGCCTCCTCGAACCCGGAATGATCCGGCGCGGGACTTGTGATGACTGCGCTGTGGCCGAGAGCTTCTGCCGGTTTCTCAATCGCGAACGTCTCAGGTGCCGGACCGATCCGACACGCGACAAAGCCGGGCGCGACGTCTTCGCATTGATCGGGATGTGCCATGACCCCACACGAAGACGCATGAAAAACGGCATGATGTCGCCCTGTGACTGCGATACCAGACAGCAGAAACGGAACAGGCAGATGCCCGGGACCGCAAGGCCACCTCACCTTGCTTCGCCACCGGGTCAGCAACCCTGAGCGGGCGCCAAGTGACCTATAGCGCCAGCTTCGCCTTGAACTCCGCACCGTCGTTCTATCGCTCGCCAACCACGCCGGTCTCCCTCCACTTCGTCGACGACAAGCTTGGCAGGGTGTCCGGTTTCCGGGGACAATCCCACTGATGCGACCGCCGCGGTATCCTTTGGCATCCGAGACCTGTTTCGGCGCGATTTCCATTCCCTGCGGTTCTCGCAGGACCGGCCGAGCGAAAAGAACTGGCAGACAAAGAGCACCGACGAATTTCCGACGGCGAAGGCCATGTAAGACATGGTCAATTCCGTCATCGAACGGGAGCCCGGGAACGGGCGACCCGCACCGGGAGCGAGATGCCGGAGCCGCCGCCCAACGCATCGACCTGTGCCGTGACAAGGCGGAAGACTTCGGCAATCACCCATGTTCCGATGGCAAGATACGCGCCTTGGAGGCGGAAGGCGATCATGCCGACGGGGAGCGCCGGAATGCCCGCCAAGACCGATGCGCGTATCATCGCCGATTACCGGCATGCCCAGAAAGATCGTCGATGCAAGAAAGAGGTAAACGCCCAGTCCGACCCATGCCTGTTGGCCGACGCTGACACGGCCGGTGAAGCCCGCGAGCAGGTTCCACATCTGCGCAACGGCGCGCTATGCACGCACCTCCATCAACAGGCGCAGGTCCGCGCGCCCCGCCCACCAGGGGGCGGCGGCCATCACGGCGATTGCAAGTGCCACCACGGCAATGGGGATGAACCGTGCCGCCGGGGCGCTCCTTGGAGATTCAATGTCCATGGACGTCATGAGGTCAGGCCATTTTCGGCATCAACCCGCGCGGGCTGACGATGAGGATGACGAGGCAGGCGAGGTGGACGGCGAGGATCTGATAGCCCGCGTCGACCTGGGCACCGATGGCCTGCGCCACGCCAAGGATGATGGACATTCCGAAAGTCACGAGGATCGGCAGCAGGATGCATTGACCCAACACCCGATTGCGCAGGTCGCGCTGGTTCAAATGGCCTGCCGCGGCCAGAAGCAACACCACGGGCACGACGCCCATTGCGGCGGGAAGCCCCAATGAAACAAGGAAAAAGTGGATCGCATGGGCGCCAAGGACGATGAAATCTCGGTGTGCGATAATGATGAAGCGCAAGACACCGAACATCAGGCTCGGCCCGGCGGCACAAAGCGCGCGGAGCCCGCCAAGCATGACCCCCTGGATCATGGCATTGATCCAGACCATCAGGCGGCCCCTTCCATATGGTGTGGAACCACCGGGGGCTGCCGGACGCGATATCCTCTTGCATGCCCAAAGACACCGGTGCGATCTGGGCGCGGGTGAATAGGTCGGGCGTACCCGAAAGCGTCACGCGGCCCCCCATGAAACAGTGAACCCTGTCCGCAACGGCCATGGCTCTCCCGACGTCTTGTTCAACCACGATGATAGAGGTGCCGTGTTCCCGGATACGGGGCACGGACTCGTGGATGTCCATGATGACCTTCGGCGCGAGGCCCTGGCTGATCTCGTCACCGGGCAGCAGCCTAGGGTTCGACATCAGCGCGCGCCCGATGGCGACCATTCGTTGGTGCCCACCAGACAGCGCGGTGCCGGGGTTGGTCTTTTTCGCCATGAGATCCGGGAACAGACCATGGACCTGGTCGAGCGACCATGGGCCCCAGCGCCCGCCAGCCGCGCCGATCAGCAGGCTTTCCTCGACCGTGAGCGAGCGGAACAACCGGCGCCCTTCCGGAACTCAGACGTGCCGCGGACGTCGCCAGCGCCTTCGGGATGGAACGTTTTGGCGGCTGCCTTTTGGAGTCGGGGATCGGCACAGCTGCACATCTCGCTGTCTTCGACACCGTGCCAGCGCTGGAACGGGGTTGCGAACACTTCGGTCCATCGATCCTGCGACAGGATCATGCCGCCTCCGGCATCTCGTACCGTGACTTCCACGTCGACCTGCCCCAAGGCCCCGGCCCCGGCATCACGGTCGACATGGACGCGCTGAAAGACGCCACCCGCAAGGCCTGAACTCTGCGCTTTCTTCTTTTGGGTGACTACGGCCGCGGGACCCGTCACCGCTTGCGCGTGAACTTACGCGCGACATCAAAGAACTGTGCCATCTTGGCCGATCGGGTGTCGCGCCTGGCATGGATCGTCAGTCCGATGCCGGGATTGACCCCTTATACTTTCGAAAGACCCCGCCACGACGAGAGGTCCGAGACACGCTTTCCGGCACAATCGAAATGCCCACGCCCAGGAAAACCAGGCTGATGGCGGTCTGGTCATCCTGCGCCAGTTCCAATGCCGCAGGTCTGAAACCTTCCTCGCGGCAAATGGCGAGGACCGAGTCCGCGTAGCAGGGGCGCGGTCGGCGAGGACAAAGGACAACCGTTTTTTTTGTTGAGGTCGGCCAGGCGGATCACCTTGCGCGAAGCAACTTCCGAGCTGTCGGGCACCGCGAGGATCAGATCCTCGTGAACCAGAGCTTCCGCGCGCAGTTCGTCATCCGACAGTGCCGGGCGAGCCACGGCCAGGTCGATTTCCCGCTGAACCAAAGCCGAATGCAACGCGGCAGTGTTCATCGCTGAATACGCCAGCTCGGCATTCGGGTAGGGTGTTCGGCAGGACTTTATCAGGTTGGGCAGGACACCATGGGATGCAGAGCCGACAAAAGCGATACGCAGTCGTCCCGCGCCACCTTCGCCAACGAGGCGGGCTTTCTTGTAGGCAGCATCCAGACGATCCACCAACACCCGCGCTGACGCTCCGGCACCTCGCCTGCCTGCGTCAGCCGGATCTGGCTTCGAGAGCGATCAGACAGCTGCGCTCCGATGTCCACCTCGAGCGCTGCAATCTGGCGCGACAGCGGAGGCTGCGCGATGTCCAGCCTCGCGGCCGCACGCCCGACATGCAACTCCTCCGCCACGGCGAGTAAACAGGTCAGCCTTCGAAGTTCCACGCTCCTCCCCCGATACCGATAAGGGATCAATATGGCCGCCATCATGCATTCCTGGTTTTTCGCACGGTCCCCAAGGCAGGCATCGATCACGCTCGCCCCAAGTTGAACTCTGACCCCCGGCGCGGCTGAGGCCTCGACGGTGCGGACTGCCCTCGGCTGCGCGTCAAGTCGGCTGCGCGGGATCGCAAGGCTTGGCACGGCATGTGGCATGTCGACGTGATTGTTGACCGGACCGGTGGCACCGATGACATCGCGATGAGGCTCTTTGACGCGGTCGGCTTTCCCGAACATCCCCTTGGATTTCTTCCGGACGTCCCGGGCGGAGGCACCGTCGTGGCGACGCCGTCTTCGTGCCGGGCGCGTGTCTGGGTGCGGTCGATACCTCCCTTGTCCGTTGGCGGCCGGTGCGCGCCTGCCATCCCGGTGCCATGCCGCGACTGGCGGCCTCGGTCTTGTGGAGTTCGGTGATCCGGCGTCCCCCTCGGCGGCGATCTCGGGGCCGTTGCGGTCGAGCCCTTCTTTGAGCTTGCGCCGGGAATGGGGCCTACAATGCGCCACATGAACCGGATCGCCGCCCTTGCGGGAGGGACGCGTCAGACGGTTGTAGCCCTGGTATCCGCCGCGTTGCCGGATGCCGCCGCAACCCCGCAGGATCGTCTCCGCGTGCTTTGCGGCGCGGTCGGGCGTGTCGAAGAGGACCACACCGGGTGGATCCTCTCGGCGCCAACCCGGGTGGTCACGGGCGCACGCCGGGACCGGTTCACGGACGGCGCCTGCGTCTCCTGCATCTCCTCGGCTTAGGCGACCGCACTCTCGAGATACTAGCACTGCGCCGGGTTCGACCCCATCACGCCGGTCGGAACTGCCGGCGAGGTGAAGGTCTTCCCTTTCCGCCACTTACAAGCCACCAGCGGGCCACGGCCGTTCGGGAACAGGATCTTCGGCCTGTCGGTGCGCCTGGCACCAACGCGAACAAGGGTGCCGGTGAACGGGTCCTCCTTCTGAACCGATTGCACCATCAGGGCGCGCCCGTCTTGGCCCTTCCTGATGTCGACCGGCTGTGTCGCCAACGGGATGCGGACAGCAGGGGACGGCATCATCTCATTGACACCCCGAGCGCATGCACGATCGCGGCAATCCGTGGTTTCGGCAGCAGGCGCGATCGTCTCGACACCGAAGGACCCGCGACACGCAGTCCGAGCATCCCTTGCGAAACGCACTTCCACCCTGAGACGGGCATCAACGCGCGGCTCCGTCACCGCATACGCGAACGCGGGCGCGGCTGCCATGAGACGTGCTGCGACCTGCCCGTTCGGAACCTGCAGTAGAGGACGGTTGAAGGGCGCCCCGACCGCAGTCCGGAGAACTGCTGTCGGCCCTGCACCGGCCGTGCCTTGGACGGCTCGGCGTGGCGCTCCGCAAGGCGACCCGGGGGCGCCGAGAGCCTGTTGCGGGCGGTTGGCCCGGGCCGGATTTGGCCCGGCGCCAGCACCCTGTCTCGCCGTCAGAGGATGCGCGCGGCAGGCATCGCGCATCGTGGGTCGCAGGGGGCCCGGCAGCCGTGCCCCCCTCTCGGGACACGGCTGGGACATGCCCTGCCGGGCGGCGGATGGCCCCGGCATCAAGGTCGCGCGTGACGGCGCATGGCACGCACGCGGGCGCGGCGGCCCGATACGGCGCGCCGGTCATGCCTGGCGCGGCGGCCATGGGATGTCTGCCTCGGGAAAGGGGAACCACGGGCGTCAGCCGATTTGTGCGACCGAGTCTCCCCGGGGGGGCGGGATCACGCCGGGGCCGGCCCGGCCGCCGCATAGGTCGAGGCCCGGTGGGCCGCGGCGCCTCCGCCCCGGCCGGGGCCGTCACCCGCCCGGTGCGATCAACACCTTGCATTCGGTCGTGCGTTGCTTGAGCGCCTCGAAGGCGACCGGGGCCGAGGCCAGGGTCACCGTGTCCGACACCAAGTGTTGCGGGGCGAAACGGCCCGCGTCCAGCGCGTCGATGGCATTGGCGAACTCGTGCATGTTGAAGAACACCGACATGATCATGGTCACCTCTTTCGAGATCGCGCGGAAGCTGTCCATCCGGTCGGTCCCGACGCAAAGGCCCAGCACGCAGACTGTGCCGCGCGGGCGGACAAGGTCGATGCAATGGTCGATCAGCCCCACCTTGCCCACGCATTCGAACACGATGTCGGGCGCGCCGCCGCAGGCCGCCGCCACCCGCTGCGCCATGTCCGGGCCCGAGGTGATGAACCCCGTGGCGCCCAGGTCCATTGCCCGGTCACGCTGGTACTCGTGCAGGTCGGCTGCCACGACGCAGCCCGCCCCCAGCCGCCGCGCCCAGTAGACGACCGCAAGGCCGATGGCCCCCGCGCCGACGACCAGCACCCGGTCGCCGGGCTTCATGCCCGAGCGCATGAGGCCATGCAGCGCCACCGCCAGCGGCTCGGCCAGTGCGCCGTCGGCCAGCGAAATGCCCTGCGGCAGCTTGCGCAGCTGCCGGCCCGCGAGGGCGGCGTATTCGGCGTAGCCGCCGCCGATCAGGGTCATGCCGTTGTCGCACCAGGCCGGGTCGCCGTTGCGGCAGGGGCCGCAGGCGCCGCATCCGCGCAGCGGGGCGGCGGCCACGAGGTCCCCGGGCTTGAGGTCCGTCACCTCGCGCCCGACCTCGAGCACCTCGCCCGCGAACTCGTGCCCGATCACGTCCCCGGTGCCGAGGCCGAAGGTCGCGGGGTCCTCGGTCATGTGCAGATCGCTGCCGCAGATGCCGCAGCGACAGACCGAGATCACCACCTCGTCGGCGCGGCAGGTCGGATCGGGCACCTCGGTTTCGCGCAGCGGCTGGCCGTGGGCGTCGAAGACAAGGGCTTTCATCAGCGGTCTCCCTGCACAAGCGTCCGGCGGGTCGGGAACCAGGGCGCGTCGAACTTGCGCCGCCAGAGGCCCCAGAGCCCTTCGCGGAAGAAGAGCGCGGTCATCAGGGTCAGAAGGCCCAGCACGATCAGGTAGCTGGCGCCATATTCCCCGAACCAGCGGTCGGCGAAGAAGTAGATGACGGCGCCGATCAGAACGCCCTCGATGCTGCCGATGCCGCCGACCATGACGATGAAGATGGCAAGGTTCGCCCATTCCATCGAAAAGGCCGAGGGCGGCGTGATGCGCAGTTGCACCATGAAGTAGACCGCCCCGGCAAAGCCTGTCCCCACGGCGGCGGCGACGAAGATCCAGAACCGCAGGCGCTGCACGTCGACCCCCTGGCTGCGTGCGGCGACCGGGTTGTCGCGCATCGCCGTCAGGGCGATGCCGTAGCGGCTGCGCAGCAGCAGGTAGCTGCCGCCCACGGTCACCAGCAGCAGCAGCGCGGCGAGGATCGAGCCCGCGATGGCCCGTTCATGTGCCGAGAACTGCGTCATGACGCGCAGGCTCATCCCCGCGCCGCCGTTGACCAGCGGCATGTTGGTGGCGACAAGCCGCAGCGCCTCGGCCACCACCCAGGTACCGATGGCGAAATACGGCCCCTCGAGCCGGTGCAGCAGCAGGTAGATCGGCACCGCCAGCAGCGCGGGCGCGATCAACGACAGGCCCACGGCGACGAAGGGGTTCACGCCAAAGGTCTGCGCCAGCACGAACATGGCATAGGCCGCGACCCCGACAAAGGCCTGCTGGCCGACCGACACAAGGCCGCCGTAGCCCGCCAGCATATTCCACATCTGCGCCACTGCGATGTAGCAGGCCAGCGTGATCACGTCCCGGATCAGCCCCTGCGAGGCCCACCAGGGCATCGATATGATGGCCCCCAGCGCGACAGCGCCGATCAGCAGCGCGATGCGGCCCGACGTGGTCATGCGTTCGACACGATAAGACATGCACCCGCTCCTTACGATTTGCGCTGGAAGATGCCTTGCGGCCGGATGGCCAGCACGGCGAGGAACACGATGTGACCCGCGAGGATCCCGAAGCCGGGATTGATGCGGAAGCCGATGGCCTGGCTGACGCCGAGGATCATCGCGCCGGTGAAGGCGCCCCAGATCGAACCGAGCCCGCCGATGATCACCGCCTCGAAGGCGTAGATCAGCTGGAATGGCCCGTCCGCCGGCGCCACGGTGGACCGCATCGCCTGGAAGGTGGCCGCAAACCCGAGGATGCCGACCGCGATGGCCGTGGCCGTGGCATAGACCGACTTGGGGTTGACGCCGACCATGGCCGCCGCCTCCACGTCGGCCGAGGCGGCGCGCAGGGACCGGCCGTAGCGGGTAAAGCGCAGCACGGCGTCCAGCCCTCCGGTCAGCAGAGTGGCGCAGATCAGCACGATCAGCGGCAGCACGCCGACAAACAGCGGCCCGATCTCGATGGACGCCTGCTGGATGCCGCCGCCGGACAGGGAACGCGTGTCGGCCGACCAGACCACCAGCATGGCGTTCTGCAAGGCGATCGAGAGGCCAAAGGTGGCGATCAGCGAGGGCAGCGGGTCATTCCCGACCACCCGGTTCAGCATGGCCCGTTGCAGCAGCCAGCCAATGGCCGCGCCGATGGGAACCAGCGTGGCCAGGACGCTCCACGGGCCGAGCCCGGCGAAATCCGCAAAGCTGATTCCGATCAAGGCCAGCAGGATCACCAGGTCGCCGTGGGTGACGTTGACGATCTTCATCACGCCGAACATCAGCGCCATGCCCAGCGCGTATTGGGCGTAGAGACCGCCCAGCAGGATGCCCTGCACGATGCCTTCAATCCAGTGCATGGCTTGCTCCGAAATAGGCCGCGGAGATGTCGTCGCGGCTGATGTCTTCTGACCGGCCTTCCAGCGTCACGCGCCCTTCGAGCAGGCAGTAGAGCCGCTGCGAGGCGCGCTGTGCGAGGCCGACGTCCTGTTCGACCAGCACCAGCGCGGTGCCCTGGGCGGTCACCTGCGGCAGCGCCTCGTAGATCTCGCGCACCACGCGGGGGGCGAGGCCCAGGCTGATCTCGTCACACAGCAGCACGCGCGGCTGCGCCAAGAGGCCCCGCCCGATAGAGACCATCTGCTGCTGCCCGCCCGACAGGTTTTCCACGTTCGTGCGGGCCTTTTCGCGCAGGATGGGGAAGAGGTCATAGACCCTCTCCTGCGTCCAGGGCTGGCCTTGCGGCGCGGCGGCATGTTCGCTGGCGACGCGCAGGTTCTCTTCGACCGTCATGCCCGCGAAAAGCCGCCGGCCCTCGGGCACGATGGCCACGCCGCTTTGCACCATGCGGTGTGGCTGGGTGCCGCCGACGGGCGCGCCGTCCAGCTGCACCATGTCCGCAGCCACGGGCAGCAGGCCCATGATCGAGCGCAACAGGGTGGATTTTCCGGCCCCGTTGGCGCCGATCAGGGCGACGGTTTCGCCGGGGTTCACGACCAGGTCGATGCCATGCAGGGCGCGCATGTCGCCATAACCGGCAATCAGGCCGTGGGTGGACAGCAGGCTCATGCTTCGACCCCCATGTAGACGCGTTTCACCTCGGGGTCCTCGATCACCACGGCGGGCGCGCCCTCGGCGATCTTCTCGCCGAAGTTCAGCACCAGCAGCCGGTCAGCCACGGCGAAAAGCGCGTGGAGGACATGTTCGATCCAGACAATCGTGGTGCCGCCGTCACGGATGCGCCGGATGAGCGCGACAAGGTCCTTGCCCTCGTCATCGGTCAGCCCGCCCGCGATCTCGTCCAGCAGCAGCAGGCGCGGCTTTGACGCCAGCGCCCGCGCCAGTTCGAGCCGCTTGCGGTCGAGCAGGGTCAGCGACCCGGCATTGGTGTTGGCGCGCTGGCTCAATTCGCAATCTTCCAGAATACGGACGCAATGGTCATAGCTTTCCGCCTCGGACATGCCGCCGCCGAAGGTCGCCGCGACCAGCAGGTTCTCGAAGGTGCTCATGCCGCCATAGGGCTGCGGGATCTGGTAGGTGCGGCCGATCCCGGCCTTGCAACGGTCAAAAGGCTGGCCCTTCAACGCCTTTCCGTCGAATTGGATTTCCCCAACATGATCGCGGATGTCGCCGCTGACCAGGTTGAACAGGGTGGTCTTCCCGGCCCCGTTGGGGCCGAGAATGCCAAGAACTTCGCCCTGCCGGACCTCGAAATCGAGGTCATGCAGCACGCGGACCGCCCCGAAGGACTTGCCCAGCCCGCGTGCCGTGAGCAGAGCGGCCTGTGCCGCGTCGCTCATCGCTTACATCGACCAGGGCAGCGGCTTCATCGCCTGCTCGGGCTCGAACAGCGGGTTGACGCTGTTGTCGACGATCTTGAGCTCAAAGGGCCATTTTTCGCCCTTGACCCACTGGCCGCCGAAGATCGGCGTGGTGGACACGTTCGGATGCGGCCCGGTCGAGAAGTTCACCGGCCCGATCAGCGTCTGCATGTCGGTGGCCTTCAGCGCGTCGCGGTTGGCGGCGCGGTCCAGCGGGTTGGCCGAGCGCTTGAGCGTGTCGATGGCGATTTCCCAGATCGCGTGGCTGTAGCCTAGGGGCTGCGTCCACTGGCGCCCGGTCTCGGATTCCCAGGCATCGGCCACGTCGCGGCTGACCTGGCCCGTGAGGGACGACTGGAACGGGAAGGCCGGGGTCCACCAGACCTCGGAGGACATGCCGTCGCCCAGCTCGCCCAGCGCCTCGATGCCGGACGGGAACAGCAGTGCGGCCGCCACGGTGATCGCCTTGGGATGGAAGCCCTGCTGCGCGCATTGGTTCACGAAGTTGGTCAGGTCGTCCACGTAGGTGATGCCGCCAACGATATCCGCCTCGAAGTTCTTGAAGGACGAGATCAAGGACGAGAAATCGTTGGTGCGCGGCTGGAAGAAGCCGGGCATGTCGATCTCGAAACCCGCAGCCTGGGTCGGCGACGGCAGGCCGTAATCGGTGTTGCCCCAGGTCTCGCCATCGGCGTTCTGCGGGAACAGCATACCGACCTTGCGGTTGGTCTCGAGGCTGTTCCACAGCCCGACAAAGGTGTTCAGCGCCTCGTCCAGACCCCAGAAGAAGTGGTAGGTCCAGTTGAACGGATTGTCCGCCCCGCCGCGCGGGAAGACGATGGCCTGCCAGGGCGCCGCGGTGGACAGGCAGGGGCATTCGAACAGTTCCGCCTGGTCGGCGGCGGGGTTGATCGTGTCGGTGGTCGAAGCGGGCAGCAGCATGTGCACCTCTTCGTTCAGGATCAGCTCGGCGGCCACTTCGGCCGACCGGTTCGGGTCGGACTGGCTGTCGCGCACGAGAATTTCCAGATCGTAGGTCTGGCCGTCCGCGCCGGTGATCTTGCCGCCCAGCGCCTCGCGGATCTTGTCCACGGTAAAGCCGTCGGTTTCACCGAAAAGCGCGAGCGGGCCGGTCGTGGGCGTCAGAAAGCCCACCTTGATCGTACCGGCGCTTTGCGCGCGCACGATGCTCGGCGCCGACAGCGCGACGGCCGAGGCGCCCATCCCTTGCAGGACGCGGCGGCGGGACGGGGTCCAGTTCTTCACATGCTTGGTCATCTTGATAGCTCCTCCCATTGATTACCTGCCGGGGATGTCGCGCGGGCCCGGCAGCCCTCCCGCTGGTCCGATCGGCTAGCCGCGCAGCGACGAGCCGCCGTCGATGGTCATCTGTGCGCCCGTGACATAGCTGGACGCGGGCGCGGCGAGGAAGAGCGCAAGGCCCTTGATCTCGTCCGGCCAGGCCAGCCGCCCCATCAGCGACTGCGCCTCGAACGCCTCGCGGTCGGCCTTGTTCTTGAGCCGCCCGCCGGCGATATTGGTGATGAAGGGCCCGGGCGAGATGCAGTTGACGTTGATCCCGTGCGCCGCCAGCTCCATCGCCGCGTTGCGCACCAGGTGATCGACGCCCGCCTTGGCCGGCATGTAGGCGGTGCCCACGATGGTCTCGTTCACCCGGGCCGCGACCGAAGAGGTCACGATGATCCGCCCGCCGCCGGTCTGCTTCATGTGCCGCGCCGCGTTGCGGATGGTCATGAAGACGCCGGTGAGGTTCACGTCGATGACGCGGTCCCACTGGTCCTCGGGCATGGCGTCGATCTGGCCCTCGGGCACCCGCTCGCCTTCGGGCGACAGGAAGCCCGGCCCGGCATCGACCCCGGCGTTGGCAAAGACCACGTCGATGCGCCCCTTATCGGCGGCAACCGCGTCGAAGGCCGCAGCCAGCGCCGCCCGGTCGCTGACGTCAAGCTGCGCGCCCGAAACCGTGCCCGGCCAGCCCTGCGCCGCGATCTCGGCCACCGTGGCCTCGAGCCCCGCCGCATCCATGTCGAGGATGCGGACATCGGCCCCCATCTCGACCATGATCTCGGCATAGGCGCGCCCGATCCCGGATGCGCCCCCGGTGACGATCACGGACTTGCCCGCGACGTCGAACATCGTCTGCAAGGACATCGGCTCCTCCCCTTTGGTTCCCCGACCGTTCGGTCAGATGAACATGTCCTTGTTGATCTCGATGCCGTTGGCCTCGCAGTGGCTGACGTAATGGTCGATGAACCAGAACACGTCTGCGGTGAAATCGTAGTTCGCGTTCTCGTCGTAGAACTCGATCGCGCCGTTCAGCCAGAACAGCGCCTTCATGCCGTTGGGATCGTCGGAATACAGCGTATGGGCCGTGCCTGGCAGCTCGTAGACGAAATCTCCGGGGCGGGCGACCCAGTCGTATTCGTGGTAGCCCCAGGACCCTTCCAGCGTCACGGCCGACACGACACCCCGGTGCTTGTGCGTGCCGATCACGCCGCCGCCCTTGACCCAGAGGATGTTCGCGGCCGAGTTGGTTCGGATGTCAAAGGCCAGGTGCTTGATCGCCGCGCTGTCGCCGAAAGGCACCCAGGGGTTGTTCTTGTCGTCGCCCGGGATGAACGCGCCCTCCTTGCCGAAGCGCTTGATCATCGCCTCGTGGGGTTCTGCGGGCAGCTTCATGATAAGCTCGGGTTTCGCCATTTGGGTCTCCTCCTAACCTGGGTGGCTGTGCGGCATTCATCCAACGGGCTGCGGCGTGTTGGCGTCAAACGGAATTCGTTAATTTTGCACCGCAGCATGGAGGAAAGCAGATTTTATCATTTCCTAACATACGTCTACCATCGAAATCTCATCGGAAATCTGCCCTGCTCCGATACCTGCGCCGCAGTGCGGCGTGATCATTTGGTGACAGCCGATCAACCATATGATCAAGTGCAGTCATGAAAATCAGCCCCGACGAATCCGCCCTCCTGGCCCGCGGCGGCCGCCCGACGCTGGGCGACCTGCTCGACCGGCTCAAGTTCAGCCCGACGCGCGGGTCGATCACGCTGAACGGCGCGCGGATGCTGATGACCCGCGCGACCTTTGGCAGCGACCTGCGCGACCAGCTGGTGCGCCGCTACGGCGAGCACGAGGCGATGATCCTGATGCTGCGGCTGGGCTATCTCAGCGGGCGCGAGGATGCGGAGTTCATCCTGCAATCCTGGCCCGAGCTCGACCCCGGCGACGCCTTCACCGCCGGCACGCGGCTGCACATGGTCACCGGCACCGTGCGGGTCGAGACGATCTCGAACGATTTCGACTTCGACGCCGACCGGTTCTCGGGCGATTTCTTCTGGCACGATTCCGTCGAGGCGGGCGAATACCACCGCCGCCACGGCCGCGCGCTGGCGCCGGTCTGCTGGGTGCAGACGGGCTATGCGGCTGGCTATGCCAGCCCGTTCTTCCGCAAGCTGGTGCTGTTCAAGGAAACCAGCTGCTCGGCCATGGGGCACAAGGCCTGCCGGGTGGTCGGCAAGACGGTGGATGACTGGGGGCGGGACGATCCGTTTGTCCAGCTGTTCCTGAACGAGGTTCTGCCGACCGGCGGCGACATGGCGTCAGCCGTGCGCAGCGGCGGCCGCGGGGCCGGTCGCGGCGATGCGTTGGACCTCGACGACCTGGTGATCCGCCCGGTACGCGACCGGCTCGACCTGGTGCTGCGCAGCGGCGTGCCGGCGCTGGTCACCGGCCCGGCCGGAGCCGGCTGCCGGGCCGCCGCGCGCTGGCTGCACCGGCAACGGTTCCGCCGCGGTGCGTTTTCCATCGTCCATGCCCGCTCGGACGAGCTGGGCGAACGGCTGACGGCCCTGCGCCAGCAGGGTGCCCAGGGGCAAAGCTCGGAAGCCTACGTGGCGATCTCGGCCATCGAAGAGCTGCCGACCGAGCGCCAGTGGACCCTGCTCAACCTCATCTCGCGCGACCAGGGCCCGCCGCCGCAGGTCATCGCCCTGTCGGACATGAGCCCGGCGCAGATCACCGGCGACGGGCGGCTGCTGCCGGAACTCGCCTATGCGCTGAACGTGCTGCCCGTCGCCCTGCCCCCGCTGTCCGAACGCGCCGCCGACCTGCCCGAGCTGGCGCGGGTGGTGCTGTCGAGCGCGCCGGCGCTGCGCGATGCCCCGCGCGCCCGGCTGACCGAGGCGGCCACGGACCGCATTGCCCGGCTGGACCTGCCCGGCAACCTGCCGCAGCTGCGCACCTTGCTGCAACGCGCGGCCCTGCTGGCGACCGACCCAAAGGCCATCGACGCCCCCGACATCGAGGCGGCCCTGGCCGTCGACACGGCGCGCGCGCCAGGCCGGGAGCGCACCGATCCGTGGATCTTGCTGGCACCGGCCTTCGCGAATGGCACGCTGACGCTCGACCAGCTGAACGAGACTCTGGTGCGGGGGGCTCTCGAGGCGAACGGTGGCAATGTTGCCGCCACGGCACGCCTGCTGGGACTTACACGGCCGCAGCTTGCCTACCGGCTGAGGGCAGCAACGGACAAGGGAACGACCGCGGCCGGCGATCCGCCCCGTTGAAGGCCGGTCGCCACAAGGCCTGCGACTTGATGCGGGGACGCTTCGGGGCGGCTGACGGACCGGGCCCCGCTGCCCCTGGCCCGATATGCTGCCCTGCCGGAGGATAATTTGTCCGGGAAAAGCGCGTCTTAGCCGAAGTGGACCGCCTGCCGCACAGCGCGACGCGCCGGTCACGGGGCCCGGTCGGTGGCCCATCGGCTCAGGCAACCTCCGCCAGGACAAGCTCTGCGAATGCGACACCCGCCCGGGAGCGGCCGGAGGTCCCGCTCCGCACGGCGCCGGTGGTCCCGATCCCGCTGTCATTGAGCGTGACGAGAATGTCGGCAAGGGGGGCCCGCGCGGGTTCGCCATCGGGCCCCTCGCGTTCGACCCGCGGGACCGGCGCCTCGCAGATGTCGGCGAACACGCAGAACTGGTGGCCATCGCCGGGCTCGCGATCCCCCCGCGCCGTCGATACAGGACCTGATCTGCACACCGTCGCGCCTCAGCTGCCCTGTGGCGGCGCGATCCCTGTCCCCGGTGTCGATACGCTCGTCCGCGTTTCGCTGGCACGACCCGCCTGCGCCCCGCGTGATCCCGCGCGTGGGCGCGCATCGGCCGCATGGCCGCACAGACCATGTGCACGCGCGGACGGACGGAAGCCCGGGGCCCGCACGTTAGTCCCTGCAACACAACAACCGTTCCGCCGAGAGACTTCGATGACCCGACCCCTGAGCCGCCTGCTCCCCCTCCTCCTGTTCACCCTGCTGCCCCTTGGCGCCGCTGCCCAGTCGGCCCCGCAGGAGCAGGCGCCTCAGGAGGTGGGCGTCGTGACGCTCGAAGAGGCCGCCGTGCCCTATTCGGTGACCCTGCCCGGCCGTGCGGTTGCCAGCGAACAGACCGAGATCCGCCCCCGCGTCAGCGGCATGATCGAAGAGATCCCCTACCCCTCGGGCCAGCGTGTCAGCGCCGGCGATACGCTGTTCCGGCTCGAGGCCGCGAGCTACGAGGCCGCCCTTGCCGCGGCCGAGGCGGAGCGGGTCGGCGCGCAGGTGGCGGTGGACACGGCGCAGGCCACGGTCGACCGCTACGCGCGGCTCGAGGGCTCGGCGGTCACCACATCGGACCTGCAGACGGCCCGGGCGACGCTGGCCCAGGCCAGGGCGACGCTCAGCAGCGCCGAGGCGGCGCTGCAAAGCGCGCAGCTGGATCTTGACCGGGTCGAGATCAAGAGCCCGATCGACGGCGTTGCGGACGTGCCCGCCGTCTCGGTCGGCACGTTGGTGACGGCGAACCAGACCACCGCGCTGACCACGGTGACGGCGACCGATCCGATCTTTATTGACGTGGCCGAAAGCTCGGCCCGGATCATGCGGGTGCGCGCGCGGATCGACAGCGGCGCCATGACGGTGGGCGACCGGCTCGAGGCGGTGCTGACGCTCGAGAACGGCGAGACCTACAGCGGCACCGGCCAGTTGGTCAGTCCCGGGCTGATCGTGTCGACCACCACCGGGTCGGTCGACCTGCGGTTCCGGTTCGACAACCCCGACCGAATGATCCTGCCCGGCCAGTTCCTGCGGGTCGAGGTCACGGTAGGCACGCAGTCCGCCGTGCTGGTGCCGCAACGCGCCACCGACCGCCAGTCGGACGGCACGCTGACCGCCTTCGTCCTGCGCGACGGGACGGCGCGACGGGTCGAGATCGCGTCGGCCGGGACATACCGGAACGCCTGGATCACGACGGGCGGCGTCGCGGCGGGCGACCAGGTGATCGTCGACGGGCGCAGCAACCTGATGGACGGGGCCCAGGTGACGCCGGTGCCGGTGACCATCGACGCCGCAGGCGTCGTGCAGGACGCGCAGGCGGACTGAGACCATGGCACACTTCTTCATCCACCGTCCCATCTTTGCATGGGTCCTGGCCATCGTGACCATGCTGGCCGGGGCCTTTTCCTTTACCCAGCTGGCCGTGTCGCAATACCCTGACATCGCCCCCACCACGATCCGCATAAGCGCGAGCTATTCCGGCGCCACCGCCTCGGCGGTCGAGAACTCGGTCACCTCGGTGATCGAGGATGCGATGACCGGGCTCGACGGGGTGCTTTACATGGAAAGCACCTCGCGCGAGGGGCGGTCGTCGATCTCGCTGACCTTCGACGAAAGCATCGACCCGGTCGATGCGCAGAACACCGTGCAATCCCGGGTCAGCCAGGTCGAAGGACGCCTGCCGGGCGCCGTGCAGACCTCGGGCGTGTCGGTGTCGCGGTCGAGTTCCTCGATCCTCATGGTCGGGGCGATCGTGTCCAAGGACGGCCGCTATTCCACGATCGAGCTGGGCGATATCCTCGACAACCAGGTCTCGGGGCCGATCCAGCGGACCGATGGCGTGGGCGGCATCAACGTCTTCGGCTCGGGCTACGCGCTCAGGGTCTGGCTCGATCCGCTGTCGCTTTACCAGTACCAGCTGACGCCCTCGGACGTGACCTCAGCCATCGCGGCGCAGAACACCACCGTCTCGGTCGGCGCGCTGGGTTCGCTGCCGGTGCTCGAGGGCCAGCAATTCACCGCCACGATCACTGCCCAAAGCCAACTGACCAGCGTCGCGGATTTCGAGGCGATCCTGCTCAGGTCCGCCGAGGACGGCGGCCAGGTGCGGCTGGGCGACGTGGCCCGGATCGAGATCGGGCAGGAAAGCTACGGCGGGGATTCCCGCTTTGACGGCGCCAATGCCGCCGGTTTCGGCGTCAACCTCGCCACAGGCGCCAACGCGGTCGACACCGCCGAGGCGGTGCGCGAGACCCTTGCGACGCTGATGGCTTCGCTGCCCTCCGGCGTAGAGGTCGAGACCGCCTACGACACCTCGCCCTTTGTCGAGCAGTCGATCGAAAAGGTCTACCACACCCTGGCCGAGGCGGTGGTGTTGGTGTTCCTCGTCATCCTCGTGTTCCTGCAGAACTGGCGCGCGACGCTGATCCCGATCATCGCGGTGCCGGTGGTGCTGGCCGGAACCTTTGCCACACTCGCCGCCCTCGGGTTCTCGATCAACACGCTGACCATGTTCGCCATGGTCCTGGCCATCGGCCTGCTGGTCGACGACGCCATCGTCGTGGTCGAGAACGTCGAACGGGTGATGGAGGAGGACGGGCTCGACCCCCTGCCCGCGACCGAAAAGGGGATGCGCCAGATCACCGGGGCGGTGATCGGCATCGCGCTGGTGCTCTCGGCGGTCTTTTTGCCGATGGCCTTCTTCGGCGGCTCGACCGGGGTGATCTACCGGCAGTTCTCGGTCACGATCATCTCGGCCATGGTGCTGTCGGCGCTGGTCGCGCTGATCCTGACACCGGCGCTGACCGCGACGCTGCTGAAACGGCGCGGCCACGGGCCCGCCATCGCCCCGGCCCGCGCCTTCAACGCCGGGTTCGAGCGGCTCACGACCGGCTATTCCGGCGTCGTAGGAAGGCTGTCGCGTCGGCCGGTGATCGCGCTGGCGCTAATCCTGGCGCTGGCGGCGGAGGCCGGCTATTCGGCGCTGCGCATGTCCTCGTCCTTTCTGCCGCAGGAAGACCAGGGCGTTCTCATCGTCATGGTGAACCTCACCGAAGGCTCGACCTCGGCCCAGACCGAGCAGGTGGTGAACCAGATCGAGGACTACCTGCAAACCGAGGAAAACGCGGCGGTCGACAGCACCTTTGCCACGCTGGGCTTCGGGTTCGGCGGGTCGGGGCAGAACACCGCGATGATCTTCGTCAAGCTCAAGGGGTTCTACGAGCGGCCCGATGACAGCCTGTCGGCCACCAGCGTCGCGGCCCGCGCGACGCAAAGGTTCGGCACCCTGCGCGCCGGCCGGGTGATGTTCGTGCAGCCACCCGCCGTGCCGGGGCTGGGCAACACATCGGGGGTCTCGATGTACCTCGTGGATTACGGCAACACCGGCAACGACGCCCTGCGCGCCGCCGCGACCGCGCTGGAACAACAGGCCATGGCCGATCCCCGCCTTGCCAGCGTCCGCGCCCAGGGCACCGAGCCCGAGGCAGTGCTGCGGCTCGACATCGACCAGCAGAAGGCCGAGAGCTTTGGCGTCAGCGTCTCGGCGGTGAACAACATCCTGTCGACGATTTTTGCCGGGTCGACCGTCAACGACTTCGACATGAACGGATCGCTGCGCCCGGTGATCGTGCAGGGCGAGGCCGCCGACCGGATGCAGCCCGAGGATATCGAGAAATGGTATGCGCTCAACAGCGCGGGCGAGATGGTCAGCTTTGCCTCGTTCATGGAAACCCACTGGGTTTCGACCACGCCGTCGGCGGCGCGGATCGACGGGATCGGCGCGATCTCGATCTCGGGCAGCCCGGCGCCGGGCGTGTCCTCGGGCGATGCGATGGACGCCATGGCGGACATGGTCTCGGGCCTCGACGCCGGCTATGGCGTGGCCTGGACCGGGCTCAGCTACCAGGAACAGCAGTCGGGCAGCCAGGCGCCCTTCCTCTACGCGCTGTCGGCGCTGGTGGTCTTCCTGTCGCTGGCGGCGCTTTACGAAAGCTGGTCGATCCCCTTTGCCGTGATGCTGTCGGTGCCGGTTGGCATCGCCGGGGCGTTCGCCTTTGCCTGGGCCTTCGGGCAGAGCAACGACGTCTATTTCAAGGTGGGGATCCTGACCACGATCGGGCTGGCGGCCAAGAACGCCATCCTGATCGTGGAATTCGCCCGCGACCTGGAATTGCAGGGGAAATCGGCGCTGGAGGCGTCAATCGCGGCGGCCCGGATGCGCCTGCGCCCGATCCTGATGACCTCGTTTGCCTTCATGCTGGGGGTGCTGCCGCTGGCACTGGCCTCGGGCGCCGGGGCGCAGGCGCAGAACGCCATCGGCATCGCGGTGCTGGGCGGCATGGCGGCGGCGACCTTCCTTGGCATCTTCGTGGTGCCGGCCTGCTTTGTCCTTGTCCGCAAGCTGACCCGGCGGCGGGCCTGACGGGCTGCCCGGCGGCCGGAACGGGCCGCCGGGCCCCCGCCATCACCCGGGCAGGACACCCGTCGGGGACCGGACGGTGAGGCAGGGCTCGACCACCTGCGCATCGCGCAGGGCAAGGAACCAGGGGTCCTGCTCGAGCGCGCGATCCACCACGGCGGCGACCTGCGCCGCGCTCTCGGGGCTGTCGATCTCGATGCGCACGCGGGTCCGCAGGGGCGCGGCCGAGTTCGCGCCCAGCCCCATCAGCGCGGTGTCGTCGAACTCGGTCTCGACGGTGATGGTCATGGCGTCGAAAGTCAGCCCCTCGCGCAGCGCCATCATCTTCACCCCGATGCCGACGCATCCGACGATGGCCGCGCGCCCGAGAAAGCCGGGCGACGGCCCCAGCGCCCCGCCGCCCATGGCCGGGCCAAGGTCGGTGACGATCGCGTGGCGGCCCTGCCGGACCTCGCAGGCCAGGCCCGCGCCGATCCGCCCCGTGGTCACGTAGGTCTTGCGGCAGGGGTCGGGGTCGGCCTCCATCCGGGCGATGACCTGCGCCTGGGCGGCCCGTATCTGCGTGTCGGTCTGCATCTGTCTCGTCTCCTCTCATGCGGCGCGGCTGGCGCGGTCTTGGTCGATGCGGGTGGCGACGTGGCGGGCATCCCGGCCCACCCCGTCGATCAGGGCAGAGGTGCGGTGGCGCTGGAACGGCAGGCCCAGCACGTGCAGCCCCGGCGCGACGGCGCCGCCATCGTGCCTGAGCCGCCCCTTGCGGTCGAAGACCGGCAGGTCGATCCAGGAATGGTCCGGCCTAAAGCCCGTGGCCCAGAGCACCGTGGCGATCCCGCCCGATGCCAGGTCCAGCGCCAGGCGCGGCGCCTCGGGCACCCGGGTCGGGGCAAAGCGTTCCGGCGCCGGCAGGCCGGCGATCCCGGCCGTTTCGGCGAAGGTGTCGAAGCCGGCCAGCAGCCGGGTCATCTTGAGGTCCGACAGCGTGCAATGGTTGGCCAGCGCGCCAGAAAAGCGCGCGACCCCGTCCTGCACCAGCGCAAGCCGTCCGGTGATCTCGACCCCCTGCTCCTGCAGCGCGGTGAGGTCGGTGAACTGCGGCCGGGCCTGGCCGGTCAGTTGCAGCGAGGGCAAGCGGCGCAGGCGGTCGATGTCCGGGACCTCGTCCACGGTGGCGGCGTTGAGGCCGCTGGCCTCCATCCACCGCTGGATGTCGCGGCCGCGGTAGTGGCGCGGCACGCGGATATGTTCTCCGGTCGACAGGATCACCGCGTGGCCCGCCCGCGCGATCTCGGCCGCGAGCTGCACGCCGGTGGCCGAGCCGCCGACGACCAGCACGCCGCCCGGCGCCAGCTGGTCCGGGTGCTTGTAGCTGATCGGCGTCAGCTGGGCGATATGGGGCGGCAGGGCGGCGGCAAAAGCGGGGACCGAGGCGCGCGTGCAGGCGCCCGTTGCGATGACCACCTGCGCGGCCTGCCAGTCGCCGCGGTCGGTCGCGACGCGGAAGCCGCCGGCCTCGGCGCTGAGTGCGGTGACGCGCACCCCGGTCTCGATGGGCGCCCGGGCGGCGACGGCATAGCTTTCGAGATAGCGCGCGACCTCTGCCCGCGCCATGAAGCCGTCGGGGTCGGGGCCGGTGTAGCGATGGCCGGGCAACCGGCTTTGCCAGTTCGGGGTCAGAAGGCGCAGGCTGTCCCAGCGGTCGGCGGTCCAGGACCGCGCGATGTCGCCGCGTTCAAGCACGACATGCGGGATGGCGCGCTCGGTCAGGCAATGGCTCATGGCAAGGCCGGCCTGGCCGGCGCCGATGACAAGGGTGTGGATGCGCCGCATGGCTCGGACCTTTCGGAACAGGGTGGGCCCGCCCGCCGGAACGGATATGTCCGGCGGGCGGGGCTGGGGTCAGGCGACCGAAACCGACACGTTGGTCGGGTTCGCCAGGATGTCGAACACGGCCGAGCGCTTCTGCGACTGGGCGACCACGGCGGCGATCTCGTCCGCGCTGGCCTCGGCATCGACCTGGAAGGTCACGCGGATCGCCGAGAAGCCGTTGCGGATCTCGGCATCCATTCCGAGGATGCCCTGCACGTCCACGTCGCCTTCGACGATGGCGCGGACCGAGTTCAGCTGGATCCCGCGGTGCTGGGCGACCGAGGCGACACCGCCGGTCAGGCAGCTGGCGAGGGCCGAGAGCACGATCTCAGGCGGGGTCGGCGCGCGGTCCCCGGCGGCGAAGACGGCCGGGTGATCGCTTTCGATGCGGAAGGTCTGGGCGCGGGCATGCTCCTGCCCGACGCCGAAATAACCGTTGATCGCGTTGACGCTGTAGGTGCCCTCGATCCAGTCGCAGGTGCTGCGAAAGGTGAATTGGGCGGCCTGGGGCGCGTCGGCAAAGGCGCCGCGGGCGCCGATCAGGGCTTCGGTGTTGACGCCGTTGTCGACGATGGTTGCAGTGGTCATGACATGTTCCTTTTCAGAGGGTTGGTTGGTGGACTCCGGGGCCGCGTCCTGCGCGGCGATCCGGTTGCGGCTGGCGAACCAGCGGGTGAAGGCGTCCGGGGCGCGAAGCCCGCGAAGCCGGGAGAAGCCCGCGCCGTAGGGCGGCTTGGGCAGGACGAAGGCAAAGTCCTTCATGACGGGAAATCCTGTGTTGCAGGGGGCCCGGCACCCGCGAGAGGCGGGGCCGGGACGCCCCATGGGTCACTGGCCCAGCGGGTTCATCGCGGGGTCCATGTAGGTGATGTCGAACGGGCCCGGGCCGTGGATCTGGACGATCGTCTCGGCCGTGGTCCAGGCAAAGTGCGGGTGGCCCGCGGGCATCTCGACGAAGCCGCCGGCGCGCAGCACGGTGCCGGCCGCGCGGTCCAGCGTCTCGCCGTGACCGACGTTGAACTCACCGGCGACGACGGTGATCAGCTCGTCACCCGAATGGATATGTGCGGGCACCTCGTAGCCCTCGGGGAACTTCAGGCGCAGCACGAACCAGCCCTCGGCAAAGGGGTTGCCCGAGAGCACGGCGATCCCGGCGCCTGCGGGCAGGACCGGCGGGGCGGGCGCCCATTCGGCGGTCTCGGCGAGATAGGGCGCCGGGGCATGGTGGTCCTGCGCCGTGGCGACGCCGGTCAGCGACAGGGCAGCGAGGACGGCGAGGAAAGAGGTCTTGAGGGTCATGGTCTTGGTCCTTTCGGGGTTGAAATCGGCACAGCCGGTTGGGGGACGCGAACGGGAGTGCCCGCGGCGGGGGAGGAGCCCGCGTCGCGGGCCTTGAGGGGGCGGGACAGGCCCGCCGGGGAAAGTCGGGTCAGCCCGGGTTGCGGGCCGTGATCAGCCAGGAGGAACTGTCCATCCACAGATCGCCCTCGCGGGCGATCACCGCCTCGAACATCGCGGCCAGGGCTGCCTCGATCTCGGGGCGCCGCTGCTCGGCCAGGTCACCGGCCTCGCGGAAGGTCTCGCCCGCCGGGCCGATGGCCAGCTGGAAGGCGATGGCATCGGCGATGTCGCGGCCCACGCGGACTTTGGCATCGACGCGGTGAAAGACGATGTCCGCGTAACCGGCGGCCTCCATCTGCGCCCGGGTGACGGCCTCGTCGGCCATCGAGAAGGGCCCCGGCCCGCAGCTTGCCGCATCCGCGCCCGGCGCGGGCAGAAAGCGGCGGACGATGTCGCGCGCCTCGATCAGCCAGGGGTTGTCGGCCCGGTCGCGCCAGACGATATGCGCCAACCGCCCGCCGGGCTTCAGGCAGGCCCGCATGGCGCGCAGCCCGGCCACGGGATTGGCGAAGAACATCGTGCCGAAGCGGGCGAACACCATGTCGAAGGCCGGGGCGTCGATGCCGCGTTCCACGTCGGCGCAAAGGAACCGGACGTTCGGCACCTGCTGCATCTCGGCGGCGTGCCGGGCCTGGGCCAGGAAGGCCTCGCAGCAATCGACGCCGAGGACCGCGCCCTCGGGGCCCGTCGCCTCGGCCAGCGCCACGGCGGTGTCGCCAAAGCCGCAGCCGACGTCGAGAATGCGCTGGCCGCGCTGCACCCCGAGCATCGGGAACACCGCCTCGGAATGGCGCGACAGCCCGCCCACCAGCACGTGGCGGTAGCGGATGAACTTCGGCGCAAGCACCGCGTTCCAGAAATCGACCAAGGGCGATACCGCCTCGGTCTCTGCGATATGAACTTGCTGGGTCATCGTTCGTCTCCGATCAAAAAACTTGCTGAAGACGATATGGACCCTGGCGGGGGTCCCAAGCTTGAGCCGAACCTGAGAATTTCGTGGCGGAGTCATGAGGAAATCGTAAACTGCCGCCATGCAGTACAGGTTCGCGGGTTTCACACTGGACACTGCCCTGGGCCAGCTTTCCCGCGACGGCGCGGAAGTGGGCGTGGAGCCGCGCGCCTTCACGCTGCTGTGCCACCTGCTGGCGAACGCCGACCGGCTGGTCACCAAGGACGAACTGGTCGACGTGGTCTGGGACGGCCGGATCGTCACCGATGCCGCGATCTCGACCCTGGTCAAGACGCTGCGCAAGGCGATCGGCGACGATGGCAAGACGCAGGGGCTGGTGCGCACGGTCCATGGCCGGGGGTTCCGGTTCGTCGGGACGCTGGACCGCGCCGTGCCCGCCGTGGCTGCGCCCGAGCCGCCGCCCACGCCCGAGCCCACGGAGCCGCCGCCCGAGACCACGCGCCCCTCGATCGCCGTGCTGCCCTTTCGCCTCGTCGGCCAGACCGAGGCCTGGGGCGCCATGGCCGATGCCATCCCGGCCGAGCTGATCTCGTCCCTGTCGCGGCTTCGCTGGCTGCGGGTGGTGGCGCGCGGGTCGACCTTCCGGTTCCGCGATCCCTTTCCCGACCTCGCCGTGATCCGCGCGCGGCTGGGCGCCGCCTATTGCCTGTCGGGCGATGTCGAGGTGATCGGCCGCCGCGTCGCCATCACGGTCGAGCTGTCGGACACCCGCGACGGCCGGGTGATCTGGTGCGAGACGCTGCTCGGCGGGATCGACGAGGTGCACCAGATCCGCACCGACATCGTGCGGCTGGTCTGCTCGGGGCTCGAGCTGCACATCAACATGCACGAGACGGAACGGGCGCGGCTGCGCGCGCCCGAAAGCCTCGATGCCTGGAGCCTCTTCCATCTCGGGCTGCACCACATGTACCGCTTCAACGGCAAGGACAACGCCATTGCGGCGGATTACTTCGCCAGGGCGACGATGCTCGATCCCGGCTTTGCGCGGGCCTTTGCGGCGCGGTCCTTCACCAGCTTCCAGTCGGCCTTTGTCAACTACGGCGACGACCGGGGCACCGAGGTCGGGAATGCCCGGCGTTACGCCGAGCGCTGCCTCGAGCTCGACCCGCTGGACCCGTTCGGCAATTTCAACTTCGGCCGGTCGTTCTGGCTGCAGGGCGACCACGAGGGCGGACAGGGCTATCTCGAGCGGTCGCTGGCGATGAGCCCGAACTTTGCCCATGGCCTTTACGCGCGCTCGCATGCCGACATGATCGCGGGCCACAGCGCGCGGGCCGTGGCCGCGGCGGACGAGGCGATCCTGCTGAGCCCGCTGGACCCGTTCCTCTATGCCATGCACCAGTCCAAGGCGATGGCGCTGCTGCATCTCGGCGATCACGAGGCGGCCTGCCGGATCACCGATGCCGGCGCCCGCGAGCCGGGGGCGCATTACATCGTGACCAGCATCGCGGCGGCGATCAACAAGGTGGCGGGCCGGGACGACCAGGCGCGCTACTGGGCCGACCGGACGCGGGCGCAGCGGCCCGACGCCTCGATCGCGCAGTTCTTCGCGGCGCTGCCGCTGCGGGAAACCAGTGTCCGCGACGAGGTGCTGCGGGCGCTCAAGGACCTGGGCTACCCGGACCAGTGATCACGTTGCGGGCCGGGGCCGGCCCGGCCCGGTCAGTGCATCGACAGGATCGTGTTGCGCACCACCGGGTAGATCTGCTGGTCCCACTTGCGGCCGTTGAAGACGCCGTAATGCCCCACGTTGGCCTGCAGGTGATGGCGCTTGAGATGCGGCCGCAGCGACGCGCACATGTCATGCGCCGCGCTGGTCTGGCCCAGGCCGCAGATGTCGTCGCGCCCGCCCTCGACGGTCAGCAGCGCCGTGTGACGGATCGCACCCGGGTTCACCTTGCGCCCCCGGTAGGTGAAATCGCCCGTCGCCAGCTCGGCCCGCTGGAAGATCCGTTCGATCGTCTCGAGATAGAATTCGGCGGTCAGGTCGAGCACCGCGAAGTATTCGTCGTAGAATTCCTTGATCTTGTGCGCCTCCTCGGCCTCGCCGGCGACGAGGTGGTCGTAAAGCCGGCGGTGCTGCGCCTGGTGCCGGTCCATGTTCATCGCCATGAAGGCGGTCAGCTGGACAAAACCGGGATAGACCCGCCGCCCGGCCCCGGGAAACCGGGGCGGCACCGAGGCGATGACGTTCTGCCGGAACCATTCGATCGGCTTGTCATGGGCCAGCTTGTTCACCTCGGTCGGGCTTTCGCGCACGTCAAGCGGGCCGGCCATCAACGTCATCGAAAGCGGCGTCGCGGGGTTGCGGTCCTCGGACATGACCGCGACGGCGGCGAGGGTCTGCACGCAGGGCTGGCACACCGCGAGCACATGGGCACCGGGGCCGAGTTCCTCGAGAAAGCGGATCAGGTAGGCGACATATTCGTCCACGCCGAAGGCGCCCGCATCCAGCGGCACGTCCCGGGCATTCTTCCAGTCGGTGATATAGACGTCGTGATCACGCAGCAGGGTCCGGACGGTCCCGGCCAGCAGGGTCGCGAAATGCCCCGACAGGGGCGCGACGACCAGCACCTTGGGCTGCGGCACGTCGATGTCACGCCGGAACCGCAGCAGCTGGCCGAACGGCAGGTCGCAGACCACCTCTTCGGTCGTCGGCACAAGGCGATTGCCGACCTGCACCGAGTCGATGCCG
This sequence comes from Mesobacterium pallidum, assembly GCF_019966535.1. Taxonomy (GTDB): domain Bacteria; phylum Pseudomonadota; class Alphaproteobacteria; order Rhodobacterales; family Rhodobacteraceae; genus Mesobacterium; species Mesobacterium pallidum. The sequence continues at coordinate 256,605 of NZ_JAIMID010000001.1, read as the reverse complement.
TACGCGGGCCGCTCGTGGCTGAGCTTGAACCGCGACATCATCTCGAGAAGCGCGGTGTTGTGGCGATAGAGCGACGCGGGAAAGCCGCTGAGCCTCGGGCTCATCGACAGTCCGAGCAGGGCGGAAGTTCGCAAAGGGGCGATAATATCATCAAACCCCTGGTACATGGCGTAAAGCACGTCGTTCTCCGCAATTGGCCTGTGAAAACGCTAGTCAGGCGAAACGGCGCGTGCGACGAAATAATGCAAGTTCCTTGCGACACCGTGAAATGAGGATTCGATGGCCCCCGCAACGCTCACGATTTCATCGAAAAACTACTCGTCCTGGTCGTTGCGCGGCTGGCTGCTGTGCCAGATGTCGGGAATCGACTTCGCCGAGCAGACGATCGACCCCGACGATGCGGACAATCGGCAGGAACTGCTGCTGCTGTCGCCCTCGGTCCGGGTGCCGCGGCTGCAGCACGGCGCGATCGAGGTCTGGGACACGCTGGCCATCGCCGAGTACCTGAACGAGACCTTTCCGGACGCGGGGCTCTACCCGGCCGACCCGGCGCGGCGCGCGCTTTGCCGCGCAGTCTCGGGCGAGATGCATTCGGGTTTCTACAACCTGCGCTCGGCCCTGCCGATGAACCTGCGGGCGCGGCACATCCGGTTCAAGATCTTCTCCGGCGCGCGCCCCGACGTGGAACGGGTCAAGCAGATCTGGCACGAGTGCCTCGACGCCCATGGCGGCCCGTTCCTGTTCGGCGCCACCCCGACGGTGGCCGATGCGATGTATGCGCCGGTCTGCACCCGGTTCCGCACCTACTCGGTCGAGCTGGACGAGACGCTCGAAGCCTATGTCAAAACGATCTTCGACTGGCCTCTGTTGCAGAAATGGATCGCGGATGCGCAGGACGAACCCGAAGAGATCGTGGAGCTCGAGGTCGAGTTCTAACGGCCCCGGACCGCGCGCGCGCCCCGACCGCCTTATCGCACCGCCAGCAGGGCATCCACCTCGACCGCCGCGTTGACCGGCAGGCTGGCCACACAGACGGCCGTGCGCGCATGGCGCCCGGCCTCGCCGAAGAGGTCGATGAAGAGGTTGGAGGCCCCGTCGATGATCGCCGGCCCCTGCCCGAAGCCCGGGGCCGAATTCACGAAGCCGCCCAGCCGCAGCACCTGTTCGACCCGGTCGAGCGATCCCAGCGCCTCGCGCGCGCAATAAAGCAGGTTCAGCGCGCACATCTGCGCCGCCTTCTGCATCTCGGCCAGGTCGCTGTCCTCTGTCACCGGGCCGAACCAGCGCGGCGTGCCGTTCCATTCGCAGATCTGCCCGGACAGGACCAGCAGCCCGTTCCACAGCCGGTATTTCACGAAACTGGCGCGCGGCGGGCAGTCGGGCGGCAGCTCGAGCCCCATGTCGGTCAGGCGTTTCTCGATCTCACTCATGGCCATGCTCCTCGACCAGTTGGACGGCCCTTTCGATCAGGGCCAAGTCGCTGCCCGGCGGGCCGATCAGCGACAGGCCCATCGGCGCGCCGTCGATCCGCGTGGCCGGAAAGACCACCTGCGGCAGGCCCGCGACCACGGCGAGGCACAGCAGGAGCCGGGCCTGGCCGGCAAAGGCCAGGTGCGCGGGCGCCCCGGCATCGGCGCGGATCGGCGCGTCATGCACGACCGGGGCAAGGATCGCGCGGCCGGCGATGGCCCCGATCACCGCGCTGGTGATGCGCGCGCGCTCGGCGCGCCAATACGCTTCGTCGTTGGCCGTGACCTGGCGCGCCCTGGCATAGCGGTCGCGGATGTAGTCGCCCAGTGGCATCTGGCGGGCCTCGATCCAGGCGCCGTGGGTTGCCACCACCTCGCGCGACTGGATCGCGTCGAAGGCCTGGAACAGGGTCTCGGGCGGCACGGAATAAAGCGGTGCGCGGCCCCGCGACAGCGCCTTGGCGATCGGCTCGATCGCCGCGCGGGCCCCGGGCGCGACGCGCGCCATCATGTCGGTGGCCAGCGGCGGCGGCCCCTCGGCCAGTGCCGCGCTGTCCGGGCCCATCAGCACCGAAGAGGCGCGCAGCAGCGTCTGGCCGTCGCGCGCGAAAAGCCCGCAGGTGTCAAAGCTGGGCACCAACGGCATGCAGCCGTCCAGCGGCGCCGCCCCCTGGGTCGGACGCAGGCCCCAGAGGCCGCAAAAGCTGGCAGGCGCGCGGATCGACCCGCCGGTGTCGCTGCCCAGCGCGATATCGGCGAGATTGCCCGCCACCGCCGCGGCCGAACCGTTGGACGACCCGCCCGTGATCCGGTCCGGCGCGGCGGGGTTCACCACGGGTCCGAAATGCGGATTGCGGCCGGTCATCGACCAGGCCAGCTCGTCGGTCTGGACCTTGCCGGCAAAGACCGCGCCGGCCTTGAGCAGGCGGTCGACGGCCCCGGCATGGGCGGTCTTGATCCCGCTTTCCGCCAGCTTGATCGGGTTGCCGCAGCTGGTCGGGTAACCGGCCACGTCGTAGATGTCCTTGACCGCCAGCCGCAGGCCGTCCAGCGGGCCGGTCCCGCTGGCGACCGGCGCCGGCGGATAGGGCATCAGCGCGCGCCAGGGGTCGATCATGCCGGGGCGGCCTCGAGCACGCAGGCGACGCGGCGCCCCGGCCCCGGTTCGACCACCGGCGGCAGCGCGGCGCGGCACTCGGGCCGGGCCTGCGGGCAGCGCGGCGCGAAGGGGCAGAAGGACGGCGGCTCTTCCAGCGTCGGCGGGGCGCCGGGAATGGCATCAAGCCGCGCGCCCTTGACCGCGCCGTGCAGGTTCGCGGCCAGCAGCCCCCTGGTATAGGGGTGGCGCGGGTCCTTCATGATCTCGGCGATGGTGCCGGTCTCAACAATGGTGCCCGCGTACATCACCGCGACGCGGTCCGCGATCTCGACCGCGACCCCGATGTCATGGGTGACAAAGATCACCGACATGCCCATCTCGCGCTGCAGGTTGCGCAGCAGCAGCAGGACCTGCATCTGCACCGTGGCATCCAGCGCCGTCGTCGGCTCGTCCGCCAGCAGGAGCTTGGGATTGCACGACAACGCCAGCGCGATCATCGCCCGTTGCCGCATCCCGCCCGACATCTCGTGCGGGTAGTTCTTGAGCCGCCGCTCGGGCGACGGGATGCGCACCTTCTGCAGCATCTCGAGCGCGCGGGACATGGCCGCCTCGCGGGTGATGCTTTCGTGCCGCATGACGGTTTCGGCGATCTGCGCGCCCACGGTGTAGACCGGGTCCAGCGCCAGCGCCGGGTCCTGGAAGATCATCGACACCTCGCCGCCGCGGAAATCGCTCAGCGCCCGGCCCTTCAGCGCCAGCACGTCTCTCCCGTCAAAGCGGATGCTGCCGCCGATCTTCGTCCGCTTGGGCGGCAGCAGTTGCAGGATGGATTTCAGCGTGACGCTCTTGCCCGAGCCGCTTTCGCCCAGAAGCGCCAGCACCTCGCCCTTTTCGACGCTCAGGCTGACGCCGTTCACGGCATGGACGCTGCGCCCGCCGCCGCCGAAGCGGACGGTCAGGTCGCGGATGTCGACCAGGGCGCTCATGCGGCGGCCTTTCCGTGGCCCGAGGCCGGGTCGCGCATGTGGCAGGCCACCTGGTGGCCTTCGCCCAGGGTCACGGCGCGGGGCTTTTTCGAGGCGCAGAGGTCCTCGGCAAAGGGGCAGCGGGTGTGGAACCGGCAGCCCGAGGGCGGGTCGATCGGGTTCGGCGGATCGCCCGCCAGCGGCGGCACCTGGGTCCGGGCGTACGGGTCCATCGACGGCATGGCCGAGAACAGCGCGGCCGTGTAGGGATGCGCCTGCCGCTCGTAGAGCGCCTCGGCCGGGCCGACCTCGACCACCTCGCCCAGGTACATGACCATCAACCGGTCCGAGATGTAGCGCACGACGTTCAGGTCGTGGCTGATGAACATGTAGGTCAGGTCGAAATCGCGCCGCAGATCGGTGAGCAGGTTCAGCACCTGCGCCTCGACCGACTTGTCGAGCGCCGAGACCGCCTCGTCCAGGATCACGAGGCGCGGGCGCATCGCAAGCGCGCGGCCGATGTTGACGCGCTGGCGCTGGCCGCCCGACAACTCGTGCGGGTAGCGCCCGGCAAAACGCGCGGGGTCGAGCCCGATACGCTCGAGCAGGTCGCGGGCGATGCGCCGCGCCTCGGCGGCATCGACACCGTTCACCTTTGGGCCGAAGGCGATGGATTCCTCGATCGTGAGCCGCGGGTTGAGCGAGGCAAAGCTGTCCTGGAACACCATCTGCACGCCGCGGCGCAGGTCGCGCAGGCTCAGTTCCTCGCCCAGTTCCTGCGCGTCGTAGATGATCTTGCCGCCGGTCGCCGGGGTCAGCCCGATCAGCAGCCGCGCGGTGGTGGACTTGCCGCAGCCCGACTCTCCCACCACGCCCAGCGTCTCGCCCTTGGCGATGGAAAAGCTGACGCCGTCCACCGCGCGCACCACCTTCTTGGGGCCGAAGGCGCCGGCGCGGACGGGAAAGTGGCAGGTGAGGTCGCGGGCGATGACAAGCGGCTGGCGCGGCCCGCCCTTGTCGGGCAGGCCCATTTCACTGGCGGACATTCATCGCGCTCCTCAATCCGTCGCTCATCAGGTTCAGGCAGAGCGAAGTGACGAAAATCATCATCCCCGGCAGGGCCGCGACCCAGGGGTTGATGTAGATGGCGGTGCGCAGCGTGTTCAGCATCAGGCCCCATTCCGGCTCGGGCGGTTTCACCCCGAGGCCAAGAAACGACAGCCCCGCCGCGATGATCATGCAGACGCTGGTCAGCGAGGTGGCGTAGACAAAGATCGGCCCCATCACGTTGCCCAGCACATGCACCCGCACGATGGTGAAATCCCCCGCCCCGCTGGCCCGCGCCGCGTCGACGTAATCGAGCTGGCGCACCGAGGCGGTGACGCTTTCCGCGACCCGGGTGATCGGCGGGATGAAGACGATGGTCAGCGACACCAGCGAATTGACGATCCCCGCCCCCAGCGCGCCCGAGATGGCGATGGCCAGAAGGACCGAGGGGAAGGCAAAGAACACGTCCACCGTGCGCATGATGACGGTGTTGGCCCAGCCGCCGACATAGCCGGCGATGAGGCCCAGCGTGGTGCCGATGACAAAGGCCGCGACCACCGGCGTAATGCCCAGGAACAGTGTCAGCCGGCCGCCGTAGATCAGCCGGGCCAGCATGTCGCGGCCCAGCTCGTCGGTGCCAAGGATGTGGCCCTCGGTGCCGATGGGCTTCAGGCGGCTGACCATGGAGCCCTGGTAGGGATCGTGCAGCCCGATGTAGGGCGCGAAGAGGGCCGACAGGACCAGCAGGCCCAGGACGGCGCCGCAGACCAGCGTCACCGGATCGCGGCGCAGTCGTGCCCAGACGCCGCCCCAGTAGCCCCGCGCGGGCGCGGCGGGCGCCTCGGCCGGCAGCACGGCGGTTTGCGTGGTGTCGGTCATGCGCGCGAGATCCTCGGGTCGATCAGGGATTGCAGCAGGTCGACGATCAGGTTGAGCGCGACAAAGAACATCGCCAGCACCAGGATCGTGCCCTGGAGCGTCGGCAGGTCGCGTTGCAGGATGGCGACCGACAGCAGGTAGCCCGAGCCGGGCCAGTTGAAGACCGTCTCGATCAGGATGGACCCGCCCAGCAGGTAGCCCAGCTGCAGCCCGATCACCGACAGCGCGGTGGGCGCGGCGTTGCGCGCCACGTGGCGCAGGATGCCGAGCCGCGTCATGCCCTTGGCCTCGAGCGCCTGCACGAAATCCTGGTCGAGGATATCGGCCACCAGCGCCCGGGTGGTGCGCATCACGATGCCCATGGGCACCACGGCCAGGGTCACGGCCGGCAGCACCAGGTGGCGGATATGGGCCCAGTCCCAGGTCCATTCGCCCGACCCGCCCGGCCCCGCGCCCATCGAGGGCAGCCAGCCGAGGCTGACGGAAAAGATGATGACCAGCACCATGCCCAGCCAGTAGTTCGGGGTCGAGACCCCGCCGATGGCCACCGCGGTGATGCCGCGATCCCAGACAGTGTTGTTCAGGTAGCCCGCCAGGAACCCCAGCATCAGGCCCAGCGGAAAGCCGATCACGCTGGCGGCGGCGGCCAGCAGCAGCGTGTTGCCCACGGCGCGCGTGACCTCGGTCGCGACGTCCCGGCCGGTGGCGATGGACCGGCCCAGGTCGCCGGTCACGGCATTGCCCAGCCAGATGCCGAACTGCACCGGCAGCGGCTTGTCGAACCCGTAGGCGGCGCGCATCTCGGCCTCCTGCTCGGCGGTGGCGTCGATCGGCATGACCGCGACCAGCGGATCGCCGGGCGCGATATGCACCAGCAGGAAACAGATCAGGCTGACCCCGATCGCGACGGGGACGACGTAGACCAGGCGGCGAAGAAGATATCCAAGCATGTCGAGGCGAAGGCGGGGGCGCGGCATGCGCGCCCCCGGCCCCCTTTACTCCATCGTGATGGTGCCGAAGTTCTGGTACCAGTTCTGCGCCTGGACAAAGCCCTTGACCTTCGGGCTCATCGCCCGCGGTGCCACGTCATGGGTGACCATCAGGAACAGCGCCTCGTTCACGAACTTCTCGTGGGTGCGCTGCAGCACCTTGGCCTGCTCCTCGGGGTCGAAGGTGGTGCGGATCGCCTTGAAGTTCTCCTCCATCTCGGGGTCGCAGTAATGGCCCCAGTTGGTGCCGTTGGGCGCGATCAGGTCACAGCTGAGGTGCCGGATCAGGCCGGTGAACGGGTCCTGGATGAAGTAGGTGAAGTTGATCGAATGCGCGCCCTGGCTACTTTCGTCCGCCGCCCCCGCGCGCCAGATGTTGATCATCGTGTTCCATTCGACCACCGCGAATTCCACGTCGATCCAGATCTCGGCCAGGTTCTGCTGGATGAACTCGTTCATCGGCAGCGGCAGCATCTGGCCCGAGCCCGAGGGCGAGATCAGCGCCTTGACGGCCAGCCGGTTGTCGGGGCCGTAGCCCGATTCAGACATCAGCGCCTTGGCGGCCTCCAGGTCGTAGGTCACCTTGAAGTCCGGGGTGCCGAACCAGGCCGAACCCGGCGGCAGGAAGCCCTCGGCCGGGACCATCAGCCCGCCCAGCAGCGTCTTCATGCCCTCGCGGTCGATGGCGAGGTTGGCGGCCTTGCGCACGTTGATGTCGTTCCAGGGCGAGCCCTCGAGCCGGTTCAGGTGCCAGGTCCAGTTGTGCGGCAGGGTGTTCGACACGATCTCGAACCCGTTGCCCTGCAGCGCCGGGATCACGTCGGGCGCCGGCGCCTCGATCCAGTCGACCTGGCCCGACAGCAGCGCGGCCGAACGTGCGTTCGGCTCGGGCAGCGGGATTAGCACCATCTTGTCCAGCTTGGGCACGCGGGTCTCGTCCCAGTGACCGGCAAAGGGCACCAGCTCGGCCCGCTCACGCGGGACAAAGCTTTCCATGATCCAGGGGCCGGTGCCCGACGGGTCCTCGGCCACGGCGTCCCAGCTCTTGCCCTTGGCTTCCCAGTTGGCGGGCGAGGACATCAGGATCCAGGCCAGCTGGTAGGGCAGCGTGGCGTCGGGCGTCTTGGTGACGATCTCGAGCGTGTAGTCGTCGACGGCCGAGTAGCTGGCCACCGCCGGGATGCGCGACTTGCCCTGGGCGGACTGGCGGGTGTCGTATTGTTCGGACGTGTCGTCCAGCAGCTTGTCGAAGTTCCAGACCGCCGCGTTGGCGTCGAACTCGGACCCGTCGTGGAACTTGACGCCTTCGCGGATCTTGAAGGTCCAGGTCAGCTGGTCCTCGCCCACGCTCCACTCGGTCGCGAGGCCGGGGATCAGGCCCGAAGGCTTGTCCGCCGAGGTCAGGTCCCAGTTGATGAGCGCGTCGTAGACGGTGTAGCCCATGAAGCGCATGCCTTCGCCGCCCTGGTCGGTCTGGCCGGTGGTCAGCGGAATGTCCGAGGCGGTCATGCCGACGCGCAGCGTGCCCTGCGCCAGTGCCAGCGCCGGTGTCGCGGCCAGCGCCGCGGCCAGCGCCAGCCCCCGGGCCCTGCGGGTCAGTATCTGGAAACTCATGGTCTTGTGACTCCCCTGTCGTCGTCATGTTGTCGATTGGCGTCTGTCGCGCCTGGCACAGTGTTGGCCGCCGCCCCGCGGCGCGGCGCAAGTCTTTCGATGCGCCGCGGTAAACCGCGAGAACATGCGGGGGATATGCCTGCTTTTCGCTCAGATCCGGGGGCGCGGATGAAGAATTGGGCGAAATGAAGCGGCGATCGCGGGCCCGCGCGGCGGCCGCGTCGCGAGAGCGGCGGATTCGGCTGGACGCCGGGGCCGCCAGCCCGGCATCTGGACGCGGGCGGGGACCCCCCGGCCCGGGACCGGGGCGCGGCCCGGCCCTTTCACGCCATGGCGCTGCCGCGGGGCGCCGCATGTCGGGGCAGGCCATGAAACCGATTCTCTTGATGAACCCCAACAGCAACGCGCAGACCACCGTCACCATGTGCGCCATCGCCGCGACGGCCCTTGGCGCGCCGCCGGCGGGCTGGACGGCCCCGAACGGTCCCGACCTGATCACGACGCCCGAGGCGCTGGCCGAGGCCGGGCGGCTGGTCGCGGCGGTCACACCTGACCCTGGGATCGCGGCGGTCATCGTCTCGGCCTTCGGCGATCCCGGCGCCGAGGCCCTGCAGCACCGGCTGGACTGCCCCGTGGTGGGGATCGGCGCGGCCAGCGCGCGGGCCGCCGGCGCGGGCGGCGTGACCTTTGCCGTCGCCACCACGACCCCGCTGCTCGGGCCTCAGATCGACGCGCTGATGCGGCGCGCGGGCGGCGCCTCCTACCTTGGCAGCGTTTTCGCGACCGGCGATGCGCAGGCGCTCATGGCCGACGCAGACGCGCTGGACGCCGCCTTGCTCGGGGCCATTGAAAGGGCTGCCGATTCGGGGGCGCGGCATGTCATCATCGGCGGCGGCCCGTTGGGGGCTGCGGCCGAACGGCTGCGGCCGCGCGCGCCTGCGCGTCTCTTCAACCCCATTCTCTGTGCCGCGGTCGAAGTCGCGGCCCTGCTGGAGCACCACCATGACTGACCTTTCCCCGCTGATCGCCGCCCTGATCGAGGCGCATCGCACCGGCACCCCCGCGCCCTGCCCGTTTCAGCCGCTGACAAGGGCCGAAGTGCTGGCCGTGCAGGAAGCCGTGATTGCCACGCTGGGGCCGGTCGCCGGGTTCAAGGTCGGCCAGGCCGACGGCAGCCCGCCGATCCTCGCCCCCATCCCCGCGCGCCTGCGGGTCGCGAATGGCGGCACCCGGACCATACGTGACCGGCTGGGGGTCGAGCTCGAGGTCGGGTTCGAACTCCTGCGCCCCCTGCCCTCGGCCGCGCTGCCCGGGGACCTGCCGCACTACTTCCGCCCGCTCGTCGCGCTCGAGCTGGTGGACACGCGCCTGTCGGGGCGGGCGGCCGAGGATGCAGTGATGAAGTTCGCCGATTTCCAGATCAACGCGGGCCTCGTGACCGGCGCCGCTCTGCCCGGCTGGGACGGGGGCGACTTCGGCACGGTCACGGCGTCGCTGACCGCCGGAGACAAGGTGGTGATCGACGGCCCGGCGACCATCCCCGGCGGCTCGGCCCTGGCCAACCTCGCGGCGCTCGTCACGCATCTCGGGGCGCATTGCGGCGGGTTGCAGGTGGGCCAGGTGGTGATCACCGGGTCGGTCTGCGGACTGCCCTGGTTCGAGCCCGGCGTGACCGTCGAGGGCCGGATCGAGGGCCTCGGCACCGCCAGCGTCACCCTGGGCTGACGTCCGGGTCCGGCCAGCGGAACTCCGGCGCGACGGGGGCGATGATGTCCATGAGACGGCTTTCGGTTCCCATCGGGCCGATCAACTGCATGCCGATGGGCAGGCCGCGCTCCGTCTCGGCCGGGAAGGCCAGCGCGGGCAGGCCGGCGGCATTGACCCAGCCGGTATAGACCGCGTGGCCGCGTGGCCCGACCGGCTGACCGTCGATGACAGGCGGATGCGTGTCGCCCGCCGGCCAGGGATGGGCGGCAGAGGCCGGCATCAGGATCGCGTCGAAGCCCCAGAGCCCGATGGACTCGTTGCGCAAGCGAAAGACCGCGGCGAGGATCCCGGCCAGCTCGGTCGCGCGGACCCCTGCCCCGCGCGCGGCCATGTCGCGATACTTCGGCGCCGCGGCCTCGGCGATCTCGGGATCGTCGGCAAACAGCGCGGCAAGCCCGACCTCGGCGATGGTGCCCCAGCCCGCGTTGAGATCCGCAAGGTCGCAGGGCAGCGCGCCCGCCTCGACGCGGTGGCCCGCCTGCCGCAGCGCCTCGGCCGTGCGGGCAAGGGCCGCGCGGATTCCGGGATCGCAGGGCGCATCGTCCAGCGTCTCGACCGTCAGGATGCGGGCGCGTGCCGGGGCGGCGACAGCCGGCTTGCCCGACAGCACGGCATCGAGCAGCCGCAGGTCGCGCAGCGACCGGGTCACCGGCCCCGCCACCTCGAAATCCAGCAGGAGTTGCGGCAACCCGCCCGCGCGCCGCACATGGCCGATCCCGGGCTTGAGCCCGTAGAGCCCGCAATAACCCGCCGGCCGCCGGATCGAGCCGCCGCCATCCGTCGCCAACCCTGCGACGGCCATGCCCGAGGCGACAGCCGCCACGACCCCGCCCGAGGACCCACCCGGCGTCAGGTCCGGATCGAACGGGTTGCGCGTCGTGCCGAAGGTGGCGTTGCCGGTGTAGCCCTCGACCGCGAATTCCGGCGTGTTGCCCTTGCCCAGCACCAGCGCGCCCGCCGCCCGCAACGCGGCGACCGGGCTTTCGTCCTGCCCTGCCACGCGGCGCGCCAGCGCGGCATTGCCCCAGGCGGCAGGCAGGCCCGCGACGACGAGATTGTCCTTGATGACCATCGGCACCCCGTCCAGCGGCCCCATCGGCGCGCCCTGCTGCCAGCGCCGCGTGGCCGCCTGCGCCGCGTCCAGCACCGTGCCCGACAGCTGGGAGAAGGCGTTCAGAACCGGGTCCGCGGCGGCGATCCGCTCCAGCATCGCCTCGGCCGCGGCGGTCGGCGTGACCGCACCGCGCGCGAAGGCGGCGACGAGGGCGGAGGCGTCCTGCTGCCAGATCACGTGAAGTCTCCCTTGTCGGTGGCCTTTGCCCGTGCCTGTCGACGACAGCACGCCGGTCGCGCGGGGACAAGCCATTTGGCCAGCGCAGACCGGGCCGGGCATGGGATCGCTGCGGCAGAGGGCAGGTCGCAGGCAGCTGTGCCCGCGACCCGGCCATGGGCGCCATCCCCGGCAGCGCGCGCAGGGCCGCCTTGCGCCACGTGACTTTCCGCGCCGCACGCTATCTGGTCGGCCAAGACCCCGGCCCGCCGGGCAGACAGGCAAGGAGACACCCCATCCGCTTCTCGATCATCATCGCCCTCACCCTCGTGCTGTCCGCCGTCGGGCTGACCTACGAGATCGCCGCCGGCCGGGTGCTCGCGCCGTTCTTCGGCACCTCGCTGCTGACCTGGACCACCGTGATCGCGACCGTGCTCGGGGGGTTCTCGCTGGGCAGCGCCATCGGTGGGATCGTGGCCGAGCGGCCGCGCGACCAGGCAATGCCGAACGTCCGCGCGGCGCTGGTCGCGACCGCCATGCTGATGGCCGTGTCGCCGACCCTGCTGGGGCTGCTGCACGCCTGGGGCGCGCGCGGGACCGAGGGCATGATCCTCACCGTGCTGCTTGTGTTCTTTCCGGCCTCGGTCTGCGTCACCCTGCCCTCGCCCCTGCTGGCCCGGCTCGCGATCGAGGCGCGGCCGGGGCGCGAAGGCTCGTCGCTGGGATTCGTCCTGGCGGCCGGGTCGGTCGGGGCCATCTTCGGGGCGATCCTGGCCGGCTTCGTGACGCTGCCGCTGATCGGCTCGACCGCCACCTTCGCGGCCTGCGCGGTGGTGACGCTGCTGTGCCTGCCCTTCCTGCGGGGCGGGGCGCCGGGCCACCCGGGCGTGCCGCTTGCCGCCGCTGTCTTCGTGGCAGTGTCGGGGGTCGCCGGATCGCCGGCCTGCCCCTATGAATCCGGCCTCTCCTGCCTGCGCGTGGTTCGGCAGGGCCCCGAGGTGCTGCTGCTGTCGGACGGCATCATCCAGGCCTCCGAACGCCCGGCCACGCAGGACGCGGACGCGGGCGATGTCGGGCTGGCGCTTGGCTATACCGAGTGGCTCTGGGCCCGGATGGCGCAGGACCTCGGGCCCGCGCCTTCGGTGCTGTTCGTCGGCGGCGGCGGCTACACGCTGCCGGCCAAGCTGCTGACCGCGCGCCCCGCGGCGCAGGCCGTCGCGGTCGAGATTGACCCGCTGGTGACCGAGGTGGTGCGCCATCACATGCCGCAGGCGGCCGGGGTGATCGCCCAAACCGGCTACCAAGCCGGCCACGGCACCGGGTCGGAGCAGCAGACAGGACGCCTCGGCATCGTCCATGCCGACGGCCGGGTCTACCTCAACCGCACCGAACGCCGGTTCGATGCCGCGGTGATGGATGCCTTTTCCTCGGGCTCGGTACCGGCGCACCTTGTCACGACGGAAACCTTTGCCCGCCTGCGCGAAATCGTCGACGGGCCGGTCTACGTGAACCTGATCGACGCCCCCGACGGCCCGCTGGCCCGCGGCGTCCACGCGATCCTGCGCGAGACATATCCCCACGTGATCGCCGAGGCCGGCCCGCTGAACGCCCGCGGCCGGACCAACGTGCTGCTGGCGGCCTCGCCCCGACCGCTGGACGCGCCGTCCGGGCGGCCCGAGGGCTACGCGCCGACGCGGATCTCGCCGGCCCGGCCCTTTACCGACGATCGCGGCTGGGTCGGGCATCGCTGAGCGCGCCTTTCAGGCGGTGGTGACCTTGGGATGCAGCACGACCCGGGTGCCGACGGGCACGCGCGGGTACAGGTCCTTAACGTGGTCGTTGGTCAGCCGGGCGCAGCCGTTCGACACTGCGCTGCCGATGGTCGAGGGCGCGTTTGTGCCGTGGATGCGCAGGTAGGTGTCGCGCCCCTGCCCGTCGTAGAGATAGAGCGCCCGCGCGCCCAGCGGGTTGTTCGGCCCGCCCTTCATCCCATCCTTGTACCTGGCATATTTGCCGGGATCGCGCTTGATCATTGCCGGGGTCGGGCGCCACCAGGGCCACTCGGCCTTGCGCGCCACGGTGAAGACACCCGGCTCGTACAGGCCCTTGCGCCCGACGCCGACGCCGTAGCGCAGCGCCGATCCGTCCTCGTACATGAGGTAAAGGAAGAAATCGTCCGGCACCACGTGGATCTCGCCCGGCAGCCACCCGGTCCGCGCCGTCTTGACGCGGGTCGGCAGGAAGCGGTCGGGCAACGTCACGCTATGGGCCCCGGCAGAGGTGGCAAGCGTCGCGGCAAGGCCGGCGAGTACGTGGCGGCGCGTGGGCAGGGTCATGAAGGTCCTTTCCTGGTCGGGTCCCACACATGCAAGAAGCGGCGCAAAACCCCACTCACATCCGCGTGACAGGGCGAGGATGCGGGCAAATGTTCCCGAAAAACAACGAAGTCTGCCCGAAATCGCGGATCGGCGGGAACCCTCCTGCGCTGGAAGGTCGTTGACAGGCAAGGACCCGGACGCGGAGGACCGCCCATGCCCGGCGCCCCGGCACGAGGGGCATTGCCGGGATCGGACCATCCGGCGCCGGGGTCCACGGACCGCACTGCAGCGAAGGAGAGACCTGATGCCAAGGGACGCCCGGACCGCCACGCTTTACCGCATGGTCATGCCCGACCACATCTGCCCCTACGGGCTGAAGTCCAAGGACCTGCTCGAACGCCAGGGCTACAGGGTCGAGGACCACCCCCTCGAGACGCGCGCCGAGACCGATGCCTTCATGGCGCGGCACGGCGTCGAGACCACGCCCCAGACCTTTATCGACGGGGCCCGCATCGGCGGCTACGACGACCTGCGCGTGCATTTCGAGCTTGACCCGCCCAAGGACGAGCAAAGCGACACAAGCTACCAGCCGGTCATCGCCATTTTCGCCGTCACCGCACTGTTGGCGTTGGGGCTGTCGTGGCACCAGTACGGCACGGTCTTCACCCTGCGCGCGGTGGAATGGTTCATCTCGCTGTCGATGACGGTCCTCGCGATCCAGAAACTTCAGGACATCGAGAGCTTTTCGACCATGTTCCTGAACTACGACCTCCTGGCGCGGCGCTGGGTGCCCTATGGCAAGCTCTATCCCTTCGGCGAGGCGCTGGCCGGCATCCTGATGACCGCCGGGGCGCTGACCTGGCTGTCGGTGCCGGTGGCGCTGGTGATCGGCGGGATCGGCGCAGTCAGCGTGGTCAAGGCAGTTTACGTCGACCGGCGCGAGCTCAAATGCGCCTGCGTGGGCGGGGCATCGACGGTGCCCCTGGGCTTTGTGTCGCTGACCGAGAACGTGATGATGATGGCCATGGCGCTGTGGATGGGCGCGCGGGCCCTGGCAGGGTGATCGCACACTGATCCGCGGTCGCGTCGACGGCCCCCGCGGCGGGCGTCAGGCCCTGCGCAGGCGCGCGCCCATGCGCGACCGCCGGGACGCAACCGCGCGCGGCCCTGGCCGCCGGGGCAGACACCTGGCCGTGATCATCCGCCCGCAGGACTTGCCGCTGCCGCGAAACTCGCCCATGCAGAAGACGGATCGGCACGCCCGGGCCGAAGGTGGCCGGGCCCCTCGCAAGGAAGGAAGGCTGCATGAAGACCACCCTTGACATCGCCCGCGACGCCGACGGCCTCCTGGCACGATTTCGACCGTTTCCCGGCCTGCGCAAATGCCGTGCCGGACACGGCCGGCGCGGGGACGGCCAGGCCGTCCGGGGCTGGCGACCCTCGCGGGACACGCAGCGCCCGGCTTTCGCCGTGCCGCGCCGAACCTGGCGCGCCGTCCTGATCCTGGCCTGCCTCGCGACCGGCGCACAGGCGGACCATCGCTTCGAGGGGCGGGACATCGAGACCGGCGCGTCGCTTTACGCCGAGGCCTGCGCCGCCTGCCACGGGGCCTGGCTGGAAGGGCAACCGGATTGGAGACAGCCCGGGCCGGACGGTGTTCTGCCCGCCCCGCCGCATGACGTGACCGGCCACACCTGGCATCACGACACGCCCCTGCTGCTGGAGTACACGCTCAGGGGTGGCAAGGCCGCCCTGGCGGCGCGGGGCGTGACGGATTTCGCAAGCGGGATGCCCGCTTTCGAGGGCACGCTGACCGAAGAGCAGGTCCTCGACATCCTCGCCTTCATCCGCTCGACCTGGCCCGAGGAAGCGCAGCAGGTGCAAAGCGCGCGGACCCACGCGGCGGATTGAGGCGCCTGCGCCCGGGCGTGATCCCGGGCTGGCTTGTCCGTCACCTGGGCTGCGACAAGGGCAACCTGCGTCGACACCCGGCTGGCGCAGCGCGGCGACGTCATCGTGGCGGCGATCAACCACCGGCCTGGCCCGCGCCGGGTGACCGGTTTCCCCCGCGTGCCGGGCTGCGACCGGGCCGCGCGCGCGAACCGGCCGGTCAGGCACATGGTCGCGCTGCGGGGCGTCTCGGAAAGCGCCCCGAGGCGCCGACAGGCGTCATCCTGACACGAGGCCCGTGGCCAAGTGCGCCGTCATGGCGGACGGCCCGTGGAAGCCGCCGCGCCGGGCGTCCCCTCGGGGTTCAGGCCGGTGTTCGACCGCGGACATGCCACCCATGCCACCGCCTGTCTGGGCGCCGTGCCGGTCGCGTTCCGGACTGGCGGGCCGCTTGCCGCCCCGGTGCACAGAAGGCGCGCGCCATCAGGCCGGGCGAAAGTGCCCCTCTGCCATCAGCCGTGGCCCGTCGACCCGGACCGGGAAGGCCATGCGATCCAACACGTCGGCCTGCAGGTCGATTCCCGGCGCCACCTCGACCAGGGCCAGACCGTCCTCGGCCAGGCGGAACACGGCGCGTTCGGTCACGAAGAGCACCTCTTGCCCCTGCCGCACCGCCTGGGGGCCGGAGAATGTGACCTGGTCGACGCGGGTCACGAACTTCTGCACCGCGCCATGGCGATGGATCGTCAGCTTGCCGTCGCCCGCGTCCACCTTGCCGCCCTTGGCATCGAAGGTGCCGACAAAGACCACCTTGCGCGCGTTCTGCGCAATGTCGATGAAACCGCCCGGCCCCACCGGCAGCCCGCCTAGCTTGGAGGCATTCACGTTGCCCGCCGCATCGACCTGGCCGAAGCCGAGGAAGGCGATGTCGAGCCCGCCGCCCGCGTAGAAATCGAACTGCGACGGCCCGTCGATCATGCAGGATGCGTTCTGCGCATAGCCGAAAAGCGAGCCGGTCAGCAGGCGCCCGCCGTAGGTGCCGTGTTCGATGGTCTGGTAATAGCGGTCGGTCTCGCCATGGGCGGCGACGATGGTCGCGATCTCGTCGGGGATGCCGAATCCGTAGTTGATGATCGCGCCCTCGCGCAGCTCTTCCCGGGCGCGGTTGGCGACGATGCGGCGGGGGGAAAAGCCCGGCTCCTCCGGCGGCGGCAGCGCGGTCCGCGCCTGGCCCGAGATCGAGGGGTCATAGGCGATGTCGTAGCCCTGCGTCTGCGCGGGATCGACCACGATGGCGTCCACGATGGCGGCCGGGATGCGCACCTGCCGCGCGCCCAGGGTGCCGGCGGGCACCCGCTCGCGCACCTGGAAGATCACCTTGCCGCCGGAATTGTGCACCGCCGCCGCGATGGCATAGGTGTCCACGTTGGCCGGCTCCTCGTCGAGCGAGATGTTGCCGTCGTCGTCCGCGATGGACCCCTTGAGCAGGCAGGCATGAACCGGGAACGGCAGGTAGCGTAGGTATTCGCGGCCGCCGATCTCGATCACCTCGCAGAGCGGATCGCGCGCGGCCCCGTTCATCCGCCCGCCGTCGAGGCGCGGGTCGATGAAGGTGCCAAGGCCCACATGGGTGATCAGCCCCGGCCGCCCCGCCGCGATTTCGCGCATCAGCTGCATGGCGACGCCGCCGGGCAAGACATGCGCCTCGATCTCGTCATTGGCCGCCATCTCCTGCATCTTGGGCGACCAGACCCAGTGCCCGCCGATCACCTTGCGCACCATGCCCCTGTGGGCGAACCGCCCGACGCCGGTGCCCTGCCGGTTGCCGATGCCCAGCGCATGGACCAGCGTCAGGCCCCTGGGGTGGCCGGTGGACAGGAACCGCGCCTCAATGGCCTCTTGCAGGCACATCGCCTCGCAGAGGCCCCCGCCGCCCCCGGTGATCGACAGCGTGGCCTCGTCGGGCACCAGCGCCACCGCCTCGGCGGCCGACATGAACTTGGATCGCATCAGTTGCTCCAGGGATCGTAAAGGTCGGTCGCGCCCTTCAGCAGGGTCTTGGCCACCACGCTGCGATGCACCTCCGACGCGCCGTCGAAGATGCGGTAGATGCGGGCGTCGCGGTAATAACGCTCGATCGGCAGGTCCTTGGAAAAGCCCATGCCGCCAAAGATCTGCACCGCGCGGTCCACCACGCGGTCGAGCAGCTCGCCCCCCTGCACCTTGAGCGCCGAGATATCGGCGCGCGGATCGAGCCCGCGGTCGATCTTGTTGGCGGTCTGCCACAGCGCGGTGCGGGTGGCGTTGATCTCCATCGCGCTGTCGGCCAGCATCTGCTGCACCATCTGGAAGTCCCCGATAGGCTGGCCGAACTGCACCCGGTCGCGGGCATAATCCAGCGTCAGGCCAAGGATCTTGGTCGATTTGCCCACCGCCCGGGCCGAGACCTGCGCCAGCCGCACCCGGCCCAGCACCGAGAGCGCCAGCTTCAGCCCCTCGCCCTCGGTCCCCAGCAGGTTCGCGTCGGTCAGTTCGACGTCGTCGAAATGCAGGTCGAGATGCGAGGTGCCGCGAATGCCCATCATCTGCTGGTCGCGGCCCAATGAGAAGCCGGGCGTGCCCTTGTCGACAAGGAACATGGAAATCCCGCGATGGCCCTTCTCGGGGTCGGTCACCGCCGTCACCACGAAGAAGTCGGAAAACGCCCCGTCCGAGATGTAGTGCTTCATCCCGTTCAGCACCCATTTGTCGCCTTTCCGCACGGCGCGGGTCTTGATCCCGGCCGCGTCCGACCCGGCGCCCGGCTCGGTGAAGGCGATGGAGCAGACCCGGTCGCCCTTGACCGCCGGGGTCAGCCAGCGGTCAACCTGCGCGCCGGTGCAGGACAGCAGCACCTCGTAGACATTGCCGAAGGCGCGGCGGATCAGGATGTCGGTGGTGTGGCCGAACTGTTCCTCGCACATCATCTGGTCGAGGCACGAGAGGCCCCCACCGCCGAACTGCTCGGGGATGTTCATGCCGTAAAGGCCTAGGCTGGAGGACTTTTCAAAGATCGCGTGGGCCGTGGCATCATCCAGCACGCCGCTGTCTTCGACCTGCTGCTCGAGCGGCGCCAGCTCGTCCTTGATAAAGCCGCGCACCGTGTCGACCAGCATGCGTTGTTCGTGGGAAATCTCGAAATCCATGGTTCTGTCCTTGCTGTGTCAGCGCAGCGGCGAAAGGCTGAGCGGGCGGAGAATCTCGTGGCCAAGCGCACCGGAGTTCCCGCTGGTGAGGCTGGCGAAGCTGCCAGCGGCGATCTGTACGTGGGTGCCGGGCCGGTCGCCCGAGAGCACGCGGAAGGCGGCGAGCGAGTCGTTGACCGGCGGGGTATCCGACAGTGTCAGCCCGTGCAGGCCGGGGGCGAACATCGGGGTCTCGGGCGCCTGGTTTTCAAGGCACGTGCGGCGCCCCGCGATCACCGCGTCGAAGGCATCGGACGAGGCGGTCAGTTCCATGATCCGGGTGCTTTGCGCCACCACGTCGGCAAAGGCGCGGGGGATGAAATCGTCCATCCAGGCGCTTTCCTTGACCAGGCCCGCGCGGCAGGCGTCGCGTTCGTCGAAACTGTCGTAGATCCAAAGATGCTCGATCCGGTTCAGCGCGCCGCTCTCGGTCATCCAGTAGCCGCCCATGGGCAGGTGGCGCGTCACCAGTGCCACCCCGAAGGTGCGGAAAAACTCCAGGTAGACCGGGACCTTGCCCGGCTTCAGGTCATAGGTCCGAAGCTCGAAGAACACCGCAATCCTCCCGATTTGGCGTCGGGAGGAAGATGCAAAGTGGAAAGACTTTCCGAAATGGACGATTGCGCCGTTGTGTTGGACGATCCGTCAGGTGCCGACGCGCCGGGTCGTCGCCGCCTCGGCGCGGTAGGTCCCCGGCGGCCGCCCCACCCGCTGCGAGAAGAAGCGGTTGAAATAGGCCGGGTCGTCGTAGCCGATGGCATGGCCGATCTCGGCCACGGTCATCTCGGTGTAAAGCAGGCAGCGCTTGGCCTCGACCAGGATGCGGTCGTACAGAACCTCGGACGCCGTGCGCCCCGCCCGCGCCTTGCAGGCGGCGTTCAGCCGCTGGGTCGAGGCGCCAAGCTCGCGGGCGTAGAAGGCCAGCGATTTCTGGTCGCGGAAATGATCCTCGAGCGCGGCGCGGTAGCGCGTCACCAGTTCGAAATCACGGTCCCTGCGCGCGGGTTCCGAAGCGCCCAGCGTTTCGGCCAGGCGGAAGAGCGCGACGAGGATCGACAGGAAGGCCCCGCGGATCGCCATGCGGCGGCCCGGCGCCTCCCAGCGCGCCTCGGTCAGGATCTGGTCGAAGTTCTGCGCCACCAGGGCCGCGTTCGCGCTGCCTTCGGGCACCGGGTAGGCGCCCGGGTGGCGGGTCACGGCGACAAGGCGCGGATCGTCCCGCGCGACCGCCTCCACGTAGGTCACGGCGGCGGTGATGACGCGCCCCTCGGTGCCGGGCTGGAACAGGATCTCGTGCAGCGCGCCGGCCGGCTGGACGACCAGGCTGCGCGGCGGGGCCAGCAGCTCCTGCCCCTCGATGGTAAAGCGCGCGCCGCCCTCGGTGATCCACAGCACCTGCACGTGGTCGGGGTGGACATGGGGATGAATGATCCAATCGTTGCGCTGCGACCGGTCGCGGATCGGCTCGACGTGAATCGTGTCCAGATCCTCGTCAAGCTGCGCATCGCCATACAGGTAAAAGCTTGGAATGGGTGTCTTGTGCGACACGTGTCCTATGTCCTCTGCCTCGCCCGGCTCCCCCGGGGTGATGAATTGTCCAACAAAAACGCCGCCCTGTCCATTGGCCTTGGCGGGCCTTCAGGGCGTAATCGCCACGCAGTCAGATGGGAGGACGACATGCGCCAACGGCCAAGCGGGGACGAGACCTGGGACGTGGTGGTCATCGGGTCGGGCGCCGGGGGCATGTCCACGGCGATCACCGCGAAAAAGCACGGGCTCTCCGTCGCGATCATCGAAAAGGCGCCGGTCTTTGGCGGCACCACGGCCTTTTCGGGCGGGGTGCTGTGGATCCCCGGCAACCGCCATGCGCAGGACGCGGGGATTGCGGACAGCCGCGAAGACGCGGTGCGCTACATGAAGGAAGAGACGGGCAACTTCTACTCCGAGGCGGCGGTCGAGGCCTTCCTCGACGCCGGTCCCCAGATGGTCGATTTCTTCGAGCGCGAGACCGAGGTGAAGTTCGTGCCGACCCTCTACCCCGATTACCACCCCGACGTGCCGGGCGGGGTGGACGTGGGCCGGTCGATCCTGGCCGCGCCCTTCGACACCTCGGCGCTGGGGCCGGACCTGAAGCGCCTGCGCCCGCCTTTGGCGACCATCACCTTCATGGGGATGATGTTCAATTCGTCCAACGCCGACATCAAGCATTTCTTCAACGCCACGAAATCGGCGGCCAGCTTTGCCTATGTGACCAAGCGGATGGTCAAGCATTTCGGCGAGATCGCCCGTTACGGTCGCGGGGTGCAGGTCACCTCGGGCAATGCGCTGGCGGCGCGGCTGGCAAAATCGGTCCTGGACCTTGGCATCCCGATCTACACCGATACCCCGGCCCAGGAGCTGCTGACAGACAGCGGCCGCGTCACCGGCGTGCGCACGCCGAGCGGGACGCTGACAGCCAGCCGGGCCGTGGTCATCGCCACCGGCGGATTTGCCCATGACCTCGAGAAACTGCGCAAGGCCTATCCGCACCTCGCGCGCGGGGGCGAGCATTTCAGCCCCGTGCCCGAGGACAACACCGGCGATGGCATCCGCCTGGCCGAGGCCATCGGCGGCCATGCCCCGATCGAGTTCAAGGACACCTCGGCCTGGATGCCGGTCAGCAAGGTGCCGCAGGGGGGTGGCAAGTTCGGCGCCTTCCCGCACCTGCTGGACCGCTACAAGCCCGGCATCATCGCGGTGCTGAAATCCGGCAAGCGGTTCACCAACGAAAGCAACAGTTATCACGATGTCGGCGCCGCCCTGATGCGCGCCTGCGAGGGCGAGGCCGAGACCGCCGCCTGGCTGATCGCCGACCACCCGACGATCCGCAAGTACGGCCTTGGCTATGCCAAGCCCGCGCCGGTCCCGGTCGGCAGCTTCGTGAACAACGGCTATCTCAAGCGCGGCGCCACCCTGGCCGAGCTGGCGCGCGAGACCGGCATCGACCCGGCGGGGCTCGAGGCGACGGTGGCGGCCTACAACACCGGCGCCGGGCGCGGCGAGGATCCGGAGTTCGGGCGCGGCCGGACCGCCTTCAACCGCTACCTCGCGGATCCGGAGCATGGGCCCAACCCCTGTGTCGGGCCGATCACAACGGGGCCGTTCTATGCGCTCAGGATCATCATGGGCGATCTCGGCACCTTCGACGGGCTGCGCACCGATGTGACGGGCCAGGTCCAGCGCGCGGACGGGACGGCCATAGACGGGCTTTACGCGGTGGGCAACGACCGCGCCTCGATCATGGGCGGGAACTATCCCGGCGCGGGAATCACGCTGGGGCCGGCCATGACCTTTGGCTACATCACCGGCCGTCATCTTGCCGGAGCGGGCGCATGAACTGGCTGGAGCTGGACGGCAAGACCGCCGTCGTCACCGGGGCGGCCGGCGGGATCGGCAAGGCCATCGCGGCGGCGCTGGTGGACAACGGCGCGCGGGTGTTCCTGCTGGATCTCGACGGCGCGGCCGCGCAGGCTTCGGCCACCGAGGTCGGCGGGCAGGCGCTGACCTGCGACGTGACCGATGCGGCCAGTGTCTCGGCAGCCGTCAAGGCCGTGGGCGCTGCGGACATCCTGGTCAACAATGCGGCCTTCCTCGCGGCCGGTCCGCTCGACACGGTCGACATCGCGGCGTGGCAAAAGATGCTCGACGTGAACCTCACCGGCTACCTGCGCTGCGCCCAGGGCTTCGGCGCCGGGATGCTGGCGCGCGGGGCCGGATCGATCGTTCATGTCGGGTCGATCTCGGGCCGCCACCAGCAGGCGTTCTCGAATGCCTATTCCGCCTCCAAGGCTGGGGTATTGATGCTGTCGCGTCAGCTGGCCTTTGAATGGGGACCGCGCGGGGTCCGATCGAACGTGGTGGCGCCGGGCCTCGTCCGCACCCCCCTGTCCGAGGCGTTCTACGCCGACCCCACAACAAAGGCCGCGCGAGAGGCGGTCGTGCCCCTGCGCCGGATCGGCCGCCCCGAGGACATCGCCGATGCTGTGCTGTTCCTTGCCTCGGACCGGGCCGGCTATGTCAGCGGACAGGAGATCATCGTCGATGGCGGCTATGCCCAGACGCTGATGAGCCACGTCCCCCGCCCCGGTTACGCCAATGAGTGAGCGGGTCGTGATCATCACGGGCGGCGCCGCGGGGATCGGCTGGGCCACGGCGCAACGCTTTGCGGCGGACGGTTGCCGCGTCGTCATCGCGGACCTCACGGGCGCGGACGAAGCCGCGGCCCGACTGGGCGCCGGGCACACAGGCGTCACGCTTGACATCACCGATGCGGCGGCGGTCGAGGCGATGGTGGCAGGGCTGGACCGCATCGACGTGCTGGTCAACAACGCCGGGATCGGCGACAGCCACCTGCCCAGCCTCGAGCAGGATATCGCGCAGTTCCGCAAGGTGCTCGACATCCATGTGACCGGCGCCTTCCTGGTGGCGCGGGCCTGCGCCCGGCGGATGATCGACGCGGGCGGCGGCGCCATCGTGAACCTGTCGTCCATCGCCGGGGTCACCGGATTGCCGCGCCGCAACGCCTATGGCGCGGCCAAGGCGGGCATCGCGATGATGACCCGGTCGCTGGCCTGCGAATGGGCCGGCGTGGGCGTGCGGGTCAATGCCGTGGCCCCGGGCTATGCGCGCACCGCGCTGGTCGAAAAGCTGGTGTCCGAGGGGCGGATCGACCTGGACGCGATCCAGCGCCGCGTGCCGCAGGGCCGGCTGATCGACCCGTCCGAGATCGCCGAGGCGATCTGGTTCCTCGCCTCGCCTGCCGCAAGCGCGATCACGGGCGTAACGCTGTCGGTGGATGGCGGCTGGGCCGCCTTCGGCGATTTCGGCGACGCCTCCTAGCCGCGGGCCCGGCTAGCCGATCAGCCCGTACATCGCCTGTACGGCCACCGGATAGCCCGCCGCGCCCAGACCGGCGATCACGGCCGTCGCCACGGCCGAGATCAGGCTGTCGTGGTAGATCGGGTCGCGGGCATGGATGTTCGAGATGTGCAGCTCGATGATCGGGCCGTCGAACGTTTTCAGCGCATCGAGGATCGCGACCGAGCGAAACGTCCAGCCCGCCGGGTTGATGACGATCCCGGCGGCTGTCTCGCGGGCAGCGTGGATCCGCTCGATCATCGCGCCTTCGTGGTTCGTCTGGTGAAACTCAAGCGGGCCACGGGCGGCGGCGCGGCACATGTGTTCGACCTCGGCCAGCGTGGTCGCGCCGTAGATATGCGGCTCGCGCTGGCCCAGCAGGTTCAGGTTCGGGCCGTTCAGAACGTGGATCGCAGGCGCGCTCATGCCGGCGCGTCCTCTTCGATATGGCCGCCGAGGAACAGGTGCCCGACCTTGGGATCGGCCAGCAGCACGTCGGCCCGGTCATGCATGCGGGTCTGGCCCAATTCCAGCACCAGCCCGTAATCGGACATGGCCAGCGCCGCCTTGGCGTTCTGTTCGACCATCAGGATCGTGACGCCCTGGTCGCGCAAAGCCTGGAGGGTGCGGAACACCTCGGCCACGAGGTTGGGCGAGAGCCCGATCGAGGGCTCGTCGATCAGGATCAGCTTGGGGTCGAGCAGCAGCGCCCGCGCCACCTCGAGCTGCTTCTGCTGGCCGCCCGACAGCTCGATCGCCTTGCGGTCACGGAATTTCCGCAGCATCGGAAACTGGTCCATCACCTGCTCGATCCGCGCCTTCACGCGGGACTGGTCGTCCGCCGTGATCCCGCCCAGTTCGAGATTGTGGTAGACCGACAGCTGCGGCACGACGTTGCGCCCCTGCGGCACGTAGGTCACGCCCTTGTTGATCAGCTGTTTCGGCGTCAACCCGACCACGTTCTCGCCGTTCAGCAGGATCTCGCCCGAATGGATGTTCAGAAGGCCGAAGATCGCCTTGAACACCGTGGACTTGCCCGCGCCGTTCGGCCCGATCACGGTGGTGATCGACGCCTCGGGGATCTTGAACGTGGTCCCGTTCAGGATCGTGATCTTGCCGTAGCCGCCGAAAAGGTTCTTGAGTTCCAACATGGTCAGCCCCCCAGGTACGCGTCGATGACTTGCTGGTTCGCCCGGATCTCCTCCGGTGCGCCCTCGGCGATGATCTCGCCCTCGGCCAGCACGATGATCCGGGTGCACAGCGACATGACGAATTCCATGTTGTGCTCGATCACAACAAAGGTGGTGCCGTGTTCGCGGTTATAGGTCTCGAGCCGGTCCTTGAGGCTGCCGAGCATGGTCAGGTTGACCCCGCCCGCCGGCTCGTCCAGCAGCACCAGCGACGGCCCGGCCATGAAGGCCATGGCGGCATCCACCAGTTTCTGCTGGCCATAGGACAGGCTGCCCGCCATCTCGTCGCGCAGGTGCTCGAGCCGGAAGAAGGCGATCATCTGGTCCGCCGCCCTGGTCAGCCCGGCATCGGACGGCCCGAACAGGCGCGAGGCCATCGACCCCTTGTGCTCCTGCCCCGCGAGGATGATGTTGTCGAGCACGCTCATCTGCGGAAAGACCGACAGCTGCTGGAAGGTGCGCCCGACACCCAGCTTGTTGAGATGCGAGGCGCGCATGTTGGCGACCTTGTGGTCGTTGATCGTCACCTGCCCGCTGTCGGGACGCAGCTGGCCCAGCACGCAGTTGAACAACGTGGACTTGCCCGAGCCATTCGGCCCGATCAGCCCCAGCACCTCGCCCTTCTGGACGTCGAAGCTGACATCGCGCACGGCCTGGATGCCGCCGAAGGACTTTGAGATGCCGCGCACGGAAAGAACGGTATCGGTCACAGCTGCGCTCCTTTCGCCATGTCCTTGCGGACCTCCTGCCTAGGCCGGATCTGCTGCATCAGCTTCTGCCCGATGCCGATGAGGCCCGAGGGCGAATAGACCATCAGCACGATCACCAGCGCCGCGTAGATCATCAGGTAATAGCCGTCGGTGAACCGCAGCACCTCGGGCAGCAGGATCACCACGGCGGCGCCCAGCATGGGCCCGTAGAAGAAGCCCGCGCCGCCCACGACCACCATCAGCAGGATCTTGAGCGAATGGATGAGGGCGAAGCTGCCCGGCTCGATGAACTGCACCAGCGGTGACATGATCGCCCCTGCCCCGCCACCGAAGGCCGAGCCGATGGCAAAGGCCAGCAAGGTGATGCGGCGGGTGTCGACGCCCAGGCTTTCCGCCCGCACCGGGTTCTCGCGCAGCGCCTTGAAGGCGCGGCCCCAGGGCGAGTTGACGATCCAGAAGAACACCCCGGCCGAGATCACGAAAAGCACCAGCACGAAGTAGTAGAATTGCAGGTTGCGGCCCGTGGAGATGCCGAAGAAATCGGGCCGCGGCATGCCCACAAGGCCGTGGTTGCCCCCGGTCAGCCAGTCTTCGTTCCTCAGCACGAGGAAGACGATGGTGTTGAAGGCGAGCGTGACGAAGGCCAGGAAATGGTGCTGCACCCGCAGCGCCGGGTACCCCAGCAACAGGCCGATGACAAAGGTCAGCCCCATGGCCGCCAGCCAGCCAAAGACCCAGTGGTAACCGGCCAGCGTGATCAGCGCCGTGACATAGGCGCCGATCCCCATGAAGCTGGCCTGCGCAAGGCTAATCTGCCCGGCATAGCCCAGCGTCAGGTTCAGCCCCATCGCGGCGATCGAGAACATCAGCCACGAGGTCAGCACGTAGAGGATGTAGTTCTTCTGCCCCAGCGGCACGAAGATCAGCAGCGCCAGCGCGATCACGGCAAAGGCGATATGGACATGTTTGCGGGTCATACGGTGCGGCCCTCCGACGTGCCCAGCAGCCCTTGCGGCCGGACCAGGATGATGACGATCAGCAGGATCATGGGCAGCGCCTGCCGATATTCGGAACTGAAGTAGGCGGCTGAAAAGTTGTCGACGACGCCCAGCAGCAGCCCACCCACAAGTGCACCGCGGATCTGGTTGAACCCGCCGACGATGGCCGCGATGAAGGCGACAAGGCCCAGGACCTCTCCGTTCGAGAACTTGGCAAGATAGACCGGCGTGATGAGGATCGAGGCGATGGCCGCCAGCGCGCCGTTGATCAGGAAGGTGTACATCACCATCCGCTTGATATCGACGCCCAGGATCTCGGCCACGTCCGGGTTCTGCGCCGTGGCCTGCATCGAACGGCCCGTGCGGGTGCGCGACAGGAAGAGTTGCAGCGCCACGATGGTGCCCATGGCGATGGTGAAATTGGCAATATCGGGGATCGAGATCGCGGCCCCGCCGATGCTGAAGACATCCTGCGGAAAAAGGCTCGGGAAGGGCTGGCCGAGGGGGGAGTAGAACTCCTTGACCATTTCCTTCAGCAGGATGCCGAGGGCGATGGTGGCGATGACCAGCGGGATGGTGCCGTGCTTGTGCATCGGCTCGACGATCAGCCGCTTGAACAGCGCGCCAAGGATCAGGACCGACAGGATAATCGCCAGCGGCATGGCCAGCCAGACCGGGAAACCCAGCTTGACCGACAGGGCCAGCACGAAGAAGGCCGGGATCATGACGAACTCGCCCTGGGCGAAGTTGATCGTCTGCGAGGCCTGCCAAAGCAGGGTAAAGCCGACTGCGGCCAGGGCATAGATCGACCCGGACGACAGGCCCGACAGGAGTAGTTGGATGAATTCGGACATGATGCGCCCGCGCCTCCCGGTTCAGCGGTGTTTCGGTGCGAGTGAGGGGCCGCGCGACTGACGCGCGGCCCGGCCGCGGCCTTAGTTGGCCGGCAGCGTCTTGGTGATGGTCTGCGCGCCGTCCACGACCTCGACCAGGAAGCTGGCGCGGCTCATCTCGCCGGTCTCGTCCCAGCAGACATCCATCAGAACGCCCGGGTGCGAGGCGGCGTCAAGGCAGAGGCCATGCATGGTCTCGGCGAACTTCTCGCGGTCAAACTCGCCGATCTGCTCGGTCACGTACTTGACCGTGTAGGCGCCGATGTAGCCCTTGATCGCGTTGTGATCCGCGCCGTAGCCGAACTTTTCCTGGAACTTCGCGGCCATCTCCTGGATCGCGGGCACCGGCGCCTCGGCGGTCAGGCCGACGTGGCTGGCCACGCCGTTGGCGGCCTCCCCGGCCAGGTCAATCACCTTCTGCGAGGCGATCACCGTGTCGCCCACGATGGGCAGGCCCAGGCCCTGCTTTTCCGCCTCGATCAGGAAGCGGGCGCTTTCCTCTTCGGTCATGTACGAGAACACGGCGTCGGCCCCGGCCGAGGCCAGCTTGGCGACGTCGGCGGCAAAGTCGACCTGCGCCTGTTCGGTCGGCACATCGGCCACGATCTCGAGGCCCAGATCCTCGGCCACGGCCATGAAGGCGTCATGACCACCCTTGCCGAACTCGGTATTGGCCCAGATCACGGCGATCTTCTGCGCGCCTAGATCGTCCTTGAGGTAGGTCCCCAGCTTGGGCAGGCCCTTCTGCGCGCCAAAGGCGGTGCGGAAGATGTAGGGGTTGCCCTTGGCGGTGATCGTCGGGCTTTCCGAGCCGGTAAGCTGCGGCACGCCGTTCTGCTGGGCGACCAGCATGTTCACGACGGTCGAGGACGAATAGACCGTGCCCAGCAGGACATAGGCGTCGTCGTCGATCGCCTTTTGCACCATGGCGCGGCTGTTCTGCGGATCGGTCTGGCTGTCGTATTCACGCAGGTCGATCTGTTCGCCCAGGATGCCGCCGGCGGCGTTGATCTCTTCGACCGCCATCTTGACACCATCGTGCCAGACGGCGCCGGCCGCGGCGCCCGCGCCCGACAGTTCCGCCACGTCGGCGATGACCACGTCGGCGAATGCGCCGGTTGCGGTCAGGGCAAGGCCGGTTGCGGCCGTCATTGCTAGTTTACGGATCATGATTTTCCTCCCTCAGTGTTTCAGTTCGCTTCAAGTGTCAGAAGAGCCTCTACCAGGAGCTCCTCCTGGGCCTGGAACATGCCTAATCCCGGCATGGTCTGGCATCCGATGGCCGCCGCCGCCTCGATGAAGGGCGAACGGGTCGGCTTGGTGATCGGGCAGGCCGCGAATTGCGCCGCCGTCAGTTTGTTGACCTGCACCGGCAGCGGATCGCCCGCGCGCATCCCCAGCGGGGTGGCGTTGGCGACGATGTCGAACCCGGTGGGATCGTCGCTGCCGATGGACAGCCGGCCCGGAAAGGCGGGTTCGAGCCGCGCGATCAGCGCGTCACGGCGCGCGGTGTCGATCTCGTGAATGGCAAGCTGCGCCGCGCCTTCCGCAAGGAATTCGTAAGCGATGGCGGCGCCCGCGCCGCCGGCCCCGACCAGAAGCACCCGCGCGTCCGCGACCGTGCCGCCGGCGGCCTTTATGCCCTGCACGTAGCCCTGCCCGTCGGTGTTGTCGCCGACCCAGCCGGTGTCCGTCCGCCGCATCACGTTGACCGAGTGCGCATGGCGCGCGCGGGCCGTCAGGTGGTCGCAGAAGGTCATCGCGGCCTGCTTGTGCGGCACGGTGATGACCACGCCGGGCGCGTTCTGCAACACGTCCAGCCGGGCAAAGAAGCCGTCCACCTTGTCCGCGCTCACATGGCCAGGCACGCAGACCGCGTTGACCCCGCGGGCGATGAAACGGGCGGTCAGAAGCGCGGGCGATTTCACCTGGGCGATGGGATCGCCGATGATGAAGACGACCTGCGTCTCGCCATTCAGGGCCAGGGTCATGCCGGCATCCTCCGCCTCGCGGGATTGTACTTTCGCCAGCCTGGCGCCCATTGGTGCAACTCCCCTCTTCCCCTGGTCCTGCGCTGGCTTCGGCCCGTCGCAGGACGTCCCCTGTGGCAGGAATTGGTGCACAATGCCGGGCGCCGCGGAAATGGACCAACGGGGGCAATGATTGGACAATTCGTCGGATGGGGTGCGATCATGTCGGCTCTCCCGCCGCGGCGCGCAACCGGTAGTGTGCGAGGGTGCGGGCGATGCCGTCGTCGATGCCGGTGACGGGCAGCCCGGCCAGCGGCCCCGGCAGGGGCGTTTCGGCCAGATCGCCCGGGATGCGCAGCGGCGCCCCGTCGATCTCGACGTGCGCGCCCGGCACGGCGGCACGGATGCGGCTGACGAAATGGTCCATCTCCGCCGTCTCGCCCGCCAGGGTGCAGACAGAGGCGCCGGACATGTCGTGGGTGACCGCGGTGACAAGGGCGGCCGCCACGTCCTCCACGTAGATGAACCCGACGCGACCGGAAAAGCGGATCGTCGCCTCCATCCCGCTGACTGCGGCAGCGAGCGCGACCGAGGGCCCCGCCGCGATGCCCGAGCTTTGTCCGGGCCCGTAGACGATGTAGGGCCGCAGCCCGACCGAGGGCAGCCCGTGGTCGGCGCAATAGGCCCGCGCCGCCCCTTCGACCGCCAGTTTCTGCGCGCCGTAATGGGTCATGGGACGCGGATGGGTGCCATCCTCCGGGCCGAACACCCCGGCGGTCGAGACATAGGCCAGCCGCCGCAGCCCCAGCGCCTGGGCGGCGCCAAAGACGTGAAGCGACCCGATCAGGTTGATCTGCGCCGCGCGCACCGGGTCGGCGGCGGCGTCCACGGTCATGACGCCGGCCAGGTGGACGATGCCGTCGCAGCCTTCGGCCGCTTGCCGGACCGAGCCGTCAGCGATATCGCCGGTGACGCACTCGGGCAGCGCGCCCAGCCCCGGTGCCACGTCGTCCAGCATCGCGGGCCGCGGGCTGGCGTCGAAGATGCGCACCTCGTGCCCCGCGACCAGCAACTGCGCGGTGACCCAACGGCCGATGAAGCCGGTGCCGCCGGTGACCAGATACCGGCTCATGCCGCCGCCCTCGCCCGGGACCGCGCCACCGCGTCGCGCGCGGCGATGTAGCCGAAGGTGATGGCCGGGCCGATGGTGATGCCGGGGCCGGGATAGACCCCGCCCATGATCGACTGCATGTCGTTACCGCAGGCGTAAAGGCCGGGAATCGGCTGGTTGTCCTTGTCGATCAGCCGGGCGTGTTCGTCCGTTGCCAGCCCCGTGGCGGCACCGATGTCGCCCGGCATCAGCCTGACCGCGTAGAAGGGCGCGGTGCCGATCCGGCCCAGCGTCGGGTTCGGCCCGTCGTGATCGGCATCGCCATTGGCGCGCTCGTAGACGGTCTCTCCGCGGTGGAAATCGGGATCAATGCCGGTCTCGGCAAAGGTGTTGAACCGTGCGATGGTCGCGGCAAGCCCGGCGGCATCGATGCCCAGCTGCGCGGCGAGGGCCGCGAGCGTTGGGGCCTCGGCCAGGTAGCCGTCCGCGATCAGCGCCTTGGCGCCGCGTGCGCCGGGACGGACCAGGCCCAGACCGTATTTGCGCAGCCCCTCAGCGTCGGTGACAAGGTAGGCCGGCAGGGTGCCCGTCGCGTATTGCGCAAGCGCGAACTCGTGATACGACCGCGCCTCGTTGGTGAAACGTTCGCCCTTGGCATTGACCGCGACCGTGCCCGGCTTGGACCGGTCAAAGACGAAATGCGGAAAGACCGCCCAGCTGCCGTCGCTGCGCTGCCGGGTCGAGACCGGCGCCCAGTAGACGTTCGACGCAGCGCCGGTCCCGTAGCGCGCGCCCAGCGCCAGCGCGAGGTCATGCATCGCGCCCGTGTGCCCCGGCGCGCCGGGCGAATGCTGCGCCAATGGCGTGGGCAGCATCTCGGCCCGCCGCGCGGGGTGGCGCGAAAAGCCCCCGGTGGCAAGGATCACGCCGCCGGTCGCGCCGATCTCGTCGCCGGCGTCGGTGGTCAGCAGGTGGCCTGTCCCCTGCGGCATCAACCCGGTGACGCGGGTGTTTATGCGGACCTCCACGCCTGCCTGTTTCGCGGCCAGCAACAGGCGCCCGACCAGCGCATTGCCCATGACCAGCCGGGCCGAACGGCCGTAGCGCAGCCGATCCAGCCCGTAGGTGCCGATCAGCCGGACCGCATAGGCCAGAGATTTCAGCGACTTGCCCATCGACAGCAGGTGATTGATGTCGTCACGGTCGACCTGCAGCGCGCCAAGAATGGTGAATTCCGGAATCGCCGGGCGGATGAGCTTCAGGTCGCGGCCCAGCGCATCGGCACGGAACGGCTCGGGCTCGAGCGCGCGGCCCTTCGCGGTCGAGCCCTCGAGCTCGGAGAGGTAATCGGGGTGGTGTGGCCGGGCGCGGAACCTGGCGACCGTGCGCGTATGCAGCATCTCGATCGCCCGCGGCGCGGCCTCGACAAAGGCTTCGCGCAGCGCGCGGGGGCTGCGGTTGCCGACGGCCCGGTCGAGGTAGGTCAGCACGGTCTCGCGGCTGTCCTCGGCCCCGACCGACGCGGCCAGCATGGTGTTCGGGGCCCAGGTGGTGCCAGCGGAATAAGCCGTGGTCCCGCCCACGTATTCGGTGCTTTCGATCAGCAGAACGCGTGCGCCCTCGAGCGCGGCAAAGACCGCCGCCGCCAGCCCTCCGGCCCCGGCCCCGACGACCACCACGTCGTAGCTTTCGCGCATTGCCATGTCCGGCCCCTCCCCTCGCATCCAGCGCCCGAATCCTCCCGATCCGGGCAAGTTCACGCAGCGTCGCAAAGTTTGGAAAGTGTTTCAAGTTTTAAAATATCTTTCATTTTTTGCCGCTCCCGCTTAACCTGCCACCTGAGCAAGGAGGAGCGGACATGGCAGACTTGACGATCGCGGTGGTCGGTGCGGGCATCATCGGGCGGACCCATATCGAGACGCTGGCGCGGACCGAGGGGATGACGCTGGGCGCCGTCGTCGACCCCGGGCTGCCGGGCGACGCGGCATTCGGCGTGCCGATTCGCGCCGCGCTGTCGGATCTCCGGGGCATCGACGCGGTGGTCATTGCCGCCCCGAACGACCTGCACCGCCCGCTGCTCGAAGAGGCCATGTCGCTTGGCCTGCCTGTCCTGCTGGAAAAACCGGTGGCCAATGACCTGGGCGACGGGCGGGCGATGATCGCGGCCGCGCAGGCGGCGGGCGTGCCGGTGCTGGTCGGCCATCACCGGCGCCACAACGCCATCATTGCGCGGGCCCGGCAGGCCATCGCGGGGGGCGAACTGGGCGAACTGGTCACCGCGACCGTGATCTCGACCCTCACCAAGCCCGATGCCTATTTCGACGTGGCCTGGCGGCGCGACCCGCGCTCGGGCGGGCCGCTGTCGATCAACCTGATCCACGAAGTCGACCTGCTGCGCCATTTCTGGGGCGAGGTCGCCGAGGTGCGGGCGCTGGTCAGCAACGCGGGGCGCGGCGCGCCGGTCGAGGATGCGGCGGGCGCGATCCTGTCCTTTGCGGGCGGCGGACTGGCGACGCTGACCCTGACCGACCGGGGCGCCGGCCCCTGGGCCTGGGACGTGACCGCGGGCGAAAACCTCGCCCGCTTTCCCGCCCACCCGGCCGAGGCGCATTTCTACAGCGGCACCAAGGCCGCCCTGTCGCTGCCCGGCCTCGCACTCTGGCGGCACCCCGGCACGCCGGACTGGACCCAGCCGATGACCGCGCAGACGCTTGCCTATACGCCCAACGACCCCTACGTGGCCCAGCTGGCCCATTTCGGCGCGGTCGTGCGCGGCGAGGCAGACCCCGCCATCACCCTGGCCGACGGGGTTGCCAACATGGCCGTGATCGACGCAATCAAGCGCTCGGGCGCGAGCGGTGCGCCGGTCCAGCCAGAAAGGGTCACCTGATGTCCAGCGTTCTCGAAAAATCCCTCGCCGTGCTCGAGCTTCTGGTCGAGCATCCGGCCGGCCTGCAGGTCTCGGCCATTGCCAAGCGGCTCGACATGCCGGTGTCGGGCGCGCATCGGACGCTTCGGGAACTGGCCCGGCTGGGCTACGTGCGGCAGGAACGCGACCAGGGCGATTACGCGCTGACCATCCGGCTGGCGGCGCTGGGGCTCAGTTTTCTCGGGCGTTCGGGCGTGACGGACATCGCGCAGCCGATTCTCGACCGGCTGGCGCAGATCTCGGGCGAGCTGATCCGCCTGTCGGTGCTGGACGGCAAGGGGCTGACCTGGGTCGCCGTGGCGCAGGGCGCGACCTCGGGGCTGCGCTACGATCCGGGCCGCGAACAGGGCGTGCGGGTGCATCCCGCCTCGACCGCCGGGGGGCAGGCGCTGCTGGCCACGATGCGCGACGACGAGATCCTCGCGCTGGTGGGCGAGACCGGGCTTGCGCCCAGCGGCAACGGGCCGACCCCGGATGCCCCCGCCTCGATCGCCGCGTTGATGGAGGTCATCGCCGAGACCCGCACGCGCGGCTATTCCATCGCCGTCAATTCCTACATCGAGGGCATGGGCGCCATGGCCGTCACCGTGCGCGCGGGCGGCGTGGCCAACGGGCAGGTGCTGGGCTGCCTGTCGATCGCCGGCCCCGCCGTGCGCCTGACGCCCGCGCGGATGGCGGCGCTGGCCCCCGCCCTCATCGAGGCCGCGCAGGACATCGGCAGCGCCGCGCCCGCGTCGCAGTACTTTGCCCAGCTGATCGACGACCCCGAGGACGCATGAGCCGGACTTGCGACGTTCTGGTGATCGGATCCGGTGCGGGGGGCCTCTCGGCCGCCATCACCGCTGCCCACGCCGGGCTGGACGTGATCGTCGCCGAAAAGACGCCGCTGATCGGCGGGACGACCGCCTGGTCGGGCGGCTGGCTCTGGATCCCGCGCAACCCGCTGGCGGTGGCGGCTGGGATCGTCGAAGGGATCGAGGGCCCGCTGGAGTATCTGCGCCACGAGATCGGCAACCGCGTGGAAGACCCCCGCATCCGCGCCTTTCTCGAGACCGGGCCCGAGATGGTGACGTTCTTCCGCGATCATTCGCAGGTGGACTGGATCGACGGCAACCGCATGCCCGATTTCCACGACCTGCCCGGCAGCCTGCAGGGCGGGCGGTCGGTGTCGGTCGCGCCCTATGACGCGCGGGCCCTCGGCCCCTGGGCCGCGCGGCTGCGCCCGCCGCTGGCACCGACGACCATCGCGGGGATGGCCCTGGCCAGCGGGGCGGACATGGGTGCCTTCTTCAACTGGTTCCGCAGCCCGTGCAACGCGGCCCACGTGGCGCTGCGGCTGGCGCGGCATGCGGTCGACCTGGCGGTCGCCGGCCGGTCGCGCTACCTCGTGAATGGCAATGCGCTGGCGGCGCGGCTGCTGCGCAGCGCGCTTGACCTTGGCGTCGATGTGCGGACCGGGGCGCCGGCCACCGAGCTGATGCGCGACGGCGCGCGGATCACCGGCGCGGTAGTGGGCGGCGCGCCCATAACCGCGCGGCGCGGCGTCGTGCTGGCCACCGGCGGCTTTCCCCATGACCGCGCCCGCATCGCCGAGATGTTCGACCATGCCCCCACCGGGGCCGGGCACCACTCGGCCGCGCCCGAGACCAACAGCGGCGACGGGCTGCGCCTTGGCGAGGCGGCTGGCGCCGGGATCACCCGCGACACCGTCAACGCGGGCGCCTGGGCGCCGGTGTCGTTGGTGCCGGGCAAGGACGGTCCGGCCCGCTTTCCGCACCTGGTCGAACGCGCCAAGCCGGGGATCATCGCGGTCGGCCCGGACGGGCAGCGCTTTGTCAACGAGGCGGACAGCTACCACGATTTCATGACCGCGCTCTTTCGCACCGGGGCCGATCACGCCTGGATCATCGCCGATGCGCAGGCCCGTCGCCGCTACGGGATCGGTGCGGTCAAGCCCTGGCCCTTCCCCGACCGGCCGCACCTTGCCTCCGGCTACCTGGCCCGCGCCCGGACGCTGGAGGCGCTGGCCGCGCGACTGGGCCTTCCGGGGCTGGTCGGCACCGTGGCCCGCTTCAACGCAGGCGCCGAGACGGGCAGCGACCCGGACTTCCGGCGCGGCGCCTCACCCTACAACCGCGTGCAGGGGGATGCGTTCAACGCGCCGAACCCGTCGCTGCGCCCGCTGACGCGCGGGCCGTTCTACGCGGTCAGGGTCGTGCCCGGCAGCCTTGGCACCTTTGCCGGGCTCAGAACCGACACGCGCGCCCGTGTGCTGGACGAGGACGGCCGCGTGATCGACGGGCTCTACGCCACCGGCAACGACGCCGCCTCGATCTTCGGCGGGCACTACCCCTCGGGCGGGATCACGCTCGGGCCGGCCATGACCTTCGGCTACATCGCCGGCCGCGACCTGGCGCGCGGCGCGGACTGACACACAAGGGAGACGACACATGTTCTACGAGATCGCGACATTACGGACCGAGATCTTCGGCGCCGGCAAGGCAGCCGCGGGTATCGAGGCCTGGCTGGACAAGGGCGCCGGCACCCTGCTGGGCGCCTGGTTCTCGGACATCGGCGCGCTGAACGAGGTCTATCTGCTGCGCGCCTTCGACGATGCCGAGGCGCTGCTGGCCGAGCGCGAGCGGCTGGCGCGGGCCGAAAACCCCTTTGGCTGCCTTGAGTGGCTTTCCGGCTACGAGGTGGAAAGCTTCCGTCCGCTCGACTTCATGGGGCCGGTCGAGACCGGCGCGCTGGGTCCGGTCTACGAGCTGCGCACCTACCGCATGCGGCTGAACGGGCTGATGCCCACGATGGAGAAATGGCAGGCCGCCCTGCCCGAACGCGACGCCTATTCGCGCTGCGCCATCGCCATGTACGGCATCGACGGCGCGCCGCGCCTGACGCAGGTCTGGCCCTATGCCTCGCTCGAGGCGCGCAGCGCAGCGCGCGCGCAATCGGTGGCCGACGGCAAGTGGCCGCCCAAGGGCGGGCCGGACTGGCTGACCCCCGAGATGACGTCGACCATCGCGCTGCCGATGGCCTTCTCGCCGCTGAGGTGACGCCGATGACCCGTTCCTATTCCATGGCCTACCTGACGGCCAACGGGCTGGACCCGGTCGCCGCGACCGAGCTGGCCGCCAGACTGGGCTTTGACAAGATGAGCTTTCGCTTGCTGCCCGCCGGGCCAGGCGATGCGCCTCCGCCGATCCTGACGGACGATGGGCTGTTTGCGCGCGTCAAGGCCGCGCTGGCCGATACCGGCCTGCAGATGTCGGATGCCGAGATGATCCGGTTGGGCCCGGACACGGAGCTCGAGAGCTTCCGGCCCTTCCTTGACCGGATCGCCACGCTGGGTGCGGCGCATATCCTCGTCGCCGGCGACGACACCGACCGCGCGCGGATCACCGACAGCTACGGCCGGCTGTGCGAGCTGACCTGGGACTACGGGCTGACCGCCGATCTCGAATTCATGCCCTGGACGGGGATCAGGACCATCGCCGATGCGCGCGAACTGGTCGAGGCGGCGGCCCATCCGGCGGCGGCCATCCTGTTCGACTGCCTGCATTTCGACCGCTGCGGCAGCAGGCTGGACGAGGTCTCGGCCCTGCCGCGCGGGATGATGAACTACGTGCAGATCTGCGACGGGCCGGTGCCCTACGACCCGGACGGCGTGGCGATGATGACGCTGGGCCGTACGGCGCGGCTGATCCCCGGAACGGGCGGCATCGACCTGGCCGCCATCGTGGCGCGGCTTCCGGCGGATATCCCGGTCTCGGTCGAGGTGCCGAACGTCGCGCTGGCCGCCGAGATCGGCGTCGAGGCGCTGGTGGCGCAGGCCCTCGCCCGCACCCGGCAGCTTGTCGACGGCGCAGGCTGACACGGCCCCGGCCCCGAAGGCCGGATGGGCGGCGCTCGGGCCTTTTCACCTTTGCTGGACCATTCCCGTCCCGGGACAGGAGTCCCTGGCGACGAACCGGGCGCCAGATCCGCAGCCGCGCCGCAGTTCGCCCTGCCATGGCGCAAGCAGCGCGGATGGTGCATCCTGAGCCTGGCCGCCCGGGACCCAGGACCCCACCATGCTGAAATCGAAGCTCATGACCTATATCGACGCCGTGTCGCGCCACGGGTCGATCCGCAAGGCGTCCGAGGCGCTGAACATCGCGCCCTCGGCCGTGAACCGCCAGATCCTCGAATGCGAACGCACGCTGGGCATGCCGCTGTTCGACCGCCTGCCGCGGGGCATGAAGCTGACCAGCGCGGGCGAGGTCGTGGTCAGCCACATCCGCCGCATGGACGGAGAGCTGGCGCTGATGGACGCCCGGCTGCGCGACCTGCGCGGCCTGCAAGCGGGCACGGTGCGGCTGGTCGCCGCCTCGGGGCTGATGTCGTCCTTCGTCGCGCGGATCGTGTCGCAGTTCTGCGATGCCCACCCGCTGCTGGACCTCAAGATCGACACCCAGCCGTCGGAAGAGATCGTGCGCATGGTCGGCCAGGGCGACGCCGACCTCGGCCTCAGCTTCGACCTGCCGCGCGATCCGGACCTCATCACGCTGGCCAGCATGCACCAGCCGCTGGGCGTCGTCGTCGCGCCGGGCCACCCCATGGCCACCCGCCCCGCCCTGCGGCTGAGCGATTGCGTGGGCGAACGGATGGTCCTGCCGCCGCGCGGCAGCGGCATCCGCGTGTTGCTGGACGTGGCCTTTGCCGAAACGCGGATCGATCCGCAGATCGTGGTCGAATCGAACTCGGTCGAGTTGCGCAAGGCGCTGGTGCGCGCAGGCGCCGGGATCACGATCCTTGCCGCCGTCGACCTGATCGGCGACGTGGCCGACGGCACGCTGGCCCATGTCCCCTTGGCCGATCCGCATGTGCCGGGCCAGACGCTCAAGCTGGTCAGCCGCGCCAAGGGCACATTGGAACCCCTTCAGGCCAAGCTGGCCGAGGCCTTCCGCCGCGCCTTTGCCGAGCTGGGCGCGGAAGTGTAGCCTTTTTTCGAACACTACTGTCGAATCTTTGCGCTTTTAACGTTTCCTCTTCGTGGCATGCTTGGTGCATCCCGTCCGCCCCAACCGGCGGCCACCACCCAGGAGAGACCCCATGCGCAGCAGCCTCATCGCCCTCGTCGCCGCCCTCGCGGCCACCCCCGCCCTTGCCGAAGACTGGCCCAGCGAGACCATCCGCATCGTCGTCGGCTTCACCCCCGGCGGGTCGAGCGACCTGGTCGCCCGCCTGCTGGCGCCGCTGGTGAGCGAAGACCTCGGCACCGAGGTCATCGTGGAGAACATGCCCGGCGCCGCCTCGACCATCGCGGCGGCCAAGGTGGCCGAGGCGGATGCGGACGGCTACACCTTCTTCCTGTCGAACGTCTCGGCCAACGGCATCGCGCCCTTCACCTACCCGGACCTCGGCTACGACCCGGTCGCCGATTTCGACGACGTGACCATCCTTGGCTACATCCCTGCCGTGCTGCTGGCGTCGAAGGACGCGCCGGTCGACTCGCTCGAGGCCTTCCTGACCCAGGCCAAGAACGAGCCCGTCCTTTTCGGCTCGGGCGGCCATGGCACGATGAACCACGTCAGCGGCGAGCTGCTGAACATGTCGGCCGGGCTGCAGATGGAGCACGTGGCCTACAAGGGCTCGGCCGAGGCGATGAACGACCTGCTGGCGGGCGTGATCGACTACCAGTTCGACGCGCTGACCCAGAACGTCGGCCAGATCAACGCGGGCGCGATCAAGGCGCTGGCGATCACCACGCCCGAACGTTCCCCCGCCGCGCCCGACATCCCGACCTTTGCCGAGTTGGGCCTGCCGGACGTGGTCGCCTTCAACTGGGTCGGTCTGTCGGCCCCCGCCGGCACCCCGGACGAGATCATCGAACGCTTCTACGAGGCGACGCACAAGGCGATGCAGGACGCCGAGATCAAGGCCCAGTTCACCAAGTGGGGCATGTTCCACATCGACAGCGCCCCGGCCGAAGCGGAAAGCTTTGTCGCGGACGAGGTCGCCAAGTGGGGCAAGGTCGTCTCCGGCGCGCCGGTGTTCAACTGATGGCCCGCATCGCCTTTGTCATGAACGGTCGGCACAACGACCGCGGCTTTGTCCAGGAAGGATACGAGGGCATCCTGGCCGCGCGGGATGCGCGCGGCTTCGATCTCGACATCGTCGAGTTCAC
Organism: Mesobacterium pallidum; assembly: GCF_019966535.1. Classification (GTDB taxonomy): domain Bacteria; phylum Pseudomonadota; class Alphaproteobacteria; order Rhodobacterales; family Rhodobacteraceae; genus Mesobacterium; species Mesobacterium pallidum. Next base: position 217,205 of record NZ_JAIMID010000001.1, on the reverse strand, counting down.
CAAGGGCAGCCCCGAGGCGCTGGCGGCCGAGGTCGAGGCCGCCGTGCAGCGCGGCGCGACAGGCGTCATCGTGCATGGCAGCCGGGCTGACGGGGCGCTGGACGCGGTGGCGTCGCGCCACCCGGACTGCGCCTTCCTGTCGCCCGGCGGCCGGGCCGAGGGGCCGAACGTCTGGAACTATGCGATCCGGCATTACGAGGCCGCCTACCTCGCCGGCATCCTTGCCGGGGCGATGACGCAGACCGGCGTCGTGGGGCACCTGTCGGGCGTCTTCATCTCGCCCGGCAAGAAGGGCCGCGCGGCCTATGTCGACGGGGTGCGCACGGCGAACCCCGAGGCGCAGGTTGTCACCGGCTTCTGCGGCAACCAGGACGACCCGGAGCTGGCCGCGCGCTGGATCGCGGCCGAGGCCAAGGCCGGGGCCGACATCGTCTTTACCATGCTGAACTACGGCCGGTCCGGCGCGGTCGAGGCCTGCCGCGCCGCCGGGATCAAGCAGATCGGCAATATCCGCGACTGGTGTGCCGAAGAACCGGACGTTTTCCTGGGATCCGCCCTGTCGCGCCACGGCTGGTCGATCCGGGCATGGACCGACGACCTGCTGGCTGGCACGCTGGCACCGGGGCGCAACCTGCACCCGGGGCTCGAGGATCCCTCGGCCGTCGGGCTCAGCCTGTGCCCCGCGGTGCCGGGCGCCGTCCGCGACCTGGTCGAGGCCGCCCGCGAAGAGATCGTGGCCGGGCGCCGCAGCATCAAGATCACCTATGACGGGCCGGAATTCACCCCGGACGCTATATTGGACGACGCCTGAAAGGGGGCTGACATGACAGGGCGCAGGGACAAGATCGACCTGATCTGCGGCGCGGCCGTGGGGGCGCTGGGGCTTTTCGCGCTGGTCACCTCGCTGGGCTGGGACTTCGGGTCGATGCGGCGGATCGGGCCGGGGGTCTTCCCGGCCCTCACCGGGCTCGTGCTGATCGGCCTCGGCCTCGCCATCGCCGTTTTCGAACGCAGCGCGCCGGACGACGATGCCCCCGCCCCGGTCAACCTGCGCGGTTTCGCGCTGGTGGTGGCGGGGCTCGTTGCCTTTACCGTGCTGATCAAGCCCGCGGGCATGGTCCCGGCGGTCTGGGCGGCGGTCTTCCTGTCGGCCCGGGCCGACCCCTCGGCCCGGCTGCGCGACACGGTGATCGTCGCCGTGGTGATGACCGCGATCGCGCTTGGCCTCTTCATCCACCTGCTGGGCTTCCAGGCCCGCGCCTTCGGAGCCTACTGATGCTCGAGAACCTCGCCCTTGGCTTTTCGGTCGCGCTGTCGCCCTGGGGCCTGATCTATTGCCTGCTGGGCGTCTTCCTGGGCACCGTGGTGGGCGTGCTGCCCGGGCTCGGGGTCATGGCGACGCTGGCGATCCTGATGCCGATCACCTTTCACCTCGACACGGTGCATGCGCTGATCATGCTGTCGGGGATCTACTATGGCGCGGCCTATGGCGGCTCTACCGCGTCGATCCTGCTGAACCTGCCGGGCACGGCGAACACGGCGATCACCTGCCTGGACGGCTACCCGATGGCGCAGCAGGGCCGCGCGGGTGTCGCGCTGATGATGACCGCCGTCGCGTCCTTCGTGGGCAGCATCATCGGCCTCTTGATCCTCGCCTTCTGCGCGCCGTTGCTGGCCAAGGTGGCGCTGAACTTCGGCTCGCCCGAGTATTTCACGCTGATGCTTCTGGGGCTGCTCGCGGCGGGCATGTTGTCGCGCGGCTCGCACCTGCGCTCGACCGCGTCGATCTTCATCGGGCTGTTCCTGGGGATCGTGGGGACCGACATCAGCACCGGCGTGCAGCGCTTCACCTTCGGCCAGCCCGAGCTTTACGCCGGCCTGCCGCTGGTCGCGATCTCGCTGGGCCTTTTCGGCCTGCCCGAGGTCATCGCCAACGCGGGCCGCAAGGACAACACCGCCGTGACGCCCGGCAATATCACCATGCGCGCCATGCTGCCCACGCGCGAGGACCTGCGCCGCTCGACCCTGCCGATGCTGCGTGGCAGCGGCATCGGCGCCTTCTTCGGCGCCCTGCCCGGCACGGGCAGCCTGATCGCCGCCTTCGCCAGCTACGTGGTCGAGAAGAAGTCGCACCGCGACCCGTCGATCTTTGGCCGTGGCGCGATCGAAGGGATCACCGGGCCGGAATCGGCCAACAACGCGGCCACCCAGACCGCCTTCATCCCCACGCTGACGCTGGGCGTGCCCGGCGACGCGATCATGGCGATGATGCTGGGCGTCATGCTGATCCACGGCGTCGCGCCAGGGCCGCGCCTGATCTCGGAACAACCCGACCTCTTCTGGGGCCTCGTCGCCAGCTTCCTGATCGGCAACGTGCTGCTGGTGATCCTCAACATCCCGCTGATCGGGCTGTGGGTGCGCCTCCTGCGCATCCCCTACCACATGCTCTTCCCCGCGATCCTCGTCTTCATCTGCCTTGGCGTCTACAGCGTGAACTACGCGGTGGTGGACCTGGTGCTGGTGCTGGCCTTCGGCATCATCGGCTACGGCATGTCGTTCTTGCGGCTCGAACCTGCGCCGCTGATCCTTGGCCTCGTGCTGGGCCCGATGATGGAGGACAACCTGCGCCGCACCCTGATGATCTTCCGCGGCGACATCTGGGCGATCTGGGACAGGCCGCTGTCGGTCGCCTTCATCGGGTGCAGCCTTGCGCTGGTGGGGTGGAGCCTGGTCGGCAAGACGCGGGCAAGACGCAAGCTGGCGGCCAAGGCCCTGTGAGCGCCGGCGTCAGGCCGGGATCACCGTCAGCGTCACCGGCATCCCCGCCAGCGCGTCGCGCAGCCGCTGGGCATCGGCGCCAGGCACCTTCACGGAGGTCTCGAGCGTCTCACCGACCGAGACCTCGACCGCGACGCCCAGCGCGTCGGCCACGGCGTGGATGGCCCAGTGGGTCGCCTCGGCCCGCAGCGCGGGCTTGAAGATCTTGCCGATCGGCGTCAGCGGCATCTTGTCCAGCACGCCGATGCGCTTGGGCAGGGCCACCGGGTCCTCGATCCGGCTGCGCAGCCAATCCTCCAGCTCGCCCGGCGCGGGCGCCCAGCCGTCCCTCGTGGTGACGAAGGCGACCGGCAACTCGCCGGCATAGGCGTCGGGCATCCCGACCGCCGCCGCGTCGACGATCCGGGGATGGGCCAGCAGGGCGTCCTCGATCATCTGCGGGTCGATGTTGTGGGCGCCGCGGATGATCACGTCCTTCTTGCGCCCGGTGATGAAGAGCGTGCCCTCGGCGTCCAGCATCCCGAGGTCGCCCGAGACCAGCCAACCGCCCGGCAGGAAGGTGCCCGCATTGCGCGCCGGGTCGGAATAGCCATCGGCCACGTTGGGCCCGCGCTGCGCGATGATTCCGGTCTCTCCGGCCGGGAGGGGTTTGGAGGGGTCCGCCTCGCCATCGGTTTCGCCAAGGATCGCGAGTTCGGTAAAGGGCAGCCGCAGCCCGCAGGAGTTGGGCTTGCGCGGGCCATGGACCGGCTCGACCGCCATGGTGCCGGCGCTTTCGGTCATGCCGAGGATGTTGCGCACGGGGCGGCCGACATGGGCCTCGACCGCCTCGGCCAGTTCCGTGGGCAGGGGTGAGCCGCCCGAGAGCAGCCAGCACAGCGACGAGATGTCGGCATCGACCGGAAGGCCCTTGAGGCCCGCCAGCACCGTGGGCACGGCACCGATATGGGTGACGCCCAGCCGCTCGACCTGCCGCCAGATCCCCTTGACGAAGGCCCCGTTGCGCATCCCCAGCCGACCGGGGACGACGAGCGTGCCACCGGCCGAGAGCACCGAAAGCCCGTAGACGAAGGCGCCCGCGACGTGGAACAGCGGGAATCCGTTGACCATCACGGTATCGGGGCCGAGGCCATGCATCAGCGCGCAGGACCGGGCGACATGCGCCTCGTTTCCCCGCAGGTGGCGGACGAGCTTGGGCGCGCCGGTGGTGCCGCCGGTGTGGTAGAAGGCCGCGAGGGTCGACGCGTCGCCCTCGGGCGCGATGTCGGCGCCGGGGGCTTCGATGAGGGCTTCGAAAATGCCGGTGGCGCCGGGGCTGTCCCCGTCGCCGTCGCAGGCAAAGATCGGCAGGTCGATGCCTTCGGCGCGCAGGGCGGGCACGAGCGAAGACCAGATGTCGATCTCAGGGTTCACGCCGGTCACCACCACGGCGGCGGCGTCCGAGGCGCGGATCAACGCGGCGACGTGATCGGGCTTGAGCATCGGGTTGATCGGACAGGCCGCCCCGGCCACCTGCGCGCCCCACAGGGCCACCTGCCCCGAGACCGAATGCGGGGTCAGCAGTGCGACGGACCGGCCGGGCACAATGCCATGGGCGCGGAAGAGCCGGGCGGCGCCCATGACGCGGGCGGTGAGGTCGGCATAGGTGACGCGCTGGTCCCGCCCGGGGTCGGCGGCGTCATGGATGAAATGGATGGCCACAGCGTCCGGGCGCTCGGCGGCCTGGCGGCGCAGCATGTCCCAGGGACTGCGATCGGGGTAGACGGCGTCGTAGCCGCGCGCTTCCAGCGCCTCGATATCGGCAAGACTTCGGATCATCGTGTCATCCCATGAGCGGCCCGTAGGTTGCCATCGACCCGCGCCAGCAGGGCCAGCAATTGCGCCTTTTCCTCGGCCGACAGCCCGGCCGTCACCATCGCCTCATGCGCGTTGACCTCCGTCTCCAACCCGGCCAGTTGCAAGGCCCCGTGGGCGGTCAGAAAGACCCGACGGACGCGCTTGTCCTTCGGCGTGCTGCGCCGCTCGACCCAGCCCTCGCGGGTCAGCGCGTCGAGGATCGGCACCAGGCTGGAACGGTCGAGAAAGATCGCCTCGGCCAGCCGGGTCTGGGGAATGCCCGGGTTCGCCTCGATCAGCTTGAGCATGCCGAAATAGCGCGGCGCGGTGCCGAAGCCCTTCACCTGCTGCTCGAAGGCCTTGTAGGACGCGATCTGGAGCAGCCGGATGCGGTAGGAGACCGAGGCGCTCAGCACCTCCGGCTCGACCGCGTCGGCGACGTCGCGCATGATCCCGCCGGGCCCGGTCATTCCATGCTACCCGGCAGAAAGAGCACCAGCGCCGGGAAGACGATCAGCAGGAACAGCCGCAGGATGTCGATGGTGACAAAGGGCAGCACGCCGCGGAAGATCGTGACAAGGCTGACCCGGTGCGCGATCGAGTTGATCACGTAGACGTTCATGCCCACCGGTGGGGTGATGAGGCCCAGTTCCACCGTCATGACGATGATGATGCCGAACCATACGGGGTCGAAGCCCAGCTCGACGATCACCGGGAAGACGATGGGCACCATCAGGATGATCATCGCCATCGCGTCAAGGAAACAGCCCATGACGAAGAACAGCAGCAGGATCAGCGCCAGCGTGCCGTACTTGCCCGCGCCGAGCTCGGTCAGGAAGGTGGTGATGTCCTGCGGCACCTGCGTTACGGCCAGGAAATAGCCGAAGAGCGTGGCGCCGATCAGCACGACGTAGATCGCGACCGATGTGCGCAGCGCCTCGACGAGGCTGTCGAGCAGCCCGCCCCAGGTCAGCTGGCGCCGCACGAGGCCGATGATCGCGGTCAGCAGCGCGCCGACGGCGGCGGCCTCGGTCGCGGTGACGATGCCGAAGTAGATCGACAGGATCACGCAGACGAACAGCAGCCCCACCGCCCAGATGCCGCGCAGGGCGGCCAGCGCCTCGCGCAGCTGAAAGGGCTCGGCGGCCGGCAGGTGGCGGCCGTACCAGACGCGGACGGTCAGCATGTACATCAGCAGGGCCAGGATGCCCGGCACCACGCCCGCGATGAACAGCGTGCCGATGTCGGTTTCGGTGATGAAGCCGTAGATGGCCAGCACGACCGAGGGCGGGATCAGGATGCCCAGCGTGCCGCCGGCGGCGATGATGCCGGTGGCGGCGGAATCCGGGTAACCGGCGTCCTTCATCTCGGGGTAGGCGATCTTGGTCATGGTCGCGGCGGTGGCGACCGAACTGCCGCAGATCGCGGCAAAGCCGCCGCAGGCCCCGACCGAGGCAAGGCCAAGCCCGCCCTTGAACCCGCCCAGCCAGGCGCGGCCGGCGCGGAACAGCTCGGCCGACATGCCCGAATTGGTCGCCAGCACGCCCATCAGGATGAAGAACGGGATGAGCGTCAGGTTGAAATCGGTGATCGAGGCGATGGGCGAGGTCGACAGCAGGTTCATCGCCGGGACCGGGTGGACCACGGCGGCGAACCCGCCCACGCCGACGATCCCCATGGCGATGCCGATGGGCACGCGGATGGCCATGAGCGCAAAGAGGACGACGAAGCCGCCCACCGCGATGAGTTCGTTGCTCATGGCTTGTGATCCTCGAGAAGGTCTTCGTCGATGCCGTCGAATTCGCCCAGGTCTTCGCCGTGACGGGCGATGTTCCACAGTCGCAGCGCGGTGGCAAAAAGCGCCGCCAGCAGCCCCAGCCAGATCGCGCCGAAGAAGGGCCAGTGCGGCAGGCGCAGGTCCATCGTGGCATCGCCGCCGCCCATCGCCGCCTCGACCCGCTGGCCGATCTTCCAGGTCAGCGCGAGGGTGAAGGCCAGCAGGATCGCCCAGGCCAGCGTGTTGATGATGCGGCGCGGCACCGGGCCCACCATCTGCGCCAGCAGGTCGACCTTGATATGCGTCCCATGCCAGGCGACCGAGGCCATGCCCCAGGCAATTGCCACGCCCAGCACCAGGCGCGACAGGTCGAAGGCATCGGGCAGCGGCCGGGCAAAGCCGTAGCGCCCGATGGCCGAGGCCACGATCAGAAGCGTGACGAGCCCCAGGGTGATCCCGGCGACCCGTTCGATCAGCCAGACGGCCCGGCGCACCGGCCCCTTCGGCGAACGGTTGATGGACATGGAACTCTCCGGGAAACGCCGCGCGGACCCTGCGGCCCGCGCGGGATCACGCTGCTCAGTAGGCGGCGTCGTACTTCTCGAGCGCGGCCATGTAGGCCGCGAGGATCGCGTCGGCATCCCCGCCCTTATCGGCGACGGCCTTCTTCCATTCGTCGATCAGCGGCGTGGCGGCCTCGCGCCAGGCGGCGACCTCTTCCTCGGTCGGCGTGTTGAAGGTCTGGCTGGGGTCGGCCATCAGCTGCTCGCGCGCGGCCATGTCATCCTCGGCCCAGCCGGCGGCGACCTTGCCCGACCATTCCGGCGTGCAATGCGAATCGATCACGGCCTTGTTCTCGTCCGACAGGCCGTCATAGCTCGCCTGGTTCATCAGCAGGACCTGGGTCGACAGGTAGAACGGCATGTCGAGGTGCTGCTGCACTTCGTCGGTCAGCTTGAAGTCGTACATAGCGCCCCAGGGGAAGGTCACCGCCTCGGCCGTGCCCTTGGACAGGGCCTCGCGCACCTCGGGGGCCGGCACCTGGACGGGGCCGCCGCCCAGCAACGACACGAAGCGCGCCATGGTGGCATGGGCCGGGCGGATGTTCTTGCCCTTCACGTCGGCGGGCGAGGTGATCTTTTCCTGGCTGTGCATGGCGCCGGGCGCATGCGGATGGACAAAGCAGAACTTGACGTCGCCCATTTCCTGCTGCGCGCCGTATTCGGTGTACCATTCGTGGATCGCCTGAGCGGCGGCCACGCTGTCATCGGCCATGAAGGGCACTTCGGTCAGGGCCCAGATCGGGAAGCGGCCGGCGGTGTAGCCGGGGTTCACGTAGGTCAGGTCGACGATGCCCTGCGCGCCCATGTCGTAATGGTCCGGCGCCTTGCCCATTTGCTGCGCCGGGAAGATCTGGATCTTGATCCGGCCGTCCGACGCCGCCATGACCGATTCGGCCCAGGGGTTGATGCCCTTGGAGGCCGGCGAGATCGTCGGCGGGACCCAGTGCGACAGCCGCAGGGTGACCTCCTGTGCCTGCACGGCAAGCGGCACCACAACGGCAAGAAGCGCGCCAAGCGCGATGGATGTTTTTTTCATGTTTTCCTCCCAGATAGCCGGTTTTCCTCCGCCGGCTTCAATTTTGATGGGTATCAAACAAAGGCACATCAGATCAACGGAAAAATGCCAGCGCCACGTCCGGCGCTCAGGCGCCGTGGCCCGCAATCTGGCGTCGAATCCCTTGACGGAACGTTTGATCTCCAACAATGTGGTGCCTGCGTCGTACTGGCGCAGTTTGGGCCGCGAAGAGGAGCGGGGCCCGAAACCGGGCCATGGCCCGAAGGGAGGACACCATGATCAAGCATACCGGGCCCCTGGCCCTGCTGGCGAGCGTTGCCGCCGGCCCGATGATGGCCGCCGGGGCCGAAACCTGCCAGGCCGCGATGGCGCTGGACGTGGCCGGCGTCACGTTGACCGAGGCGGTCCATGCGCCACAGGGCGACGCGTCGCCCGTCGACCATTGCATCCTGCGCGGGATGATGGACGAGCGCACGGGGATGGACGGCCACCCCTACGCGATCCGGTTCGAGCTGCGCCTGCCCGACGCTTGGTCGGGGCAGTTCATGCACCAGTTCAACGGCGGCGCCGATGGCGAGGTGCGTCCGGCACTTGGTGCAGGCACCGGCACGGGCACCGTCCCGGCGCTGGCCCGCGGCTTTGCCGTCGTCAGCTCGGACGCCGGTCACCAGGGCGATGCCCGACCCGACATGGGGCTGGCCAGCGGCACCGCCTTCGGCTTCGATTTCGAGGCCCGGCGCGATTACGGCTACGACGCCGTCGCCACGCTGCACCCGGCCGCGCTGGCCCTGACGGAAAGCTACTACGGCGCCGCGCCGGATTACGTCTACGGCTACGGCAATTCCAACGGCGGGCGGCACGGCATGGTCGCGCTGTCGCGCATGCCGGACGCCTTCGACGGCATCCTGTCGGGCTATCCCGGGTTCGACCTGCCGCGCACGGGGCTGCAAAGCGCGCTCGACATCCAGACCTTCCGCTCGGTCGGCGAGACGCTCAAGGACGCTTTCAGCCGGGAGGAGCTGAATATCGTCTCCAATGCCGTGGTCGCCGCCTGCGATGCGCTCGACGGGCTCGAGGATGGCGTCGTGGCCGACACCCATGCCTGCGCGACCACCTTCGATCCGGCCGCGATGATCTGCGCCGAGGGCCAGAACAGCGCCTGCCTGCCCGAGGCCAAGGTGCAGGCGCTCATCACCATCCACAACGGACCCGTCACCGAGGATGGCCGGCAGCTTTACAGCACCTGGTACTGGGACCCGGGCATCAACTCGGGCAGCTGGCGGTTCTGGAAGCTGGAAAGCCCCGTGCCGCCGTGGGAGTTCAAGCCGCTGATCGCCACGCTCGCCGCCGGGGCCGTGATGAACATCTTCTCGACCCCGCCCTTCGAGGTCGAGACCGGATCGCCTGCCGAGCTGGAAGAGTTCATGAACAGCTTTGACTGGCGCAACGGCGACACGCTGATCAATGCCACGACCGAGGATTTCCCCGAAAGCGCGATGCAGATGATCGCCGCGCCGCACTGGAACGACCCGGTTCTGACCGAGTTCCAGGAGGCCGGCGGCAAGCTGATCGTCTTCCATGGCTCGGCGGACCCGATCTTCTCGCTCGCCAATATCGAAGCCTGGCACGAAAAGCTGATGGCGAACAACCCGGACGCGGCCACGTTCGAGCGGTTCTATTCCGTGCCCGGCATGCCGCACGGACAGGGCGGCAATTCGGCCGACAATTTCGACATGCTGGGCGCACTTGTCGCCTGGGTCGAGGATGGCACCGCGCCGGACCGGGTGACAGCCGAGTTCCGGTCCGACAACGTCGAGGCCGCCGCGAACGCGGGCGCCACCCGGCCGCTTTGCCCCTGGCCCGGCGTCGCGCGCTACACCGGCAGCGATCCGATGACCGCCGACAGCTTCACCTGCGAGTGACAGACCCCGGGGCCGGCGTGACGCGCGCCGGCCCCTTTCCGAACACGAGGACCAGAATGCCTGCCTACATCCCCTACCGCGCCTATTGGTCGACCCCCTTTGCCCGCTGGCAGGGCAGCTTTGCCCATCTGCACGCGATCGAATTCGCCGCCCACGTGGCGAAAGGCGCGCTGGCCGAGCGTAACCTGCCGGTCGAGGCCTTCGACTTTGCCGCCTACGGAATGACGGTGCCGCAATACCGCAGCTTTTACGGCACGCCCTGGTTCACCGGGCTGCTGGGCGCGACGCACCTGGCCGGGCCGACCGTGAACCAGGCCTGCGCCACCGGCGCGCGGCTGGTCGCCACCGCGATGGGCGAATTCGCCACGGGCGGCGCCGAGGTGGCGCTTCTGGCCTCGGGCGACCGGACATCCAACGGCCCCCACGCCTATTACCCCGCGCCCGACAACCCGGGCGGCACCGGGGTCGGCGAGAACATCGTGATGGAGAGCTTCAACCGCGACCCCTTCGGCAAATGCGCCATGGTCGACACGGCCGACAACGTGGCCCGCAAGGTCGGCATCACGACCGAGGAACAGCACGAGCTTGCGGCCTTCCGGTCCGAGCAGTATGGCGCCGCGCTGAAGAACGATCGCGCTTTCCAGAAACGCTACATGGCCGCCCGCTTCGAGGTGCCGGATGCGCGGTTCCGCAAGACCGTCAAGGTGCTGGAAGGGGATGAGGGCATCTACCCGTCGTCGCCCGAGAAGATGGCCGCGCTGAAGCCGGTCATGCGGGACGGCAGCGTGACCTTCGCCGGCCAGACCCACCCGGCCGATGGCAGCGCCGGCATCGTGATGACCGCGAGCGCCGAACGTGCGGCCGAGCTGGCGCCGGTGAAAGGCCCGGTGATCGAGGTGCTGGCCGCAACGCAGGCGCGGGACGAGATCGCGCATATGCCCGCTGCCCCGATCCGCGCCGCCCGCCGCGCGCTGGAGCTGACGGGGATGGAGATCGGGCAGATCGACGTGCTGAAATCGCACAATCCCTTCGCGGTCAACGACATCGCCTTTGCCCGGGCCTTCGATCTCGACTGGCGCCGGATGAACAACTTCGGCTCGTCGCTGGTCTGGGGGCATCCGCAGGGGCCCACCGGCCTGCGCGGGATCATCGAGATGATCGAAGAGCTGGAAATGCGCGGCGGCGGATACGGCCTGTTCCAGGGCTGCGCGGCCGGGGATTCCGCGATGGCGGTGCTGCTGCGCGTGCACTGACACCCACGAAAATTACATGGAAGAGGAGGAGCTTACCATGACCCTGAAGACCCTGATGGCCGGCACTGCGCTGGCCGCACTGGCGCCGCTTGCGGCGCTGGCAGAGGCGGGCGATTGCGCCGCGCTGGCCGGCGTCGCCGCCCATGACACAATCGTTTCCGAGGCGGTGCCCATGCCTGCCGACGGCGCCCTGCCCGCCCATTGCCTTGTCCGCGGCGTGATCGAGCCGCGCGTCGGCACCGGCGGCAAGCAATACGGCACTGGCTTCGAGCTGCGCCTGCCCGAGGACTGGGCCGGCCGTTTCATGATGCAGGGCGGTGGCGGCTGGGACGGCACCGTGAACCCCGCGCTTGGCGTGATCGACCGCACCAAGCCCGAGGATACGGCACTTGGGCGCGGCATCGCCGTCGCCTCGACCGACGCGGGCCATTACGGCGACAGCGCGGTGGACCCCTGGTGGGCCGCCGACATCAAGGCGCGGCATGACAACGGCTACAACTCGGCCAAGCTGGTGACCGAGCGCAGCCGCGACCTGATCCGCCGGTTCTACGGCGAGCTGCCGCATCATTCCTACTTCATGGGCTGCTCGAACGGCGGGCGGCAGGGCATGGTCGCGGCCGTGCGTTATCCGGAGTATTTCGACGGCGTGCTGGCCGCCGCCCCGGCCTTCGACCTGACCCCGTCTGTCGTGGCCTGGAACTGGAACACCCGCGCGCTCAAGGAGCTGGCCGATGCCGAGACCGGCGGTGATATCGCAGCCACGTTCAGCGACGAGGATCTGGCGCTGATCTCGACCGCCGCCGTCGACGCCTGCGACATGGAAGACGGCAGCGATGACAACCTCGTCATGGCGCCGTTCCAGTGCCGCCTCGACGTCAGCACCCTGCAATGCCCGGCCGAGGGGGGCGATCAGTGCCTGAGCGCAGGCCAGGTCACCGCGCTCAGCAAGATCCAGGACGGCCCGTCCGACAGCGCCGGCACCAAGATCTACGAGGGCTGGAGCCTTGCGGGGATCGAGGGACCAAGCGGCTTCCGCCTCTGGACCATCGGCGGACGGCCGGGGCCGAACCCCACGAGCCTGGGCGGCATGTTCCAGGAGGGCTGGCTGCGCAACATCGCCGTCACGCCGCCGGACCAATCGCGCGACGCCTGGGCCTTCCGCCCCGATGACATGGCGGCGATGGACTCGGCCGACATCTTCTCGGCCGCCTCGACGGATTACGCGGCCTTCGCCGACAAGGGCGGCAAGCTGCTGATCTGGCACGGCACGGCGGACGGGGCATTCTCGCTCCACCACCTCGCGGCCTGGTTCGACAAGCTCAAGGCCGACAACGACGGGGCCGAGTTCGCGCGGCTCTATTTCACCCCCTCGGTGCACCATTGCGCGGGCGGGCCGGGGCTGACGTCGTTCGACAGCCTGTCGCCGCTGATCGACTGGGTGGAAAACGGCACCGTTCCGGGGCCGATCCCGGCGACCGGCACGCCTCCGGGCGCGGATGGCCCGGTGACCCGGCCGCTCTGCGCCTACCCGGCCCATGCGACGCCGGACGGCAACGGCGGGTTCACCTGCTCGGCCGGCTGAAACGCACATGAGACGACGGCGGATGGCGGGGCCCCGGCCCCGCCATTTCGCGTTCCGCCCGTCACCCCGCCTGATGGCGTGCCTGCGGGCGGGGCACTGCCTGCCTCACGCCCTTTCGCCGCAGGGCAGCATGAGGGGCTGACAAGGCCCCTGAGGCCCGCTAAAAGGCGCGCGAAATGCCCAATTCACCCACGAAGGACAGCTTCCCATGACCATCCAGGTTTTCGGCCACAAATCCCCCGACACCGATTCCACCGGCTCTCCGATCATCTGGGCCTGGTACCTGTCCGAGGTGAAGGGCACCCCCGCCGCCCCGAAGCTCTTGGGCGAGCCCAACACCGAAGCCGCCTTCGTCCTTGAGAAATGGAACCTCGACAAGCCCGAGATCATCTCGGGCGTCGAAGCCGGCGCGCCGGTCGTCATCGTCGACACCAACAACCCCGCCGAGCTGCCCGCCGCGATCAACGACGCCGACATCCAGGCCATCATCGACCACCACAAGCTGGTCGGCGGCCTCGAGACCAAGGGCCCGATCGACATCACCGTGCGCCCGCTGGCCTGCACCGCGACCATCATGTACGACCTGATGGGCGATGCCGCAGCCCAGATGCCCGAGGCGATCAAGGGCGCGGCCCTGTCGTGCATCCTGTCCGACACGCTGGAATTCCGCAGCCCGACCACGACCGAGCATGACCGCAACGTCGCCGAGAAGCTGGCGACGGACCTCGGCATCGACATGGCCGCCTATGCCGCCGAGATGTTCAAGGCCAAGTCGGACGTGTCGGCCTTCTCGGATGCCGAGCTGATCCGCATGGACAGCAAGGAATACGAGGTCGACGGCACCAAGTTCCGCGTGTCCGTGCTGGAAACCACCGCGCCCGAGATCCCGCTGAACCGCAAGGACAGCCTGATGGAGAGCTTCAAGACCGTCGCCGCCGAGGATGGGGTGGACGAGGTGCTGCTGTTCGTCGTCGACATCATCCGCGAAGAGGCCACGCTGCTGGTGCCCAACGACCTGGTCAAGGGCGTCGCGGAAAAGAGCTTTGGCGCGACCGTGTCGGGTGACACCGTCGTCCTGCCGGGCATCATGAGCCGGAAAAAGCAGATCATCCCCAGCCTGAAGGTCTGAGGTTTGCGCATCGCGTGATCGGGCCGCCGGGGGGATCCCTCGGCGGCCTTTTTAGTTCGCGGGTGCGCAGGGACGCCTGCGCGCTGGGGCCGGGACATCTCCGCCCTGCCCTGCTAGGGTGCCGCGCAATCACCAAGAGGTGCACATGACCATCACGCAGGAAGACGAGCTGGACGGGCTCAAGGCCATCGGCCGGATCGTCGCCAACACGATGCAGGCCATGGGCCGCGCGCTCGAGCCCGGCATGACCACGCGCGAGCTTGACGACATCGGCCGGGCGCTGCTTGACCGCGACGGCGCGGTGCCGGCGCCCGAGGCGACCTATGACTTCCCCGGCGCCACCTGTGTCAGCGTGAACGAAGAGATCGCCCATGGCATTCCCGGCCCCCGCGTGATCGCGGCCGGGGACCTCGTGAACATCGACGTCTCGGCCTCGAAGGACGGGTTCTTTGCCGATACCGGCGCCAGTTTCCGCGTGCCGCCCGTGGCGGCCTCGACCGACCGGCTGTGCCGTGACGGGCGCCGCGCCATGCAGGTCGGCATCGCGCAGGTCGGTGCCGGCAAGCCGCTGGCCGGGATCGGCCGGGCCATCGGCCGCTTTGCCTCGGATCGCGGCTACACGCTGATCCGCAACCTGGCCAGCCACGGCGTCGGCCGGTCCCTGCACGAATACCCCGAGGAAATCGCCACCTGGCCCACCACCGGCGACCGGCGGCGCATCGACAAGGGGCTGGTGCTGACGGTCGAGCCCTTCCTGTCGCACGGCGGTCTCTGGGCGCGGGACGGACACGACGGCTGGACGCTCTATGCCGAGCCCGCGGCCCCGGTCGTGCAATACGAACACACCGTGGTCGCGACCGCGCGCGGCGCGGTGGTGGTGACGCTGCCGGGCTGAGATCGGGCTTGCGGGCGCGGGGTTCGCGGGCGTAGCACTTGGGGCATCATGACCCCCAAGCTGCTGACCACGCTGCGCGATTACTCTCTTGCCACTTTCCGCGCCGACCTCTGGGCCGGCGTCACGGTGGCCATGGTCGCCCTGCCGCTGAGCCTGGCCATCGCCATCGCCTCCGGCGCGGGGCCCGAGGCGGGGCTGGTCACGGCCATCGTCGCGGGCTTCCTGATCTCGGCGCTGGGGGGCAGCCGGGTGCAGATCGGCGGCCCCACGGGGGCCTTCATCGTCGTGGTCGCCGGGGTGATCCACGCTCATGGGTTCGACGGGCTGCTGACGGCCAGCTTCATGGCCGGGGTGATCCTTGTCGTGGCGGGCCTCCTGCGCGCGGGCAAGCTGATACGTTTTGTCCCCGAGCCGGTCATCAACGGCTTTACCATCGGCATCGCGGCGATCATCGCGCTGAGCCAACTGCGCGACCTCATGGGGATCACCGCGCCGATGCCCGCCGAAGCGCTGGAAAAGCTCGCCGCCCTGTGGGAGGCGCGTGGTGAGATCGCCCCCTGGCCGCTGGTGATCGGCCTCGCGACGATGGTGCTGATCACGCTCTTCCGCCGCCTCGCCCCGGCCTTTCCCGGGCTGATCGTCGCCGTGGCGTTGACTTCGGGCGCCGTCGCGCTGCTGGGCCTGCCGGTCGAGACGCTGGGCGACCGGTTCGGCACGCTCTCGGCCTCGCTGCCCATGCCGCGCCTGCCCGACCTCTCGCCCGACCGGCTCCGCGAGCTGCTGCCCTCGGCCCTGATCATCGCCTTCCTCGCGGGGATCGAATCGCTGCTCTCGGCCATGGTGGCCGACCGGATGACCGGCTATCGCCACCGATCGGGGGCCGAGCTGCTGGCGCAGGGGGCGGCGAACCTTGCCTCGCCGCTCTTCGGCGGGCTGCCCGCGACCGGGGCCATTGCCCGCACCGCGACCAACATCCGCGCCGGGGGCAAGACGCCGGTGGCCGGGATCGTGCATGCGCTGACCATCCTCGCGGTGATGGCGCTGGCCGCGCCGCTCGCTTCATTGCTGGCGATGCCGGCGCTAGCGGGGCTCTTGCTACTCACCGCCTGGAACATGTCCGAGCCGCAGCATTGGCGAAGCAATTTCATGTCGGGGCCACGGGCCGACCGGGCGCTGTTGGTGCTGACGCTGCTGCTGACCGTGCTGGCCGACCTGACGGTGGCCATAGGCACGGGCGTGGCGCTTGGTCTTGCCCTGCGCCTGCGGGCCACGGGGGCCCCGACGGACTGGACCCCGCCCGACCGCTGAGCCCCGCGCATCGCGGCGACCGCCAGGGCCGCCGCGATGTGACTTGCAAGACGCGAGATGGCGTCAGGTCTAGCCGCCCTTGCCCGCGCTGCCCTTGCCGCCCTGGTTCATCGCGAAACCCTTCGACAGCCCCATGCCTCCGTTCGACTGGCCCTGTCCGGCCTTGTCGCTGACGGTCTGCACCTGGCGGCCTCTCATCTCGTCCTCGCCGGGACGGTCGGCGCTGAAGGCCTGGTTCGCCTCGTGGTACTGCGCGTTGACATCGTCGTCCTCGCCCGCCCAGGGGTTGGCATGATCGGCGTAAGCCATGGCCGAGGCACCGAGAACCAGGGCCGCAGCCAGTGTGAGTGCTTTCATCCGTCTTCTCCTTGATGCGGATATCCGCGCGCTTCCCTGCCTATATACATTCTCAAGATGGAATGTTTAGAGAGTGGTTCGAATGCTTTCCTTTCCCGCGGGGCAGCCCCGCCCTGGGGATGGCGAAACCTCGCCACCCAGCGCGGCCAACAGACGAGGCGCTTCTCGGCTTTTTCCTGCATTTTCAGGATCTTGCATCGCCTCATGCGCGCCAGGCCGCGCGATGCCTCCGGCCGCGCCAAGGCAGGCCACAGGCGCGTGAACAAATCCTGCCCGCCGCGCGTTTGACCGATGTCTGCCCGTCCCGCGTTTCCCGGTGGCCAAGCCGCACGCGCTGCGGCATACCGGACCCGCGCAACCAGAAAGGCCCGCCATGACCCGCATCGTCTCCTCCCTCGCCGAGATCGCCGCCCCCTACGACGCGCTGCTCGTCGACCTCTGGGGCTGCGTGCACAACGGCGTCACGGCTTTCCCCGAGGCAGTCGAGGCGCTGCGGGCCTACAAGGCATCAGGCGGCACGGTCTGCCTGCTGACCAACGCCCCCCGGTCGCGCCACGAGACGGCCAAGCAGCTGGTGACCTTCGGCGTGCCCGAGGATTGCTACGACACGATCACCACCTCGGGCGATGCCGCCCGCGCGGCGATGTTCACCGGGGCCGTGGGCGACAAGGTCTGGTTCATGGGCGCGCCGCAGGACCTGACCTTCTTCGACCCGCTGCATGTCATCGAGGACCCGGTTCAGATCGAACGGGTGGAGCTCGAAGACGCCACCGGCATCGTCTGCACCGGGCCGTTCGATCCGCATGCCGACCCCGAGGCGGTCAAGCCGCAGCTGATGCTGGCCAAGCAGAACGGGCTCAAGCTGATCTGCGCCAACCCCGATATCGTGGTGGACCGCGGCGACAGCCGCGAATGGTGCGCCGGCGCGGTGGCGAAGCTCTATACCGAGATGGGCGGCGAGAGCCTTTACTTCGGCAAGCCGCATCCGCCGATCTACGACCTCGCCCGCCGGCGCCTGTCCGAGATCGGCAAGCTGGCCTCGGACGACCGCATCCTCGCCATCGGCGACGGCATCCTGACCGATATCGCGGGGGCACAGGGCGAGGGCATCGATTCGCTTTTCATCACCGGCGGGCTGGCGCGCGAAGAGACGAAGACCGACACCGACCCGGACGAGGCGGCCCTGCGCGACTGGCTGGCAACCCAGGATTACAGCCCCACCTACAGCATCGGTGCCCTGCGCTGACATCACGCAAGCACGACGAAAGGATATTGCGCAAGGTAATATTCTTTCGTTGACTTTGACCCAAGAGGTCCATTATTTCTTTCGCACCCGCAGCATTCGGAGGGTGAAATGTTGGACAACCTGCCCCGTGGCACGATCTGCATCGAAGATATCGAGATGGGCATGACGCGCCACCTGCGCAAAGTCGTGACCGACGAGGATATCGAGATGTTCGCCCAGGTCTCGACCGATCGGAACCCCGTGCACCTTGACGATGCCTATGCGCAGGACACGATCTTTGAAGGGCGCATCGCCCATGGGATGTTGACCGCGGGCCTCATCTCGGCCGTTATCGGCGAACAGCTGCCCGGCCACGGAACCGTCTACATGGGCCAGACGCTGAAATTCCTCGGCCCGGTGCGCCCCGGCGACATGGTGCTGGCCGAAGTCGAAGTCATCGGAATCGACCACGCAAAGCGCCGCGTGACCCTCGACTGCCGCTGCAAGGTCGACGGCAAGAAGGTCCTGATCGGCGAGGCGGTCGTCCTCGCCCCGTCGCGCAAGTTCGACTGACGGAATGGGGGGCGTTGCCCCCCGCGCGCAGGCGCGCTCCCCCCAAGGTATTTTCGAAACAATGAAGACAGGGGCGCCGATCCGCCCTTCATTGTGCCCGTAAACTCCGGGGGTGAGGCGCGGCACGCGCCGAGGGGGCTGGCCCCCTTCCCTGCCCGTCGGAACCGCTTGCGCCCGGCCACGGGGGGCGGTACCTCAGGCCCATGCGTATCGTCCGTGACTACCAGTTCGTCGAGCCCGAAGACCGGGGCGCCAGCGTCGCCATCGGCAATTTCGATGGCGTGCATCTTGGCCACCAATCGGTGATCGACCTGGCCCGCGCGGCCGGGGAAAAGATCGGCGCGCCGCTGGGGGTGATGACCTTCGAGCCGCATCCGCGCCAGTATTTCGCACCAAAGGCCCCGCCGTTCCGGCTGATGGGCCGGGCGGCGCGGGCCTCGCGGCTGCAGAAGCTGGGGGTGGACCGGCTGTACGAGCTGAATTTCAACGCCGCCCTTGCCGCGCTGACGCCCGAGGAGTTCGCGCGTCGCGTGATCCGCGACGGGCTGGGGCTGCGCCATGTCGTGGTCGGAGCCGATTTCTGTTTCGGCAAGGGGCGGACAGGCACGGCCGCGGACCTCGTGCGGTTCGGCGCCGAGATGGGGTTCGGCGTCACGATCGCGGGGCTCAAGGACATCGGCGGGCTCGAGATCTCCTCGACCGCGATCCGCGAGGCGCTGAGCGACGGCCGCCCGCGCGATGCCGCAGCCCAGCTGGGTCATTGGCACCGGATCGAAGGCATCGTGATCGGCGGAGAGCAGCGCGGCCGCGAGTTGGGCTATCCCACCGCGAACATGGCGCTGGACGGGCTGCACCTGCCCAAGCTCGGCGTCTACGCCGTGCTGGTCGAGGTGCGGGACGGTCCCCACAAGGGCCAGTACCACGGCGCCGCGAGTCTCGGCGTGCGGCCGATGTTCGGCGGCGAGGTTCCGAACCTCGAGACGTTCCTGTTCGATTTCACCGGCGATCTCTACGGTGCCTTGCTGTCGATCGCGCTGGTCGAGTACCTGCGGCCCGAGCTGACATTCGACGGCCTTGACGCGCTGATCGCCCAGATGGATGCCGATTGCGCCGAGGCACGCAGGATCCTGGCCGACACATGAGCGACGATCCCATCGACCGCGCCGGCCTCGCGCCGCGTTTCTGGGAACGCAAGCGGCTGACCCAGATGTCCAAGCCCGAGTGGGAGGCGCTGTGTGACGGCTGCGGCAAGTGCTGTATGAACAAGCTCGAGGACGAGGACACCGGCGAGGTCGCCCTGACCTGTGTCGCCTGCCGGCTGTTCGACGACGAGACCTGCCGCTGCTCGCAATACCCGATCCGCCACCAGTTCGTGCCCGATTGCATCGTCCTCAGCCCGTCCAACATGGCGGAGAACCTGTACTGGATGCCCGAGACCTGCGCCTACAAGCTGCTGTGGCAGGGCAGGCCCCTGCCCGACTGGCACCCGCTGCTGACCGGCACGGCCGAGAGCGTGCACAAGGCCGGCGTGTCGATGTGGCACCGGACCGTGTCGGAATACGAGGTCGCCGACGAGGATTGGGAAGACCACATCATCGACGAGCCGGTCTGAGCCCCCCTTGCAATCCCGCGCGCCGGGGTTCACCAATGACCCGCGACAGGAAGGTTTCCCTGATGTTCTTTGCATCCGACAATTCCGGCCCGGTGCCCAGCCAGATCATGGAGGCCCTGGCCGAGGCCAACACCGGCCACGCCATGGCCTATGGCAACGACGGCTGGATGTCGGACCTGCGCACGCGCCTGCGCGAGGTCTTCGAGGCGCCCGAGGCCGACGTGCAGCTGGTCGCCACCGGTACAGCCGCCAATTCCCTGGCCCTCGCCACCCTGTCCGAGCCCTGGCAGGGCATCTATTGCAGCCCCGTCGCCCATATCTTCGAGGACGAATGCAACGCGCCCGAGTTCTTCACCGCCGGCGCGCGGCTGGTGCCCGTGGGCACGACGGACCGCATCCCAGCCGAGGCGCTGCGCCGCGTCATGGCCGAGACGCAGGAGGGCTTTGTCCACATGCACCAGCGCGGGCCGGTCTCGATCACCCAGGTGACCGAGCAGGGCACCGTCTACACGCTCGAGGAAATCCGCGCGATCTGCGGCGTGGCCAAGTCCTTTGAGCAGCCGGTGCACATGGACGGCGCCCGCTTTGCCAATGCGCTGGTGGCTCTCGATTGCACCCCGGCCGAGATGACCTGGCGCGCGGGCGTGGATGCGCTGTCCTTCGGCGGCACCAAGAACGGCTGCCTCGGGGTCGAGGCGGTGCTTTTCTTCGACCCGAAACACGCTTGGGAATTCGAGCTGCGGCGCAAGCGGTCGGGGCACCTGCTGTCCAAGCACCGCTACCTCTCGGCGCAGCTGCTGGGCTATCTCAAGAACGATCTCTGGCTTGATACGGCGCGGGCGGCCAATGCCGCGGCGGCGCGGCTGGCCGAGGGGCTGCGAAAGCACAACGAGATCGAGATCCTCTATGATGTCGATGCCAACATGATCTTCTTCACCGCGCCGCGCCGGCTGCATGCGCGGCTCAAGCGCGCGGGCGCGGTCTACGGCATCACCGATGGCAGCCCCGTGGACAGTGGCGATCCCGACGCGCGGTTGCGGGCGCGGCTGGTCTGCGACTGGTCGATCGGGTCCGAAGGCGTCGATGCCTTCCTTTCCCTGCTCTGAACCGCGCCACCTGCGAGCGAAACGCCACAAACTTGCACCGCTTCTGCCCTAAGCAGGCCATCCGCCTCTGTGACCTTTCAGGTGACCAAGGGGACTATGGCCGCGTATCGGCCAAGAAGCACGGAGCAGGGATATGGGTCCGATCAAGGCCGTAGAATCAGTCATTTTCAAGAGCTTTCGGTTCAGCGGGCGCGCCTCGCGCTCGGAGTTCTGGTGGTGGTCGCTGGTGCAGGGCCTCGTCTATTGCGCCGCCGTCGCCGCCGACATCTCGACCATGATGCAGTTCGGCTACGCCGAAGGCTACATCGCGCCGGACAGCGTGGGCTTCTGGTCCTTCTGGACACCGATCCTGTCGCTGCTGACCTTCTTTCCGACCCTCGCGGTGACCATCCGCCGGCTGCACGACAGCAACAAATCGGGCTTCTTCTACTTCTTCCTGTTCATCCCGATGATCGGCTGGATCCTTTATCTCGTGTTCATGTGCCTGCCCTCGACGCCGGACGAAAACAACTACGGCCCCTCGCCGCATGGCGGCATGGGCGGCGGTCATGGCGGTGGCCTGGCCGAGAGCGGGCTGCCCAAGGTCGGCGGCGGCGCACGCAAGGCCAAGCACAACCCCTATGCCGGCTATGCCCTGCTCGAGCGCAAGGACGAGACCCTCAGCACCGAGGACCAGGAGCAGCGCAAGGCGGCCGTGCAGGAATACTACCGTTCGCGCGTGCTGGGGCAGCCACAGACCAGCTGACATGCAGGACATGGAGGCGAAAATGCAAAGGGCGCCGCGTGGCGCCCTTTCTCGTTGCCATGTTTCCGCAAAGATCGCGGATCAGAGCGCCTTGGCCAGCGCCTCGGCCAGGTCGACCTTTTCCCAGCTGAAGCCGCCATCCGCATCGGGCTCGCGCCCGAAATGGCCATAGGCCGCGGTGCGCTGGTAGACCGGCTTGTTGAGCGCGAGGTGCGTGCGGATCCCGCGCGGGGTGAGGTCCATGACCTTGGAGATGGCGGCCTCGATCTCGGCCTCGTCCACCTTGCCGGTGTCATGGGTGTTCACGTAGATCGACAGCGGGCGCGCGACGCCGATGGCATAGCTCAGCTGCAACGTGCACTTGTCGGCAAGGCCCGCGGCCACGACGTTCTTGGCGAGGTACCGCGCCGCATAGGCGGCCGAGCGGTCCACCTTGGTCGGATCCTTGCCCGAAAACGCGCCGCCGCCATGCGGGGCCGCGCCGCCGTAGGTGTCGACGATGATCTTGCGCCCGGTGAGGCCGGCATCGCCATCGGGACCGCCGATGACGAACTTGCCCGTCGGGTTCACGTGCCAGACCGTGTTCGGCGTGACCCAGCCCTCGGGCAGCGTCTCGCGGATATAGGGCTCGACCACGGCGCGCACGTCGTCGCTGGTCATGCTTTCATCCAGGTGCTGGGTCGAGAGCACGATCGAGCTGACCTCGACCGGCTGGCCATCGACGTAGCGCACCGACAGCTGCGACTTGGCATCGGGGCCCAGCGTCGGCTCCTGCCCCGATTTGCGCACCTCGGCGAGGCGGCGCAGGATCGCATGGGCGAACTGGATCGGCGCCGGCATCAGCGCGTCGGTCTCGTTGGTGGCATAGCCGAACATGATGCCCTGGTCGCCTGCGCCCTCGTCCTTGTTCTCGGCCGCGTTGACGCCCTGCGCGATATGGGCGGATTGTTCGTGCAGCAGGTTGGTGACCTCGACGGTCTGCCAGTGGAACTTGTCCTGCTCGTAGCCGATGTCGCGGATGCAGTCGCGGGCGATCTGGTCCATGCCTTCCATGTACTCGGCCAGCTTGGCCTGGTCGGAAAGGCCGATTTCGCCGCCGATCACCACGCGGTTGGTGGTCGCGAAGGTTTCACATGCCACGCGCGCCTCCGGCTCTTCGGCCAGCAGGGCATCGAGGACCGCGTCGGAAATCCGGTCGCAGACCTTGTCCGGGTGCCCCTCGGAGACGGATTCCGAGGTGAAAGTGTAATTTTGTCGTGACATGGGGGTGCTCCATTGGGGGTTCGCCCGTCGCGCCAGGAAGCCGTTGCGGCGGGGCTCACCCTGCCTAGACCGCTGGGAATCCGGGGTCAATGGCGCAGACGCGGACAAGTTTCAGGGACGTGCGCGCCTGTGGCCTGTCGCCAACGCCAGCAGGACCAGTGCCGCGAGTAGCGGCAGCGACGCCAGGTCGCCCCAGCGGGCATAGGGCGTCGGCGGGCGGGCGGTGGGCAGCGCCACGTCGAGATGGCCGTCGGTGTTGAGGGCAAGGCTGGCAATGACCTGCCCCCGCGCGTCGATGGCGGCGGAGACGCCCGTGTTTGCGGCACGCAGCAACGGCAGCCCCTGCTCGATCGCGCGCATCCGGGACTGGGCGAGGTGCTGGTAGGGCCCCGAGAAGTTGCCGAACCAGGCATCGTTGGTGAGATGCAGCAGCACCCGGGGGCGGGCCGGCGCGCGCGAGACATCCCGGGGAAAGACCGCCTCGTAGCAGATCAACGGCAGCACGTCCGCGACCGGGCCGGCGTCGATCAGCCGCGGGCCGGGGCCGGCGGTGAAGCCGCCGCCATAAAGATCCGCCATGGCCGACAGGCCGAAGCGGCGCAGGAGGTCCCCGAGGGGCAGGTATTCGCCGAAGGGCACCAGGTGGTGCTTGTCATAGGTGGTGACGGGCGCACCGCCCGCGTCCAGCACCACGACCGAGTTGAGGTAATTGCCGGCCGCGTCCACCCGCGGGGCGCCGGTGACGATGGGCACGCCGCCGGCCATGTCCGCCGCATAGGCCAGCGCCTCTTGGGTCGTGTTCAGAAGGCCCGGGGCGGCGGTTTCGGGCCAGACGATGAGATCGGGGCGCGGGCTTGCGGCCGAGGCCTCGACCAGCCGGTTGAAGAAGACCGGCATGAAGGCCGGGTCCCATTTCTGGTGCTGCGGCGCGTTGGGCTGCACGAGGCGGACGCGCGGGGCATCCGGTGCCGTGGCGGGGGCCGGCGGGACCGGGGTCAGCGTCGCCGCAGCCAGCGCCACGAAACCCGTCGCGGCGGCCATGCGGGCGTGACCCGAGAGCGCAAGGCCCAGCGGGAGCAGGACCAGCGCGAAGGTCAGCGTCGTCAGGCCATAGGCGCCGAAGGTGCTGGCCAGCTGCGCGGCGGGCAGGTCCAGCCAGATCTGGCTGGGCAGATTCCAGGGAAACCCGGTGAAGATATGGCCACGCACCCATTCGGCGCCGCCAAGGCAGAGCGTCAGCGTTGCAAGCGCCGAGAGCGGGGCAAAGGGGGCGCTGCCCCCGTCGCCATGGGCGACTCCCCTGGAGTATTTTTGGAATAATGAAAGGGTGAGGCGGTGCGCCAAGCCAAAGGCCGCGCCCCAGAAGAGCGCGAGGCCAGCGGCGAGGAAGATCAGCGCGAAGGGGGCCATCCAGCCGTGGCGGGCGATGTCGACGAGGAAGGGCTCGACGATCCAGTGCATCGACACGAGGTAGCTCGCGGAGGCGACAGCCCAGCCGTCACGGGCCGCCACGCGCCAGGTCGGGGCCGATGCGAAGAGGAGGCCGGCAATGCCGATCCCGACCAGCGTGAGTGGCCAGAGGCCGAAGGGCGCCATGCCAAGCCCCAGCCCTGCCCCGGCCAGCCCGGCAAGGCCGATCCGCGCGCGGCGGCGTTCCGGCAGGCGCAGGGGCATTGTCTCAGGCGGCTTCGGCCGGCGGGTCCAGCCGCACGCGCAGGCGCTTGATGCGGCGCGGATCGGCATCGACCACCTCGAACTCGGGCCCGTCGGGGTGGGTCACGACCTCTCCGCGCGCCGGGATGCGGCCGGCGAGCATGAAGACGAGGCCGCCGAGAGTATCGATTTCCTCGTCGTCGATGTCGGGGTTGCCGGTCAGGTCCATGCCGATGGCTTTCTCGAAGTCCTCGAGCGGGGTCTTGGCAAGCGCCAGGTATTGCCCCGGTTTCTCGGTCACGAAGAACTTGTCCTCGTCGATGTCGTGTTCGTCCTCGATGTCGCCGATCACCTGTTCGATCAGGTCCTCGATCGTCACCAGCCCGTCCACGCCGCCGTATTCATCGATCACAAGCGCCATGTGCCGGCGTTCGGTCTGCATCTTGGTCAGCAGCACACCGATGGGCATGGAGGGTGGCACGTAGAGCAGCGGCCGCAGCCCGCCGCGCAGGTCGAAGCTGTCGTCATTGCCGTTGAAGCCGTGTTTCAGCGCGAAATCCTTGAGGTGGACCATGCCGACGGGCGTGTCGAGCGTACCGGTATAGGCCGGCAGGCGCGTCAGGCCCGATTCGCGGAACACCTCGACCAGCTCGGCCTTGGTGATCGTGTCGGGCACCGCGATGATGTCCACCTTTGGCACCATCACGTCCTCGACCCGCTTGGTGCGCAGGTTGATCATGCCGTGCGGGCCATTGGCCCGTGCCGGGGCCGTGTCGTCGCGCATGTCCGCGTCGTCCGCGTCACCGTTGCGCTTGGCCTTGAACCAGCGGCCGAGGAAGCCCCCCGCCTGGTCGTCGATCTCGTCAGTGAGCGCGCCCTGCGCTGCACTAGAGGACCCGTCTGTCCCGTCCATCTCTCTCGCTCTGTTCGCCAGATCCGCGGAAATCGCGGACCCTTCGTCTTGTCGGCCGCCGTGATCGCGGCCCATCCGTCAAGTATATGGGTCAGCCAGACCCATTTTGCCAAGTATTTCCACCTCGAGCCGTTCCATCAATGTGGCATCGGCGTCGCGGACGTGATCGTAGCCCAAAAGATGGAGGATTCCGTGAACCACCAGGTGCGTCACGTGGTCCGCCATGGGCTTGCCGGCCTCGGCCGCCTCGCGCGTGCAGGTGTCGAAGCTGATGGCGATGTCACCCAGTTCGAGCGGATCTTCGCCGAAGGGGCCGGGATCGGGCAGGTCAGGCTGGCCGCCGGGGGTCTCGGAGGCAAGCTCTTCGGCCGGCCAGGAGAGCACGTTGGTCGGCGCGGGCTTGCCCCGGAACTCGGCGTTCAGCACCGCGATGCGGGCGTCGTCGCAGGCCAGGATCGCGATCTCATGCGCCTCGGGGTCAAGGGACAGGTGCGCGAGCGTTTCGCGCGCCGCGCGTTCGGCCAGGGCCGGGAGGTCCGCCGTGTCCCAGCGGGGGTCTTCGATCAGAGTGTCGGTCAGCATCGGGCCGTTGCACAAGTGGGGGCCAGCCCCCACACCCCCGGAGTTTAGGGGCAAGATGAAGGGGGATCGGCGCGTCTGGCCGGGGCTGTGCCCTGCCCCGGGCCGGCGCGCAAGGGGAAAGGGCGCGGCGGCGTCCCTTCGCTCAGCTGTCCTTGTCGTAGGCTTCGATGATCTTGGCCACCAGCGGGTGACGCACCACATCCTTCGCGGTGAAATAGTTGAAGCTGATGCCCTTGATGTCGCCCAGCAGCCGCTCGGCGTCATGCAGGCCCGAGGTCACGCCGCGCGGCAGGTCGACCTGGGAGCGGTCGCCGGTGATGACCATGCGCGAGCCCTCGCCGAGGCGGGTCAGGAACATCTTCATCTGCATGGAGGTGGCGTTCTGCGCCTCGTCCAGCACCACGTAGGCGTTCGACAGGGTCCGGCCGCGCATGAAGGCGAGCGGGGCGATCTCGATCCGCTTCTCCTCGATCAGCTTGGCGACCTGCTTGCCGGGCAGGAAATCGTTCAGCGCGTCGTAGAGCGGCTGCATGTAGGGATCGACCTTGTCCTTCATGTCGCCGGGCAGGTAGCCGAGCTTTTCGCCCGCCTCGACTGCGGGGCGGCTGAGCACGATGCGGTCCACGTGGCCCTCGATGAACATCGACACGCCCACGGCCACGGCGAGGTAGGTCTTGCCGGTGCCGGCCGGGCCGATGCCGAAGCCGAGCTCGTTGTTGAAGAGGTTGCGGACATAGGCTTTCTGCGCCTCGGTCCGCGGCTCGACCATCTTCTTGCGGGTCTTGATCTCGACCTGGCCGCCGGGGAACATGTCAAGCTGGTCACCGGCCAGCGCCGGGCCGCTGTCCTCGCCGCCCATGCGCAGCTCGCGGTCGATGTCGGCCAGTTCGACCGTCTTGCCGGCCTCGAGGCGGGAATAGAGGGCACGCAGGATGCCGGCCGCTTCGGTCCGGGCCTCGGGCGTGCCCATCACGTCGATCTGGTTGCCGCGCCGCACGAGCTGAACATCGGTCTTGCGCTCGATCTCGGCCAGGTTGCGGTCGTATTCGCCGCAAAGTTCGACAAGCAATCGGTTGTCGGGAAACTCGAGCCAGGTGTCCTTGGTCTCGGCTGTGGCGGGCGGTGGCGTCAACGTGTCGATGGACACTCAGGTCCTCCTGCTAGGTGTTGTGTCTCGATGGTGCCAAGCCGGGGGCCGTCGCGCAAGTTCCGCGGGGCCCGGTTCACGAAAATGAAACGAAAAAGGCCGCGCCCGGCGGGATGCGGCCCGGAATTGAAGCAGCCCGTTCGTCACCGCCGGGGACCGGCGGATGACCGGCCGGGCGCGGCCGGCGCGGCCCGATCGCCCTGCCCCTGGTGCCGCCCGGCAACGCAAAGGGCCGCCCCGGAATCCGGAACGGCCCTGCGAAGTGCTCATCGGGGCCGCGGCCCCGGCACGCCGGATCAGTTGCTTTTCAGCCGGCGGTTCGAGCTGCGGATCTCGGGCGATTCGTTGTAGATGCGGATCATCTCGGCCTTCATCGCTTCCTTGTCGTGGACGAGGAGGTCGTCGCGGCACACCCGCTCGGCAATCGCATGGGCGTTCGGGTAATCATAGCCGAAATCGATCAGGCTATCGATGAAGTTGGAGTTCGGACGGTCCCAGATCACGTCGTTCCACGGGCCGCGGAAGCAGCTGACGATCATGGTGTTCCCGTCGGCGCGCAGCGTGTATTTCTCTGCGGCGACTTGAGTGGCCAGGCCGCTTGCGAGCAGCGCGGAGGCGATAAGGAGTGCTTTCATTTCAATACCCTTTCAACGGCAGACATATCCCGAAGGGGCAGTGACGTCGGCAGATCTGCCATCCGCACCCTCGACCCGGGTTCCCAAGAGACAAATTACCCTTATGCCGTCCTTGGGTAAAGAAATGCGAATAATTGACCAACATCCCGAAACAATATCCGTCGAACGCGATGCTTTTCGCCGAAGACCGGACAAATCGGGCCCTTGCAGGTTGTGAACCGTTCCCCTTCGGCGCGCGAATCGTTTCCGGATCAGACGAGAACACCCCTGAGCGAGTTCGGCCCGCTCTCGACGATCTTCACGCGGGCGATCTCTCCGATCCGCGCGCCGGCATCGGCGACGTGGACCGCGTGCAGGTAGTCGGACTTGCCGACCAGCTGGCCCGGCATGCGGCCCGCCTTCTCGAAAAGAACCCCGACCTCGCGGCCGACCATGGCATCCTGCAGCGCGCGTTGCTGGCGCGTCAGCAGCGCTTGCAGCCGTTGCAGCCGTTCGTCCGCCTCGGCCTGGTCCACCAGTGGCCGTTCGGCAGCGGGCGTACCGGGACGGGCGGAGTACTTGAACGAGAAGGCCGAGCCGTATTGCACCGCCTCGACCAGGTCGAGCGTCACCTGGAAGTCTTCTTCGGTCTCTTCGGGGAAGCCGACGATGAAATCGCCCGACATGTGCAGGTCGGGTCGGACGGAGCGCAGGCGCTCGATCAGCTTGAGGTACTGGTCGGCCGTATGCTGGCGGTTCATCCGCTTGAGGATGCGGTCGCTGCCCGATTGCACGGGCAGGTGCAGGTAGGGCATGAGCTTGTCGACCTCGCCATGGGCCGCGATCAGCGCGTCGTCCATGTCGTTGGGGTGGCTGGTGGTGAAGCGGATGCGCTCCAGCCCGTCGATCGCCGCCAGCTCGCGGATAAGGCCCGCGAGCCCGCCGTCATGGCCGTGGTAGGCGTTGACGTTCTGTCCCAGCAGCGTGATCTCGCGCACCCCGCGCTCGACCAGGTCGCGCGCCTCGGTCAGCACGCGGGGGGCGGGCCGGCTGACCTCGGCCCCGCGGGTGTAGGGCACGACGCAGAAGGCGCAGAACTTGTCGCAGCCTTCCTGCACCGTCAGGAAAGCGGTCGGGCCACGCCTGGCCTTGGGGCGCGCTTTCA
This sequence comes from Mesobacterium pallidum, assembly GCF_019966535.1. GTDB lineage: Bacteria > Pseudomonadota > Alphaproteobacteria > Rhodobacterales > Rhodobacteraceae > Mesobacterium > Mesobacterium pallidum. The sequence continues at coordinate 188,192 of NZ_JAIMID010000001.1, read as the reverse complement.
GGTGTTCGAACTTGTCCTCGACCGGGAAATCGGTGTCGAGCGCCTTGGCCCCGCTCCGCGCCTTCGCCTCCAGCTCGGGCAGGCGGTGGTAGCTTTGCGGGCCGACCACCAGGTCGACCAGCGGCTGGCGGCGCATGATCTCTTCGCCCTCGGCCTGGGCGACGCAACCGGCGACACCGATCTTGAGATCGGGCTTTTCCGCCTTCAGCGCCTTATAACGGCCGAGCTCGGAGTAGACCTTTTCCGCCGCCTTTTCCCGGATGTGGCAGGTGTTCAGCAGGATCATGTCCGCCTCGGCCGGGTCCTGCGTCTCGACATAGCCCTGCCCGCCCATGGCCTCGGCCATGCGCTCGCTGTCGTAGACGTTCATCTGGCAGCCGTAGGTCTTGATGAAAAGCTTGCGCGGTTCGGTCATGATCTGGCCCTCTGCCCGGGTGCAGTTCCTGTTCAGGACGCCGGTCTACCCCATCGGGGGGGCCGCTTGCAATGCACCGATTTTTCACCGAATCTGGCCAAGGTCCCGATCAGGAGGCGGTATGCACTACGAAGGGTTGTCGGATTTCCTGTCCAAGGGCAGCGCGGCATTGGCCAAGGGGCCGGTGGCGATGGTCTTTTGCGAGGACGAGGCAGAGATCGACACCACCCTGCGCCACCACCGGCAATCGGGCTTCCGCACGCTGCTGAGCTTCATGCCCGACGACTTCCCGCTGGCGCCGGACCTCAAGGGGGCGGTGCACCGCATCCGCTACGACATGACCCGCGAGGCGGCGCTCGAGACGGCGGTCAACGCGGTGATGGCCGCGGCGCCGGGGGTCTGGATGTATTACTGCTACAACGCGGAGTATCTCTTCTACCCCTTCTGCGAGACCCGCTCGATCGGCGAGATGCTGGCTTTTCACACGGAAGAGCGGCGCGATGCGATGCTGGCCTATGTGGTCGACCTCTACGCCGACGACCTGAACCGATACCCCAACGCGGTGTCGCTGGACGCGGCCTACCTCGACAAGTCGGGCTATTACGCGCTGGCCCGGCCGGACCCGGCGAACCACAACCACCCCAAGGAACGGCAGCTCGATTTCTTCGGCGGGCTGCGCTGGCGGTTCGAGGAACATGTCCCAGCCGAGCGGCGCAAGATCGACCGCATCGCGCTGTTCAAGGCGCGGGCGGGGCTGAAACTGCGGCCCGATCACACCTTCTCGGACGAGGAATACAACACCTATGCCTGCCCCTGGCACAACAACCTGACGGCCGCCATCGCCAGCTTTCGCACCGCCAAGGCGCTCAAGCGCAACCCGGGGTCGACCTTCGACATCCGGTCCTTCCGCTGGCACAATTCGACGCCCTTCGAATGGCATTCGCGGCAGCTGCTGGATCTCGGGCTGATGGAACCGGGCCAGTGGTTCTGACCCCGGTCAGCGGCACTTGACAGAAAATCCGCCGGGGCCGACCTGAAGGCCGCCCCCGACAGATGCCTCCGGCAGAGGTATTTGGAAAACAATGAAGCTGGCGTGACGCGCCCTTGGCTTCATTGTTTCAAAAATACCTCGGGGGTGCGGGGGCAGCGCCCCCGCGCGGGTCGGATCGCCTTGGCGATCCGAAACCGCTCAGAACACGGGGCGGGTCAGCATGAGCCAGAGGATGGCCATGACCGAAAAGAAGGCCGGGACCCCGAAGGCGAACCACAGGCGATAGAGCCGGTGATAGGCGGCGGGCAGCGGCTGGCCGGTGTCGCGGGCTGCGCGCGCGAGGTCTCGCATGCGCAGCTGCATCCAGACCACCGGCAGCCAGAAGGCGCCGACCACCACATAAAGCGCAAGCGACAGCAGCAGCCAGGGCTCGGACAGGGGCCAGCCCAGCGCGCAGGCCAGCAGGATGCCGGTGACCGGCTGCGCCAGGGCCGCCGTTGCGGTGAAGACCGTGTCGGCCTGCACGACGATCCCCGCCACGTGGGCGATAAGCGCCGGGTCGCGGCTACGGTGGGACATGACCATGAAGAAGGCGATCCCCGCCCCCGTGCCGAAGAGCACCGTCGCGCCGATCACGTGGAGGTAGCGCAGGAGCTCGATCATCGGTCCTCCGCCAGCGCGGCGACCCAGAGCGCGAGGACCACCCCCGGCAGCACCTTGAGGAAGGGGCCGAGCGGGTCGGCCCAGATATCGGGTGTCACCATCGTTCCAGCCCCGAGGTAGCCGAGCGACAGCGCCACCATGCCCAGCGCCGCCGGGCGCAGCCAGGACCGCCAGAGGATCGCGAGACCGAGGGCGATGTCGGCCAGGGCGCCGCCGATCACCGGGACCGGCGCGAGCGCCGGAGAGACGCCGCGCGTGGCCAGCACCTCGGTTGCCGCGCGCCAGTGCCACAGGCCGACGAGGCCAGAGACGAGCCAGAATAGCGACAGGACCGCGATGGCGAGGGGAAACAGGACGTAGCTGCGGGCGAACCAGCGCTCCTGCACGTTGGACGGCAGGGCGGCGAGCGTGTCGTCCAGGCTGCGGCAGGGCGGGCCTCCGGCCGCCGCCCAAGGGCCCGGATCGCCGGTGATGCCGGCGCGCATCGCCGCGACGGCATTGCTGCGCAGGGGGGACCGCCAGCCAAGTCGGCCCAGCGCATCCGCGCAGACCCCAACACATGTCAGCATCCAACCAGGAACGGGCAGCGCCAGCCGCGCGGGCGGCAGGCCAAGCCAGGCGCGGAAGCGCGCGACCACGGCGGGCATGTCCTGCGATCCGGGTTCGGTCAGGTCCGCGAGGGTGCCGCCGGGCACCCTGCCCCGCGCTGCCAGAACTACCGCCTGCGCCACGTCTTCGAGCGCGACGCATTGCACCGGCACGCCGGGCAGGAACCGCAGTGCGACCGGCAGCGCCGCCGCCGCGCGGACCAGCGCCGTGCCGCCATAGGCCGCGCGGCCGATCACCAGGGTCGGGCGCAGGATCACCCAGTCGAGCGCGCTGTCCATAATCGCCGCGTCGCCCCGGGCCTTGGTGCGGAAAAAGGCCGTGGGGGCGTCCTCCGTCACCCCGGCCGCCGAGATCTGCACGAGCCGGGTGCGCGAGCCGTCCAGCGCCGCCACCAGTCGTTGCACGGCGCTATCATGGATCGCCGACAGGTCGTCGCGTCCGGCGTCCTGCAAGGCGCCCGAGGCGTTCACCACCACGTCCGCCCCCGCCACCAGTGCCGACCAGCCCGCAGCCTCCAGCGAGGCCAGGTCATGGATACGCCAGTCTGCGTCGGGCATCACCCGCCGGGCTGCCGCCGCGTCACGGCCCACGGCCACCACGTCGAACCCGTCGGCCTCCAGCTCCCGCAGGCAGGCCGCGCCGATCAGCCCGTATGCGCCGAGTACAACCGCCTTCATCCGCGCCTCCTTTCCCGGCACCGTGACACAAAAAGGGCCGGAGGCAATCGCCCCCGGCCCGTTTGCGTCCTTGTGGCGCGCGGCTCAGTCGAAATCTTCGGTGACGATCCGCTTCTCGTCGACGCCCAGTTCCTTCAGCGCGTCCGAAATCGCCTCGATCATCTTGTCCGGTCCGCAAATGTAGTAGTGGCCGTGCTCCGGCTCGATCACGCGGGACAGGAAGTCCTTGTCGATCATCCGGTGCAGCACGCCATTGGCCTTGTCGTCATCGGTCACGGTGAACAGCGTCCTGAGGCCCGGCATCTGCTCGAACTCCTGCCGCAGGATGATGTCCTCCTCGGTCTCGTTCGAGAAGATCAGCGTGCAGCCCTCGAGCGTGCCCTTGTCCGTCAGTCGCTTGCGCAGGATGGCGATGAAGGGCGTGACACCCGCGCCGCCGGCGATGAAATAGCCCGGCCCTTCGTCGCTGATGGCGCCCCAGGGGGCGTCGATCAGCACCTTGTCGCCCGGCTTCATCTGGCCGATCTGCTCGGTCACGCCGTCATGCTCGGGGTAGGACTTGATGGTGAATTCCAGCTCGGTGTCGACCGGCAGGCTGGTGAAGGTAAAAGGACGCTTCTCATCGCGCCAGCCGTCCTTGTCGAGCGCCAGGTCGACGGCCTGGCCGGGCTCGAAATCGAAGCCCTCGGGCTTGTCGAACACCAGTCGGTGCACATCTGGCGTTACGGCTTCGATCTGTCGCAGGGTAAGCGCGTATGTCATCGTCGTCTCCTTCCAATCTGTTCAGAAAGATAACGATTTGGGCCGGCGCGAAGTTCCCCGCGCCGGTTTCCGACATGGTCGTGCACGCTGAAACCGCGGCGTGGGTCCTAGAGGTTCTCGGCCTGCGGCATGCCGAGGACGTGGAAGCCGCCGTCGACGTGGATGATCTCTCCGGTCGTGCAGGCGCCCGCGTCCGAGGCCAAGTAGACCGCCGTGCCGCCCACCGCCTCGAGCGTCGCGTTGGCGCGCAGCGGGGCGTTCATGTCGGTGTGCTTGTAGGTCTTGCGCGCGCCGCCGATGGCTGCGCCCGCCAGCGTCTTCATCGGGCCGGGGCTGATCGCGTTGACGCGGATGCCGTCGGGACCGAGGTCATTGGCGAGGTAGCGCGTGCAGCTTTCCAGCGCCGCCTTGGCCACGCCCATCACGTTGTAATTCGGCACGACCTTGTTGGACCCCTGGTAGGTCAGGGTCAGCAGCGTGCCGCCGCCTTCCTTCATCAGCGGATAGGCGCGGCGCGCCACCTCGATGAAGGAATAGGCCGAGATGTCCATGGAATGCTTGAAGTTGGCACGGCTGGTGTTGATGAACCGGCCGGTCAGCTCGGACTTGTCCGAGAAGGCGATGGCATGGACGAGGAAGTCGATGGTCGGCCAGCGGTCGGCCAGCGCGGCAAAGCCTGCGTCCAGCGCCGCGTCGTCGGTCACGTCCATGTCGACCATGAAATCCGAGCCGACGCTTTGCGCCAGCGGCTCCAGCCGCTTGCCGAAGGCCTCGCCCTGGTAGCTGAACGCCAGCTCGGCGCCCGCCGCGGCCATGGCCTTGGCAATCCCCCACGCGATGGAGCGGTCGTTCGCCACCCCCATGATCAGGCCGCGCTTGCCCGCCAGCTGTCCCGTCATTTTCGTATTATCCGTTGTATTTTGAAAGAAGCATGGACCCGTTGGTCCCGCCGAAGCCGAATGAATTGGTCATGACCGTGTCGAGGCCCGCGTTCTCGACGAGGCTCAGGGCGATCTCGCCCTCGTTGATCGCCGGGTCGAGCGTCTCGACGTTGATCGACGGCGCGATGAAATCCTGGTCGAGCATCAGCAGGCAGAAAATCGCCTCAAGCGCGCCGGCCGCGCCCTGCGCGTGGCCGGTCATCGACTTGGTCGAGCTGATCGGCGGCGTGCTGCCAGTGCCGAAGACGCGGCGCACCGCCTCGACCTCGCCCACGTCGCCGACCGGGGTCGAGGTGCCGTGCGCGTTGATGTAACCGACGGTGCGGCCTTCGGGCAGCGTGTCCAGCGCCAGTCGCATGGCCCGCTCGCCGCCCTCGCCCGACGGGGCCACCATGTCGTGCCCGTCCGAGGTCGCGGCATAGCCCGTCACCTCGGCGTAGATCTTGGCGCCCCGCGCCAGCGCATGGTCTAGGTCTTCCAGCACCACGATGCCGCCGCCGCCCGAGATCACGAACCCGTCCCGACCCGCGTCGAAGGCGCGGCTCGCCGTTTCCGGCGTGTCGTTGTACTTGGAGCTCATCGCGCCCATGGCGTCGAAGAGGCACGACAGCGTCCAGTCCAGTTCCTCGCCACCGCCGGCGAACATGACGTCCTGCTTGCCCAGCATGATCTGTTCGGCCGCGTTGCCGATGCAATGCAAGCTTGTCGAGCAGGCCGAGGTGATCGAGTAGTTGATCCCCTTGATCTTGTAGGCGGTCGCGAGGTTGGCGCTGATCGTCGAGGACATGCATTTCGGCACGGCAAAGGGCCCGATCCGCTTGGTCGCGCCGCTGCTCAGCACGGTCTGGTGCGCGGTGAACATGGCGCTGGTCGAGGGCCCTCCGGACCCCGCCACCAGCCCGGTGCGCGGGTTGACGATGTCATCCTCGGTCAGCCCGGCATCGGCGATAGCCTGGCCCATGGCGATATGCGCATAGGCCGCCCCCGGCCCCATGAAGCGCAGCGTGCGCTTGTCTACATGTTCGGAGACGTCGATCTTGAGATCCCCGGCGATCCGGCTGCGAAAGCCGTGCTCGGCCATGGATTCGCTTGCGCGGATGCCCGACCGGCCGGCCTTGAGGGAGGCCGTGACCTCTTCGGCATTGTTCCCGATGGACGAGACGATCCCCAGCCCTGTGACGACGACGCGGCGCATGAAGCCTCCCTTGGTTTGGCTGGGCTCTATCTAGGGCATTGGCGGGGGGAGGTGCAAGGATGGTGGCAGAGCGATCGATCGTTGACACCACACTGATGTCCTGCCTGAAGTCGAACGCAAAGCTCTTGGCGTCACTCAAATACACTTAGGATTTTTTATGCTGAACTCCAACCTACGAAGCACATTGCTATCAGCAAGGTCCGATTCCGAAGTGAGTGGCATTCTCGCAAACAGAGAAGCTGTTCTCACCAGATTCACCCCAATTTTTCAGTCTGGCAACGTTCACCGAATGACGCGCGGTGATTTTGAGGACTTTCTTTCATTTCGACACAACAAGCATTGGACCGGCCTTGACCGGCACAAGACCGCGCTGCTGTCGGACATGCCAAAGTTGCTGGATACGATCAGCAAACTAGTCGACCACTCGCAACCAATCGCCCAACGCGTCGACGATGCGCTGACTTTTGAGCATCTCGGGATCGCGACCATTTCTCCTATCCTACTCTTGTCCAAACCCAATGCATTTGGGGTTTGGAATGGAGTTTCCCAGAAAGTTATGCAGGCTTCCGGCTTGTGGCCAGTCTTCCCAAGAGCAAGCTCGAAGGGCGAGCAGTATCACATCCTGAATAAAACGTTGTTGGCTTTGGCCAAAGAGCTTTCGGTCGACCTTTGGACTCTCGATGCTCTTTGGTGGGGTATGGCAAAGGAAGAAGCAGCGCTTTCAAAGGGCCAAAGCACCACTCCTGTCCCGCAACATATTGCGGACCACTATGAGTCTGATTGGGACAAGGCCCTAAAGACCAACAAGGCCGAAATTCTTTCCGCAGACGCGCAGAGGCGGGCAGCTCTATCGAAAGCCCGCCCGGGCCAGCAGAAGTTTCGCGAAGCTGCAATGGCTAGGCATCAAGGTCGCTGCGTCGTAACCGGATGCCGTGTATCCGAAGCATTGGAAGCCGCTCACGTGATACCGCACACCGGTGAAGCGATGTTCGAAAGACCGGACAACAGCCTTATCCTGCGGCGGGATCTGCATGCTCTCTTTGACGCTTCGCTCATCGCAATCACCGAAAGAAACGGAATGTTAAAAGTGCATCCGATGTTGCAGAAGTCAGCCTACGGTCAATTGGTAGGTCGAGCCGTCAATTACAAACTTGCGGACGGCCCGCTGAGATACCAAGAAGCCCGATTCAACAAACGCTTAAGCGAGGATTGACACCTCAACTCTCGCTCAACGCCACCTTCATGTCCTTGACCTCGTAGATCACCTCGCCATCCGCCTCGACGATGCCGTCGGCGACGCCCATGGTCAGGCGGCGGGTCTGGATGGCCTTGGTGAAATCCACCTTGTAGCTCAGCATCTTGCGGTCGGGACGCACCATGCCCTTCAGCTTCACTTCGCCCACGCCCAGCGCATAGCCGCGCCCCTGCCAGCCGCGCCAGCCGAGGTTGAAGCCGGTGAGCTGCCACAGACCGTCGAGCCCAAGGCAGCCGGGCATGATCGGGTTGCCGGGAAAGTGGCACTCGAAGAACCACAGGTCGGGCGTTATGTCGAACTCGGCCAGGATATGCCCCTTGCCATGCGCCCCGCCGTCGGCAGAGACCTCGGTGATACGGTCCATCATCAGCATCGGCGGCGCGGGCAGCTGGGCGTTGCCGGGGCCGAAGAGCTCTCCGCGTGCGCAGGCCAGAAGGCCGTCCTTGTCGAAACTGCTCGGGTACTGGGACATCGCGTCGGCTCCCTTATCCTTGATCCGGAGACCCCTTAGCACCCCGCGGGCGCGCGCATCAAGGGCGCTGGCAGGCCCCGCGAGACGCAATGCCGCGATTCCGTTTGAAAATCGGGTGCGCGGGACATACAATCGCGGAACACTTCCAGGAAGACGGCAGGCAAGACGTGACCCAGACGGTCCACAGACCCACCCCACGCGACATGGCAACGGAACGCGGCACGGCTTGGCTGCGCCATTCCGACCTGCGCCCGACCCGGCAGCGCGTCGCGCTGGCGTCGCTTCTGGTGGGCGATGGCCAGGACCGGCACGTCACCGCCGAAAGCCTGTTCGCCGCCGCCCAGGCGGGCGGAGAGGCGGTGTCGCTGGCCACGGTCTACAACACCCTGCGCGCCTTCTGCGATGCCGGGCTGATCCAGGAGATCATCGTCGACGGGTCGAAAAGCTATTTCGACACCAACACCACGGACCATCCCCATTTCTTCTGGGAGGACGAAGGGCGGCTGACCGATGCCCCCTCGGACCAGATCGAGCTGGTGAACCTGCCCGAGGCGCCCGAGGGGATGGAGATTTCCAAGGTCGACGTGGTGATCCGCCTGCGCCGCAGCCGCGCGCGCTGAGCGGTCAGGCGGCCGGGCCGCCCTGCCCCGTCACGCCCGGACCGGGGACGCCCTGACCCGTTACACGACGGCGTGAGACCTCGAGCCCCTCGGCATAGCCTTCGCCATCGCCGTATTCGGTGAAATGCACGTAGTCGTCATGCGGGCCCGCGACGCGGGCCGCGTGCTTGATCGGGCACCAGAACGCCTCGGTCCGGCCGGCGACGACGCGGACCCAGGCGATGACCCCGTTGCAATAGCCGCAATAGACGCAGTTCAGTTTCTGAAGCCCGTTGAGATAGGCCAGGTGGTGCCGGTCGATGCGGATGTAATCGCCGCGCGGGACGCGGGCGATGCCGTAGACCGGGAAACAGATCGCCTGGTAGAGCCAGACCATCAGGTCGAGCAGCACGAAGGGCACGATCAGGGAATAGATCACCGGCGCGGTGATCACGGTCATCGGGCGGGTGCGTTTCAGGAAGGTGCCCAGCCGCACGCGCAGGTCGCGGTGGCGGCGGCGCGCCTCGGCCTCGAACACCACGCGGCCGTTCTCGAGCCGGTAGCGGAAGGCGCGTCGGCGCGCCTCCCACTCGGTTTCCAGGCTCTCCTGCAGCTCTCGGATGGAGCCGAGCAGCGCTGTGATCCGTTGGTTCATCTGGGCCCCTACGAGAAAGGTTACCGACGCAGGATGCCCCGCCCCAAGGCCCGGATCAATCGCCGAGACTCAGCCGATGGCGACCAGCTCGATGGCAAAGGTCAGGTCCTTGCCGGCCAGCGGGTGATTGGCGTCAAGCGTGACATGCGCGTCCGTCACCTCGGTCACGGTCACCGGGATCGGCTGGCCCTGCGGCCCCTGCAGCTGCAACCGCGTGCCAAGGTCCAGCGGGATGTCGTCCGGCACCTGGTCGCGCGGGATCTGCTGCATCGCCTCGGGGTTGGCCTGGCCATAGGCTTCGTCTGCGGGCACCTCGACGGTCTTGCTGTCGCCGACGGTCATGCCGGGCAGCGCCTTGTCGAGCCCGGGAATGATCTGTCCCGATCCGACCTGGAATTGCAGCGGGTCGCGGCCGGCACTGGAATCGAAGGTGGAGCCGTCAGCGAGCGTACCGGTGTAGTGAATCTGGACAGTGTCGCCCTGTTTGACTTCGGTCATGAAATCTCCCGTGGGGGTTTGCCGCGGGGCTGGCGCATGCTGGCCGCCCTCACGTGTGGCTTTGCGAGGCCGCGCGGCGCGCGGGTTCTCGAATGAACGGCCATTTTGCCATGACTGGGCCCAAGGCGCAAACGGATCGCCTGCATTTGGCCTTTTCGCCCCCGGCGCCCCGTGGCAGGGTCCGGGCAAAAGGGGGGAGCCATGACCATCACCACCTGTGTCTTCGACGCCTACGGCACCTTGTTCGACGTCGCCGCCGCCGCGCGGCAGGCCGCCGAGGAGCCGGGCCGCGACAAGCTGGCGGCCTGCTGGCAAAAGCTGGCCGAGGACTGGCGGCGCAAGCAGCTGGAATATTCCTGGCTGCGGGCCGTGACCGGTGCCCATACCCCCTTTTGGGAGGTCACGAAGGACGGCCTTGACTGGGCGATGGAGGCGGCGGGGCTGGCGGGCGACCTCGAGCTGCGCGAGCGGCTGCTGGCGCTGTACTGGGAGCTTTCGGCCTATCGCGAGGTGCCGAAGATGCTGACCACACTCAAGGCGATGGGCAAGCAGACGGCGATCCTGTCGAACGGATCGCCCGACATGCTGGACGGCGCGGTGGACAGCGCGGGCCTGGCCATGGTGCTGGACGCGGTGCTCTCGGTCGAAAGCGTGGGCGTCTTCAAGCCCGCCTCGGCCGTCTACCAGCTGGTCGAAGACCGGTTCGGCTGCGCCCGTGACGAGGTGCTGTTCGTCTCGTCCAACGGCTGGGACGCGGCCTGCGCCGTGGGCTTCGGGTTCCAGACCGCCTGGGTCAACCGCGCTGGGCTGCCGATGGACCGCCTGCCCTGGCAGCCGCATCACGTGCTGTCCGACCTCACCGACATTCCGCAGATCGCAGGAGCCTGACATGCCGCATTTCACCACCTCGGACGGGCTGTCGCTGTATTACGAGGACGAAGGGGACGGCCTGCCGCTGCTTTGCCTGACGGGCCTCACGCGCAACACCGGAGATTTCCAGTTCGTCGCGCCGCATCTCTACGGTGTGCGGCAGATCCGGATGGATTACCGCGGGCGCGGCCGGTCGGACTGGGCGGAGCCGTCGACCTACACGCCGATACACGAGGGGCGCGATGCGCTGGAACTGCTGGACCATCTCGGCATCGACAAGGCGGCCATTCTGGGGTCGTCCCGCGGCGGGTTGATCGCCATGGTGCTGGGCCGGACGGCGCGGGACAGGTTGCTGGGCGCGGCGCTGAACGACGTCGGCCCGGTGCTGGAAACCGGCGGGCTGGGGCATATCCTGACCTATCTCGGCAAGCGCCCGCCCTTCCGCTCCCTGGCCGAGGCCGCCGCCGCCCGCCCCGCCGCCATGGCCGGGTTCGACAACGTGCCCGAGGCGCGCTGGCTGGCCGAGGTGACGGCGAGCTACGACGAGACGCCGCAGGGCCTCGACATCCGCTACGACCCGCGGCTGCGGGACTCGGTCGAGGCGGTGATGCAGGCCGACCCGGTGGACATGTGGCCCTTCTTCGACGCGTTGTGTGGCCTGCCGCTGGCACTGATCCACGGCGCCAATTCCAACCTGCTGAGCGATGCGGGCGCGCAGGCGATGCGCGACCGCTGCCCGTCGATGCATTATGCGAAAGTGCCCGATCGCGGGCATATCCCTTTCCTTGACGAGCCTGCCGCGCTGGCGGTGCTGAACGACTGGCTGGAGTCCATGCGATGAACATCGCTCAGATCGAGGCCGCCGCCGCGCGGCTGGACGGCCATGTGCGGCGCACGCCGCTGCTGAGCTCGCCCTTCCTCGACGAGATCGCGGGGCGCCGAGTTCTGGTCAAGCCCGAGTGCCTGCAGCACACCGGGTCGTTCAAGTTCCGCGGCGGCTGGTCGGCCCTGTCCGCACTGGAACCCGAGGTGCGGGCGCGCGGCGTGCTGGCCTATTCCTCGGGCAACCATGCGCAGGGCGTGGCGCTGGCCGCGGCCCGTCACGGGGCCCCGGCGGTGATCGTCATGCCCTCGGACGCGCCGACGCTCAAGATCGACAACACCCGCGCGCTGGGGGCCGAGGTGGTGCTCTACGATCGCAGCACCGAGGACCGCGAAGAGATCGGCGCGCGGCTGGCGGCCGAGCGGGGGCTGACGCTGATCAAGCCCTATGACGAGCCCCTTGTGATCGCGGGCCAGGGCACGGTGGGCCTCGAGATCGCCGCGCAGGCGGCGGCCGAGGGCGTGACCGAGGCCGACGTGCTGGTCTGCTGCGGCGGCGGCGGGCTGACCTCGGGCATCGCGCTGGCCTGCGAGGCCCGTGCGCCCGGCCTGCGCGTACGGCCGGTGGAGCCCGAGGGGTTCGACGACGTCGCCCGCTCGCTCGTCTCGGGCAGGATCGAACGGAACGACCGCACCGCGGGCGGCTTTTGCGACGCGATCATCACGCCGGCACCGGGCGAGCTGACCTTTCCGATCATGCACCGGCTCTGCGGGCCGGGGCTGGTGGTCAGCGATGACGAGGTGCGGCGGGCGATGGCGTTCGCCTTCCTGCGGCTCAAACTCGTGGCCGAGCCGGGTGGCGCCGTGGCGCTGGCGGCGGCGTTGTTCCACGCCGATGAGATCGCCGGCGACGCGGTGGTCGTGGTGATCTCGGGCGGGAACGCGGACCCGGGCGTGTTTGCGGCGGCGCTGGGGACGTTGGAGTGAGGCCCGTCCAGGCGGCCGGTTCGGAGGAGGCGCGTGTCTCCCGTTTCCAGTCTGAACTTGGCGTCAGAGCACGATCACACTCGAACCGTTCGCGATACGGCTGACCCTGGCGCGCAGCCGCACATCGTTGGGCCGCGGCGCGGCGATCAGACTGTTGTGGGGGGCACTTTATCCCTGCCACGTCCGTAAGACCTACGAAGGGCGCACCCAGCCCAGCCAAATCGCCGTGCCGGGGGGCGGCCCGGCGATGTGCGGCGGCCTTCGGCCTTGGATCCGCACGGGGTGCAGGAAGGAGCGGAGTCGCCCCCTACCCCTCGTCGCTGAACTGCATCTGGTAAAGGTCAGCGTAAAGCCCGCCCCGCGCCAGCAGCTCATCGTGCGTGCCCTCGTCCACCACGCGGCCCTGGTCCATCACCACGATCTTGTCGGCATTCCGCACGGTCGACAGCCGATGCGCGATGACCAGCGTCGTGCGGCCATGGCTCAGACGGTCCAGCGCCTGCTGCACCACGGCCTCGGACTTGGTGTCCAGCGCGCTTGTCGCCTCGTCCAGCAGCAGCACCGGCGTGTCGCGCAGAAGGGCGCGGGCGATGGCGACCCGCTGGCGCTGCCCGCCCGACAGGTTCGAGCCGCGCGTGCCGACCTGGGTGTCGAGCCCCGCGGGCAGCCGGTCCAGGAAATCGGCGACATGGGCATCGGCCAGCACGGGCGCCAGCGCCGCATCGTCCATGTCGTTCCGCCCCAGCAGGATGTTCTCGCGCAGCGTGTCGTCGAACAGCAGCGCGTCCTGGCTGACCACGGAAAAGAGCCCCCGCAGATCCTCGAGCCGCAGCATCGACACCGGGATACCCGACAGGCTCACCGCGCCCGATTGCGGATCGTACAGCCGCGTCAGCAGGTTGAAGACGGTTGTCTTGCCTGCCCCCGAGGGCCCCACCAGCGCCGTGGTCTTGCCGGCCTCGGCGGTGAAACTCAGCCCGCGCAGCACATGCGTGTCGCCCAGCGTCAGCTGGACCGCGTCCAGACGAACCTCGGGCACCACGCCCGGCGGCGGCAGGGGATGCTCGGGCGACACCAGCGCCGGCCGCAGCGACAGCAGTTCGCGGATCCGTTCGATCCGGGCGGCGGCCGACTGCCAGACGCCGCTGACCGCGCCCAGCCGGCGCAGCGGCTCGAACGCGAGGCCGATGGCGGTGAAGAAGGCCATGAAATCGCCGACGGTCTTTTCGCCCGAGATGATCTCTCCGCCGCCGTAGAGCAGCACCATCAGGAAGCCGACGCCCGACATCGCGTCGATCATGCCGGGAATGCCGGCCTGGCCCAGCGTCGCCCGCATCTCGGTCTCGATCCGCGCCCGGGTCAGTTCGTTGTAACGGTCGGCCTGGTAGGACTCGAGCCCGTTCAGCTTGACCGGGACGATGCCGTGGAACATCTCGTTCAGGCGCACCGACAGGTTGGCGCCAAGATCGCGGCCCAGGCGCGATTGCGACCGCACCAACCGCTGCAACAGCATCGACGGCAGCACCAGCAGCGGCACGCCGATCAGCGCCACCAGCGTCCAGGCCCAGTCGACCGACAGAGCCACGCCGAAGAGCGAGATCACCGCGATCACGTCGCGCCCCGCCCCGCTGATGATCGCGCCCCAGACCGTGCTGATCGCGCCCACGTCGCCTTCGACCCGCTGCATCAGGTGGCCCGGCGGGTGATCCTGGTGGAACGACAGGTCGAGCCGCATAAGGTGCCGCACGAGGTCCAGCCGGATCTCGGCGATGGTGTAGCGGTTCAGCAGTGCCAGAAAGTACTTCTGCGCGACCGAGGCCGCCCCCCGCAGCACGAAGATGCCGAGAAAGGCGAAGCCGACCCATTTCAGCGCCGAGGTCGAGCCCTCGACAAAGACCTGGTCGAACATCGGCTTCATCATGTAACTGAGCAGGCCCAGCATGGACCCTTCGACCGACATGAACAGCAGCGCGGCGATCAGCAGCAGCCAGTGCTTGCGCAGGTAGGTCCGCCAGAGCCACAGCAGCAAGCCGCGGGCATGGACCCGGCCGGTGTCGATCTCGCCCTCGTCGCTCATGCCATGTCCCTTGCAGGGATCCGCGCGTCAAAGGCCGCCTGCAGCGCCTTGTGGTCGTATTCGGTGCGCAGCCAGTCCTCGAACCCGATGGGATCGCGGGCGGTGCGGTGGCCGTAGACCTCGAGCATGTAATCCTGCACCCCGGTCTTGGTGAACTTGAGGTGGATGTATCGCAGGCCCAGCTGCTTCTTGGCGACCTCGACCGGCGCGTTCTCGAACACCAGCAGGTAGATGGCGGCGACGATCCCGGCCCGGTCGGCGCCGGACTTGCAATGGAACAGCAGCGGCTTGTCGGCCGTGCGCAGGGCGTCGATCACGTCGAGGAAGTTCTCGGCCTTCATCAGCGTCCGCGCCCGCAGCTTGCGGTTCACCAGCGTGATCCCCAGCGCCTCGGCGCTCTCACGCTCGAAGTAGAAATGGGGGTAATCCTCTTCGCCGCGCAGGTTGACGATGGTCGCGATCCCCATCCGCTTGAGGCGTTTCATCCGCATCGGCCCGGGCTGGTTCGACCGCCAGACGCCCGGCGCGATCTGGAACATGTTGGTCCAGGGCACGCGCAGGATGTGGTGGTCCATCAGGTGGAAATGCAGCGTGGCCACGGCGCGACCCGCGCGCGTTTCCATGTCCCGGCCAAAGGACTTGCGAATGCGCCGCTCGAGCCGGTCGAGCGTATCCATCAGTGTCGCAAGCATCTCGGGCCCTGCCTTCGGTTCCGCCGCGATGTAGTCAATTGCCCCGCGCGGCGCAAGGCTGGCGGCCCCCATGCGCCCCGATGTGGCGTGGCGTCGCCGCCCGCCGGCGATTGACGCCGCCGCCCCTGCGGATAAACGTGGCCGCGAAAAATTTCCCGGAGTCTCCCATGACATTCGCCAAAGGTCGCGGCTACCTTGCCATCCCCGGTCCCTCGGTCATGCCCGAGGAGGTGCTGCGCGCCATGCACCGCACCGCGCCGAACATCTACGAGGGCGACCTGGTGGAGATGGTGGCGGGCATGATCCCCGACCTGCGCCGCGTCGCCCGGACCGAGGGGCATGTCGCGATCTACATCTCCAACGGCCATGGCGCCTGGGAGGCGGCCCTTTCGAACGTCCTCGCCCCCGGCGAGACCATGCTGGTGCTGGCCACGGGCCGCTTTGGCCATGGCTGGGCCGACATGGCGCGGGGGCTGGGGATCGAGTTGCAGGTGCTCGATTTCGGGCTGCGCGATCCGATCGACCTCGACCAGCTGGAGACCACGCTGCGCGCCGATACCGCGCACAAGATCCGCGCCATCACCGTGACCCATGTCGACACCGCCACCTCGCGCCGGAACGACGTGGCGGCGGTCAGCGCGCTGCGCGACGCGGTGGGCCACCCGGCGCTGGTGATGGCCGATTGCATCGCCTCGCTGGCCTGCGACCGGTTCGAGATGGACGACTGGGGCGCCGATGTCATGGTCGGGGCCAGCCAGAAGGGGCTGATGGTGCCGCCGGGTCTGGGCTTTGTCTTCTTCAACGACCGCGCGGCGCTGCAGCGCGCGGGGATGGAGCGGGTGTCGCGCTACTGGGACTGGGTGCCGCGCTCGCAGCCGCAGTTCTTCTACAACTACTTCGGCGGCACGGCCCCGACGCATCACCTTTTCGGCCTGCGCGCCGCGCTCGACATGCTGATGGCCGAAGGGATGGAGGCCGTCTGGGCCCGCCATGCCGGACTGGCCCGGGCGATCTGGGCGGCCTGCGACGCCTGGGGCCGCGAGGGCGCGCTGAAGCTCAACATCAACGACCCCGGGGCGCGCAGCCATGCGGTCACGGCCGCCGGCCTGCCGACGCCGATGGGCACGCGGCTGCGCGACTGGGTCGAGGCCCATGCGGGCCTGACCCTCGGCATCGGGCTGGGGATGGCCGAGCCGGGCAGCCCCGAATACCACGGCTATTTCCGCATGGGCCACATGGGGCACATCGACGCCACCATGGTGCTGGGGATGCTGGGCGCGGTGGATGCGGGCCTCAAGGCGCTGGACATCCCGCATGGGCAAGACGCGCTGGGCGCGGCGACGAAAGTGATCGCCGCCTCGGTTTGAGCACCAGGCGCATTGCGCCGCGATCGTGAGTCTGGCGCATTGCGCGCCGGGCCCGTTTGGTCCATGTAATCGCCCCATGGCCATTCAGACACGCGCGCTATTCGTCCACCTCTTCACCGCCACCGGGGCCGTCTTTGCCATGCTGGCGATGCTGGCCGCGGCCGAGGCCAAGTGGGGCCTGATGTTCGTCTGGCTGGTCGTCGCCTTCGTGGTCGACGGGATCGACGGGCCGCTGGCACGCAAGTACGACGTCAAGACCAACGCGCCCCGGTTCGACGGGGTGCTGCTGGACCTGATCATCGACTACCTGACCTACGTGTTCATCCCGGCCTTCGCGCTGTTCTCGTCGGGTCTGCTGCCGGGCTGGACCGGCTGGATGGCGATCATCGTCATCACCTTTGCCAGTGCCATGTATTTCGCCGACAGCCGGATGAAGACCTCGGACAACTCGTTCCACGGCTTTCCCGGCTGCTGGAACATGCTGATCATCGTGCTCTTTGCCATCCGGCCGGATTTCTGGATCACCCTCACCATCGTGGCCCTGCTGGCCGTGGCGATGTTCCTGCCGCTCAAGTTCATCCACCCGGTGCGCACGAAACGCTGGCGCAGCGTGTCGCTGCCGGTGGCGCTGGCCTGGACCTTCTTTGCCGGCTGGGCCGCCTGGGTCGATTTCCACCCCGAAAGCTGGGCCCACTGGGGCCTCGTGCTGACCTCGGTCTACCTGATCGGCGCCGGCATCGCGCAGCAGCTGATCCCCGAACGGCGCTGATACCCCGCTTGCGAATCCCTCCGCCCCGGCGCATGGGGCGGGCATGTTCACACCCCGCGCCCAGAACCCGGCCCTTGCGGCCCTGCTAACCCTCTGCGCCTCGGCCTTTGCCGCCGGGACGACGCTGCTGGCCAAGGCCATCGGCTCGGGCGCGCTGGGGCCGGCGCTGCATCCGTTGCAGGTCAGCCAGGGGCGGTTTCTGTTCGCCTTCCTGCTGATCGGCAGCTTCACGCTGGCCAGCCGCACGCGCATCTCGCGCCCGGCCTGGGGCACGCACCTGCTGCGCTCCTCCTTCGGCTGGGGCGGGGTCACGCTGATGTTCGCCGCCGCCGCGCTGATTCCGCTGTCGGACGCGACCGCGATCTCTTTCCTCAACCCGGTCTTCGGCATGATGCTGGCGATTCCGCTGCTGGGCGAAAAGGTCGGGCCGGTCCGCTGGTCCGCCGCCGCCGTGGCGCTGATCGGCGCCGCCGTGCTGCTGCGCCCCGCCCCCGGCAGTTTCCAGCCGGCCGCGCTGCTGGCGCTTGGCGCGGCCGTGTCGCTGGGGATCGAGCTGATCTTCATCAAGCGGCTGTCGGGCCGCGAGGGGCCAGTGCAGATCCTGCTGGTCAACAACGGCATCGGCCTGACCATCGCCACGCTGGCCATGCTGGCCGTCTGGCAACCGCCCACGATGGCGCAATGGGCCGCGCTGGCCGGGATCGGCGCGCTGATGGCCAGCGCGCAGGTCTGTTTCGTCAATGCCATGGCGCGGGCCGACGCCAGCTTCGTGTCGCCCTTCTTCTATGCCACGCTGGTCTTCGCCACGCTCTACGACTTCGCGATCTTCGGCGTGGCGCCGGACCTTGTCTCGACCCTCGGGATGGCGCTGATCCTGGGTGGCGCGGGGCTGCTGGCGTGGCGCGAAGGGCGCATCCGCGAGGCCCGCGGCACTGCCTGACCTTGTATCTGCCGCACGGGTGGTTAGTATAGCATCCGACCAAGAGAGATGATGACGGGCGGCCCAACCCATTGCGGCCGCTCTTTCGCATGAAGGAACACCCATGTCCTGGACCGATGAACGCGTCGAGCTTCTCAAGAAGATGTGGAGCGAAGGCCAGTCGGCGAGCCAGATCGCCAAGGAACTGGGCGGCGTGACCCGCAATGCCGTGATCGGCAAGGTGCACCGGCTGGGCCTGTCGAATCGCGCCGGTGGCGCCGCGCCCGCCGCGCAGCCCGCCGCTGCCGCCAAGCCCGAGGCCAAGGCCAAGCCCGCGCCCGTGAAGGCCGAGGCCAAGCCCAAGCCCGCCGCCGCGCCCAAGGTCGACCCGGCCCCCGCCGCCGAGATCGAAGAGGACGACAACGAGCCGCGCACCATGTCGGCCGCACCCAGCGCGCCGACCTTGCGCAACAAGATCGTGCCCGCCGGCCAGCCGTTGCCGCCGCAGCCCTCGGCCAACGAGATCAGCGCCGAGGCGCTGGCCAAGGTCAACGCGGTCGAGAAGAAGGCCAAGAAGCTCACCCTGATGGAGCTGACCGAGCGGACCTGCAAATGGCCCGTGGGCGACCCCGCGACCGAACATTTCTGGTTCTGCGGCCTGCCCGTGCAGCAGGGCAAACCCTATTGCGAGGCCCATGTCGGCGTGGCCTTCCAGCCGATGAGCGCCCGCCGCGACCGCCGCCGCTGAGGGGCGCGCCGCCGTGGCCGAGAGGTTCCTGATCATCGGGCAACCGCGCAGCGGCACGACGCTTCTGCAGACGCTGATGAACTCGCACCCGGCGATCCATTGCCGGGGCGAGCTGTTCGATCCCTGGCAGATCGACGACGACGGTCAGAAAACCACGGCGATCGAGGCGATCCGCGACCGCGACGCGCGGCCCCGGGTGTTCCTAGAGGACATGCTGTCGGACGAGGCGGCCGCCGCACGCGGCGTGGACTGGATCGGCGCCAAGCTGCTGTTCCAGCACAACCCGAGGCTTTTTTCCCGCATCATCCCGGCGCAGCCGCGCTGGCGGCTGATCCTGGTGACGCGGCCGAACAAGCTGGCGCAGTTCTCATCGGGTGTGCAGGTGGCGCGGACCAACCGCTGGGTCGATCTCGACGGCACGGCCCGGCCGCCCCGGATCAAGCCCGACCCGCGCCATGCCTCGGGCGAATGCAACCGGCTCGAGAACGAGGATTACTTCCTGCGGACCTGGTCCGACGCCCTGCCGAATCCGCGGCTGGTGGTGACCTACCCCATGCTCGCGCGCGGCGAGGCGGCGGGCCAGGTGCTGTCCTTCCTCGGCCTCGACCCGGCCGCGCCGCTCACGACCCCGCTGCACCGGCAGGGCCAGCCGCGCGTGATCGACCGGTTCGAGAATGCCGAAGAGATCGCCGCCCATTTCACCGCCACGAATCGGGCGGCCTGGCTGGAGAGCGAGACGGGCTGAGCCTTACCACCCGCCGGTGATGATGATCGGCAGGTTGTCGGCCGGGCGATTGCCCGTGCGGTCGAGCGCATCGAGCCCCATGTCGCGCAGCCGCTCTTTCGGCATCCGCTCAAGCTTGCGCGCCTCGCGGTAAGCGGCGTCGCGCGACACGATCCAGCCCAGCAGGCGGCCAAGCAGCCGGCGCGGGGCCGGGCGGGACAGCGACGGGGCGAAGGCGGTCTGGGTTTTGCTGGACATGGGATGTCTCCTTGGTGTGCGGGTTTCGATGACCTCACCATGACACCCCGGCGCAAAAGCCTCGTGATATCAGGCGTCAAACCGCGGCGGGCCTCCGCAAAAACTCCGCAAGAAAAGCGTCAGGGCGGGACATGGGCCTGACGGTTGTGCTTCAAAACACCGGCGGGATTACCTAGGCTGGTCGTCGAGATGCGCTACGGATCCCCGCCTTGCTGACCATTCCGCTGTCCGGCCCCCTGTTGATTGCCTGCGACGGTGCGCACCTGTCGGGGGTGTCGCGCCGCGCGCAGGCGATGCTGGCCTTTCTCGCCGCGCAGCCGGCGATGCGGGCCGATCGCGCGCGGCTGGCCGACCTGCTGTGGTCGGACCGGGGCCCCGAACAGGCCCGCGCCTCGTTGCGGCAGGAATTGTCGGTGATGCGCAAGTGCCTGCCCGAGGGCACGCTGGAGGCGGACCGGCAATGGGTCTGGCTCGACGGCGCCCAGGTCGAGGTAACGCGCGGCGCCGGGGTTCCCCTGGACGGGTTCGACCTGGCCTCCGAAGGGTTCGAGGACTGGCTGCGCGACCTGCGCAGCGCCGCCAGCGACGTGGTCGCGGCTGTCGCCCTCGCGCCGGCCGCGACCGGCCCCCGCACGGGCCGGCCCGCGCTTGCCGTCATGCCCTTCGACAACCTCAACGCCGAGCCTGATGACATGTTCGCCGATGGTGTGGTCGAGGAGATCACCAGCGCCCTGTCGCACGTGCAGGACTTCGACGTGATCGCCCGGCAATCGGCCTTTGCGCTGCGGGGCCAGGCGCTGGACGTGCCCTCCGTGGCCAAGCGCCTGGGCGCAGATTACGTGGTCGAGGGCACGGTCCGGCGCGCCGGCGACCGCGTTCGGATCACGGTGCAGCTGGTCCGCGGCAAAGACGGCCACGCGGTCTGGAGCGAACGGTTCGACGACCGGCTTGATGACCTGTTCGACCTGCAGGACCGGATCGCCGCGCGGGTCGCCGGCCAGATGTCGCCCGGCCTGCGCCAGGTCGAGATCCTGCGCGCCCGCACCGCGCCGCCCGCCGACCGGTCGGCCTATGACCTCGTGCTGACCGCCCTGCCGCATTTCTGGGCCCACCGGAAGAAAGAGAACGCCCGCGCGATCGAGCTTCTGGATGCCGCCCTCGCGCGCGACCCCGACTACGGCCCGGCGCTGGCCTACAAGGCCTGGGCGCTGGCGCAGCAGCCCAGCTACATCTGGTCGACCGACCCCGCCGCTGACCGGGCGCAGGCGCTGGACCTGGCCGACATGGCCGAGCGCCGCACGACCGATCACGCCCCGTCGCTGGTGGCGATCAGCGCGGCGGTGTCGCTTGTCAGCGACCAGACCGACCGGGCGCGCAACGCCGTCGACCGCGCGCTGGCGCTGGACCCGAACAACGCCTGGGGCTGGATGCGGCTGGGCTGGGTCAGCATCTACCAGCGCCAGCCGGAAGAAGCGCTCGACCACCTGGCCCGCGCCGGGGAGTTGAGCCCGCTGGACCCGTTCCGCTTCAACATGACCATCGGCCGGGCCGTGGCCCTGGCGCAGACCTCGGACCTGACGGATGCCATCGACCTGATCCGCAAGGGCATCCTGCAGGCGCCGGGGATCAAGTGGGCCAACCGACTGCTGGCGTCTTGGCTGATCCAGGTCGGGCGCGAGACCGAAGCCCGCGCCGCCATGCAGGAGCTGATGACCGCCTATCCCGGGCTGACGCTGGATTTCCTGATCGCCAGCGTGCCGCCCACGCTGGTCGAACAGAACCGCCGGCACTACGCGGCGCTGCTGTCGATGGGCCTGCCCGAAAGTTGACCCGCGCGGGGGCTTCCCGAGGCCCCGACGCAGGAGTATACGCCGCCCATGAGCCAGAACCCGCCCGATCTTCGCCCCGACCTTGCCCGCGCCCGCGTCTCGGAAACCCGCCGCGACGGCCAGCCGACCATCGGCATGGTCTCGCTTGGCTGCCCCAAGGCGCTGGTCGACAGCGAACGCATCCTCACGCGCCTCCGGGCCGAGGGCTACGGGATCAGCGCCGATTATGCCGGCGCCGACGCGGTGATCGTGAACACCTGCGGGTTTCTCGACAGCGCCAAGGCCGAGAGCCTCGAGGCGATCGGCGAGGCGCTGGCCGAGAACGGCAAGGTGATCGTGACCGGCTGCCTCGGCGCCGAGCCCGAGTATATCACCGGCGCGCACCCCAAGGTGCTGGCCGTGACCGGCCCGCATCAATACGAACAGGTGCTGGATGCCGTGCACGGCGCGGTGCCACCCAGCCCCGACCCCTTCGTGGACCTGCTGCCGGCGGCGGGCGTCAAGCTGACCCCGCGCCATTACAGCTATCTCAAGATCTCCGAGGGCTGCAATCACGCCTGCAAGTTCTGCATCATCCCCGACATGCGCGGGCGTCTGGCCTCGCGCCCGCACAAGGCGGTGATGCGCGAGGCGGAAAAGCTGGTCGAGGCCGGGGTGAAGGAGCTGCTGGTGATCTCCCAGGACACCTCGGCCTATGGCACCGACTGGGACCGCGAGCTCCGGCGGGGCCTCACCGAGCAGCCGATCACCACGCTGGCGCGCGATCTTGGCAGCCTGGGCGCCTGGGTCCGGATGCACTACGTCTACCCCTACCCCCACGTGGCCGAGATGATCCCGCTGATGGCCGATGGCCTGGTGCTGCCCTATCTCGATGTGCCCTTCCAGCACGCCCATCCCGACACGCTCCGCCGCATGGCCCGTCCGGCGGCCGCCGAGCGCACGCTGGACCGGATCGCCGACTGGCGCGCGATCTGCCCCGAGATCGTGATCCGCTCGACCTTCATCGTCGGTTACCCGGGCGAGACGGAGGCCGAGTTCCAGACCCTGCTGGACTGGATGGACGAGGCGCGGCTCGACCGCGTCGGCTGCTTCCAGTACGAGAACGTCGCCGGCGCCCGGTCGAACGCCCTGCCGGACCACGTGCCCGAAGTGCTGAAGCAGGAGCGCTGGGAGCGTTTCATGAAGAAGGCGCAGGCCATCTCCGAGGCGAAACTCGCCGCCAAGCTCGGCACCCGGCAGGAGGTCATCGTGGACGACATCGACGCGGACGGTGTCGCCACCTGTCGGACGAAAGCCGATGCGCCCGAGATCGACGGGAACCTGTTCATCGACGAAGGCACGGATGGGCTGTCGGTCGGTGATATCGTCACGGTCGAGGTGGACGAGACGGGGGATTATGATCTGTGGGGGCGGTTGGACTGAACGCCCCTCATGAAGATGGCGAACCCTCATGGAGACGGTCGATGAGGCAAAAATACCTATACTTCCTGCTCCAGAACACTTCGTTTGGTGCGTTTGTCGGGATGTTGCTAGGGATAGGCTTCATGGTATTTATGGATCGGCGCCTCGAAGAAGAGCACATTCGCTACGGTACATACCTTTTGACTGCGCTAACGACGATGGGAGCGTCCGCACTTGCGCTGGCAGGAACGTTGGTTGCAGTCGACATCAATCGCCAAAATGAAGAAGAAAGACGTCGAGCAAAGCTTGCCGCGGCGCGCGCAGTACTGCCTCTGGCGCTATCCGAGTTATCAGCAATTTGTCTGACGGCCGTCGAGAGTATCTACGACGGGACTGAAGCGCGACGCCAATCAATACAGCGTCTAACGGAAACCTCCGCGCTTCTGGAAACACTCAAAGAGAACGTCGAGTACGGGGGCCCCGAGATCAGGGAGGCGTTGTCGGACATCGTGCGGGTTTTTCAGATCCTGACGTCTAGGTTTAGAAAGGACATTTTCTTCGACACAACCGGGAACACAGCGGAAAGTGTTGTTTCTTGGGCCGAACTATATTCGATGGTTGCAGCCTGCTTCGAATATTCCCGACGTTGGTCAAATGATGTTGATCGGGATTTGGCAAGCGGCATCGACTCATTTTTTGACAGCCATGAGTTCGTCGAGAGCCTCACCCTCGAACAAAAGAGTGCGCTCTTGGACGCCCGAAAAGCGCAACGGGATGCGCTTCCGCTCGGCCATCGATTTCCGCCCCTTGGCTCTTAACGCCATTGTGCCCCATTCTTAATCATCCACAAGATATCGACGTTATCCCCAAGAAATAGCTTTACAGCCTCTCCCCCAAACGCCACGCTACAGGTAGTAGAGAAGGGTATATCTGCCCCTCTACATAGAGCAGGCACCTAGCGCTGGGGGCGCTACCCGGGCCCCTACGCTACAACGAAAGAGGTGGCGACCATGGCCCTGTCCGAGCATTACCTGGAAGACGACATCCACCCCATCGACATCGTGGAGCACATCGCCTCGCACCACGATTGGGAATTCGACCGCCTGGCCGATGACCAGATCGCCATGGCCGTCGAGGGGCAATGGCGCACCTATTCGCTGACCCTCGCCTGGTCCGCCTATGACGAGACCCTGCGCCTGGTCTGCACCTTCGAGATGGAGCCGCCCGAAGACCGGATGCCGGCGGTCTACGAGTGCCTCAACGCGATCAACGACCAGTGCTGGGCCGGCGCCTACACCTGGTGGGCCGAGCAGAAGCTGATGGTCTACCGCTATGGTCTGGTGCTGAGCGGCGGGCAGATCGCCTCGGCCGAGCAGATCGACACCATGATCCACACCGCCGTGACCTCGGCCGAACGCTACTACCCGGCGTTCCAGCTGGTCGTCTGGGCAAACCGCTCACCGAAAGAGGCGCTGCAGGTCGCCATCGCGGAGGCCTACGGCCGCGCCTGACTGCCAGCGCGGCACGTCCGCGAGGGCGTGACGAGCGCACACCCCGTTTCCCTTGCCGCGCGGCCCCGTTACAACGGGGCAAAACGGCAAGGGGGACCCCTCTCATGAACATGGATCACGTGGCCGCGAATGGCCTGGTGCTGCTGGGCTGCGGCAAGATGGGCTCGGCCATGCTGGAAGGCTGGCTGAAATCGGGCCTGCCCGCCACATCGGTCTGGGTGCAGGACCCGCACCCCTCGGACTGGTTGCAGGCCCAGGGCGTTCACCTGAATGCAGACCTGCCGCCCGCGCCCGCCATCGTGCTGATCGCGGTCAAGCCGCAGATGATGGCCGAGGCGCTGCCGGTCCTCACCCCGATGGGCAATGGCGGCACGCTCTTCGTTTCGGTCGCTGCCGGCACCACCATCGCCACCTATGAAAAGACGCTGGGCGACAAGACCCCCATCGTCCGCGCCATGCCCAACACCCCCGCTGCCGTGGGCCGCGGCATCACGGCGATCTGCGGCAACGCTCATGCCACCGCCGCGCATCTCGACCTGTCCGAGACGCTGCTGAAAGCCGTCGGCCAGGTCGTCCGGCTGGAGGGCGAGCACCAGATGGATGCGGTGACCGGCGTCTCGGGCTCGGGCCCGGCCTATGTCTTTCACATGATCGAATGCCTCGCTGCGGCAGGCGAGGCGCAGGGCCTTGCGCCCGAGTTGGCGATGCAACTGGCACAGGCGACCGTTGCCGGGGCCGGCGCGCTGGCCGAAGCCTCGGGCGAAAGCCCCGCGCAACTGCGCAAGAACGTCACCTCGCCCAACGGCACCACGCAGGCGGGGCTCGAGGTACTTATGGACGAGACCACCGGCCTGCCGCCCCTGATGGCGAAAACCGTCGCCGCGGCCACCAACCGCAGCAAGGAGCTGGCCAATGGCTGATGACGCGCCGCAGATCACCATGGACGATTTCCTCAAGGTCGATATCCGCGTCGGCCGCGTGGTGCGGGCCGAACCCTACCCCGAGGCGCGCCGCCCGGCGATGAAGCTCTGGATCGATTTCGGCCCCGAGATCGGGGAAAAGAAGACTTCGGCCCAGGTGACCGTGCATTACACGCCCGAGAGCATCGTCGGGCAGCAGGTCATGGCGGTGGTCAATTTCCCCCCGCGCCAGATCGGCAAGTTCATGTCCGAAGTGCTGACGCTGGGCTTTGCGGACGAAAACGGCGCCATCGTGCTGGCCGAACCGAAGTCCGACGTGCCCCTCGGCGGCCGCCTGCATTGACAAGGCCATCACGTCCGATCGCGCAACCGTGACTTGAAACCGGCGCGGCCCGCAGCTTAGCGCGGGCCCCCTCGCCGTCAACGCCCGCCGCTGCGAAAATCGCGATGATCTGCCCCGCCTGTTGCGCCGTAGCTCTTGCATCTACACCGCAAGAGGAGGACATACCATGTTCCGCAAGACGATGATTGCCCTGACGACCGCAACCGCCATGACCACCGCGGCCTTTGCCGGCGGCCACTCCATGGACATCGTGGACACCGCGATGGGCAACGAGGACTTCGAGACGCTCGTCGCCGCGGTCAGCGCCGCCGAGCTCGTGGACGCGCTGAAGGGCGAAGGCCCGTTCACCGTGTTCGCCCCGACCGACGCAGCCTTTGACGCGCTGCCCGAGGGCACGCTGGAAGAGCTGCTGAAGCCGGAAAACAAGGCCCAGCTGATCGAGATCCTGACCTACCACGTGGTGCCGGGCAAGATCATGTCCTCGGACATCATGATGCAGCCGACCGAAGTCGAGACGCTGCAGGGCACGACCGTGACCGTGACCGGGCTCGACTCGGGCGTGACCGTCGACGGCGGCACGGTCGAGATGGCCGATATCGAGACCTCGAATGGCGTGATCCACGTCATCAACAAGGTCCTGATGCCGTAATTGCCGACGGTTGACGTTTGCAAAGACGACGGCGGCGCCCTTCAGGGCGCCGTTTGTCGTTTCAGGCGGCGGGGCCGTCGCCCATCGCCTCGCGCCAGTGACGCCGGCACAGCGAGACGTAGCTTTCATTGCCGCCGATCTGCACCTGCGCGCCTTCCTTCAGCACCCGTCCTGCCGCGTCCTGTCGCACGACCATCGTGGCCTTCTTGCCGCAATGGCAGATGGTGCGCACCTCGCGCATCTCGTCGGCCAGCGCCAACAGCGCGGCCGAGCCGGGAAACAGCGCGCCGCGGAAATCCACCCGCAGCCCGTAGCACATCACCGGCAGGCCAAGGTCATCCACGACCCGCGCCAATTGCCAGACCTGGTCCGGCGTCAGGAACTGCGCCTCGTCGAGAAAGGCGCATTGGCAGGGCCCTTCCGCAAGACGGGCCTTCAGCACCGCGAACAGGTCCGTCTCGGGCGTGAAGGTCGCCGCGTCGCGGCCGATACCGATGCGCGAGCCGATCCGCCCCGCGCCGGCCCGGTCGTCCAGCTGCGCCGTCAGAAGAAAGGTCGACATGCCCCGCTCTTCATAATTGTGCGCTGCCTGCAGCAGCAGCGTCGACTTGCCCGCATTCATGGTCGAGTAGTGAAAGTACAGTTTGGCCATGGATGCTCTATGCATCGACACCGATGGCCTTTCAAGCCATGGGAAAGCCACGTAACCCTTGCGCAAACGTCACTGTTGCCGGTAATTTACGGCATCACGTCGCAACATACTCGACAAGGCCACGCGGCGTCGTCCATGGGGAGAGGACGGGCGAAAAAGGGGACGGCACGTATGGGCAGCCTGGGCAGCTATCTCAAGAAACACACCGAGGCGCTGATCAAGGACGTGGGCATCGAGCCCGCCTGTCAATTGACCGGAAAGTCCAAGGCCACGCTTGGCCGCTATTACTCGGAACATGCAGAACATTCCGACCGGTTCATCCCGGTCGACGCGGTCGCGCAGCTGGAAGAGGCGGCGGGCTATCCGCATGTCACCGCCGCGCTGGCCGAGCTGAAGGGCATCACCTTCAGCTACGACGAGCGGCGCCGCAATTCGCGCCCTGGCGGCGTGAACCAGGACGTGGTCGCGCTGAGCCAGCGGTTCGCCATGCTGATGGCCGAATACAACACCGCGATCGAGGACGGCATCATCACGGTGACCGAGGCCAAGCGGCTGCTCAAGGAAACCCTGGCGCTGCAACAGGTCCTGGTCGACATGAAGCTGCACCTGGAAGAGGGCCACCGCTAGCCCATGGGCCGGGGGGAGGAGCAGCGCCGGCCCGTCGTGGATGCCGAGTGCTACACGCCCCCCCTGCTGCGCGACTTCCTGCTCGACCTCGAGCGCACACGACGTTCTGTCGAGGTCTGGCGGCTGATTGTCCAGCTCGGCCGCGAGCTGAACCTGCCCTTCATCGACTTCATTTCGACCAACTCGCTGTCGCAATGGCGGCGGACACAGTTCATCCGCACCTCGTATGACTCCAGCTGGCTGACCGAGGTGAACAAGGACCCCGAGCTTTACAAGTGGTCCTACTTTCGCAGCCATGCGCTGCACTACCTGACCCCGGTGATGATCGGGCTCGAGTTCGTGGATGAATACCGCCACATCCCGGCCAAACGGGTCGAGGTGCTGCGCGAGGCGGCCGAGCGCGGCATCCGGGCCGGCTTTTCGGTGCCGCTGCGCTACAACACGCCGCCGCAGGCCGCGCTCATCACCTTTTCGGGCGATCATTCCAAGCGCGAGATGACGGCGATCGTCAAGGCCCATGGCTGGACGCTGCACACCGCCGCGGTCATGGGCCACCAGCGCTACATGTATCATTTCGCGCAGGAATTTTCCGAACGGAACCACATCAGCGACAAGCAGAAGGAACTGCTGGGCCTGCTGGGCCACGGGCTGCAGGACAAGGTCATCGCGGAAAGGCTGGGCATCTCGATCTCGGCCGTGCGGCAGCGGATGAACCTGCTCATGCAAAAGACCAACCTGAGCAACCGGGCCGAGTTGGCCGCGCTGGCGATGTCGATCGGGCTGGTGCCCGACCCGGTGCACCGCCCCTCCGAGGTCGTGGGTGAGACGCTGATCGAGATGGACGACCTCGGGAGCAAGCGGCGCTGAGGCCCCGCGCCTCGGTCACCTCGGTCCCCGCGCGCCCATACCGCGCCATGAACATGCACCCGCAATGAAATTGGGCGCCCCGAGGGGCGCCCTTCTTAAAGAAAATGTCTTGATCTGCGGCCCGTAAGCCATGGCCGTCATGGTGCGTGCGACATGACAACCCGAGGGAGACCGGAATACCAACGGCGGAGACCTGTTTTGGGGACCAGTTCCCGTCGCTTCCCCCTCAACCCACAGCTTAGCACATGACTTGGGCCTGGCACCTTACGTAGCGTTAATAATTGTGTTCAGACCCGGTCAATTCAGACAGGTTCGTGGCAATTTCCTGTCATTTCTGTCAGTGGACCTTGGTCGTACACTCAGCGGTTCGGGCTTGTGCCGCGACTCGGGTCAGGCCCGGCCCGCGCTGGCCGAAAGCGTCAGCGCCTCGACCCCCAGCACGCGCAGCGCAGCCTGCCACTTTCCGGCATCCACCGGGTCGAACACCAGCTCGGGCGAGGCCTCGGCGGTGAGCCAGCCGTTGTCGGCGATCTCGCTTTCCAGCTGACCCGGACCCCAGCCGGCGTAGCCCAGCGCCATGATCGCGCGCGACGGCCCCTCGCCGCGCGACAGCGCCTCGAGGATGTCGAGCGTCGCGGTCATGGCGAACTGCTCGTCCACCTGCAGCGTGGCAAAGGCGGATTCGAAATCGGGGCTGTGCAGCACGAAGCCGCGGCCATGTTCCACCGGCCCGCCGACATGCACCGTCAGGTCGCGGGTGAACGGGCCCGGCGACAGCTTGAGCTGTTCGAGCAGCCCGGCAAAGGTCACGTCGGTTGTCGGCTTGTTGACGATCAGTCCCATGGCGCCGTCATCCGAATGGGCGCAGAGGTAGACCACGCTCCGGTCGAAGCGCGGATCGCCCATGCCCGGCATCGCAATCAGCAGCTTGCCGGTCAGGTCGATCTCGGAGTCGGGGGGCGTGGGATGATCCATGGGGTCCTTCGCTTGGCTTGTCTTAAAGATGGAGCGCCCCCGCCTCGCGATCAAGGGAAGAGCGCGGATCGGGCGGCGATGACGGTCACTTCGCCGAGATGTGACTTTTCATTTCAACGTCTTTGCCCCATCTCGAAGCCATGCGTAAGAAATTGCTCTCCCTTGCCGCGCTTTGTCTCGGCCTTGCCGCCCCCCTCGCCGCCGAGCCGGCCGAGGATGCGCTGGCGGTCGAGGTCCTGCCCGGCTGGCGCCTGGCCGATGGCACCCACGTGGCCGGCATCCGGCTGCGGCTTGCGCCCGGCTGGAAGACCTACTGGCGCGCCCCCGGGGATGCGGGCATCCCGCCCAGCTTTGACTGGCAGGGCTCGCGCAATGTCGGCTCGGTCCAGCTGGGCTGGCCCACGCCGCATGTGTTCGAGCAGAACGGCATGCGCTCGGTCGGCTATTCCGGCGACGTGGTCTGGCCGGTCATCATCCAGCCCGCGCGACCCGGCCAGCCGGTGGCGCTGTCGGCCGAGATCGACCTGGGCGTCTGCAAGGATGTCTGCGTGCCGCGCATGGTACAGTTTCGCGCCGAGCTGCCGGCAGGCGGCACGCGCCCCGACCCGCGCATCGCGGCCGCGCTGGCCGAACAGCCCTATTCCCGCGCCGAGGCCGGGGTGAAAAGCGCGACCTGCGCGCTGGCGCCCGACGCCGAGGGCGTGAAGATCACCGCGACGATCCGCATGCCCAGCACCGGCGCCGGCGAAGCCGCGGTGATCGAGGCCGGCAATCCCAACATCTGGGTGAGCGAGCCCGAGATCCGCCGCAGCGGCGACACGCTGGTGGCCACCGCGCGGATGGAACATGTCGCCGGCGGGCCGCTGGCCATCGACCGCGAGGCGCTGCGCATCACCGTGATCGGCGGCTCCTACGCGGTCGACATCCCGGGCTGCCCGGCGGGCTGATCTGCCCGCCCCGGCCCCCCCGTCAGGCCCGGCGCATCCGGGCGGCGAGGGTCCAGAGCCCGGCCACGACATACAGCGCCAGCGCCAGCAGGGCCGAACCGGCCAGGAACACCCCCAGCGCGGACAGCAGCGGATCGGCGCCCAGCGCCGGCATCCAGGCCGGGGTCGCGCCGGTGGCCAACACCTGGCCCATGGTCAGTCCCAGCCATCCCAGCACCACCGCCAGAGACAGCACGGCCGCCAGGCGCGGGCCCCGCGCGCGGAAGCGCAGCGCCCGGCGCAGCGACTGGAATTGCCGGCCGATGTCGGTCTGGATCGCCATCAGCGCCGGCACCACCAGCAGCACCAGCACCATGCCGAAGCCCAGCCCATAGACCAGCGTCACCACGGTCGGGCGCAGGAACTGCGCGTCCTGGCTGCGTTCGTAGAGCAGCGGCGCAAGGCCCAGGACCGTCGTCGCCGTGGTCAGGAAGACCGGGCGCAGGCGCATCGCCGTCCCTTCGATGATCGAGGGCACGAGGCCCCGGTCCTTGGCCAGTTCGTCGATCGTGGTCACCAGCACGATGGAATCGTTGATGATGATCCCTGTCATCCCCAGGAGGCCCACGACCGAGAACATGGTCAGCGGCAGCTCCCAGTACCAATGCCCCCAGATCGCGCCGACCAGGCCGAAGGGGATCACCGACATCACCACCAGCGGACGCGTCCAGCTGGCAAAGACCCAGGCCAGGACAAGGTAGATGCCCATCAGCACCAGCGTCAGGCCGGTGCGGGCATCGCTGAGGAAACTGTCCTCCTGCTCGCTCAGCCCCGAGATGCGGTAATCGACCTGCCGGTCCGAGGCGATCTGCGGCAGGATCTCTTCCTCGAGCGCGCGGGAAATCTCGGCCGCGCGGGCGGCGTCGTCGTCGGATATGTCGCCGGTGACCGAGATCACCCGCAGCCCGTTCTCGCGCCGGACTGTCGAGAACCCCGTGCGCTGCTCGACGCTGACGATGTCGGCCAGCGGCACGTAGGCGCCCTCGGGCGTGCGCATCTGGGTCCGTTCGAGGAAATCGGCCGTCAGCTCGCCCGCCGGCAGCTCGACCCGGATCGCGGCACTGCGCGGCCCGTCGGGATAGGTCGCCGCTTCGATCCCGTTCAGCCGGTTGCGCAGCACCCGGCCCAGCGTGTCGATGGTGAACCCCAGCGCCTGCCCCTGCGGCGTCAGCTCGAGGATCATCTCTTCCTTGTCATAGGCCAGGTTGTCCTCGACTGCCGAGACCTCGGGGAATTGCGCGACCGCGGTCTTGAGATCCTCGGAGGCGGCCTTGAGCGTCGCGGCATCGGCGCCGTAGAACTGTACGTCCAGCGCATCGCCCCCGGGGCCCGAGCGCCAGCCGCGGAAGCTGATCGTCTCGGCCAGCGGATGCTGGCGCACGCTGTCCTGCAGCTCGGCGACGAAGGCGAAACTGGAGTATGGGCGCAGGTCGGCGTCGATCAGCTCGATCGAGATGCCGCCCAGCTGGTCGGCATCCTTGGTGTCCGACCCCGGCAGGGCGCGCCCGGCGTTGCCGCCGATCTCGGCGATGACGTAGTCGATGGGGTTGCGGCCGTATTCCTCTTCGTACTTGGCGCCCAGTGCATCGGTCGCGCGCTGCATCTCGCGCATCATCTCGAGCGTGTCGGCCCGGGTCGCTCCCGGCGCCATGGCAAAGTTGCCGGTGACCGAGGCCTGCTCGGGCGAGTTCCAGAAGCGCCAGACCACGTCGCCCTTGATGAACAAGGCCGCCTGGCTGGCCAGCACCACCACGGCCCCCGCCAGCACCGCGTAGCGCGCGGTCAGCAGAAGGCCCATGAGCGGCCGGAACAGCCGGTCGCGCACCCAGTTGAAGCCGCGGTTCACCAGCCGCGACGGCAGGTCGTACCAATGCCTCGCGCCGACATGGCGCAGTGCGTGGCTCATGTGGTTGGGCAGGATCAGGAAGCATTCCACCAGCGAGGCCAGCAGCACCACGATCACGGTGAAGGGAATGTCCGAGATCATGTCGCCGAACCGCCCCGAGATCGCGGTCAGCCCGAAAAAGGCGATCACGGTGGTCAGGGTCGAGGAAAAGACCGGCAGCGCCATGCGGGTGGCGGCGTTTTCCGCGGCAATCACGGCGGTCTCGCCATGCCGGGCGCGCCAGTCGGCATGCTCGCCCACCACGATGGCGTCGTCCACGACGATGCCCAGCGTGATGATCAGCGCGAAAAGCGAGATCATGTTCAGCGTCAGCCCCGCCGCGTACATGGTCGCGATGGCGGCCAGCATGGCCACGGGGATGCCAGCCGCGACCCAGAAGGCGATGCGCGCATTGAGGAACAGGAACAGCAGCAGCACGACCAGCGCGAGGCCGGTAAGCCCGTTGTCGATCAGGATGTTGAGCCGGCCGGTGATCGCCTCGGCCCGGGTGCGGATCAGGTCGATCTGCGTGCCCTCGGGCAGGGTCGCCTGCAGCTCGGCCGCGACCCGTTCGACGGTTTCCTGGATGCCGATGGCATCGCCGCGGTCCGACCGGTCGACGCGGATCGAGATCGCCGGGTGTTCGCCCACGAAATAGCTGCGATCGCGGTCGACGCCGCTGGTGGTGACGGTGGCCACGTCGCCCACGGTCAGGTTGGTCCCGTCGGTGTTCGACCGCAGCACGATGTCGCGGATCTGGTCGGCGTCGCGCTTTTCCACGCCGGTGCGGACACGGGTATTGGCGCCGGTCACGTCGCCGGCGGGGTCGGCGTTCACCTCGGCCGCGATGGCGCTGGCGATGTCCGACATGGCGATGTCATAGGCGATGAGGTTGGCCGAGGGCACCTCGACCACCGTTTCGGGCGCGGCGAGGCCGCGGATCGTGGTCCGCGTGACCCCTTCGGCGAAAAGGCGCAGCACGAATTCGTCGGCGAAGCGGCCCAGCTGGTCCACGGCCACCGGGCCGGTGATGACCACGTCGGTCACCCGGTCGCGCCAGCCGCCGCGGTTGACGCTCGGGTCGTCCGCTTCCTCGGGCAGGTTGGTGACCGCATCGACCGCCTGCTGCACGTCATCGGCGGCGCGGGACATGTCCCAGCCCGGCTCGAATTCCAGCGTGATGGTGGCCCGCCCCTCGCGCGAGACGGATTCGGCGCTTTCGACCCCCTCGACCGTCAGCAGCGCAGGCTCCAGCACCTGCACGATGGCGCTGTCGACGTCTTCGGCCCCGGCGCCGTCCCAGCGGACCGAGATGTCGATGTCGTCCACCACCACGTCCGGCAGGAACTGCGCCCGCATGCGCGGAAAGGCCATGAGGCCGGCGACGATCAGGATCACGAACAGCAAGTTCGCCAGCGTTGCGTGGCGGGTGAAGTAGCTGAGGATGCCGCCGGCACTGGCGGGAAGACCGCGGACCATGGATCAGCCCCCCATCCGGCTTTCCAGCCGGTCGATCATCTGCGCGGGCACGCGGGCCTGCGCCAGCTGCGCCAGGATACGCTGCTTGGCCTCGTCGGGGATGAAGCCGTTGGCCTCCACAAAGGCGACGAGCGCGGCGCGGCGCTCGTCCGTCAGCTCGACCATGTCGGGCTCGGGCGGGGCCTGCGCGGTCTCTTCGCCCGTGGCGGGGCGCAGGGGCTGCACCCGGATGCCGGCACCCAGGAGCGGCGTGCGCTCGGCCACCACGTCGCGGCCCGCGACGACTCCGGCGGCAACGATCACCTCGTCGCCCTGGCGGCGCAAGAGCTCGACCGCGACCTCCTCGAGCCGGTTCTCTTCGCCCACCACCAGCACGGTGCCCCCGGCGCTGAGCGCTTGGCTGGGCAGCCGCACAACGTTGTCCAGCGGCAGCTCGGTCACCTCGACCCGAACGAAATCGCCCGGCTTCAGCCCGCGCGCGGCGTCGAGCCGGGCAAAGAGCAGCCGGCCGGTCTGGCCCTCGCCCACCGCCGCGCTGTCGCGCGACAGCTGGCCCGATGCCGACAGCGCCGTGCCGTAGACATCCATCGTCGCGACCACGTCCGCATCGCGCAGCCGGCCCGCATCGTCCAGCAGGCGCGCGTATTGCGCGGTCGAGACGCGGAAGGCGACCTCGAGCGCATCGGCATCCACCAGCTGCGCGAGTTGTTCGTTGACGCTGACCAGCCCGCCCTCGACCACGGTCACGTTGGACAGCGTGCCGGCAAAGCCCGCACGGATTTCCGTGTCGTCAAGGTCGCGTTGCGCCTCGGCCATGGTCAGGGCGATGCGGGCCAGTGCGGTTTCGGCCTGGTCGATGCGCGCTTCGGCCTGGGCCACGGCCTGACGCCGCGAGACGACGGCCTGACGCGCGGAGGAGGCCGCGAGTTCGGCCGTTTCCACGTTGGCGGCGGTGCCGACGCCCCGCTCGAGCAGGTCCTGCTGGCGCTGGAAGGCGCGCGTGCGCAACTCGGCCTGTTCCTGAGCCGCGGCCTGGTCGTCGCGCGCCAGCTCGAGCGCGCGCAGCGCCTCGCGGCGCTCGGCCTCGGCGTCCAGCCTTTCGGATTGCACCCGTTCCAACGCCCGCTCGGCATCCGAGGGGTCGATCCGGGCGAGGAATTGCCCGGCCGTGACCGCGCCACCCTCGACGAAATCCTCGGACAGCGCGACGATCGGCCCTGCCACGGCCGCGCGGATGTCGAGTGTGCGGCGGCTTTGCACCTCGCCAAAGGCGGACATGACCGGGCGCAGCGTCTCGGGCGCGGCGGGCACGACGTTCACCGTGAACACCCGCTCGCGCACCGGCGGCACGCGGGGCTCCTGGTTCAGCCGGTCGTCCACGGCCACGTAGACCATGCGCCCGGCATAGACCAGCAGCCCCAGGGTGAGGGCCAGAAGGAAAAGGCCGGTCAGGCTTTGGCGGAGAAATCGCATCGTTGTCTGTCGTCCCGGAACGGCCCTTGCGGGCCCACAAAGTCACGCCGCTCCGATCTGCCGCGTGCCTGCATGATCGGAGCATATATTGAAGATACGGTCCACGGCGGAAAATCCGTCACTAATAGCGACGGTTGAAGCAATCTTCACATCCACGCGAGATGGCCGTGCGCCGCCCGGCATTCGGGCAGCGGTCACTTGCGGCGCAGGTGTTCGTCGAGACGCGGCATGATCTCGACAAAGTTGCAGGGCCGGTGGCGATAGTCGAACTGCTTGCCGAGGATGCCGTCCCAGGCGTCCTTGCAGGCCCCGGTGCTGCCCGGCAGCGCGAAAAGGTAGGTGCCGTTGGCGACGCCCCCCGTGGCGCGGCTTTGCACCGCCGAGGTGCCGATCTTTTCCATCGACAGGATGGTGAAGACCGTGCCGAAGGCGTCGATCTCCTTTTCGTAGACATCGCGGTGCGCCTCGACGGTCACGTCGCGCCCCGTGAGGCCGGTGCCGCCGGTCGAGATGACCACGTCGATCCCCGGGTCCGCGCACCAGGCGCGCAGTTGCGCCGCGATCTCGGCCCGCTCGTCGCGGATGATCTTGCGGTCCGCAAGGATATGCCCGTCCGCTTCCAGCCGCTGCACCAGCGTGTCGCCCGACCGGTCCTCGGCCAGGCTGCGGGTGTCACTGACCGTCAGGATGGCGATGCGGACGGGGATGAAGTCTTTGCTTTCGTCGATACGGCTCATGGTCGGGCTCATTCGCAGGGGTCTGATACGGGTAGGCGCGGCAGGGACAGCGAGGCGGCAAGGCGCTGCTGCGCGCCTGCGCCCGTGATGGCGACGAGGCGGGCCGCCTGCGGCGTGTCCGGGTCCGGGCAGGCCGGGCGGGCGCGCGAGGCGAGGCCGCGGGCGCTGGCCTGGAGGCGTTCGATGGCTGCGTTGGGGGCGAGGGGCGGCACGGTGTTGGCCCCGGCAAAGACCGCCGCCTGGAAGGTCATTCCGGTCAGCCGCTCGGCCTCGGCCGGCTGGAACAGGCCCGGACAGCTGTGCGCCATGAACTCGGCCCAAAGCAGCGCATCCAGCTGGCACAGCACTGCGCCGTGGCCGCTTTGATCGGTCGCACGGTATCGCGTGACGCCGCCGCGGGTGATCTCTTCGACCACCATGGGGCCGGGAAGTTCCAGCCGGCGGGTGCCGGGGGTGGCTTGCAGGATGGCGTCCGCGTGGATCTCGAAGAGCAACGCGTAGTCGGGCTCAAACCCGGTCTCCTGCGCCGTCGCGCCAAGCGGCAACAGGGCCAGAAGGGCGGCGCGGATCACCGCGACACCATGGCCAGCCGCAGCGCGAGGGCCGAGTAGATGCCCGCCGTGACATAGCCCAGCACGCGCCCGCCGCCCGCCAGCTTGCGGCCGATCCCGCCCGAGGCGATGCCCACGGCGGCGTTGATGATGAACCCGCCGAGGCTCAGGACGAGGCCGAAGACCAGGAACTGCGCCAGCACCGCGCCATCCTCGGGCCGCACGAATTGCGGCACGAAGGCCAGCACGAACAGGATCACCTTGGGGTTGGTGAGGTTGACCATCAGCCCCTGCAGGAAGGGATTGCCCGGCGGCAAGTCCTGCTTGTCTGCCCCGCCGCCCCGCAGCGCGCCCCAGGCCAGCCACAAGAGGTAGCCGACCCCGGCCCAGCGGATGAGGTCGAAGGCGGGCGGCCAGGCCTCGACCAGCGCCGAGAGGCCCAGCCCCGCGATGGCGGCATGGATCAGCCCGCCCAGCGCAATGCCCGCGCTAGCGAGCGTCGCCGCCCGCGCCCCCCGCCGTAGCCCCTGCGCCAGGCAGAACATCATGTCCGCGCCGGGCGTGATATTCAGCGCCAGCGCCGCCGGGACGAAGGCCAGCAGGACAAGCGGGTCGGGTGTCATGGCGTGATCTCGAAGATATGCCCTTCGGGGCCGAGGTTGCGGCAGCGGGTGGCGCCGATCACGCCCTCCTGCCCCCAGCAATCGTGGATATGGCCGAAGAGGTTCCACTGCGGTTGCAGCCGCTCGACGGCGGCGTGGATGGCGGTGGAGCCGACCGAGAGCCCATGTGAGGTCACATCCGCGATGCCCTTTGGCGGGGAATGGGTGACCAGCAGGTGGGTCGCCTCGCATTGGTCCAGCATCTGGGCGGCGGTCTCCTCGGGCAGATCGCAGGACCAGGCGCCAAAGGGTGTCTCGGGCACGCCGTAGCCGAGGCCGAAGATCTTCACGCCCTGCACCTCGGTCCCCTCCCCGTGCAGCACGGTCCAGCCGGGCGCAGCGGCGCGCAGCTCGGCGTCGCTTTCGCAATTGCCGGGGACGGCGATCATGGGCGCTTGCAACCCGTCCAGCAGGGCGACCGCCTCGGCCAGCCCCTCGCGCATGTTGCAGAAATCGCCGGCGCCGATGACGAGGTCCACCTCGGCGCTGGTTTCCACCAGCCGGGCGGCCATGCGGCGCGACAGGTGCAGGTCGGAAAAGGCGAGAATGCGCATCAGGCGCCCTCCAGTTTCGCTTTCAGGGACAGCAGGTCTGCCCAGGCCTCGCGCTTGGCCTCGGGGTTGCGCAAGAGGTACGCGGGATGGAACATCGGCAGGACGGGGCGGCCGACGGCGGTGTCCCACTGGCCGCGCATCCGGGTGATGCCGCGCCGGCCCAGCAGCGCGTCGCAGGCAATGTTGCCCATGACCACCAGCAGGTCGGGGGCCGCCAGCTCGATATGCCGCGTGATGAAGGGCCGCATCATCGCGATTTCCTCGGCCGAGGGGTCGCGGTTCTGCGGCGGCCGCCAGACCACCACGTTCGAGATGTAGACGGCGCGGGCGGCGTCCTGCGCTTCGCGGCTGAGGTCGATGGCGCCAAGCATCCGGTCAAGCAAATGCCCCGCCCGCCCGACGAAAGGCTTGCCCTGCCGGTCCTCGTCCCGGCCCGGCGCCTCGCCCACGATCATGACGCGGGCGGCGGGGTTGCCGTCGCAGAACACGGTCTGCCGGGCGCCCTGCTTGAGGTCGCAGAGCTCGAACGCCTCGAGCGCCCCGCGCAGCTGGTCGAGGCTTTGTGCCCGCGAAGCCGCCTCGGTCGCGACGGCCACGGCGTCGACCTCGGCCGGCCTGATCGGCACGGGGGCCGCGCCGGGGGCGGCGGCGGGCGCGGGTTTCTCCTCCGGCACCAGGGCATAACGATCCACGGGCGCGTCGAGGATCGCCTCGTCCGCGCCAAGCTCGACCTGCCAGTCGAGCGCGGCCAATGCCGCCCAGTCATCCAATGCCGATTCTGCCACGGGCTGACACTAGCCCCGCGCAGGGGGCGGTGAAAGCGGTTGTGGTCCTGACGATGCCGTGCAGGGTGGTCGGCATGGTCCTTCTTGTCCTTCTGATTGCCACGGCCGTTGCCGTCAGCCTCGCCCCGATGGCCGCCGTGCGGCGGATCGCGGGGCTTTGGGCGCTGGCGCTGCTGCTGATCCTCGTGACCTTGCCGCCCGACTGGGATGACGCGTTTGGGACCGTCAGCCTGTACCTGTCCATCCTGATGGTCCTGCTGGCCTTCGTCCCGCTGGCGATCCGGTTGGTCTGGCGCGCCTGGCGGGGCGACCCGCCGGCGCCTGAGACACAGACGGATGTCGCGCTGACCGCCCCGCTGTCGGCCATCACCGGCGGGCTGGGCGCTGTCCTCGCCTTTCTCTTCCTGGCGCAGAAACTTGGCGGCAGCGACCCCGCGCTGACACTCCACATGACCATTGGCCTCGGCTGCGCCGGGCTGGCCGTATGGGCTTGGCGGCAGCGCATTTTCGGGGCCGTCGGTTTCGGCGTCGGCCTGCTGGTCCTGACCGTCTTCAGCTATGCATGGTTCCCCGAGCGGGTCCTGTCCCAAGCCCGCCTGCTGGCCGGCGAGGACGCGCATTGCATCGGCCTGACGGACCGCCACCGCCCGGCCGCACACCGGTCCGACCTGACCTTTCTGACCATGGACAAGCGGCCCGGCTGGCGGCATGCGCAACTGGTGATCTCCAGAGGCGCGCCGCAGACGGCGCATTGGTCCTACCGCAAGCTGGCCTTCGACGACCTGCGGCCACTGCCGATCAAATACGCCAGGCTCCACATCCCCGCAGCGTGCCTGCCGGACGGCCGCCATGGCCTCGCCCCCACAAGCCGCGACTACGAGCTGCTGACCCCGCAGATCGCGATGCGGATCCCGCCGGATGCGCTGCGCGGGAAGCCGGGGCTTTACATGTCGCTTGACGATCCTGCATCCGAAGCGACGCACCGTCTGGGCACGACCGTTCACCTCATGCGGGGGGCCTGGGTCGAGCGCCTGCCGAACGGAACCGCCACCGGCACCGCACACGGCCTGCAGACCGACGGCCAGGGCCTGTACTGGCGCCGCGCGGCGGGCGTGACGGTGACCCACATCCAGTGCCGAGGAACCTGCCAGCACCATTTCGCCCGTGACGGCCACCTTTTCACCCGCGACTTCGTCCCCGCCGACCTGCCCGGCTGGCAAGCCGCCGAGGACGCGCTGGCCGCCAAGGTCCGGGTCTGGACCCTGCCCCGATCCGCTTGCCGCGCCCCGCACCCGCGCCTATAACCGTGCCGGTCACGAATAGGGGAGAGACATGGGGTTCACCGACCGACACCTTCTGGGGATCGAACACCTCTCCCCCCTCGCCATCACGGAAATCCTTGACCTTGCCGACAGTTACGTGGCGCTCAACCGGGCGCCGTCGAAACACGCCGACGCGCTGCGCGGGCTGACCCAGGTCAACATGTTCTTCGAGAATTCGACCCGCACCCAGGCCAGTTTCGAACTGGCGGGCAAGCGGCTCGGGGCGGATGTGATGAACATGTCCATGCAGACCTCGTCGATCAAGAAGGGTGAGACGCTGATCGACACCGCCATGACGCTGAATGCCATGCGCCCGGACCTGCTGGTGGTGCGGCACCCCCATGCGGGGTCGGTCGCGCTGCTGGCGCAGAAGGTGACCTGCGCGGTGCTGAACGCCGGCGACGGGCGGCACGAACACCCGACGCAGGCGCTGCTGGATGCGCTGACGATCCGGCGCCGCAAGGGCCGGCTGCACCGTCTGTCGATTGCCATCTGTGGCGACATCGCCCATTCCCGCGTGGCGCGTTCGAATATCATGCTGCTCGGCAAGATGGAGAACCGCGTGCGCCTTGTCGGTCCGCCCACGCTGATGCCCTCGGGCGTCGCGGACCTGGGGGTCGAGGTCTATGACGACATGCGCGAGGGGCTGCGGGACGTGGACGTGGTCATGATGCTGCGGCTGCAAAAGGAGCGGATGGACGGCGGCTTCATCCCCTCGGAACGCGAATTCTTCCACCGCTACGGCCTGGACCACGAAAAGCTGGCCCATGCCAAGGAAGACGCCATCGTCATGCACCCGGCGCCGATGAACCGCGGGGTCGAGATTGACGGGGACCTCGCCGACGACATCAACCGCTCCGTCATCCAAGAGCAGGTCGAGATGGGCGTGGCCGTGCGCATGGCCGCAATGGACCTCTTGGCGCGCAACGCCCGCGCGGCGGCACGCGAAGGGGTGATGGCATGAGCGACAAGATGCATGTCCCCGCCAGCGAGACCGGCACGGTCCGCGTCTTTCACGTCGACCTGCCGCCCGAGGCGATCGAGCGCTTCGTGACGCAGGCCGGGACGGGTGAATGGCCCCTGCCCTATGCGCTAGGCGCCACCGTGCTCAAGCGCGACTTCGTCGACGTGGTGGCGATCAAGGACCTGGGCGAGATGGGGCTTTCGGGCTATCTCGAGCAGGCCTACGACGTGACCGGCGCGGATTTCAAGGCGATGAAGCCGCAGCTCGACGCGCTGAGGG
This sequence comes from Mesobacterium pallidum, assembly GCF_019966535.1. Classification (GTDB taxonomy): domain Bacteria; phylum Pseudomonadota; class Alphaproteobacteria; order Rhodobacterales; family Rhodobacteraceae; genus Mesobacterium; species Mesobacterium pallidum. The sequence continues at coordinate 146,776 of NZ_JAIMID010000001.1, read as the reverse complement.
GCCACGTGCTGGTGATCCCCAGCCAGGCGTTCGGCGGCAAGGCGCAGGAGCTGAGCATCGGCAAGCCGCTGCGCTGGGTCGGTACTTTCGCCGAAACCCGCGCGGCCCGGCCCAAGGGAAAGCTGCGCAGCAAGTCCGCCAAGGGCGTGCTGGCCGGTGGCCAGCCCCCGGTTGGCGGCACGCGCATGGGCTTTGCCCAGATCATCCTGATAGCGCTGGCGGTGCTGGTGCTGATCCTCGTGACGATCTGGGCCGGGGCCTGACGCCATGTCCGCGACGGCCACGACCGCAGCCGGGGACGCAACCGATCCCTGGGCCGGGCTGCTGGACCCCGGCGAAGAGATCCTGTGGCAGGGCCGGCCCGACACGGGGATCGCGCTCAAGGGCAGCACGATCTTCCTCGTGCTCTTCGGCCTGGCCTTTTCCGGGTTCGCGCTGGTCTGGATGGTCCTCGCCGCCTCGGCCGGCGGGATGTTCTGGGCCTTCGGACTGATCCATTTCTCGGCCGGGCTGGGGCTGATCTTTTTCGCCATCTGGGGCGACCAGGTCCGCCGGCGCCGCACCTGGTACACGCTGACCGACCGCCGCGCCTTTATCGCCACCGATTTCCCGGTGGTCGGGCGCAAGCTGCAAAGCTACCCCATCGAACCGGGCACGGTGCTGGACTACAGCCCCGGGGACCTGTCGGACATCCATTTCGCCCATCGCACGCGCCGGACCAAGAACGGCACGCGGCGCATCCCCGTGGGCTTTGAACGCATCCCGGAGGGCGACACGGTCTACCGCCTGATGCGCGACATCCAAAGGAGTGCCGCATGAGCGCCACGCTCTTCACCAATGCCCGCCTAATCGACCCCGAGGCCGGGACGGACACCCCGGGCTCGCTGCTGGTCGAGGGCGGCCGCATCACCGGCCGCGACGTCGCCGCGCCAGGTGCCGAGACCGTCGATTGCGGCGGCAAGTGCCTCGCCCCCGGCATCGTCGATATCGGCGTCAAGGTCTGCGAACCGGGCGAGCGGCACAAGGAATCCTACCGCTCGGCCGGGCGCGCTGCTGCTGCGGGGGGCGTCACGACCATGGTCACGCGGCCCGACACGCTGCCGGTGATCGACACGCCCGAGGTGCTGGAATTCGTGCACCGCCGCGCCAATGACGCGACCCCGGTGCATGTGCGCCCCATGGCCGCGCTCACCAAGGGCAGCGAAGGGCGCGAGATGACCGAGATCGGGTTCCTGCTCGACGCGGGCGCCGTGGCGTTTTCGGATTGCGACCGGGTGGTGACGAACACCAAGGTGTTCTCCCGCGCGCTGACCTATGCGCGCAGCCTTGGCGCGCTGGTCGTGGCGCATCCGCAGGAACCGGGGCTGAGCGCCGGGGCCGCCGTCACATCCGGCAAGTTCGCCACGCTGCGCGGCCTGCCGGCCGTCTCGCCCATGGCCGAGCGCATGGGGCTTGACCGTGACATCGCGCTCTTGGAGATGACCGGCGCCAAGTACCATGCCGACCAGATCACCACGGCCCGCGCCCTGCCCGCGCTGGAACGCGCCAAGGCCAACGGGCTGGACATCACGGCGGGTGTGTCGATCCACCACCTGACGCTGAACGAGTTTGATGTGGCCGATTACCGGACCTTCTTCAAGGTCAAGCCGCCGCTGCGGTCCGAGGATGACCGGCTGGCGGTCATCGAGGCGGTCAAGACCGGGCTGATCGACGTGATCAGTTCGATGCACACGCCGCAGGACGAGGAATCCAAACGCCTGCCGTTCGAAGAGGCGGCCTCGGGCGCCGTTGCGCTGGAAACGCTGCTGCCGGCGGCGATGCGGCTTTACCAGGCGGGGCTCTTGGACCTGCCGACGCTGTTCCGCGCCATGGCCCTGAACCCGGCGAAACGGCTGGGGCTCGACACCGGACGGCTGAGCGCGGGCGCGCCGGCGGACCTTGTGCTTTTCGACCCGGACAAGCCCTTCGTGATGGATCGCTACACGCTGCAATCGAAGTCCAAGAACACGCCCTTTGACGGGGCGAGGATGCAGGGCCGGGTGCTGGGCACCTGGGTCGACGGGGAAAGGGTGTTCGGATGATGCCAGAGATCGTCTCGGGGGCCGGAGCCCTGCTGCTTTGGGCCGTGATCGGCTATGGGCTGGGGTCCATCCCCTTTGGCGTGGTGCTGACCCGCGCCATGGGGCTGGGCGACCTGCGCAAGGTCGGGTCGGGCAATATCGGCGCGACCAACGTGCTGCGGACGGGCAACAAGGCCGCCGCCGCCGGGACGCTGCTGCTGGACGGCGCCAAGGGCGCGGTGGCCGTGCTGCTGGCTCGCGCCATGGCGGGCGAGGATGCGGCGCAGCTGGCGGGGCTGATGGCCTTTGTTGGCCATTGCTACCCGGTCTGGCTGAAGTTCAACGGCGGCAAGGGGGTCGCGACCTTCCTCGGGCTGATGCTGGCGCTGGCCTGGCCGGTGGGGCTGGCCTGTTGCGCGACCTGGGGCCTGACGGCGAAACTGGCCAAGATCTCGTCCCTCTCGGCCCTAGTGGCGGCGGCGCTGTCGCTGGTGTGGCTGGTGGTCTTCGGCTATCTCCACGTCCTGCTGCTGACGCTGGTTCTGGTCGCGCTCGTCTTCTGGCGCCACCGCGGCAACATCGCCCGGCTGCGCGCCGGGACCGAGCCGCGGATCGGCCGCTCCTGACGCCCTCGCCCGCCTTCCTGGCCGCGTTCGAGGCGCTGCCACTCGGCACGTTTCGGGCGACGGGCCTGGGCCGGGCCTGGGTGGTGACCCGCGCGGCGCTGGCCGATGGTCGGGCGGAAAAGCTGGTGGCCGAGGAACGGGGCGGGACCGGTTACCTGAGCCTCAACCTCTACCGGCTCGACGCCGGGCCGCAGCTCTTTCCCTGCGAGACGAGCGTCGAGGCGGCGGAGGCGCTGGTTGTGGCGTTGCGGGTGGTCGCGTGAGGCCCCTCATCACATCTTTACTGTCCGTATGCAGATGCGGGCATCCCACTGCGCCAGCTGCCGCATTGTTCATGGCGGAGATTTAGCTCAAGCCGCGCATAGCTGGGCCGCGGTGCGGCGATCCCAGGGCTGTGCAGGGTACTTTATCCCGGCCAGGTCCGGAAGACTTCTGAAAGGAGCGCCCAGCCTCACCAAATCGCCGAGCCGGGGGGCGGCGTCATGCCGAAGGCATGCCTCCGGCATGACGATGCGCGGCGGCCTGTCGGCCTTGAGTCCGCGCAGGGTCTAGGACGAACCGGAGACGTAGTGGAGCCTAGCCCGCACCCTACCCCGTTCCGCGACCGGTCTGCCTGGCCCCCGCATGGCGGCCCACCGTAGGGTGGGGATTCACCCCACCTTACGCGCCCAATCACGCGCCCGTCACAACTCCCCCTTCAGATGCGCCCGCAGATCGTCCAGCCGGTCCTGGCCCCAGAACTTCTGCCCGGAGTCCACCACGTAGAAGGGCGAGCCGAAGACCCCGTCGGCCACGGCCTTTTCCAGGTTGTCCGCGTATTCCATCGCCCCGCTCAGCAGCCCGCTGTCCGCCAGCGACGGGTCGAACCCCGCGCCCTCGAGCGCGGCGCGGATCACGCTGTCCTCGGCGATGTCCTTTTCCTCGGCCCAGCAGGCCCGGAACAGCGCCTGCACCAGCGCGCCGACATCCCCGCCCCCGGCCTGCTGCGCGGCGATCACCGCGTAGGAGGAGGGCGCGGGGTTGGTCGGCCAATGCGCCGGATGGATGTTCAGCGCCATGCCGGTCTTCTTCCGCGTCCGCTCCAGCTCCTGCAGCCGGTACGCCTGCCGCGCGGGCGGGCGTTCGCCCAGCGGCTTGCCCCCGGTGCGCGGAAACAGGGCCATGATATCGAAGGGGCGATAGCTGATCGTGGTCCCCGTCTCGGCCGCCATCTGCTCGAGCCGGCTGCCGGCCAAGTAGGTCCAGGGCGACAACATGGAGAAATAGTAGGTAACGTGCGGCATCCGGGCCTCGCTCGCGGCTTGAGTGGTTTGCCGCAGGGTACGTGCGTGCTAAGGGGTCTGCAACGTCACGAATCTGTCATTTCGACGCCAGCCTGGAACCCTGCCCCATGCCTGAACGCACCGAACCGAAACTCATTTCGGGCAATGCCAACCGTCCGCTTGCCGAAGCCATCGCCCGCCGCATGTCCATGCACCGCGGCGTCAACGTCGGGCTGGTCGATGCCCGGGTCGAGCGGTTCAACGATGCCGAGATCTTTATCGAGGTCTACGAGAACGTCCGCGGCGAGGACATGTTCATCATCCAGCCGACCTCGAACCCGGCGAACGACAACCTGATGGAGTTGCTGATCATGTCCGACGCGATGCGCCGGTCCTCGGCCCATCGCACCACCGCCGTGATCCCCTATTTCGGCTATGCCCGCCAGGACCGCCGCACTAAGGCCCGCACGCCGATCAGCGCCAAGCTGGTGGCGAACATGATGGTCACCTCGGGGATCGAGCGGATCCTGACCATGGACCTGCACGCCGCGCAGATCCAGGGCTTCTTCGACATCCCCGTGGACAACCTCTATGCCTCGCCGATCTTCGCGCTGGACATCAAGGAACAGTTCGCCGGGGCGATGGAGGACATCATGGTCGTGTCGCCCGACGTGGGCGGCGTGGCCCGCGCGCGCGAGCTGGCCAAGCGGATCAACGCCCCGCTGTCGATCGTCGACAAGCGGCGCGAGAAGCCGGGCGAAATCGCCGAGATGACCGTGATCGGCGAGGTGAAGGGCAAGAAGTGCATCATCGTCGACGACATCTGCGACACGGCCGGGACGCTGTGCAAGGCTGCCGAACTGCTGATGGAATATGGCGCGACCGAAGTGCACTCCTACATCTCGCACGGGGTGCTGTCGGGCCCGGCGGTCGAGCGGATCACCAAGTCGGTGATGAAGTCGCTGGTCATCACGGATTCGATCCAGGCGACCGACGCGGTCAAGGACTGCCCGAACATCCGCATCCTGCCGACTGCGCCGCTGTTCGCCCAGGCGATCCTGAACATCTGGTCGGGGCATTCGGTGAGCTCGCTTTTCGAGACTGAGACGCTGGAGCCGATCTACGAGGGCCAGTTCCGGCGGTGAGGCTGGGGCTTTCATGCCGCACCAATGAACATGGCGCGCTCGGCTTTGGTCGGGCGCGTTTCTTTTTGACGGAATGCTGAAGGCAGATACGGCCCGCAAGCTACGGATACCAAGTCCAACTTCAAATTGAAGTCCTGCCCGGCCGCAAGCCGGGCAGCGCCGACCCGCCCCCCCGGGGCGGCGCTTGGGCGCCACCCCGCGTGTCGGCGCTGCCCTGGTCGCTCCACGTTACCGTGGCGCCCTGCCCTACAGGTCGATATCCCAATCGTCGGTGTTCTTCACCTCGCCAATAGCGATCCAGGACATGCGCACGCGGGCGACGCGGCTGTCGCCCCAGGTGCGGAAGAACAGGGCAAAACCTTTCTCCGTCACGTCCTCGGCGCCGATATCGGCGCGCACGTTGGTTTCCGCATCCATGTCCCAGAGCTGCAAGGCCACCTGCACCACCGGCGGGTTTGCGTACCGCTCAGAAAAATCCACCCATTGACGGCGCTCGCGCTTGCCCTCGCCCGTCCACATGTCGCCATCGGTGGCGAAGTCCGAGAACAGGTTGACGGTGCCCTGGTCGATGCCCAGGCGATGGCCTCTGACGTGCTTCATGGGGTCCTCGCATTGCCTTCCGGCCTTGGTTTAGCCAGCGCCCGCGCAAAACGAAAGGCCCCGCCGGATCCGGCAGGGCCTTTGCGTGTCTTCCCTGCGGCCGGGCCAAAGCCCCGGCACGGGATCAGTTGCTCGGCGAAAGACCGATGTGATCGCCCACGGCGACCATGTCGGCCAGAAGCTTGGCCGCGTCATCCACCGGGCCCGGCTCGTTCACGAAGGTTTCCTTCGCGCTGGCATGGGCCGCGCGGGCATCGGCGACCATCGCGTCGAATTCCGCCTGGGTCACGTCCTCGCGGGGCAGTGCCTTTTCCGCCAGAACGGTCAGGCCCGCGCCGATCTCGGCGAAGCCGCCGGTCACGACGTATTCCTGGGTGCCCGAGGTCCCCTCGACGACGAGGACACCGGGGCGCAGGGTCGTGATGGTCGGCGCATGGCCGGCCATGACGGTCATGTCGCCAGCCATGCCGGGCACGCGGACCGAGGTCGCCTCGAGCGAGGCAAGACGCCGCTCCGGGCTCACCAGGTCGAACTGCATTGCATCAGCCATGTGTCGTCTCCTTGTCGGAGCCGCCTGCCCGCCGCGCCCGAGGGCCGGCGGGCAAGGTAGGCCCGATTACGCTGCTTCCGCGGCCAGTTTCTCGGCCTTGGCTTTCACTTCGTCGATGCCGCCGACCATGTAGAAGGCTGCCTCGGGCAGGTGGTCGTATTCGCCGGCCACGACTGCCTTGAACGACGAGATCGTGTCTTCCAGCGGAACCTGGACACCGTCCGAGCCGGTGAAGACCTTTGCCACGTCGAACGGCTGGCTGAGGAAACGCTGGATCTTCCGGGCGCGGGCCACGGTCAGCTTGTCCTCTTCCGACAGTTCGTCCATGCCGAGGATCGCGATGATGTCCTGCAGCGACTTGTAGCGCTGGAGGATACCCTGCACGTCACGGGCAACCTGGTAATGCTCTTCGCCGACGATCTGCGGGTCCATCAGGCGCGACGAGCTGTCGAGCGGGTCCACGGCGGGGTAGATGCCGAGTTCCGAGATGGCGCGCGACAGAACGGTCGTTGCGTCGAGGTGGGCGAAGGTCGTGGCCGGTGCGGGGTCGGTGAGGTCGTCCGCGGGCACGTACACGGCCTGGATCGAGGTGATCGAGCCGTTCTTTGTCGAGGTGATGCGTTCCTGCATCGCGCCCATGTCCGTGGCCAGCGTCGGCTGGTAGCCCACGGCCGAGGGGATCCGGCCCAGCAGGGCGGACACTTCGGAGCCGGCCTGTGTGAAGCGGAAGATGTTGTCGACGAAGAACAGAACGTCGGTGCCGGACTGGTCGCGGAACTGCTCGGCCAGGGTCAGGCCGGTCAGGGCGACGCGGGCACGGGCACCCGGAGGCTCGTTCATCTGACCGTAGACCAGGGCCACTTGCGATTCCTCGAGGTTGTCCGGCTTGATCACGTTGGATTCGATCATCTCGTGGTAAAGGTCGTTCCCTTCACGGGTCCGCTCGCCCACGCCGGCGAACACGGAGTAACCCGAGTGCACCTTTGCGATGTTGTTGATCAGTTCCATGATCAGAACGGTCTTGCCCACGCCGGCACCGCCGAAGAGGCCGATCTTGCCGCCCTTCGAATAGGGCGCCAGCAGGTCGATCACCTTGATGCCGGTGACGAGGATTTCCGACGCGGTCGACTGCTGGTCGAAGGTCGGGGCCTCGGCGTGGATCGGGCGGAATTCGGTCGCGTTCAGCGGCGCGCCTTCGTCCACCGGCTCACCCACGACGTTCAGGATGCGGCCGAGGGTCGCGTTGCCCACGGGCACCGAGATCGGGGCGCCGGTGTCGGTCACTTCCTGGCCGCGGACCAGACCTTCGGTCGCGTCCATCGCGATGCAGCGAACGGTGCTTTCGCCGAGGTGCTGAGACACTTCCAGCACCAGCTTCTTGCCGTTGTTGTCGGTGGTCAGCGCGTTGAGGATTTCCGGCAGGTGGTCGCCGAACTGCACGTCGACCACGGCGCCAATCACCTGGGTGACCTTGCCTTTAGCGTTTGCCATGTTTCGTCTCCGGGTTCTTTAGAGCGCCTCGGCGCCCGAGATGATTTCGATCAGTTCGTTCGTGATGACGGCCTGACGCGAACGGTTGTATTCGATGGTGAGCCTGTCGATCATGTCACCGGCGTTGCGCGTCGCGTTGTCCATCGCCGACATCCGGGCGCCCTGTTCCGAGGCACCGTTTTCCAGCAGGGCGGCAAAGATCTGCGTGGCCACGCCGCGCGGCAGAAGGTCGGCGAGGATCGCCTCTTCGTCCGGCTCGTAGTCGTACAGCGTCGATGCTTCGGCACCCTCCTCGGGCGCGTCGAACGCGGCCGGGATGATCTGCTGGGCCGTCGGGATCTGGCTGATCACCGACTGGAACTGCGCGTAGTAGATCGTCGCGACATCGAATTCGCCCGCGTCGAAACGGCCGAGGATGTCCCGTGCGATGTCCTGGGCATTGGCATAGCCAAGCTTCTTGACATCGCTCAGGTCGACATGGCCCACGAACAGGTCGGCGTTGTCACGCTTGAGCTGCTCGCGGCCCTTCTTGCCGACCGTCAGGATCTTGACGGTCTTTCCCTCGGCCTTGAGCCGGGCAATGTCCACGCGCGCCTTCTTGACGATGTTCGAGTTGAAACCACCGCAAAGACCCCGCTCGGCCGTCAAGACGACCAGCAGGTGCACGTCGGACTTGCCCGTCCCCCGCAGAAGCAGGGGCGCGCTGTCGCTGTCGCCGACCGATGCGGCCAGCGCCCCCATCACGGCATTGAACCGCTCGGTATAGGGGCGCGCCTGCTCGGCTGCATCCTGTGCCCGCCGCAGTTTCGCGGCGGCCACCATCTGCATGGCCTTGGTGATCTTCCGGGTCGACTTGATCGAATCGATCCGGATTTTCAGGTCCTTAAGACTGGGCATACCAGGTCTCCTTCCCGGCTAGCCTCAGGCGAAATCGGCGGCGAATTCGTCCAGGGCAGCCTTGATCTTGTCGGCCAGCTCGTCCTTCACCTTGCGATCGTTCTCGGTGATGTCCTTGAGCAGGTCGGCATGCTTGGACCGCAGGTGGTTCAGCATGCCGGACTCGAAGCGGCCAACCTGGTTGACGGCGATCTTGTCGAGATACCCGTTGGTGCCAGCGAAGATGACGCAGACGATTTCCGCGTTGGTCAGCGGCGAGTACTGCGGCTGCTTCATCAGCTCGGTCAGGCGGGCACCGCGGTTCAGCAGGCGCTGGGTCGCGGCGTCGAGGTCGGAGCCGAACTGGGCAAAGGCCGCCATCTCGCGGTACTGGGCGAGCGACAGTTTCACCGGGCCGGCGACCGAGGACATGGCCTTGGTCTGGGCCGAGGAGCCCACGCGCGACACCGACAGACCGGTGTTCACGGCCGGGCGGACACCCTGGTAGAACAGTTCGGTTTCCAGGAAGATCTGGCCGTCGGTGATCGAGATCACGTTGGTCGGAATGAACGCCGACACGTCGCCGCCTTGCGTCTCGATGATCGGCAGAGCCGTCAGCGAGCCGCCGCCATTGTCCTCGTTCAGCTTCGCCGACCGCTCCAGCAGGCGGGAGTGGAGGTAGAACACGTCGCCCGGGTAGGCTTCGCGGCCCGGCGGGCGGCGCAGCAGCAGCGACATCTGGCGGTAGGCCACGGCCTGCTTGCTGAGGTCATCGTAGATGATGAGGGCGTGGCGGCCGTTGTCGCGGAAATACTCGGCCATGGCGGTCGCGGCATAGGGTGCCAGGAACTGCATCGGGGCCGGGTCGGAGGCGGTCGCGGCGACGACGATCGAGTAGTCGATGGCGCCGGATTCTTCCAGTTTCTTCACCAGCTGCGCCACGGTCGAGCGCTTCTGGCCGATGGCCACGTAGATGCAGTAGAGCTTCTTGCTCTCGTCATCGCCGGCGGCTTCGTTGTAGGACTTCTGGTTCAGGATCGCGTCGAGCGCCACGGCGGTCTTGCCGGTCTGGCGGTCGCCGATGATCAGCTCGCGCTGGCCACGGCCGATCGGGATCATCGAGTCCACGGCCTTGAGGCCGGTCGCCATCGGCTCGTGCACCGATTTGCGGGGGATGATGCCCGGGGCCTTCACGTCGGCGATGCGACGCTCGGTGGTTTCGATCGGGCCCTTGCCGTCCAGCGGGTTGCCAAGGCCGTCGACCACGCGGCCAAGCAGCGCGTCACCGGCGGGCACGTCCACGATCGAGTTGGTGCGCTTGACGACGTCACCTTCCTTGATGTCCCGGTCCGAGCCGAAGATCACGATACCGACGTTGTCGCTCTCGAGGTTCAGGGCCATGCCCCGGATCCCGCCCGGGAACTCGACCATTTCACCGGCCTGGACGTTGTCGAGACCATGGACACGGGCGATCCCGTCACCGACGCTGAGCACGCGGCCCACTTCGGCGACTTCGGCTTCCTGGCCAAAGTTCTTGATCTGCTCCTTAAGGATCGCCGAAATCTCGGCTGCTTGGATACCCATTTATCCGACCTCTTTCATAGCATTCTGGAGGGAATTGAGCTTCGCACGGATCGACGTGTCGATCATCCGCGAGCCCACCTTGACGACAAGACCACCGATGAGCGTTTCATCGACGGTCGCTTTGATCTTGACGGTCTTTCCGACGCTTTGCGACAGGGTCGCCGCAAGCGCATCGGACTGGGACTTGGACAGCGCGGTGGCCGAGGCAACCTCGGCCGTCACTTCGCCCTTGTCCTCGGCAATCTTGGCGCGCAGCTGCTCGAGCAGTTGCGGCAGCACGAACAGGCGGCGCTTCTGGGCCATCAGGCCCAGCGCGTTCCGCATGACCGGGCGCAGCTTCATCTTGTCGGCCACGGCCAGGATGGCAGCCTGCTGGCTGTCACGGCTGTAGACCGGAGATGAGATGAGGTCCCGCAGGTCCGCGCTGTCGGCCAGGGCGGCCGAAAGGTCGTCGACGCTGGCTTCCAGCTCACCGACCTTGTTGTTGCCCTTGGCTATCTCGAAGACCGCCTGGGCGTAGCGCGCGGCGATGCCGGAGGAGATCGAAGCAGGTTCTGACACGTCCACCCTTCCGCTGTTCTGGCCCCATCCGCCCTTGCCCCCGAGGAGAAGGGAGCAGGTACTTCAAGGGCGTGTCGGGGTCCCGCGTGGTCACGAGACCGTTAATCCGGCGCGGGTGTAGCAGACAGGTTTCAAACCGGCAACAGGCTTGGTCCATTTTGCACCTGCGGCAAAATCGTTAATATTGAGGCACTTGGCAAAACTGCGACCGATTGCGCCCTGTTTGCGGCCTTGAAACCTGCATTTTGCCGGCCCTCATGCGCGATTCCTGCGCAATCCGATGGCGCTAACGCGCTCTTTTTCCCTGCGCCACCGCAGGGAACGGCGGGCCAAACGGCGGTGGGCGGGGCGATGTCGGGCCCGGGGCCGCACGCGTGTCGTCCGCCGCCCCCTCAGACCGGCTTGGGCTTGGGCTCGGGGGACAGCCCCTCGAGCACGCGCAAGGGGCGCGCCCGGATCCGCTCCCCCGGCCCCGTCGGCGCCTGCACGCGCTTGGCCGCCTCGACCATCAGCACGCCGCCCGCCAGCACCGGCAGGGCGCGGCCCGCCTTTTCCATCACCCCGCCCATGCGCAGCCAGAACCGCCGCTGCGAGGGCGGCTGGTACAGCACGGTCGCATGCTGCTCGGTGATGAACCCGTGCCGCCCCAGCAGCGATTCCAGCTGCCCCGAGGAATAGGGCCGACCATGTCCGAAGGGCGTCTTTTCCGACCGCGACCAGAGCCCGGCGCGGTTCGGCACGATCACCATCAGCTTGCCGCCCGGCCCCAGCACCCGCGCCGCCTCGTCCAGCAGCAGCGCCGCGTGGTCCGAGGTCTCGAGCCCGTGCATCAGAACCAGCCGGTCGACATGGCCCGTCTCGAGCGGCCACATCACCTCTTCGCACAGCACCGAGACATTCGGCATCCCCGCCGGCCAGGGCATCACCCCCTGCGGCCCCGGCATCAATGCGACCACCCGGCGGGCATCGCGCAGGTAGGGCCGCAGGATCGGCAGCGCGAAGCCATAGCCGCAGACCGACAGCCCCTTGGCCTCGGGCCACATGTGCATGAGCTGCGCGCGCACGACCTTCTGCGCTGCGCGTCCAAGCGCAGAGCGGTAGTAGAAATTGCGCAGGTCCTGGACGTCCTGGTGCATTGCAGGGGGCCGGCCTTTCCGTCACTCTGACCCTCAGACTAGCATCACCCCGAGGAAACGCCATGCCCCTGGACATCGTCACCATCCCCTGCCTGCGCGACAATTACGCATACCTGGTCAAGGGCCCCGACGGCGTCTGCCTCATCGACGCGCCCGAGGCCGCCCCGATCATCGACGCGCTCGAGGCGCGCGGCTGGGGGCTGGGCAGCATCCTGATCACCCATCATCACCACGACCATGTGGGCGGCGTGGAGGAACTGCGCGCCAGGTACGGATCCGAGGTCATGGGCCCCGAGGCCGAAAAGGCCAAGCTGCCGCCGATCGACCTCGGGCTGACCGACGGCATGCAGGGCGGCACCGGCGACGCGTTGACCGTTTCGATCGACGTGCCCGGCCACACGCTGGGGCACATGGCCTTCCACTTCCCCAACGCCAAGGCGGTCTTCACCGCCGACAGCCTGATGGCGCTTGGCTGCGGCCGGGTCTTCGAAGGCACGCCCGAGATGATGTGGGAGAGCCTGAGCAAGCTCGCCGCCCTGCCCGGCGACACGATGGTCTACTCGGGCCATGAATATACCGCCTCGAACGCGCGCTTTGCCCTGACCATCGACCCCGACAACCCGGCCCTCCAGGCCCGGGCGAAAGCCATCGAAGAGGCCCGCGCGGCCGGAAAATCGACCGCCCAGGTCTTGCTTTCGGAGGAACTGGCCACAAATCCCTTTCTTCGGCCCCATGATGCCGCGATCCGCGCGCGCCTCGGGATGCCGGAGGCGACCGATGCCGAGGTCTTCGCCGAAATCCGCGCCCGGAAGGACGCGTTCTGACGCGCAAAGCGTCAGTTGTTGCCGCAGTCGCGAGAAATGTGATCGGCAATTCAGAAAAAAACCTTGAAGGATGGCCGGGAACGACCAAACTTTAACCTTATAAGGCCATGCTTGAAGACGGGCGTCCGCGTCCTGGACAAGCCAGAACCAGAGGAGCACCACGTGCCTTCATTCTCGAACACGCTCGAACAGGCAATCCACGCAGCGCTGGCGCTGGCGAACTCCCGCTCGCATGAATTCGCGACGCTGGAGCATCTCCTGCTGGCGCTCATCGACGAACCCGATGCCGCGCGCGTGATGAAGGCTTGCAATGTCGACACCGAAGAGCTGCGCCAGACGCTCGTCGAATACGTGGACGACGACCTGTCGAACCTCGTGACCGACATCGAAGGGTCCGAAGCTGTGCCGACCGCAGCCTTCCAGCGCGTGATCCAGCGCGCGGCGATCCATGTCCAGTCCTCGGGCCGGACCGAAGTGACCGGCGCCAACGTGCTGGTCGCCATCTTCGCCGAACGCGAATCCAACGCCGCCTACTTCCTGCAAGAACAGGACATGACCCGCTACGACGCGGTGAATTATATCGCCCATGGCGTCGCCAAGGACCCGGCCTACGGCGAAAGCCGCCCCGTGTCCGGCGCCACCGACAGCGACCGCGAGGAAACCACGTCTTCCGCCCCGCAGGGCGAACAGAAGGAAAGCGCCTTGGGCAAATATTGCGTGGACCTCAACGAAAAGGCCCGGCTTGGTGACGTCGACCCCCTGATCGGCCGCGACCACGAGGTCGAGCGCTGCATCCAGGTGCTGTGCCGCCGCCGCAAGAACAACCCGCTGCTGGTGGGCGATCCGGGCGTTGGCAAGACCGCGATCGCGGAAGGGCTGGCGCGCAAGATCGTCGCCGGCGAAACCCCGGCGGTGCTGTCCAAGACGACCATCTTCTCGCTCGACATGGGCGCGCTGCTGGCCGGCACCCGCTACCGCGGCGATTTCGAGGAGCGGCTGAAGGCCGTCGTCACCGAGCTCGAGGAACATCCCGACGCGGTGCTCTTCATCGACGAGATCCACACCGTGATCGGCGCCGGGGCAACCTCGGGCGGCGCGATGGATGCGTCCAACCTGCTCAAACCCGCGCTGCAGGGCGGCAAGCTGCGCTGCATGGGCTCGACCACCTACAAGGAATTCCGCCAGCATTTCGAAAAGGACCGCGCGCTGTCCCGCCGGTTCCAGAAGATCGACGTGACGGAGCCCTCGGTCGAGGACACGGTCAAGATCCTCAAGGGCCTCAAGCCCTATTTCGAGGAACACCACTCGATCAAGTACACCGCCGACGCGATCCGCACGGCCGTGGAACTGTCGGCGCGCTACATCACCGACCGCAAGCTGCCGGACAAGGCCATCGACGTCATCGACGAGGCCGGGGCCGCCCAGCACCTGGTCGCGGAAAGCAAGCGCCGCAAGACCATCGGCACCAAGGAGATCGAGGCCGTGGTGGCCAAGATCGCCCGCATCCCGCCCAAGAACGTCAGCAAGGACGATGCCGAGGTGCTGAAGGATCTCGAACCGACCCTCAAGCGCGTCGTCTTCGGCCAGGACAAGGCGATCGAGGCATTGGCGAGCGCCATCAAGCTGGCCCGCGCCGGCCTGCGCGAGCCCGACAAGCCGATCGGGAACTACCTGTTCGCGGGTCCGACCGGCGTCGGCAAGACCGAGGTGGCCAAGCAGCTTGCCGATTCGCTCGGCGTCGAGATGCTGCGCTTCGACATGTCCGAGTACATGGAGAAGCACGCGGTCTCGCGCCTGATCGGCGCGCCTCCGGGCTACGTCGGGTTTGACCAAGGCGGCATGCTGACCGATGGCGTCGACCAGCACCCGCATTGCGTGCTGCTGCTCGACGAGATCGAGAAGGCGCATCCGGACGTGTTCAACATCCTGCTGCAGGTGATGGACCACGGCACGCTGACCGACCACAACGGCCGGTCGGTGGATTTCCGCAACGTGATCCTGATCATGACCTCGAACGCGGGTGCGGCGGAACAGGCCAAGGCGGCCATCGGCTTTGGCCGCGACCGCCGCGAGGGCGAGGATACGGCCGCGATCGAGCGGACCTTCACGCCGGAATTCCGCAACCGTCTGGACGCCGTCATCAGCTTCGCGCCGCTGCCCAAGGAGGTCATCCTCCAGGTGGTCGAGAAGTTCGTGCTCCAGCTCGAGGCACAGCTCATGGACCGCGGCGTCAGCATCGAGCTGAGCCGCCCGGCGGCCGAATGGCTGGCCGACAAGGGCTACGACGACAAGATGGGCGCGCGCCCGCTGGGCCGCGTGATCCAAGAATACATCAAGAAGCCGCTGGCCGAAGAGCTGCTGTTCGGCAAACTCATGAAGGGCGGGTTGGTCAAGGTCACCGTCAAGGATGGCGACATCAAGCTGACGATGGAAGGGCCCGACAGTCCGCGCCTTACCAGCAAGAAGCCGCCGCTGCTGACCGCGGACTGATGTCTTTCAGGCTCAAGACAACGCCTGCCGGAGCGATCCGGCAGGCGTTTTTCGTCGCCTTCGCCGCCTCGCCCGCGCTGGCCGCCGATCCGCTGCTGACGCTGCCGCTGACCTGCACGCCGGGCACGGATTGCTTCATCGAGGATTACGTCGATGCCGACCCGTCGGACGGGCAGCGCGACTACACCTGCGGTCCGAAATCGCGCGATGACCACCACGGAACGGATTTCGCGCTGCTCACCCACCAGATGATGGAGGACGGCGTGGCCGTCATCGCCTCGGCCCCCGGGGTGGTGCGGGCGACCCGGGACGGCATGGCCGACCAGCCCGTGACCGCCGAAACGCGCGAGGCGATCCGCGGCCAGGAATGCGGCAATGCGGTTGCCGTGTCGCACGGGGACGGCTGGGAAACGCTCTATTGCCACATGAAGCAGGGCTCGATTGCCGTGCGCAACGGCCAGCGGGTCGAACGCGGCCAGATGCTGGGCCTTGTCGGCATGAGCGGGCTCACCAATTACCCCCATGCCCACCTGCAAGTGATGCACGAGGGGCGCGTGGTCGACCCCTTCTCGCCCGAGGCGCGCGACACCTGCGGGCTGGGCGGCGGCGGGCTGTGGCAGAACGCGCCGGATTACGTGACGGGCGGGCTGTTCACCGCCGGGTTCTCGGCCGGGATGCCGGATTTCACGGGGGTGCGGAGCGGATCGGCGCGGATCACCGAGGCCGCCCCCGGGCAGGAGATGATCGCGCTTTACGGCCTTGTCTTCGATGCCGAGGATGGCGACAGGCTGGAGCTGGAGATCATGGGCCCGGACGGGCTGGTGTCAGAGGCAGAGACCAAGTTAGACAGCCCGCAACGCCTGCTCTACCGCGCGCTCGGGGCCAAGGCGCCGGCGGGCGGCTGGGCGCCGGGGCTCTATCGCGGGGTCATCACCATGACCCGGGGCGACTCCGTCGTGGCCGTGCGCCATGCGGACCTGGACATCACGGACTAGGGCGTCGTCGCGCCTGATGGCGCGCGACGCAACAAGCGCCTGGTGGCGCGCGGCGCGACCGGTGCCTGACGGCGCGCCGTGCGACCTGCTCCCGGTGGCGGTGCGTCGCGCGCCTTACTTCTCGGTGAACTTCAGCTCGATCCGCCGGTTGGCGGCGCGGGCCTCGGCGCTCGTTCCCTCGGCGATGGGCTGGTACTGGCCAAAGCCGTTTGCCGCCAGCCGGGCCGGCGGGAAGCCGAGGAAATCGGTCATGTAGCGCACCACCGACAGGGCGCGGGCCTGGCTGAGCTCCCAGTTGTCGCGGTATTCGCCCTGGCCCGACAGCGGCACGTCGTCAGTGTGGCCATTGACCTGCAACACCCAGTCGATGCCTTCGGGGATGTCCGAGCCCACGTCGCGCAGCATCTGGGCGATCGGGGCGATCTGCGCCCGGCCCGCCGCCGAGAGGTCGGCGGAGCCCGGGTCGAACAGCACCTCGGAGGAAAAGACGAAGCGGTCGCCGACGATCCGCACCCCGTCGCGAGTTCCCAGCAGCTCGCGCATGCGGCCGAAGAATTCCGAGCGGTAGCGCTCGAGGTCCTGTGCCTCGGCCGCCAGGCGCTCGGCCTCGGCCTCGAGCCGCCGGCGCTCGGCCTCTTCCAGCTCGCGGGTGCGGCGTTCCTCGGCGGCGACCCGTGCCAGCGCAGTGTTCAGCCGCGACCCGAGGTTCTGCAACTGCACCTGGCTGGCGACCTGTTCGGCCTCGGCATTGTCGAGCAGCGCCTGGAGCGAGCCGAGCTGGCGGCGCAATTCCGCGATCTGCTGGTTCAGCAGCTCCGCCTGGCGTTGCGCCGCGGCGCTCAGCTGCTCTTCTTCACGCAGCTCGGCCTGGGCGGTCGCCAAAAGGTCGGTGCGGTCGGCGGCAGCCGTGCGCAGGGTTTCGGCCTCGGCCTCGGCGGCCTGCTGCGCGGCGAGGGCGGCAACCAGCTGGTCGCGCACGGCCTGTTCGTCCTGTTCGGTCGCAAGCTTGGCGGCCAGCGCCGCGGCGAGCTGCTGCTCCAGCGTGCGGCCATCCTCGGCCCGCTCGGCCGCGGCGGCCTCGGCCCGGGCCAAGGCGGTCTGCGTCTCGGCCAGCCGATCCTCGAGCGCGGCGATGCGGGCGGTGTCGCGTTCGTTGCGCACCAGCGCGGCCGAGAGGCGTTCCTCGAGCGTTTGCTCGGTGCCTTCAAGCTGGGCGCGCAGGGCCTCGGAATTGGTGCGTTCGGCGGCCAGCTGCGCCTCGATCTCCGACAGCTGCGTGCGCAGGGCCGCGATGTCCTCGGTCTGGCTCGTTCCGGCGGCCCGGGCGTCCTCGAGATCGGCGCGCAGGGCGGCGTTTTCCTCGCGCAGGCCGGCCAGTTCCCCGGCCGCGCTGTCGCGAGCGGCGGCGGCGGCGGTGACGGCCGCCTCGCGCTCGGTGATCCGGGCCAGCGCTTCGGCCAGCCGTGCCTCCATCGAGCCCAGCGACGACGCCCGTTCGTCCGAGACCTGCCGCGCCTCGGCCAGGGCGGCCTGCAGGTTCTGGGCCCGCGCCTCGGCCGCGTCGCGGGCGGCGCGCAGGGTGTCGAGCTCGGACCGCAGGGCCGCGACCAGCCCGGCGGCATCGGCCTGGGCCGAGGTGCTTGCCTGCAGCGAGGCCTGGAGTTGCAGCAGCCGCTCTTCGGCGGCGTCCTGAGCGGTGCGGGCGGCGGCCAGGTCGGCCTCGAGCGCGGCGATCCGCTCCTCGGCCGCACCGGCCTGACCCTGCAGGACGGCGATGCGCTGGTCGGCCTCGGTCCGGTCCAGAAGGGCCGCGGCAAGGCGCTGGTTCAGGTCGTCTTCGACGTTGCGGGCGGCGGCCAGCAGGGTCAGCGTTTCCTCGGCGCGGCGGCGTTCCGCCTCGAGCGAGAGGGTCATCGAGGTCAGCTCTGCGCTGGCGTTGCGCAGCCGTTCGCGCAGGGCCTCGGCCGCGGCGACCTCTGCAAGGCGCGCGGCCTCTTCCTCGGTCAGGGTCTGGTTCAACTCGGCCGCCTGGGCGCGCAGGGCGGCCAGTTCCTCGGCCTGCGCCTCGGTCAGCGCGGTGCCCTCGTCGTTCTCGCGGCGCAGGTCGGCGACCAGCGCCTCGAGCGCTTCGCGGCGGGCGGCGGCGAGGCGCGCGGCCTCGGCCTGGTCGTCGATTTCCGTCCGCGCCGAGGCCAGCGCCAGTTGCAGCGCCTCTTCGCGCGACACGAGGTCGTCGCGGGCCGCTTCCAGCTCGGCCTGGGTGGCGCGCAGGCCGGCGATCGTGTCGTCGCGCGCCGCACGGTCGGCGATCAGCGACGCGACCTGCTCCTCGAAACTGTCGATGCGGGACCGGGCGGCGGCCAGTTGCCCCTCGCGTTCGTCGACCCGGGATTGCAGCGAGGCGATCAGCGCCGCCGCCTCGTTCCGTTCATCGGACAGGGTGGCCGACAGCTGCCCGACCTCGCCGCGCAGCTCGGTCGTGCGCTGGCGTTCGAGGCCCAGCGCCTCGGACAGGGCCGCGACTTCGTCGGTCAGCGAATTGAGGCGGCTTTCCTGGCCGGTGATCGTCTCGCGCAGCACGAATTGCACGACCATGAAGATGGTCAGCACGAACATCAGCACCAGCAGCAGGCCGGTCATCGCGTCGACGAAGCCGGGCCAGATCGAGCCCTGGAAGCGTTGTCCGGTGCGGCGAGACAGGGCCATGGGTCAGCCCTTGCCCTGGACCGGCGCCTGTGGGCCACGGCCCTTGCCACCTGCGCCGCCGCCACCGCCACCACCGCCGCCTTGCCGGGGGCCGCCGCCCTGGCCGCCGCCCTGCCCCTGGTTCTGGCGCGGGCCCATGCGGGGGCCGCTGGCCAGCGCCCGGCCGATGGCCGAAAGGTCGGTGCGCAGCTCGGCCATGCTTTCCTGCCGGCCGGCGCTCATTTCCTCGAGGATCCGCAAGAGCTGCACGTCGATTGAGCGCAGGCGCATGCGGCTTTCGGCATCCAGCCCCTCGGAGGTTTCGCGGTGCTCCAGCGCCTCGAGCAGGCGTTCCTGCCCCTCGGCCACGCGGACGAGGGCCGTGGTGGCGACGCCCTGCGTCTCCATTCGGGTGGTCATGCGTTCGATGGAATCCGCCAGCTGCCCCAGCCGTTGATCGACTTCGGACCGGCCCGCTTCGCTTTGGGCAAAGATGTCGCGCAGCCCCTCCATCTGCTCGGCCATGTGGTCGAGCACGGCGACGACCGCGTTGCCTTCGCCCAGACCGTCGCTTTCGCTGCTGGCAAAGCCGATGCGGGTGATGGAGGACAGCCATTCCTCGAGCTCGCGGTAGAACCGGTTTTGGCCATGACCGGCGAAGAGTTCGAGCAGCCCGACGACGAGCGATCCGGCCAGCCCCAGCAGCGACGAGCCGAAGGCGATGCCCATGCCGCCCATCTGGGCCTGCAGCCCCTCTTGCAACCGGGCAAAGACGTCCTGCCCGGTCTCGCCCGCCTTGGGCGACAGGTTCCCGATGGTGTTCACGATCTCGGGGACCGAGGTGGCAAGGCCGTAGAACGTGCCCAGAAGACCGAGGAAGATCAGCAGGTTGACGATGTAGCGCGTGATTTCACGCGCCTCGTCGATGCGGGTGGCGACAGAATCCAGGATCGACCGCTGCGACGAGGCCGCGATCTGCATCCGCGTCCCGTGCGAGCGCAGCAGCGTGGCCAGCGGTGCCAGCAGGCGCGGCGCGCTGGCCGTCGAGGTGGCGGCGCGGTTGTAGACGAAATTCTCGATCCAGCGGACGGAATAGACCAGCTGCGCCACCTGCCAGAAACAGGCCACCACGCCGATCACGAAGACGGCAAGGATGAACCCGTTCAGCCAGGGGCTCGAGATGAAGACGGGCAGCACGCGCGGCAGCAGGATGAACAACCCCGCCCCCACGCAGCCCAGCACGATCAGCATCAGGAAGACCTGCCGGTAGGGCTGGCTGAAATGCAGCTCGGCCTCGAGCTCATGCTGGTCCATCTAGATGCGCTTTCCGCAGTGTTTCGCTTGGGGCAGGTTAGATGTTGCGCCGCGGCAAGCCAAGGGAATTGCCGCCTTTTTCAGCATCCGCGCCCGATCTGCCGCAGTCTGGCACGATTTGGGTCGCCAAACGGTGAACACCACCCTCACACCCCCGCCAGCCGGTCGGTTTCGGCGCAAAGCCAGTCCAGCTCGGCATCGGCGATGCCCAGCTCGTGCAGGTGGCGCGCGGTGTTGTGCAGGTATTCGATGTTGGGCCCGCGCCCGCCGACGGCGGTGGCGATGATCCGCGCCTGTTCGGCCAGCGGCAGGTCGCAATATTGCACATGGTCCGGGTCGATCACGTAGGCCAGCGCCGTCACCTGCCGGCCATCGGCCAGCTCGAGCCGCTGCGTGGTCTCGAGATAGGCCGAACTGACCAGCTCGCGTTCGCGCAGGTAGGCGAGGGTCGCGTCCTCGTCTCCCGGCCGCACCCGCAGCGCCAGCCCCTGGCAGGTCGCACCGTCGCGGGCGTCGAGCGCCAGCACCAGCCCCGGGTCCTCAGGCGTGCCGCGGTGGTGGATCGAGCGCATGCAAAAGCTGCGGTGCCAGCCGGGCAGCCGCGCCAGCGCCGCCTCGGCCACCTCGAAGCCGGGGTTCCACAACAATGATCCGTAACCGAAAACCCACATGGTCCCGCTCTGGCAAGTGCCTGTCACGGGCGTTAAAACAGAGCGGCCGCCGCTTGGAAAGGGGTCCGCCATGAAACGTCTGCTTGTCCTGGTCCTTGTCGCGGCCCTTGGGTGGTCCGGGTTCTGGACCTGGGCCAGCCTGCAGCGAAAGGCGGCTTTCGCCGATTGGTTCGAGGCCCGCGCGGCCGAGGGCTGGGTGGCCGAGTACGCCGACCTGTCGGTGGGCGGGTTTCCGAACCGGCTGGACACCTCGATTCTGGCGCCGACGCTGGCCGATCCGCACAGCGGCCTCGCCTGGACGGCCGAGGAATTGCAGGTGCTGGGCCTCAGCTATGATGCACGCCACCAGATCTTTGCCCTGCGCGGGCCGCAGCGGCTGACGACCGAATTCACCTCGACCGAGCTGAGCCATGCCCTGTTCCGCGGCAGTTTCGTCACCACGGACCCGCAGGCGCTGCCGCTGGAACGGTTGCGGGTCGAGGGGCGCGACTGGATCCTCCGCGCGCCCGAGGCCGAGACGCAGGTGGCCGAGGTCGCGCTGGCCGTCGATCATACGGAGGGCACGCGCTACCGCGTGGCGCTGGACCTGGGCGGCTACCGACCGGCCCTGCCTCAGGCGATCCGGCAGCGGTTGCAGATCCCCGACCTGGTCAACGATCTGCGCGCCGATCTGCACGTGACCTTCGACGCCCCGCTCGATGCCGCCGCGCTGGCTGGCACCCGGCCACAGCCGACCGCGCTGGACCTGCGGCTGGCCCAGCTGCGCTGGGGCGCGATGGAGCTGCACGCCGCCGGCAACCTGACCCTCGACGCCAAGGGCCTTGCGGAGGGAGAGATCACGCTGCGCCTCACCAACTGGCGCGAGATGCTGGACCTCGCCCGCGCCTGGGACGGGCTGCCGCCCGAGCTTCCGGACCTGGCCGAAGAGGCGTTGACGTTGATCGCCCGGCTTTCGGGCACGCCCGACAAGTTGGACCTGCCGATCGCCTTTGCCGGCGGCCGCACGCGGCTTGGCCCGATCCCCGTCGGCCCGGCGCCGCGCCTCGCGATTCCGTGGTAGGCCGCGCCGCGCGATGGAAAAAGGCTGGCGTTTCCGGCGCGGTCTGGCAATCATGCCCGGGATGCGCACACCAGATGCGCCAGACTCAGGGAGACACGAGATGTACGTTACCCCCCGCCGCGCCGCGCTGCTTGGCGCCACCGCGATCCTGTCCGCCTTCGGCTTTGCCGCCCATGCAGCCGGTGACATGACCGTCGCCATGCAGCTCGAGCCGCCGCACCTCGACCCGACCAGCGCCGCCGCCGGCGCCATCGACTCGGTGCTTTATTCCAACGTGTTCGAGGGGCTGACCCGCTTCATGGGCGACGGCTCGGTCGTGCCGGGTCTCGCGGAAAGCTGGGAGATTTCCGAGGACGGCACCGTCTACACCTTCAAGCTGCGGAGCGGCGTGACCTTCCACGACGGCACGACGATGGATGCCGAAGACGTCAAGTTCAGCCTCGACCGTGCCCGCGCCGATGACAGCCAGAACGCGCAGAAGCCGCTGTTCGCCGGCATCGAGAGCGTCGAGGTGGTGGACCCGACCACCGTCAAGGTGACGCTGTCGGCCCCGGACGGTAATTTCCTGTTCAACATGGCCTGGGGCGATGCCGTCATTGTCGCGCCCGAGAGCATCGAGAACATCAAGGCCATGCCGATCGGCACCGGCGCCTTCAAGTTCGACGAATGGGTGCAGGGCGACCGGATCGAGCTGTCGAAGAACGCCGACTACTGGGGCACGCCCGCCAGCCTCGATTCCGTGACGTTCAAGTTCATCTCGGACCCGACAGCGGCCTTTGCGTCCGTGATGGCCGAGGATGTGGACGTCTTCACCGCCTTCCCTGCGCCGGAGAACCTGCCGCAGTTCGAGGCCGATCCCCGCTTCCAGGTGCTGATCGGCTCGACCGAGGGCGAGACGATCCTGTCGACCAACAACAAGATGCCGCCCTTCGACAACGTCAAGGTGCGCGAGGCGCTGGCCCATGCGATCAACCGCCAGGAAATCATCGACGGCGCGATGTTCGGCTACGGCACGCCCATCGGCACGCATTTCGCGCCGCACAACCCGGCCTATGTCGACCTGACCGCGCAGTCGAACTACGACCCCGAGCTGGCCAAGTCGCTGCTGGCCGAGGCGGGCTTTCCCGACGGCTTCACCACCACGCTCAAGCTGCCGCCGCCCAGCTACGCCCGCCGCGGCGGCGAAATCATCGCGGCCCAGCTGCGCGCCGTGGGGATCGAGACCGAGATCAGCAACCTCGAATGGGCGCAATGGCTTGAGCAGGTGTTCAACGGCAAGGATTTCGGCCTGACCATCGTCAGCCATACCGAACCTTTCGACATCGGCATCTATGCCCGGCCGGATTACTACTTCCAGTACGACAATCCGGCCTTCCAGGAGCTGATCGCGAAGCTTGGCACCACCTCGGACCCCGCCATGCGGACCGAGATGCTGGCCGAGGCGCAGCAGATCATCGCCGACGATTACGTCAACGGCTACCTGTTCCAGCTGCCGCTGCACACGGTCGCCAAGGCCGGGATCACCGGCCTGTGGCAGAACGCGCCGACGCAGGCGGTGGACATGACCGGGGTCGCCTGGGGCGAGTGATCGTTCCCGCGTGAAGACAGGGGGCGCGTCCGGCCGGGCGCGCCCTTTTTCGTGGTCCACCGCGTGACGAGGCGCGGCCTGGGCTTGGCGAGGGACGCCTGGTATCAGGCAACGCGCCGGTCAGGCGTGGTGCAGGGTCGCGGCGGATCGGCCCGTGTCTGGCGCCCGCCTGGTCGGGCAACTTGCCCTCCCACTCGGCAGGCAAGGGCCATGCGGTGACGCTGGACCTGCGCGCTCGCCTTCAGACCGTTGGCGACATACGCCCCGACGCCATCCGCCCGAGGATCGCGCCCGGTTCCTGGCGCGACAAGCCGCCCTTGCCCTGATGCCGTTTCCGCGCGCGGCGGTCGGGCGCGCCTTCGGCGCGACCGGGGTCAGTCGGTGGCCGGGCGCCCCTGCCATTCGGGCAGCGGGAACATCCGGTCGTAGGCCCAGTTGAAGACCAGCGCGTAGCCCATGTAGAAGGCGGCAAACCCGAGATCCATGACCAGCGCCTGCCAGACCGAGATGCCGAGGTACCAGGCCATGAAGGGCAACAGGACCACCAGCAGCCCGACCTCGAACAGCACTGCGTGGACGATGCGCTGGCGGGGGGTCTTGGCGGTCGTGCCCGTGAGGCGCCGCAGTACCCGGTCGAAGAGGGCGTTGTAGGCAAGGTTCCACAGCGTCGCGAGGGTCGCGCTGACCACGCCCACCACGCCGATGTCGTGGACGGGCATGTGGAACAGCGCCGCCCCCAGCGGGACGGCGATCAGGAGGGCGATGATCTCGAAACTCAGCGCGTGGCGAAGACGGTCGAGCGGGCTGCGCATGGCAAGGTGACCTCGGGGTCGGTGCCGGGTCGTCCCGGGCCAATGTCCAGAATGGGGAGGTCGTCCTCACACGGCCCCAGATGGCACCGCGCGGCGCGGGTTTCAAGCCCGGCGCGGGGGGATCACGGCGCGTGGTGGCCGATGGGCCACCCTGGGCTCAAGGCTCGATCAGCATCCACATGCCCTCGACCTGGACCATGGCCGGCTCGCCCACGTGAAAGCGGTAGTAGACCGTCTGGTCGGGCGGCATGGGCAGGATCCCCGGCAGGCCACGCATGTCCTCGACGGTCTTGGCGCTCGAGGCGCTGGCGATGGTCGTGGGCACGATCTTCTGGCGCGGAGACATGACGATGTCGCGCTGCGGCAGGCCGCGGCCCAGCGAACCGGCGCGCACGCGGATCGGCGCGGCCTCGGGGTGATGGGACAGGAAATCGGTGTCCAAGAGGATCTTGTCGATGGCCATGACCCGCATCGGCCGGCCGGTCGAGGTGCGCAGCTCGTCCCGCTTGCGCAGCGCCTCGATGGGCAGCGCGCCGAAGGTGGTCATCACCCGGGCCTTGCCGCAGAAACCGGGCAGAACGCGGACCTTGCGCGGGGCCGCCGGATCGCGCGGGGCGCGGCGTTCGTCCTGCGCAGGCCGACGCGCGGCCCGCCGGGCGCGGTCGTCCTCTGGCACCGGAAGGTCCGGCGCGGCACGGCGGCGACGCGGCGCCGGTCTCGCGGCGGCCTCGGCCCGGTCCTCTGCCGCGGCTTCTGCTGCACGCGCCGTGCGTTCCAGAACCCGCAGGATCATCTCGTCTTCAGATTCAGACTCGTAGGACACGGAACACCTTTACCGACGCAAGCGACACACAACCGATCCGGGGGTCGCCAAGAACCGCCGAATTTGGATCATTTTTTACGAATTTTCGGTCCCGATCTTGGGCGGGAATGCGGACATTTCGTGGCAAAAGCGCCATATTGGCAACAATCGCGCACAGGGCCGGCATTGTTGCGGTTTCGGCATCGGCGTCCGGGCCATTTGGGCACTGGACGCCCCCCGCGCCCGCCCCTAACGTCGCCCCATGCTGCGCTATACCCTCAAACGCCTGTTATCGCTGGCAATCAGCCTGATCGTCGCGTCCCTTCTGATCTTCTCGATCATCGAGGTGGCGCCCGGCGACGTGGCCAGTTTCATGATGGGCATGAACGCGCAGCCCGACACGGTGGCCGCGCTGCGGGCAGAACTGGGCCTCGACCAGACCAAGGTCGCGCGGTATTTCAGCTGGATCGGCGGCATGGTGACCGGCGATTTCGGCACCTCGTATACCTATCGCGCGCCGGTGGCGCAGATGGTGGCGGACCGGCTTTGGGTGTCGCTGCCGCTGGCGGTCTACGCGCTGCTGCTGTCAATCCTGATCGCCTTTCCGGCCGGCATCTTTGCCGCCGCGCGGCGCGGGCGGGCGGCGGATGTGACGGTGATGGGTGCGACGCAGCTGGGCGTGGCGATCCCCGGGTTCTGGTTCGCGATGATGCTGGTGCTGCTCTTCGCCATCCGCCTGCGCTGGTTTCCGGCGGGCGGCTTTCCGGGCTGGGACGAAAGCATCTGGCTCAGCCTCAAGGCCCTTACCCTGCCGGCCATCGCGCTGTCGCTGCCGCAGGCGGCGATCCTGACGCGGGTCATGCGGTCGTCGCTGCTGGACATGCTGGGCGAGGATTTCATGCGCACCGCCCGGGCCAAGGGGCTTTCGGCGCGGCAGGCGCTGTGGCGCCACGGCATCCGCAACGCGCTGATCCCGGTGCTGACCATCATCGGCATGCAATTCGCCGTGCTGCTGACCGGCGCCATCATCATCGAACAGGTGTTCTACCTGCCGGGGCTGGGACGGCTGATCTTCCAGGCGATCACCCAGCGCGACCTGATCGTGGTCGAAAGCGTGGTGATGCTGCTGGTCTTCACCGTGATCATGCTGAACTTCGTCATCGACCTGGCCTATGCCGCCATCGACCCAAGGCTGAGGCTGCGCACATGAAGATCTCCCGCAGCCTGCTGATCGGTGCCGCGCTGACCTCGGTCTTCACCGCCGCCGCGCTGCTGTCCTTCCTCTGGACACCCTATGACGTGACGGTGCTAAGCATTCCCGACCGCCTGCAGGGGCCCTCCGCCACCCATTGGCTGGGCACCGACCATTTCGGGCGCGACATCTTTTCCATGATCATGGTCGGCGCGCGCACCTCGCTGGCGGTGGCGCTGGTCGCCGTCACCATCGGGCTGATCCTCGGCGTGCCGCTGGGACTGGCGGCGGCTGCGCGCAAGGGCTCGTGGCTGGACGAGATCATCATGCGCGGCAACGACATCATCTTTTCCTTCCCGCTGCTGGTGCTGGCGATCCTGCTGACAGCCGTCCTTGGCCCCTCGGCGACGAACGCGATCATCGCCTTCGGCATCTTCAACATCCCCGTGTTCGCCCGCATCGTCCGCTCGGGCGCGCTGAGCCTCTGGAGCCGCGAGTTCATCATGGCCGCCCGCGTCGCCGGCAAGGGCACCACCCGCATCAGTTTCGAGCACATCCTGCCCAATGTCGCCAACCTCATGGTCGTGCAGGGCACGGTGCAGTTCAGCCTCGGCATCCAGGTCGAGGCGGCGCTCAGCTTTGTCGGTCTGGGCGCGCAGCCACCGACGCCCAGCTGGGGCCGCATGCTGGCCGATGCGCAGACCATGGTCGCCATCGCGCCGCACATGGCGCTGGTGCCGGGCCTTGCGATCCTTTTGACCGTGCTGGGGCTGAACCTGATGGGCGATGGTCTGCGCGACATGCTCGACCCGCGCATCCGGGTGGAGCGCGCATGAGCCTTCTGCAGATCTCCGACCTGTCGCTGACCATCGGCGGCCATGCGATCCTGAAGAACGTCTCGCTCAGCGTCGGCCCCGGCGAGATCGTCGGCATCATCGGCGAGAGCGGCTCAGGCAAGTCGATGACCGCCTTCACCGTGATGCAGCTGCTGCCACGCGGGGCGCAGGCCACGGGGCGCGTCGCGCTGGGCGACACGGACATGTTGACCGCAGACGAGGACACCCTGTGCCACCTGCGCGGCAACCAGGTCGGCATGGTCTTCCAGGAGCCGATGACCGCGCTCAACCCGGTCAAGTCCATCGGCGACCAGGTGGCCGAGACGGTGATGATCCACGACCGGTCCTCGCGCGCCGATGCGCTGCGCGTCGCCCGCGAGGTGCTGGAACGTGTCGGCCTGCCCGAAGCGCGGTTCCCGCTGACCCGCTACCCGCACGAGCTGTCGGGCGGCCAGCGCCAGCGCGTCGTGATCGCGATGGCCATCGCCCAGCGCCCGGCCCTGCTGATCGCGGACGAACCGACCACCGCGTTGGACGTGACCACGCAGGCGCAGATCCTCGAGCTCTTGCGCGGCCTCGTGGACGATTACGGCATGGGCCTGCTGTTCATCACCCATGACCTTGCCGTCATCTCGGGCCTGGCCAGCCGCATTGTTGTCATGCGCCACGGAGAGGTGGTCGAACAGGGCCCGACCAGCCAGGTCCTGGCCGAGATGCGCCACCCCTACACGCGGATGCTGTTCGAGGCGTCGAGCCACCGCGTGACCCTGCCCCCACATCCCGACACCCGCACGCCCCTGCTCGAGGTGAAAGGCGTGTCGCGCGACTACCCGCTGCCGCGCCGCAAGCTCTTTGCCCCGCAGGAGCATTTCCGGGCGGTCAGGGACGTCAGCTTTACTCTCGAACGCGGCGACCGGATCGGGCTGGTGGGGGAATCGGGCTGCGGCAAGTCCACTCTCACCCGCGCGATCCTGGGGCTGGAAGAGGTTCAGGAAGGCGAAATCCTGCTGGACGGCGCGCCGGTCTGGTCGGGGCATGCGCCCAACCTCGACGTGCGGCGCAAGATCCAGGTGGTGTTCCAGGACCCCTACGGGTCGTTCAACCCGCGCTGGCGCGTCGGTCCGCTGGTGGCCGAGCCGCTGCACCTGCTCGAAGTTCCGCCGACAGGCAGCGCGCTTGAGGCCCGCATCGGCGCGGTGCTGGACAGCGTCGGGCTATCCGCCGCCGATGCCACCAAGTACATCCACGAGTTTTCCGGCGGCCAGCGCCAGCGCATCGCCATCGCCCGCGCGCTGATCACCCGGCCGGAACTCGTGGTCTTTGACGAGGCGGTGTCGGCCCTCGACGTGTCGGTCCGGGCGCAGATCCTCGACCTGATGGCCGATCTCGCCGCGCGCGAGGGGCTCAGCTACCTCTTCATCTCGCATGACCTTTCGGTCGTGCAGACGATCACCGACCGCGTGATGGTCATGCAGGCCGGCCGGATCGTCGAGGAAGGCCCGACCGAGACCGTGCTGATGGCCCCGCAACACCCCTATACCCGCACGCTGATCGACGCCGCCCCGCGCCTGCCGAACGCCCGTGCGAGCTGACTGCAAAGGACCCGCCATGCCCCTGTCCGACCTCTGGTTCGACCCCGCACTGTGCCTGATCGACGGCCGCTGGCAGCCGCCCGCCTCGGGCGAGACGCTGCCAGTCATCAACCCCAGCGACGGGGCCGAGCTGGGCCGCATCGCGCGTGGGCAGGCCCAGGACATCGACGCCGCCGTCGCCGCCGCCGAGGCCGCGATGGCGGGCGACTGGGGCCGAAGCACCGCCGTCGAACGCGGGCGCCTGCTGACCCGCCTTGGCCAGCTGGTGCTGGAACATGTTGACCAATTGGCGGTGATCGAGGCGCATGACGTTGGCAAGCCGCTCACGCAAGCCCGCAACGACGCCGTGGCGCTGGCGCGCTACTGCGAATTCTACGGCGGCGCGGCCGACAAGGTGATGGGCGAGACGATCCCCTATCTCGACGGCTACACGGTCTACACATTGCGCGAACCGCATGGCGTCACCGGCCATATCGTGCCCTGGAACTACCCGATGCAGATCATCGGCCGCTCGGTCGGCGCGGCGCTGGCCATGGGCAATGCCTGCGTGCTGAAACCGGCTGAAGAGGCCTGCCTGACCGCCCTCGCCTTTGCCGACCTCGCGGTCCAGGCGGGCTTTCCGGCCGGGTCGCTGAACGTGGTGCCGGGCCTCGGCGCCGAGGCCGGGGCGGCCCTGTCGTCGCACAAGTGTGTCCACCATCTGTCGTTCACCGGATCGGTCGCCACCGGCCGCCTGATCCAGACCGCTGCCGCGCAGAACGTCGTGCCCGTGACGCTCGAGCTGGGCGGGAAATCCCCGCAGCTCGTGTTTGCCGATGCCGATATCGACGCCGCCCTGCCCTTCCTCGTCAACGCGGGTATCCAGAACGCCGGGCAGACCTGCTCTGCCTCCTCGCGCATCCTGGTCGAACGGTCGGTCTATGACCGCGTGGCCGAGGAGATGGCGAAACGCTATGCCGCCTTGCGCGTCGGCCCCGCCATGCGTGACCTGCACCTCGGGCCGCTCATCTCGGCCCGTCAGAAGGGGATCGTGTCGGGGTTCCTGGACAAGGGCGCCGACCTCAAGATCCTCGCGCGCGGCGAGGTGGTTGACGACGCCCCCGCGGGCGGCGCTTACATCGCGCCCACCCTGCTGGCCGACGTGCCCCCGGATCATTGCCTCGCGCAGGACGAGATCTTTGGCCCCGTGCAGGTGCTCATCCCCTTCGACAGCGAAGACGAGGCCGTCCAGATCGCCAACGGCACCGATTACGGGCTGGTGTCCTCGGTCTGGTCGCAGAATGGCGCCCGGCAGATGCGGCTCGCCCGCAAGCTCAAGACCGGCCAGGTCTTCCTGAACAACTACGGCGCCGGCGGCGGGGTCGAGCTGCCCTTTGGCGGCCGGGGCCTGTCCGGTCATGGCCGCGAAAAGGGGTTCGAGGCGCTCTACGGCTTTTCGACCCTCAAGACGGTCGCAGCGTTGCACGGCTGACCGCTTGCCATTTCACCCCCCCTGCCCGAGAGTTCCCGCACAACGGGACGGGAGGCCCAGATGTACGACAATCGTTTCAAGACCCGCCATGCCATCGTGACCGGCGGCGCCTCGGGGATCGGCGCCGCCGTCACCCGCCGCCTGCTGGCCGAGGGCGCGACGGTCACGGTCTGGGACATCGACCAGGGCGCGCTGGACGCGCTGGCGGATATGCCCGGACTGCATGTCGCGAAGGTCGACGTCACCGACCCCGACGCCGTCACCCGCGCCACCCATGACGCGCAATCGGCCATGGGCGGGCTCGACATCCTCGTCTGCTCGGCCGGGATCACCGGCCCGCAGAAGACGACGTGGGACTACCCGCTCGAGGACTGGCACCGGGTCTACGACCTGAACGTCCACGGCGTGTTCCACTGCTG
This sequence comes from Mesobacterium pallidum, assembly GCF_019966535.1. Classification (GTDB taxonomy): domain Bacteria; phylum Pseudomonadota; class Alphaproteobacteria; order Rhodobacterales; family Rhodobacteraceae; genus Mesobacterium; species Mesobacterium pallidum. The sequence goes on along the minus strand of NZ_JAIMID010000001.1, from coordinate 116,134 downwards.
CCGCGCCGCCGCCCCGCTGATGAAGGCGGCCGGCTACGGCCGCATCGTCAACATGGCGTCCATCGCGGGCAAGGAAGGCAACCCCATGGCCTCGGCCTATTCCTCGACCAAGGCGGCGGTGATCGGCCTCACCAAGTCGCTCGGCAAGGAGCTGGCCGATACGGCGGTCACGGTGAACTGTGTCGCACCGGCCGCCGTCGAAAGCCCGATCTTCGAGCAGATGACCGAAGAGTTCATCGCCTACATGAAATCCAAGATCCCCATGAACCGCTTCGGCACGGTCGAAGAGATCGCCGCCATGGTCTGCTGGCTCGCCTCGGACGAGACCAGTTTCACCACCGGCGCCTGTTTCGACCAGTCGGGCGGCCGGGCGACTTACTGACAAGGGAGGGCGCCATGCGTCTGGAAGGAAAGACCGCGATCGTGACCGGGGCCGCATCGGGCTTTGGCGCCGGCATCGCGCGCAAGTTCGTGGCCGAGGGCGCGCGGGTGATGATCGCCGACCTCAACGGCGACGGCGCGGCCGCGCTGGCGTCAGAGTTGGGCGAGGCTGCCGTGGCGCAGACGGTGGACGTAGCCGATGCCGCGTCGATCGCGGCGATGCAGGCTGCGGCCGACGCGGCCTGGGGCACGCCCGACATCATCGTCAACAACGCCGGCGTCACCCACCTGCCGACCCCGCTGGAAGACGTGTCCGAGGCGGATTTCGACCGCGTCTTCAACGTCAACTGCAAGTCGATCTACCTGATCGCAAAGGCCTTTGTCGCGGCGATGAAGGCGCGCGGCGCGGGCGCGATCCTCAACATGTCCTCGACCGCCGGGTTGTCGCCCCGCCCCAATCTCAACTGGTACAACGCCTCGAAAGGCTGGGTGAACCTCGCCACCCGCACCATGGCGGTCGAACTCGCCCCCTTTGGAATCCGCGTCAACGCGCTGAACCCGGTGGCCGGGGAAACGCCGCTGCTCAAGAGCTTCATGGGCGAGGACACGCCCGAGATGCGCGCCAAGTTCCTGTCGACCATTCCGCTGGGCCGATTCTCGACCCCGCAGGACCTGGCCAACGCCGCCTGCTTCCTCTGCTCGGACGAGGCGTCGATGATCACGGGCACCCTGCTCGAGGTCGACGGCGGCCGATGCATCTGACCGGCCGGAGTGACTGGGTCGGCCTGCGACGGGCTCCCTCCACCCCGCGCGGGGAGGAGGACAGGAGGAGGGGCCCGGTGTCGTGGCTTGCGCCCAGCGCAAGGCCGCATAGGAGACTTTGTCTGCGTGGCAGTGCAGACCGCAAGGTCCAGCCCACGCGCCTACATTGAAAGACCCGACATGATCCCCGGCCCCCGCAACCTCATCACCGACGTGCCCGGCCTCAAGGTCGGCAACGCGCGCCACGCGACCTATCGCACCGGCACCACGGTGCTGACGGCAGACGCGCCCTTCCTCGCCAGCTGCGCGGTCATGGGCGGCGCGCCGGGCACGCGCGAGACGGACCTGCTGGCGCCCGACAAGTCGGCGACGCAGATCGACGCCATCGCCCTTTCGGGCGGATCGGCCTTCGGCCTCGACGCCGCCTCGGGCGTCATGGCCGGGCTCAGGGCGCAGGGGCGGGGCGTGCCCGTCCACCTTGCCCGCGTCCCCATCGTTCCGGCTGCGATCATCTTCGACCTCTACGAGGGGATCGAAGGGCATTGGCCCGAAAACCCCTACCCCGCCCTCGGCCGCGCCGCGCTCGAGGCCGCCAGCCCCGATTTCGAGATCGGCACGCAAGGCGCCGGCACCGGCGCGCTTGGCGCGATGATGAAGGGCGGGCTCGGCTCCGCCTCCCTCGTCCTGCCATCCGGCGCCACGGTCGGCGCGCTGGTCGTCGCCAACCCGGTCGGCCACACCAACACGCCCGGCGACCGCCACTTCTGGGCCGCAAGCCAGGAGATCGGCGACGAGTTCGGCGGGTTCGGCCCCGACCCCCGCGCCGGCCTCGGCCTGTCGCTCGACAGCCGCAAGGCGCAGGTCGTCCACGGCACCGAGCGGGCGAACACCGCCATTGCGATCGTCGCCACCGACGCGGACCTGTCGAAGTCCCGGCTCCACCGCATGGCCACCGCCGCCCATGACGGGCTGGCCCGCGCCATCGTGCCCGCGCATACGCCCTTCGACGGCGACATCGTCTTCGCAGCCTCGACCGGCGCGCGCCCGCTCGACCTGCCCGACGTCGACCTCATGCTCATCGGCCACGCCGCCGCCCATTGCCTCGCCCGTGCTGTCGCCCGCGGCGTCTACCACGCCACGCCGGAACCCGGCGACCTCTTGCCCTGCTGGAAGGAGCTGAACGCCTGATGCCCACGCTTGCACGCGACGATATCACTTACCATTACGAAGACGACGGCCCGCGCGATGCCCCGGTGATCCTGCTGCTCGCCGGCATGTTCTCGGACAGCGCTTCGTGGTATCCGCTGGTCGAACCGCTCACCGCCGCCCACCGCGTGATCCGCCCCGACAACCGCACCACCGGCCGCACCACGCCCCGCGACGCGCCCTGTTCCGTGACCGGCATGGCCGAGGACGCCGCCGCCCTGCTCGCCGCGCTGGACCTGACGGGCGTCCACGTCGTCGGCCATTCCATGGGCGGGCTGCAAGGGATGGAGCTCACGGGCCTTGCGCCCGAGCGCCTCGCCTCGCTCACCATCCTCGCCTCGGCCCCGGTCCGCTCGCCCCGCATCGCCGGGCTCTTCGACAACCTCGCCCGCGTCCGGGCCGCGCCGGAAGGCGAAGAGATGTGGCTCCGCGCCCTCTTCCCCTGGCTCTACGCACCCGCCTTCTTCGAGGACCCGGCCCGGACCGAGGCGGCCCTCGCCGCCTCCCGCGCCTATCCCTACGCGCAGGATCTCGCGTCGATGAAACACCAGCTCGAAGCGCTGAAAGGCTTCCGACCGACGGTCCGGACCACGGAAATCACCGTCCCGACCCAGGCCGTTCTGGCGGACGAGGACATCCTGATCTCCAAGGCCCCCGCCGCCAAGGCGCTCGCCACGATCCCCGGCGTGACGCTGCTGGACCTGCCGGACGCGGGACATTCCCTGCACTGGGACCAACCCGCCGCCGTCGCGCAGATCATCACCGATTTCGTCGCAGCCCACAGCTGACGGCTTTACGCCCCGCCCCGGGCTGGCTAAGGGACAGGCAAACCTGACCCGCCCGGGAGCTGCCCCAATGACATTCGACCGTTCCATCAAGATCGCCCCCTCGATCCTTGCCGCCGATTTCGCCAATTTCGGCGCCGAGATCGAGGCCATCGAGGCCCAGGGCGCCGACTGGATCCACGTGGACGTGATGGACGGGCATTTCGTGCCCAACCTGACCTTCGGCCCGCCGCTGGTGAAGGCGATCCGCAAGCACATCAAGACGGTCATGGACGTGCACCTGATGATCTCTCCGGTCGATCCCTATATCGACGCCTTCGCCGATGCCGGCGCGGATATCCTGACCGCCCATGTCGAGGCCGGACCGCATATCCACCGCACGCTTCAGGCGATCCGCGGCGCGGGCATGAAGGCGGGCGTGGCCCTCAACCCCGGCACCCCGGCCGAGAGCATCGCCCATGTGTTGGACCTGGCGGACCTCGTCTGCGTGATGACCGTGAACCCCGGCTTCGGCGGGCAGAAGTTCATCGACATGTCGGCCAAGATCGAAACCCTGCGGTCGATGATCGGCGACCGGCCCATCCATATCGAGATCGACGGCGGCGTCGATCCGACCACGGCGCCGCTGGTGGCCAAGGCCGGCGCCGACGTGCTGGTCGCGGGATCGGCCGCCTTCCGCGGCGGCTCGGTCTCGAACCCCGAGCCCTACGGCGAGAACATCCGCGCAATCCGGGCGGCCGCGACCGCCTGACGGTTTCGCCTCGCAAGCGAGGCGACCCGCCGGGGGCTTTGCCCCCGGACCCCCAGGATATTTTGGGAAATGTGAAGGGGATCGGGTGGCGCTTGATTTCAGCCGCGCCTCACGTCCAAATCTTAGGTGCGCGTGACATTGTCGGAGTGAGGGGCCAGCCCCTCACACTCCCCGGAGTTTAAGTGGCAAGATGAAGGGGATCGGGGCGCCCCTGCTTTCACTTTTCTCCAAATACTCTCGCCGAAGGCTCCCGGCGTTGCCAGTGGTCGGACGTCAGTCCTTCGGGGTCGACCCGCCACGGGGTCCCTCCTCCCCGCGCGGGGAGGAGGACAGGAGGAGGGGCGCGCAGTCGTGACTTGCGCTTGCGCAAGTCCGCAAGGGACCCTGTGCGCCCGCGCGGGCCTCTGGATCAGGCCTTTTCGTGGAAATGGGCGTAAATGCGTTCGGCCAGCGCCGCCGAGACGCCGTCGACTGCCTTGAGATCGTCGAGCCCCGCGCGGGTGACGGCCTTGGCGGAGCCGAAATGGGCCAGCAGCGCGCGCTTGCGAGAGGCGCCGACGCCGGGGATCTCGTCCAGCGGGTTGGCCATCTGGCTTTTCGCCCGCTTGGCGCGGTGGGTGCCGATGGCAAAGCGGTGCGCCTCGTCCCGCAGGCGTTGGACGAAGTAGAGCACCGGATCGTTGCGCTGCAGGGCGAAGGGGCGCTCGCCCATGCGGTAGAACTCCTCCTTGCCGTGGTCGCGGTCGACGCCCTTGGCGACGCCCACCATGGGCACGTCCTCGACCCCGTGTTCGCGCATGATCTCGGCCACGGCCGAGACCTGCCCCGCCCCGCCGTCGATCAGCAAAAGGTCCGGCCAGAGCCCCTTGTCGCGGTCCGGGTCTTCCTTGAGCAGCCGGGTGAAGCGGCGGGTCAGCACCTCTTTCATCATGCCGAAATCGTCGCCGGGCACCAGCTCTTCGCCCTTGATGTTGTACTTGCGGTACTGGTTCTTCATGTAGCCGTCCGGCCCCGCGACGATCATCGCGCCGACGGCATTCGTGCCCTGGATATGCGAGTTGTCGTAGACCTCGATCCGCGCGGGCGGCGCTTCGAGCCCGAAGGCCTCGGCCACGCCCCGCAGCAGTTTCGCCTGGGTCGCCGTCTCGGCCATCTTGCGGCCGAGGCTCTCGCGCGCGTTGCGCAGGGCGCCGTCGATCAGCTCGGCCTTCTCGCCCCGTTGCGGCACCGCGATCTCGACCTTGCGGCCCAGCTTTTCGCTCAGCGCCGCCGACATCAGGTCCGGGTTCTCGATCTCGTTCGACAACAGGATCAACCGCGGCGGCTCCTTGTTGTCGTAGAACTGGCCCAGGAAGGCCTCGAGCACCTCGGCGGCGTCCACGTCGGGGCCGACGCGCGGGTAGTAATCCTTGTTGCCCCAGTTCTGGTTCGCGCGGATGAAAAAGACCTGCACGCAGGCCTGCCCATGCTCCATGTGCAGCGCCACGACGTCCGCCTCGGCCACGCCCGCCGGGTTGATCCCCTGCACCCCCTGCACGTTGGTCAGCGCGCGGATGCGGTCGCGCAGGGCCGCCGCGCGTTCGAATTCCATCGCGTCCGAGGCCGCCTGCATCTCTCCCGCCAGCTCGGCCTGGATATTGGTGGACCGGCCCGAGAGGAAGCGTTCGGCATCGCGGACGCTCGCCGCGTACTCCGCCTCGGATATCTTGCCGACGCAGGGCCCGCTGCAGCGCTTGATCTGGTAGAGCAGACAGGGCCGCGTCCGCGTCTCGAACATCGAATCCGAGCAGTTGCGCAGCAGGAACACCCGTTGCAGCTGGTTCAGCGTGCGGTTCACCGCCCCGGCGCTGGCGAAGGGGCCGTAATAGCTGCCCTTCTCCTTCTTGGCGCCGCGATGCTTCTTGATCTGCGGGAAGGCGTGATCCCCGGTCACCAGGATATTGGGGAAGGATTTGTCGTCACGCAGCAGCACGTTGTACTTGGGTTTCAGCTGCTTGATCAGGTTCTGTTCCAGCAGCAGCGCCTCGGTTTCCGTGCGCGTGGTCAGGAACATCATCGACGCCGTCTCGCGGATCATCCGCGCGATCCGGGGCGAATGGCCCGAGGGCCGGGCATAGTTCGACACCCGCGCCTTGAGGTTGCGCGCCTTGCCGACGTAAAGCACCCGGCTCTGGTCATCGAGCATGCGGTAGACGCCGGGCGAGCCGTCCAGCGTCTTGAGGTAGGACTGGATGCAGGCGTGGCCGCGGGGGCCCTCTGCGGGCGTCTGGTCGGAGGCGTCAATCATGAGTCAGAGATATGATTCTGCCGCCCCCGCTGCAATCTTTAAGCGGCCCGGGCAAGGGCGATTACATCCACGGAACCTGTGGACAAGTCTGCGGACAATGACGCCGCAAATCGGAATTTCCGTTGAGTCCGGCTGGGTTCGCTGATTTGCCCATGATTTGAGCAAACTTTCAACATATTGATTTCATTGAGAAGATTTTCGACCCGGCGACAAGGTGCTGAAACACAAAGATTTTTTGTAACAGAAAATTAACTGTCCGCAGCCTGCGTGCACAACTTGACGCTGGGGCCGTCAGTCGACGCCGCTGATGTCGGGTGTCCGCCACCCCAGGTGCTGCCCGCCGTCGGTACAGAGCAGCTGGCCCGTGACCCCCGGGGCCGACAGGAAATAGACCAGCGCACCAGTGATGTCGGCGGGGTTCGAGCCGCGCTTGAGCACCGTGTTCGCGCGCTGGTGGGCATAGGCGGCGTCGGGCTGGTTGGCGCCCTGCAACGTGGGCCCCGGGCCGATGCCGTTGACCCGCACCCGCGGCGCCAGCCCGCGCGCGGCAGTCTGGGTCAGGGTCCAGAGGCCCATCTTGGCCAGCGTGTAGGTCATGAAATGCGGGGTCAGCTTGCGCACCCGCTGGTCAAGCATGTTGACCACCAAGCCCTGCGCCACCGGCTCGCCCTGGTCGTCCATCACCGGGTCCGGCACCTGCGCCGAAAAGTGCTGCATCAGCACGAAGGGCGCCCGAAGGTTTGATTCCATATGCGCATCCCAGCTCTCGCGGGTCGCGGTCTCGAGGTTGTCGTATTCGAAGATCGAGGCGTTGTTGACCAGCACGGTCAGCGGCCCGCCCAGCGCCGCGATGGCGCGTGGCACGAGGGCCTGCATCTCGGCCTCGGCGGTCAGGTCGGCCTGAAGGGCAACGGCGCGGCGACCCATGGCCTCCAGCTCGGCCACGACCTCGGTCGCGCCCGTCTCTGAGCCGGCATAATGCACGGCCACGTCAAAGCCCTGCCGCCCCAGTTCCAGCGCCATTGCGCGGCCCAGCCGCTTGCCGGCGCCGGTGACCAATGCCTGTCCGTTCATGCCTGTCCCCTGCCTGGTGCCGCCTCAGAACAGCACGACCGTTACATAGAGCAGGTACAGCGCCGTCAAGACCGCGCCCCAGATCCGGCCCATGTCCCACTTGAGGAACACGAAGGGGATCAGCACCAGCGCGGACCCCAGCATCACCCAGAGGTCAAAGGTCAGGAAGGAGTCGTCCACCGGGATCGGCCCGACCAGCGCGGCGATGCCGATGATGGCCAGCAGGTTGAACATGTTCGACCCGATCACGTTCCCCAGCGCCACGTCGGCCTGGCGGCGCAGCGCGGCCATCACGGTGGTCGCCAGTTCCGGCAGCGAAGTGCCAAGCGCCACGAGCGTCAGCCCGATGACGCTTTCGCTGACGCCGTAGGTGCGGGCGATGATCGTCGCGTTCTCGACCAGCAGATGCGCGCCCAGCGGCAGGCCGACGAGGCCGAGCGTCAGGTACATGACGACCTTCCACACCGGCATGTCGGGGTCCGCGCCTTCGACTTCGACGTCCGGCTCGGCCTCGGCCGCGCGGGCAGCCAGGCTGGCCTTGACGTCCCGGCGATGGGCGCGCGCCTCGTGCATCTGGTCCCAGAGCACGGCGGCCAGCGCCGCCAGCAGGATCAGCGCAGAGATCCAGGTGAAGCTGCCCAGAAAGGCCAGCGCGATGAACAGCACCGACGCGGCCAGCATGAAGTTGTAATTCTTGCGCGTCTCGCAGCCACTGGTGTGCAGCCCGGTCAACAGCGCGGGCAGCCCCAGCACGATCAGCACGTTGGCGGTGTTCGAGCCCACGACGTTGCCGAGCGCGATGCCGGGCGCATTGTCCAGCACGGCCGAAACCGAGATCAGCAGTTCGGGCGCCGAGGTGCCGAAGGCAACGATGGTCAGGCTGACGATCAGCGCGGGAATCCCCAGCCGCAGGGCAAGGTTGACCGCCCCCTTCACCAGTGCATCGCCCGCGAGAAGAAGGATCACGAGGCCAAGCCCCGCCATCGCCCACACCATGAATTACCCCTTTCCGCAGGCGCAGGGCCCGCGACCGATCCGGAACCGTCCGCAATTGGGACAGCGTTTCTGAGCGATCATCTTCTGCCCGGGAAAGCGCAACTTTCCAAAGATGGCCAGCACGGCCATGAACACCAGGAACAGCGTGATGATCTTGAAGAGCATAGCTTAGAGCCCGAAGCGGGCGTAGGCGGCGCGGTCCTCGACCGCGGCCAGCGTGTCGTCGACCATTTGCGCGCCGAACCGGGTCAGCAGGCCGCGTTTCGCCTCGAAGCGGCGGAAACGGACCTTGTCGCCGAAGATCTCCTTCATCTTCGGCACCAGGTGGCCGGTGCCGTCGATCAGGCCGAGGTCGCGGGCCTTTTCGGCCAGCCAGAACTCGCCCGTGAAGATGCGCGGGTCATCGGCCAGCGCGTCGCCGCGCCGCCCCGAGACATGCGCTTTGAAGAGCCCGTGCATGTCGCCCAGCAGCTCTTTCAGCCGCGCCACGTCCTCGGGCTTTTCGGCACGGAACGGGTCGAGCTGCGACTTGGACTCGCCGGCGGTGTAGACCCGACGCTCGATCCCGTGCTTCTCGATGAAATCCTGCAAACCGAAGCCGGCCGAGATCACGCCGATGGAGCCCACGATCGACGCCGGGTCGGCCCAGATCCTGTCGGCCGCGCAGGCGATCCAGTAGCCGCCCGAGGCCGCGACATCCTCGACAAAGGCATGGACCGGCACGCTTTTCTCGTCCGCCAGCCGACGGATGCGCTGCGCGATGAGCGAGCTTTGCACGGGCGAGCCGCCGGGCGAGTTGATCACCAGCGCCACGGCGGCGGGTTTGCCCTTGGAAAACGCCCGTTCGATCAGCGGGGCCAGCGCCCGGTCATTGAGGGCGCGAGAGCCGGTGCCGATGGTGCCCTGCAGTCGCAGGACGGAAACCGCCGGGGGGCGGTTCAGGAAAGGGATGCGGCTCAACATGAAACGGGATGTAGAGACGCCCATAGGAAGTGACAAGGAGAGCCCCCGCAGTTTATTCCCCGCCGTGTCATCGCGGCGTCGCGAGATGTCAGCAGTGTCGTCGCGCATGGGTTGCGCGGGGGCTGCGGGTCGTGCATTCCTGCACATCCACCTGGGCCCGGCCCGGACTGCATGGGCGCTTTCCCCGCCCCCGGCCCCGCCCTATCTACCGCGCCGAACAAGAGGAGATCGGCATGGCATTCATCAAGATCGACGGCCTGCGCAAGGTCTATGACGGCGGGTTCGAGGCGCTGAAGGGCGTGGACCTGGAGATCGAAGAGGGCGAGATCCTCGCCCTGCTGGGCCCCAATGGCGCGGGCAAGACGACGCTTATTTCCACGATCTGCGGCATGACCACCCCGACGGCGGGCAGCGTCACCGTGGGCGGGCATGACATCATCCGCGACTGGCGCGCCGCGCGGTCGCTGATCGGGCTGGTGCCGCAAGAGATCAACATCGAGCCCTTCACCGAGGTGCGCCGCGCTGTCGCCTTCTCACGCGGGCTCTTCGGGCTCAAACGCAACGATGCCCACGTGGACGACGTGCTGCGGCGCCTGTCGCTGACCGACAAGGCCGACAGCAAGATCATGCAGCTCTCGGGCGGGATGAAGCGCCGGGTGCTGATCGCCAAGGCGCTGGCCCACGAGCCGCGCGTGCTGTTCCTGGACGAACCGACCGCCGGCGTCGACGTCGAGCTGCGCAAGTCGATGTGGGAAACGGTGGCCGAGCTCAAGAAACAAGGCGTGACGATCATCCTGACCACCCATTACATCGAGGAAGCCGAGGCCATCGCCGACCGCATCGCCGTCATCAACAAGGGCGAGATCCTGCTGGTCGAACGCAAGGACGCGCTGATGAAGCGGCTCGGTCGCAAGCGGCTGGTGGTCGAATTGCAGCACAAGGCCGATGCCCTGCCCGACAGCCTTGTCCGTGACGGGCTGGCGCTGTCCGAGGACGGCCTGTCGATCACCTACGATTACGACACCCAAGCCGAACGGACCGGGATCACGCGGCTCTTGCAGGACCTGTCGGGGGCCGGCCTGACCCTGCGCGACCTGCAGACCCGGCAGTCCAGCCTCGAGGACATTTTTGTCGGCCTTGTCGCCGAACAAGAGCAGGAGGGCGCGGCATGAACCTGCTGGGCGTCAAGGCGATCTACATGGCGGAAATGTCCCGCTTTTTCCGCACGGTGCTGCAAAGCTTCGTCTCGCCGGTCATCTCGACCTCGCTGTATTTCGTGGTCTTCGGCTCGGCCATCGGATCGCGCATCGACCAGGTCGAGGGCGTCAGCTACGGCGCCTTCATCGTGCCGGGTCTCATCATGCTGACGGTGATGACGCAGGGCCTGGCGAACGCCAGCTTCGGCATCTATTTCCCGAAATTCACCGGCACGATCTACGAACATCTCTCGGCCCCGGTCAATTTCCTCGAGATGGTGCTGGGCTATGTCGGCGCGGCGGCGACCAAGGCGCTGTTCATCGGGCTGATCATCCTGGCTACGGCGACCTTCTTTGTCGAGGTGCAGATCCAGCATCCGCTGGCCATGCTCGCCTTTCTGATCCTGACCTGCACCAGTTTCGCGCTTTTCGGGTTCATCATCGGCATCTGGGCGCAGAATTTCGAGCAATTGCAGCTGATCCCGCTGTTGATCGTGACGCCGCTGGTGTTCCTTGGCGGGTCCTTCTACTCGGTCTCGATGCTGCCGCCGTTCTGGCAGACGGTGACGCATTTCAACCCGGTGCTCTACCTGATCTCGGGCTTCCGCTGGTCCTTTTACGGGCTGGCCGACGTGCCCGTGGCGATGAGCCTTGCGGCCATCGCTCTCTTCACCGCGATCTGCCTTGCGGTGATCTGGTGGATCTTCCGCACCGGCTGGCGCCTGCGCGACTGATGCGCCGACAGGGGCCGCCCGGCCCCTGTCAAGCCCTCCGGCCTTCACGTTTCGGTGGATCTTTGCCCGTGGACCAAGGAATTCCTTGTGCCTTTCCTGCGCATCGCTCTAACTGGGACTGAGCAGGATCCGCCCCCAAGATGCGGACAGGGACAACGATCGGAGAGCACCGGAATGCCCTCGAAACCGAAGAAATTCGGGCAATTCACCCGCACCGCGACCGGATTGCGGGCCAATTCAGCCCGGATGGCACTGGCCGCGGGCATTCTGGCGGCATCGCCGCTGCTGTCGGCCGAGTTCAGGTTCAACACGCCCAACGTGGACGAGGGCCTGCGGCAGTCGATCCGCGACGTGCTGGCGACCGAAACCGCGATCGAGGACCCGGAAAGCACGGCGACCGACATCCTGGCCGCCGCGCAGGCCGATTACCGGCGCATCCTCGCCGCGCTCTACGACAACGGGCACTTTGCCCCGGTGGTCAACATCACGCTCGACGGGCGCGAGGCGTCGGGCATCCCGACCTTCGACGCGCCAACACGCATCCGCAACGTCGAGATCAAGGTCGTTCCGGGCCCGAAATTCTCCTACGGACGGGCGACCGTAGCCCCCCTGCCCGGCGGCGCGACCCCGCCCGAGACGTTCCGCACTGGCGAGACAGCCACCCTGTCGGGCATCAACGGCGCGGCCAGCAAGGGCGTGAACGACTGGCGCGCCACGGGCCATGCCAAGGCCGACGTGGCCGGCCAGCAGATTACCGCCCGCCACCCGCAGCGCGAGCTCGACGTCGACATCGCCCTGGCCCCCGGCCCCAAGGTCCGTTTCGGCCGGCTGCGGTTCGAGGGGCTCGACCGGCTGCGCGAGCAGCGCGCGCAGGAAATCGCCGGCCTGCCCACGGGCGAGGTCTTTACCCCCCGCCAGCTCGACCGGGTGACCAATCGGTTGCGCGCCACCGGCGTCTTCCGCACCGTCGCCCTTTCCGAGGCCGAGACGGTGAACCCCGACGGCACGCTCGACATCGAGGCGCAGGTCGTCGAGACCAAGCTGCGCCGCATCGGCTTTGGCGCCGAGATCGCGACGCTGGACGGCGGCACCCTGTCGGCCTTCTGGCTGCACCGCAACCTCTTGGGCGGGGCCGAACGGTTCCGCGTGGACGGTCGGATCAGCGGCATCACGCCCGACCTTGACGGCGTCGACTGGCGGCTTGGCGTGACGCTGACGCGTCCGGGCACCATCGACGCCGACACCTCGCTGACGCTCTCGGCCGCGATCGAGCATGTCAACGACCCGGCCTACGAGACCGACAGCATCGAGACGCTCGCCCTGCTCACCCGGCAGGTGAACGACGACATCGAGGCGACGGCGGGCATCGGCCTCGCGCGCGAACGCACGACGGATGCCTTCGGCACCCGCACCTACACGCTGGTCACGCTGCCGCTGTCGGGTGCGATCGACAAACGCGACAACGCGCTGAACCCCACAAAGGGGACCTATGCCAGCCTCACCGCCACGCCCTTCGTGCTGCCGGGCGAGACGGCGGGTCTGCGCATGACCGGCGATTTCCGCGGCTACCGCAGCTTTGGCGCCGAGGACCGCGTGACCTTTGCCGGCCGCCTGCAGATGGGCAGCGTCATGGGCGCCGAGATCGGCGAGGCGCCCGCCGACTTCCTGTTCTATTCCGGCGGCGGCGGCACCGTGCGCGGCCATGGCTACCAGTCGCTGGGGGTCGGCACGGGCGACACGATGACCGGCGGTCGGTCCTTCGTCGGCCTCTCGGCCGAGGCGCGGGTCCGCGTCAGCGACAACATACAGGTCGTCGGCTTTGCCGATTACGGCCTGATCGGGCCGGACAGCATGCCGACGGGTGACGACCCCAGCCATTCGGGCGCCGGGATCGGGCTGCGCTACAACACCGGCATCGGCCCGGTGCGGCTGGACCTCGCCACGCCGACCTCGGGTGACGATGCCTATGGCCGCGTCGAGATCTACGTCGGGCTGGGGCAATCCTTCTGATGAGCATGACCCGCAGACGTTCCCGCCTGACCACCGCGGCCCTGGCCCTGGCCTGCGCCGCCCCCCTCTTTGCCCAGACCCAGTCCGAGGAGGACGACAAGGACTTCCTCACGCGCCTGTTGCAGGACAGCCTGTCGGGCGCCGGCCGCGCCGTGACCATCGACGGGTTCCGCGGCGCGCTGTCGTCGCGCGCGACCATCGACCGGATGACCATTTCCGATGACGAGGGCGTCTGGCTGACCATCACCGACGTCGTGCTCGACTGGAACCGCGCCGCCCTGCTGCGCGCCCGGCTCGAGGTCAACGAGTTCTCGGCCGGCAGCATCGAGCTGCCCCGCCTGCCGCAGACCGAGCCCGCCGCGCCGGATCCGGAGGCTTCGTCGGAACCCTTCGCCCTGCCCGACCTGCCGGTGTCGATCCGCATCGACGCACTGGATGCCGACCGCATCTCGCTGGGCCAATCCGTGCTGGGCCAGGCCGCCGCCTTCTCGCTGAACGGGGCTGTGCAGTACAACGACGACATCGCCGCCGCGACGCTGGACCTTGTCCGGCTCGACGGGGTGCGCGACGGCACCATTTCGCTCGAGGTGAACTACACCCCCGACGGCGGGGAGCTGCTGGTCGACCTGACCGTGGCCGAGGACGCCGGCGGCATCGCCGCCTCGGCGCTGAACCTGCCCGGTCGCCCCTCGGTCGCGCTGACCCTCGCCGGCGAAGGATTGGTGAGCGATTTCGACGCCGACATCCGGCTGGAAACCAATGGCGCGCCGCGAGTCATTGGCCAGGTCGGCCTGACCGAAGAGAACGGCCGACAGGGCTTTACCTTCGACCTGGGCGGCGACCTGGCCGAGCTCTTGCCCCCCGTCCACCGCCCCTATTTCGAAGGCGGCACGTCGGAAATGGCCGCCACCGGCTTCCGCGACCCCGACGGCTCGCTCACGCTCGAGAATCTCAGCATCTCGGCGCCGTCTCTGGCCCTGACCGGCGCGCTGGCGCTGGGGCCCGACCAATGGCCGACCCGGATCGCGCTGCAGGGCCAACTGGCCAGCGAGGATGCACGCACCGCCGTGCCCTTTGCGCCTGACGTGACGGTGGGCCGGGCGACGCTGGACCTGACCTACGACAGCACGACCGACAGCCGCTTTGACGGCAGCTTTACCATCGAGGCGCCGCAGGTGCCCGGCTTTGCCGCCGAGGGCCTGACCCTGACGACCACCGGCACGCTGACCCCCGGCGACGGCACGGCCATCGGCCAGCTTGGCGCCGATATCGCGCTGACCGCGCAGGGTCTTTCCCCCGAGGACCCGGCCCTGGCGCAGGCGCTGGGGCGCGAGATCGAGGCCGGCTTCCGCCTGGACCTGTCCGAGAACGCGCCGATCCGCATCAGCGGGCTCGACCTGCAGGCCGCCGGCATGGCGCTGAGCGGCGACATCACCATGGACCGGGCCGAGGGCGCGAACCTTGCCACCAGCGTCACGGCGCAACTGGTCGCGGATGACCTCGCACGGTTCTCGGCGCTCTCGGGCCTCGACCTGTCGGGCGGCGCCGACCTTGCGCTGTCGGGCGAGGTCGTGCCGCTGACAGGGGCCTTCGACCTGGCCGCGACCGGGACGACGACCGACCTCGCGACCGGCATCGCAGAGGTCGACGGGCTGCTGACCGGCACCGGCCAGATTGACGTCCGCGCGGTGCGCGACACGGACGGGTTGCGGCTTGAGCGCGCCACCGTCAGCACGAGCGCGCTGGACGCCACCGCCAACGCCGCGATCACGTCGCAGGGCACTGCGGCCCAGTTCGACGCCACGCTCAATTCCATCGCCGCCGCCCTTCCGGGCAGCGACGGCGCGGCGCGGGCCACCGGCTCGGCCTCCGTCTCGCCCGAGGGCGTGCCATCGGCGCTCGACGCCAACATCAGCCTCGTGCCCGGCACCAGCGGCATGGTCGTGATTGCCGTGCGCGACACGCCGGTCCGCGCGGCGAGCGGAGAAGTCACTGTCGCGCTCGACCCGACCCAGCGCGTGGTCTACTCGGCCGACATGGTCGATCTCAGCTACGGCGACTATGGCGCGGACAGCCTGCGGGCGCTTGGCACGGCGCAGATCGACGCCTCGCCGATGTCGACCCGGGTGGACGTGATCGCGCAGGGCCTGTCCGAGACGCTCGCAGACCTCATCGGCCCCGAGGCCGAGGCCGGCGCGACGCTCACCTTCGCCCCCGAGGGGCTGGTCGTCTCGGACGGCCGCGTCGTGGCGCAAAGCCTTTCGGGCACCGCCGCCGCGCGCCTGCCTTCGGGCGGGCCGATCACCTTCCGCGCGGAGGTCGAAAGCCCGAACCTGGCGCAGATCCCCGCCCTTGCCAGCTCCGGCGTCGGCGGCGCGACCACGGCCCGGATCGAGGGTTCGGTGGACGGCGGCACGACCCGCATCCGGCTTGACGGCACGGGCCGCGACCTGGCCGTCGCCGCCGCCTCGCCCGGGACCCTGCTGCCGGGCGAGACGGAATTCGGCACCAACGTGGTGATCGACGGCACCGGCATCACGGTCAGCGACGCGAGCGTCTCCCATGCCGACATCTCGGTCGATGCGAACGCCGCCCTGCCGACGGGCGGGCCGATCACCTTTGCCGCCGACATCGCCTCGGACGACCTGGGCGCGCTGGCGCCGCTTGCCGCGAACGGCGTGGGCGGCGGGCTCACCGCCCGCGTCACCGGCAGCGTGGACAGTGGCACCACCGAGGTCCGGCTGGACGGCACCGCGCGCGACCTCTCGGTCGCCACTGTCGCCCCCGGCCCGCTGCTGCCGGGTGCGGCGCAGTTCGGCACCAGCGTGCGGATCGACGCGGGCGGCATCGCGGTCAGCGATGCGGCGGTCAGCCACCCCGACATCTCGGTCACGGCCGAGGCGGCCCTGCCCACCGGCGCGCCGATCACCTTTGCCGCCGATGTCTCGGCCCGCAACCTGGGCGCGCTGGCGCCGCTCGCCGCCACGGGCGTCTCGGGCGGCACCGACGCGCGGATCGAGGGGTCGATCGCGGACGGCACAACGCGGCTGAACATCAATGGCACCGCCACGAACCTCTCGGCCGGGTCGCCCGCCACGGCGCGGCTGCTGGCCGGGACGGCGCGGTTCGACACGGCAGTGGCGATCGGCCCCGAGGGTATCGCCATCGACCGGGCCGAGGTCAGCCACCCGAACCTGACGGCCAGCGCCTCGGGCACGCCCGCGTCGATCAGCTTCGACGCGCGGCTGCGCGACCTCGCGCTGCTGGCCCCCGATTTCCCCGGGCCGCTCTCGGCCAGCGGCACCGTGCGCCAGACCGGCAACGGCACCGCGCTGGACATCGACGCGACGGGCCCCGGCGGGGCGCGCGTGTCGGTCGCGGGCACGCCGGGCCAGAGCCTGTCGGCCTCCGGCAACGCGCCGCTGGGCCTGCTGAACCCGTTCCTGGCCCCGCGGCTGATCGCGGGCGAGGCAACGTTCGACCTGCGTCTCAACGGCCCCGTGGACCCGGCCAACCTGACCGGCAGCATCAACACCCGTGGCGCACGGCTGACCGACCCGGGCCTCGGCCAGGCGCTGAGCGATATCGACGCCGCGATCACCCTTGCGGGCGGCAGCGCGCGGGTCGACCTGCGCGGCAACCTCGTGACCGGGGGGATCGTGTCGATCACCGGTCCGGTCGGGCTTTCGGCGCCCTACAACGCCCGGCTCGACATCGGGTTGCTGGGGCTCAGCCTGCGCGACAACGGGCTTTACGAGGCCGACCTCGGCGGCATCCTGTCGGTGCGCGGCCCGCTCACCGGCGGGGCCGAGATCGGTGGCCGGATCGAAGTGAACCGGGCCGAGATCCAGGTGCCCTCGACCGGCATGACCGCCCTGGGCGAGGTGCCGCCGATCCGCCATGTCGGCGCGTCCAGCGCCAATGCCGCGACCCGTGCGAAGGCCGGGATCGAACAGAGCGACGGCCGCACGACGGCCTCGGACAACGCCGGTGGCGGCGGCTTCCCGGTGAACCTGCGGATCATCGCGCCGGGCCGGATCTTTGTCCGCGGCCGGGGCCTCGACGCGGAGCTGGGCGGCGAGCTGCGCCTGGGCGGCACCACCAGCGACGTGATCCCCGGGGGGCGGTTCGACCTGATCCGCGGCCGGCTCGACATCCTGGGCCAACGCTTCGAGCTGACCGAGGGCTCGGCCCAGCTGGTTGGCGATTTCGACCCCTACCTGCGGCTCGTGGCGACCACGTTCAAGGCCGACGCCGAGGTCAGCGTGGTGGTCGAAGGACCGGCCTCGGCCCCCGAGATCCGGTTCGAATCGAGCCCCGAGCTGCCGCAGGACGAGGTGCTGGCGCTGCTGCTCTTCTCGAAATCCATCACCTCGCTCTCGCCCTTCCAGGCGGTGCAGCTGGCGGGCGCCGTGGCGACCCTGGCCGGGCGCGGCGGTGGCGGCGTGATCGGCCGGGTGCGGGAAAGCTTCGCGCTGGACGATCTCGACGTGACGACCGACGAGGACGGCAATGCCGCCGTGCGCGCCGGCAAGTACATCAGCGACAACGTCTATACCGACGTGACGGTGGGCGCCGATGGCACCTCCGAGATCAACCTGAACCTCGACGTCTCGCGCAACGTGACGGTCAAGGCCGGGCAAAGCTCGGACGGCAACTCGAGCCTCGGGATCTTCTTCGAGAAGGATTACTGAGAGAGGTTTCGGATCGCTGCGCGATCCGACCCGGGCGCCTGCTGCGCAGGCGCCCATGGGGGCGCCGCCCCCAGCGAGCTGCGCTCGCTCCCCCGAGGTATTTGGAAAACAATGAAGAACACGGGCACTGCCCCAGGACTTCATTGTTTCAAAAATACCTCCGCCGGAGGCAATCCCTCACTGACGGCCTTCAGGTCGGCGGTGAGGGATCAGGCGCTTGGCCCCTTGGCCAAGCGCCTGAGGCGGTGTCAGCCGTTGCGGACCGTATCGATCATCAGCTGGACGTTCTCGGGGTCCGCATCGGGTGTGATGCCATGGCCGAGGTTGAAGATATGCGGGCCGTGCTTCAGCGCGTCGACGACCTTGCGGGTCTCAGAGACCAGTTCGGCCCCGCCGGTCACCATGTGGCGCGAGGCGAGGTTGCCTTGCACGCAACCGTCCTTTTGCACATGCGCGGCCACCCAGTCGGGCGTCACCGCGTCATCGACCGCGACGCAATCCGCGCCGGTCGCCTTGCCGAAGCCCTCGTAGCGGTCGCCGGCGCCGCGGGGGAAGGCGATGATCGGTGTGTCCGGGTGCCGTGCCTTGAGCGCCGCGATGATCTGTTTCGCCGGCTCCAGCGCGTAGCGGTCGAAATCCGCGCCGTTGAGCGATCCAGCCCAGCTGTCGAAAAGCTTGACCACCTCGGCCCCGGCCTCGATCTGCGCCGACAGGTAGTCGATCGTGCCTTCGGTCAGCCGGTCGATCACCTGGGCGAAAAGCGCCGGGTTCTCGTCCTTCAGCGCATGGGCCGGGCCCTGGTCGGGCGTGCCGCGCCCGGCGATCATATAGGTCGCCACCGTCCAGGGCGCGCCGGCAAAGCCGATCAGTGTCGTCTCGGATGGCAGTTCGCGTTTCAGGATGCGCAGCGTGTCGTAGACCGGGTTCAGCGTCTCGTGGATCGCCTCCACTGGCTTCAGCCTGTCGAAATCGGCCTGCGCGCCGATGGTCGACAGGCGAGGCCCCTCGCCCGTGACGAACCACAGGTCGGCGCCCAGCGCCTGGGGCAGCAGCAGGATGTCGGCAAACAGGATCGCCGCGTCGAAGCCGTAGCGGCGGATCGGCTGCAGGGTCACCTCGGCCGCGAGTTCGGAATTGTAGCACAGCGACAGGAAATCGCCCGCCTGCGCCCGGGTCGCGCGGTATTCCGGCAGGTAGCGCCCGGCCTGGCGCATCATCCAGATCGGCGGCACCGCCTGCACCTCGCCCGCCAATGCGCGCAGGATCTTCTTTTGGTCTGCCATGGCACCCTCCTATCTGCTGGCGGCTGTGGTCGCCGCCTTCGGCCCCGGTGTCAACCGCCCCGAAGGCCCCCGCGACACCCTGCCCGCGTGAAAGCGGTTTTCACCGGGCAGGCCCTTCGCTAATCATCGCGGCCATGACACAGACCCTGCCCTCCCCCGACGCGCCCCTCAGGATCGGCACCCGCGGCTCGCCGCTGGCCCTGGCCCAGGCGCACGAGACCCGCGACCGGCTGGCCGCGGCCTTCGACCTGCCGCGCGAGGCCTTCGAGATCGTGGTCATCAAGACCACCGGCGACGACCGCGCGCTGATCGCGGCGGACCGGCCGCTGAAGGAGATCGGCGGCAAGGGGCTGTTCACCAAGGAGATCGAGGAACAGCTGCTGTCGGGCGGAATCGACATCGCGGTTCATTCGATGAAGGACATGCCGGTGGCGCAGCCGGACGGGCTGGTGCTCGACTGCTACCTGCCGCGCGAGGATGTGCGGGACGCCTTCATCTCCGATGCCTGCGACGGGATCGCGGGCCTGCCCGAGGGCGCGGTGGTGGGCTCTTCGTCGCTGCGGCGGCGGGCGCAGGTGCTGGTGCGGCGGCCGGATGTGACCGTCGTGGAGTTTCGCGGCAACGTGCAGACCCGGCTGAGGAAGCTGGGCGATGGCGTGGCCGATTGCACGTTCCTTGCCATGGCCGGGCTGAACCGGCTGGGGATGGATCACCTGACGACCAAGCCGATCGACCCGGACGACATGCTGCCCGCGGTGGCCCAGGGCGCCATCGGGATCGAGCGGCGGGGTAACGATTCCCGCGCGGCCCAACTGCTCGAGGCGCTGCACGATGCCGAGACCGGGCAGCGGCTGGCGGCCGAACGCGCCTTTCTGGCGACGCTCGACGGGTCCTGCGAGACGCCGATTGCCGGGCTGGCAGAGCTGAGCGGTAGCACGTTGCGGCTACGCGGCGAGATCCTGCGCCCCGACGGGTCCGAGGCGCTTGCGGACGAGCTCACCGGCGCGATTGCCGATGGCGCCGCCATGGGGGCCGAGCTGGCGCGCACGCTGTTGGGGCGCGCCGGGCCGGGGTTCTTTGACTGGAAGCAAGGGTAATGGTGGGGAAGATCCCCACCCGACCCATGGACGCAACGGTTCGAACACAGATGTAGGGTGGGGATTTTCCCCACCTTTTCCCTAGGCCACGGGCCGAGGCGTCCCGCTCACTCCGCCGGCACGGCGAAGGTCAGCGAGGCCCAGAGCGATTCCCAGGCCGGCCCGTCCGCCGGGCCATCCACCTCGCGCATGACCACGGAATCGGCCAGGTATTCATGCCCCGCCGCCACCGGCAACAAGGCCACCCCGTCGGGGTCGGTGCGGTAGGTACCGGACGTCACCTCGCCCGAAGGCGCGCGGTCGAACAGTTCAACCTGCACGTCGCCGCGCAGGGCCCCGTCGTAGAAGACCTGCACGCGCATGCCCGCCGAGACATCGTCGGTATAGGGATTGTCCAGCGCCACGATCTCTGTCTCCAGCCCCTGTCGCGCATCCTGGCCAGCACCGTCCCCGACCGCGATCAGGCTCTTGCCGTAGCGGATGTAATGTTCGCGCACCTTCTCCTTGGTGAACCCCCGCTCGAGATGACGGTCCAGCGCCCAGGCGAAATCCTTGTGGGTGACGAAGCTCTCGAACTTGTCCCAGCCGGAATAGGTCAGGTCCTGGCCAGCGGTCTGGTGGACCACGACCAACAGCCCCTCGCCCGGCGCATCCATCGACAGGGCCGGTCGGTCGCCCAGGCGGCCCTCGACCGGCGTGACCACGCCGTCCAGCACAAGCTCGAAGCGGGTGAAGTTGCGCGGCACATAGGAATAGCTCGGCCCGTCGAAATCCTCGCCAACGCGGAGGTCCGCCGCGACCGGATTGCCGGGCGCGACCTCGTAGGCCAGCGGGTCGATCCAGAATTCATGCGCAGCGGCCGGCAGGGCCAGCAGCGACATTGCCATGAAAGTGGCAGCAGGGGAGGTCAGGCGCGGCATGGAAGGCTCCTTTGCGGGTCTGCCAAAGGTAGCTGCCGCCCAGCCCCGGTCAATTCACGTCTGCGCGGGTCAGACCCATTTCGCCATGGGCGGCAGGGACATCAGCACCGCATTCGCGTCATGGCCGGTGGCGAGGCCGAACTTGGTGCCGCGGTCGTAGACCAGGTTGTATTCGGCATAGAGCCCGCGGTGGATCAGCTGCACATCCTTGTCGGCCGCGTCGCAGGGCTGCACCCGGCGCTTTTCGACCAGCGGCAGGTAGGCCGGCAGGAAGGCGCGGCCGATGTCGCGGGTCAGGGCGAAATCCGCCTGCCAGTCGCCCGAGCATCGATCGTCCATGAAGATTCCGCCGACGCCCCGCGCCCGCTTGCGATGGGGGATGTAGAAATACTCGTCCGCCCAGTCCTTGAGGCGGGGGTACTGGTCGGTGCCGTGAGGGTCGAGATGCGCCTTCTGCGTGGCGTGGAAATGCGCGGTGTCCTCGGCATATTCGATGCAGGGGTTGAGGTCGGACCCGCCGCCGAACCACCAGCCATGCGGTGTCCAGAACATGCGGGTGTTCATGTGCACCGCCGGGCAATGGGGGTTCTGCATATGCGCGACGAGGCTGATGCCGGACGCCCAGAAGCGCGGATCGTCCTTCATCCCCGGCAGACCCTTGCGCGCGGCCATGGCGGCCTGCGCCTCGGGGCCCAGCTCTCCGTAGACGGTCGAGACGTTGACGCCGACCTTCTCGAAGACGCGCCCACCGCGCATGACGGACATGAGACCGCCACCCGCATCGCCGCCATCGGGCGCCTCGCGGCGAGTCTCGGTCACCTCGAAACGGCCCGGCGCCATGTCGCTGAACGGGCCGGAATCGTGGCTGTCCTCGAGCCCCTCGAAGGCCGCCACGATCTCGCCCCGCAGCTGGCGGAACCAGGCGCTGGCAATCTGCTTTTCCTCGGCCATGTCGGACATGCGGTGCTCTCCCCTATCGTCGCTTCCGTCCTAGCAGCGGCAAGCCGCCGGGGCCAGTGCCGCGCCTTGCCGCAGGCGGCGACGCGTGGCAGGGTCATGGTATGCGCAGCCTTGTCCTTCTTCCCCTCGTCCTTCTCGTCGCCTGCGGCACCCCGCAGCAGCAATGCATTGCGCGCGCCGGAACGGACCTGCGCACGCTCGACACGCTGATCTCGGAAACCGAGGCGAATATCGCCCGCGGCTACGCCATCCGCACCGAGACACGCGAGCAACCCTACATGACGATCTGCTCGTCGCGGGACAAGGACGGCAATGTCCGCAGCGAAGCCTGCTGGGCCGGACGGCTGGTGACCACCGAGAAAGCCGAGGCCATCGACCTCGACGCCGAGGCGGCCAAGCTGGCCTCGATGAAGCGCAAGCGGGCCGAGCTGGCGCAGGGCTATTCGGCTGCGGTTTCGGCTTGCAGGGCGACCTATCCCGAGTGACGCGCCTGCGGCGGGCGGTAGAGTGAGGGGCCAGCCCCTCACACTCCCCGGAGTTTATTGGCAAGATGAAGAACGGATCGGATCCCCTGCTTCATTGTGCCGATAAACTCCCGCCGGAGGCTCGCGCCCAGGGCGCGATTTTCTGCCCTTTCCGCAGAGGCGTCAGAGGAGGGCGCGGATGACCTCTCCGGCGGTGGTGAAATCGCGTTCCTCGGACAGGAACTGGCCGGCGGTGAAGCGGATCACCAGGCGGCCGTCCAGGCGGGTCTGTGTCAGGTAGATGCGGCCGTCGTCGTTGATGCGGTTGATCCAAGCCTGCACCGCGTCATCGTCGCCGTCGCGGAGGGCAAAGGAGAAGAGGGCAAGGACCGCCTCGGAGGTGATCTCGATCCGGGGGTCGCTGCGCAGGCTCTCGCAAAGGGCGGCTGTCCAGTCGACGTGGTTGCGGATCATCGCCCGCAGCCCCTCCATCCCGTAGGCGCGCATCAGGAACCAGAGTTTCAGCGCGCGGAAGCGGCGGCCGAGCGGGATCGACCATTCGGAATAGTTGATGATCCCGTCCGCGCCGTGGGTCTTGAGGTACTCGGGCTGGATGGCCAGCGTGCGGGTGAGATCTTCGGGGGAACGCAGGAAGTGGGCCGAGCAGTCGAACTGCGCGCCGAGCCATTTGTGCGGGTTGAAGACGACGCTGTCGGCCTCTTCGATCCCGGCCCAGAGGTCGCGGTACTCGGGGCAGATCATCGCCGTGCCGGCCCAGGCGGCGTCGACATGGGTGTAGAGGTCGAAATCGCGCGCCACGGCGCAGGTGGCCGCGATGTCGTCGCAGGCGCCGACGCCCGTGGCGCCGGTACAGGCGATGATCCCGGCGGGAAGGTGGCCGGCGGCGAGGTCGCTTTCGATCGCGGCGCACAGGGCGGCCGGGTCCATCGACCGCAGCTGGCCCTGCGTGGGGATGCGGACGAGGTTCGCCTGGCCGATCCCGGCGATCCAGATCGCGCGGTCGATCGAGGTATGCACCTCGGCCGAGGCATAGACGCGGATCGCCTTCTGCCCCGGCAGCCCGTCGCGGTTGCCCGCCCAGCCCAGCGCCCGTTCGCGCATGGTCAGCACCGCCGCCAGGGTGGCCGAAGAGGCGCTGTCCTGAATGACGCCGGGGAAGCCTTCGGGCAGGCCGAGGCCCTGGCGCAGCCAGTCCATCATCCGCGTCTCCATCTCGGTCGCGGCGGGCGAGGTCTGCCAGAGCATGCATTGCGCCGCCACCGTCGAGGCGAGGTATTCCGCCAGAACCGAGGCCGGCGCCGCGTTGGAGTTGAAATAGGCAAAGAACCGGGGATGCTGCCAATGGGTCATCCCGGGCATCACGATCTCGTGGAAGTCCTGCCAGATCGCCTCAAGATCCTCGGCCGCCTCGGGGGCGCTGCCCGGCAGCGCGCGCAGGATGTCGCCGGGCCGGGTCTGCGCCCGCACGGGGCGATCCCGCAGGCTGGTGTGATACTCGGCCGCCCAATCCGAAACCCGGGCGCCCCAGGCGGGGAAGTCCTGCCAATCCATCGCATCGTCTCCCTGATGTTGTTAACCTGTTAACGGCTGAGCAAGGTGCAAGCAACCGGGGCTGTCGCTGCGTCAAATGTGGCAAGCGCCGCATTTTGGCCGCATTTCGCTGGCAGCACGCGGCAACCTGGGGCCATATTCGCCCTGAGATTGGTTAAAGGGTTTGGGCTCGTGGGTGCCTTTGCAAAATTGGCAGGTGGCCAGTCGTTGCTGGCCCGGGTGGTCCGCTCTTCGGCGTTGACCGTCGCGGGGTTCGGCGCGAGCCAGGTGATCCGCCTGGCGTCCAACCTGATCCTGACGCGGCTGCTGTTCCCGGAGGCCTTCGGGATGATGGCGCTGGTGTCGATCCTGCTGCAGGGGCTTGGGCAGTTCTCGGACGTGGGCGTGACCCCGTCGATCCTGCAATCGAAGCGCGGCGACGATCCGAATTTCCTCAATACCGCCTGGACGATCCAGTTTACCCGCGGGCTGCTGCTGTGGATCGTGGCCGCCCTGCTGGCCCAGCCCATGGCGGTGTTCTACGACGCGCCCGAGCTCACCGCGATCCTGCCCGTGGCGGGGATCACGCTGTTCCTGGCGGGGATGAACCCGACCAAGCTGGACACCGCCAATCGCCACCTGATGTTCGGCCGGGTCACGGCCATCGACATCAGCGTGCAGCTGATCGGGATCATTGCCGCCGTGACGCTGGCCTGGATCACGCAGTCGGTCTGGGCGCTGGTCTGGTCGCATATCATCGGCGCGACGGCGCATCTGCTGCTGCTGAACCTCTTCCTGCCCGGCATCCGCAACCGGTTCACCTGGCACCGCCACTGCGCGCAGGAACTCATCCGCTTCGGCAAGTGGATCTTTTTGTCCACGGTCGCCGGGTTCCTGTTCTGGCAGGCCGACAAGATCCTGATCGGCAAGTACCTCGCGCTCGACACCTTCGGGGTCTACAACATCGGCTACTTCCTCGCCTCCTTCCCGATGCTGCTGGGAGGGATGCTGACGCGGCGCCTGCTGATCCCGATCTACCGCGAATTGCCCCCGACCGAGAGTCGCGCGAACTTCCTCAAGCTGCGCCGGATGCGGGTGGCCGTGACCGGCGGGCTGTTGGCCATCATGGCGCTGATTGCCCTGTCGGGCGTCTGGCTGGTGGGCGTGATGTACGACGACCGCTATGCCGCCGCCGGGGCCGTGGTCGTGCTGCTGGCCTGCATGCAGCTGCCGCAGGTCGTGGTGCTGACCTATGACCAGGCGGCGCTGGCGGCGGGCGATTCCTTCCGCTTCTTCATCCTGACGGCGGTCAAGGCGGCGGCGATGATCGCGGCGCTGATCATCGGGCTTGAGACAGCGGGCCTGTTGGGCGCGCTGCTGAGCCAGGGCATCGCCATGGTGGTGATCTACCCGGTCACCGTCTGGCTGGCCCGGCGCATGGGCGCCTGGGATGCCAAGCACGACGCGGCGGCCTTTGCCGTCGGCGCGTTGATCGCCGCAGCGGCCATCGCTCTCAACTGGCAAGCGATCGCCGCGCTGGGCTGAGATCCTTGCAAGTGGCGCAACAATCCCCAGCTTGAACGGGGGAAAGACCGTGAATTCGCGCCAAAACCGCACGGGTGCCCCAAAATTTCCCCATTGTCCGGCCAATGTCGGGCATTATCGACCGTGACGAGTATGGGTGCATGACGGATCAGACACCGCCCGGAGAAGCCGGCGCGAATGATATCGCGATCGTCGGCATGGCTGCGCATCTGCCGGGTGCGCAGATAGTTGACTCGTACTGGGCGAACCTGCGCGACGGCATCCGTTCGATCCGCAAGCTGACCGAGGACGAGATGCGTGCCGCCGGCGTGCCCGAGCACCTGCTGCGCCACCGCAACTACGTGCCCCATGCCGCGCCTCTGGACGGCGTGCCGCTGTTCGACGGAGAGTTCTTCGGCTTCGGTCCCAAGGAAAGCGCGATCCTCGACCCGCAGCACCGGCATTTCCTGGAAACCGCCTGGGAGGCGCTGGAGAGCGCGGCCCATGTCCCGGGTACCTTCCCCGGCCGGATCGGCGTCTTCGCCGGCTGCGGCCAGGGCACCTATTACTGGCAGAACATCCTGTCGAACCCCGACCTGGTGGACGGGGTCGGGACGTTCCTGCTGCGCCACACCGGCAACGACAAGGATTTCCTGTCGACCCGGCTCAGCCACGTGCTGGACCTGCGCGGGCCGTCGCTGACGTTGCAGACGGCCTGTTCGACCTCGCTTGTGGCGGTGCATTACGCGTCGCAGGCACTGCTGACCTATGAATGCGACATGGCGCTGGCGGGCGGCGTGACCATCGAGTTTCCCCAGCACCACGGCTACCTTTACAAAGAGGGTGAGATCTTGTCGCCCGACGGCGAATGCCATGCCTTCGACCACCGCGCGCAAGGCACGGTCTTTGGATCGGGCGCGGGCGTGGTCGTGCTGCGACGGCTGGCCGATGCCATTGCGGATGGCGATCATATCTGGGCGGTCATCAAGGGCAGCGCGGTCAACAACGACGGGTCCGACAAGGCCGGCTACCTCGCGCCCTCGGTCGGCGGCCAGGCCGCGGCGATTGCCGAGGCGCAGGCCATCGCGGGCATCAGCGCCGAGACGGTCGATTACGTCGAATGCCACGGCACGGGCACCTACCTGGGCGACCCGATCGAGGTCGCCGCCCTGACCGAAGCCTTCCGCGAGACGACGCAGGCCACGGGGTTCGCCCGCATCGGCAGCGTCAAGACCAACATCGGCCATCTCGACACAGCCGCCGGGGCCGCCAGCCTGATCAAGACCGCCCTTGCGCTGCACCACAAGCAGATACCCCCGTCGCTGGGGTACGAGGCGCCGAACCCTGCCATCGACTTCGACCATAGCCCCTTCCGCGTGAACGATACGTTGACGCCCTGGGTCAGCCATGCAGGCCCCCGCCGCGCGGGCGTGAACTCCTTGGGCGTGGGCGGCACCAACGCCCACGTTGTGCTTGAGGAAGCGCCGCAGCGCATGGCGAGCGAGCCCAGCGACTGGCCCTTCCAGCCGCTGGTGATCTCTGCCCGATCAAAGGGCGCGCTCGACGGCAATGGCGAGCGGCTGACAGACTGGCTGAAAGACAACCCGACGGCCGACCTGGCCGATGTCGCCTGGACCCTCAAGGCGGGCCGCCGCGCGATGGAGCGGCGGCGCGTCCTCGTGGCGGACGATCCGGCCGACGCCGCCGCGCAGCTGGCCAAGATGGACCCCCGCCGCGTCTTCACCCACCAGGCGATGGCCGACCCGGATGTCGTCTTCATGTTCCCCGGCGGCGGCGCGCAATATGCCGGCATGGCCCGCGATCTTTACGAGACCGAGCCGGTGTTCCGCGACTGGATGGACCGGGGCCTTTCGATCCTCCAACCCCGGCTCGACTACGACATCCGCGCGCTCTGGCTGCCCGACGGCGACACCGCCGAGGCGGATGAGCGGCTGAAAACCCCTTCGGTCCAGCTGCCGCTGATCATGATCACCGAATACGCGCTGGCCCAGCTGTGGATGAGCTGGGGCGTCACCCCCGCCGCCCTGATCGGCCATTCCATGGGCGAGAACACGGCCGCCTGCGTCGCGGGCGTGATGTCCTTCGAGGATTGCATCGCCCTCGTGCACCTGCGCGGACGGCTCTTCGACACGGTGCCCGCGGGCGGCATGCTCTCGGTCTCCCTCCCCGCCGCGCAGCTGACGCCCTACCTTGGCGACACGCTCGACCTCGCCTCGGTCAACGCCCCGGCCCTGTCGGTCGCCTCCGGGCCCCAGGCCGCGCTCGACGACCTGGCCCAGCGCCTCGCCGCAGATGGCCACGACAGCCAGCGGGTGCAGATCGACATCGCCGCGCACAGCCGGATGCTGGACCCGATCCTCGAGGATTTCCGCGGCTTCCTGCGCGGCCTGACGCTGTCCAAGCCGCAGATTCCCTTCATCTCGAACCGCACCGGCGACTGGATCACCGACTCCGAAGCCGCCTCCGCCGACTACTGGACCGCCCACCTGCGCGGCACCGTGCATTTCGCCGACGGCCTGACGACGCTGGCGCAGGAGGACGACCGCATCTTCCTTGAGGTCGGGCCGGGCAAGGCGCTGTCCTCGCTCGCGCAGGCGCATGACCGGATCACTGCCAACCAGGTGATCGGCACCCTGCGCCACCCTGGCGACGCGATCGCGGACGACAAGTATTTCGTGCTGCAACTGGCCCGCCTCTGGGCCGCCGGCGCGAATTTCGACTGGGACCAGATCTGGGCCGGCGCGCGCCGTAACCGGCTGGTGCTACCGACCTACGCCTTCCAGCGCGCGCCCTATTTCATCGACCGGCGCGAGGCGCAGACCGCCCCCGCCGCCGAGTGGCTGCTGCGCAAGGACGAAATCGCCGATTGGGGCTGGGTCCCCGCCTGGCGCCCGCGCCTCGCCGATTGCCTCGTCGACACGGGCGGAGACCTCTCGGACGCCCCCCGCCAGACCTGGCTCGTCTTTGCCGACGACACCGGGCTCGGGGCCGCAGTCATCCGCCGCCTGCGCGCCGCAGGCCACCACGTGACCGAGGTGCGCACCGGCGATGCCTTCGCAAAGCTTGGCCCCGATACCTACAGCCTCTCGCCCGAACGCGGCCGCGAAGGCTACGACCAGCTCATCGCCGCCCTGACCGGCGCCGGCATCACCCCCACGAGCATCGCGCATTTCTGGCTGACCACGCGGGCCGAACGCTTCCGCCCGGGCTCGTCCTTCTTCCACCGCAACCTCGAACAGGGGTTCTTCTCGCTCCTGTTCCTCGCCCAGGCGATGGCCGAGGAAAACCTGCCCCCCGCCCATATCACCGCCGTCACCACCGGCGCGGCGCAGGTGCGGTCCGAAGCCCTACCCTACCCCGAGAAAGCCACCATCGCCGGCCCGATCCGCATGATCCCGCGCGAGATGCCGGGCATGACTTGTGCCTCGCTCGACGTGGTCCTGCCGGACGCGCCCCGGCGCGGCATCCCGGACATGGGGCCGCTGGCCGAACAGGTGCTCGAAGACCTCCTCGCCACGCCCGAAAGCGCCACGGCCGCCTTGCGCGGGGCAAAGCGCTTCGTACAGGACGTGACGCAGAAAAAGCTCCCCGCCGCCGACCATACGCTCCCTGACGGAGCGGTCGTCCTGCTGACCGGCGGCTTCGGCGGCATCGGCCTGACGCTGGCCGAGGACATGATCGCGAAGCACGGCGCCAGGATCGCCCTGCTGTCCCGCACCCCCCTGCCGGATCGCGCCGAATGGGATGCCCACCTGCGCGCGCGCGGACCCGCCGATCTCGTCAGCCGCCGCATCGCCGCCGTCCAGCGGCTTGAGGCGCGGGGCGGCACCGTCCTCGTAGTGGCCGCCGACGTCTGCAACATCGAGGAGATGCGCGCGGCGCTGGCGACTATCACCGACCAACTCGGCGCGCCCGACGCGCTCATCCACGGCGCGGGCGTGATCGACGACGCGCCCCTGATGACCAAGACGCAGGCCAGCGTCGAGGATGTCTTTACCCCCAAGATCCACGGCCTTCAGGTGCTCGACCAGCTGTTCCCCGACGGGGCGCTCAAGCTGATGGTGCTGTTCTCGTCCTCCTCGACCGTCACGGCCCCGGCGGGCCAGGTCGATTACGTGGCCGCGAACGAATACCTCAACGCCTATGCCCGGTCGCGCAGCGGCGGGCAGACCCGCGTGACGGCGATCAACTGGGGCATCTGGGCGCACGTCGGCATGGCCGCAGAGGCCGTCGCCCAGCGCCGCGGCGAGACGCCCCTCGCGCCCGAGGTACCCGTATCGCAGCCCCTGCTGCGCGCTGCCACCTTCGACGCGGCCGGCAACCGTCGCTTCACCGGCACGCTGGGTCCGGACGACTGGATCATCGGCGAACACCGCACGGCAGAGGGCCTCGCCCTCTTGCCCGGCACCGGCTACCTGGAACTCATCGCCGAGGCGCTCGAGGCGCAGGGCGAGAGCGGCGGGTTCACGATCCATGACCTCTACTTCCTGCGCCCCTTCGACGTGGACGCGGGCCCCAAGTCCCTGCGGATCGAGCTGCACCGCAGCGACGCGGGCTACGACGTGGAAATCCGCTCGGAGGCCACGGTGGCGGGTCGTTCTGGCTGGGCGCTGAACGCGCAGGCGCAGGTGAGCCTTGCGCCCGAACCCGCGACCGCGCCGCTGGACCTTGCCGCCCTGCGCGCCCGCATCCCGGTGACCGAGGCCGCACCGGGCGAGACGCTGACGTCCCCGCAAGAGGCGCACCTGGCCTTCGGTTCGCGCTGGCGTGTCCTGCGCGCCCAAGGCACGCAATCCGGCGAAGGGCTGGCGCGACTGGTCCTGCCCAAGGCCGCATCAGCAGACCTGAAAGACGGCTTCCGCCTGCACCCCGCGCTCCTTGACCTCGCCACCGGCTGGGCGATGGACCTGATCCCCGGTTACACCGGCGACCGGCTCTGGGTGCCGCTGTCCTACGGCACCGCCCGCATCCACGCGCCCCTTCCCGCGGAGGTCTGGAGCCATGTGCGCCTGGCCGAGAGCACCGGCAGCACGGCGGCCTTCGACATCACCCTCTCCGCGCCCGATGGCACGGTGCTGGCCGAGATCGCGCGCTTTACCATCAAGCGGCTGGACGGGGCGCTGGCAATCACCCCGCCCCGCGCCAACGAGCTCAGCTACGATCCCTCGACCGACACGGCGCAACCACTGTCCCCGGCCGAGGAGCGCCTGCACCACAACCTCGAACAGGGCATCCGCCCGGACGAGGGGCCGGAAGCCTTCCGGCGCGCCCTCGCGCTCAACCTGCCCCAGGTGGTCGTCACCTCGCTCGACCTTGCGGCCCTGCGCGACCAGGCGGCGCAGACCGACAGCGACGGCGCGGGCGGCCAAAGCTTCGAGCGCCCCGAGCTCGACAGCGATTACGTCGCGCCCGAGACGGATATCGAACGCACCCTCGCCGGGTTCTGGCAGGACCTGCTGGGCGTCACGGATGTGGGGGTCGAGGACAGCTTCTTCGACCTTGGTGGCCATTCGCTGATTGCCGTGCGGCTGTTCGCGATGATCAAGAAGGCCTACCGCGTCGACTTCCCCATCTCGGTCCTGTTCGAGGCGCCGACGATCCGGTCCTGCGCCGCGCTGATCGAGGAACGGGTCGGCCCGCAGGACACCTCGGGCGAGGCGCCCAAGGCGCAGGCGCCGCGCCGCCGCTACACCCACCTCGTGCCGATGCACGAGGGCGAAGGCGGGCCGAAGACGCCGTTCTTCCTGGTCGCGGGCATGTTCGGCAACGTGCTGAACCTGCGCCACCTCGCGCACCTCCTGGGCACCGACCGGCGGTTCTACGGCCTCCAGGCGCGCGGGCTGCTGGGCGATGCCGAACCGCATCGCGACCTCACAGAGGCCGCCACCGATTACATCGCCGAGATGCGGCAGGTGCAGCCCCGTGGCCCCTACCTGCTGGGCGGCTTCTCGGGCGGCGGGATCACCGCCTACGAGATCGCGCGCCAGCTGGAAGCGGCGGGCGAAGAGGTCGCGCTGCTGGTCATGCTCGACACGCCCTTGCCGCAGCGCCGGCCGCTGGCCCTGCGGGACCGCATGGTCATCCAGTGGCAGGAACTCACGTCGCGAGGTCCGCTTTATATCGCCGCCTGGGCCATGAACCGCATCCGGTGGGAGATCTCGAAACGCCGCGATATGCCTGTGGACCAGCCCGCGACGGGCTTCCACGACGCGGCGATCGAGGCGGCGTTCTACGACGCCATCGCCCGCTACCAGGTCCACGACTGGGCCGGGCCGCTCAAGCTGTTCCGCCCGCCGCTGGTCGGCAAGTGGCAGGTGGCCGAGGGGCGCTGGGTCAACTCGGAACGCACCTACGTGACACCCGACAACGACTGGTCGCTGCACGCGCCGAACCTCGAGGTCTTCGAGGTGCCCGGCGATCACGATTCCATGGTGCTCGAGCCCAACGTGCGCGTCCTCGCCGCGCGGATCGCCAAGTGCATCGCGGCGGCCGAGGCACGGATGCCCAAGCTCGCACCGCGCTGGGACAATGCCAGCCAGGCGGCTGAATGATGCGCGATCCCGTCGTCCTTACCGTGATCCTGAACTGGCGCACGCCCGACATGACGCTCAAGGCGGCCGAGGCGGCCCTGCGCGCGATGGAAGGGCTGCGTGGCGAGATCACCATCGTCGACAATGCCAGCGGCGACGGGTCCTTCGAGAAACTGCGCGCGGCGGTCAAGGAGCGCGGCTGGGACCGGGTGCGCGTGCTGCAATCGGGGCGCAACGGCGGCTTTGGTGCGGGCAACAACCACGGCATCCGCGCGGGGCTGCGCGACGGGTCGCGGCCCGATTACTACTACATCCTGAACTCCGACGCCTTCCCCGCGCCGGACGCGATCCGCGTGCTGGTCGACTACCTCGAACTGCACCACCACGTCGGGTTCGCCGGCAGCCATATCCACGGCCCGGATGGGCAGCCGCACCTGACCGCTTTCCGTTTCCCGTCCATCGCGTCGGAATTCGAGGGCGCCGTGCGCTTCGGCCCCGTCTCGCGCCTACTGAGACGCCGCCGCGTGCCGATGGACCTGCCGACGCTCTCGCGCCGGGTCGACTGGCTGGCCGGCGCCTCGCTGATGATGCGCGAACCCGTGCTGCGGCGCATTGGCCTCTTCGACGAGACCTATTTCCTTTACTTCGAGGAAACCGACCT
This sequence comes from Mesobacterium pallidum, assembly GCF_019966535.1. Taxonomy (GTDB): domain Bacteria; phylum Pseudomonadota; class Alphaproteobacteria; order Rhodobacterales; family Rhodobacteraceae; genus Mesobacterium; species Mesobacterium pallidum. Next base: position 83,284 of record NZ_JAIMID010000001.1, on the reverse strand, counting down.
GTGCCTGCGCGCCGCCCGCGCGGGCTGGATCACCCATTACGTGACCGAAAGCCGGGTCGAGCACATCGGCTCCGTCTCGACCGGGATGAAGGAATGGCGCGAGGTGCCGGGCTACTGGTTCGACTCGCGGCTTTACTACTTCGTCGCAAACCACGGGCCGCTGACGGCCGCGCTGGCGACAACGGCGCACCTGGCGGGCGGTCTGCTGTGGCGGCTGCGCGCCACGCTGCAACGCAAGCCCCGGCAGGACCCGCCGGGCTTTCTGCGACAGCTCTTCGTTCACGATCTGAAGGCCGGGGCAAAGGCGCTGCGCGACCGTCTTGCCAAGGCCGCCGCGGGACGCCGGATGGCGTCTTCTCCCTCGGATGCAAAGGATGTCTGACATGACCCTCAACGCGATCCTCTTCGGCAATCAAAGCCTCACGATCCAGTGCGGCGACCATTGGCTGTCGCGCGGCCATACGCTGGCGCATGTCGTGACGCGTGACGGGGCCGTCGCGGCCTGGGCGCAGGGCAAGGGGATCGACGTGCAGGCGCCGGGGGCCGGTCTGGCCGACAGGCTGACCCGCGTCGATTGGCTGCTGTCGATCGCCTACCTGTCGCTGATCCCCGCGGACGTGCTGGCGCTGGCCGGAGGCGCGGTGAATTTCCACGACGGCCCGCTGCCGAAACACGCCGGGCTCAATGCGCCGGTCTGGGCGATGCTCGAAGGGGACCAAACCCATGGCATCACCTGGCACATGGTCACGCCCGGCGTGGACGAAGGCGACATCCTCGTCCAGCGCACCTTCGAGATCGGGCCGGCCGAGACGGCGCTGACACTGAACACCAAGTGCTACGAACAGGCCATCGGGTCCTTCCCCGCCGTGGTCGAGCAGCTCGAGCATGGCGCGCCGAATGTCCGTCCGCAGGACCTCGGCCAGCGGACAGAGCACCAGCGCGCCGACCGGCCGTCGGCCTTCGGGCTGCTGGATTGGAGCCGCAATGCGGCGGACCTCGCCCGGATGGTCCGCGCGCTGGATCACGGCGATTACGCCAACCCGCTGACCACGCCCAAGATCCGCGCGGGCGGTGTCTTCCGCGTGCTGTCGGCCGAACTGGCGACGGGCACCGGCGCCCCCGGCACCGTGCTTGCCACCGATCCGCTGACCATCGCCTGCGGCACCGGCGCCCTGCGGCTGGAGTTGGACGACATGCCCGAGGTGCAGGTCGGGGACACCCTGCCCCCGCTGACCGCATCGGACCGCCTCGACCTCGACGAAGCGCAAGCCGCCATGGCGGCGCAGGAGCCGAAATGGCGCAAGGCGCTCGCCGCGATGCACCCCGTCGCCCTGCCGTTTGCGCAAAGCGGCGCGGCCGATCACCGTTCGCGCGCGCTGACGCTCAAGACCACGCCCGACAGGGCCGCGGCGCTGGCCGCGCTCTGGGCCCTGCGCGCCGCCGGAGAGGAGACCGCCGCCCTCGCCTGGCGCGGACCGAAACTGGCCAAGGCCCCGGCGGGTTTTGCCCTGCCCTGGGTGCCCGTCACCGCCGAGGCCATCGCCGACGCGACCGTCGAGGCCATGACCACGCGCCTGGCCGAGACCCTCGCCAGGGCCGAGGCGCAGGGCCCCATCGCCGCCGACCTCATCGCCCGCGACCCGGCGCTGGACGGCACCGTCCCCGCCATCGGCATCCGCCGTGACGGTGGCACCGGGCTGATCCCTGGCACCGTGCTAACCGTGGTGCTGACCGACACCGACGCGACCCTCGCCTGGGACGCCGGCCGCCTGCCGCAAGGCATGGCCGAGCTCATGGCCGAACGCCTGGATGCGCTCGCCACCGCCGAGCCCAGCACGCTGGTCCGCGACCTGCCCACCATGGCAAAGGCCGAGCGCGAGCTGGTCCTGCATGGCTGGAACCGCACCGGCAAGCCCTATGACCCGGCCTGCATCCACACCCTGTTCGAGGCGCAGGTGGCCCGCACGCCCGACGCCACGGCCGTGGTCTTCGAAGGCACCGCGCTGACTTATGCGCAGCTCAATACCCGTGCCAACCGCGCGGCCCATGTGCTGCGCGACATGGGCGTGGCGCCCGGCACGCTGGTGGGCCTGTCGACGCCCCGCAGCCTCGAGATGCTGATCGGCGCGCTGGCGATCCTCAAGGCGGGCGGCGCTTACGTGCCGATGGATCCGGCCTACCCGGCCGAGCGCGTGGCGCTCTTCATCGAGGACAGCGCGGCGCCGGTGATCGTCACCACCTCGGCCACCGCACTGCCTGCCCACTCTGCACAAGCGCTGGCGCTGGACACCGATCCGCGTCTTGGCGCTGCGCCCGACACCAACCCGGCCAGCGGCGTCGGCCCCGCCGATCTGGCCTACATGATCTACACCTCGGGCAGCACCGGCCGCCCCAAGGGCGTCATGGTCGAACACCGCAACGTGGCGAACTTCTTTGCCGGGATGGACGACCGCATCCCGCACGAGGGCGGCACCTGGCTGTCGGTCACCTCGCTCAACTTCGACATCTCGGTGCTGGAGCTGTTCTACACCCTCGCGCGTGGCTTCAAGCTGGTCCTCAGCAGCGACGAGAACCGTGCGCTGGTCTCGTCGGGGCAGCTTGGCACCTCGGACCGGGGGATGGAGTTCAGCCTTTATTATTGGGGCAACGACGACGGCAAGGGGCGGGACAAGTACCGCTCCCTGCTCGAGGGCGCGCAATTTGCCGACACCCATGGCTTTACGGCGGTCTGGACGCCCGAGCGGCATTTCCACGCCTTCGGTGGCCCCTACCCGAACCCATCGGTCACCGGCGCGGCGGTCGCGGCGGTGACGCAGAACCTCTCCGTGCGTGCGGGCTCCTGCGTGGCGCCCCTGCACCACACCGCCCGCATCGCCGAGGAATGGGCGGTCATCGACAACCTCACCAACGGCCGCGCGGGCCTGGCCATCGCCAGCGGCTGGCAGCCCGACGATTTCGTCCTGCGCCCCGAGAACACGCCCCCCGCCAACAAGCCGGCGATGTACGACCAGATCCGCGACCTGCGCAAGCTCTGGGCCGGCGAAGAGGTGGAGTTCGCCAAGGCCGACGGCACCAAGCACGGCGTGGTGACCCAGCCGCGCCCGGTCTCGGACAAGTTGCCGATCTGGGTGACAACGGCCGGCAACCCGGACACCTGGCGCGAGGCGGGCGAGATCGGCGCCAACGTGCTGACCCACCTGCTGGGCCAGTCGGTGGACGAGGTCGCGGGCAAGATCGGCATCTACCGCGCGGCGCTGGCCAAGGCCGGCCACGACCCCGACGCCTTTACCGTGACGCTGATGCTGCACACCTACCTCGCCGACACGCGCGAGGAGGCCGAACGCATCGCCCGCGAGCCGATGAAGGATTACCTGCGCTCGGCCGCCGGGCTCATCAAGCAATACGCCTGGGCCTTCCCGGCCTTCAAGAAGCCCAAGAACGTCGACAACGCCTTCCAGCTCGACCTCGGCGTGCTGACCGAGGATGAACTCGAGGCGATCCTCGACTTCGCCTTCCTGCGGTATTTCGAGGAGTCGGGCCTGTTCGGCACAGTTGACGACGCGGTGGCGCGAGTCGAGCAGCTGAAGACCATCGGCGTGGACGAGGTCGCCTGCCTGATCGACTACGGCATCCCGGTGCGGCAGGTGCTGGACGGGCTGCGGCCGCTCGCGAAGGTCGTCGAGCGGACCAATCGCGTCGGCACGATCCCCGACGACGATTTCAGCATCGCCGCGCAGATCCTGCGCCACGGGGTCAGCCACCTGCAATGCACGCCCTCGATGGCGCGGATGATCGCGATGAACCCCGAGGCGGCGCATGCGCTTTCCCGCGTGCAGACCCTGATGCTGGGCGGAGAGCCCCTGCCCGGCGCTTTGGTCCGCGACTTTGCCCGCCATACGCGGGCGCATGTGGAAAACATGTACGGGCCGACCGAGACGACGATCTGGTCCTCGACCGAAAACGCCAAGGCAGGCGACGGCGTGGTGAACATCGGCACGCCCATCGCCAACACGCAGTTCTACGTGCTGGACAACGATCAGCAGCCGGTGCCGGTCGGCGTCCCGGGTGAGCTCTGGATCGGCGGCGACGGCGTGACGCGCGGCTACTGGCAGCGCGAGGACTTGACGGCCGAGCGCTTCCGCCCCGACCCGTTCCGTGGCCAGGGCCGGATGTACCGCACGGGCGACCTGGTGCGCTGGCGGGCGGATGGCCGGATCGACTTCATCGGCCGGGCGGATTTCCAGGTGAAACTGCGCGGCTACCGGATCGAGCTGGGCGAGATCGAGGCGGCGCTGGAAGCCGCCCCCGGCGTCGCGCAGGCCGTCGTCGCCGCGCGCGAGGACGTGCCGGGCGACATGCGGCTGGTCGGCTACATCCGCGGCACGGCAAGCGAATCCGCGCTGAAATCCGCGCTGGCCGCGCAACTGCCCGCGCACATGGTGCCCGCGCGCATCGTGACGCTGGACAGCTTCCCGCTGACACCCAACCGCAAGGTCGACCGCAACGCCCTGCCCGCGCCGTCGGACGTGACGCTGGCCCAGCCCGAGGCCGACGTGCCAACGTCGGATGAGGGCATAGGCGACGACATCGCGACCCGCATCGCCGCCGTCTGGCGCCACGTGCTGGGCGTCGCGCGGGTGACGGCGAAAGACAACTTCTTCGACCTCGGCGGGCATTCCCTGCTGGCGGTCCAGGCCCATCGCGAGATCCGCGAGAGCCTTGGGGTCACCGGGCTGTCGATCACCGATGTCTTCCGCTTCCCCACGCTCGGCGCGCTGGTGAAACGGGTCGAGGCGCTTGGGCCCTCTGCCCCCGCCGCGCCTGCAGCGGCCCCTGCACCGCAGCCGGCCCCGCGGGCCGTGGTGCCTCAGCCCACGCCGCAGCCGCATCCCATCGTGCAGCCCGCCCCGCTGCCCGTCGCCGCCAACGACCGCGCCGGGGTTCGGACCGAGGCGATGGCGCGCCGCCGCGCCCTGCGACAGGCGCGGGGCGCATGAGCCCGGCCGCGCTGCATATCATGGCCGCCCCGCTGGCCGAGACCGCCGCGCTCACCGCGCTGGCGCGGCGCGTGCTGCCGGGCTGCGTGGGGCTCGGCACGGCCGACCCGACGGACCCGGCCCGCGCCCTCTGGCCCGAAGAGGCGTTGGCCATCCGCCGCGCCGTGCCGCTGCGCGCGGCCGAGTTCGCGGCGGGCCGCCGCGCCGCCCGGGCGGCCCTCGCGGCGCTGGGTCATGCCCCGGCCGCGATCCCGCGCGCGCCCGACCGCTCGCCGGTCTGGCCTGCCGGCCTCACCGGGTCGATCACCCATACGCGCCACGCCGCCCTTGCCGCGACGGCGCGGACCGCGGATGTGCTGGCGCTCGGCATCGACCTCGAGGAGCTGGCGCCGCTGCCGCCCGGCCTGCTCGAGGCCGTGACCACCCCCGCCGAGCGCGCCGCGCTGGCCGGGTGGCCCGACCGCGACCTCATGGGCCGGATGATCTTTTCCGCCAAGGAAGCCGCCTACAAGGCGCAGCACGTGCTGACCAAGACCCTGCTGGGCTTTGCCGACATGGAGGTCACGCTGGACCTCGAGGCCGGCCGCTTCACCGCCCGCCTGACCCGGGACACGGCGCCTTTTGCCGCCGGCCACGACTTTCACGGCCGGCTCGCCACCGACGCGCGCCGCATCCTGACCGCCCTGACCCTTACGGCCGCCGGAACCGACCCGGCGCACCCGCCCAGCCAAGCCGCCGCACCGGCGCGAGGACCCGAAACATGAGCCAGATCCAATCCGCCTCCGAACTGCTGTCGATGCTGCGCCGCCGGGCGTGGATCATCGTGCTGGTCACCTGCCTGGGCGCGCTTGCCTCGGTCTGGTTCGCGCTGCAACAGCCGCGGCTTTACCAATCGACGGCCGTCATCCAGATCGAAACACCCCACGTGGCCGAAGAGGTCGGGGCCGTCGACAACGATTCCCGCCGCCGGCTGCAGCTGATCGAACAGCGGCTGATGTCGCGCGAGAACCTGATCCGAATGCTCGAGACCTACGACCTGTTCGAAGGGGAAAGCGCGGCCTCGCTCAACGACCGGATCTTCGCGCTGCGGGTCTCGACCGACATCACGCAGATCATCGACGGCAACGCGGCCTGGCAGGCCGGGGCCGTGCCCTCGGGCCTGTCGATCACGGTGCGCTACGGCGATCCGCAGACCGCGGCCGACCTGGCCAATGCCTTTGCCCGTGACGCGGTCGATCTGAACCGCGAGCGTCGCACCTCGGTGGCCGAGGAAACCCTGGCCTTCTTCCAGGCCGAGGAAGACGCGCTGTCGGCCCGGATCGAGGCGCTGGAGGACTCGCTGGCCGCGTTCAAGCGCGAGAATGCCGACAGCCTGCCCGACAACCTCACATCGCTGCGCAGCCAGCTGGCGGCGCTGCGCGACAACGAGCTGGAGATCGACCAAGAAATCCTGGCGCTGGAATCGCGCACCCGGGCGCGGACCTCGGTGGTGGACCAGCAACTGGGCCTGCTGAACGACCAGAAGGCACTGATCCGCGAACGGCTGGGCGCCATCGAGACGGCGCTGGCCGCCGCGCCCGCGGTCGAGCGGCAGTTCAACATGCTGAACCGCGAGCTGCAGCGCCTGCATGACCAGAGCTCGGTCATCACCCGCCGCCGCGCCGAGGCCGAGATGAATCAGGTGCTGGAGGAACGCCAGCAGACCGAACGGCTCGAGGTGCTGGACCCGGCCCTGCCCGGCGAATACCCGATCTCGGCCAGCCGCAAGAAGCTGGCCCTGGCGGGCGTCATCGCCAGCTTTGTCCTGGGCGCGGCCCTGGCCTTTGCCGCCGAGATGATGAACCCGGTGATCCGCAGCGCGGCCCAGCTGGAACGGGCGCTGGATGTCTCGCCCGTGATCTCGATCCCGAACGTGGCCACCAAGGGCGACCGTCGCAGGCGCATGGCGACGGTGATCGGCGGGCTGATGTTGCTGCTGGCCGGCATCCCGGTGATCCTGCGCACCATTGCCGAGAGGCTGGGCCCGCTGCGCTTCCTCGGCGGGAACTGATCCCCGCCGCGCCCTGATCCAGAGGCGCGCCTGCGGCGCACGGGGTCAGCTCCCCATGGCCATGGGCCACGGGGAGCCGTTGGCGCATGTTGCGAGGACTGGAAAAGTTTGCAGGCGGGAGCGCCCGTTGCCGCGTCCCGCGCAAGACTGGGCGAACAGGATGATTGCCGCGCCGCGGCCCCGTCAGGCGCATGTTGCGTAGCGGCCCGTCAAAGGCGTATTGCGCGGCGGCCTGTCAGGGGCATTATGCGTAGCGGCACATCAGGGCCGACATGCCCCGCGATCAATAGGAATAATCGGTGGCGCCCAGCCCTTCGGCCTTGTTCATCACCACGCCCAGCAGCGGGGTCTGATCGCCCAGCCGCCGTTTGACCTCGCGGATTTCCGCGGGCTTGGTGATCCCGCCGCCCACCACCAGCAACACGCCGTCGAACTGCGGCCGGAAGGCGATCACGTCGTCGTGGAACAGCGCCGGAGGCATGTCGAAGAGCACCACGTCCGGGTTCAGCGATTCGTCGATCTCGTCCAGCAGGTCGGGCACATGGGCCGAGGACAACAATTCGGCCGCGTAGCTCTCGGCCCGGTCGTTGAGCCCCAGCGCCAGCGTGTTGCCGATGTTCATGTCATTGGCCGCCGGCACCACAAGATGGTCGCGCAGCGCGCGCTTGCCGGTCAGCAGATCGGCCATCGGGCCCGGCGCCTCGATCCCCAGCGCCTTGCCGAGGCCGGGGTTGCGCAGGTCGAAATCCATCGCGACCGTGCGCACGCTGTCCTGCCGCGACAGGGCCACGGCCAGGTTCGCGGTCACGAAGGTCTTGCCGCAATCCTTGGTGGGCGAGGTCACGGCGACGCGATGCCAACCGTTCTCTTTCAACGCGGTGATCAGCCGGGTGCGCAGGATGTCGAAGGCGACATGCGCCGGGTCATGGCGCATGGCCGAGATGACGCGGTTGTGCTCGAGCGTGCGGGAATAGAGCCTGGTGGACGGCAGGTGCGTCCAGCCACGAATGGCCGGCACCTGGGCAGGCTTCGGCGTGGCTTTCTGTTCGGCCGGAGGCGGCGTCCGCATGGTCTCGGGCTCGCGCTGGGTCGCGGGGCCGGCCACGCGGCGAATGCGGGTCGGGCGCGGCAAGACCAGCTCGGGCTCGGGCTCGGGCTCAGGCTCGGGCTCGGGCTCGGGCTCGGGCTCGGGCTCGGGCTCGGGCTCGGGCTCGGGCTCGGGAAGGCTGTCCGGGGCTTCGGCCACGGCAAGGCTGTCCTCGTCCTGATACCGACGGCCCGGCGCCGCGTCATCGACCTCGGGCTCGGAGGGCTCTGGGGCCGCACCGGCTGGCGCAGCCGCCAGGTCGGTCAGCAGCAGGGGGTCGGCCGCATCGGTCGCCGCGCGGGATGCCGGAACATCGCTCTCGGCAACGCTTTCGTCTTCCGCGCCCGGTAGACCGGGATCGCCTTGGCCCGCGCGCGGCCGCTCGGGCAATGTCAGGTGTGGCCTGTCCTCGCGCGCCGTGGCGGGTGCGGGCGCGTCCGTTGCCTGCACGGAGGCATCATCAGGCGCCGCGATCTGCGCGGGGTCCGAAGCGTCGGTTGCCTCGATCGCCTCCTCGGGCGCAGTGACCGGCAGGGTCTCGGCGGTGCCGGGCTCGGGCTCCTCGGATGCGGCAGGGTCGACAGGCGCGGGCTTGGGCGTCGGGGCGGCCATCACCATGCCGCCGGGCATCCACGACGCCGCCTGCGTCCAGGACATGTCCTGCGGCACGTGCTCGATCCGCCGGGTCTTGCGTGGCTTGGGCGCCTGCACCTCGACCCGGGCAGCCGGTCGCGTGCCATCGGGCACGCGGCGGTCGGCACCGCGGGGCACCGGCCCCTTGGTCGAGACGAGCCGCGCCTTGATCCGTTCCTGGCGGGGCAGTTTCGGCACCTCTACGGCCGGTTCGGCCTCGGCGTCGCGGACACCCTCCGCGGCGGCGGGCGATGCGGCGGCCTCGGTCTCTTCGGCCAGGTCATCGGCCGGGTCATAGATCGGCGGTAAGGTCACCTCGGGCAAGGCGTCGGCATCGCTGCCGCCACGCGCCGCACGCGCCGCACGCGCCTCGGCCTCGGCCTGGGCGCGTCTCAGCGCGCGTTTGCGCAGATATGCCTGGTGCTTTTCCATCATGGCCTAACCCCCGGACCCCGGACGTCCCCGGACCCTGCCCGAGGATGTGACACCCGTTGCCCCACGTTCAATCCCCCTGCCGCGCATTGTGATCGCGCATCCAGGGCTGCTCAGCTTTACGTCCGCCCTGTATCGCGCGGAAATCCGGCAACAATGCGTAAACAAAAGCGGCAATGATGGGGCGATTGTTCCCGGCCACCCCGATGCCCCGGATCAGAACCCGATCAGCCCCGCCTCGTCCACCGCCGCGCGCAGGAAGGCGTCGCGGTCGGTCTCGGGCTGCCAGCCCAGCACCTGCCGGGCCTGCGCATTGTCGAAGGGCGACAGGTGCGCGCGGCTTTTCCAGTCCTTGAGCGAGGGCCGGATGACCCCGTGCCGCCGCAGCGCATGTTTTTTCAGCAGCGATTTGACCGCGTCGGCCGCCCAGAACACCGTCAGGTTGCCAGGCGCCACGCGGATGCGCGCGCCAAGCCTGCGGTGGATCGCGTCGAAATAATCGCGCGCGGTCAGCATCGGCGCGCCCACCAGGTTGAAGCTTTGGCCCACGGCGTTCTCGTGCGTGGCCATGGTGACCAGCGCCTCGGCCACGTCGTCGATCAGCACGAAAGGCAGGATGTTGTGCCCGTTGCCCCAGATCCGCACCGCACTGGCGCCGTGCCAGCGGCCGATCCCCCAGTGCTGCAGCGGCCCGCCATGGCCGACCACGATGCCGGGCCGGGCGATGACCACCGGCAGACCCTTGTCGCGGTGCATCACCATCAGCCGCTTTTCGCATTCCGCCTTGGAGCGGGCGTAGAGGTTGCGGTCGGTCATGTCCTCGGCAAAGCCGGTGGATTCCGTGATCATGACCGACGGGTCCGACATGTCGTAGCTGGCGATCGTGCCGGTGTAGACGAACCGCTGCACGCCCGCATCCAGCGCCGCCTGCGCGATGCGTTCGGTCACGGCGACGTCGTTTTGCAGGCAGTCCTCCCAGGTCTTGTCGAGCGACTTGGCCAGGTCGTAGACCACCTCGATCCCCTCCATCGCACGACGCAGCCCCTCGGCATCGCGGAGCGAGACCGACATGACCTCCACGTGATCCGCGATATCGGCGAAGGGCCCGTGCGATCCGCGTGAGAGCACGCGCACGTCACGGCCCTGTTCCACCAGCTTGCGGGTCAGGGCGCGGCCGATGAAGCCGGTGCCGCCGATGACCAGCGCCGTGGGTTCGGGCGTCCGCGTGGGCCTATGGACCGGGTCGTCCCAGCCGTCGCCCACCAACGCCAGCGCATCATCGATGGCACGCATGACCGCCTCGGCCGAGGCGCCGTCGAAGCGTGCGTCCAGCCTGCCCGTCCGCACCCCGTCGTAGAAGGCCGCAAAGGTGCCAAGAAAACTGAGCCCATAGGGCGACTTGCGGTTGAGGCTTTTCACCTGCCGCCCGAGATTCACGAACCCCTCGCGCAGGTGCTGGCCCGCATCGGCCATCTGCCGCCGGAACGGGTTGACCACGAGGTCCGACGCGTTCTCGCGGCTAACCGTCAGCGCATCGGCGGCGTAATCCAGCCGCGCCATCCCGCCCGAGCCGCGCAGCACGACGGAGCGGTCATCGAAGCTTTCCACGATCTGCAGGTTGAAGGTGATGTCCACATCGCCGGCGCGCGCCACCACGCGCCAGGCCTGCGGGCGCTGGCCCGCGGCGGGCAACTGGACCGGCTTGCCGAGGGTCAGGTGCTGGACCTCGATCTCGCCGAAGAGATCCTGCGCAAAAGCGAACAGGTGCGGTCCGAGTTCCAGCAGCAGGTTCTTCGTCTCGCGCAGAAGCCACAACCCGTAGGGACCGGAGCGCAGCGGCGCGAGAGGGAAGGCCCAGGTGATCTCGGCCGAGTTGATGCGGCCCAGCTCTCCGGCCAGCATCATCGCTTTCAGCCGCTCATAGGCGGGAACGCCCAGGAAATTATGCCCGGCGGCAAAGAGCTTGCCCGCCTCTTCCGCCGCCGCGCGCATCTCGGCCACCTCGGCGGCCGAGGTCGCGACGGGCTTTTCCACCAGCACATGCACCCCGGCCTCGAGGCATTGCACCGCCAGCGCCTTGTGCAGGTGCGGCGGGGTCAGGATGTGGACGGCGTCCACCTTGCCCGACGCCAGCATCTCGGCCACATCGGTGAACACCTCGGCCCCGCGCCCGGCCGCCAGCCCTTCGGCCGCGCCGCGCGAGACGTCGCAGACCGCGGCCAGATCGACGCCCGGCGTCTGCCTGATCGCATCGGCGTGCCAGGTCGCGATGTACCCGGCGCCGATGATCCCTGCCCTGATGTTACCCATGTTCGACCCACTCACTTGTATTCGATGATCCGCATCGCCCGCCCCGCCCGGCGCCGCGCATGGAAACGCAGCATGCCGATCACGTTCGGAAGTTTCGACAGCACGAGGAACAGCGCCTGGTGCCAGCGCTGGCGCCCCATGCCTTCGCGCTTGAGGCTCTCGGCCGAGCGCCAGTAGTTCCAGGCCCAGCCTAGCGCGGCCAGCAGGGCAAGCGGCTCGATCTCGAGCCCGACGAGGAACAGCAGCGGCAGCGCGGCGCCGTAGACCCAGGCGCGCTTGCGCTCGGTGACGAAGTACTCCGGGTGCAGCCAGCCGACCTGCGCGAACCCGTGCCCGGTGCGCACCGCGCGGCGCCACCATTCGGAAAACCGCGTCATCGCCGCGTCGTGCAGGGTCATTGGCTCGGGCAGGCGCCACAGCACCCATCCGGCCTTGGCCAGCCGCACGCAGAGCTCGTCATCCTCGGCGGCGATTACCTGGGGGTTCATGCCGCCCAGGGCGTCGAAAGCCTCGGCCCGCAGCAGCATGTCGCCACCGCAGGCCGTGATCTGCCCGGCCGGACGGTGCCATTCGTGCTGCGCCATGGCGTTGTAGATGCTGGCCTCGGGCGCGATCTCGCGCCGCCAGCCGGTCACCATGCCGACGTCGGGGCGGGTTTCGAGAAAGGCGATGCCCTTGGCGATCCAGCCTTTTTCGACCCCGCAATCGCCGTCGACGAATTGGACGCAGTCGGGAAGGTTGGGCTTCAGCGCCTCGAACCCCGCGTTCCGAGCGCGCGCGGCGGTGAAGGGTTGGGACATGTCGAGTTCGACCACTTCGGCCCCGATCTGCCGGGCAAAGGCGACGGAATGGTCGGTCGAGCCACTGTCGACATAGACGATGCGATCCGCCTCGCCCTGCAGCGAGGTCAGGCAGCGTTCCAGCCGGGCACCTTCGTTGCGCCCTATGACGACGGCGGCGACCTGGTCGCGCCCGGTTTCGGGTGCGACCTTCATGACAAGTCTGGCCGTTTCGGCGGGCGCGGGCCACCGGCGGCCGCCTCGAGGAGTTGCGACAGCCGTGCGGCTTCGCCGTCCGAGGTGAACTCGGCCCGCACGCGTGCCTGACCCGCCGCGCCCATGTCGCGGGCGCGTGCGGGGTCGGACAGTACGTCGCGCAGCGCGTCGCGCAGGGCGTCTGCGTCGCCGGGCGGGACGAGCCGGCCCGAGATGCCATCTTCGACCAGTTCCGGCACGCCGGCAATGCGCGTGGTGACGACCGGCAGGCCGCTGGCCATGGCCTCCATCAGAACGACCGGGACGCCTTCGGCAAAGCTGGGCAGGACGAGGGCGTCGGACGTCGCCAGCAACTCGGCCACCTCGGACTGCGCCTTGTAGCCGACGAAGCTGACCGGCAGGCCGGTGGCGGCGGATTCCAGAGCGGCGCGTTCCGGCCCGTCGCCGACCAGCGTCACGCGCAGGCCGGGCAGGTCGAGGCCACGCAGGGCGTCGAAGAGCACCGGCAGCCCCTTGACCCCCGCCAGCCGCCCGACGAAGAGCAGGTGCAGCCCGTCGTGGTCGCGGCGCGCAAAGCGCTCCGGCTCGATCCCGCAATGGATGACATGCATCCGGTCCCAATGCGCGGGCGCGGCGAAACACATCCCCTGCGAGCGGGCGAAATCCGAGATGCAGGCCACGAAACTGGCCTGCGCGATCTTTTCGTCCAGCCGCCAGCGGATCGGTTCAAAGAAGATGTCGGGCCCGTGCAGGGTGAAGCTGTAGCGCGGCCCGCCGACCGCGTGGCAGAGCATCGCCACGGTGCAACTGGCCTTGGCGATGTGGTTGTGCAGATGGGTCACGCCGCGCCGCTCCAGGTGATCGGCCAGCACGACCGCTTCGATCAGGTAGAAGAGCTGGTAAAACAGCGGCTTCACCCCTCCGGGAGAGGTCCGCACGGCCAGTTTCAGCGCCGCCCAGAACCGCCCCGGCCGCCTCAGCGCCCGGACCAACGCGCGCAGGGTGCGGGCGGGGGATTTCGCCGCCTCGATCACATGGAAAGTCCGCGCGGCCTCTTCGCGCTGCTCGGGGCCGACGAGGTGCTCGGCCCCGGTGCGGCGGATCGAGCAGGTCTCGACCTCCCACCCCAGCCGGCGCAGGGCCGCGACTTCGCGCTGGATGAAGGTGTCTGTGGCGCGGGGGTATTCGCCGGTCAGGTAGGCGATGCGGCCGGTCATGGGGCGGCCTTTGCGGGGGCTTTCAGCGCGGCCCAGAGGTTTTCCTCGAAAGTCCCGCGCGGTGCCCAGCCCAGCCGGTCGCGGGCGCAGGCGTTGGAATAGCGCAGCGGCATCATGCGGGCGCGCAGGATGGGCGGGTGCAGCAGGCCGGGGCGGGTCTTCCACGGGGAGAGCAAGCCGCCCAACCGCTCCATCGCGGCAAAGGGCACCGGCAGCGTCACCCTGGGCCAGCCGCTGCCGCGATGGGCGGCGACGAACCGGCGCCGGTCGGGCAGGTCGCTGTCGACGATGTTGATGACGCCGTCGCCCTGCTCGGCCGCCAGCACCACGGCGAGCGCGGCATTCTTCACGTAGGTCAGCGGGATCTGGCCCTTGTCCCCGATGCGCAGCAGCACCGGGCCCAGGCCGATCCCCACATGGGCGTTCCAGCTGTGCCCGGCCCCGTAGATGGCTCCGATGCGCAGCACGCAACCGCCTCCCGCCTCGGCCAGCATCGCCTCTTGCGCAAGCTTGGCCGCGACATAGGCGTCGCGGGCCTGCGGGGCCGCCTCAATCGGGCTGCGCTCGGTGATCTCTTGCCCAGAGAGCTTGGGATCGGACGAATAGACCGCGATCGACGACGCCAGCACCACGTGCGGCCGCACCCGCGCGCGGGTCACGGCGTCGAGCAGCGCGCGGGTTCCAGCGAGCGTGTCGCGGGCCTGCACGTCCGGGTCGCCCGACATGGCGGCGGCGAGGTGGATGACCGCATCGGTGCCCAGCAGTGCATCGGCCAGCAGGCGATCCCCGGCCTTCGAGAGGTCGCATTTCACCTCTCCTTCGCCGGACCGGACCAGCCGCCGCACGGTATGCCCGCGCGTGCGGGCGGCGGCGACCACGTGGCGGCCAAGAAAGCCGTTCGCGCCGGTCACCAGCAGTTTCAGCGGGGTCACGCCCATGGCATCGGCTCCATCGGGGCGCAGCGCGAGGCAATGGCGATGTCGCCGGCGCCGGACTGGATCGCCAGCGTGACCTCGGTCAGGTGCAGGGCGAAATCGGCGCCGATCCGGCTGGGACGTCCGGCCGCCAGCGCCTCCAGCATCTCGGCCGGGCCGAGGGCGAAGTTCATCGAGGCCGCGCCCCAGCGGCCGACCTTCGGGTGCGTGACACCGCGCGGCTTGATCCGCCGCGCCAGCGGGCTTTCCAGCAGCCGCCGCCGGATGCGCAGCCGCTTGCGGTAGCGCACGGGGGCGGCATTGTCCCAGGCCTGTGCCACCTCGAGCACGCCATCGTCGCCGATCACCCGGATGCGGTGATCATGCGGCGCGGCGATGGAACAGGTCAGCCGCGCCACGGGGCCGGCCTCGAAGAACAGAGTGCCGACCGAGAAATCGGGCGTGCCGTAGGGGCCGCCCTCCTTGTCGGGGTACAGCTCGGCCGAGGCGGCCACGACCCGCGTAACGCTGCCGAACATGGCGATCAGCCAGGTCAGGTAATAGCCCGCGTGTTCCAGCGTGCAGCCCACGGCGAATTCGTCGGCGGCCGGCCAGGGCGCGCCGCTGTCGCTGCGCCAGTCCTTGTAGGGCGCCTGCGGGATGAAGCCGTCGTCAAGCTCGGCATAGACCAGCCGGGGCGTGCCGGCGGTGCCGTCGCGCACGGCGCGGGCCAGCAGCTGCGCCGCCTCGCCCAGCGCGGAACAGGGTGCGCTGCCAAGGGCAAGGCCCGCCGCCTGTGCCTGGTCGCAAAGCGCCTTCGCCTCGGCAACGTCCATCGCCAGCGGTTTCTCGGAATAGACGTGGTGGCCGGCAGACAGCGCCGCCTGCGTCACCGCGAAATGCGACGCGGGGTTGGTGAGGTTCAGCACGACCCCGCCCTTGGGCAGACGGTCGTGCAGGTCGGCCTCGGACGCGGCGGGCGGGACACCCCAATGAGCGCAGAAGGCCGCGAGCCGTGCGGCGTCCCGGTCCCAGGCGCAATGCACCGCGATGTCCGGAAAGGTCCTGAGCGAGGACATGTAGAGATCGGCGACGAATCCACAGCCGATCAAGGCGACGCCGCTCATGCCATGGCTCCGCCGCGCGGGGCACAAAAAGCCCTGGCGACGCGCAGCCGACCCTTAGCTTGCGCGCGAAATGACATGAAAAGACGACCCTGAACTCGTGATGTGACTGCACGCAGAGGTTATAAGGCATTTGTGGCAATATGTGGGCGCCGGCACGTTGACAGGGCGTTTTCGATGCGGCGCCATAGTGCTGCCGCTTTCCCGTGCGAGGGAAGCGGCGATAACGTCACGTGCTGGTTTCAAGAGGGTCGAGCCGGTGGAATTCCGATTCGGACAAACGGTCATTTCCGTGAACATCCCGACGCGCCGCGCGCTCGAGGATGCGGTCGAGCGCAAGCTGGCCATGGGCCAAGGCTTTGCGCTGGCGACGATCAACCTGGATCACCTGGTCAAGCTGGCCTCGGATTCCGCGTTCCGCGACGCCTATGCCCGGCAGGACTTTGTCGTGGCCGACGGCAACCCCATCGTCTGGCTGTCGCGCATGGCGCGCCGCCCGGTCGAGCTGGTGCCCGGCTCGGACATGGTGCTGCCGCTGGCACGGATCGCGGCACGGATGCAGCTGCCGGTGGCGCTGCTCGGGTCCACCGAGGCGGCGCTGGAAGCGGCCGCGCGGCGGATGGAGGCCGAGGTGCCCGGTCTGCATGTCGTCGCCTGCATCGCCCCGCCTATGGGATTCGACCCGGACAGCGAGGGCTCGACCCATGTGCTGCACGAGGTCGGCGCCTCGGGCGCGGCGCTGTGTTTCCTGGCACTTGGCGCGCCCAAGCAGGAACGGCTGGCGGCCAACGGGCGGCGGATGACGCCGAACGTCGGCTATGCGTCCATCGGGGCGGGCCTGGATTTCCTGGCCGGCACGCAGGAGAGGGCGCCGGCCTGGGTGCGGGCGCTGGCGCTGGAATGGGTCTGGCGGATGATGCAGGCGCCGGGGCGGCTGGTCCCGCGCTATGCGAAATGCATCGCGATCCTGCCGGGACAGGTGCGCGGCGCGCTGGCGCTGCGTCGGTCGGGGGATACGGCGGGGTAATTGGGGCGGCTGCCCCGGTCAGATGACTCGCAGAGGGCCGTGGCCCCCGTAGAACATCCTCCCTGGACAAAGAGCGCAAGCCGCACATCGCCGGGCCGCGGTACGGCGATCCGACAATAGTGTGGGGCACTTTATCCTGGCCACATCCGAAAGACATTGGAACGAAGTACCAAGCTCAGCCAAACCCCCGTGCCGGGGGGGCGGCGTCCTGCCGGAGGCATGCCTTCGGCAGGACGATGTGCGGCGCCCTTCGGGCTTGATTCCGCACAGGGCAACGTCTTGACGGCGTGTCCTAAAGAGAAGTTCCAGCCACAGAACACATCGCTGTGACTTGCTGCTTCCCCCTGCATTACGGACTTGATCGGTCAGTCGCCCTACCCTGCTCCGCCCGCAGTCACCCGGGCGAACAGCCGCAGCGCATGGCTGGGGTCCTGTGCCACCGCCGACATCACCGGATCATAGGCCGCCGCGATCACGCCCGCGATCTCGGGCCGCAGAATCACGTGACCCGAGGGCGCCCGGGCCAGCGGGGACCGCGTGGCAAAGGCCTGCTCGGACCAAAGCAGCATCACCTGCACCGCCTGCGCCAGCGCCAGCTCTTCGGCCGGCTGGGCCAGCGCGGCCGCATCCATCCGCAGGAAGACAAAGGCCGCCTGGATCGCCCCGGCCGCGTCGAAGCGGAAGAACCGGTACTGCGCCGCGTCCTGCGCTTTCAGCCGCGCCACCAGCGGGCCGAGATCCGGCACCAGCCGGTCCAGGTCGGGCAGCGCCGTCAGCTCGTCCCAGTCGCGGAAGAAGAAGACCATGAGGTTGGTGCCCAGCTCGGGGTCCGTCTCGGCCAGCTGGTGCCCGGCCAGGGCCACGACCGCCTCGAGCGCGCCCTTGACGATCCCCAGCGTGCCATCGTCCACGCCAAAGACGATCGGCGCGATCGGACGCCCCCAACGGGCACACAGGTACTGGCCATCGTTGCGGGTGAACAACGCTTCGATCTCTTTCGGGGTCATGGGCACCTCGGTCTCGGACGCGCCCGATGTGCCCAAAACCGCCCCGAATGTCGACCCCGGCTTGATTTCCGCCCCCCAGCCGCATAGGCGAAACCAAACCCTGAGGATCACGCCCATGCCCACATTCACCGCCCTGACCACGCTCACTGGCAAGGACCCCGCCGAAGCGCTTGGCGAGGCGATGGAACGGCTCGACCCGGAACCCACGGGCGTCGGCGTCTTCGAGATCGAGGACGGCTCGGGCCTGTGGGAGGTCGGCGGCTATTTCGTCGAGAAACCAGACGAGGCCGGGCTGGCCCTTCTGGCCGTCGCCTTTGGCGCCAAGCCCTTTGTCGTGTCGGAACTGCCCGAAACCGACTGGGTCGCCAAGGTCCGGCGCGAGCTGTCGCCGGTGCAGGCTGGCCGCTTTTTCGTCTACGGCAGCCATGACGCGGACCAGGTGCCCGACGATGCCTTGCCCCTGCTGATCGAGGCCGCGATGGCGTTCGGCACCGGGCATCACGGCACGACGCTGGGCTGCCTGCGCGCGCTCGACCGGCTGGCGGGCGAAGGCTTTGTCGGCAAATCGGTGGTCGACATCGGCTGCGGCACCGCCGTGCTGGCCATGGCCGCCGCCCGGATCTGGGAGGGCGAGATCCTGGCCAGTGACATCGACCCGGTCGCGGTCGAGGTGGCCGAGGCGAACGTGACCGCCAATGACCTGACCGGTCGGGTGCGCTGCCTCGAGGCCGGCGGCTTTGGCCACCCCGAACTGCGCAAGGCCGCGCCCTACGACCTCGTCTTCGCCAACATCCTCAAGGCGCCGCTGATCGGCCTGGCCGCCGACATGTCCGGCGCGCTCGCCCCCGGCGGCTACGCGATTCTGTCCGGAATTCTCAACGACCAGGCGCAGGAGGTCATCGACCATTATGCACAGGTCGGAACCAATCTTTACCACCAGGAACAGATTGGTGACTGGACGACGCTTATTCTCCGTAAACAGTCCTAAAGTCGTCGTTAATTTGAGTTAATTGCGGCGTTCGCCCCAAATTTGCCACATTCGAGCTTTACCACCGTCACTGTTCGGTGGGGGCCGAACTCGGAGAGCGACATGGACCAGTCCATGGCAAATTTCGGCAAACGCCTGAGCCGGATTGAAAAACAGCACGACAAGAAGTCGCGCGGAGTCCGTGCGAAGCTTGACAAGGCCACCGGCCTCGTCACGATGGAGCCCAAATCATCCGTCAAGATGCCCGTTCGCGGCGTCGCGCTGACGATCCTGGGCTTTGTGCTGTTCAAGTCGATCCTGCTGTGGCAGCTGGGCACCGAGCCCTACCAGCAGCGCATCGATGCGCTGGCGGATGGCACGTTCGTCGAACAGGCTGGCTCCTTCATCATGCAGGCCGACCCACTCACGGTCCGCGTGGTCGAACTGCTCTCGAGTATGTGAAAAGACGCGTCAGAACGGCGCGCCCATAACGGTCTCCTCTCAAGTTTTCGTCTGGTCAGACAGGCCGCGTTCCAGTTGGGGCGCGGCCTTGTCGCTTGTGCACCCCCCGGTCCCGCCCCGGCCATGCCCGAGGTGCCGACGCAAAAAGACCGCGTTCCTTTCGGAAACGCGGCCTTGAATGGTCCGAGAGCTCGCGCCGGTGCCTTTTGCCCCGGCTTGGCCGAACGGGCTTACCAGCCCCGGCGTGCCAGCTCTTCGATGTCGCCACGGACGAGACCGATGTCGTCCAGTTCCCGGTCGCTCAGGGCCGACAGCGCCTTGCGGGTCACGCGGGCGTCGTTCCAGGCGGTCAGGGTGCCGAAGACCGAGGCAAGCGCCTCGCCGAAAGCGGCGGTAAAAGTAACGGTGCGATAAATCGCGCGAGAGGTATCCAGCGATGCCATGTCTTCGTCTCCTAGGTTTGAAGGGTTGAGTCTGTGCTCGGATATCGGGCATTTATGTAACGCCGATATTTTTGGCAATCCGCCCAATTTGCATGCCCCCTATGCGATGGCAACATAGCTGCCTTCGCGAAAAATTTACCAAAAACAGGGCGTTAGACGCGTCGCGAATCCGGGCCGGAATGTCGCAAATCGTATGTCGGTTTCGCCAAATGTCGCGGATGGACAGGCCGATGTCGCGATCTGGCCGCGTGCTTTCACATGGCCTTTGTTCGCGTTTCGTGCTACCGAAGCGAAAAAGCAACAAGAGCAGGGGCGGTGATGCGTGTTTTAGGGATCGATCCGGGGCTGCGGAACCTCGGCTGGGGCGTGATCGACGTCTCGGGCAGCCGACTCACCCATGTCGCGAACGGAATCCTGCACACCACGAGCGGCGATCTGGCCCCGCGCCTGCTGTCGCTGTTCGAACAACTGGCCGAGGTGGTGCGCCGCTACGCCCCCGACACGGCCGCGGTGGAACAGACCTTCGTCAACAAGGACGCGGTGGCGACGCTCAAGCTGGGCCAGGCCCGGGCGGTGGCGCTGCTGGTGCCGGCGCAGGCGGGGCTCGAGATCGGGGAATACGCGCCCAACAAGGTCAAGAAGACCGTGGTGGGCGTGGGCCATGCGCACAAGGACCAGGTGGCGCATATGGTCAGGATGCAGCTGCCGGGCGTGGTGCTGAACGGGCCCGACGCGGCCGATGCGCTGGCCATTGCGATCACCCATGCCCATTACCACCGCGCCCCCGGCCTGCGCGAGGCGCGCAGCGCATGATCGGCAAGCTGACAGGCGTGCTGGATCATCGCGGCGACGACCACGTGCTGATCGACGTGCGCGGCGTCGGCTACATGGTCTATTGCACCGACCGGACGCTGGCCGCCCTGCCCGGCCCGGGCGAGGCGGTGTCGCTGTACACCGACCTCTTGGTACGCGAGGACCTGCTGCAGCTTTTCGGCTTCCAGACCCTGCTGGAAAAGGAATGGCATCGCCTGCTGATGTCGGTGCAGGGCGTCGGGGCCAAGGCCTCGCTCGCGATCCTCGGGGCGCTTGGCGCGGATGGCGTCGGCCGGGCGATCACGCTTGGGGACGCGGCCGCGATCAAGGCGGCCAAGGGGATCGGGCCCAAGACCGCGCAGCGCATCGTGCTGGACCTCAAGGACAAGGCGCCGGGGATCATGGCCCTGGGCGGCACGCTGGCCCAGGCCACGGGCGAGGCGGTGGTGGAGCCAGAGGGCGCCGCCCCGGCCCCGAAACGCCGCGCGGCGCCCAAGCCCTCCCCCTCGGCCGCCGCGCAATCCGAGGCGCTGTCGGCGCTGCAGAACCTCGGCTACGGCCCGTCGGACGCGGCCCAGGCCGTGGCCCAGGCGGCGAGCGAGACGCCCGAGGCCGAGACGCCCGCGCTGATCCGCGCCGCGCTGCGCCTGCTGGCGCCGAAGGGTTAAGCCATGGACCAGCCCGACCCGACCCTGCGTCCCGAGCCTCTGCCCGAGGACCGAGACCGCGCCCTGCGACCCCAGACCCTCGACGATTTCGTCGGCCAGGCCGAGGCGCGCGCCAACCTGCGCGTCTTCATCCAGTCGGCCCGGTCGCGCGGCGAGGCGATGGACCACACGCTGTTCCACGGGCCTCCGGGGCTGGGCAAGACCACGCTGGCGCAGATCATCTCGCGCGAGCTCGGCGTGAACTTCCGCATGACTTCGGGGCCGGTGCTGGCCAAGGCCGGGGACCTCGCGGCGATCCTGACCAATCTGGAATCGCGGGATGTGCTTTTCATCGACGAAATCCACCGCCTGAACCCGGCGATCGAAGAGGTGCTGTACCCGGCGATGGAGGATTACGAGCTCGACCTCGTGATCGGCGAAGGCCCGGCCGCCCGCACCGTGCGGATCGAGTTGCAGCCCTTCACCCTGGTGGGCGCCACGACCCGGCTGGGCCTGCTGACCACGCCGCTGCGCGACCGTTTCGGCATCCCGACCCGGCTGCAATTCTACGAGATCGAAGAGCTGAACCAGATCGTCACCCGCAACGCCACCAAGCTGGGCGTGCGGGCCGACCCCGATGGCGCGCGCGAGATCGCCCGCCGCTCCCGCGGGACGCCGCGCATCGCCGGGCGCCTGCTGCGCCGGGTGGTCGATTTCGCGGTGGTCGAGGGCAATGGCGTCGTCACGCGCGAGCTGGCCGACATGGCGCTGACCCGGCTCGGGGTCGACGGTCTGGGCCTCGACGGCGCCGACCGCCGCTACCTGCGGCTGATCGCCGAGAACTACGCCGGTGGCCCGGTCGGGATCGAGACGATCAGCGCCGCCCTGTCCGAAAGCCGCGACGCCATCGAAGAGGTGGTGGAGCCCTACCTGCTGCAACAAGGCCTCATCGCCCGCACGCCGCGCGGCCGGATGCTGGCGCAGAAAGGCTGGACGCATCTCGGGATGGCAGCCCCCCGCGCGCCTGGTCAGTCGGACCTGTTCGGCTAGGAGCGCGCCCTTGGCTGGGGTCGGAGTGAGGGGCCAGCCCCTCACACTCCCCGGAGTTTAGGGGCAAGATGAAGAGCGGATCGGGACGCCCTGCTTTCACTTTTCCCGAAATACTCCCGCCGGAGGCAGCCCGAGGGTCACCACCAGGAACATCCGACTGGTTGACCTTACTCCGCCGGGGCCGGCAGGAAGCGGGCAAAGATCGTTTCGTGCCCCGGTTCGGGGTGGCGCGGGATCATCAGTGCGAGGCAGAGCGAGATGCCCGCCATCCCCGCGGCAAGACCGAAGACCGCGCCGGGCGAGACCAGCCAAAGATAGCCCAGAGCCGCCGGCAGGAAGACCGCCGCGATGTGGTTGATCGTGAAGGCGACCGCCGCCGTGGGGGCGATGTCGCCAGGGTCCGCGATCTTCTGGAAGTAGGTCTTGAGCGCCAGCGCCAGGGCAAAGAACATGTGGTCGATGACGTAGAGCACGGCCGCCAGGACGACGCCCCAGCCGAACCAGTAGACGCCGCCATAGGCGAGGAAGACCACGATCAGGCCGGTGTATTCGACGATGAGGGCCGGGCGCTCTCCGTACCGGCCGACGGCGCGGCCCAGCAGCGGGGCGATGACCATGTTCATCACGAGGTTGACGAGGTAGAGGCCCGTGACCTCGTGCACCTCGAAGCCGAAGCGTTCGACCATCATGAAGCCGGCGAAGACGACAAAGATCTGCCGCCGCGCGCCCGACATGAATTGCAGCGCGTAATAAAGCCAGTAACGGCGGCGCAGCACCATGCGGCGCACCTGCGGATGCGGCGCGGCAAAGTTCGGATAGGCCAGGATGCAGAAGAGCGCGATGGCCAGCGTGGCACCGCCCGACAGCATGTAGACGAGGTTGTAGCTGAGGTTCAGCGGCTCCCACAGCAGGACGAGCAGCCCGTAGCTGACCAGTGTCGCGGCCGATCCGGTGGCCAGCAGCAGGCCGAGTATGCGGGGGGCGTCCTTTTTCGGCAGCCATTGCAGCTGCAGCGACTGGTTGACCGTCTCGTAATAGTGAAAGCCGATCGAGCTGAGCATGGTGATCACGAGGATCCCGCCGAGGTTCGGGAACCAGGCGGTGATCGCCGTCGCCGCCCCCAGCATCGCCAGGGACACCAGCCCCAGCAGTTGCTCGCGCACGAAGATCAACAGGGCGATGACCCCGATGGCCAGAAAGCCCGGGATCTCGCGCACCGTGTGCAGCCAGCCGATGTCATGGCCGTCGAACTGCGCCACTTCGATGACGAAGTTGTTCAGCAGCGCCGACCAGGTGGCAAAGGCGATCGGCATGGCGGCGGCCATGACGAAGAGAAGCGTCATCGGGCGCTGCCAGAGCGGCAGGTCGCGTGCGGAGTCAAGGGAGACGATACGTGTCATGCGCATCCATTACGCCGCGCACGGGCCTCTGGCGAGAGGAATTTCTGTGCCGCGACGCACAAATCGCCCGCCTGATCCAGATCAAGGCTCCCTTTGCGGCCCAGGCCTTATACATGCGCAATCTTGAATTCTTGCGAGGCTCCCCATGGACATCATCTGGCTGACCGAAGCGATCGGGGAAAGCCTGACGGCGGCGCTCTTCGGGCTGATCACCGGGCTGATCTTCGGCGTGGCGGCGCAACGGTCGCGCTTTTGCCTGCGCGCGGCGACGGTGGAATTCGCCCGCGGGCAGATGGGTGACAAGGTGGCGGTCTGGCTGCTGACCTTCTCGACCGCCGTGGCCTGGGTGCAGGGGGCCGAACTGCTGGGCCTGATGCGCAGCACGGATGCGCGGATCATGGCGATCCCGGGCAGCTGGTCCGGGGCGATCATTGGCGGGCTGCTCTTCGGCGCAGGCATGGTGATGGCGCGGGGCTGCTCGGGGCGGCTGCTGGTGCTGGCGGCGACCGGCAACCTGCGCTCGGTCGTCTCGGGGCTGGTCTTTGCCGTTGTCGCGCAGATGAGCCTTGGCGGCTGGCTGCGCCCTGTGCGGCAGCAGCTGGCGGGGCTGTGGGTGACGGAAGGCGGCATGAACCTCGACCTGCTGGCGTTCGCGCATCTGCCCAAGGTCTTGGGCCTGCTGATCGGGCTGGGGCTGGCGGTGCTGGCGCTGGGGATCGCGCAGCGCAACCGGATCGGCTGGCCGCGGCTGGTCTTTGCCTCGGGCGTCGGCTTCGCGGTGGCGGTGGGCTACGTGCTGACCTTCGCGCTGAGCCAGGTGGCCTTCGAGCCGGTGCAGGTGGAAAGCGCGACCTTCACCGGGCCATCGGCCGAGACGCTGATGTTCTTCCTCGACCGCAGTTCGGTACTGGATTTCGACACCGGGCTGGTGCCGGGGGTCTTCCTGGGGGCCTTCCTCGCCGCGCTCTGGGCCCGGGAATTCCGCTTCCAGGGCTTCGAGAACGAGGCCAACATGCGCCGCGCCATGACCGGGGCCGCGCTGATGGGCTTTGGCGGGATGCTGGCCGGGGGGTGTGCGATTGGGGCCGGTGTCTCGGGCGGATCACTCTTTGCCGGGACCGCCTGGCTCGCGCTGTTTGCGATGTGGATCGGGGCGATGGCCACGGACCGGCTGCTGGATCAACGGCCGGGGCTGGTGGCTGCGTGAGGGATGCGAGGGGCCAGCCCCTCGCGCCGCAGGCGCGGCATCCAGCCATGCGAGGGGCCAGCCCCTCGCGCTCCCCGGAGTTTAGGGGCACAATGAAGGGGATCAGGCGCCCCTGTCTTCATTGTTTCAAAAATACCTCGGGGGAGTCCGCCTTGGCGGACGGGGGCAGCGCCCCCTGCCTCGCTCAGGGCTTGGGGCGGTCGTCGTAGTCGCCGGAAAGGATACGCTGCGCGTCCCCCTCGGGGTCGTCGTATTGCCGGGTCTTCACCGTGAAGACGAAGAAGGCCAAGCCGATCCCGCCAAGGATCAGCGAGATCGGGATGAGATAGGCGAGGATGTTCATGCGTCGCGCCCCAGTCGAAGTGCGTTGAGGGAGACCGTGATCGACGAGGACGACATGGCCAGCGCGGCAATCAGCGGCGTGGCGAGGCCGGCGACGGCGAGCGGCACGGCGATGATGTTGTAAAGCGTCGCGATCTGGAAGTTCTCGCGGATGCGGCGGGTGGCGGTGCGGGCGGTGGTGATGGCCGATGCGATGGGCGACAGATCCGCGCCGAGCAGCACGATGTCCGAGGCCACGCGCGCGGCATCGAGCGCCGAGGCGGGCGAGATCGAGACATGGGCCGCGGCCAGCGCCGCCGTGTCGTTGAGTCCGTCGCCGACCATCAGGACCTTGGCGCCCGTGTCGCGCAGGGCGGCGATGCGCGCGGCCTTGTCCTGCGGCGTCTGGCGGGCGGACCAATCGGCGATACCGAGATCTTCGGCCAACGCACGGACAGGGCCGTCGGTGTCGCCCGAGAGCAGGATGACGCGGTGGCCGGCGGCTTGCAGGGCCGCGACGGCCTCGGCGGCACCAGGGCGGGGGCGGTCGGTGAAGCGGTAGTCCAGCGGCACGCCGTCGCCCAGGTCGAGCCAGGTGGCGGTGGTGTCGCCCAAGGCCTCAGCGCCCAGCCAGTCGGCGCGGCCAAGGCGCACGCGGCGGCCTTGCCAGAGGCCCTCGACGCCGTGGCCAGGGACCTCGGTGATCCCGGTCACATCGGCAGGCGTGGCGCCCTGCCCGGCCGCCACCAGAGCCCGCGACAGCGGGTGCGAGGAGCCCGTCGCCAGCGCCAGCGCGACCGACAGGGCGGCGTCTCCGTGCGCCTGCACGTCCAGCGCCAGCGGGGTGCCGGCGGTCAGCGTGCCGGTCTTGTCGAAGACGACCGTATCGACCTCGGCCAGGCGTTCCAGCGCCGTGGCGTGCTTGATCAGCATGCCCCTGCGGAACAGCCTGCCCGAGGCGGCGGTGGTCACGGCCGGCACCGCGAGGCCCAGCGCGCAGGGGCAGGTGATGATCAGCACCGCCGCCGCGATGTTCAGCGAGATGCGCATGTCGCCCGACCAGAGATACCAGCCGAGGAAGCTGAGCGCCGACAGGATATGCACCCCGGGCGCGTAGAGTTTCGCCGCACGATCCGCCAGCGAGGTGTAGTTCGACCGGCCGCTTTCGGCCACGGCCACCAAGTCGGCCATGCGGTGCAGCGAGGTGTCGCGGCCCACGGCCGTGGCGCGCAGGGTCAAGGGGCCGGTCAGGTTCACCTCGCCCGCGCTGACGCTCAGCCCCGGCGCGGCGGCGACGGGCAGCGTTTCGCCGGTCAGCAGGGACCGGTCGAGCTCGGACGCACCTTCGGTGATGACGCCATCGACCGGCATCCGCGCGCCGGGGCGGACCAGCAGCAGGTCGCCAACCCGCAGCGCGGCCACGGGCACCTCGGTCGGCACGCCGCCGACAAAGCGCATGGCGCGGGGGACTTCGAGCGCGGTCAGTTCCTCGGCCGCCGACCGGGCCAGCGCCCGGGTGCGGTGGTCAAGGTAGCGGCCAGCCAGCAGGAAGAAGGTCAGCGCGATGGCCGCGTCGAAATAGGCGTGTTCGCCCGACAGCATCGTCTCCCACAGGGAGGTCACGACCGCCAGCCCGATGGCGAGCGAGATCGGCACGTCCATGTTCAGCCGCCCGGCGCGCAGGGCGTGCCAGGCGTTGACAAAAAAGGGCTGCGCGGAAAAAGCGATGGCCGGCAAGGTGATCGCGGCAGAGATCCAGTGGAACATGTCGCGGGTCGGCCCCTCGGCGCCGGACCAGACCGCGATGCTGAGCAGCATGACGTTCATCGCGGCAAAGCCCGCGACGGCAAGGCGCATCAGGATGCCCCGTCCCGCGCGGTCCGTCTCGGTCATGCCGAGGCTGGCGGCGTCCAGCTCATGCGCCTCGTAGCCCAGCCCTTCGACCAGGCTGCGCAGCTCTTCCGGCGTCACGCCCGGCTCGGTGTCGATTGTGGCGCGTTTGCGGGTCAGGTTGACCCGCGCGGCCCGCACGCCGGGATGGGCGCGCAGCCCCTGCTCGACCGCCGAGATGCAGGCGGCGCAATGGATCGTCGGCAGGGACAGCAGCACCTCGCTGTCCCGGGCCGAGGCAAGGGCGGCTTCGGCCAGGTCCTCGGCGGCGGGGGCCGCGTTGCAGGCCGGGCAGGCAGAGATGGCAGTGGCCATGGGATTATCCGGCTATGTAAAGGTCCAGGCGCTGCTCGAAAGCGGTGCCGTCGGCGGCGCGCGCATTCACGCGCAGGTGCCAGTAGCCCGGGCCAAGGTCGACCGGGGCCACGTAATCGCTGCCGTCGAAGGTGAAGGACGGGTAGCTGTCATCCTTGACCTCGGTCGGGCGGCCCAGCTGCGCCGCCAGCGCGGCGGGCTGCAGCGGCTGGCCGGCGGCGTCGCGCATCGACAGGCGCAGGGTCTTGCCGTCCGTCTCGGCCCTGGCGGTCCAGCCGAGGGCCAGCTGCGCCTCGCGCCGGGCATCGAAGGTCTGGCTGGCGACATAGCTGTTCTTGACCTCGAGCCCCGGGAAGGTGCCGATCGCCTTGGTCGCCATCACCACGTTGACCGTGATGATCACGCCGAAGGCGGCGGCGAATCCGGCAAACACGTGCCAGCCCTTGATCTTTGGTTCCTGCATATCGGCCATCAGTTGGCCCTCCCGTTGAAGACGGTGTCCTTGGAGGCGCGGTCGCCCGAGTTCAGATCCTCGGCCCAGAAGCGGAACTCGGTCCGTTCCGAGGCGGCGGCGTCCGAATCCGGCGGGGCCACCACGTAGACGCGCTGCAGCTTCATCGTGTCGGCGGGCACGGTGACCGAACCGTAGGGCGTGCCCTCGAGCTCGACCCGCAGCGACAGGTCCCCGGACAGGGTAACACGGAACTCGCGGTCCTCGCCATGCATGTTGCGCAGACGCACGTCGTAGGTGTTTCGGATCGACCCGTCGGCGAGCGTGACATAGGTCGGGTTGCGCACCGGGGCGACGGTCAGGTCGATGTCGGACCGGATGAACAGCGCGAAGACCAGCCCAAGCCCGACGATGGACCAGAGCGCGGTGTAAAGGATCGTGCGCGGGCGGAAGATGTGCTTCCAGACCGAGCGGGGCGTATGGCCCGCCTGTTCGCGCGTTTCATCCGACAGCGCCATGTAGTCGATCAGGCCCCGCGGCTTGCCGATCTTGGCCATGACGTCGTCGCAGGCGTCGATGCACAGCCCGCAGGTGATGCATTCCAGCTGCTGGCCGTTGCGGATGTCGATGCCCATGGGGCAGACGTTGACGCAGGCCATGCAGTCGATGCAGTCGCCATGCTCTTCGGCCACCGGCTGGGGCGCAAGGGGCGCGCCGGGTTTCGGGGCCGGGTAGGCCTTGCCCTCGATCACGCCACCGGCCTGGCTGGCGGCTTCGGCCGCGAGGGCCTGTTCCTGGCCCGTCTTGCGCACATTGCCCTTGCCGCGCGGCTCACCCCGCCAGTAGCGGTAGCCGACGACCAGCGTATCCTCGTCCATCATGGCGGCCTGGATACGCGGCCAGGGGCAGGCATAGATGCAGATCTGTTCGCGCGCGAAGCCGCCGAAGACGAAGGTGGTGAGCGTCAGCACAAGCATGGTGGTGTAGGCCACCGGGTGCGCCTGGCCGGTCACCAGGTCCCGCAGCAGCGTCGGCGCATCGGCAAAGTAGAACACCCAAGCGCCGCCGGTGGCCAGCCCGATCAGGAACCACAGCGCCCATTTGGTCACCCGCAGCCGCGCCTTGCGGACATCGAGTTTCTTCTGCCGGTGCAGGCGGATGCGGGCGTTGCGGTCGCCTTCGACCCAGCGCTCGACCAGGATGAACAGGTCGGTCCAGACCGTCTGCGGGCAGGTATAGCCGCACCAGACCCGCCCCAGCGCCGAGGTGAACAGGAACAGGCCCAGCCCCGCCATGATCAGCAGGCCGGCAATGAAGTAGAATTCATGCGGCCAGATCTCGATCCAGAAGAAATAAAAGCGGCGGTTGGCGAGATCCACCAGGATCGCCTGGTCAGGCAGTTCCGGCCCCCGGTCCCAGCGGATCCAGGGCGCAAGGTAGTAGACCCCCAGCGTCAGGATCATGATGACCCATTTCAGATTGCGGAACGGCCCGGAGACGCGACGCGGAAAGATCGGTTCCCGCTTGGCGTAAAGGCTTTCGGGTTGGGAAGAATCTGCCACGGTGAATCAGTCCTGCCTGTTGGCTGTGCTGAGCCTCTTCTGTCAGTCCCCCCAACCCGTAACATTGATTCATGTCAAAATCTGTATCTGAGCGGCAGGTTTGCCCTAGGCAGCTTGTCGCAGGGGGCCTTGCGGCCCGGCCTTGACCGGCGTGGGCCCGCCAGTGTCCATCTCGACCAGCAGGCGCGCGTCCTCCTCGGTCAGGGTGTGGCGGACCACGTCGCCATAGGGCCGTTCGCCATTAGCCAACGCCGGAAAGACATGGGCGATCTGCGTGCGGGCCGCCTGGCCCAATGCCGCAAGGCTGGCGCCGCCCGGGTAGAAGCTTTCGACCCAGATGCCGCCGCAGTTCACGAGGACGTGACGGTCGAACATCAGCTGGTGATAAGCCACCCGCCGCGTCGGCACCTGCCGGGCGACCGGGGCCGGCAGGAAACGCGCGGGTAACAGCACCTCGGGTTCATCAAACAGGATCCGCGGCGCGGGACCGCCGACCAGCACGCCATGGGCCGGGCCCAGGTGCATCCTTTGGCGGGCGCCCGGGGCTGCCGTGGCAAGGCGCATGGGCGCCTGGCCGCCGGTGCCGGACATGTCGGCCCGGCCGATCCAGCGCAGCGGCTCGGGCGGGCCGTCCCGGGTGACCAGGCGCATGCCCGGGCGCAGGGCGCCGACCGGGCGAAAGCCCTGCTCGGTCTCGACCTGGCAATCCTCGGCCAGGCTGGGCAGGCCGGCATAGGCCGGCGCCAGCGGCGCGGCCAGCCGCAGGCCGGGGCGCAGGTCGCGGTGCAGGCAGGTATAGGCGGCGCCGCCCAGCAGCGGCGCGTCGGACAGAAGGACCCTGTACCACTGCCCGCCCTGTTGCACGGTGAACTGGGCCGCGCGCAGGGTGCAGCCGGCCCGGTCATCGCGCAGGATCCAGGCGCAGTCCGCGGCCGGCCTGTCATCGTCGTAGGGGAACCGGGGCTCTTCGAGCACCATGACGCCCTCGGGCGCCGCGGGGCCCATGTAAATGCCGGATGCGCCGACATCCGTGGGCAGTCCCGCCCTCCGCGGCGAGACCGTGTAACGGGAAAAGGTGAACTGTACCATGAAACTGACTACCGAAAACTGTTCACAGATACGCAACAATATCTCGGAATATGCGGCACAAACTTGGCAAATTCTCGAAAAACTGTCGAAATTCCCGCATGAATTGTGTTTTTGCAACGCAATACACGTTAATCTTGGTTAACCGACGTCATCGTCAGCCTCGGCATGGCGCCGGAGCCAGCGCAGGAAGGCGCGCAGGGTCGGGCGCTGCACCCCGGGGCGCGTCACGGCAAAATAGCCCTTGCGCTGGATGTCGTGGAACAGCTCGATCAGCCGACCCGCCGCCACGTCGGCCTCGGCAAAGACCCGGGCGGTGATGGCGACCCCCTGCCCCATCCGAGCCGCCTCGAGCATCAGGTTGCCGGGCAGTGCGGTCATCCCCTGCGAGCGGTCATGTTCAACCCCGTGGCCGGCGAGCCAGGCGGTGGCCTCGTTGGTGCCCAGCTCTTGCAGCCAGTGGAAGCTGCGCAGGTCCTCTGGCCCGTCGATCTGCCGGTCCCCGACCAGGCCCGGCGCGGCCACCACCACGATGGGCGAGCGGACGATGAGCTGCGCGTCGAGCCCCGGCCAATCTCCGTTGCCGTAGCGCAGCGCCAGGTCGATGCCGCCGGGGGTCAGGGGTTTGACCTCGGCCGTGGGGTCGATCATCAGGCTGACGCCCGGATGCAGGGCGCGGAACTCGGCCAGGCGCGGCATCAGCCAGTTGGCCGCGAAACTGGGCGTGGCCGAGATCTGCAGCGGTCGGTCCGCGCCGCGCCCGGTCAGGCTTTCGACCGCGCGCGAAATGGCGCCAAAGCCGTCCTCGCAGGCCAGCGCCAGTTCCGCCCCTTCGTCGGTCAGGCGCAGCATCCGGCCACTGCGATCCAGCAGGGCCAGGCCCATGTGATCCTCGAGGTTGCGCATCTGCTGCGAGATCGCCGCGTGGCTGACGTTCAGCGCCGCCCCCGCCTTGGCCACCGAGCCGGTCGCGGCATAGGCGGAAAAGGCGCGCAGGGCGGAAAGCGGGGGGAAGGCAGACCAGTCCATGAGTTAAGCCTAGCTTACATAGGCTCAGAATTCCAGAGTCGCATGAACGCCCATCCGCGCGCATGGTGATCCCATCAGCCACGAAAGGAACACGACATGTTAGGAATATTTGGCCGCAGCTTCCGCATCGCCACCCGCAACGACCGCTGGAACGCCCCCGCCTACTGGCATGAGGACCGGCGCCTTCCCGACGAGATCCGGCGGATGCGCAAATGATGGAGCCCGAGGTCTACCTGCCCCATGCCCGCATCAGCGGCCGTGCGACGACCCGTTGGCCATGGCGCGGTGGACGCTGGGCCGGGCACACCGGCCAGCCCCTTGGGCTGCCGGAAGATCGCCATCATGGTCGGGGAAAGTGATTTGGCGCCGATGCCCCAGGAAACGCGCGAACAGGACGAGGCATCGGCGCCGCTTGCAGGATTGACCCGTACAAGGTGATCTCACTTTGCGCCCCGCGCGGATGATTCTCCTTGATCTGGGTCAATTTCCGGTGGCCGCGCGCATTATTTTCTCAGGCCAGGCCGACCGTCACCGTGCCGCTGTAGCCCGCGGCCGGATCGCCGGTCAGCGCCACCATCTGCTGGGCCTTCTCGGCCGCGCTGTTGTCGCGGAAGATGCCGTCGCGGTCGAAATCGTTCCGCGCGAGGTTCCGCGTCGCCCCGGCATAGGCGTCGGTGTCGGCGGCATAGACGGCGGCGGATTGCGCTTCGGGCAGGGCCAACTGGGACGTCAGCCGCGCGGCGCGGCCCGAGACGGCCTCTTCGGCGCTGTCCCACACCTCGAAATGGATATGCGGCCAGCGCGACGGGTAGCAGCCGGGGAAGATCGTGGTGAAATCGACGTTCCCCTCGGCATCGGAAATCCCCACCCCGCGCAGGTAGTTGCGGTCGGGATCGTCGTAGAGCGAATAGCGCCCCACCCCGTCGCAATGCCAGGCATAGACCGCGCGGCCAGCCAGAGGGGTGCAGACATCCCCTACCGAAACCAGCGTCATGCGCAGGTCAAGCCGCGTGCCCGCGGCGACCGGTGCGAGGCCGTTGAAACTGGGGCGCAGGTCACGGCGGATCACGCCCTCTTGCGTCAGCACGTTCACCACGTCGCTCGCGCCGCGCAGGCGGTTGGTGCCATCGGCGGGGAACGGCCCGGCGGTCTCGCGCGGGGTGGCGACGCAGGCGGCCGAGGCCATCCCGGGCGTCATCACCAGTGCCGCGCCGCCCAGGGCCAGCAGGCGCCGGCGGCCCAGGAGGCGCGGCAGGTCATGGGCAAAACCAAGGTCGTGGTCGTCGGTGTGGTCGGTCATTGCGATCTCCTTTTTTCACCCAACGCGCGTCTGCAACCGTTCCGTCGCAGCCGCACGAAAGCGTGACCAAAGGGCAGACCCGTGCAACGGGCAGCAGATCAGGCCGCGAGCTGCTGCGCGACCTCGGACAGCCGCGTCTTTGAACTGGTGATCGCCGCCTGCCGCGCCTCGGGGTCGATGTCGCAGCCTTCGCAATTCACGAAAAGGATGTCGTCGATCCCGATGAACCCGAAGATCGCGCGGATATAGCTTTCCTGGTTGTCGAGCGCCCGCATCTCGTCCGAGACATAGTAGCCCCCGCGCGCGGTCACGACGATCAGCCGCTTGTCCTCGACCAGCCCGCGCGGGCCGGTTTCGGTCAGCTGGAAGGTCAGGCCGGGGCGCACGACATGGTCGACATAGGCCTTGAAGCCCGAGGGCATGCCGAAATTGTGCATCGGCACGCCGAAAACCACGAGGTCGGCGCCAAGGAATTCGCCGATCAGGTCCATCGACAGGGCCGACATCTGCACCTGGTCCGGGGTGAGCTGATCCGGCGGCGTGAAGAAGGCGCCGATGGTGCCGATATCAAGATGTGGCGGCGGGTTGGTCCCGAGGTCGCGCCGGGTGACCGAAAGCGCGGGATCAAGCGCCTCTGCCTCCTGTGCGAAGGCCTGCGTCAATTCCCGGGTCACCGAGGTGTAGGGATTGGGGCTTGCATCGACGATATGCATGGATGGCATGGCTTGCTCCTGTGAAACACATACACGCCAAAACGGGGCGGGCATCCCTTGCGCAGTCAGCTTGCCGATGTGCGTCCCCCCGGCGCAGGCCAAGCATGACAGAGCGGCGGCAATTGACCTAACGTAAACTTTTGCGCTACGGCCCGGCCGGCCCTTTCGCTGCGCCGACTCTGCCGCCAAGGCCCTGTGTGAAAAGGCAGACTCGGGATGCGGCCAGACTGCGGACGATCGGCGGCGAGCATCGCATCAGGCAGGCGATCCGACCACCCAAACGCGAAACGGCGAGCCGTAAGACCCGCCGCTTGCTGTGCCGATTCGGGATCGCGCGTTACTCGGTCACCGGGGCCTCGCCGCCGCCCAGCTGGTGGACATAGGCCGAAACCGCGCGGATCTCGGCCTCGCTCAGGCGGCCGTTCCAGGGGGGCATCACGCCGAAACGGGCGTTGTTCACCGTCTCCATCAGCGAGGCGTAGTCGCCGCCGTAAAGCCAGATCGCGTCGTTCAGCGCGGGCGCGCCCTGCGTCCGGTCACCGCCGCCGTCCTCGCCGTGGCAGGCCGCGCAGTTGTCGAGGTACACCGTCTCGCCCTCGGCCACCATCGCGCTGTCGTTCGGCGTGCCGGTCAGAGACATGACGAAATTCACCACCTGCTCGATCTGCGCATCCTCGAGCAATTCGTCTCGGCCAAAGGCGGGCATCTGCGAATAGCGGGCGTCGGGGTCGTCCTCTTTCCGGATGCCGTGGCTGACGGTGTAATGGATCGACTCCATGTCACCGCCCCAGAGCCAGTCGTTGTCCAGCAGGTTCGGGTAGCCCTTGGCCCCGGCCGCACCGGACCCGTGGCACTGGGCGCACCAGGTGCGGAACACGGCGCCACCGGCGCGCACGGCATATTCGTTCAGCGCCGGGTCGCCCGGGATCGCGGTGATCTCGGCCGCCACGAGCTGTTCGTTGATTCCGGCATTCGCGGCCTCGGCGTCGATCAGCGCCTGTTCGACGTTCTGGCGCGTGGACCAGCCCAGCACACCGGCCGTCGCGCCCTTGATCCCCGGCCAGGCCGGGTAGGCGATGGTGTAGCCGATGCCCCAGATGATGCAGAGGTAGAAGGTATACAGCCACCAGCGCGGAAGCGGGTTGTTGTATTCCTCGATCCCGTCCCAGGAGTGGCCGGTCGTCTCGACCTCTTTCTTTTGCGGTTGCTTGCTCATTGCTGCCGCGCCTCCTGCGCTGCCGGCTTGTCGTCGTGACGGAACGGGATATCGGCCACGTCACGGTAGGTCTTGGTGCTGCCGGGCCGGAAAACCCAGGCGATTACGCCGATGAAGAAGACGAACAGGGCAAGCAGCGCCCAGCTGTCCGCGAATTGGCGAAGCAGGGAATAGTTTTCCATATCGCGTCCCCCTTACCGGCTTGCGTCGGGCGTGAAGGTCGAGAAGTCGACCAGCGTGCCCAGCATCTGCAGGTAGGCCACCAGGGCGTCCATTTCGGAAACACCGGGCTGACCGTCGAAGTTGCGGATGTTGATCTCGGGCGCACCGAAGGCCACCGAGTACCGCTCCTGCAGGTCGTCGTAGCCCGCCGAATCCGGGTCGCCCTGGGCGAGGAAGTCGGCACTGGCCGAGGCCAGCATATCCTCGGAATATGGCACGCCGACGAAGGCATTGGTGCGCATCAGGTCGCCGATGTGCTCGCCCTCCAGCAGCCGGTTCGACAGGTACCCGTACTTGGGCATGACCGATTCCGGCACGACCGATTGCGGATCGGTCAGGTGATCGACGTGCCATTCATCCGAATAGCGCCCGCCCACCCGGGCCAGGTCCGGCCCGGTCCGCTTGGAGCCCC
Source organism: Mesobacterium pallidum (assembly GCF_019966535.1). GTDB lineage: Bacteria > Pseudomonadota > Alphaproteobacteria > Rhodobacterales > Rhodobacteraceae > Mesobacterium > Mesobacterium pallidum. Next base: position 47,985 of record NZ_JAIMID010000001.1, on the reverse strand, counting down.
ACTGGAATGGGTGGTCGTACTTCGACTCCGCGGCCAGCGAGTAATGGCCATAGCGTTCGACCTCGTCCCGCATGGGGCGGATCATCTGGCTGTGGCAGACATAGCAGCCCTCGCGCAGGTAGATTTCGCGCCCTGCCAGCTCAAGCGGGGTGTAGGGACGCATCCCCTCCACGTCCTCGATCGTATTCTCGAGGTAGAAGAGCGGCACGATCTGCACCAGCCCGCCGATGGTCACGACCAGGAAGCTGAAGATCAGCAGGAGAGTCGCGTTGGTCTCGAGGATCTTGTGTTTGTCGAGAATACCCATTTGTCACGGCCCTCCTTATTCGGCCGGCGTGGCGTGAGCGGCGGCGGCAGAGGCCTCGACGGCCGGGCTGCGGCGGACGGTCATCCACAGGTTGTAGCACATGATCACCCCGCCCGTGACGTAGAGCACACCACCGAGGGCACGAACCACGTACATCGGGAACTTGGCGGCCACGGTGTCGGCGAACGAGTTCACGAGGAAGCCGTTGGCGTCGACTTCACGCCACATCAGGCCTTCCATGATGCCCGTGACCCACATCGACGCGGCGTAAAGCACGATGCCGATGGTGGCGAGCCAGAAGTGCCAGCTGACGAGGCTGAGCGAATAGAGCCGTTCGCGGTTCCACAGGCGCGGCGTCAGGAAGTAGAGCGCGCCGAAGGTGATCATGCCGTTCCAGCCAAGCGCGCCGGAATGGACGTGACCGATGGTCCAGTCGGTGTAATGCGACAGCGAGTTGACCGCGCGGATCGACATCATCGGGCCTTCGAAGGTGGACATGCCGTAGAAGCCGATGGCGATGACCATCATGCGGATGATCGGATCGGTGCGCAGCTTGTCCCAGGCGCCCGACAGCGTCATCAGGCCGTTGATCATGCCACCCCAGGACGGCATCCACAGGATGATCGAGAACACCATGCCCAGGGTCGAGGCCCAGTCGGGCAGTGCCGTGTAATGCAGGTGGTGCGGACCGGCCCAGATATACAGGAAGATCAGCGCCCAGAAGTGGATGATCGACAGCTTGTAGCTGAACACCGGGCGTTCCGCCTGCTTGGGAACGAAGTAGTACATCATCCCGAGGAAACCGGCGGTCAGGAAGAAGCCCACGGCGTTGTGGCCGTACCACCATTGCGTCATCGCGTCCTGCACGCCCGAAAAGACCTGAACGGATTTCGAGCCCCAGATCGACACCGGGATGGCAAGGTTGTTGAACACGTGCAGCATGGCGACGGTCACGATGAAGCTCAGGTAGAACCAGTTGGCCACGTAGATGTGGGGTTCCTTGCGCTTGATGATCGTGCCGAGGAACACGGCGAGATAGGCAAGCCAGACGATGGTCAGCCACCAGTCGACGTACCATTCCGGCTCGGCGTATTCCTTGGCGTGGGTCGAGCCCAGCAGGTAGCCGGTGGCCGCGAGGACGATGACGATCTGGTAGCCCCAGAACACGAACCACGCCAGGTTGCCGCCCCAGAGCCGCGCGGCGCTGGTGCGCTGGACCACGTAGAACGAGGACGCGATCAGGGCGTTGCCGCCAAAGGCAAAGATCACCGCCGAGGTGTGCAGCGGCCGCAGCCGGCCAAAGTTGAGAAAGCCCTGCGCCCATTCGAAGTTGAGCACCGGGAAAGCCAGCTGGAACGCGATGAACGTCCCCGCCAGGAAGCCCACGACGCCCCAGCCCGCGGTGGCGATCACCCCGGCGCGCACGACGCCGTCAAGGTATTCGTCCTGCGGGTGCGGATTCGCCGGAACCGGCTCTCCCACCTTGCGCAGGGTCCAGATAAACAGACCGCCCGCGATCAGCATGACCAGGGCCGCGTGGACCTGGTACGCCAGATCGCGCGCGAAATTGATGCCCATCATCGCGAAAAGCGTAATGGCACCAAGCACGATCAGCTTGATTATATTCGACATTTTTCGTCCCTTCGTTCCTCGGTCCGGCAGAATCGCACTGCCAGCCGAACGTTCGCATGGCTGTTTACTGCGCTGCAGCGACCCGAAATGCCTTGATCTGCGTCAATGTCCCGGCCTGCCCTTTTTGACCCGCGTCAAGGCAGCCGTGTTTTTTGCCGATAGTATCAGGGAATGGCGCAAAGATTCGGTGACGATGCACCAAATGCGCGATTTTGACGCTGCAAGGGAGGCGAAAGCCATGATGAAATCAATCCTGACCGTCGTGACCGACGGATCCCCGGTCGACACGGCCCTGGCCCAGGCCGAGGCACTGGCCACCGCCATGGATGGCCATCTCGACCTGTTCTGTCTCGGCGTGGACCGGACCCAGACCGGGTATTACTACGCCGGTGCCAATGCCATGGTGCTGCAGGAAACCGTGACCCGCGCCGCCGCCGAGGCGACCGAGCTCGAGGACAGGATGCGCAAGCGCATGGCCAATTCCGAGGCCCGCTGGGGTATCGACACCGGCGTGGCGCAGTTGGCCGACATCGGCCGTTCGGTCGGGATGCGGGCCCGCTTTGCCGACGTGACCGTGATGCCCATGCCCTATGGCAAGGACCGCGGCGCGGAATGCGAAGGCATCGCCGAAGGGATCCTGTTCGAGGGCCGCGCGCCGATCCTCGTCATGCCGGACGGCCATGCGCCCGTCATCAACCCCAAGCGGATCATGATCGGCTGGGACGAAAGCAACGAGGCGATGAGCACCGTGCGCGCCGCCCTGCCGATGCTGATGCGGGCCGACCTCGTGAACGTGATCATCGTCGACCCGCCGGTGCATGGCCCCAACCGCTCGGACCCCGGTGGCCAGCTGTCGCAATTCCTCGCCCGCCATGGCGTGACGGTGGAAATCGACGTGCTGTCCAAGACCATGCCGCGCGTCTCGGACATCCTGATGCGCCAGGCCACCGACACCGATGCCGAGATGCTGGTGATGGGCGGCTACGGCCATTCCCGCTTCCGCGAGGCGCTGCTGGGCGGGGCGACGCGCGACATGCTTGAAAAGAGCCCGGTGCCGATCTTCATGGCGCATTAAGCGCCATTGACGGACCTTTTGCGGCGCCCCCGTTTGCGCGGGGGCGCCGTTTTCACGCGGTCGCCGCCTCGCCCGCAAGCGTGGCCAGCTTGTCCAGCGCCGCGCCCCAGCCCGCGCCGTAATCGTCGAACATCTCGGGTCCGGCGAGGCTGGTGATCTGCAGCGTGGCGCGCAGGGTGCAGCCGGTGCCGCTGGCGGCAATCTCGTGTGAGCAGAGCGAGATCGACAGCGTCTCGCCCCCGATGATCAGCGTTTCGGAAAAGCACAGGAACTCTGGGCTGACCACGTGGAACTGGCCGATGGTGCCGAACTCCGGCGCCTCCTTGGGCCCGCAGCGGGTGACCTCGCGCCCGCCGGGGCGGCAGTCGAACTCGTCGATGATGACGACGCTGTCGTCATCCGGCGCGCTCCAGACCGCGCGGAGGTCGCGGTCGGTCATGACCTGGAACAGCCGCTCGGGCGTGCAGGCGATGCTGCGGTCAAGCGTCAGGGTCTTGAAATCGGGCATGGTCACTTTCCTTTTCAAGGGTTTCGGCGAGCGCCGTGAGACGATCGAGCCGCCTTTCCCACAGCCGGTGCTGGCGGTGCAGCCAATGCTCGGCCGCGGCCAGCGGCGCGGCTTCGAGGTGGACCGTGCGGACACGGCCGGTCTTTTCGCTGCGCACCAGCCCCGCCGCCTCGAGCTTGCCGAGATGCTTGAGGAAAGACGGCAGCGCCATGTCATGGCCCCCGTGCAATTCGCTCACAGGCGCGGGGCCTTGGGTCAGCCGCTCGATCACCGCGCGGCGGGTCGGGTCCGACAGGGCGGCAAAGAAGGCGTTCAGATTGTTATCCATATGGATAAGTAACAGGGCGCGCGCGCCGAGTCACGCAAAAACATAGCCATTCGGATAAGTTTCCGCACAGACACAAACGGCCCCAGCGGGATGCGCCGGGGCCGTGTCGGAAATCCTGTCCGCCGGTGTCAGCTCAGCATGCCGCCATCGGCATCGTCGCCCGCCTCTTCCAGCAGGCGGCCGAGGTCGGGAATGGCAAAGTGGCGCTTGCCCTCGAGCACGATCACCCCGTCCCGTTTCAGCGCGTTGATCTGCCGGCTGACCGTCTCGAGCGTCAGGCCCAGGTAATCGGCCATCGCCTCGCGCGTGAGCGGCAGGTCGAACTCCAGCGGGCCGCCGGTGCCGCGCTTGTGCAGTGTCGCGTCGCGCCGGGCGATGATCGCCAGCAGCGAGGCGATCTTTTCCCGCGCCGTCTTGCGGCCCAGAACCAGCATCCATTCCCGCGCCGCGTCGAGCTCGTCCAGCGTCATCTCGAGCAGGCGCTGCGCGATATGGGGCGTGGTGATCATCATGTTCTCGAACGGCTTCTTGCGGAAGCAGCACATTACCAGGTCCGTCGTGGCCACCACGTCATAGGCGGCCCCGTCGCGCCCCGGGCGGCCGACGAAATCGCTGGGCAGCAGCAGGCCGACCATCTGTGTGCGGCCGTCCTCCATCGTCTGGGTCAGCGTGGCGATGCCCGACACGACCGAGCCAACGAAATCCATCGCATCGCCCGACCAGACCACGGTCTGGCCCGCCTCGAACTTGCGGTAGTATTTGATCTCGTCCAGCCGGGCGAGTTCATCGGTTTCGCAGCGAGCGCAGACGGCCCGATGCCGGATCGGGCAGTCTCCGCAGTTCTGGCTTACCGAATGACTCACCTTCGGGGCGGTCTTCTGATTGATCTGGGTCAAGGCGTGTTCCAATCCTGTCCCGTTAAATCTAAGCCCATGCAGACACGAACACAACTCGCACGGCTCGGACTCTTTGACGCGAAGGTCCCACGCTACACCTCCTACCCGACGGCGCCGCACTTCGCCGCCGATTTCGGGCCGGACCGCTTTGAAAGCTGGATCAAGGCCGTGCCCCAGGGGGCCCGGATCTCTCTTTACGTGCACGTGCCCTTCTGCCGGAGGCTGTGCTGGTTCTGTGCCTGCCGCACGCAGGGCACGAAAACCGATTCGCCCGTCGCCGCCTATCTCGAGGTGCTTCGGGCCGAATTGCGCATGCTGGCACGCACCCTGCCCGGGGGCGTGACGCTGAGCCGGCTGCACTGGGGCGGCGGCACGCCGACGCTGTTGCAGCCGGACATGATGCGCGAGCTGGCGGCGGCGATCTTCGACGTGGCGCCGCTGGCCGAGGGCGGAGAGTTCTCGGTCGAGATCGACCCGAACGAGATCGACCCAAAGCGGCTTGACGCGCTGGCCGAGGCGGGGATGACCCGCGCCTCGATCGGGGTGCAGGATTTCGACCCGAAGATCCAGGAGGTCATCGGCCGCATCCAGGGCTACGAGATCACCCGCGACGCGGTGGACATGATCCGCGCGCGCGGCATCGCCAGCCTCAACGCCGACATCCTCTTTGGCCTGCCGCACCAGGACCAGGCCCGGCTCACCGAAAGCGTGCAGCAGCTGCTGTCGCTGTCGCCCGACCGCGTGGCCCTCTATGGCTATGCGCATGTGCCGTGGATGGCCAAGCGGCAGCAGATGATCCCGTCGGACGCGCTGCCGACGCCCGAGGAACGGCTCGAGCTGTTCGAGACCGCGCGCAAGCTTTTCGCCTGGGACGGCTATGACGAGATCGGCATCGACCATTTCGCCCTCCCCTCGGACAGCATGGCGCAGGCGGCCAGGGCCGGCACGCTGCGGCGCAACTTCCAGGGCTACACCGACGACACGGCCGAGGTGCTGATCGGCGTCGGCGCCTCGTCGATCTCGCGCTTCCCGCAGGGCTACGCGCAGAACGCGCCCGCCACCTCGGCGCATCAGAAGGCGATCCGCGAAGGGCAGTTTTCCACCGCGCGCGGCCATGCCTTCACGGCCGAGGACATCTGGCGCGGCCGGGCCATCGAGATGCTGATGTGCGATTTCGCCATCGACCGGGCGCGGCTGATGGCCGAGACGGGCGTCAGCTCGGCATGCGTCGAGCAGGTCTTCTGCGACATCGCCGGCCGGTTTGGAGAGGCGGTGCGGCTGACCGGCCTCGGCCTCGAAATCCCCGACGAGGCGCGCCCCCTCGCCCGCATGATCGCGCGCGAGTTCGACGCCTACGACCTGTCCAAGGCGGGGCATTCGACGGCGATCTGAGCAGCGCCCGCCCGGGATCCCGGGCGTGGGGCGGTCGCGCATAAAGGGCCAAGGCTGCACCATGCGCCGCTAGGCGTCGCGATAGAACTTGTCGAGAGCGTCCAGCGATGTCAGCCGCACCACGGCCTTGCCGCGCGCCTCCTGCGCGTCGCAAAGATCGCGCAGGATCGGCATCCACTCCCGGTCCATGTCCCACATTATCTCGAACAGCCGCCCCGTCGGCGGCACGTCCTGCCCGCCACCGGGCGGATGCTCGAGCGTGCCGTTGGCCCAGGCCATCTGCCGCTCGGCCGCGCGCCAGAAATGGACCCAGAGCGGGAGATCCAGCAAGATCAGGTCGGTCGCGCGCTGCGCCCGCTTGCGGATCGACGGCAGGTCTCCTCCGCCGTCGATGATCCATTCGGGCCCGGCGAGGGCGGCGTCATGATCCCTTTGGTAAAGATCCTGCGGCGCGACGGTCCAGTCGGGCCGCCAATAGAGGTCGTCGATCTCGACATGCGGCAGATCGCGGACCTTGGCCAGGTGCCGGGCTAGGGTGGACTTGCCGCCCGCCGTATTCCCCAGAATTGCGATCCGCGCCATTGTCCCGGTCCCGTGAGGTTCAAGCCGTTCGACCACATGGCCCCGCGCCTGTCCACTCCCGTGATCTTGGCGCGGCAGGGACCAGCTGGATCGCCCGCAGCCGTCAAACGAAACGGGCGGAGTCTTCCCCGCCCTTTTCTGATCAGTTCTGCAAAGGCCCCCAGCTGGGGTCCGAGGCCCCGCTGGGCGTGCGCACCCGCTTGAGGTTCCGCCCCGAGATATCCACCGAATACAAACTGGCCGCGCCGTTCGCGCCCTGCGTCTCGCGGGTGAACATGATGACGCGGCCGTTCGGTGCCCAGGTCGGGCCCTCGTCGAGGAAGGAGGCGGTCAGCAGCCGCTCTTCCGAACCATCGGTGCGCATCACGCCGATATGGAACCGGCCCTGCGCCTGCTTGGTGAACGCGATCATGTCCCCGCGCGGGGACCACACGGGCGTTCCATAGCGGCCCTGGCCAAAGCTGATGCGCTGCGGCTCTCCACCCGAGACGGGCATGATATACAGCTGCTGCGTCCCCGACCGGTCGCTTTCGAAGACGATGCGCGAGCCGTCGGGCGAAAAGCTGGGCGCGGTCTCGATCGACGGGGCCGAGGTGAGGCGCGTCATGCCCCCGCCCGAGACGGACATGGCGTAGATGTCGGTGTTGTTGCCCGTGGTCAGCGAGAACAGCACCGTCTGCCCGTCGGGCGAAAAGCGCGGCGCAAAGCTCATCGTGCCCTGGCCACTTTCCAGCACCCTCCGCTGCACCGAGCCCACGTCGAGCACGTAGATGCGCGGAAAGCCGGTCTCGTACGAGGTGTAAAGCACCCGGTCGCCGGTGGGCGAGAACCGCGGCGCCAGCACGATCGACGAACTGTCGGTCAGGTACTGCACGTTCTCGCCGTCGTAATCCATGATGGCGAGGCGTTTCTTGCGGTCGTCCTTGGGCCCGGTTTCGCTGACGAACACCACGCGGCTGTCAAAATAGCCGCCCTCGCCGGTGATGCGGGCATAGACCTGGTCGGCCACCTTGTGCGCCATGCGCCGCCAGCCGTCCGTGGTGCCGACGAATTGCAGGCCCGAGCCCAGCTCGGTCCCGGCGAAGACATCGTAGATGCGGAACTTCACCACCAGCTGGTTGCCCTGCACGGTGACGGCCCCGGTGATCAGCGCCTGGGCGTTGATCGCCTTCCAGTCGGCAAATTGCACGGGGCTGCTGAAGGAGGTGATGCCGCTGATATAGGCGCTGGACGGCAGTTCGCGGAAGAGGCCCGTGCCGACGAGGTCCTCGGACACCACCCGCGCCAGCCGTGCGCCCCAGCTCGCCGCGTCCGTCCCGCCTTCGGGGACGAAATCGGGCACGGCAAAGGGCAGCGGTTCGATCACGCCCTCGGTGATCTCGATCCGCAGCGGGCCGGATTGGGCGCGGGCCGGGGCGGCCAGCATCAGCGCGGCGATCAGGGCGAAAAGGACAGTGGTCAGAAGTCTGGTCAACATAGGGCTGGATCCCATCCTTGAGGTCCGGGGCGCGCCATCAGGCGCGATGTGGCGACGCGCCTTTGGCGCGATGTGGCGACACGCCTTTGGCGCGATGAGGCGACACGCCTTTGGCGCGATGAGGCGACACGCCTTTGGCGCGATGAGGCGACGCGCCTTCGGCGCGATGAGGGTACCGGAAACGAAGCCGGGAAAACATCGTCGTTCCATCATCTCAGCCTCATGCTCTCGGGGTTGAAGGTCATCTCGATCTCGCGCCACTGGTCATACTTGTCGGCCGGCAGGTCGTAGCCGCCCTGCTGGCAGCGCAGCACCGCCCGGCGCGCGGCCTGGAAGGCGGTCTGCACCGCCGCCTGGTCGCCGCCCTCGGAACTCAGCAGCCGGATGTCGCCGGCGACCGTGCCGTCGCGGTTCATGTTCATGCCCACCACGACCGTCACGTTGGCCGCCTGGCTGCCCACGTCCACCACCCAGCAGGCCTGCACGGCCAGGCGCAGCGCCTCCCTTTCGCCACGGCTGAGCGGCGGGCCGGCGGCGACGCGCTCGGTCTCGCCGGTGCCGTTGCCGCTGGAGGCCTCGGCCAGCGCGGCGGCCAGAGGGTCCGCGGCGGGCTCGGGCGGCGTCTCGCGCGTGGGCGCAGGCGTTGGTGTCGGTGTCGGGGCCGGTGTCTCGGGCGCGGCGGCGGTCCGTTCGGGCCGGGTGCGCGGACGAGACGAACGTTCCGGCGCGCCCGAGGGCTGCTCGGCCTCGGTCACGATCTCGGTGGTCGCTTCTTCGGGCGCGGCGCTGTCCTGCTCGGGCTGCGGCAGTTCGGGCGCCTCCTCGGGCGCGGTCTCGGGCTGCACCTCGGGCGCGGTGTCTGGCGTCGGGTCGGGCTGCACGATGGGCTCGGGCGCCACGCGCTCGGCCGGGCGCGGCTGCGGGCGCGGCGTGCGCTCGGGCAGCACGATGGCCACGTCCTCGCTGGGCTGCGGGGCCGGGTCGGGCGGCGTGTCCTGCACCACGGCCGGCGGCACCGGCTCGGGCAAGACCTGCGGCGGCGCATCCGGCGCCTCGGGCGCGGGCGTCTCGACCGGCTGCGGCGTGGGCTCGGGGCGCGCCTCGGGTTCGGGCGTGGGCGGGGTCGGGTCGGCCTCCGGCTCGGTGGCCGGCGCCTCGGGCTCGACGATCTCGGGCGCGATCGCCGGCGCATCCACGCCCTGGGTCAGCGCCGCGAAGTCCTCGGGCGAGATCATCGACACCTCCGTCACCGGCGCGGGCAGCTCTTCGGGCAGGAACATCCCGCCGAAAAGCGCCCATCCGATCAGCGCGAGGTGCCCCGCGCCCGAGATATAATGACCCGCGTGCATGGCAGCCTCAGCCGTCCGACCCGTCCAGCGTCGGGCCCCCGATGTCGGTCACGAGACCGATGTTCGAAAAGCCGCCCGCGTTCAGCGCGCCCATGACCTGCACGACCAGCTCGTAAGGAATCGCCCCGTCGGCGCGCAGGTAGACCCGGTCGCTGCTGCGCTCGGCCGCGATGCCGCGCAGGCGCGAGACCAACTGGTCGACGGGCGTCTCGGTGGTCTGGATCAGCACGATGCCCTCGGCCGTGATGGTCACGGTCAGCGGCTCTTCGGGTTCCGACGGCAGCGCGGTTGCGGCAGTGCGCGGCAGCTCGACCGGCACGCCGACGGTCAGCAGCGGGGCTGCGACCATGAAGATGATCAGCAGCACCAGCATGACGTCGACAAAGGGCGTGACGTTGATCTCGGACATGGGCTGCCCGCCCCGGCTGGCCCTGCGACGGCGCCGGCGGTTGCCGCCGCCCCCGCCTGATTTCATGACACCCGCCCCCATCGCTCAGGCGTCCAGCTGGCGCGACAGGAGGGTGGAGAATTCGTCGGCAAAGGCCTCGTAGCCCGAGATGATGCGGTCCGAATCGGCCGAGAACTTGTTGTAGAAGATCACCGCCGGGATGGCGGCCAGCAGGCCCAGGCCGGTCGCCAGCAGCGCCTCGGCGATGCCGGGCGCCACGACGGCGAGGTTGGTGTTCTGCTGCGCCGCGATCTCGATGAAGGCATGCATGATGCCCCAGACCGTGCCAAAGAGCCCGACGAAGGGCGCGGTCGAACCGACCGTGGCCAGCACCGGCAGGCCCTTCTGCAGGCTCTCGGCCTCTTTCGCGATGGCGACATCCATGCTGCGGTCGATCCGCGAGGTGGCGCCCGGGATCAGCCCGCCATCCGTGCGGTGCGACCGCCGCCATTCGACCATTCCGCTGGCAAAGACCCGTTCAGACCGGCCATCCGGGTCGGCGCCGATCTGCTCGAACAGCTCGTCCAGCGGGTTGCCCGACCAGAAGGCCCGGTCAAAGGCCGCCGCCTCGCGCCGGGCGGCGCGATAGCTGGTGAATTTCTGGATGATGATCGACCACGACCAGAACGAGGCGATGAGCAGCATCAGCATCACCAGTTTCACCGTCAGGGTCGCACGCGCGAAAAGCGCCCACATGGAGAAATCAATCTCCTGCGCCAGCGCAAGGGTTTCCGTTTCCATAAGCCTGCTCTTCTCGTGTCCGGGCCGTTCTTTGCGGCCTGATTAAGGAAGATGATAGAGGATTAAACAGCAGAGCGCTACGGTTTCGGCGCCTTTCCGCTCGGGGAAAAGCGCGCGCTAGTGCACCAGGCGGCGAATATTCGCTGGCAGACGCGCCGGGTGGCCGGTTTCATGCAGCGCGACGATGGTCACGAGGGCGGAAAACAGCGCCTCTCCGGCGCGGGTCACGTCCTGGCGCAGCACGATCCGCGCGCCGGTGGTCTGTTCCACGGCCGTGGTCACCACCAGCTCGTCGTCGAATTTCGCGGGGGCGAGGTAATCCGCCTCGACCCGGCGGACGGCAAAGACAATGCCCTCGTCCGCCTTCATCCGGGTCTGGTCAACGCCCAGCGTGCGGATCCATTCGGTCCGCGCCCGTTCGATGAAGCGCAGGTAATTGGCGTAGTAGACGATCCCGGCAAGATCGGTGTCCTCGTAATAGACGTGAACGGAAAACGAATGTGGCATGCGGCCCCCTGCCCGGTTGTGCTGGCCGAAAGCTAGACCGAGGCAGGACGGCTGGCCAAGGGGGCCGGCGACAGCAGCGGCAACCCGTCGCGCCGGTGCCGCCGCACCAGATCGCGCGCCGCGCGGCCTTCAATCAGCGGGCGCGCCGGTTTCATCGACGGCAGGCGCAGCCCGGCCAGCTCGGCGCCGTGGGTTTCGGTCAGCGCATCGCGGGCCAGGTCGCCCAGCAGCAGGCTTTCGACCGGGGCGCCTTCGGCCTCGATCACATGGTGGGCGGGCAGCAGCAGGTGCAGGTAGCAGACCGATTGCAGCCCGGGGCGCCGGCGGATGCCGCGCAGCCCGGTCAGCGCATGGGCGGGCAGCAGCGCCTCGGGCCGGCCCGTTGCCGCCGCCACCAGCGGAGAGCGCAGCAGGACGCGGTGCTGCGGCGACAGCGTCAGCGGGCGCAGCGGCAGCCCCTGCCCCAGCGCCCCGGCGGCGATCCGCACCGGCGCCAGCTCGGGCCGGTCCCGCAGCACGCGCCGACCCAGCCAGCGGGCGCCCGCCCAGCGGATCGGCACCAGCCCGGCATCGGCGGTGCGCACCAGGTCGCCGGGGCCCAGCGCCTCGACCGGGACGGCCCCGCGCGCGACGCCGATGCGCGTGCCCGGCGTGAAGCAGACGTAAAGCGAGGCATAGCTCGGCTCGGGGCTTTCCGAGGCGATCGAGATGATGGTGTAATGCTGGCCCGGCAGCAGCTTGAGCTCGGTGACGAAACCGTCCGCGCCGGGGCCGATCCCCATCTCGTAGGCATGGATCCGGAAATCGTCCGACCCGTCCGGGTTGCCGCCCGGCGGCCGTACCACGTAGGTGTATTCCGGGTCGATATTGGTCCCGGCCGAAGCGGTGCCGCTGTTCTGCGATGTGTCAAAGGCGACCTCCTGGTCGCCGTCGGTTTCGTCGAAGAGCGTGTCGCTGTCGGTCACGGTGATCTGATCGGGATCGTTCGTGACATAGAACACCGTGCCGATCGCCGCCGGCGTGGCATCGTTGAAATCCGCAAAGGGATCGGCGCCGGAGACGATCACCACGTCGTTCACATCGTACCCGGCGATCGTGTATGTCGCCATGCTGTCGGCACCCATGCTGAAATGGTCCGTCCGGGGGCATGGAAACATGGCGGAATGGGGAATTCGTTAACGGGAGAATGGTCCCATTGCCGCCCTAATCGCGACATTCTTGACCGCTATTAACGATTGTTAACGGATCTGCGAGCGCCGGCCGATCCGTTGAGGGACAGAAGCAAGGCAGGAAGACAAGACATGCAATCGTCGCAAAGGGCAGAGGCGATCTCCGACATGGCGGAGGCCACCGGGTTCTACCACCGCATGACCGACCACATGGCGGTGTTCCATCCCCGCGGACGGCGCCTGGTCGTCAGTTTCGACGCCGAGGTCTCGGACCCGGCCGAGGCGATGCGCGCGCCCTGGGGCCATGATCATTTCGACCGGCTGGGGCTATCGCACCTGGCGCTGGCGATGACCGGGGCCGAGGACGGGTTTCGCCATGTCGATGTCGACACCTGCTTTGACCAGTTGCTCGATTGCCGGTTCTTCGACCAGTTCCAGGATGTGCTTTTTATCGGCTCCGGCACCGGCGCCGAGGCCGCTTTGCGCTATGCACGGACGGTACCGGGCTGCCGGGTGGCCGCCTTCGGCCCGCGCCGCAGCGCGCCGGGGATCAGCGCCAGCCGCTATGCCGACCCGCAGGCCGGGGCGGCGCGGGCGGCCCGGGCGCAGGTGTTCTACGACCCGATGATGCCCGAGGACCGCGATGCGGCCCGCGCCCTCGCAGGCCCGGCGGCCGAGCTGATCCGCCTGCCGGGCACCGGCCACCCGGTGCCGCTGGCCCTGGGCCAGCCGGGCCTCGTGTCGCAGGTCGCCGAGGCGGTGCTCGAGGACCGGTTCGACCGGGCCGAGCTCTCGGCACAGCTGCGGGCGCGGCATGACAAGCCGTCCTACGTGCGGCGCCTGCTGACCCGCGCCATCGAGGCCGGCCATTGGCGCCTGGCCGAACAGGTGCTGGTCTCGGTCAGCGCGCAGCACCCCGAATGGGGCTTTCGCACCGTGAACCTGATGCTGAACCGCGCCCGCCGGCAGGAAAAGCGCGCCCGCGTGCGCGCCCGGCTCGAGCGGCACGAGGACGCGGCGCAGGGCACCAGCCCCGGCCACGTGAGCCTGTTTGAACGTCTTCAGATGGGGTGACGGGACCCGTCAGCCCAGCACCCGCAGCGCCTGCTTGCGCCCCAGCAGCCGGTCGCGGATCCGGCCTTTCAGCGACCGGGGCGGCGGCACTTCGCGGTTCTGCTCGAAGATCGTGCCGGTGAGGCTGGCGTCGGTCATCAGCGCCAGCTCGGCGCCCCATGCGGCGGCCGTTTCGGGCGGCAGGCCATCCTTGATCCCCATGCGCGTCGCAAGCATCCCCGGCATCCAGTCGTTGATCACGATCTCGGGGAACCGGTCGCAGATATCCGCAATCAACGCCCGCGTCAGGATGCGCTGCGCCCCCTTGGACACGGCATAGGCCGAGGACGCGGGCAGCGGAGCCACGTCGGCAAAGGTCGACACGTTCAGGATCCGGCCCCGCCCGCGTTCCGTCATCGGGCCCAGCACCGCGCGGGCGCAGTTCACCGGCCCGCCGAGGTTGGTGGCCACTGTCGCCATGAAGCTCTCGCCCGTCTCGTCGAGGAAATCGCGGCGGGGATAGACGGCGGCGTTGTTGATCAGCGTGGTGAGCGGGGCGATGGCTTCGGCCTCTGCCACCGCATCGCGCACGGCTTGCGCATCCGCCACGTCGGCGATCAGCGCATGGAAGCGGTCGCCCCCCTGCCCCGTCTCGGCCAAGGCCGCCGCATTCCGCCCCAGCCCCGCGACACGCGCGCCCCGCGCCAGCAACGCGCGGCTGAGGGCACGGCCCAGACCGCCGCCCGCCCCGGTGACCAGCACGAATGGATCGCTCATATCCGCCCCTCCTTGATTTCGCGCGCCACGACGCCGCCCACGCGCAGCGCATTGGCGGCGATGGTGAGGCTCGGGTTGGTGCCCATCGACGTGGGCATGAAGGACGCATCCGCCACCCAGAGGTTGCCCAGCCCATGCGCCCGGCAGTCCGCGTTCAGCACCGATGTCGCCGGGTCCGCACCGAAGCGGAGCGTACCCGAGGGGTGGCCGAAGTTCAGTTCCGGCCCGCGCGTCAGGAAGGCCATCCGCTGCCCCCGCATCGCCCGCCGGATCGCGCGTCGATAGGCGCGGCGGCGGGTCAGCAATTCCTCGGGCAGGGTGTAGTCGAAGGTGATCCGATCCGGCGCCGAGGGGTCCAGCGTCACGCGGTTGTCGTCGTAGGGCAGGTCCTCCATCAGGCCGACAAAGACCTTGGCCCGCCCCAGCATCCGTGCGGCCAGCGCCGCCGGCAGGCGGGCGGCCTCGCGCGCGGCGCGGCCGTCCCAGCGGCTGCGGGCAAGCATCTGGCGCAGGTAATGCAGGATCTCGCCATAGCCCGCCTCGACCCCCATCGACTGGATCGTGCCCCAGCGCTGCCCGTCCTGCCAGTATAGATCGCGGAGCGAGATGCCGCGCGACGGGCCGGTGGTGGCACCGCGCGGCCAAAGCGCGAACATCTCGTTGAGGTGAAACATCAGGCCCCGCCCGACAAGGCCCGAGCCATTCGCCGCCCCGCCCGCCCAGTCGGTCGAGGCCAGCAGCAGGCGCGGCGAGCTCAGCGCCCCGGCGGCAAGGACATAGGCGCGGGCGGAGAGACGGTGGGTCTCGCCGTACCGCCGGACGTCCAGCCCGGTGACCGTCCCCTCCGTGCCCCGCAGCGCCTGCACGTCGCACTCGGTCAGCAAGGCGGCATGGCCGGTGGCCAGGGCCGGCTCGACCCCGGCCGAGCGGCCATCCATCTTGCAGGGCCGCGGGCATTTGCGCCCCATGCAATCGAGGCATCCGGGCAGGTGCGCCACGGCCATGTGCGCGCGGTAGGGATGCAGGCCATGGGCTGTCATCCGGTCGATCAGCCGCGCATCGCCGGGATCGGCCGGGGGCGGGTCGCGCAACGCGGCCGTCTCAGCCGACAGCGGGTCGGGCGTGCCGTGGATCTTGAGCAGCGTTTCAGCCCGCCCGAGCCAGGGCGCGAATTCGTCGTAGCGGATCGGCCAGCCGCCCGTGGGATGCGGGCGGGCCTCGCTGTGGTCGAGGTCATGCCGCTCGGGCCGCTCGAGCGTCGCCGCGTAAAAGACCGAGGACCCGCCGACCCCCATGCCCAGCGGCGCAAAGACCTCGGCCTCCCGCCCGTCGACCCGCGCGCGCACCGGATCGGGCCAATAGCCGCGCACCGTCCGCGCGACCGGGTCGAAGACGGCGGGCGACAGGTCCTGCCGTTCGCTGCGCAGCCCCGCCCGGCCCTTTTCCAAGATCAGCACGTCAAGCCCCGCCTCGGCCAAAGCCCGCGCGGCCAGGCCGCCGCCCATGCCGGCGCCGATGACGATCACGTCCAAGGTCCGGCCCGCGATGCCATCAGGCAGGGTCATTCCAGCCCCGCGAAGACCGGCCGCAGCGCCGGGATCAGCGCCCGCGCCCCGCTGTTGGTCACGTGGTTGCCGTCGAAATACCAGGACGCGCCTTGTGGCATGGCGGTGCAATACTCGGCCTTGCAGAAGGTCGGCCAGGTGTCGATCAGCGTCAGCCGCCCGGCCTCCTGCATCCGCACCATCGCCGCCTCGAGCGGACCCGAGCGCGCCTCGAGCTCGGCCCCCGTGACCCGCACGCGCAGCCGCATCGCGTCGGTGCCCTCCTCGAGCCGCCCATGCGCCATCTCTCGCGCCACCAGCCGGCTGTTGTAGCGCGGCATCTCGGGCACCTGGCGCAGCAGGAAGACCTGATCGAAGGCCGCGCCCAGTTCCAGCGCGGTCAGCGCCAGCCCCTCCATCAGCAGCTCGTCCTGGCGCACGCGCGGCAGCGGGCCGTCGGGCACGGGATAAAGCTCAATCCGGTTGTGACGGTCAAGGCCGACGCCCGCGCCCGTCGCGTAATAGGCCCAGCGGCCGACCAGCAGCACGTGTTGCACGGTTTCCATCGTGCCCAACGCATCGCGGATCGTCTCGGTGTCGCGGGCACAATCGGCATCCTGCGCCGGAGTCGCCGCGCTTTCGACCTTGAGCACGCCAAAGATCGGCGGACAGCCCGCGTGCCACAGGATCAGACCGGGCGTCCCGGTGTCCCAGGCAAGGTCTTCCAGCCCTTCCTTGACCGCGCGCACATGGCTGTCGCCCCAGATCAGCACCTTGGGCGCGCCCTCGGGGCCGATCGGGCATTGCTCGACCCCCGCCAGCGGGCCGTCGCTGTCGGTATGGCAGCGCGACCAATCCTGCAGGAAATCGGCCGAGGCGGCGATATGGGTGCGCACGGGCAGCGGGAAGCGGTCGATCATCCCGTCGCGCAGGAAGAGCACCGCGCCCGCGCCCAGCAGCGCGCCCGAGCCCAGCACCATGCCGCTCACCATGCCCCAGTTGCGCGCGGCGGAGCGGCGGAACGGCCGCTCGACGAACCGCCACGACGCCCAGGCAAGCGCGAAACTCAGCGCGATCCATCCCGCCACTTCCAGCGGCCCGGCATATTCCCCGCGCCAGTAGCGCGACAGCACGGCTACGGGCCAGTGCCAGAGGTAGAGCGAATAGGAAATCAGCCCGATCCAGCGGGCATAGCAGTGCGCCAGCAGCGCGTTGACTCCGTTCGGATGGCGCCCGTTCAGGATCACCAGCACGGTCCCCAGCACCGGCAGCGCCGCCAACCCGCCGGGAAAGGTCGGCCCCGCCGGGATCGTCGCCACCGACACCAGGATCAGCGCCAACCCCAACCACGACAGCACCGGCCCCGCCCGCCACTCGATCCGCCGCTCACGCCCCATGATGGCCAGCAGCACGCCTGCCAGCAGCTCCCAGGCGCGGAACGGGAACAGGTAGAAGGTCGCCGGCTGCGAACGCGGCGTCAGCGCCACGCAAGCCGCAAGCGAGGCGAAGAACAACGCGATCAGCGCCCCCAGCAGCAGCCGCGGCCAGCGCCGCAGCAGCAGGAGGGTCAGCGGCAGCACAAGGTAGAATTGTTCCTCGACCGACAGCGACCAGGTGTGCAGCAGCACCTTTTCCTCGGCGCCGGTGTCGAAATAACCCGCGTCGCGGTAAAACAGCACGTTCGACAGGTAGACCGTCGCGGCGATCACTGCCTTGCCCAGCTCACGGAAATCGTAAGGCAGCAGCACGGCCCAGCCGACCGCCAGCGTGGCCAGCGCCATGACGAAGAACGCCGGGAACAGCCGCCGGATGCGGCGCACGTAGAAGGCGGGCAGCGAGATGCGCCCGGTGTCCTTCAGCTCTCCCCACAGGATCCCGCCGATCAGGAACCCCGAGATGACAAAGAACACGTCCACCCCGACAAAGCCGCCGGGCACGCCCGGCAGGCCGAAGTGATACAGCACCACCGACAGCACCGCGATGGCGCGCAGCCCGTCGATCTCGGGCCGATAGCTGAGGTGCGCGTTCATGCGGCGCGCCCCGCTGGACGCCCCGCGCGCCCCGCGTTACCAATTCGGGCGACAGGAGGCAGCCCATGACCGACCCCGACATCTCGGCCACCGACCCCGACTGGTCGCGCGAAGCGGTGCGGTCGGTCTGGGACCCTGGCAACAAGCTCCTGCGCGCGCTCCGACGCTACCAGGCAGCCCGCGCCCGCTCGGGGCCCCTGGCGCGGATCAGCGCGAAATACTGGGTGCTGGTCCACCGCTTCTGGTCCGTCATGACCCAGTCGGAAATTCACCTCAACACCCGGATCGCCGGCGGCCTGCGCCTGACTCACCCAACCGGCATCATCATTCACCCGGACAGCGTCATCGGCCCGAACTGCATGATCTTCCACCAGGTCACGCTCGCCGGTCCCTGCACCCTGGGCGGCCATGTGGACATCGGCGCGGGCGCCAAGATCATCGGCCCGCTGACCATCGGCGACCACGCCAGCATCGGCGCCAACGCGGTGGTCACGCGCGACGTCCCCGCCCATGCGGTCATGGCCGGCATCCCCGCCCGCGACATCCGCAAGGATGCGCAAAGCTGATCCCTTGTTCATCTTGCCAATAAACTCCCGCCGGAGGCACCCGACGCCGCCACCGGCGCTGCCGCCCGCTTGGCGCGTGGCCTCTCCACTTGCAGAATAAAAGTGCGCGGAAGCGCACAATTGGATCCCGCCGGGCTCAGTCATAGCCGAGCCCCTCAAGCGACCTGCCCGAGGTCAACGCCTTGTAGATCGCCAGCGTCCGCGCGCCCTTCTTGGCCCAGGGAAAGCCCGCCTCTGCATAGGCACGCCCCGCCGCGGCCGCCTCCGCCGTCGCCACACGGTCCGCCGCGCAACGCTCCAGCGCCGCGCGGAAGCCCTGCACCAGCGCATCGAAGGGGCCGAGCGGCACGCAGCTGCCCCGCCCCGCCCCGGCCAGCGCGCCCGGCGCACCGTAATCCACCACGGCGCAATGGGCGCCGCAGGCCATGGCCTCGATCACCACGCCCGCGCCCAGTTCGCGGATCGAGGGGAAGACGAAGACATCGGCCGACCGCATCGCCTCGGCCACCTCCGCCTGGCTCTTGCGGCCCTCCATCGCCACGCAGTCCTGCAAGCCATGCTCGGCGATCACCGCCTCCATCCGCGCCCTCTCCGGCCCGTCGCCAAGGATGCGCAGGCGGTGCCGCCGCAGCTCGGGCGAGCCGGCGAAGACATGCAGCACCAGCTCGGGCAGCTTGTAGGGCACGAGGCGGCCGGCATAGAGGAATTCCATCGGCCCCTCCCCCGCCGCCTTGCGGCCGCGCGCATGGAAGATCGCCGGGTCGTAGCCGATCTCGGGGAAGGACACGAGGCGGCCGGGCTGCACCGCGCCCAGATCCTTGCGTGTATGCTCGAACCCGTAAAGCACCGCCGAGGCGCGCCGTTGGGTCGGCCCGGCATAGGGCAGCACCTTGTAGAGATCGCGCAGCCGCCGCAGCCCCTCCTTCTCGCGCTTCTGCTCGGCGGCAAAGGCGGCGGGCCAGGGCAGGTTGCCGTTCAGCGGGCCGATGACAAAGGGCACCGGGCTTTTCACCGAGATGTAGCTCGGCAGGGTCGGCGACATCGGCGTGATGCGGTGGACGATGTCAAATTCGCCGTCCCTGATCGCGCGGCGAAAGCGTTTCCACGCGGCACGCTCGAAGGCGAGATAAGGCAGGTAATTCATGATCATCGAGGTCGACCAGGCGACCTCCTCTCCCCCGCGCAAAAGCCGCGCAAGGCGGAACATCGGCCCCGCGATCCACTCGGTATCGAGGTAGACGACGTCGAGGCCGTGATCGGTCTTTTCGATGTTCTCGCGGTTGCGCACATGGGTGACCAGCGTCACGTCGACCAGCTGGGCCAGTTCGCGCGCATACTTGTAGCCGACAATGGGAAGCGACGGCCATTCGGGATTGCATTCGTCCGCGAGGACCAGAACCTTCAACCTGCCACCCCTGCCCGGCAAATCATTAACCATCAGGGCCTCGCATAGCGGGAAAACCGGGCCGAAACCCGGCAGGGACGGGGAAATCGCAAGGCATCGATCACATGACCGAACGCCAGCCCAAGGGGGCCGACCGGGCGCGGGTGACGCGCTGGCCGCGCAGTTCCTCGGCATAGCCCAAAAGCGCGCCGCAGAGGAACCAGGTGATCGGTGTCAGCGTGGCGTTGGGGATCATGTCGGCCATGTTCACGCCCAGCATCAACGCCAGCGGGCCGACATAGGGCGTCAGCGGGGTGACGTGGCGCTTGAAGCTCTCACGCCACAGATAGAGGATCGGCAGGGCGATCAGCACGAATTGCGCCAGGAAGCCGACCCAGCCGAAGACCCCGATGGCGATGATCCAAAGCCCGTCGGTGACGGTCTCGATGGCGCCGGTGATCGGGTTGTAGACGTGGTTGCGCCCCCAGCTGCCCCAGCCGAACCAGGGCTTTTCCGCCGCGCGGTCCAGCAGCACGCCTTCGTTGTCGAACCGGAACTGGATCGAATGCGCGCGGTCGGGGCTGACCTTGGCGGCCAGGTCCACGATCGCGTCGATGGGCACCAGCCCGGTGCCGCGCGACAGCGGGTAGGTGATTGCAAGGATCGCCAGCGTGGCCGCGACCGTCAGCTGGAAGCGGCGGCCGGTGAACAGCACCAGCGGCGCCAGCAACGCCGCGAACAGGATCGCACCCAGCGACTTGCACAGCACCAGCACGGCCAGCAGGTAGACCGCCGCCACGGCGAACAGCACCTTGCGCCGCGGCTCGGTCTCGACGCGGGCCAGGATCACCGCCGCGACAAAGACCTGCATGGCAAAGAAGGCGACCCAGAGCCCGTGGTACATGAAGACGATGGGCCGGAACCCGCCATCGCGCACCATCTGCAGCCAGTTGTGCTGGAAATAGCCGTAGAGTTTGATGTTGAGCTGCGGCGACAGGCGCACCTCGGCCAGCATGGGCAGCGAATAGATCAACCCTCCGACAAACAGCGCCACCAGCAATTCGCGCTGCGCCGCGGGCTTGGACAGGATCTGCCGCGCCATGAGGAAGGGCAGCAGGGTGATCGCCTGCAGGATGGTCAGCGCCAGGATGTCCTTGATGCCCAGCGGCTTGATCCAGACGTTGCCCCAGACCACGGCCTCTCCATTGGTCAGCACGGTCAGGATCGGAACCAGCACGAAGACCGCCACCAAGAACTTTCCAAGGCCCGAGGCCGGCAGCAGGCTGACCTTGTCGCGCATGTGATAGAGCACGACGGCAAAGGTGGTCAGGCTGGGCAGGCTCGACTTGTCGAGCGGCGGCATCAGCGGAAAGTCAAAGGCCGCGGGCGGCGGCGGCAGGAACAGGTAGGCGCCAAGCAGGGACCAGATCAGCGCACGTTCCAGCGGCCATTTCCGGAACATGAAAATGGTCACCAGCGGCCAGAGGGCCAGCACGAGATAGGCGATAGCATTGGGCATCGGGTGGGCGGACTGCTCGGGTTTTGGCGCAGCCTAACAGCCGGAACGCCGCTTGGGGCCTCAAATTCGCGCGCGTGGTGAATTTTGCGCGGCGCTGTGACATCGGCTGCGCTGGCCGGACGGCCCCAGCGGGCCCGGGCGGGAAAAGTCTTCTGACAAAGACTTTTCGGGCGCCCCGACCCGGTCGACCCGCGCCGTCCCCCGAAGAGTGTTCGTCAGAACACTCTTCCTTGGCAGGCGGCGATCAGTAGCCCGTGCCGCGCAGCACGACGCGCACGGTCTTGAGGATGACCTTGATGTCGGTGCCCAGCGACAGCTCGCGGAAATACGAGGTGTCGAACTTGGCGCGCTCGGCGAAGTTCGATTCGTTGCGCACAGAGGTCTGCCAGAACCCGGTGATGCCCGGACGCAGCGCGTAATAGGCCAGGCCCGGGTAGATGCGGCGCTGCTCGGGCAGCATCGGGCGGGGGCCCACCAGGGACATGTCGCCGCGCAGCACGTTGAAGAGCTGCGGCAGCTCGTCCAGCGACGACTTGCGGATCAGCCGGCCGATCGGCGTGATGCGCGGATCGTGCTTGAGCTTCTGCGTCAGGTCCCATTCCAGACGGGCGGCCGGGTTGCGCGTCAGGTACTCTTCCAGCAGCTGGTCGGCATTCGCCACCATCGAGCGCAGTTTCCACATGCGGAAGGTGCGGCCGTTCTTGCCGACCCGTTCCTGGAAGTAGAAGGGCGAGGTGCCGTCGCGGGCGATCAGCAGGCTCAGCGCCATGACCACGGTCAGCACCGGCAGCGCCACCAGCAGCACCAGCACCACGTCGAGCGCCCGCTTGAGGATGTCACGGTAGGCCGCGTTATGGGCATCCGAGAAAAAGCCGCTGTCGACGACCCGCTCGAACTCCATCGAGGAATAGGCTTGGCGCATGTTCAGGGTCACGGTGGACTTCCCCCAAGAAACCGGATCACCCGCTGCGACAAAGATCTGCGCCGTACCCGTGCCACATTCCGGCGGGTCTCCCCTGCCCGTCATGCCGCGCGGCCACATTGTTGCCCCATCCTGCCGGGTCGCATGCCGCAGTGGCATCCGGGTCCGAAGACCGATACTCCAGCGTTCAGGGACCTTGGCCCTTCACCCCGTCTTCACGAGACCTCCGATCCAGCGCGCCACCCACTCGCAGAAAGGATCGAAGAATTTTTCCTTAATTCGTACTTACTTATAGAGATATGCCGGGAGACCACTTGCAAGTCAACGGAGCTTTCCAGGCTCAACCCAAAGGTGATCCGGCGTCGATTGGGCGCGAACGACCCGCGTCCTGTCCGACCTGAAAAACCACCGCGCGCCACGCGAATTCGCATCTGCAGCATTGCGGCAATCCGCCGTCCGGCTGCCCGATTTCGGCCCGTTTTCGACAAAGAGATTGTTCCCGATCCGTGGCCGCTGCGGCGCTCAACTGTCGCGCGACACGCAACAGTCGGCCCGAATTTCGACAATCGCCATCACGGGCGGCGGCTGTCGGGCCCGCGCAATTGGTTGCAAGGCGATGGCGCGCCGGTCGAAACATGGAATTTGTTGCCCTCACGGAAACCCCTGGGGCACGACGGGCAGATCAAACCGGGCAGGAATGTGGCAAGCCTTGGGCCTTGACGGGGCGGTCATGGGGCCGCCCCACCCTCGCCACATTTGCGACAATTTTAGAGGGAAACGAAATGTTACAGTTTGACACGACCCGCGCGCAAACCCGGGCGGCCGGCCGGTGAAACGCCCCGAGCGGGACGAATCACCGGGCCCCGACAGGCCGCGTCAGGCCTGCAGCGGCAGCCAGAGGACGATCATCGGAAAGGCCACCAGCAGCGCGATGGTGATCCCGTCGGCGATGAAGAACGGCGTCACGCCGCGGAACACGTCCTGCACGCTCAGCTCGGGGCGGACCCCCGCAACCACGAAGCAATTGAGCCCGATGGGCGGGGTGATCAGGCAGAACTCGGCCATCTTGACCACCAGGATGCCGAACCAGATGGCGCAGGCCGTCCCCGACATGCCGAATGCGCTGTCTGCGGCCGCGACGGTTTCGCCGCCGTTCAGGGCCATGACGGCGGGATAGACCACCGGCAGGGTCAGGATCAGCATGCCGATCGCGTCCATGAACATGCCCAGCACCGCGTAGGCCAGCAGGATCATGACCAGCGTCAGCATCGGCGATTGTTCGAGGCTAGTGATCCAGTCGGCAAAAGCCCCCGGCAGGTCGGCAAAGCCCAGGAAGCGGACATAGACCAGCACCCCCCAGATGATGGTGAAGATCATCGCCGACAGCTTGGCCGTCTCGATCAGCGCGTCCTTGAACTCGGCCCAGCGCATCCCGCGCACCAGCGCCATGAGAAAGACGATGAAGGCGCCCAGCGCGCCGCCCTCGGTCGGGGTGCCCCAGGCGTCGCCGCCGAAGGGGTTGTAGACGAAGAAGACGATGATCACGACCACGGCCAGGATCGGCAGCGCGGGCGGGAGCGAAACGAACCTCTGCTTCCACGTGAACCCGCGCACCGGCGGGCCGAAGTTGGGGATCACCAGCGCCATGCCGATGATCAGCAGGGCGTAGATCACCGCCGAGAAGGCGCCGGGGATGAACCCGGCCAGCAGCAGCTTGCCCACGTCCTGTTCGACGATGATGGCGTAGATCACGAGGATCGCCGAGGGCGGGATCAGCGAGGCGAGCGTGCCCCCCGCCGCCACGACCCCGGCGGCAAAGCGCTTGTCATAACCGATCTTGAGCATCTCGGGGATGGCGATGCGGGCAAAGACCGCCGCCGTGGCAACGCTTGCGCCCGACACGGCGGCGAACCCGGCAGTGGCAAAGACGGTCGAGACGGCCAAGCCCCCCGGTACCCAGGCGATCCAGCGCTTGGCCGCCTCGAACAGGGCCTTGGTGAAGCCGGCGTAATAGGCCAGGTAGCCGATCAGGATGAAGGTGGGGATCAGGCTCAGCGCCTGGCTGGCCACCTTGCCATGGGGCACCTGCCCGGCGATCTTGACGCTGATCTCGATGGCCTTCCAGAGGCGGTCGGGGTCATAGCCGAACTGGTCCCAGCGCAGCCAGATCAGTCCGATCAGCCCCGCCAGAGCGGCGGCAAAGGCCACGCGCATGCCCAGCACGACCAGCACCAGCATGCCCCCGGTGACCCAGAGGCCGATGTCGATGGGTGTCAGCTCCACGCGTCAGTCCTTTTCCAAGAGTTGCTCGGCCTCGGCCGCCGCCTGCGTGGCGGCGTCCTGGATCAGCGGCACGGCGACGGGCGCGTCGGTGCCCGTCACGATGGCGCGCACGTAGCCCCAAAGCTGCAGCACCAGCCGCAGCCCGAGGATCGAGAAGGCAACCGGCACGATCAGCTTGGCCGGCCAGATCGGCAGGCCGATGTCGATGCTGCTGTCGCGGCTGAACCAGCGCGCGTCCCAATCGAAGCTGCGGTCGAAATGCGCCCAGGAGCCCCAGATCAGCGCGGCGATCAGGATCAGCACCGCGAAGGTGGTCACGAACTCGGCCAGCCACAGCGCCCGGCCCTTGAGCCGGCCGATCACGATGTCCATGCGGATATGACCGCCGTTGCGCTGCACGTAGGATATGCCCAGGAAGGCGATCAGCGGCATCGCCTGTTCGATCCAGTCCACGTAGCCCGGCAGCGGCTGGTTCATCAGGTTCCGGCCCGAGACCGAAACCACCGCCAGCACCATCAGCCCGAAAACCGCCAGCCCGGCCAGGAAGGCCAGCACGGTCTCGAGCGCCAGCAATCGCCGGTCGAGCCGGCTGACCCAGCTCTGGTCGCTCAGCACGGATGCTTGTCCGGCCATGGCGCCCCCCTTTATGTGTTTATTGCCCCCACGGCCGATCGGGCGCCCGGGTGACCCGGGCGCCCGCCGCGGATCAGTTGGACATGCGCTGCTTGTCCAGGGTCTCGTTCACCAGGTCATAAAGCTCCTGCGCGGGCAACCCCTGCCCCGACATGTCGTCGATCCAGGCCTGGTGGATGGGCGCCGCCTTTTCACGGAAGGCGGCCAGTTCGCCATCGGCCAGCATGACCTTCTGCACGCCCTTCTCTTCCAGCACCTCGTCCCAGCGGGCCAGCAGCGCGCCGTAATTCTCGAGGTAATAGGCGATCGCCTCGTCGACCGAGCTGTCGAGCGCCGCGCGCTCGGCATCCGACAGGCTTTCATAGGCGTCGATGTTCACCACCACCGGGCAGTTCACCGTCCCGGGGTTGAGGTTCGCGGTCCACCAGTCGGCCTCGTTGATCGTACCGAACGACAGATGCGCGTGCTGGGCAAAGGCCACGGTGTCCACGACGCCCGATTCCATCGCCTGGTACGCCTCGGACGAGGTGACCGAGGTGGGCACGCCGCCGACGGCGCGGAACGCCTCGCCCAGGCCGCCGGTCGCGCGCACGCGCATGCCGTCCATCTTGGCCAGGGTGTCGCGCGGCTCTCCGGTGCCGACGAGGTTGTACTGCGGCATGGGCGAGGTCATCAGCATGCGCGCGCCCCAGGTCGCCATCTCGTCCGCCACGGCCGGATGGGCATAGACCGCGTGGCTGACGGCCACCTCCTCCTCGAGGTTGCTGACTCCCAGGAACGGCAGTTCCAGCACCGTGATCGCGCGGTTCTTGTCGGCATGGTAACCGGCACAGAACTGCGCCATCTCGAAGGCGCCGATGGAAATGCCATCGAGGTTCTCGGTGTTCTTCGACAGGCCGCCATAGCTGATGTTCATCGTGAACTCGCCACCCGTCTTTTCCGAGACGAGGTCGGCCAGCTTGTGGATGTGCTCGGTAAAGGCGCGGCGCTTGCCCCAGACCGAAACGTTCCATTCAGTGGCCATCGCTTCGGTCGCAAAGCCGAAGGCCAGCGCAGCCACGGCGGTCCGTGCCATGAAAGTCTTCATGGATATTCCTCCCTATTGTTATTCCGTCAGGCTAAGGGGGCATGGCGCCTCGGTCCACAAAAAATGGCCCCGGACGGGCGGTCCGGGGCCATCTGTTCCGCAGGTCGGAAAACTCGGCTCAGGTGATGACGTCAGGCGCCGTTCGGCCGGTGTGCGAAGTGATCCCGGCGATGGCATCGGCGGCGGCGATGATCGGGGAAAGCGCCTCTTGCGGGTCGCGGTGCATCTGCGCCGGGTCGGTTTCCAGCGCCTCGAGGTAGACGCGGATCGTCGCGCCCACGGTGCCGGTGCCCGACAGGCGGAAGACCACGCGGCCGCCGTCCGTGAAGCCGATGCGGATGCCTTGGCCTGCGCTGTGCGACCCGTCCACCGGATCGTCATAGGCGAACTCGTCCGCCGTCGCGACGGTAAGCGGGCCGAAGCTTTGGCCGGGCAACTCACCCAGCTTGCCGCGCAGCGCGTCGACGAGGGCATTGGCCTTCTCGGCCTCCACATCCTCGTAATCGTGGCGCGAGTAGTAATTGCGCCCGTAGGTCTGCCAATGGTCGTCCATCAGCGCGGCGACGGATTTGCCGGTGGCGGCGAGGATGTTGAGCCAGAGCAGCACTGCCCAGACGCCGTCCTTTTCCCGCACGTGGTCGCTGCCCGTCCCGGCGCTTTCCTCTCCGCACAGGGTCACGCGGCCCGCGTCCAGCAGGTTGCCGAAGAACTTCCAGCCGGTGGGCGTCTCGTAGCACGCGATCCCCAGCTTTTCGGCCACCCGGTCGGCGGCGCCCGAGGTGGGCATGGACCGGGCCACGCCCGCGAGCCCGCCCGCATAGGCCGGCGCATGGGTCGCCTGCGCGCACAGCAGCGCGAGGCTGTCCGAGGGCGTCACGTAGATGCCCTTGCCGACGATCATGTTGCGGTCGCCGTCGCCATCCGAGGCGGCGCCGAAGTCGGGGCCATCCTTTGCCATCATCATGTCGACCAGCGGCTTGGCCCAGATCGGGTTCGGGTCCGGGTGGCCCTGGCCGAAATCGGGGCTGGGCACGCCGTTCAGCACGGTGCCGGCGGGGGCGCCAAGGCGGCGTTCGAAGATCTCGGTGGCATAGGGCCCGGTGACCGCGTGCATCGCGTCGAACCGCATGGTGAAGCCGCCCGCGAACAGCGCCTTGATCGCCGGAAAGTCGAAGAGGCTCTCCATCAGCTCGGCATAGTCGCTGACGGGGTCCACGATCTCGACCGCCATGGCGCCGAGGGTCTGTTCGCCCAGCGCCGAAAGGTCGGCGTCATGGGCTTCGAGCATCCTGTATTCGGTGATCTCTTTCGTGCGGGCAAAGATCTTGTCCGTCACGCCTTCCGAGGCCGGGCCGCCGTTCGGCCCGTTGTACTTCAGCCCGAAATCGGCGTCGATGCCGCCAGGATTGTGGCTGGCCGACAGGATCAGCCCGCCGTCCGTGCCGCGCTTGCGGATCAGGTTCGACGCGGCGGGGGTGGACAGGATGCCGCCCTGTCCCACGATGCAGCGCGCCGCGCCATTGGCGGCCGCCATGCGCAGGATCACCTGGATCGCGCGGTCGTTGAAATACCGCCCGTCACCGCCCACGACCAGCACCTTGCCCGCGACGCCGCCGATCCCGTCAAAGATCGACTGCACGTAATTCTCGAGGAAATGCGGCTCCATGAAGGTGCGGGTCTTCTTGCGCAGCCCGCTGGTGCCGGGCTTCTGCCCGTCGATCGGCTGGGTCTGGATCACGTTCACGCTGGTCATCGAAAAGTCCTTGTTCGTCTTTTGCGCGCAGTGGACCTGTTTCCCCCGGAGGGTTCAAGTGCGAATGGCGCGGGGTCGCCCCGCGCCACGGCCTTAGCGATACAGCAGCGACCGGCCGCCCGAAAAGACATGCACCTTGGCCGGATCGGCGCCCAGCTTGACTGTCTGGCCGCGCAGCCCGGCATGGATGCCCGGCAGCTTGGCGATCATCCCGTGCTCGGCCCCCTCCTGCTTGTCGAAATACAGCAGCGTGACCTCGCCCAGCGCCTCGATGATATCGACGGTGCCCTCGTAGGCATGGCCCGTTTCGGTGGCGACGAAATCCTCGGGGCGGATGCCGACATTCACCTGGATCCCCATGTCGCTGTCCCGCGTCGGCACGGCCGAGCGCACTTTCAGCCCGGTCTCAAGCGTCACCTCGGTCATCTCGCCGGTGCCCGTCACCTCGCCCGGCAGCAGGTTCATCGAGGGCGAGCCAATGAATTGCGCGACGAACTCGTTCTCGGGCGTCTCGTAGAGCTCAAGCGGCGAGCCGACCTGCGCGATGCCCTTGTTGGCCAGCACGACGATGCGGGAAGCGAGCGTCATCGCCTCGACCTGGTCATGGGTCACGTAGATCATCGTGCTATCGGGCATGGATTCCTTCAGCTGCGCGATCTCGATCCGCGTGGCGACGCGCAGCGCCGCGTCGAGGTTCGACAGCGGCTCGTCGAACAGGTACACCTGCGGGTCGCGTACGATGGCGCGGCCGATGGCGACCCGCTGACGCTGCCCGCCCGACAGCGCCTTGGGCAGGCGGTCGAGGTAGGGCTCAAGCTGCAAGATGCGCGCCGCGCGGTCCACGGCTGCCGTGATCTCGGACTGCGACTTGTGCGCCAGCTTGAGCGCAAAGCTCATGTTCTCGCGCACCGTCATGTGCGGATAAAGCGCGTAGGACTGGAAGACCATGGCGATGCCGCGCTGCGCGGGCGGCACGTCGTTCACGACCTGCCCGCCGATCTCGAGCGTGCCGCCCGAGATCTTTTCCAGCCCCGCGATCATCCGCAGCAGCGTGGACTTGCCGCAGCCCGAGGGCCCGACAAAGACGATCAACTCGCCCGTCTTGATGTCGAGGTTGATGTTCTTCAACACCTCGACCGTACCACCGTATGTCTTTGCGACATCGGTCAGCTTGAGATCCGCCATTGTCCTCCCCCCTTTTCTTTTCCCGTTATGCCCGGCGCGCCAGGCTGACCTGCCAGGGCCCGAAATGCAGCTTGCCATCGGCGCTGGGATGTCCGCTGCCCAGCTCCTCCCCGATGGGAACCCAGTCGCCTTCGGGCATCTTCAGCTCGGACGGCGTGTCGCTGAGGTTGAAGGCACAGAAGATCTCGGCCTCGCCATCGCGGCGCGTGAAACTCAGCACGTCGCCCGAGGCCGCCATGCCCGTCAGCTCGCCCGTCTTGAGCGCGCCGAAATGGTGCCGCATCGCGACCGCCCGGCGGTAATGATGCAGCAGGGCGCCCGGGTCCTCCTCCTGGACGCTGACCGCATTCATCATGTGCTCGGACGAGACCGGCAGCCAGGGCATCGCCTGGCTGAAGCCGCCGTTGATCACGTTGCCTTCCCACACCATGGGCGTGCGGCAGCCGTCGCGGCCCTTGAACTCGGGCCAGAACTCGATGCCGTAGGGGTCCTGCAATTCCTCGAACCGCAGCTCGGCCTCCGAAAGGCCCAGCTCTTCGCCCTGGTAGATGCAGGCCGAGCCGCGCAGGCACATCAACAGCGTGACCATCAGGCGCTGCGCCTGCGGGTTCAGACCCCAGCGGGTCGCGTGGCGCACCACGTCGTGGTTGGAAAACGCCCAGCAGGCCCAGCCGTCGCCCGCGACCTCGTCCACCTTGGCGAAGACCTCGGTGATGCGCTGCGCGGTCGGCTGGTCGGCGGCGAGGAATTCGAAGGCGTAGCACATGTTCACCATGTCATCGCCCTTGGTATACTGGCCCAGGATCTCGAGCCCCCGCTGCGCATCCCCGACCTCGCCCACGGCGGCGGCCTTGAACGGCTTCATCACCGCCCGCAGCTTGCGCAGGAACTCGAGGTTCTCGGGCTGGTTCTTGTCGTAGAGATGTTCCTGGTGGTTGTAGGGGTTCACCGAGGGCGCGATCGAGGCGTTGCGCTGTTCCTTGGGCAGGGGCGGGTTGTCGCGCAGCTGGGCGTCGTGGATGTAGAAGTTGATCGTGTCCAGCCGGAAGCCGTCCACCCCCCGGTGCAGCCAGAACCGGGCCACGTCCAGCAACGCCTCCTGCACCTGCGGCTCATGGAAGTTCAGGTCGGGCTGCGAGGTCAGGAAGTTGTGCAGGTAGTACTGCTCGCGCCGCGCATCCCATTGCCAGCCCGAGCCGCCGAAGATCGACAGCCAGTTGTTGGGCGGGGTGCCGTCGGGCTTGGGTTCGGACCAGACGTACCAGTTGGCCTTGTCGTTGTCGCGGCTGGCGCGGCTTTCCGCGAACCAGGGGTGCTGGTCCGAGGTATGCGACAGCACGAGGTCGATCATGACCTTGAGCCCCAGCTTGTGCGCCGTGTCGACCAGCAGGTCGAAGTCCGCCAGTGTGCCGAACATCGGGTCGACGTCGCAGTAATCGCTGACGTCATAGCCGAAATCCTTCATCGGAGAGGTGAAGAAGGGCGAGATCCAGATCCCGTCCACCCCCAGCGAGGCGACGTAAGGAAGCCGCTGCGCGATGCCGCGCAGGTCGCCGATGCCGTCGCCGTTGCTGTCCTGGTAGCTGCGCGGATAGATCTGGTAGATCACCGCCCCACGCCACCAATCCTCGGACTTGTCGAGGGTTCGCAGGGGGGAGAAGGTGTCGTGAAGACTCATGGGGGACTCTTTGGATTGTGGTTACTTGACCGAGCCGGCCAGCAGGCCGCGCACGAGGTAGCGTTGCATGGCAAAGAAGACCACCAGCGGCACCGCGATCGACACGAAGGCCGCCGTGGCGAGGATTTCCCAGTTGCCGCCGCGGGTGCCCAGCAGCTCGACGATCTGGCTGGTCATCACCGTGGTGGTGCCCGAGCTGTCGATCAGGAAGACGCGGGCCACCAGCAGGTCGTTCCATGTCCAGAGGAACTGGAAGATCGCAAAGCTGGCCAGCGCCGGGAAGCTGAGCGGCAGGATGATCTTGGTGAAGATCTGGAAGTCGGTGGCACCGTCGACCTTGGCGTTTTCGATGATGTCGCGCGGCAACCCGACCATGTAGTTGCGCAAGAGGTAGATGGCGAGTGGCAGGCCAAAGCCGGTGTGCGCCAGCCAGACGCCAAGGTAGCCCTTGCCGATGCCGATGCCGAGGTGGAGCTTGAGCAGCGGGATCAGCGCCAGTTGCAGCGGCACCACCAGCAGGCCCACCACGCAGGCGATCAGCAGCGCGCGGCCGGGGAAATCCATCCAGGCCAGCGCATAGGCCGCAAAGGCCGCGATGACGATGGGAATGATCGTCGCCGGGATCGTCACCGTCAGAGTGGAATAGAAGGCCTTGGCCATGTTGTCGGTGTTGTTGCCGCTCAGCAGAACCGTTTCGTAATTCTCGGTGGTGAAATCCGGCGGCGCCGTCACGGTGGCAAAGATGCGCTGCCCCCGGCCCGAGATCTGGTCATCCGTGCCTCGCCATTCGTAGGACCCGTCCGCCTCGAGCACCATGGTCTCGCCATCGCCCATGTCGGCGGTCTCTCCCACCGCGTAGGCCGAGACGTCGCGCGACGAGGTGCCCCAGCGGCTGATGCTGCGCCCCTCCAGCCCCGCCTCGAAGATATTGCCCGAGACGACGAACATGTCGCCGTCGGCCACGCGCGTCCCGTCCGGGTCGGCGGTCCGGTAGACCTCGTTCTGCTCGGCGGCGAACATCGACGCCCACCAGCCGGACGAAGAGATCTGGTCGGCCGTCCGGAAGGACGACACGAACAGCCCCACGGTCGGGAACAGCCAGAGCGCCACCAGCAGCGCGACCGAGATATGCACCGCCCAGGTGAGGGATGACTTGCTGCCTGCTATGTTGTCCATGACCTCTTCCCCCTCACTTCATTTCCTTGCGCGCGCTCCACACGTTCCAGATCAGGATCGGTGAGACGAGCAACATGATGATCATGGCCGAGGCGCTGCCGACACCCCAGTCAAGCGACCGGAACAGCTTGTCGTACATGTAGTTGGCCAGGACCTGCGTGTCCCATTGGCCGTTGGTCATGGCAAAGACGATGTCGAAGACCTTGAGGACGACCAGCGTGATCGTCGTCCAGACCACCACGATGGTGCCCATGATCTGCGGCACCTTGATCTTGAAGAAGATCTGGAACGGGTTCGCCCCGTCGATGATCGCGGCCTCGATGGTTTCCTCGGGGATGCCGCGCAGGGCGGCCGAGAGGATCACCATGGCAAAGCCGGTCTGGATCCAGATCAGCACGACCATCAGGAAGAAGTTGTTCCAGAACGGGATGGTCAGCCATTGCTGCGGCTCGCCGTAGGCGTAGGTGATCGTGAAGACACCCCAGAGCGAACGCAGCGACAGGAAGATCAGCCAGGCCGCAACGATGGCAAAGACTCCGCGCATGGCCTGGATGACCGCCCCGCCCTTGCGCAGCGATGTGTCGAAGAAGGGTTTCAGGAAGATCCAGGCGACATAGGCGACCACGGCAATGAAGGCGATCAGGATGATCGCGGGCAGCAGCCGCAGCATGATGAAGGACATCGGCCCGCCGTCGAATTGCAGCCAGACCGCGTTCATCACGCCGATCTGCGCCTGCCCCGCGGGGCGCGCATCGTAGATCAGCTTGAAGATCACCGAGGCGCCGACGAAGGAAATCGCCATGGGCATGAAGATCAGCGACTTGGCGATGGCCCCCCAGGCGATCCGGTCGGTCAGTTGGGCGACCAGCAGCCCGATGGCGGTCGAGGCGGCAGGCACCACGATCAGCCAGAGCATGTTGTTGCGCATGGCTTCCCAGAACGTGTCCTCGGCCATCATGCGGCGGTAGTTCTCGAGGCCGACGAAGGCGCCGCCGGCGTCGCGGTCGGTCAGCGACAGGCGCAGCGTCTCGACCACAGGATAGGCGAGGTACAGCCCCAGCGCGAAGATCGCGGGAAAGAGAAACAGCCAGGGCCGGATCTGGTTGGCCCGGTTGATGTTCCGGCCGGCATCGTCGCCCCGCGCGGGGAACAACACCTTGTCGAGCACCTGGTTCGACAGCCAGAAATAACCGACGCATCCTCCGACGCCGACGATGATGGTGATCAATCCCTGCAGTGCCGGGTTCATGGCTCCCCTCCCCGAGGCCTGCCGGCGTTCTGCCGGACTTGACGGGCGGGCCCGGCTGGTGCCGGAACCGCCCCTGTCACGCGGCTGCGCTTACTTCAGCCCGTCCCAGCTGTCCTGGATCTTGCCGGCGACCATGGCCGCGTCTTCGCCGCCCGCGTAATCGACCATGCCGGTCCAGAACGACCCCGCGCCGACGCCGCCGGGCATCAGGTCGGACCCGTCAAAGCGGAAGGTGGTCGCGCCCAGCAGGATGTCGTTCATCTTGCGCAGGGTCGGATCGCCGAAGGCATCGGGGTTCACGCCCTTGTGCGGGGTCAGGAAGCCCTTCTGCTTCATCCAGGCCTCATGCGCCTCGGGCGTCTTGAGGAACTCGATCAGCTGATGCGCCTCGGGGCTGTCGTTGGTGATCGCCCAAAGCGTCCCCGCGCCCAGCACCGGGTTGCCCAGGTCCTTTTCCGCGTAGGACGGGAAGTAGAAGAAATCCGCATCCACGCCCACCTCGGTCCCCTCGGGGAAGAAGGCGGGGATGAACGACGCCTGGCGGTGCATGTAGCACTGCGGTGGCGAGGCAAAGAGCCCCTTGGGGCTGTCGCGGAAATCGGTCGAGGCGACGGCACCGGCGCCCCCGGCGACATAATCGTCGTTGCGGGCGAACCAGCCGAATTCCTCGATCGCCTCGACGATGCGCGGATCGTCGAACGGGATCTCGTTGCTGACCCACTGGTCGTAGACATCGGGGCTTTGGGTGCGCAGCAGCAGGTCCTCGACCCAATCGGTCGCCGGCCAGCCGGTGGCACCGCCAGACCCCAGCCCGATGCACCAGGGCGTTTCGCCATCGGCGACGATCTGGTCGGTCAGGGCCTTCAGCTCCTCCATGGACTCGGGGACCTCGTAGCCGGCATCCTCGAAGTTCTCGGGGACGTACCAGACCAGCGATTTCACATCGACCTTGTAGAAGAAGCCATAGAGGTGATCCGCGCCGTCCTGGCCGGCATAGGTGCCAAGGTCGACCCAGGACTGGCCCGCCGCGTAGTTGTCACGCACCCAGTCGGCAGTGCCATCGGCCAGCGGCGTCAGGAACCCGCGCGAGGCCATGTCGGCCGCGAGGCCCGGCTGCGGGAAGACGGCGACGTTCGGGGCCGATCCGGCCTCTGCATCCACGACGATCTGCTGCTCGAAGCTGTCCGAGCCGACGTAGCGGGCATCGACGCCCGATTGTTCGCGGAACACGTCCAGCACGGCCTGCACCTGCTCTTCGTCGGTGCCGATCCAGGGACCGGCGATGGTCAGCTGCTGCGCCTGCGCGCCGCCCGCGACAAGCGCCGCCACGGCCGCGCCAAGGAAATAGGTTCGTTTCAATGTCCGGTTCATTAGGGTTCCTCCCGATCGGTCGCACCCTCCCAGGTGCGGGACTGTCAGCGCGCCATCTCAGGCGCCATCGATTCAGACGCTCCGGGAATCGCCTCCCTCAAAGCGCTTTCGGTATGTTAGCGTCGGACATCGCCTTCTGGCTGTCAAGCGAACTTCTGCGGCATCGCCCCTTGATTTCCTTCGCACCCGCAGCATTTGCCACGGTGTTCGGAGCCTTTGACGCGGGGACTTCGGCCCGTTAGGCTTGGCCGCACTTTGAAAGCGCTTTGAAGGCGGTCCGCAATGAACCTCAAGGAATTGTCCCGCATTCTCGGGCTCAGCCAGACCACGGTCAGCCGGGCCCTGAACGGCTACCCCGAGGTCAGCGCGGCCACGCGCGAGCGGGTGCAGGCAGCAGCGCGACAGCACAATTACAGCCCCAATGCCCGGGCCAAGGGGCTTGCCACTGGCCGCGCCTATGCCATCGGCCATGTGATCCCCAGTTCGGACAGCCACGAGATCGTCAACCCGATCTTCGGCGACTTCATCGCCGGCGCGGGCGAGACCTATGCGCGGCGCGGCTATGACATGGTGCTGACCGTCGTGGACGATGCGGAGGTCGAGCGCGCCTTCCGCGCCTACAAGGTCAAGGGCAACGTGGACGGCACCATCCTGCACGGGCCGTTGCTGAACGATCCGCGCATTTACCTCTTGCGCGACATCGGCCTGCCCTTCGCCGTCCACGGCCGCGCCAGCGAGGTGCCGGGCGATTACACCTGGCTCGACGTCAATAACCGGCGCGCCTTTCAACGCGCGACGGATTTCCTGCTGGACCTCGGGCACCGGCGCATCGCGCTGATCAACGGGCTCGAGGCGATGGATTTCGCGGTCCGGCGCCGCCAGGGCTTCGAGGACGCGCTGACCGCCCGCGGCATCCCGCCCATCCCCGCCCTGCACCGGTCGGCCGAGATGACCGAGGGGCTGGGATTCCGCTTTGCCTCCGAGATGCTGGACGGCCCCGCGCCGCCCACCGCCTTCCTTGTCTCCTCCTTCATCAGCGCGCTCGGCGTGCGGCGCGCGGTGCTGGATCGCGGGCTGAAGCTGGGGCGCGACGTGTCGATCATCACCCATGACGACGTGCTCAGCTACATGACCAACGGCGAGGACGAACCGATCTTTACCGCGACCCGCTCTTCGGTGCGCGAGGCGGGGCGGCTGCTGGCCGGCATGCTGATCGACCGGATCGAGGGCGTCACCGGCGACACGCAGAAGATGCTGGAATGCGACCTGGTGCTGGGCGCCTCGACCGGCCCCGCCCCGCGCTGACCGCCCCCGCCCCTGCCATAAAGGTTGAGCAGCCCGCGTTTCCTGATAAAAGCGCGCGGGCGTCACGAGGGAGGATTGGGCGATGAGCGAACCGCATGTGTTGATCGCGGGCGGCGGGATCGGCGGGCTGGCCACGGCCCTGACCCTGCATCAGCTGGGTGTGCGCTGCACGGTGTTCGAGGCGGTGCGCGAGCTGAAGCCGCTGGGTGTCGGCATCAACCTGCAACCGAATGCGGTGCGCGAGCTTTACGACCTCGGCCTCGATGCCGCCGCGCTGGACGCGGTCGGCGTCCCGGCGCACGAATGGGCGCTGGTGGGCCTCAACGGCAACGACATCTATTCCGAGCCGCGCGGGCTGGAGGCCGGGTACAACTGGCCGCAATACGCCGTGCATCGCGGCAAGCTGCACATGCTGCTGCACGACACCTTCGTGGCCCGTGCCGGCCAGGACGCCGTGCGGCTGGGCGCCCGCGTCACGGGCTATCGCAAGACCAGCGACGGCGTCACGGCGCTGATCGATCACGCGGATGGCACCCGCAGCGAAGAGACCGGCACGCTGCTGCTGGGCTGCGACGGCATCCATTCGGCGATCCGCAAGCAGATGCACCCGGACCAGCCGCCGATCCACTGGGGCGGCGCGATCATGTGGCGCGGGACGACGCAGGCCAAGCCGCTGCGCACGGGCTCGTCCTTTCTTGGCCTCGGGACCCACAGGCACCGGATGGTGATCTACCCGATCTCGCATCCCGACCCCGAGACCGGCCTCGCCCAGATCAACTGGATCGCCGAGATCACGGTGGACGAGCCCTCGGGGCATAACCTTGACGGCTGGTTCCGCCCGGTCGGGATCGAGGATTTCGTGCATCACTTCGAGGGCTGGACCTATGACTGGCTCGACGTGCCCGCCCTGCTGCGCGGGGCGGAGGTCGCCTATGAGAACCCGATGATCGACCGCGACCCGGTGCCGACCTGGGTCGATGGGCCGGTCGCGCTGCTGGGCGACGCGGCGCATGCGATGTATCCCACGGGGTCGAACGGGGCGAGCCAGGCGGTGATCGACGCCCGCACTCTGGGCGCGCTGATGCTGGACCATGGTGTGACGCCCGAGGCGTTGGCCGCCTATGACGCCAAGCTCTGCGGCCCGGTGTCCGAGCTGATCCTGCGCAACCGGGGCGCCGGGCCCTTCGGCCTGCTGAACATGGTGGACGAGCGCTGCGGCGGGACCTTCGAGAACATCGACGACGTGATCCCGGCCGAGGAACGCGAGGCCTTCATGGCGCGCTACAAGGCGGCCGCGGGCTTTGCCATCGAGGCGCTGAACGCCGCCGCGCCGACCATTCCGGCCGGCGCCACCGTCACCGCGCCGGAACCGGCGGAATAACGACAGCCACAGGTTAAAGTCCTTGGCGCGCGACGGTTTCGGCCAGCTGCGTGACCACCACCGACCGGGCCGCGGCGATCTGCGCCGCGGTGCCGGGCTCGGCCACCGGCGCCTCGAACCGGAACGATCCCGCGCGGTTGCGCCCGCCGCTGTCGGGCGCGACGTAATACTGGCCCGCCAGCACAAAGCTGCCCGACTCGGTCGCCCGCATATCCTCCAGCCGCACATCCACCTTGACCTGCGCGTAATCGCGGAACGGCCAGGGCTCGGCCGCGACCTGCGCGCCGGTGATCTGGCCAAGGTCGCGCGCCAGCTGCAACGTGATCGACCGCGCCGGATCGTCGGCCCAGAGGGGCCCCAGCGGGGCCAGCGCGCCATCGGCATCCTGGATGTAGATCTGTTCGTCCGCCGCATAGGTCGGCAGGCTCACCTCGACCACCTCGATCGAGGCGTAACGGGACGACACCCGCACCTCGGGCGCGGTTTCGGGCGCGGCGTAGCGCAGCTCGGGCGCGCCGCAGGCCGCGAGCGCGGCGGCAATCCCGAAGGCAGAGAGGCGGAGGTAAGGCAGCAAGGTCATAAGGGTCAACGTCCGATGATAAGGGAGTTCGGATTGCGTTCGAGGGTCCGGGCCAGCCGTTCGATGGCCTGGGCCGCGTCCTGGATCTGGCGGATCGCGTTGCCGGCCTCGCGCGCGATGACCGAGTTCGGGTCGAACCCGGCGAGCGTGGTGTTGGCCTGCCGCGCCACGCGGCGCAGGTCGTCCGACAGGGCCGGCAGGTTGCGGCTGGCATCGGCGATGGCATCGGCCGCGTCGCGCGCCGAGGCGAGCGTGGCATTGGCGTTCTCGATCAGTCCGCCGTTTCGCAGCGTCTCGAGCGTTTCACGCAGCTCGGTGAGCGCCGCGTTGAAGGCGCCCGGCAGCTCGCGCGTGCTTTCCTGGTCGATCAGCCGCTCGGCCGCGGCCAGCAGGCTGTCGACCCGGGCCGACAGTTCGTCCAGCGGCAATTGCCCGGCCTGGGAGACGATGCCGCGCGCATCCTCGACCAGCGCATTGGCGCTGTCGACGACCGCGACGGCGCCATCCGCCGCTTCGCCGGCGCTTTCGATCACGCCCGGCAGGTCCTCGGTCGCGCGCGCCAGGTCCTCAAGCGCCGTGGTCAGCGTGCCCACCGCGTCGCGGGTCACGAGGTCCTGCACGATGGCGTCGAGCTTGGCGACCGTGTCGTTCAGCTGCGTGGTCAGCGCGCCGACCTGCCCGGGCAGGGCGCGGAATTCCTCGCTGTCGGCGATGCCGCGGATCGAGGCGACGACACCATCGGCGCCGGTCAGCACCTGGTCGACGTTGCCCAGCGTCTCGTCCGCGCTTTGCATCACGCCGTCGGCGCTGCCCACCAGCCCGTCGATATTGCCCATGACCTCCTGCGCCGAGGCCATGACGCCGTCGGTGCTGTCGATCAGCGCCGGAAGGCGGTTCGCGGTCTCGGCCAGGTCTTCCAGTGCGGCGATGATTGTGGCGGGCGTGCCGCCGTCCTGAAGCTCGGTCAGGATCGTGCTGACCTGGCCGGCGGTGGCCTGCAACTCGGTCATCAGCCCCGCCAGTTGCTCGGGCAGGCCCGCGACGCCTTCGCTGGTCGCCACCTGGCGGATCGCCTCGAGCGTCGCCAGCAGCTCGTCCGGCGCGGCCTGAAGCCCTTCGCTGCCGATCAGCGCGGTGGTCTGGTCCATCAGGTCGATGGCCGATTGCATGACCTCCTCGATGGGCAGGTCGGAAATGCGCTGCATCACCCCCTGCGCCGTCGCGGTCACGTCGGCGATGTTCGGATCGGCGGTCGGAATGCGCGCATAGGGCCGCGCGTCGCGTTGCAGCGTGGCCGGTTCGGCATCCACCACGTCCACCAGTTGCACCTTGAGCCCGCCGGTCAGGATCGAGGCATTGGTCAGCCGCGCCCGCAGGCCGCCTTCGATCCGTTCGTCGAGGTAGTCAAAGAACGCCTCGGGCCCGGTGTCGCCCGGCAGTCCGACCCGCCCGGGATTGATCCGGGCCGAGACCAGCAGCCGCACGCGGTTGTCGCCGAACCGTTCCGGGTCCACGAGCCCGGTCAGGCTGATCACCTCGCCGACGCGCAGGCCGCCAAGCTCGATGGCCGCGCCGGCCGACAGTCCGTTGAGGTTCTGGTCAAAGACCATGGACACGTCGATGGCCTGGCCCTCGCCCTCGACCAGAAAATCGTCGCGCGCCGCATCCTCGCTGTCGAACAGCTCGAACACGGCGTCTTCGGCCAGCGGCGTGCCGCCCGAGCCCAGGGTTTCGAAGGTCACGCCGCCCTGGATCAGCGAGGCGACCGAGGTGAAGTTCAGCCGTGCGCCGTTGGCCCCGATCGAGAAATCGAACCCCGAGATGTCCCAGAAGCGGGTCGAGCTGTCGACCAGCCGGTCGAAGGGTTCGTAGATCACCGCGTCGGCCCGCACGGACATGCCGTCCTCGGTCACCTCGGCGGCGCCCACGACGCCCACCTTGACCCCCTTGTAAAGGATCGGCGTGCGCGCGGTCGGCAGCTGTTCGGGCGAGACCAGCTTGAACGCGCGCCCGGTCTCGCCGGCGCCCAGCAGCGGCGCGGTGGACTGCCCCTCGAACTCGGTCCGGGGGGGGCCGATGGTATTGTCCCAGACGCCCTCGATGTAGACGCCCGACAGCACGGTATCGAGCCCCGTGACCCCGCTCGCCGTCACCTCGGGCCGGACGATCCAGAAGCGCGACTCGTCGTCCACGTATTCGGCGAATTCCTTGTCCAGCCGCACGCCCACGCGCACCCGCTCGAGCCCCTCGGAGAAACCGACCTCTTCGACCCGGCCGACCTCGATGTCGCGGTAGCGCAGCTCGGTCTCCTCGGCGGCGATGCCGTCGCCGTTGTCGAACTCGATATGGATCAGCGGGCCGCGGTCGGCATAGGTCTGCCAGGCCACGCTCAGCGCGCCGCCAAGTGCCGCGATGGGCACCAGCCAAACAATGGACAGCTTGTCGAAAAGCCCCTTGGGCCGGGGTTCGATCGGCACCTCTGCGGGGCCGTTGGAAGTATCGTCGCTCACGTCGAGGGGCGCCTTTCATCTGCACGATCCCGGTCCCAGATCAGGCGGGAATCGAAACTTTGGGCGGACAGCATGGTAAAGATGACCGAGGCGGCAAAGGTCAGCGCCGCCGGTCCGGGGGTGATCTGCGCCACCGACGACAGTTGCACCAATGCGCTGAGGATGGCCACCACGAAAACGTCGATCATGGACCAGCGGCCGATGAACTCCACCACCTCGTACAGGTGGTGCCGCCGTCCCGGGCGCACGCGCGACCCGTGGCGGGCCGAAAGCGCGAGATAGGCGATGGCGATGAACTTGCCCATGGGGATCAGCACCGACGCGATCAGGATGATCGCGGCGATCCCGTATGAGCCGTGATGCGCGATCTCGACCGCACCGCCGACGATGGTGCTGGCGTGATGTTCGACCAGCGTGTCGGTCACCAGCATCGGGTAAAGGTTTGCGGGGATGTAGGCCATGACCCCGGCCAGCCACCAGGCCCAGACCTTTTGCAGGCTGGCCGTGTCGCGCGATTGCAGATGCGCCCCGCAGCGGCCGCAGCGGGGTGTTCCGGCCGGCCAGACCCGCGCACAGGTGCGACAGGCCACCAGCCCCGCGGCGCGCGCGGTCAGCGAGGGGCCTTTTCGAGCGATTTCCATACGGAC
Organism: Mesobacterium pallidum; assembly: GCF_019966535.1. Taxonomy (GTDB): domain Bacteria; phylum Pseudomonadota; class Alphaproteobacteria; order Rhodobacterales; family Rhodobacteraceae; genus Mesobacterium; species Mesobacterium pallidum. The sequence goes on along the minus strand of NZ_JAIMID010000001.1, from coordinate 6,941 downwards.
CAACTGCAAAGGTAGGAATCATTGAGAATGGCGATCAGGACGAGGATCGAGAACATCCAGAACGCCGGACCGAAACCGATCTGCGCCAGGTCGGCGACCTTGACCAGCGCCACGGCACAGCCGAGGGCAAAGATCTCGGCCATGGCCCAGGGTTTGAGCGCATTGCTCCAGCGAAAGGCGCGGCGCGCCTGGGAGAATGGCTGGCGGTCGAAGACCACCGGCAAGAGCGTGTAGAAGATCAGCAGCATGCGCAAGAGCGGCACGATGACGATCATCGCCGCCGTCATCAACGCCAGCGCGACCATGTGGCTGGACTGAAAGCTGAGCGCCACGTCGAGCAGCGAGGCCCGGTTGCCCAGCCCCGCCGCGCTGATCGACAGGAACGGAAAGAACAGCGCCGCCGTGACAAGGATCAGCATGGCAAGCGTCAGCATCAGGATGCGGATGCCCGCCTTGGCCCGCGGGGCGATCAGCACCTCGTGGCAATCGGCGCAGACCGCGCGTTCACCCATGGCCGGCATCCGCGCGAGATACAGCGCGTCGCAGGACGGGCAGGCGATCAGGTCTTCCAGCCTTGCCCCGGCCAGCGGGCCGGAGCCCTGCTGAAGCCGGGTGGAGTCAATCTGGTTCATGGGTACAAGTATGGGTCGCAAAGGGGCAGAGTCCAGTGCCCGCGGGGTCGCGGGATTGGCACCTAGCCGGCGACGCCCTCCTTTGCCACGGAAACCGCCTCGATCACGGCGAAAAGCTCCTGCCCCGCGTGCAGGCCCAGCGCCGTGACGGCGCGGCGGGTGACGCGGGCCAGCAGCAGGTTGTCGCCCGCGCGCAGCTGCACCAGCGCACCGGGCCCGCCGCCCAGCCGGATCTCGCGCACCGTGGCGGGCAGCACGTTCAGCGCCGAGATGCCCTGCGGCGGCGCGAGGGCCAGCATGACGTCCTGCGCCTCGACATGGATGCGCACGGCGCTGCCGATGGCGCCCTCGACCCGCGGGATCAGCAAGCGCAGGCCGCCGGCTTCCAGCTCGCTCAGCCCGTCGGGGTGCTGCTGCGCGACGCGGGCGGCGATCACGGCGCCGGCGGCGCGGGCGCCGATGGGCGTGACCTGCGGGTCGCTCAGCACCTCGGCGGCGGGACCCTGCCGGGTGACGCGGCCGTCCTTGAGCGCGACGACCGTGGTGGCCAGCCGCGCGACCTCGGAGGCGGAGTGCGAGACGTAGAGCATGGGGATCGCCAGCTCGTCCCTCAGCCGTTCGAAATAGGGCAGGATTTCCGCCTTGCGCGGCTCGTCCAGCGCGGCGAGGGGCTCGTCCGCCAGGATCATGCGCGGCCCGGCCAGCAGGGCGCGGCCGATGGCGACGCGCTGACGCTCGCCCCCCGACAGATCCGCCGGGCGGCGGTCGAGCAGCGGGCCGATGCCCAGCATCTCGACGATATGATCGAAGCTTTCGGTCCGGCGCCCCCGCGCGAACCAGCGGCCATAGCAGAGGTTCTGCCGGACGCTGAGATGCGGAAAGAGCCGTGCGTCCTGAAAGACATAGCCCAAGCCCCGGCGGTGTGGCGGCTGCCAGAGGCGGCGGTCGGTGTCGAAGAGCACCTCGTCCCCCAGCGCCGCGCGGCCCGCGTCGGGGCGGAAGAGCCCGGCGACCGCGTTGACGATCGTGGTCTTGCCCGAGCCCGAGCCACCGAAGAGGACCGTGACCCCGGGCGGCGCGTCGAAGGCGGCATCCAGCGTGAAACCGTCGAAGGCGTGCTTGAGGCAGACCGAGAGCGTCATCGGCCCGCCACCCGTTTCGCGACCCGGCGCGACAGGGCTTCCGAGACCAGAAGCGCGCCCATGGCGATCACGACCGAGACGGCGACAAGACGCAGGGCCGCGTCCTCTCCGCCCGGAACCTGCAGGAAGGCGTAGATGGCCGAGGGCAAGGTCTGGGTCTGGCCGGGGATGTTCGAGACAAACGTGATGGTGGCGCCGAATTCGCCCATCGCCTTGGCAAAGGCCAGCACCGCGCCGGCGAGGATGCCGGGCAGGATCAGCGGCAGGGTGACGGTCAGGAAGACCCAAGGACGCGAGGCGCCCAGCGTCGCCGCAGCCTGTTCGAGGCGGGGATCCACCGCCTCGATCGACAAACGGATGGCGCGGACCATGAGCGGGAAGGCCATGACCCCGGCCGCCAGCGCCGCGCCGGTCCAGCGGAAGGCGACGCCAAGGCCAATGCTCTCGAGAAACCCGCCGACCGCCGCCTGCGGGCCGAAGGTCAAGAGCAGCAGGTAGCCGGTGACGACGGGGGGCAGGATCAGCGGCAGGTGCACCAGCCCGTTGAGCAGCGCATGGCCGGGAAAGCGCCCCCGCGCCAGCGCCATGGCGACGGCCACGCCCAGCGGCAGGGAAACCAGCGTCGCCCAGAAGGCGACGCGCAGCGACAGCGCCACCGCTTGCCATTCCTGCGGGCCGAGCCAGCCCATTCAGTCGCCGATCACGGTAAAGCCCTGCCCTTCGAAGGCCGCGCGGGCGGCTTCGGTCGACAGGTAGGCGAGGAAGGCATCGGCGGCCGCGTTGTCTCGCCCTTGCAGGCGCGCCGCCGGGTAGGTGATCGCGTCGTGGCTGGTTTCGGGAAAGATGCCCAGCACCGCAACGCGCGACTCGGGCACGGCGTCGGTGGCATAGACGATGCCCAAGGGCGCCGCACCCACCGCGACCAGCGCCAGCGCGGCGCGCACGTTGTCGGCCTGCGCGACCTGTGGCGCGACGCTGTCCCAGAGGCCCAGAGCCCCGAGCGCCTGCCGCCCGTAGATCCCCGCCGGGACCGCATCGACCAGCGCCATGGCGAGGCGCCCGCTGCCCAGCATCCCCGCAAGGTCCAGCCCCGGTGCGATGTCCACCTTGGGGGCCGCAAGATCCCCGCCGACCAGCACCAGACGGTTGCGCAAGAGATCGCGGCGCGAGCCCGGCACCAGCAGCCCTTCGGCCTCGAGCCAGTCCATCCAGGCGGTATTGGCCGAGAGGAAGACATCCGCCGGCGCGCCCTGCCCGATCTGCCGCGCCAGCGCGGACGACCCTGCGTAGGACAATGTGACCGCGTGCCCGGTCTCGGCCTCGAACCCGTCCACCACCGCGTCCAGCGCATTGGCCAGCGAGGCGGCGGCAAAGACCGTCACCTCCTCGGCGGCCAGGCGCAGCGGCATGGCCAGCGTGGCCAGCAGCAAGGCGATCTGCAGAAGTCGGGTCATGGCCCCTCGTCACAAAAGTCACCGGGCACCTTACCCGTCGCGCCTTGGCCTGCAAGGCGACTTTTCGGGCAGAGCCGCGCGCCCATTCCGCGCGCCCCGCCCTGCGGCCCTTTTGTCCGGTTGATCGCGCGCGCAACTTGAGCTAGGCGGAAGCCGTCCAATACCACGGCACGGACCGGCACCCGACGCGACCCGGTCCCGCCCAGACTTCCTGTTCACAAAAGGGGCTCTTTCCATGGCCGACGACAAGCAACCCGACATTGTGTATACCACGGTAGACGAAGCACCCGAGCTTGCCTCGGCCTCGCTGCTGCCCATCGTGCAGTTCTTCGCGGACGCCGCGGGCGTGTCGATCGCCAAGCGCGACATCTCGCTGGCCGGCCGGATCATCGCGACCTTCCCCGAGTACCTGACCGAGGACCAGCGCCAGTCCGACGACCTGGCCTGGCTGGGCGACTGGGTGAAGACTCCGCAAGCCAACGTGATCAAGCTGCCGAACATCTCGGCCTCGGTCCCGCAGCTGGTCGCCGCCGTGAAAGAGCTCCAGTCGAAAGGCTACGCCCTGCCCGACTACCCCGAGGCGCCGGCGACGGACGAAGAGAAGGCCGTGCGCGCCAAGTACGACGCGATCAAGGGCTCGGCCGTGAACCCCGTCCTGCGCGAAGGCAACAGCGACCGCCGCGCCGCCGCGGCCGTCAAGAACTACGCCATGGCCAACCCGCACCGCATGGGTGACTGGAGCGCCGAGAGCAAGACCACCGTGTCCGCCATGGACGGCGGCGACTTCTTCTCGAACGAAGTCTCGGCGACCCTGAGCGATGCCGCCACGGCCAAGATCGTACTCGAGACGGCCAGCGGCGAGACCGTTCTGAAAGAGGGCGTCTCCTACCCCGCCGGCACCGTGGTCGATGCGACCTACATGAGCGCGGCCAAGCTGGACGCCTTCCTTGCCGAGCAGATCGAGGCCACGAAAGAGGCCGGCACGCTGTTCTCGCTGCACATGAAAGCCACCATGATGAAGGTCTCGGACCCGATCATCTTTGGCCACGCGGTCAAGGCCTGGCTGAAGCCCGTCTTCGACACATACGGCGACAAGATGAAGGCGCTGGGTGTGAACCCCAACGGCGGCATGGGCGGCCTGCTGGACAAGGTCAAGGACGAGCCCGAGATCATGGCCGCCATCGAAGAGGTGACCGCCGCACGCCCGCCGATGTACATGGTCAACTCGGACAAGGGCATCACCAACCTGCATGTGCCCTCGGACGTGATCATCGACGCCTCGATGCCGGCGCTGATCCGCGCGGGCGGCAAGGGCTGGGGCCCGGACGGCAAGGAACACGACACCAACTGCGTGATCCCCGACAACAGCTACGCGCCGGTCTATGACGCGGCCATCGAGTTCTTCAAGGCCAACGGCAAGCTGAACCCGGCCACCGCCGGCACCGTGCAGAACCTTGGCCTGATGGCCCAGAAGGCCGAGGAATACGGCTCGCACCCCACCACCTTCGAGATCCCGGTCGCAGGCACCGTCAAGATGATCCTCGAGGACGGCACCGTGCTGCACCAGCACAAGGTCGAAGAGGGCGACATCTGGCGCTCTGCCTCGGCCCGCAAGGCGCCGATCGAGGACTGGGTGCAGCTGGCCATCGATCGCCAGCGCCTTACCGGCTACCGCGCGATCTTCTGGCTGGACGCGAACCGCGCCCATGACGCCGAGCTGATCAAATACGTGACGCCCATCCTCGAAGCGAAAGGCGTGTCGGACAAGTTCGAGATCATGGCCCCGCGCGAAGCGACCATCGCCTCGCTCGAGACCATCACCAAGGGCGAGAACACGATTGCCATCACCGGCAACGTGCTGCGCGACTACCTGACGGACCTGTTCCCGATCCTCGAGCTGGCGACCTCGGCCAAGATGCTGTCGATCGTCAAGCTGATGCAGGGCGGCGGCATGTTCGAAACCGGCGCCGGCGGGTCGGCCCCGAAGCACGTGCAGCAGCTGATGGAAGAAAACCACCTGCGCTGGGATTCGCTTGGCGAATTCTGCGCCCTGGGCGAGAGCTTCAAGTTCCTCAGCGAAGCGCGCGGCAACGCCAAGGCCGGCGTGCTGGGCCAGGCGGTCGATGCGGCGACGCAAGGCATCCTCGACGAGAACCGCTCGCCCTCGCGCAAGGTGGGTGAGCCCGACAACCGCGACAGCCACTTCTGGTTCGCGCTCTACTGGGCCAAGGCCCTGGCCGCGCAGTCCGAGGACGCGGAACTGGCGGCGCACTTCGCCCCGGTGGCCGAGGCTCTGGAGTCGAACGCCGACACCATCGTCGCCGAACTGGCGGCCGTGCAGGGCTCGCCCGCCGACACCGGCGGCTACTACAAGCCGGACGCGGCCAAGCTGGCCGGCGTGATGCGCCCGAGCGCGACGCTGAACGGAATCATCGGCTGATTTGGTCTGTCAGTGATGGAAGGAATTGGGCGCGCTGCCGAAGGGTGGCGCGCTTTTTTTTGTTTGTGGGTCAGGAAACAGCTTGCGGGGATAATTTCTACCAAACAGAGTACTGTTACAGATTACTTTGGAGAGGTATCGCACTTGGTCTCCGACAGTGACTTTGAAAAGCAAATGTTGTCGATAGATGCAGAGCTCAAGGCAGAAGGAGTGGCACCTCACGCGCGCCCCATACACGCGGTGCGAAAGTTCGGAATGCTTCATGGAAAATCGATGCTGATAGCTAAACCAAGTTTTCTTCCGGAAGACGTTGCGGGACCAGCCTTCGAAGAGACCAAAAGGATCTATGACTGGTATGAGCTCCATTATGGAGAGCGGCTAAACGTGGATCCATCTGCCGGTGCCAGAATTGCGTCTATGGCAGACGGAGACATCTGGGAAATGAATTTGCCCTTGATATTTGGCTCATGCACGATTTTCAGCAACCGCGACTTTGTGCTGGCGGAGAATGAACTGAGGCGCGGCGGAACCTCTATGAACGCCTGCTCATCGCTTTCTGGGCTTACCGCCCAAAGACTCTCGAAGTTTTCTGATGGAGACCTCCAAGAAGTCCAAAGCTGCATGATCTTTGGCTTGCAATGCAGAAAGGCGTTGAGCCGATTTCGAGGGACAAATCACTACTTCGATCAGGTAATTGGAGATCTATCAAATTCAACGCATCAACTTGTTGGCCAGATTCCCAACTTCGGGCAGTCGAAATGGGCCAGCGCCCAAATGGTGGAAAAGTTCATGAAAGGGCTAATCGAGGCGTCCGGAAACGGCGACTCCAAACAAGGACACAATCTTCTGAAGCTCCATAGAGAACTCAAAAAGTCCATTCCTTCTTTGAACCTTGAGCCCCGTTTAAAGGAAATACTATGTACTGCAGAGTGAATAGCCCCATGGTTCGTGGACGCCTTCTTCCCTAATTTTTGAGGCAAGGAGGCCACGATGGGCAAAGGCAACTACAGCGACGAGTTTAAGCGGGACGCGGTCACGCAGATCACCGAGCGGGGTTACCCTGTTGCGGAGGTGGCGCAACGGCTCGGCGTGAGCCAGCACTCTCTCTATGCATGGAAGCGAAAGTTCGCGAAGGCATCGTCCGGCGAGGCTGAGAAGGATGCCGAGATCCGGCGCCTGAAGCGGGAGCTGACACGGGTGACTGAGGAGCGCGACATCCTAAAAAAGGCCACCGCGTATTTCGCCAGGGATGCAAAGTGAGATACGCGTTCGT
>NZ_JAIMID010000019.1 GCF_019966535.1 Mesobacterium pallidum | reverse complement strand
GCGCAGGGCTATTCGGCTGCGGTTTCGGCTTGCAGGGCGACCTATCCCGAGTGACGCGCCTGCGGCGGGCGGTAGAGGGGGGGGGCCCCCCCCCCCCCCCCCCCCCCGGGTGGGGGGCGCTGCCCCCCGTCGCCTTTGGCGACTCCCCCCGAGGTATTTTCAAAACGATGAAGGGATGGGGGTGGCACGTCTGCCTTGTGTCAGAGGACCTTGTCGAGGACCGATGTGAGGCGCGCGAGGGTGCCGTCCACGTCTTTCAGCTTGTCGAGGCCGAAGAGGCCAAGGCGGAAGGTCGAGAACTCCGCGCCCTCGTCGCAGGCCAGCGGCACGCCGGCGGCGATCTGCATGCCCTCTGCGGCAAAGGCGGCGCCTGACTTGATCTCGGGGCGGTCGGTGTAGCTGACCACCACGCCCGGGGCGCCGAAGCCGGGGGCGGCGACAGACTGGATGCCGCGCTCTGCCAGGATCTTGCGCACCCCGTCGCCAAGCGCCCATTGCGCGTCGCGCAGGGTATCGAAGCCGATCTGCTTCGTTTCCACCATCGCGTCGCGGAAGCCGCGCAGGGCGTCGGTCGGCATGGTCGCGTGGTAGGCGTGGCCGCCGTCCTCGTAGGCCTGCATGATCGCGCGCCATTTCTTGAGATCGAGCGCGAAGGAGTTCGACGCAGTCTCTTCCATGCGGGCCAGAGCGCGGTCCGACAGCATGACGAGGCCGGCCGAGGGCGAAGCTGACCAGCCCTTTTGCGGGGCCGAGATCAGCACGTCGACGCCGGTCGCCTTCATGTCGACCCAGATCGCGCCCGAGGCGATGCAGTCGAGCACCATGAGCGCGCCGACCTCGTGCGCCGCCTCGGCCAGGGCCGTCACGTAGTCGTCGGGCAGGATCGTGCCGGCCGAGGTCTCCACATGCGGGGCGAAGACAAGTGAGGGTTTTTCAGACCGGATGCGGGCCGTGACCTCGTCAATCGGGGCGGGGGCGAAGGGGGCGGTCGGCGCGTTGCCGGTGCGGCGGGCCTGCAGGACAATGGTGTCGTCGTTGAAGCTGCCCGCCTCGAAGATCTGGCTCCAGCGGTAGGAGAACCAGCCGTTGCGCACGACCAGCACCTTGGCGCCCTGGCCGAACTGGCGGGCCACTGCCTCCATCCCGTAGGTGCCGCCGCCGGGCACCAGCGCCACGGCATCGGCCGCGTAGACCTCGCGCAGCATGGACGAGATGTCGCGCATGACTTGCTGGAAGGCCGCCGACATGTGGTTGAGCGAGCGGTCGGTGAAGACCACCGAGAATTCCATCAGCCCATCGGGGTCAACAGGGTCGTAGGTCATGGCGGTCTCCTTGCTGCTTGCGTGCGCGGCAGATTGCATGGGCGGCGCCGGGGCGGCAAGCCCCCTGCCCTGCGGCCAATGGCCTGCCCCCATGTCCTTTTTGCAACGACCTGCGTTAACCATTTGGCCTGGCGCCGTGGATTGTTTCATTTTTGGAAAAATTCGTCAGATTTGCCGGGCACGCGGCAGCAAAAGACCGCGGCGAGGCAGGCAGTATATGGCAACGACAACCCTTCTTTTGAACGGGTTCAGCGTGATTGGCGTCCCGCTGAACGTGAACTCGAACGCCTCCCACGGGGGCGAGCTGATGATCCACGACGGCACCGAGGTGTGGGATGATGACGACATCATCATGCTGACGGTGACGGGCGCGAACCCCGATGGCACGCTGAGCGCGGATGCCGTGATCACCGGCATCACCGTCTACGAGCACGCGACGGATTACTTCAACGACGTGCCGAAATTCACCTACACCGGCAGCGCCGACCTGGACGTCGGGCGCAACCACATGGGCGACCGCTACCTCGATTTCGACGCCTCGGGGCTGACATCTTCGGACCCGGGTGCGCCGGTGCTGGAGGAGCTGGTGGCGGTGGCGGGGGTCGATATCCTCGACACGCTGGCGAACCAGAACGGGCCGCTCGAGATCTCGACCAACGAGGATATCGACTTTGACGGCGACGGGGTGATCTCGGGGCTCGAAGCGGCGGACGGGCTGTTTTCGAGCGATCTCAACATCCTGACGGTGATCTGCTTTGCCCGTGGCACGCTGATCGACTGCCCGGACGGGCCGCGCTATATCGAGACGCTGCGCGAGGGCGACCTGGTCAACACGCTGGACCATGGCGCGCAGCCGATCCGCTGGATCGGGGCGCGGAAGATAGGTGCACGGGGCAAGCATGCGCCGGTGCGCATCCGCGCGGGCGCGCTGGGGAACGTGCGCGACCTTGTCGTGTCGCCGAACCACCGGATGCTGCTGCGCGGCCCGACGGCGGCGCTGATGTTCGGGGCGGACGAGATCCTCGTCTCGGCCAAGTACCTGGTCAACGACCGCACCATCCGGCGGGAACCGCGCGACGAGATCGAGTATTACAACTTCCTCTTCGACGGGCACGAGATCGTCTTTTCCGAGGGCGCCCCGTCGGAAAGCCTCTATCCCGGGCCGCAGGCGCTGGAGTCGGTGCCCGATGAATCGCGGGCCGAGATCATCGAGCTGTTTCCCGAGTTGGCCGAGATGCCCTACGAGGGGGCCCTCGCCCGCCGTGCCCTGAAAGGCTACGAGGCCAAGGCGCTGGTGGGCTAAAGCGGTCCAGGGCGGCGTTCTTCGGACAGAAGAACGTTCGCCTCGACATCGCCGACGCCGGGCAGCGTCATGATCCGGCGGCGCAGGACCCGTTCGAAATCCGGCAGGTCTCGGGCGACGATGCGCAGGCGGTAATCGTAAAGGCCCAGGACGTGTTCGACCGTCTGCACCTCGGGGATGGCGCTGACCGCGCGCTCGAAATCCTCGAGGCTGACGCGGCCCTTGGTGGCCAGTTTGACGCCGAGGAAGACCGCGACGCCAAAGCCCAGCTTTTCGCGGTCAAGCACCAGCCGACGCCCGGCGATCACGCCCGAATCCGTCAGCCGCTTCAGCCGCCGCCAGGCAACGGGCTGGGAGCAGCCCAGCAGGCGCGCCAGCGCGGCGGTCGACAGGGTCGCGTCCTGCACCAGCGCACGCAGCAGGGCGCGGTCCAGATCGTCAAGCTCGGTCATACCGGCAGCGCCTCGTCCGACTTGATCCGGGCCACGTGCATCAGCGCCTCGATATCCGCGATATGCGGCAGGGTCAGGATGCGGCTGCGGTAGACCTGCTGGTAATGGCTCATGTCGCGCGCGATCACCTGCAGCCGCGTGTCAACCCGGCCAAGGAAGGTCTGGATCTCGATCACCTCTGGCACGTCGCGCGCCGCCACGATGAATTCATCGAAGGCGCGGGGTTGCGTCTTGTCGAGCGTGACGCGCAGCGACACCTCGACCTCCCACCCGAGGGCGCGCCAGTCGATGATCGCCTCCTGCCCCCGGATGACGCCGGTGTCGCGAAGGCGGGACAGCCGGCGCGAGGCGACGGCGGGCGTGGTCGCGGCCCGCGCGGCCAGCTCTGCCACGGGCTGCTCGGGGTCGGCCTGGAGGTGGCGGATCAAACGCCGGTCGAGATCGTCGAGCATGAATTTTCCCACTATCGCCACAATATCGAATAGATCATGCGACAATTAGCAAAAGACATGCAATTGCGAAACGCATATTCGCAGCAGGCGCCTATGATGCGCCCACAATCCAATGGAGGGACGGACATGCGTGTCTATTACGATCGCGACTGCGACATCAACCTGATCAAGGACAAGAAGGTTGCCATCCTCGGCTACGGCTCCCAGGGCCATGCCCATGCGCTGAACCTGCGCGACAGCGGCGCCAAGAACATCGCCGTCGCCCTGCGCGAAGGCTCCCCGTCGGCCAAGAAGGCCGAGGGCGAAGGCCTCAAGGTCATGGGCATCGCCGAAGCGGCCGCCTGGTGCGACGTCATCATGTTCACCATGCCCGACGAACTGCAGGCCGAGACCTACAAGAAATACGTGCGTGACAACCTCAAGCCCGGCGCGGCCATCGCGTTCGCCCACGGCCTGAACGTGCACTTCGGCCTGATCGAGGCGCCCGAGGGCGTCGACGTCATCATGATGGCGCCCAAGGGCCCCGGCCACACCGTGCGCGGCGAATACACCAAGGGCGGCGGCGTGCCCTGCCTCGTGGCCGTCCACCAGGACGCCACCGGCAAGGCGCTGGAAATCGGCCTGTCGTACTGCTCGGCCATCGGCGGCGGCCGCTCGGGCATCATCGAGACCAACTTCCGCGAGGAATGCGAAACCGACCTCTTCGGTGAGCAGGCCGTGCTGTGCGGTGGCCTGGTCGAGCTGATCCGCATGGGCTTCGAGACCCTGGTCGAGGCCGGCTACGCGCCCGAGATGGCCTATTTCGAGTGCCTGCACGAGGTGAAGCTTATCGTGGACCTGATCTACGAAGGCGGCATCGCCAACATGAACTACTCGATCTCGAACACGGCCGAGTACGGCGAATACGTGTCGGGCCCCCGGATCCTGCCCTACGAGCAGACCAAGAAGGCGATGAAGGACGTGCTGACCGACATCCAGACCGGCAAGTTCGTGCGCGACTTCATGCTCGAGAACGCCGTGGGCCAGCCGTCGTTCAAGGCGACCCGCCGGATCAACGATGAGCACCAGATCGAAGCCACCGGCGAAAAGCTGCGCGGCATGATGCCCTGGATCTCGGCCGGCAAGATGGTCGACAAGTCCAAGAACTGAGGGCGTGATGGGGTGAAACCCCACCCTACCCCGCTCTGGCCCCGTCGCGCGATGCGGCGGGGCCTTTTCGTTGCATTCACAGCCCCTTGCGCCGTGTGACCGATTGTCCAAAGGTGCGACAGCGGCCCAACTGCCCGCCAAGGAGAGCACCCATGCAAGACCCCGAGATCACGTGGAAAAGCTGGGCCATGGTGGGGCTGCTGGGTCTCGTCTGGGGCGGCACCTTCATGTTCCAGGAAATCGCGCTGCGCAGCACGCCGCCCTTCTGGGTCGCGACGGCGCGGATCGGCTTTGCCGCCGTGCTGACATGGGCGGTCTGGCGGGCGCGGGGCGGGCGCATGTTCACCAGTAGTGACTCGGCCTGGGGCCTGCTGTTCGTCACCTCGCTGCTCTCGGCCGCCATGCCCTTCATGCTGCTCGCCTGGGGGCAGCAATTCGTGACCTCGGGCTTTACCGGCGTCAGCATGGCGACGGTCGCGCTGATCGTTCTGCCCATCGCCCATTTCGTCATCCCCGGAGAGCGCCTGTCCTGGCGCAAGACCGCCGGCTTCTGCGTCGGCTTCGCCGGGGTGCTGGTGCTGATCGGCCCGGGCGCCCTGCGTCCCAGCGGGGACGCGATGGAGCTCTGGGGCCGGCTCGCCTGCATCGGCGCGGCGGGCTGCTACGCGGTCTCGTCGATCATCATGCGCCGCCTGCCGCCGCTCGACCCCTTTGGGCTCAGCTTCGCCACGCTCGCCTTCGGCACGCTTTTCGTCGCCCCGCTGGCGCTGGCGACCCATGGCCTGCCGGCCTCCCCCGGGGCAAAGGGGTTCGCCGTGCTCGCCCTAATCGGCCTCGTCCCGACCGCCGGCGCGAACCTGCTGCGCATCCTCGTGATCCGCAGCGCCGGGCCGGTCTTCATGAGCCTGACGAATTACCAGGTGCCGCTCTGGTCCGTCGCGCTCGGCATCCTGTTCCTTGGCGAGGACTTCCGCTGGTCGCTGATCGCAGCGCTCGGCCTCATCCTGGTCGGACTCGCCCTGTCGCAATGGGGCGCCTTCCAACGCCTCTTCCGCCGGGCCTGATCCCTTTCATCTTTCCAGAAATATGCCGGGGTGCGCGAGGGGCTGGCCCCTCGCTCCGACGCCCTCAATGCGCGCCACGGCGCGCATGCCTCCGGCGGGAGTACTTGGAGAAAAGTGAAAGCAGAAGCAGTCCGATCCCCTTCATCTTGCCAGTAAACTCCGGGGGCTTGCTGCCCAATCGCCGCGCCTGCGGCGCGAGGGCAGCGCCCCCGATCCACCATGTCAGCTGGCGATGCAGGGGAAATCCCGTGCCGCGCCGGCCAGGATCGCCCGATCGGCGTCGTTCAATGGCCCAGCGCCCCAGGGCCGGAACCGCATGCGAACCGCTGCCAGTAAGTCGTCCGTCTGCCCCTCGGTCCAGCGATAGCCGACCCTCCGCGCGTCTGCCTCGAAGTCGCCCGGCGCGGCGGGCTCGGGCCAGATCGCGAGACCGCGCCGCGCGAGGCGTCGCCAGTCAAAGCGCGGGCCGGGATCGGTCTTGCGCCCGATCGCCATGTCGGAATGGCCGATGACCCGCGATGGCGAGATGCCCCAACGCTCCAGCACCCCGGCCAGCAGCACCTCCAGCGCCGCTATCTGCGGCTCGGGAAACGGCTCCGCCCCCCGGTTCGCCAGCTCGATCCCGATGGAGCGGGAGTTGACGTCGGTCACCGCGCCCCAGGCGCCGGCGCCGGCGTGCCAGGCGCGCGCGGCCTCGTCGACCATCTGCCATACCCGGCCCTTTTCGCAGATGAGGTAATGCGCCGAAACCTCGGACGCCGGATCACAGAGCCGCTCCAGCGCCGCCTCGGCGGTCTTCATCGCGGTGTAGTGCAGCACGACCATGTCGGGCTGCGCGCCGCCCCGCCGCTCGCCGAAGCTGGGCGAGGGATGCCAGCCAGGTTTCAATCAGTTCGACCGCACCGCGCGGAACGGGGCCGGGTCCCAGCTGCAGGCAAAGCCGTCGCCATCAGGATCGAGGCCAAGGCGGTCCTTTTCGGGGCCGCCGTTCGACAGGAAGGCCGATTGCGCCTGGTCGGGCGAGGCATACTTGCTGCAGTTCCGCTCGAACCGCGACTGGGCGCCAATGCTCGACCGGCTGTAGACCTTGCTGCCGCGCGCATTGGTCGTGCTGAGCGCGTAATCCACGATGTTCGGCCCGGTCGAGGTGCGCGAGGGCAGCGCGGTCGGCTCGACCACGGTGTAAAGCTCGCGGTTGCGCTCGATCCGCTCGCGGTCCGAGGCGATGGATTCGCGTTCGGCCACCGCGCCGAAGTCCTGTTCATCGGAAATGCCGGGGTTGTTCAGCACCGGCGGCGGGGCGTTGCCCGGGCTCGCGTCCACCGGCTGTTCGCCGGAATTGGCGATGGCCGCCTGGGCGCGGGCCGCGATCTCGGCCGGGTCGTCACCATCCAGCGACGCGGTCTGCACGCCCGAGGGCGGCTGGATCGTCGTGGCGGTCGACACGCTGGTTCCGCCGGTCAGCGCGCGGTCGCGCTCGATCTGCGCCCGCTGGTAGTCGCGGTAATCGCCGAAACCAACCCCCGCCCCGCTGTCGGGCACCTGCGGTTCACAGGCTGCAAGGGCCAAGGCCGCCATACCGATCACGATCACACGCATGCGTCTTCCCCTTGTTTCCGAACCCCTACGCCCGGTTTACCACCACTTGGACGGCTTTGCCACAAAGCCCGCCGCCTGCTCGATCGCGTAGGCGGTGTTCAGCAGGTCGCCTTCTTCCCACGGACGGCCGATCAGTTGCAGGCCCAGCGGCAAGCCCTTGCTGTCCAGACCCGCCGGAACGGCAACGCCCGGAAGGCCCGCAAGGTTCACCGTCACGGTGAAGACGTCGTTGAGATACATCTGCACCGGGTCAGCATCGACCATCTCGCCAAGCCCGAAGGCCGCGGACGGCGTCGCGGGCGTCAGGATCGCGTCGACCCCGGCGGCGAATGCCTCTTCGAAGTCGCGCTTGATCAGCGTCCGCACCTTGCGTGCACGGTTGTAATAGGCGTCATAGAACCCGGCCGAAAGCACGTAGGTGCCGACCATGACGCGGCGCTGCACCTCGTGGCCGAAGCCTTCGGCGCGGGTCTTTTCGTACATCTCGGTGATGCCGTCGCCCTGCGCGAGCTTCGCCCGGCGGCCATAGCGCACCCCGTCATAGCGCGCGAGGTTCGAGGACGCCTCGGCCGGTGCGATCACGTAATAGGCGGGCAGCGCATATTTCGTATGCGGCAGCGAGATGTCGACGATCCTGGCCCCGGCGTCGCGCAGCATGTCGGCGCCCTTCTGCCAGAGCCGTTCGATCTCTTCGGGCATGCCGTCCATGCGGTATTCGCGCGGGATGCCGATGGTCTTGCCCTTGATGTCGCCGGTCAGCATCGCCTCGAAATCCGGCACGGCGAGGTCGGCCGAGGTCGAATCCTTCGGGTCGTGGCCGCACATGGCCTCGAGCATGATGGCCGCGTCGCGCACGTCCTTGGTCATCGGCCCGGCCTGGTCGAGCGACGAGGCAAAGGCCACGATCCCCCAGCGCGAGCAGCGGCCGTAGGTTGGCTTGATGCCCGTAATGCCGGTAAAGGCGGCAGGCTGGCGGATCGACCCGCCGGTGTCGGTGCCGGTCGCGGCGAGGCATAGGTCGGCCGCCACGGCCGAGGCCGATCCGCCCGAAGAGCCACCCGGCGTCAGCTGCCGGTCGTCGACCTTCCAGGGGTTCACGGCATTGCCATAGACGCTCGTCTCGTTCGACGAGCCCATGGCGAATTCGTCCATGTTGAGCTTGCCCAGCATGACCGCGCCCGCGTCCAGGAGCTTGCCCGAGACGGTGGATTCGTATTCCGGCTTGAAGCCTTCGAGGATGCGGCTGGCGGCCTGGCTGGCCACGCCCCGCGTGCAGAAGAGATCCTTGATGCCGATCGGCAGGCCGCACATCTTGGGCGCATCGCCGGCCTTGATGCGCACGTCGGCGGCTTTCGCCTGCTCCAGCGCGATCTCTGGCGTCTTGTGGACAAAGGCGTTCAGCTCATCGGCAGCCTCGATCTGCGCAAGGCAGGCTTCGGTCAGCTCGACGCTGGTGACATCGCCCTTCCGCAGCGCATCCCGCGCACCGGCCAGCATCAACTTGTTCAGATCGCTCATTCCACCACCTTCGGCACGGCAAAGAACCCCTCGCGCGCATCGGGCGCGTTTGACAGGATCTTGTCCTGCATTCCCCCGTCGGTCACCCCGTCGACCCGGCGCTTAAGCCGCATCGGCTCGACCGAGACCATGGGCTCCACGCCCTCCACGTCCACCTCGTTCAGCTCCTCGATGAAATCGAGGATGCGCGAGAATTCCTGCGCCAGGGCGGGCAGAGCGTCGTCCTCCACCTTGATCCGCGCCAGCTTGGCGACGCGGGCCGCCGTTTCGATGTCGATGGACATGGGGTCGCCTTTCGTTTGGACGGGTCCGGGGGATCGTTTAGCGCCGGCGGCCCGCGCCTTCAAGGCGGCTGCGGTGATAAACCACGATCATCCAGCCCAGCATGGTCGCGTTGAGCAGATGCCAGGCGACATGGGTGCCGTGGGGCCAGCGCCCGCACAGCGGCATGTCAAGCGCGCGGGCAGTGATCGACAGGGCGAGGATCGCCGCGCCGATGACCAGCCCGCGCGCAACTTGCGGCCGTCGCCGCAGGATGGCGGCGTAGATCAGCAGCAGCAGCGGAATCGGCGCATAGCCCGCGCTGCCACCGATCCCCGGGATGCGCGCGAACAGCGGCAAGGTCGCAGCGGCATAGGGAAAGAACCCGGCCGTCCCCAGCGCCGCCGCCCAACGCGGCCAGCCCAGCCAGTCGCGGTTGGCCAGCCAGATATAGGCCAGCACGAAGACAAGGATCGGCAGCGTATCCGCCACACCGGCCCAGCGCATGGCGAGCGTGTGAAACAGCCCCGACCCGATCCCGATGGCCATCAGCACCGCGCAGAGCCCCCGCGCCGCACCGCCCACCCGCGGCCAGAGCCACAGCGCGACGGCGATGAACGCGAGATTGCTCACAGCGTTCAGCGGCTCGGCCCAAAGCCCAGGCCCCAGCCGCTCGCAATAGCCGTCCACCTGCGCCGTCCAGTCCATCGTCACACCCTGGCCCAACCCCTTCATTCACCTTTCCACAGATATCCCGGGGAACGCGAGAGGCAGAGCCCCTCGATTTGCGTGTGCCGCGCCTCCGGCACGAGGGGCTGGCCCCACACCCCGGCGCTGGCCAGGGGAAGCCTCCGGTGGGAGTATTTCGGGAACAGTGAAAGAATGGACGCCCGATCCATCTTCATCTTGCCAATAAACTCCGGGGGTGTGGGGGCTGGCCCCCACGAAAGGCGGGGGTCCGGGGGCGCAGCCCCCGGCGGGTCGGATCGCGTCAGCGATCCGAAACCCCTGTCCCCAGCTCGAGCACCCGCGGCACCGCGCCGCGCAGGCTGGCCGGGGAGACATCGGCCATCTCGACCACCCCGATCCGGGCGCCGACCTTGCCCTGCGCGCGGATGTAGCGGGGGTCGTAGTGCTGCGCCATCAGCTCGGCGGCGAGCGCCTGCATCTCGCCCGCTTGCGCGAGGCCATGCCAGCGGGCGATCAGTTCGCGTGGCTGGTAGGGGCGCAGCTGGTCCAGCACCGCGCCCAGCGCCGCGCGGTCGGCGACGATGTCGTCATAGGCCGTGACGGTATAGGCCGCGCGGGCGGCGACCGGGGCCGCAAGCTCGATCCGCGGGGCGGCCTGCATCGCCTTCCACACCGAGGGCGGGACCAGCAGGTCGCCGACCTTGGCGCTTTCCGCCTCGACGAACACCGGCCGTGCGGGGTCGAGCGCGCCGAATGCCATGGCCAGACGGCTTTCGAACATCTTCTGCGCCGGCTGCCCGCCCGGCATCCCGCCAAAGAGCGAACCGCGATGGCGCCCGATCCCCTCGAGGTCGACGACCTGCGCGCCCGTCTCGGCCAGCAGCGCCAGCAGGTCGGTCTTGCCGGTCCCCGTGAGCCCGTCGATCAACACCAGACGGTGCGGCAGCGGCGCCTCGTGCATCGCCTGCACCACCAGCTTGCGATAGGCCTTGTAGCCCCCCTGCACCACGTCCGAACGCCAGCCGACCTGGGCAAGGATCACCGAGAACGAGCCCGACCGCTGCCCGCCGCGCCAGCAATAGACCAGCGGGCGCCAGCCGCCGTCCTTGTCCGCCAGCGGCCCCTGCAGGTGTCGCGCCGCGTTCCGCGCCACCAGCGCCGCGCCCAGCTTGCGCGCGGTGAAGGGGCTCTCCTGCTTGTAGATCGTGCCGACCTGCGCGCGTTCCTCGTTGTCGAGAACGGGCAGCGAGATCGCGCCGGGCACGTGGTCCTCGACGTATTCGGCGGGCGAGCGCACATCGATGATCGAATCGAAGGGCAAGGCGCCGAGATCGGCGAGGGAGGAGAGCGTGACGGCCATGTCTTTCCATAGCCTTGGCCGCGCGCGCCGAAAAGGCCCCGCACACGTCCGCCGTCAGGGAAACTCCCGCTGCCCGGCGATCATGTTGGCCGCCAGAAGATCGTCGACCTACGCCCAGGCGGCGCGCAGGGCGGGCGTGGAATCGCGGCCGAAACTGGCCTCGAACGTGTAAGACAGCGCGGATCTGGCGCTGGCCTAATGCCGCTCCCCGACGCGGTCGCGGGCATGGCGGCGCCCCAGGTCGCGGGCCGCCGGCAGAAGATCGTCGCCATGGCCGAGCCCGGCCTCCGCCACGGTCAGCGTCTGGAACAACTTGGTCCGCTGCGCCGACAGATCCTCGGCAAACATCTCCTGCGCCTCAGGATAGAGATGGAACAGCCGGTCGCAGAACCGGTGCGCGATAGGGTCGGACATCAGAATGACCGACCGAAACCACGCCTGGACGCGCGCGATCCTGTGCGGATCCAACGGGCGAACCTCAACGGTAACGGGTCGGCCCGCACGAGGCGAGACCGGACGCCGGTCTGCCTCAGCCTAGCCGGCCCGCCCGAGGAAACCGAAAACGCCGCCGTCAAGGATCAGTAATCGGTCGCCGCGCCCCCTTCGGCCTTTCGGCGCGCGACAAACTCGGCCAGCTCCTCGCGGATTGCCGGGTCCATCGGCGGCGGCTCGAAGGCGTCCACGATGCGGCGGTAGATCCCGTGCGCCCGCTCGGTCGTCCAGACACCGCCCGCGACCTCCCAGGCCTCGAAATTCTTCCAGTCACTGAGAAAGGGCTGGTAAAAGGCCGTCTCGTAGCGCGCCTGGGTGTGGTCGATGCCAAAGAAATGGCCTGTGGGGCCGACCTCGGCGATGGTTTCGACCGCGATCTCGTCCGGGCCGGTGGCGGTCAGGGCGGGGTCCATGTAGCGCTGGATCTGTTGCAGGATCTCGCAATCCATGACGAATTTCTCGGGGCTGGCGATCAGCCCGCCCTCGAGCCAGCCGGCCGCGTGGTAGATCATGTGGCTACCCGATTGCACCGCGGCCCAGAGGGAATTCGACGTCTCCCACGTGGCCTGCGCATCGGGCACATTGGCCGCGCAGACGCCGGACGAGCGCAGCGGCAAACGATAGTGCCGCGCCATCTGGCCGGTCATCTGCGTGGCACGCATGTACTCGGGCGTGCCGAAGGCGGGCGCGCCGGTCTTCATGTCCACGTTCGAGGTGAAGGTGCCGATCGCCACCGGCGCGCCGGGCCGGATCACCTGCGCCAGGACCACCGCCGCCAGCGCCTCGGCCAGGCTGAGCGTCACGGCCCCCGCCAGCGTCACCGGCGCCATGGCACCCGCGAGGGTGAAGGGCGTGACGACCAGCCCCTGCCCCGCCCGCGCCAGCCGCATCCAGCCATCCAGCATGGGCGTGTCGTGTTTCAGCGGCGAGGTGGAGTTGATGTTGGTATACATGTGCGGCCGCGCCTCGAACTCTTCGGGCGTGAGGCCACCGGCGATGCGCACCATCTCCATCACGTCCTCGACCCGGTCGCGGCCGAGGCAATAGGCATGGGCCACCTTGTCCGACAGCGTCAGCTTGTCGAAAAGCACGTCGAGATGGCGGATGCCTGGGTGGATGTCCTGTGGCTCGACCGGGTAGCCACCCATGAAATGGATGCAGTTGAAATACTGCGAGAGCTTGATGAGGTCGCGGCACATGGCCATGTCGCCCACCGTCTTGCGCCCGGTCGCAAGGGTCCAGTAGGCCGGCGGCGACGAGACATTGCCGAAGTTGAGGCTGCCGTCGCCCAGCGTGATCGCACGGGCCGGGTTGCGCGGGGTCAGCGTGAACTGCGCCGGGCAAAGCGCGACCATCGCCATCACCATGTCGCGGCCCATGCGCACGTTCTCGCCCCGCACGGTGCAGCCGGCGCGGGCCAGGATCTCGAGCGCATCGGGATGCAGGAACTCGATCCCCACCTCCTCGAGCACGCGCATGGCGCCGTCGTGGATGGCCGCGACGCCCTCGGCGCTCAGCGGTTCGGTGGGGCGGTCGATGTTGCGGACCGGGCCCCAGGGCATCTGGTCGATGATGTCCACCCCGCGCCGGGTGGCATTGCCCGCCCGTCCGCCGGTGCGTTTCCTGCGCTGCACTGCCTTGTCCATGGCCGGCCTCCGTTCGCGCCCGTTCCCGTCATGGAACGCCTGCGCGGTGGCGCCTGCCTGCCCGTTTGCGACGCGATGTGTCGCGAATGACGGCTCAGAAGGCCTTGAAGGTCAGCGTGGTGAGGGTGCGTTCGATGCCCGCGATGTCGGCCACATGGTCGTTGATAAACTTGCCCACGTCTTCGCCCCGGGGAATGTAGAGCTTCATCATCAGGTCGTAATCGCCCGAGGTCGAGTAGAGCTCGGAATGGATCTCGCGCAACACGATGTCCTCGGCGACGCGGTAGGTGGCGCCGGGCTTGCAGCGGATCTGGACGAAAACGCAGGTGGTCATGGGGATCTTTCCGGATTGGGTCGCGGGCAAGGTGCCATGGGGCGCGGGGCGGTGCAACGGGGTTTGGTTCGCATCGCAGGACGGGCTTCTTTCTTACTACATGATGTGACGAGGCTGGCGTTAGCCCGGTGTGGACCAACCGTAGTAGAGATGTGCGAAGGGCTGCCCCCGGCCGCGGGTGGGGGTGAAGCCCCCGCCCGGGGGGGCGGTCGGGGGCTGCCCGGCGTGCCGCCGGGCGGAACATCTCCCAGAGGATGGCAACAACCAGGCTGGACGAACGTGCGCCCCTTACCCCGGCGGAAACTGCCGCAGGCAATCGTCCGCCTGCCGCATGAACTCATCCACCGTCTGCTGTGGGCTGCGCCGTTCGGACACGGCCTTCAGTGCCGCCATCTTCTGCCGGTCGGTCCCGCTGACATACCGCTGCAACACGATCGCGGCGTAAAGCTGCGCGAATTCCTTGTTCCGGGTCGAGGTCAGCCCCGCCCGCTCGGCCATGCTGACCGAGGCCGCGACGATCCAGGCGCATTTCAGCGCGGCCGCCTCCTCGCCCGCATAGACGCGCCGCTCGGCCTGGGCAGGGGCAGCGACACAAAGGGCAAGGCCCATGGCGAGGGTCAGGCGGCGCATGGGCGATGTCCTTTCAAGTCTCTTCAAGGACCGAGGTTGGCATGCGGGCCACGGCGCTGGCAAGACCTGCACGCTCGGCCTTGGCGCGCCCGCCCCCCGCGCCTATAAGGCCCGCGAGACCAGCCAAGGGAATGAGCCGATGCGCAAGGCCCAGATCATCCGCGAAACCGCCGAGACCAAGATCGATGTCGCCATCGACCTCGACGGAACCGGCCGCTACGACATGCAGACCGGCGTGGGCTTTTTTGACCACATGCTGGACCAGCTGTCGCGGCATTCGATGATCGACATGACCGTGCGGGCAAAGGGCGACTATCACATCGACGACCACCACACGGTCGAGGATACCGGCATCGCCCTGGGCCAGGCCCTGACGAAGGCGCTGGGCGACAAGACAGGGATCCGCCGCTACGGGTCGTGCCTGCTGCCCATGGACGACACGCTGGTGCGCTGTGCTCTGGACCTGTCGGCGCGGCCGTTCCTTGTCTGGAACGTCGACCTGCCCTCGCCCAAGATCGGCAGCTTCGACACCGAGTTGGTGCGCGAGTTTTTCCAGGCGCTGTCGACCCACGGCGGGATCACCCTGCACATCGACTGCCTGCATGGGTTCAATGCGCACCACATCGCCGAGGCCACGTTCAAGTCGGTCGCCCGCGCCCTGCGCGAGGCGGTCGAGCCCGACCCGCGCGCGGCCGGCTCCCTGCCCTCGACCAAGGGCGCGCTATGAGCACGGTCATCGTCGATTACGAGAGCGGCAACCTGCATTCGGCTGAAAAGGCCTTTCAATGCATGGCGCGCGAGGGCGATGCGGGTGCGGTCACGGTCACCTCGGACCCCGAGGTGATCCGCCGCGCCGACCGCGTGGTCCTTCCCGGCGATGGCGCCTTCCCGGCCTGCAAGCGCGCGCTTTTCGATCACCGTGGCGTCTTCGAGGCGATGGAAGAGGTCGTGGTCGCCCGCGGCCAGCCCTTCCTTGGCATCTGCATCGGCATGCAGATGATGGCGCGGCTCGGCCACGAGTTCGAAGAGACGACCGGCTTTGGCTGGATCGATGGAGAGGTGGTGCGGATCGCCCCCTCGGATGCGACGCTCAAGGTGCCGCACATGGGCTGGAACGACCTGGTGATCGACCAGCCGCACCCGGTCTTCGACGGGATCGAAACCGGTCACCACGCCTATTTCGTCCATTCCTACCATATGCAGGTCAGCTCGCCCGGCCAGCTTCTGGCGCACGTGGAGTACGGCGGGCCGATCACGGCGATTGTCGGGACGGGCAACATGGTCGGCACCCAGTTCCACCCGGAGAAAAGCCACGCCACCGGCCTGCGCCTGATCGCCAACTTCCTGGCTTGGAAGCCCTGAACCAGGACCCTTTGCGGGCCGCGCGGCGGTGAGCGGCCGGCCCCCTCGCACCAGAGGCGCGGCACAACAAAAGTCGAGGGGCCCTGCCCCTCGCGCCAAAGGCGCGGCACAACGAAAGTCGAGGGGCCAGCCCCTCGAGCTCCCCGGGATATTTATGGCAAGATGAAAGGGGATCGGCGGCTGCCTTTCATCTTTCTTCAAATATGCAAGCCGCCACCTCCGCGAGCGCCACGCAGGAAAAGAGGCGCCGCCTTGCCGCTGGCGCCCCTCCCTTTCACTTTTCTTCAAATACTCGATCCCCGGCCAGCCAAGCGCGGCCCAGCCAGCCAAGGCGCGCGTCAGTTCACGCGGCTCCAGGTGCCGCCATCGCGGCAAATGCCCAGCACGCAGCCTTCGACTTTCAGCCGGTCGCCGCTGAGCGTCAGCTTGGAATTGTAGGTCTTGTTCCGGTCCGGCGACCAGACCTTGCCACCGCCATAGGCGCCGCCGCCCTCGGGTTTCATGTCCCAGATGATCCGCTTGCCATTGTTGGGCGAATTGAGCGTCTTGCCGCTGCCGTCGAAGCTTTTGACCAGAACGCCGCAGAAGGCGCTGCCGCAGGGCGCGACCTGGATGTGGCCAAAGTTGCCATTGTCGTCGGGGATGGTCTTCCAGGTGCCCTCGATCGGGTCGGCCAGCGCCGCCCCCGCCCCGGCCAGCACCAGCGCCACCGCCATCACGATCCGTTTCATCGCCCTTGCCTCCAATTGGGTTCGATGGCCGCGATCCTGCGCGCCGGGCGTCCCCGGATCAAGCCTGACGTGACGCCGTTGCATTTCCGTGCTGCACGTGCAAAAGAGCGCCGATCTTACGATACGGCAAGGAACGCGCGCGAATGATCCTGTATCCCGCCATCGACCTCAAGGACGGCAAGGCCGTGCGCCTTCTGCGCGGCGACATGGAGGCGGCGACCGTCTTCAACGAGGACCCCGCCGCCCAGGCGCTGGCCTTTGTCGCGGCCGGCTGCGAATGGCTGCACCTTGTCGACCTGAACGGCGCCTTTGCCGGCCAGCCCGTGAATGCCGCCCCGGTCGAGCAGATCCTTGCCTCGACCAACACGCCCGCGCAGCTGGGCGGCGGGATCCGCGACATGGCCACGATCGAGATGTGGCTGAGCAAGGGCCTGGCCCGCGTCATCCTTGGCACCGTGGCGGTCGAGAACCCGGAACTGGTGCGCAATGCCTGCCGCGCCTTCCCGGGCAAGATCGCCGTCGGGATCGACGCCAAGGACGGCTGGGTCGCGACCAAGGGCTGGGCCGAGGTGACGGATGTGAACGCTGTGGACCTTGCCAAAAGCTACGAGGACGCGGGCGTCGGGGCGATCATCTACACCGACATCAACCGCGACGGCGCGATGCAGGGGCCCAATGTCGAGGCGACGGCCGCATTGGCCAACGCCGTGACGATCCCGGTAATCGCGAGCGGAGGCGTGTCGTCGCTGGCCGACCTGAAGGCCCTGCGCGATTGCGGCGCGGCGCTGAACGGCGCGATCTCGGGCCGCGCGCTGTATGACGGCGCGCTGGACCTCAAGCAGGCGCTCGAGGCGCTGGCAAAGTAAGCCCTGCGACATCCCGCGCCTTGCCCCCGGTGCGGGGCGGGCGCACCCTCCGCGTGCATTGATACCCGGAGGCCCCTGATGCCGCTAGATTTTTCCCACTCTCGCCCCGAGATCCGCAAGGAACCGCACCCGCAGGTGTCGCAGCTCTGGCGGCTGGTCCAGCCCGGCGATTTCATCGACGGCTACAGCGTCGAAAGCGGCGCCAGTGTCGCCGAGGCCGTTCAGACCGGGCTGTCCTTGCCCGGCTGGGCCGATGCGCTGCTGGCCCTGCGCAATGCGCTGATGAAGCCCTTCGGCCTCAAGACCGAGGTGTCGGATGCGCCCTCGGGCATCTTCCCCGTCCTGCATGACAGCGACGTGGAACGCATCCTCGGCACGAACGACAAGCACCTCGACTTCCGCATCTCGATCCTGCGCCAGGCCGGGCGCATCCACATGGCGACCTGGGTGCATCCGCATAACCTGGGCGGGCGCGCCTACCTGACGGCCGTGATGCCGTTCCACGTGGCGATCACCCGCAACGCGCTGGCGCGGGTGGCTCGCGCCTACCCGGCCTAGATCGACCCCGCATCCACCATGTAGTTGCTGGCCGTGCACATGGCCGCGTCGTCCGAGGCGAGGAACAACACCATCCGCGCCAGGTACACCGGGTCGATCAGCTGCGGCATGCACTGGCTTTGCTTGTGTGCCTCGAGCGCCTCGGGCGTGGCCCATTTTTCCAACTGCCGTTCGGTCATGATCCAGCCGGGCACGACGCAATTGACCCGGATCATGTGCGCCCCGAGGTCGCGCGCCATGGTGCGTGTCAGCCCGTGCACGGCCGACTTGGCGGTGGCGTAGGCCGGGAAACCGCCGACCGCCTCCCACCAACTGTTGGACCCCATGTTGATGATCGACCCGGCCTTTGCCGCGATCATGTCGGGGGCCACGGCCTGGATGGCAAAGAACATGTGGCGCAGGTTTGTCTGCATCCGCTCGTCCCAGTAGTCGGGCGTCACGTCCTGCCAGCCGTGGCGGTCGTCGCGGGCGGCGTTGTTGACCAGAACCTCGGCCGCGCCGATCCGGTCCCTGAGCCGCGCGAAAGCCCCCTGCAAGGCGCCGATGTCGCGCAGGTCGGCATACTCAAAAGCCGCGCCGGTCTCGTCCGCCATGGCAAGGCCCCCCTCTTCGTCGAAATCGACAAAGCCGACCTTTGCCCCCTGCTCGGCAAAGCCCCGCACGATCCGCGCGCCAATGCCCGAGGCGCCGCCGGTGACATAGACCGATTTTCCCTTGAGACTGGGGTAGATGGCGAATTGCGGCTCCATGGTGCGGCTCCCTTTTGCTGTTTCGCGGCAACTTGCCAGCCCCGGCGCCCGCGCGTAAAGGGAAGACATGCTCAAGACACGCATCATTCCCTGTCTCGATGTCGCCGATGGCCGCGTGGTCAAGGGCGTCAATTTCGTCGACCTGCGCGATGCAGGCGACCCGGTGGACGCCGCCCGCGCCTATGACGCGGCGGGCGCGGACGAGCTGTGTTTCCTCGACATCCACGCGACGCATGAGAACCGCGGCACCATGTTCGACGTGGTCACGCGCACGGCCGAGCAATGCTATATCCCGCTGACCGTCGGCGGGGGCGTGCGCACCCACGAAGATGTCCGCGCCCTGCTGCTCGCGGGCGCGGACAAGGTGTCGTTCAACTCGGCCGCCGTGGCCAACCCGGACGTGATCGCCGAGGCGGCAGACCGCTTTGGCAGCCAATGCATCGTCTGCGCCATCGACGCCAAGACGGTCGAACCCGGCCGGTGGGAGATCTTTACCCACGGCGGACGCAAGCCCACCGGGATCGACGCCGTGGACTTCGCCCGGACCGTGGCCGCGAAGGGCGCCGGAGAGATCCTGCTGACCTCGATGGACCGGGACGGCACCAAGGCGGGCTTCAACCTGCCGCTGACCCGCGCCATTTCCGACGCGGTGGACGTGCCGGTGATCGCATCGGGCGGCGTCGGCACGCTGGACCACCTGGTCGAAGGCGTGACCGAGGGCGGCGCCAGCGCCGTGCTCGCGGCGTCCATCTTCCATTTCGGCGAATTCACCATCGCCGAGGCCAAGGCCCACATGGCGGCCGCCGGCATCCCGGTGAGGATCGGCGCATGACCCTGGAAGAGCTGGAAACCATCGTCGCGGCCCGCGCCGCCGCCAGCCCGGATGACAGCTGGACCGCCAAGCTGCTGGGCAAGGGCCCGGAAAAATGTGCCGAGAAATTCGGCGAGGAAGCCATCGAAGCCGTGATCGAAGCGGTCAAGGGCGACCCGGAGCGCCTGGCGTCCGAGGCGGCGGATGTGCTGTTTCACCTGCTGGTCATGCTGAAATCGCGCGATGTCGCGTTGTCGGACGTCATGGACGAACTGGCCCGGCGGCAGGGCCAATCGGGTCTTGCGGAAAAGGCAGCCCGGCCGGCGAAATAGTGCCGACCCACTCAAACCCCTGAAATCATTGGCCATCATGCATGAACGCCGTCCCACCTGGGCGGCGTTTCTCGCACTTTCGTGTCCGTTCGTGAAAACAGGGCGACCTTCGGTGGAACCCGATGCCGCCCTGCACGTTGCCTCCCTGACCAGTCACCACAACGGTCGTTAAGCAACGATAGGAGGATACCATGAAACGTTTTCTGACGTCTACCGCACTTGCCCTTACCCTCGCAGGTCCAGTCCTTGCAGAAGCGCACATGTCTGCCGATGCAGAAGCCGGCGCCAAGTTCAGCGCCACCAGTGAACAAGGCGCCGTGATGGCGTCCGAGTTGATCGGCGCACGCCTGTACACGAGCGAAACCGAGGTCGACGAAACCGTCTTCGGCCTGAATGACAACTGGGAAGACGTGGGCGAGATCCACGACATCGTGCTCGGCAAGGACGGTGAAGTCGACCAGGTGATCGCCGATATCGGCGGCTTCCTCGGCATCGGCGAAAAGTCCGTGGCCGTGTCGATGAGCGAGCTGAAATTCATCAGCGATGGCGAGGACAGCGACGACTGGTTCGTCGTGATCCAGGCCGCCGCCGGCGATCTCGAGAACGCTCCGGCCTACGAATCGGCCGCCGTGATGGCGCCCGAGACCGACCTGAGCGCCCAGGCATCGGCCGAGATGGAAGAAATGGAGACGGATGCCGAGATGGCGGCCGAGGCCACCGGTGACGAGTTGCAGGACGCCGCAGCCGCGACCGGCGCCGCGCTGGACAATGCCGGCGAGGAAGTCGACCAGGCCGTCGATGCGACCGGCGAAGCGCTGGACAACACGGGTGAAGAGGTGGCCGAGGCCGCCGATGCCACCGGCGAAGCCATCGAGAACACCGGCGAGGCGATCGTCGCCGAGGCCGATGAAGCCACGGACGAGATGGCTGCCGAGATGAACGAGCCGGAATATGCCGCCGCCGAGTTCGGTGACATGCCCCGCGACGAGATCGTCGGCACCCGCGTCTATGACGCCAACGGCGAATGGATCGGCGAAGTCAACTCGCTGGTCGAGACCGATGGCACCATCAGCGAGGCCGTGATCGACGTGGGCGGCTTTCTTGGCATCGGCGAAAAGCCGGTCGCCGTCAGCATCGCCGACCTGCTGATCGAGCGTGAAGCCGAGGGCGACACCTTCCGCATCTCGATCAACGCGACCGAGGACGAGCTGAAGGCGATGCCCGAATACGAGGCGATGTAATCGCGTCGCCCCTGTAAACAGTACCCGCCGCCGGCCCTGCGCCGGCGGCTTTTTCATGCGCGCTCAGGTGCGCTTGGGCTGTTTCCAGCGCCAGAACTCGTCGATCGGAAACCCGGTCATCCGCGCCACTTCGTCGTAGACCGACTCGTAGCGCGACTTGAACGCCGCGTATTCCCCCTGCCCCAGCACGTTCGAGGTGCGCGAGACGTTCACCTCCTTGTCCACGGGGGGCTCGGACAGGGTCACGTCCAGGAATTGCCCCAGCCGGTCCAGCGCGGGCGTGTCGAAGAGCCGCTCGTAAAGCTCGACATAGACACCGTCGCGGCCAAAGACCTTGTAGAGGTTTTCCAGCGTGGTCTGGTAATTGGCGCGCATCCGCTCGCCCGGACTGTCCTGCGCCTTGCGCATCGCGGCCAGCTCGTCCTCGCGGGTCGGCTTGCGCTTGGTGTCGCGGAAATGCATCCGCACCATGCTTTGCAGCCGATAGACCGGGTCGCGCATCAGGAAGACCGGGCGCACCTCGACCCCGCGGCGGCGGAAGTTTCGGCGGATCGCGCGCAGCGTGTCGATGCTGAGCCCGGCATAGGAGGGCGTGATGTCGCCGGTGATCTTGATGCCTTCGGCGTTCAGCACCGAGCGGAAGTAATCATAGTAGCTTTGCGGGTTGGCGACAAAGTTCAGCCGGTACAGATGGGTGCTGTCGCGCAGGCCCTTCAGCCCGCCCTCCATCTGGGTCGCGACCTTCAACACCATGTTTTCAAGAAAGAACTCGCATTCCGGAAGGGTCCGGGCGTCGAAGATGTGGTATTCCTTCTCGAACCCGAAATCGACGAACTTATGCGTGCCGAGGTAATAGTGCAGCCAGGTCGTCCCGCATTTCTGACCACCGACGCCAAGGATGAATTGCGACAAGGGGCCCCCGTCCGTTCTGCCTGAAATGTTCCGGTGCCCGTTCTAGCCCGCCGCCCCCTGCGGCGCAATCCGTCAGAGCTTGGACGAGATGACGCCCGTGGCGAAACCGCCCATGCGCAGCTCACCGAAGAGGCGCTGGTACTCGATCTTGGGGCAGCGGTTCTGGATCACGTCGATGCCGCGCGCCTCGGCCCGGGCCGCCGCCTCGGGGTGGGTGACGCCGATCTGCATCCAGATGGTGCGGAGGTTCGGCAAGACCGCGAGCGCCTCGTCCACGATCGGCGGCACCGCCTCGGGGCGGCGGAAGATGTCGACCATGTCCACGGTGTCGGGGCAGTCCGCGAGGCTGGCCCGAACCTGCTGGCCAAACAGCAGCTTGCCGGCGTGGCCCGGGTTGACCGGCACCACCTTGTAGCCCTTGAGCGAGAGATACCGCGCCACGTAGTAGCTGGGGCGGACCGGGTTCATCGACACGCCGACCACCGCCACCGTCCTGGTGCGGGTCAGGATGTCTTTCAGGTAGATGTCGCTGTAGTCCATGCCCCCTCCATAGCGCGCCGCGCGGGCGCACGGAAGCGGGGCAAGAAAAAAGCGCCCAGGGCTTGAGCCTGGGCGCCAGTCACGGAACGAGGGACAGTGTGAAAGAACGCGGGGGTTCCGACCCCGCGCCTCATGACTGTGACATAAGTGACGCGATCCGTGTTTAAAGAGAATGTAAAGAATTCGTGATACTTCTCAGACCGCTGCGGGGGGCGCCGGGGCAGCGTCTGGCGTGCCCGGACCGCGCGTGGCCCGGCCATGGGCGGTGGGATGGATCCGCTCGGTCGGATCGCCACCGACCACCCGGCGCTTGCGCAACAGAAACAGCTTGCCCCAGGCGCGCCAGGTCCCGGCCGAGGGGGCGCCCGAATCCATCGGGAAGCGCGCCTGCCAGCCGGGCGGCAGCGGCAGGCCCGCCGCCTCGGCCCGGCCCAGCATCCAGGTCAACGGGATATGCGACAGGGGCCGCGCGGCGTCGAAGCCGCCGAGCTGCCCGCCGATATCGCCATGGGTGCCGGCAAACCACATCTGCTCGACCCGTTCGGGCCGGTCCTCGGGCGCGGTCCACATGACCGGCTCGAAGACCTCGCGGGTTTCGTCCAGCGCCAGCGCATGGAAACCGTGACGCACCTGCGCACCGATCTCGTGGTTGTGGAAGGCATGGCGCGCCTCTGTCCAGCGCCAGGCCAGCGGCAGGCGCAGGCCCAGTGACTTGACCGTGTCAAAGCAGCACAGCGCCTCGATCGGGGTCTCGGGGTGGCAATGCGCCTTGGCAAAGGCGCGGCCCGCGGCGGTCATGTTGGGCTGTTCATACAGGCGATAGACCTGCCGGATATTGCGCGTCAGCGCCTGTTCGGGCCGCAGCAACCCGACGCGGTCGATCACACCCGCCAGCGAGCGCACGGCATAGGCCCCGCGCGAATAGCCGATCAGAAAGATCTTGTCCCCCGGCCGGTAGCGCGAGGCAAGAACGCCGTAGGCGCGGCGGATCTGGCGGTTGATCCCCCGCCCCATCATCACGTGATGCGTGTGCTTCCAGTCGGCCCACTGGATGCCCGGTTCGTAATACAGCGACAGGCCCCGCACCTCGCGCAGGAGCTTGTAGGTGAGCCCGACGTTCGTCTCTTCGCCGTCGTCGAGCGAGGACAGCGTGCCGTCCAGCAAGATCACGTGGATGCGCGGGCCCCTGACGCGGACAGCCGGGCTCAGCTCACCGGGCGGGCGCCCGGTGAAGACCCAGCGGAAAAGGTTATTCAGCCGCCTCAGCATGTCCCTGCATCATCTGCCACACCCGGTGCGGGGTAAAGGGCATGTCGGCCTGGCGCACGCCGGCATCCCACAGCGCATCGCCCACCGCGTTGGCCACGGCGGCCATGGATCCGACGGTCCCCGCCTCGCCGCAGCCCTTCATGCCCATGATGTTCGCGGTGGAGGGCACGGGTTCGAATTCGAGATCGACAAAGGGCATGTCGGTGGCGCGCGGCATCCCGTAATCCATGAAGGAGGCGGTCAGAAGCTGCCCGTCCTCGTCATAGACCACGTGTTCCGTCAGCGCCTGGCCCAGCCCCTGCGCCACCCCGCCATGCACCTGGCCCGCGGCCAGCATCGGGTTGATGAGATTGCCGAAATCGTCGACGACCGAGTAGCGTTTGGCCGTCACCTGCCCGGTCTCGGGGTCGACCTCGACCTCGGCCACGTGGCAGCCATTGGGATAGGAGCGGCCCGGCAGCGTCGCCGTCTCCTGGTGGACCAGCAGATCCTCGCGCCCCGCCTCGCGCGCCATCGCGGCCGCCTCGAGGAAGGTCGGCGTCAGGTTCGAGCCGGGCGCACGGAAAGTTTCGTCATCGAACGTCACCGCGGCGGCATCCACGCCCATCTTGTCCGCAAGGAACGACGTGAAGGCCGCGATCATCTTGTCCACCGTCGCCAGCGTCGCCGTGTTCTGCGTGGTGACCGAGCGCGAGCCGCCTGTGCCGCCACCCGTCGCAATCAGGTCGCTGTCACCCTGGATGACCTTGATCCGGTCCATCGGGATGCCGGTCTGGTCGCTGAGGAAGGCGGCATAGACCGTCTCGTGCCCCTGGCCGTTGCTTTGCGTGCCCACGTAGATCGACACCGTCCCGTCCTCGTGAAATTCGACCTTCGCCGTTTCGGAAGGATCGCCGAGAATGCTTTCGATATAGTAACAGATGCCGAGGCCGCGCAGCTTGCCCGCCTGCGCACTGGCCGCCTTGCGGGCGGCAAAGCCGGGGATGTCGGCCAACGTCTCGGCATGACCCAGAACGCGGGCAAATTCGCCCACGTCGTAGTTTTCGCCCGTCGCGGTCTTGTAGGGGAACTGGTCCGGCTTGACGAAGTTCTTGCGCCGCAGCGCGCCCGGATCGACGCCCAGCTCGCGCGCGGCGCGGTCCATGATGCGTTCGAGCACGT
Organism: Mesobacterium pallidum; assembly: GCF_019966535.1. Classification (GTDB taxonomy): domain Bacteria; phylum Pseudomonadota; class Alphaproteobacteria; order Rhodobacterales; family Rhodobacteraceae; genus Mesobacterium; species Mesobacterium pallidum. The sequence goes on along the minus strand of NZ_JAIMID010000019.1, from coordinate 100,660 downwards.
AGATCGCCTCGGGCCGGCCGGCGCCGCGATAGGCGTCGACGGGGGTGGTGTTGGTGTAATAGCCCTCGACCGCCAGCCAGGTGGTCTGGATGTCGTAGGGGCCGGTCAGCACGCGGGCAAAGAGGTTGGTCTGGATCGCCTGGGCAAAGTTCGAATTGTAGGCGCCAAGGTTGCAGCGCGTGGTGACCCGGTAACCGGTGATCTTGTGATCGGCATCGAACGCCAGCTCGGCCACCGATTCGAGATCGCGGCCCGCGTTGTCGGTCAGCATCGCCTCGCTGCGGTCCGACATCCAGCGCACGGGCCGGTCCAGCACCCGCGCCGCATGGGCGACGGGGTAATATTCCTGGTAGGACGGCATCGACTTCATCCCGAAGGCGCCGCCGACGTCGGGGTTGGTGACGCGGATCATCTCGGGGTCCATCTTCAGGTACCTGGCCAGCGAGGCCTTGAACGACCAGACCCCCTGGCCGTTGACCGAGAAATGCAGCCTCTCGCCTTCCATCTCGGCATAGCAGCCGCGCGGCTCCATCGAGGCGACCATGATCCGGTTGTCGCCCACGTCCAGCCGGACCACGTGAGCGGCGGCGGCAAAGGCCGCCTTGGTCTCTTCCTCCTTGCCCAGGCCCCAGTCGAAGGCGCGGTTGTCCGGGGCCGCGTCATGCAGGGGCGTGTCACCGGCAGAAAGCGTCATCTGCGCGGGCAGGTCCTCGATCTCGACCTCGATCAACTCGGCCGCATCGCGGGCGGCATCGAGGCTCTCGGCCACGACCATGGCGATGGCGTCGCCCACGTGCCGGACCTTGTCGGAACAAAGGAACGGACGCACCACGTCGGCGGCCTTGGTCCCATCACGGTTGTCGACGATCGCCGCGCCGCGAATCCCCTCGGCCAGGCCCTGTTCGGCCAGGTCTGCCCCGGTCCAGACCAGGTGCACGCCCGGCACCTCGCGCGCCGCGGAGGCGTCGATCGAAACGATACGGCCGTGAGCCTGCATCGAGCGTAGGAAATAGGCGTGCAGCGCGCCATCGGGCGCGATGTCGTCCACGTAGCGCCCCTGCCCGGTCAGCAGGCGCAGGTCCTCGACCCGCTTGACCGACTGGCTCTTGCCGAATTTCTCCATGATCCCATCCCTCTCCCTGCTGCGGACGCGCCCAAAGTATCGCGCCGCTGCGCATAGTCCAGTGCCGGCGGGGCGCATTCACCCCCGCGTCACGAATTGTCGTCACAGGTGCCGCCATTGGGGGCGCTGCCCCCCGCGGCCTGACGGCCACGCCCCCCGAGGTACTTGGAAAACAATGAAGAGACGGGCGCCTTTGCCTTCATTGTTTCGAAAATACCTCCGCCGGAGGCCATGGCCCGGTTTCGGGCCATCCCGCGCGCGCCCTGGCGCGCGCGATCCCGTCAGAACGGGATGTCGTCGGCGGCCATGATGAACTTGGCGACCACCTTCTTGGTGCCCGCCTTCTCGAAGGCGATCTCGAGCTTGTCGCCCTCGATCCCGGTGATGGTGCCGTAGCCGAACTTCTGGTGGAACACCCGTTCGCCCGTTGTATGCGCGCTGACGGCGGTGGCGTCGATCACCATGTTGCGGCTTTCGCGCGGCTGGCTCACGCCGCGCTCGCCGGCGCGGGATTGCATGCGCTTCCAGCCGGGGGAATTGTAGACATTCGCCTCGGCCGCGCGGGTTTCCACGCTGGATTGCGCCGCGCCGAAGCCGCCGCCGTAGAGACCCGGCGGGGTCAGCACGTCGACATGCGCCTCGGGCAATTCGTCGATGAAGCGCGAGGGCAGCGCCGATTGCCATTGGCCGAAGACGCGCCGATTGGCAGCGAAGGAGATGGTGCAGACCTCCTCGGCCCGGGTGATGCCGACATAGGCCAGGCGGCGTTCCTCTTCGAGGCCCTTGAGGCCGCTTTCATCCATCGAGCGTTGCGAGGGGAACAGCCCGTCTTCCCAGCCGGGCAGGAAGACCGCCGGAAACTCGAGCCCCTTGGCCGCGTGCAGGGTCATGATCGACACCTTGGCGCCGTCGCTTTCCTGTTCGTTGTCCATGATCAGCGCGACATGTTCGAGAAAGCCCTGCAGGTTCTCGAAGCTTTCCAGCGCCTTGACCAGTTCCTTGAGGTTCTCGAGCCGCCCCGGCGCCTCGGGCGTCTTGTCGTTCTGCCACATCGCGGTGTAGCCGGATTCGTCCAGGATCATCTCGGCCAGCTCGATGTGGCTGACGTCCTTCGCGCCGACCAGCCCGCCCCAGCGGTCGAGATGCCCGATCAGCGCGCCCAGTTCGCCCGCGCCCTTGCCGGTGATCCCCTTGTCCTGCAAGAGCAGCCGCGCCCCGTCGAGCAGGCTGACGCCGTTCACCCGCGCCGTCACCTGGATCTTCTGCTGCGCCTTGTCGCCAAGGCCGCGCTTGGGCGTGTTGACGATCCGTTCGAACGCCAGGTCGTCGTCCGGGCTGACCACGACGCGGAAATAGGCCATGGCATCGCGGATCTCGAGCCGTTCATAGAAGCGCGGGCCGCCGATCACCCGGTAGGGCAGACCGATGGTCAGGAAGCGGTCCTCGAAGGCGCGCATCTGGTGCGAGGCGCGCACGAGGATTGCCATGTCGTCGAGATCGAACGGCCGCATCCCACGCGCGCCGCGCTGCATCGCCTCGATCTCTTCGCCGATCCAGCGCGCCTCTTCCTCGCCGTCCCAATGGCCGATCAGGCGGACCTTTTCGCCGCCCGCCGCGTCGGTCCACAGCTCCTTGCCCAGCCTCCCCTCGTTGCCGCGGATGACGCCCGAGGCGGCCTTGAGGATGTGTTCGGTCGAGCGGTAATTCTGTTCCAGCCGCACCACCTTGGCGCCCGGAAAATCCTTTTCGAACCGCAGGATATTGCCCACCTCGGCGCCGCGCCAGCCGTAGATCGACTGGTCGTCGTCGCCCACGCAGCAGATGTTCTTGTGCGCCGAGGCCAGCAGCCGCAGCCAGAGGTACTGCGCCACGTTGGTATCCTGGTACTCGTCCACGAGGATGTAGCGGAACCAGCGCTGGTATTGCTCGAGGATGTCCGGGTGGTCCTGGAAGATCGTGACCATGTGCAGCAGCAGGTCGCCGAAATCGACCGCGTTCAGCTCACGCAGGCGGGTCTGGTAGTAATCGTAAAGCTCCGTGCCACGGTGATTGAAGGCAGAGGCCTCGGCCGCCGGCACCTTGGCCGGGGTCCAGGCGCGGTTCTTCCAGTTGTCGATCAGGCTGGCCAGTTGCCGCGCGGGCCAGCGCTTTTCGTCGATGTTCTCGGCCGCGATCACCTGTTTCAGCAGGCGGACCTGGTCGTCGGTGTCGAGGATGGTGAAGTTCGACTTGAGCCCCACCAGCTCCGCGTGCCGCCGCAGCAGCTTGACGCAGATCGAGTGGAAGGTGCCCATCCAGGGCATCCCCTCGGCGGGCTGACCCAGCAGGCGGCCGACGCGGTCCTTCATCTCGCGCGCGGCCTTGTTGGTGAAGGTCACCGAAAGGATCTCGTTCGGACGCGCCCGGCCGGTGGTCAGCAGGTGCGCGATTCGCGTGGTCAGGGCCTTGGTCTTGCCCGTCCCCGCCCCGGCCAGCATCAGCACGGGGCCGTCCAGCGCCTCGACCGCGGCACGCTGCGCCGGGTTCAGGTCATCCAGGTACGGGGTCGGCCGCGCGGCCATGGCACGCGCGGACAGCGATGCGCCCTCGAAGGCGTCCATTTCGTCGAAACTGCTCATGCCGCCAAGGTAGCCGGTCATGCGCGAAAGGAAAAGGGTGTTCCACCTATGTTCCGCCTGCGCGGGCGCGGAACCGCGCGCTCGTTGCCTAGCCTTCGACCGTTTCCACCGGCAGGTCGGTGAAAGAGTTGAGGAAGCTGCGGATCAGCACCTTCACCTTCATGTCCGGTGCCGACATGCGCGGCCCGTCCTGTTTCAGCTGCGACAGGTGCTGCAGCATGCCCTGCATGTCGTCGTCGAACTTGCCGGGATCAGCGCAGGCCATGGAAAACTCGGGGAAGACGCGGTCCGCCACCTCCTCGCGCAGCAGGACGGTCGGGTTCTTGTGACGCCAGTTGTGCGAAATCCGCGCATACGAGGCCTGCACCGCCTCGGACGGCCCCTCGAGCACCTGGAGGAAACTGCCGTCGTGGTAGATCAGCAGCCCGGTCAGATCGTTGGCCGCGTTGCGCGCACGTGCGTTGGCGGCCAGGACCTGCACCTCTTCGGTGTCGAAATCCCGGACGGCGCTACTGATGTATAGAAGGCGACACAGCGACATGGCATACACCCGGATGACTTGTCGCGCCAAAGTGCGGACGCGGAGTTAAGTCCGGTTTAACAACGCCGCCCCTGTCGGAAAAAACCGCGCCCGGACCGCACTGGCGGTTTTCGCGGGCGCGGTGTCGCAGCCGGCCTTGCGCTGCGCTGCGGCGAAAGCGTAACCTCTCATCAACGGAAAGACCTTCGGGAGGCGTGCGAAGATGGCCGAATTCAAGAAAATCCTCATTGCGAACCGCGGCGAGATCGCGATCCGCATCATGCGGGCGGCGAACGAGATGGGCAAGAAGACCGTCGCCGTCTTCGCCGAGGAGGACAAGCTGGGCCTGCACCGCTTCAAGGCGGACGAGGCCTACCGCATCGGCGAGGGTCTGGGCCCGGTGGCTGCCTACCTCAGCATCCCCGAGATCATCCGGGTGGCAAAGGAATCGGGCGCCGACGCGATCCATCCGGGCTATGGCCTGCTGTCCGAGAACCCCGATTTCGTCGATGCCTGCGCTGCGGCCGGCATCACCTTCATCGGGCCCAAGGCCGATACCATGCGCGCGCTCGGCGACAAGGCCAGCGCCCGCAAGGTGGCGATCCAGGCCGGCGTGCCGGTGATCCCCGCGACCGAGGTGCTGGGCGACGATTTCGAGGCCATCGCCAGGGAGGCCAAGGAAATCGGCTATCCGCTGATGCTCAAGGCCAGCTGGGGCGGCGGCGGGCGCGGCATGCGCCCGATCAACGGCCCCGAAGAGCTGAAGGAAAAGGTGCTGGAAGGCCGGCGCGAGGCCGAGGCGGCATTCGGCAACGGCGAGGGCTACCTGGAAAAGATGATCACCCGCGCGCGCCACGTCGAGGTGCAGATCCTCGGCGACAGCCACGGCAACATCTACCACCTCTACGAACGCGACTGCTCGGTCCAGCGGCGCAACCAGAAGGTCGTCGAACGCGCCCCCGCGCCTTACCTCAGCGAGGCGCAACGCGAGGAGATCTGCGAGCTTGGCCGCAAGATCTGCGCCCATGTGAATTACGAATGCGCCGGCACGGTCGAGTTCCTGATGGATATGGAGACGGGCAAGTTCTACTTCATCGAGGTGAACCCGCGCGTGCAGGTCGAACATACCGTCACCGAGGAAGTGACGGGCATCGACATCGTTCAGGCGCAGATCATGATCGCCGAGGGCAAGAGCCTGTCGGAAGCGACCGGCAAGGCCAGCCAGTACGACATCCGTCTGACCGGCCATGCGCTGCAGACCCGGATCACCACCGAGGACCCGACCAACAACTTCATCCCCGATTACGGCCGCATCACCGCCTATCGCTCGGCCACGGGCATGGGCATCCGGCTTGACGGCGGCACGGCCTATGCCGGCGGGGTGATCACGCGCTACTACGATTCGCTGCTGGTCAAGGTTACGGCCAAGGCGCCCACGCCCGAAGCCGCGATCCGCCGCATGGACCGCGCGCTGCGCGAATTCCGCATCCGGGGCGTCAGCACCAACATCGACTTTGTCATCAACCTGCTGCGGCACCCAACCTTCTTGTCGAACCAGTATTCGACCAAGTTCATCGACACCACGCCCGAGCTTTTCGACTTCAAGCCGCGCCGCGACCGGGGCACCAAGGTGCTGACCTACATCGCCGATATCACGGTGAACGGCCACCCCGAGACCAAGGGCCGCGCCGAGTTGCCGGAGGGCTACAAGACCCCCGTGCCGCCCGCGCCCAAGGGTGAACCGGCCGCCGGCACGCGTAACCTGCTGGACGAAAAGGGCCCCAAGGCCGTCGCCGACTGGATGCTGGCGCAAAAGCAGCTGCTGATCACCGACACGACCATGCGCGACGGGCACCAGTCGCTGCTGGCGACCCGTATGCGGTCCATCGACATGATCCGCGTGGCGCCGACCTATGCCGCGAACCTGCCCTCGCTTTTCTCGGTCGAATGCTGGGGCGGCGCCACCTTCGACGTGGCGATGCGGTTCCTGCAGGAAGACCCCTGGCAGCGCTTGCGCGACATCCGCGCCAAGATGCCGAACATCCTGACGCAGATGCTGCTGCGCGGCTCGAACGGCGTGGGTTATACGAACTACCCCGACAACGTGGTGCAAAGCTTTGTCAAACAGGCGGCGGCCACGGGCATGGACGTCTTCCGCGTCTTCGATTCGCTGAACTGGGTCGAGAACATGCGCGTCGCCATGGATGCGGTCGTCGAGACCGGCAAGATCTGCGAAGGCACGGTCTGCTACACCGGCGACATCCTGAACCCCGACCGGGCCAAGTATGACCTCAAGTACTATGTCGGCATGGCCAAGGAACTGGAGGCAGCGGGCGCGCATGTCCTTGGCCTCAAGGACATGGCGGGGCTCTTGAAGCCATCCGCCGCGCGGGTGCTGATCAAGGCGCTGAAGGACGAGATCTCGATCCCGATCCATTTCCACACCCATGACACTTCCGGCATCGCCGGGGCGACGATCCTCGCCGCCGCCGAGATGGGGGTCGATGCGGCCGATGCGGCGATGGATGCGCTCTCGGGCAACACCTCGCAGCCGACGCTGGGGTCCATTGTCGAGGCGCTGATGCACACCGACCGCGACACCGGCCTCGACATCGAGACCATCCGTCAGGTCAGCGATTACTGGGAGGCCGTGCGCGGCCAATACGTGGCCTTCGAGAGCGGCATGCAGGCCCCGGCGTCGGAGGTCTACCTGCACGAGATGCCGGGCGGGCAGTTCACCAACCTCAAGGCCCAGGCCCGGTCCATGGGGCTGGAAGAGCGCTGGCACGAGGTCGCCCATACCTATGCCCAGGTGAACCAGATGTTCGGCGACATCGTGAAGGTGACGCCCTCGTCCAAGGTGGTCGGCGACATGGCGCTGATGATGGTGAGCCAGGGGATTTCGCGGGCCGAGGTCGAGGACCCCAAGCGCGACATCTCCTTCCCCGACAGCGTCATCGACATGATGCGGGGCAACCTTGGCCAACCCCCGGGCGGCTTCCCGGAAAAGCTGGTCAAGAAGATCCTGAAGGGCGAAAAGCCCAACACCGAACGGCCGGGCAAGCACCTGCCCCCGGTCGATTTCGAGGCCGTGCGGAAAGAGGTCAGCGACAAGCTCGAGGGGCGCGAGATCGACGACGAGGACCTGAACTCGTACCTGATGTATCCCAAGGTCTTCACCGACTACGCCCAGCGGCACGACATCTACGGGCCGGTGCGGACCCTGCCGACCAAGACCTTCTTCTACGGCATGGAACCGGGCGAAGAGATCACGGCCGAGATCGACCCCGGCAAGACGCTCGAGATCCGGATGCAGGCGCTTGGCGAGACGACCGAGGATGGCGAGGTCAAGGTGTTCTTTGAACTGAACGGCCAGCCGCGCACGATCCGCGTGCCGAACCGCGCCGCGACGGGCGGGGCCGCGGCGCGGCCCAAGGCGGACATGGCCAACCCCGACCACGTCGGCGCGCCCATGCCGGGCGTCGTCGCCTCGGTCGCCGTGCAGGCCGGGTCCAAGGTCGGCAAGGGCGATCTGTTGCTCACCATCGAGGCGATGAAGATGGAGACCGGCATCCACGCCGAGCGCGACGCGACCATCAAGGCCGTGCACGTCACGCCCGGCGGCCAGATCGACGCCAAGGACCTGTTGATCGAGCTGGAGTGATCGCCGGCCGATGAGAGCTTTGCGCGGCGCCTCCCCGGGGCGCCGCGTTTTCATTCAAGGGAGACCGCCATGCCCCGTATCGCGCTTTTTTCCGTGCTGGTGCCCGAGTACGATGCCGGGATCGCCTTTTTCATCGACGCGCTTGGCTTCACGCTGCTGGAAGACACCGACATGGGCGGTGGCAAGCGCTGGGTGCGCGTGGCCCCGCCGGGGGCCGAGACGGCGATCCTGCTGGCCCGTGCCGATGGCCCCCGACAGGAGGCCGCGATCGGCGAGCAAGGCGGCGGACGGGTCTGGCTGTTCCTGGAAACGGATAATTTCGCCCGCGATCATGCGGCCTTCACGGCGCGCGGCGTCACCTTCGAGGAAGCCCCGCGGCACGAGCCCTATGGCACGGTCGCGGTCTTCCGCGACCCCTTCGGCAACCGCTGGGACCTGATCCAGTTTGCCCCCGCCTGACCGCCGGGTTCCATCGCCCGGGACAGAGCAAGACAGGGGATCAGGTCGGCGCCTGCAGGTGCAGGACCGTGTCGAGCGCAGCCATCAGCCCCGCCGGGCCTGACCAGAGGCACCCGTGCCCGCCGTACATCGGGGGCGCATCCCGCGTGAAGTCCGCCGCCCCGAAGATCAGGTTCGGCTCGAGGATGAACCGGCCGTCCGCGCGCAACTGGGCGACGTTGCGCTGCACGCCCGCGTTGGTCCACATCGTGCCGTTCATCGCCGGCACCAGCAGAACCGGCGCCCGGCTGGCCGTGATGGTGAGCGACAGCAGGTCCGAGCAGGCAGAGCGCGCGATCCGGTCCAGCGAATCCGCCGTGGCCGGCAGCACGCAGATCACCTCGGCCTGCGCGGCCAGAGTCGCATGCGGAACCCGCACGTCGCCCTGGCTTTCGAACCCTTCCTGCCAGCAGCGCATGCCATAGGCCTCAAGCAGATCGCGCGTCACGAAGCGGGCCGCCGTGTCGGTCAGGATCACGTCGAGTTGCTTCTGGAAGCCGGCAAAGCGCAGGCTCAGCAGCGTCTGGGCCATCAGGCCGGCCACCACGCTGCCCGTCACGCCGACAAGCAGCGCCCCGCAGCGCGGCGCGGCCGCCTCGAGATGCAGGGCCGGCGCAGCGGACAGCGCCGCCTGGCGCAGCCCGCGCAGGGCTGAGGGGTCTTCCGCCTCGAGCAGGTGCCCGTCCGCGACCAGCGCGTCCACCAGCGCGGCATCCAGCCCCGTCCCCCAGCAGCTGCTCTCTCGGGCATGGGTCAACAAGGTCCTGCAGCAGGGCGGACCAGGCCGCGGGGCGATCGCTGCCAAGAACCTTCGCCGGTGACGGGCCGCCACAAAAGGCGACCTGCCGCGCGCCGGTGACCACGACCCGCGCCAGGTTGCGCATGACGTGGCGCCCGCCGCTCACGGCCGCGCGCCCCGCCGGGCGTCCCGGCAATAGACCAGCCGCGTCTGCCGCTCGCCGTGGAATTCCACCTCGAAGCGGCCGCACAATTCGAAACCGAAACTCTCGCTCAGGTGCTGGACCTGCCCGATCCTGGGACGGGTGCGGATGAACAGCCGCTCGCAGCTGCGGTCCCCGACCTGCCGCAGCCAGGCATCGAACAGCAGCCGCGCCAGGCTCGCGCCGCCCGGATCGGGGTGCAGAAGCTCCGCATCGGCCGGGCGATAACGCCGCCCCTGCGCATGCGGGACGATCCCGATGAAGCCAAGCAGCCCGTCACCCGGCCGCGCGCCGTAATCCGCCAAACCGTACCGGTCGATGATGTCCGCGTCGAGAACACTGCCGATGGCACTGCCGATCACCGCGTCCTCGTCCAGCGGCCGCGCGGCCACCATGCCGACCTGTGCGCCGAACCCGTGAATGATCCCCAGCGCCGACAAGGGGTCAGTCCGGCTGCCAAGGGGCATCGGCGCTGTCGCCCATAATCCCGAAGAGAATGCCTCTGACAGGCAGCCGGCGACCGCAGATAGGGCTCCGGCGTGTTCAGGCGCGGGGCGCCATAGTCGAACCGGTCCAAGCCTTGCGTGATGATCGCATGACTGCATCGCGTCCCGTCCCTTGGGATCTTAGCGGCGACTGCTTCCCCCAGAGGCGCTGAAACCCCTGAATGCATTGAATAAATGTTAGCATGGAACCGGCGGGAAAACAATCTGCCGAGAGGCTTGCACCGTGCCGAAACGGTCTCAAGCCGCAGCGGACCAAGGCTGCCGTGCGGGACCGATCACGGGCTGTCCGGGCCGTTGCGTCCCGCATCCGGCCCGTCCCGTTTCATAGCCAAGCCCGATCCGGGCCCGGCAGGAGGCCTCAGCCCTTCGCTTCGAGCGCGTCGAGCCGCGCCTTCAGCGCCTCGTTCTCCTCGCGGGCCTTCTGCGCCATGGCGCGGACCGCGTCGAATTCCTCGCGCGTGACGAAATCGCGATCGGCCAGCCAGCGGTCGATCATGCCCTTCACGGCGGTTTCCATCTCATCCTTCGCGCCCTGCGCCACGCCCATGGCATTGGTCATCAGCTGCGAAATGTCGTCGAACATCTTGTTGCGAGTCTGCATGGTCACTCCTGTTCGGCCCATTGCATTTCCCGACTATATGGGCTGCAAGGGGCCCAGCCGCAAGCAGCGAGGCCAAGGACCGCCCATGATCCCCTTTCCCGACATCTCGCCCGAGATCGTGTCGATCACCCTCTTCGGCGTGACGCTGTCGCTGCGCTGGTACGCCATGGCCTATATCGTCGGCATCCTCGTTGGCTGGGCACTGGCGCACCGCGCACTCAAGCGCCCCACGCTCTGGCAGGGCGACACGGCCCCGATGGCGCCCGGCAAGACCGAGGACCTCGTCACCTGGATCATCCTCGGGATCATCCTCGGCGGGCGGCTGGGCTACGTGCTGTTCTACCGGCTGTCCTATTACCTCGCCAACCCGCTCGAGATCCCGATGATCTGGACCGGCGGCATGTCCTTCCACGGCGGTTTCCTGGGCGTCGTGATCGCGGCCGTGATCTTCTACCGCCGCCACGGCGTCCCGCTGGCCTCGGGCGCGGACTTGATCGCGCTGGCGGTGCCGCCGGGCCTGCTGCTTGGGCGGCTGGCGAATTTCATCAACGCCGAGCTTTGGGGCCGTCCGACCGATGCGCCCTGGGGCGTGGTGTTTCCCGGCGAGGCCGCGCAATCCTGCGGCCAGGCGTTGGGCCAGCTTTGCGCCCGCCACCCCTCGCAGCTTTACGAGGCCGCACTGGAAGGTCTGCTGCTGGGCGGTGTGCTGCTGTGGCTCGCCTTCCGTCGCGGGGCGCTCAAGCGGCCGGGCCTCATCACCGGCCTCTTCCTTGCAGGCTACGGGCTGGCGCGGTTCCTCTTGGAATTCGTCCGCCAGCCGGATGCGCAATTCGTGACCGAGGGCAACCCGCTGGGCCTGGCCTGGCACATCGGCGGCTGGGGCCTCACGCAGGGCCAGGCGCTGTCGCTGCCGATGATCGCCGTGGGCCTCTGGCTGGTGCTGCGGGCGCGCCGATGACGCCGCTGGGCCAGATCCTTGCCGCGCGGATCGCCGCGACCGGGCCGATCACGCTGGCCGAGTACATGGCCGAGTGCCTGCTGCACCCGGCGCACGGCTACTACGCCACGCGGGACCCGCTGGGCGCGAGCGGAGACTTCATCACCGCGCCCGAGATCAGCCAGATGTTCGGTGAGCTGATCGGCCTCTCGCTGGCCCAGGCCTGGCTCGACCAGGGCGCGCCGGCACCCATCACGCTGGCCGAGCTTGGCCCCGGGCGTGGCACGCTGATGGTCGACGTGCTGCGCGCCACGCGCGGCGTGCCAGGCTTTCACGCGGCGCTGCGCCTGCACCTGGTCGAGGCCTCGCCCACCCTGCGGGCCGCGCAGGCGGAAACGCTCGCCGGTCAGGCCCCGACCTGGCACGACAGCGTCGACACCTTGCCCGAGGACGCGCCGCTGCTGCTGGTGGCGAACGAGTTCTTCGACGCCCTGCCGATCCGCCAGTTCCAGCGCGACGGGGACGGCTGGCGCGAACGGCATGTCGGTCTGGATGGCACGACCCTGACGCTGGGCCTTGGCCCGGCCGCGCCGCGGCCCGAGCTGGCTGCGCGCCTCGAGGACACCACTGACGGCGACATCGTCGAGACCTGCCCCGCCGCAGCGCCGATCACATCGGCCATCGCGCAGCGGATCGCGACGCAGGGTGGCGCGGCGCTGATCATCGATTACGGCGACTGGACCTCGCTCGGCGACACGTTCCAGGCCCTCAGGGCCCATGAACCGACCGACCCGTTCGCCGCGCCAGGCGAGGCGGATCTGACCGCCCATGTCGATTTCGCGGCCCTCGCCGCGGCCGCCGCACCGGCCCGCCACAGCCGGGTGACGCCGCAGGGCGTCTTTCTCGAACGGCTCGGGATCACGCCCCGCGCCCGGGCGCTGGCCGCGCGCGGGGACGCCGATGCCATCGCCGCCCAACATCGGCGGTTGACGCACCCCGATGAAATGGGAACCTTGTTCAAGGTGCTCGGGCTCTATCCCGACGGCGCCACGCCACCCCCGGGGCTCGAGCCCTGATCCCCTGCCGCCCGAAGCCGTGAAAGCCCGGACCATGACGCTGGAAATCATCACCGCCGACGCCCTCGCCCCGATGCGCCACGGGTTCTTTACCCGCCGCGGCGGTGCCTCTTCCGGCATATTCGAAGGGCTCAACTGCGGGCCAGGCTCGTCCGACCAGGCCGAGGTGGTGTCGATCAACCGTGCCCGTGTCGCCAGCGCGATGGAGGTCGCGCCCGCGGCCCTTGTCACCGTGCACCAGGTCCATTCGGCCAAGGTCGTCACCCTGGACGCGGCGCCCGGTGGCGATCGCCCCAAGGCCGATGCCATGGTCACCGATACCCCCGGCCTCGTGCTGGCGATCCTGACCGCCGATTGCCAGCCCGTGCTGTTCGCCGATGCCGAGGCGGGCGTGATCGGCGCCGCCCATGCGGGCTGGCGCGGGGCCCTGTCGGGCGTGCTCGAGAACACCGTCGACGCGATGGAGGCGCTCGGGGCCGACCGGGCGCGCATCACCGCCGTGATCGGGCCGACGATCAGCCAGCGCGCCTACGAGGTCGGGCCGGAATTCCTGGACGATTTCCTGGTCGAAGACCCGCAGAACGTCCGGTTCTTCGCCAATGGCGACGGCGACCGATTGCATTTCGACCTGCCCGCCTTCGGCCTGCACCGCCTGCGCAAGGCCGGCGTGGGCGGGGCCAGCTGGACGCGCCACTGCACCTACCACGACCCCGAGCGGTTCTATTCCTACCGCCGCGCGACCCACCGGAAGGAAGCCGACTACGGGCGGCTCATCTCGACGATTCGACTCTGAGCGGGGCACGAATGTGACGCTGCCACCTTGGCGCCACACTGATTTGGCCCATCGCGGTCGTCCTGACCGGCGCGGCGACGCCCCCGCTGCCCGATTTTAACCCTAATCCCGCGCCACAGCCCTTGTTTTCAAGGTCCGGACCACTGTCGGCACCGGCGCGACAAAAGCCATTCTTTGACGGATTTATCGCCCCATCCTCGCCCGAATGCGCCGCCAGATTGGTCCCATAGCACGACAGGCGCACCAGGACGGGTGCGCCGGTGAACCCGGAGGTCCCGCCATGAACAAGCGCAACCGCTTCATCCAGTCCATCCTTCGCACGGCCGAGGACCAGGCGGTCGAGCTGCCGTGGCAACGGGTCAAACGCCGGCTCGAGGACGCCGCCGAGGCGGCCGAGATCGAGAAGCTGCGCGCCAGCGCCTGACCGCACTTCGCGCATGACTCGTGGCGGCCCGTGTCGGGGGGCCGCCTGTCCCCACGAATGACCCCGACGTGTCGACTGCCCGGGAACACCGCCCGAAACAATACCGCCCTGCCAGGCTGTACTATCTCGAGTTTCGGAACCAGTACTTTGTTTTCCTTGACAGTTTCTTGATTATTGGCGCATTCTGGCGCCGTAGTGAAACAGCGTTGCTCTGTTGTCGTCGGTGGGGGCCGATGCGGACGCGGCCAACCTGTGATGGTACCTGCATGAATACGCCCCTCCGCTCGGACGATCTGCCCGCCCGATCCGATTCTACCCGCACCACGCCCGTTTCCCGCACGCAGGTCCTGCGTTCCCGCCCGGCCCGCGCCCCGTCGTCGCTGATGCGCAAGTACGAGGTGCAGTCGCTGAACGGCGAGGGCCACGCCGTGAGTTCGCATCACATCGCGCCGGCGACCCCGCTGTTCGAGGACGCGGCCTCGGCCTTTGCACGTGGCACGCTGATCACCACCGACACCGGCCCCATGGCGATCGAGGACCTGCTGCCCGGCGACCGCATCCAGACGCTGGATGACGGGCCGCAAAAGGTGATATGGATCGCCTCGACCATGCTGGTGCCCTCGGCCCCCGGCCAGTCGGACCGGATGAAGCGGCTGACCCGCGTGATGACCGATTCGCTGGGCCTTGCCCGGCCGATGTGCGACCTGGTGCTGGGCCCCGGCGCGCGGATGCTGCGCGACAAGTCGGCCTACGGCGCGCTGACCGGGTCGAACAAGCTGCTGATGCCGGTCACCGATTTCATCGACGGCATGGGGATCATCGAACTGACACCGCCCACGCCGGTGCGCGTCTACCACCTGGCGCTCGAGCAGCATTCGGTGATCCGGGTCGGCGGCATCGACATGGAAAGCTACCACCCAGGCCGCCACGCGACCGAGGGGCTTGGCCAGAACATGCTGTCGCTGTACCTGTCGCTGTTCCCGCATATCCACGACGTGGCCGATTTCGGCCCGCTCGCCTTCCCTCAGGCCGACATGGCGCTGCTCGAACAGATGTCGCAAGCATGATGCCTGCGCGAACGGCCCTGCCCGCCTGAAAGATGGCCCGAGCAATCAAGTAACGGCGCAGCCCCGGCGGAGGGGGTCGCGCCGTTCGCTCGTCAGGGGGTCAGGCGCTGCGGGCCAGCCGCTCTTCGAGCACCTCGAAGGGCACGCCGGGTTCGTCTTTGGCGCAACGGATCACCAGCGAGGTCTTGACCGAGCCCACGTTGTCCGCGGTCAGCAGTTCGTCGGTCAGGAAGTTCTGGAAGGTCGACAGGTCCGGCGCCGCGCATTTCAGGATGAAATCCACCTCGCCGTTCAGCATGTGGCATTCGCGGACCAGCGGCCAGGCGGCGCAGAGCGCCTCGAAGGCGTGCAGGTCGGCCTGGGCCTGGCTTTGCAACCCGACCATGGCAAAGACCTGCACCTCGAACCCCAGCTCGCGCGCATCGACATCGGCGTGGTAGCCCTTGATGTACCCCTGCTCTTCCAGCGTGCGGACGCGGCGCAGGCAGGGCGGGGCCGAGATGCCGACCCGCCGGGCCAGTTCGACATTGGTCATGCGGCCATCCGCCTGCAGTTCGGCCAGGATCTTGCGATCGATCGGATCAAGCCGGGTGCCGGGCATTTGGGGAAACCTCCGATGGGTCTGAATTTGCACTTCTTATAGCACCGCCGTTCGCTTGCGCAACTTTATTACGCAAAACCGCAAGATTCTTGTGCGACCGGGCGGGGCCTTGCCGAATCTCTCTGCATCCCTCAGGGGGTGGCAGAAATGGGTCGCGGCGCATATCTATGCTGCGACCGGAATATCATGCGAGGAACCAGACATGTCCGAGACGCGCAAAACCAAGGTGCTCATCATCGGCTCGGGCCCGGCGGGCTACACGGCCGGTGTCTATGCAAGCCGCGCCATGCTGGAGCCGATCCTGGTGCAGGGCGTCGAGCCCGGCGGCCAGCTGACCACCACGACCGAGGTCGAGAACTGGCCCGGCAACACCGAGATCCAGGGCCCCGACCTTATGGTCAACATGGAGGCCCATGCCAAGGCCATGGGGACCGAGATCATCGGTGACATCATCGTGGACCTCGACCTCAGCAAGCGGCCCTTCGTGGCAAAGGGCGATTCAGGCACGACCTACGTGGCCGATGCCGTGATCCTGGCGACGGGTGCGCGGGCCAAGTGGCTGGGCCTGCCGTCGGAAGAGGCGTTCAAGGGCTTTGGCGTGTCGGCCTGCGCCACCTGTGACGGCTTTTTCTACCGCGGGCAGGAGATCGTGGTGATCGGCGGCGGCAACACGGCCGTCGAAGAGGCGCTGTTCCTCACCAACTTCGCCAGCAAGGTGACGCTGATCCACCGCCGCGACGAACTGCGCGCGGAAAAGATCCTGATCGACCGGCTGATGAAGAACCCCAAGATCGAACCCCTCTGGCACCACGTGCTGGACGAGGTGGTCGGCACCGACAGTCCCAAGGGCGTCGAGGCGGTGCGGGTCAAGCATGTCGACACCGGCGAAGTGACCGAGATCCCCGCCAAGGGTGTCTTCGTCGCCATCGGCCATGCGCCCGCGTCCGAGCTGGTCAAGGACCAGCTCGAGCTGCACAACGGCGGGTACGTCAAGGTCAAGGCCGGCTCGACCGAAACCTCGATCCCGGGTGTCTTCGCCGCCGGTGACCTGACCGACCACAAGTACCGCCAGGCCGTGACCTCGGCCGGGATGGGCTGCATGGCCGCGCTCGACGCCGAACATTTCCTCGCCGCGCAGGGCGATGCCGAGGTCGCCCCCGAGGCGACCGTCGTCGCCGCCAGCTGAGGGTCGCACATGGCACATGATTTCGCCGCCCAGAAGGCCGAGACCCTCTCGGCCTTCGCCGATCTCGACGGCGCGCAGGACCTGCCCGATGCGGCGGACGTGGATTTCTTTTTCGTCCCCGGCGGGCCCGAGGCCGACTGGCGCCCGCTGGCCGACCGGCTGACCCGCGAGGGCTATGAATGCGAATGGGTCGACGGCACCGCCGGGGACGAGGACGCAGAGCCCGACGAGGAGCCCTACCTTGTCGCCACCCTGCCCGACCAGCCGCTCTCGGCCCAGTCGATCTGGATGGCCGAAGAACACGCAAGCCGCATCGCACTGGAACACGGCTTTGCCCCCGACGGCTGGGGCTTTGAAAGTTAACGCGCCTGAAAGCACCTGTTAACCCTGCCGGAAAGCATGGTTAACAGACCCCTGCGGGCAACGCGGCCGGGTGAATAAAACCGCGCAACGCGCTGTAAACGCCCGTATTTTACGGTGGCAAATCGAGGAGATTTGCCATGAGCCACGCCGACGCCCTGTCCCACATCCCCGCCCCGCGCCAGCTGCCCTTCTTCGGCAACACGCTGGATTGCATCCACGACAGCGACGGGTTGCAGGCGCGCTGCGTGCGCGACTTCGGCGAGCTTTACCGCATCTCCCTGCTGGGGCGCTGGCGGGTCACCTTCGCCTCGGCCGATGCGATCGACTACATCCTGACGGACCCCGATCACATCTTTTCCGCCGCCGGCGGGTGGGAGATGATCGCGCCCCTCTTCGGCGGCGGGTTGATGCTGCGTGACGGGGCCGATCACAAGGCGCATCGCCGCATCATGCAGGCCGCCTTCCGCAAGCCGGCGATGGACAGTTACCTTGCCATGATGGCGCCGGCGCTGGAAAATCTGCTCAAGGACTGGCCGCAGGGGAAACGCTTGCGCTTTTTCCCCGCAGTCAAGGATCTGACCCTCAGGATGGGGGCGCATGTGTTCATGGGGCTGGCGGTGGACGACCCGCAGGCCGAGGTGCTGAACCGTGCGTTCCGGGCAGAACTGGCGGGCGCGCTGACCCCGATCCGGCGGCCCCTGCCCTTCACCGCCTTCCGCCGCGGGCTGCGCGGCAAGGCCGAGCTGACCGCCACCTTCCGCGCATTGATCGCCGAACGCCGCGCCGCGGGCGGCGACGACTTCTTTTCCCGCATGTGCCGGGCCGAGGACGAGGCGGGCCGGGCCTGGACCGACGACGAGATCGTGACCCATTTCAACTTCCTCATGATGGCGGCGCATGACACCACCGCCTCCGGCCTCACGACCATGGCCTGGGCCCTGGCCCAGCATCCCCACTGGCAGGACCGGCTGGCCGCCGAGGTCGACGCCCTGGACGACGGGCCGATGACGCCCGCCATGCTGGGCGCCATGCCCTTGACGGAACAGGTGTTTCGCGAGGCGTTGCGGCTGATCCCGCCGGTTCCCTTCATCCCGCGCCGGGCCACGCGCGCCTTTGACTGGCGGGGCACGCATATTCCGGCGGGCACCGAACTGACGCTGGCGATGGGCTGGGTGATGCGCAGCCCCGCGCATTTCACCGATCCCGAGACCTTCGATCCCGACCGCTTTGCCGAGGGCCGCGCCGAACACCTGTCGCACCGCTATGCCTGGGCACCCTTCGGCGGCGGCATGCACAAGTGCATCGGGCTGCATTTCTCGATGATGCAGGTCAAGGCCTTCACCCGCGCGCTGCTTTCGCGCCACCGGATCGAGCCGGCGCGCCCCGGCCCGACCACCTGGGCGATGATGCCGATTCCGCGCCCCAGGGGCGACTTGCCCCTGCGTCTGGTGCCCCGCCTGGGCTGAGGCGCGCCCGCGCAACAATCGCATACGTCGGGCCACCGGCCCGACATTTCGCGAAAGCCGCTCAATTCGTGACCATGCTGCAGCGCGGCATTTGCGCACCAGCCCGCCGTTTCACCGCCATTCCTCTTGCGTCATGCAGTTTGCCCGATTAAGGCACGGCCAATCGCAGTGGCCTTGTCCGGGCCGCCATTCATATTCAACGCGAGAGACTTGACCACATGAATACGCCCAACCTGGCCCCGATCCCCGAACTTTACGTCTCGCACGAAAGTGCCCAGAAGATGAAGCTCGAGGCGGCGGACCTCACCAGCTGGGATCTGAGCCCGCGCCAGATCTGCGACCTCGAACTGCTGATGAACGGCGGCTTCAACCCGCTCAAGGGGTTCCTGTCCGAAGCCGATTACAACGGCGTCGTGGACGACATGCGTCTCGCCAACGGCGCGCTCTGGCCGATGCCGATCACGCTGGACGTGTCGGAAAAGTTCGCCGAGGGCCTCGAGCTGGGCCAGGACATCGCGCTGCGCGACCAGGAAGGCGTGATCCTCGCCACCATGACGGTCACCGACCGCTGGACCCCGGACAAGTCGAAAGAGGCCGAAAAAGTCTTTGGCGCCGATGACCAGGCCCACCCGGCCGTCAACTACCTGCACAACACCGCCGGCAAGGTGTACCTGGGCGGTCCGATCGTCGGCATCCAGCCGCCGATGCACTACGACTTCCGCGCCCGCCGCGACACCCCGAACGAGCTGCGCGCCTATTTCCGCAAGCTTGGCTGGCGCCGCGTCGTCGCGTTCCAGACCCGGAACCCGCTGCACCGCGCCCACCAGGAGCTGACCTTCCGCGCCGCGCGCGAAGCCCAGGCCAACCTGCTGATCCACCCGGTCGTCGGCATGACCAAGCCGGGCGACGTCGACCACTTCACCCGCGTGCGCTGCTACGAGGCCGTGCTGGACAAGTACCCGGCCTCGACCACCACGATGTCGCTGCTGCCGCTTGCCATGCGCATGGCCGGCCCGCGCGAGGCGGTCTGGCACGGGCTGATCCGCGCCAACTATGGCTGCACCCATTTCATCGTCGGTCGTGACCACGCCGGCCCGGGCTCGAACAGCCAGGGCGAGGATTTCTACGGCCCCTACGATGCGCAGGACCTCTTCCGCGAGCACCAGGAAGAGATGGGCATCGAGATGGTGGACTTCAAACACATGGTCTGGGTCCAGGAACGCGCCCAGTACGAAGCCATCGACGAGATCGAGGACAAGGACAAGATCACCATCCTCAACATCTCGGGCACCGAGCTGCGCCGCCGCCTGGCCGAGGGCCTCGAGATCCCCGAGTGGTTCTCGTTCCCCGAGGTGGTCAAGGAACTGCGCCGCACCAAGCCGCCGCGCTCCAAGCAGGGCTTTACCGTGTTCTTCACGGGCTTCTCGGGGTCGGGCAAGTCGACCATCGCCAACGCGCTGATGGTCAAGCTGATGGAGATGGGCGGCCGCCCGGTGACCCTGCTCGATGGTGACATCGTGCGGAAGAACCTCAGCTCCGAGCTGGGCTTCTCGAAAGAACACCGCGACCTGAACATCCGCCGCATCGGCTATGTCGCGTCCGAGATCACCAAGAACGGCGGCATCGCGATCTGTGCGCCCATCGCGCCCTACGCGACCACCCGCCGCGCCGTCCGCGAGGACATCGAGGCCTACGGCGCCTTTGTCGAGGTGCACGTGGCCACGACCATCGAGGAATGCGAGAAGCGTGACCGCAAGGGGCTCTACAAGCTGGCGCGCGAGGGCAAGATCAAGGAATTCACCGGGATCTCCGACCCCTACGACGTGCCCGCCAACCCCGAGCTGCGTCTCGAGACCGAGGGCGTGGACGTGGACAACTGCGCCCACCAGGTCGTTCTCAAGCTGGAAAGCATGGGGCTGATCGGCGCGGAATAAGCGCCGCGAGACCGCTGGAATGATGGAAGGCCGGGCACCATGCCCGGCCTTCTTGCTTTCAGTGCCACGGCCCTGCCCGCAGGTGCGGGCGCCGCGCCTGCGCGGTCAGAAAATGAAGTCGGACGCGTCGAGGTTGCCCACCGAGAAGCCCTGCAGGCCGATGATGTTGTCGGTCGTGTCGAAGCTGACGATGGTCAGCCCGCCCAGCCCCTGGAAGGCATTCACATTGGCCCAGCCAAAGGGCAGTGCCAGGGCGCTGACGTCCAGCTTGTCCTCGCCATTGGTGAAATCGGTGATCGTGTCGCTGTCGGTGCCGGGCTCGAAGACAAAGACATCCGCGCCGCCCCCGCCGGTCATCGTGTCGTCGCCCGCGCCACCGACCAGCGTGTCGATCCAGCTGCCGCCGTCGAGACTGTCGTCGCCGTCGCCGCCCATCAGCGTGTCGCGCCCGGCGTCGCCCCACAGCGTGTCCGCGCCGTTCTCGCCCTGAAGCAGGTCGTGGTCTTCGCCGCCGCGGATCGAATCCGTGCCCCAGCCGCCAAAGACCGTGTCGTTCCCCGTCCCGCCCAGCACCGTGTCCGCGCCCGAGCTGCCGTCGATCAGGTCGTGGCCCTGCCGGCCCTCGATCAGATCGTCGCCCAGCGCGCCGCCGATCTCGTTGTCCTGCGCGTCGCCCCTGAGCGTGTCGTTGCCGAAGCCGCCCAGCAGGTCGCGGATGCCGAAGAAGGTGGTGGTCGAGGTCTCGCCGCTGGCCGTGGTCAGCACGATCTCGGAGGCGTTGAGGTCGAGCGTGCCCGCGATGCCGAGCTCGAGCGCGATGCGGTTCGCCCCGATGCCGCCGTAGATACTGTCGTGCCCCGGCCCGTCGCCCAGGACGAACAGGTCGTCCCCCGCGCCGCCATACATCGTGTCGTCCCCTTCGCCACCGCGCAGCGTGTCGTCGCCGCCGCGGCCCGCAAGCACGTTGTGTCCGATGTTGCCGATCAGGTTGTCGCCCGCGTCGGTGCCAAAGCCCTTGATGTCCTCGGTGCCCATCAGCTCGAGATATTCGACATTCTCGGCCGCCGTGGTGGTGTGCCACGACAGGATGCGATCATAGCCGCTGTCGCCGGCCGCCTCGGTGATCTCGACGCCGCCCCAGGCCCGCAGCTCGTAGGTGTCGCCGCCGTCGCCGCCCGTGACCGGCCCGGTCACGGTGCCGCCGCGATAGACAAAGGTGTCGGTGCCCGCGCCCATGTCCACCGCGCCCATGATCGTGCCCGAGGTGTCGATCAGGTCCGCGCCGCGATCCAGCTGGACCTGGCCGGCCAGGACGCCGGAATTGAAGATCGTCACCGGTCCTTCGGATGCGTCGGTGCTCTGATCGACCGCCCAGATCGCGTGATTGCCCTGGATCTCGCCCGAGTTGCGGATCGTCAGGCTGCCGTCGCCGACCGCCGCGCGGATGGCGGCAGTCTGGCCCAGGATCTGCCCGGTATTGTCAATGGTCGCATCCCCGATCCCGTCCGGGTTGGAGGCATAGACCGGGGCGAGGTAGATCGCGTATTCGTAGTCCTCGACGGCGCCTCCGATCAAACCGGCATTCGAGATGGCGGTGTCCCGCCCATAGGCGCTCATCTGTCCGACGCCGCCGGTGTTCGCCAAGGACACTTCGGCATGGGCCGAAAGAATGCCGAAGGTGCCGGTGTTCTGAAGGGTGACGGAATCGTAGAAATAGGCGGATTCGACAGACCCGGCGTTCTCGAGGCTGCTCGCGGCTTGCCCGCCGTCGAGGTCGTGGCCGGTGAAGTACCGCATCAGGCCCGTGTTCACGACATCGAACCAATGCAGTTGGACATGGCCCTGGATATGGCCCGTGTTCGACAGGTAGCTGATGCTGTCGACAAAGGAATCGTCGTAGCGGTAATCGGTCACGCCGCCTTCGATGAGGCCCGCGTTGACAATGTCCACCATTCCGGTCGCGGCGACGGTCCCGATGATCTCGCCGGTGTTGTTGAGCGCCAGGGAAAAGCCCAGAACCGCCCCGGACATCGAGCCGGTCGCGGAAATCGTACCGGTGTTGGTGACCTCGTCGGCGCCGTAGATGGCCCAGCGTTCCTCGAAGGGGCTGCTTGTGCCGGAATGGACATCCGCGATGATCGCGCCATCGTTGAGGATATGGCCATAACCGCCCGTGATCACGGTGTATTCGCCCATCAGGGTGCCGGTGGCCGAGACGTGGATGACGTTGCCGAAGTGCCCCCGCTCGTCAATGGCGCCCGCGGCGCCGTAGACGAAGCCGTCGATCTGGAATTCCGTGTCACCTGACCCATCGGCCCCGGCAAAGCTGAGACCCGCGCCGGATTCGGCCGCGATATAGGTGCCTGCGGTGACGATGGCGACATCGCCGGCTGTAACGGTCTGGGTCGTGGTCTGGTTGGTGTCGAAGATGCGGACGGCCATGGCAGGTTCCTGTGCGATACGTGATGAAATCGGTCGGCGGGACCCGACCAGCTTACGGAACGTCAGGCGAGCGCGTCACGGGGAGCCCTCGGCGGCCTTTCCCCGGCCACATGCACAAGAAAGCCGCACCCGGGCGGGCGCGGCTTTCAATTCGGTCGTCTCGGTCGTCTCGGCAGAGGTGCGGCGTCAGTGCACCGTCACCGGCGCCAAGTCGTTCTGGCGGGCGAGGATGAAGGCCAGGCTGCGGTCCTTGACCAGAGCGAGGCGTTCGCCGTCGGCCTTGTGGACGGCGTAGAGGGTTTCGAGCCCGCCCGCCTGCTCGCGCACCTCCTCGGGCAGGTCGGCGACCTTGACCTCGCGCACGTAGACGATGGGCGCGTCGGCCGGAATGTCGTGCCTGTAGTTCATGTCATTTACCCCGCTTGTTGATCTGGATCGTCTGGACGATGGTTTCGGGCCGCGACCGTTCGAGATCGATGTGCAGCAGCCCGTTTTCCATGCTGGCGGCGCCCACCTCGACCCCGTCGGCCAGCACGAAACTGCGCTGGAACTGGCGGGCGGCGATGCCGCGGTGCAGGAAGACGCGGTCGCTCATGTCCTCGGCCTGGCGGCCGCGGATCACCAGCTGTCGGTCCTCGACGGTGATCGACAGGTCGTCTTCGGCGAAACCGGCCACGGCAAGCGTGATGCGGTAGGCGTAATCCGACACCTGTTCGATGTTGAAGGGGGGGTAGCCTTCGTTCCCGGACTTGGCCGTCCGTTCCAGCAGGCGTTCCAGTTGCTCGAACCCCAGCATATGCGGGTAGGAGCCGAGGCTCATCTTGGTCATCGACACGTCCTTATCAAGTCAAGCGACAGTCAGCTCCCGGCCCCGTTTCGGCGACCGGTTCGTGATCAATATGGGAAGGGATTTTGCGACACGCAAGGGTCTGGCAAGGGGTATGCGCAACTCTGTCAGCGGGATAGACTGACGTGAAACGACTCGATGGCGGATATGAACGCACCCAATGACATCGCGATGAAGAACGACGAGGTCCTGCGCGTGGAGCTCGAAGTCTTCAAGCGCGAGCACCGAGACCTCGACGACGCGATCACCGCGCTCGAAGCGACGGGCACCTTCGACCAGCTGACCCTGCGCCGGCTGAAGAAGAAGAAGCTTGGCCTGAAGGACAGGATCCGGATCATCGAGGACCGGCTGTACCCCGACATCATCGCCTGACGCCGGTTCGGCCGGAAAATTCTTCTGGCGAAGAATTTTGCGGGGCCGTCGTGCACCGGTCCGGCCGGGCGGGCCCTGAAATCCTTCGTCAGAAGGATTTCAGGTCGATTGACGCGTCAGTAGGAATAGTCGCCGAAGACCCGGGTGACGTCCCCGCTCCAGGGCCCGTTGTACTTGGCCAGCAGCTCGTCCGCCGGCACCTGGCCGGTCTCGATGCTTTCCTTCAGCGCGTTCAGGAAATGCGTCTCGTCCGGGACCAGCCCGCCGCTGCCGGGCCGCGCCCGCGCCTTGAGGCCGGCATCGGCGATCGCCACCGCCTCGCGCGCGAGGTCATGCATCGACACGCCGCCGACCTTGGCGTCCAGCGCCTTGATCCCGGCCTCCACGTGCCAGGCGGCGCGGGTTTCCGCGTCCCAGCCCTTGACCAGGTCCCAGGCCGCATCCAGCGCGCCCTGATCGTACATCAGCCCCACCCAGAAGGCCGGCAGCGCACAAAGCCGCCGCCAGGGCCCGCCGTCGGCGCCGCGCATCTCGATGAATTTCTTCAGCCGCGCCTCGGGGAAGATCGTCGTCAGGTGATCGGCCCAGTCCGACAGGGTCGGCTTTTCGCCCGGCAACGCCGGCAGCTCGCCCTTGAGGAAATCGCGGAAGGACATCCCCAGCGCGTCGATATACTTGCCTTCGCGGTAGACGAAGTACATCGGCACATCGAGCGCATAGTCCGCCCAGGCCTCGAAACCGAAGCCGTCTTCGAAGACGAAGGGCAGCATGCCCGTGCGATCGGCATCGAGGTTGCGCCAGACGAAGTTGCGGAAGCTCTTCACCCCGTTCGGCCGCCCCTCGAAGAAGGGCGAATTTGCGAAAAGCGCATTGGCCACCGGCTGCAGCGCCAGCGCCACGCGCATCTTCTGCACCATGTCCGCCTCTGAGCCGAAGTCGAGATTGACCTGCACGGTGCAGGTGCGCCGCATCATGGTCGTGCCCATGGTGCCCACCTTGTCCATGTAGGCATCCATCAGCTTGTAGCGCCCCTTGGGCATCAGTGGCATCTGCTCATGCGTCCAGTGCGGCGCCGCCCCCAGCCCGATGAAGCCGACGCCGATCTCGTCGGCGATGCTTTTCACCTCGGCCAGGTGTTCGTTCACCTCGTCGCAGGTCTGGTGGATCGTCTCGAGCGGCGCGCCCGACAGCTCGAGCGCCCCGCCCGGCTCGAGGCTGACGTTGGCGCCGTCCTTTTCCAGCCCGATCAGGTAATCGCCCTCGCGCACCTCGGCCCAGCCGTAACGGTCGCGCAGCCCTTCCAGCACCGCGCGGATCGACCGCTCACCGTCATAGGGCAGCGGCTTCAGCGTATCCTTGCAATAGCCGAACTTCTCGTGCTCGGTGCCGATGCGCCAGTCTTGCTTGGGCTTGCAGCCCGAGGCCAGGTACTCGGCCAGTTGCTCGTGCCGTTCGATCGGCCCGCCGCCGGATTGGGGAATGGACAAGGTGGGCCTCCGGGCTCTGCTCTGTTCGCGTGGGTCTTTGGATGGGCTTTCCGCGCGCGGGTGTCAATGCAGGCGCGGCACGTCGATCTGTGCGCTGGTGCGCTGCCATATGGTGACGGGCGCCTCGGGCGGCATCTCGAGCAGGCGCAGCATGCGTTCGGTCCTCAGCCCCGGCAGGTGCTGGAAGGCGTCGAACAGCGCCTCGGCCCCCTCCGCGTTCACCGGAATGTCCAGCCGCGGCTGGCCGGGCTGGGTCAGTTGCCAGTGCAGCGGCCGGCCCGACGGGTCGAGCGTGACACGGGACAGCTCGCTCAGCGCGACGGCCCCGCCCGAGAGCGGGCCGAAATAGCTGATCTGCCCCTCGACCACCTGCACGACGCCCGCGCCGCCGGCCCCGCGGCGGAATCGCACGCGTTGCAGACCGGCCAGCACCAGCGCGGCGGCCACGGCCAGCAACAGGCCGCCGATCCAGGGCATGATGCCACGGGCAAAGACCCAGTTCAGCCCCAGCACCGCCACCGGCAGCGCCACCAGCACCTCGCGCCAGCGCCAAAGCTGCGCGCGCGCCTCGGGGCGAAGAAAGCTCACCGCCAATCCCCCAAGTGCGCCTGCCAGAGCGTCAGCGCGGCCACGGCCGCCGTCTCGGCCCGCAGAATCCGCGGGCCCAGCCGGATCGGGTGCGCGAAATCCAGCCCGCGCAGCCGGCTGCGTTCGGCCTCGGAGAACCCACCCTCAGGGCCGATCAGCACCGCCCAGGGGCCGGGTTCGAGACCGTCGAGGCCAAGCCCCGTGGCGCCATCCGCCAGCGTCTCGTCGCAAAAGGCGATCCGCCGCGCCGGGTCCCAGCCGTCCAGCAGCGGACCCAGCTTTGCCAGTTCGGCCACCTCGGGCACCCAGGTCGCCTCGCATTGCTCGGCCGCCTCGCGGGCATGGGCCTGCTGGCGGTCGATGCGAATCCGTTCGGAATTGGTGTAGTCGGTCGCCACCGGCACGATCCGCGCCGCGCCCAGCTCGACCGCCTTTTCGACGATGAAATCGGTGTTGGCCTTCTTGACCGGCGCGAAGAGCAGCCAGACATCCGGTGGCGCGCCCTGCGGACGCGTCTGGTCGAAACAGGTCAGCACTCCGCCGCGCTTACCGGCCAGCGTCACCTCGGCCCGCCATTCGCCGTCGCGCCCGTTGAACAGGGCCACCTGCTGGCCCGCCTCGGTCCGCATCACGCCAAAGACGTAATGCGCCTGGTCGCGGTCCAGAGGAACCGTTTGCCCCGCC
This sequence comes from Mesobacterium pallidum, assembly GCF_019966535.1. GTDB lineage: Bacteria > Pseudomonadota > Alphaproteobacteria > Rhodobacterales > Rhodobacteraceae > Mesobacterium > Mesobacterium pallidum. The sequence goes on along the minus strand of NZ_JAIMID010000019.1, from coordinate 73,922 downwards.
CCCAGCGGGTGGTCTACATACAGGCGCAACTTGAGGCTCATGGGATCCTTCTATGCAAGGCACGTCCGACAGACCAGAGGCAACGGGCCAGGTGGCCGACGCCGTCAAGGGGAACTGGGTCGACCGGCTGGCCCCGGCGCGCACCCGCCCCTACCTGCGCCTGTCGCGCGCCGACCGGCCGATCGGCACATGGCTCTTGCTGCTGCCCTGCTGGTGGGGCCTCTTGCTGGCGATGCTCAGCGACGGGCGCGCCAGCTGGCACGACGCTTGGATCTTTGCCGGCTGCGGCATCGGCGCCATCCTGATGCGCGGCGCGGGCTGCACCTGGAACGACATCACCGACCGGCATATCGACGGCTCGGTCGCGCGGACGGCCTCGCGGCCGATCCCCTCTGGGCAGGTCACGGCGAAGCAGGCGCTGGCCTGGGCCGTGGTGCAATCGCTGATCAGCTTCGCGATCCTGCTGACCTTCAACCCCGCCGCCATCGCCTTGGGCGTGCTTAGCCTTGCCCCCGTCGCGATCTACCCCTTTGCCAAGCGCTTCACCTGGTGGCCGCAGATCTTCCTGGGCCTTGCGTTCAACTGGGGCGCCCTGCTGGCCTGGACGGCGCATACCGGCAGCCTTGGCTGGCCAGCGGTCGCGCTCTACCTCGCGGGCATCTGCTGGACGCTCTTCTACGACACGATCTATGCCCACCAGGACCGCGAGGATGACGCGCTGATCGGCGTCAAATCCACCGCGCGGCTCTTCGACCACGACACGCCCGCCTGGCTGAAACGCTTCCTTGTCGGCACCGTCGTGCTGATGGGTACGGCCGTCGCGCTGGCCGTGCCGCGGGGCGAGATCCTGCTGCTGGTGGTCGCCCTGGCCGCCCCCTGGGCGATGGGCTGGCACCTGACCTGGCAGCTTGCGCGCTTTGACCGCGACGACTCGGACCGGCTGCTCATGCTGTTCCGGTCCAACCGCGACGCCGGCCTGATCCCTGTGCTGTTTTTCGCCGCCCTGCTGCTGGCCTGATTGCGTGCCCCCCACCCGGGCGGTAAGACCAAGGCCACGCGAACTTAAGCGAGGCCCGCCATGCGCCTGTCATCCCTGGTTTATCCTGCCGTTGCCTTTCTCGTCGCCGCCGTCCTCTTCATCTTCGTGGCCAGCTTCTCGGCCCGACTGATCGAGGACAGCTCGGTCACCGGCGTGCGCGATGCGCTGGACCGCGAGGGGCTGGCCTGGGCCGATGCGGATGCCAACGGGCTGCAGCTGTTCCTCATCGGCACGGCGCCCAGCGAGGCAGAGCGCTTCCAGGCGGTCTCGGTCGCCGGCACGGTGGTCGATGCGGCGCGGGTGATCGACCAGATGAACGTGGCCGAATCCGAGGCGCTGGTGCCGCCGCGCTTTTCCATAGAGATCCTGCGCAACGACAGCGGCATCTCGCTGATCGGGCTGATCCCCGCCGGCAGCGGCCGGGACGAGCTGCTCAGCGCCGTGGGCCGGCTGGAATCCGAGGACAACATCAGCGACCTGCTGGACGTGGCGAACTACCCGGTGACCAAGGGATGGCGCGATGCCCAGGACTACGCGCTGCGCTCGCTGCGCAGCCTGCCACGGGCCAAGATCTCGGTCGAATCGGGACGCGTGGCGATCACCGCCATGGCCGAAAGCCCCGAGGACAAGGCCATGCTCGAGGCGCAGCTGGTGCGTACCCTGCCGGACGGGGTCGACCTGGCCATGGACATCTCTGCCCCGCGGCCCGTCATCACGCCCTTCACCCTGCGCTTCCTGATGGATGCCGAGCGCGGGCCGCGCTTTGACGCCTGCGCCGCCGATACCGAAGAGGCGCGCGAGCGCATCCTCGCCGCCGCCCGCCGCGTGGGCCTCGAGGGCCAGGCCGGCTGCACCATCGGGCTTGGCGTGCCCTCGACCCGCTGGGCCGAGGCCGTCGAGGACACGATCGTGGCGCTGAACACGCTGGGCGGCGGGTCGGTCACCTTCTCGGATGCCGACATCTCGCTGGTGGCGCTGGAAGGCACCGCGCAGGACGCCTTTGACAGCGCGATCGGAGAGCTGGAAAGCCGTCTGCCGGACGTCTTCGCGCTTGACGCGGTCCTGCCTCAGCCCCCCGAACAGCAGGCGGCGCGTGGCCCGGCCGAGTTCATCGCCATCCGCAGCCCCGAGGGCATGGTGCAGCTGCGCGGCCGCGTCGCCAGCGACAGCGCCCGCACCACCGCCGAAAGCTACGCCAAGGCGCGGTTCGGATCGGACATCGTGCACATGTCGGCCCGGGTGGACGACATGCTGCCGACCGGCTGGCAGGTCCGCGTCCTGGCCGCGATGGAGGCGCTGAGCTATCTCGCCAACGGCGCGGTCACCGTGACGCCCGACAGCGTCACCATCACCGGCAACACCGGGATCCAGGATGCCCGCGCCCAGATCGCCACCCTGCTGGCCGACAAGCTGGGCGAAGGCCAGGAGTTCGAGATCGACGTGACCTATCGCGAGGTGCTCGACCCGATCTCGGACCAGCCCACGCCCGAGGAATGCGAGAACGCCATCGCCGCCATCGTCGCCGAGCGCAAGATCAATTTCGAGCCGGGCAGCGCCACGCCGGATGCCGAGGCGCGCGCGATCCTCGACGACATCGCGGATGTGCTCAAGCAATGCGGACAGATCCGGCTCGAGATCCAGGGCTATACCGACAGCCAGGGACGCGAATCGATGAACCTGTCGCTGAGCCAGCAGCGCGCCCAGTCGGTGTTGAACGAATTGCGCAACCGCCGGGTGCTGACCTCGTCCTTCACGGCCAAGGGCTACGGCGAGGAAAGCCCGATCGCCGACAATGGCACCGAAGAGGGACGCGAGGCCAACCGCCGGATCGAGTTCCACCTGGTCCGCCCCGAGCCGGTGGCCGATCAGCAGACAACGCTTGAAAGCCTCGCCGAAACCGCCCAAGAAGACGCCGCGGCCGAGGATGACGGGTCGTCAGCAGAAGAACCGGCGGATGAACAGAACTGAATTTATCGTTGCGACGGCCATCGTCCTCTTCGCGGCCTTCCTCATGGGCTGGTTCGCCCACTGGCTGATCAACCGCTTCACCCGGGTCTCGCGGTCGGACATGGGCGAGCTCGACCGCATGGCGCAAGAGCTGCACGAGGCCGAGGAGGTCCGCGACCAGGCGATCACCTACCTGCAGCAGCGCGAGGCCGAGCTGACCAACCAGCTGACCCAGACCGAGGCGGAACTGCGCGCCGCCATGGACGGTCTGCGCGACGCCCGGCACGAGACCGAGGAACTGCGCGCCTATGTCGAGCGCGTCCAGAACGGCTGACCCCGCCGCCGCCCGGCCGGAAACTCCGCGCGCCATCTGCGAGCACACCGTTCCCCCTTCATCTTTCCATGAATATCCCGGGGAGCGCGAGCGGCAGCGCCCCTCACCTTATCTGGTCGCCGCGCCTTTGGCGCGAGGGCCTGGCCCCTTGCTCCCTCCCACTCCTGCCCGCGCGCCATTGGCGGCTCGATTTCGCGCCAAGGCGCGAAAGCCTCCGGCGGGAGTATTTTGGGAAAAGTGAAAGCAGGGCGCTGAGCAAATATCCGACGGCCCGCCCGGCCACGCTGCCGGAGCGCCTGCGGCGCGCATATTTGTGGAAAGATGAAAGCAGGCGCCCCCGATCCCCTTTCATCTTGCCGATAAACTCCGGGGGAGTCTCCGCAGGAGACGGGGGCAGCGCCCCCAACCGGCACGGCGCAGCCGTGCTCAGGACCTTGCTGCGGCGCAGCCGCCGCGCCGCGCGGATCAGCGCCGGCGAGGGGCCTACCAGCGCGTGAGCGCGTCCTCGTCCTCGTCGCGGGCGGCGACCCAGCCGTCGCCCTGGCCCGTGGTTTCCTTCTTCCAGAAGGGCGCGCGGGACTTGAGGTAATCCATCAGGAACTCTGCCGCCTGGAAGGCATCGACCCGGTGGCGCGAGGCGGTCGCGACCATCATGATCGTGTCCCCGGCCGCCAGCGCCCCGTAGCGGTGGATCACCAGCGCATCGCCCAGCGACCAGCGGGTCATCGCCTCTTCGCAGATCGCCGCGATCGCCTTCTCGGTCATGCCGGGGTAATGCTCGATCTCCATCCCCGCGAGCCCACCGGCGACGTCGCGCACGAGGCCGGTGAAGCTGACCACCGCGCCCATGTTCCCCAACCCCGCCGAAAAGGCGTTGAGCTCGGCCCCGGCGTCGAACGCCGCCTCTTGCACGACCACGCGCATCGGCTCAGCCCCCCGTCATCGGCGGAAAGAAGGCGACCTCGCGCGCGCCGGCCAAGGGCGCGTCGAAATCCGTCAGCTCCTGGTCCACGGCCACGCGCAGGGCCGAGATGTCGGCAAAGGCCGCGGCATAGCGCTCCTCGCGCGCCTTCAGCTCCTCGACGAGGTCCAGCACCGTGGCGGCCGAGGTCACGACCTGTTCCTTCGGCAGGCCGATCCGTTCGCGCACCCAGGCGAAATAAAGCACATCCATCGCGTCAATCCTTCAAATGCGGCAGGGCCTTGCGGAAGTAATCCCACCCCGTCACCAGCGTCAGCGCGGCGGCGATCCACAGAAGGATCAGCCCGATCCGCCCCGACCAGATCATCCCGGCGTATTTCCAGCCCAGTCCCAGCTCATCTGCCTCGGCGCCGGTCATGATGGAATCGAACATCTCCTGGTCCATGCCAAATGTCGACATGCCGAGGTAGTGCTCGAACACCCCCTGCCCGAAAAGCACCGCGATGGCGATCATCTGCGCCGTGGTCTTCAGCTTGGCCAGCTTGGTGACCTTGAGCGTGCCCGCCACGTCGCCCAGGAATTCGCGCAACCCCGACACGAAGACCTCGCGGAAGAGGATCATCGTCGCCGGCAGCACCAGCCAGGCCGAGTAGGACGAATAGCCCACGATCACCATCAGCGCGATCACCACCATGGCCTTGTCGGCGATCGGGTCCAGCATCGTCCCCAGCCGCGTCTGCTGCTTCCAGAGCCGCGCCAGGTAGCCGTCGAACCAGTCGGTCACGGCCGCGCCGACAAACAGCAGCAGCGCGAACCAGTCGGCATAGGGCCGGGTGAAATACAGGAACATCACGGCCACCCCGGGGGCTGCAAGCAGCCGGAGCGTGGTGAGGATATTCGGGATCGTCCATGTCATGGCCCAAGACCTAGCGCCTTTGCCGGGCGGGGGAAAGATGCCGCGAGAAAAGGCAGAGTGGCACGAATGCCGCATCGGCGGGCGATCACCGGAAGGTCGCAGTAGGTGGGTCGGCCAATTCGTGCTACAGTCGTTGTCAAGGCGTCTCAGAGCGCCTGCAGCGCGGCGTGTTCGCGCACCTTTTCGAGCAGGGCGCCGGTCCCTCCCTACGGCGCGACGCAAGGACGGCCAGTCATGGGGACACGGCCGTCTTTTTCTTGTCACGGACAGGTTTGCAGGGCGTCGTTCACTCGGCCGGCGCGGCCATGGCGGCAGGGCGCGCAGCGGCCCCCTGCTCGGCCCGGGCCAGCAGGCGCGTCACCAGGATTACCAGCACGAGGATGCCGAACATGCCGGTCGAGACCGGGTCGATCCGCGCCACCGCGCTGCCGGGCCCGCCCGAGACCGCATCGCGCAGGGCCGAGGCCACCAGGCCCGATCCGCTGGCCACCCAGGAGGCGACGAAGATCAGCGCGATCTCGCGACCCTTCGCAAAGCGCACCATGTCGGGCATCACGAGGGCAAAGGCCACGGCCAGCATGGAGAGGTCGTAGTCGTAATTGTAGGGGCTGATCATGGTGGAGGCGAGGACCATGACGCCCAGTACCCGGCGGATCTCCCACCCCTTGATCTGCACGTAAGCGACCAGCGCCAGCCCGGCGAGGGCCGAGGCGGTCTGGGCGGCAAAGGCGATCTCGGACGGCGCGCCGAAGCTGCGCAGCCCGGCATAGACCGAGGACATGCGATAAAGCGGATAGGCGCCAGCCTCGAGGAAGGCGGAGCTGTCGCGGACCGAGCCGAGGAAGGCGCCCCAGATCGCTGGCCCGAAGGCCCAGGTGGCGATCCCCAGCGCGGCGGCGGTGAAGGCCGCGGCCCAGAGGAGCGCGCGGATCTGCAGCGTCATCACCGTGTGCAGCGTCATGGCGACAGCCAGGTGCGGCTTGACCGCCATCAGGCCCAGGAAGATGCCGCGCTTGTCGGAGTTCTTGAGAACCATCAGGCAGAAGGCCCCGATGAGGGCGGCGATCAGCAGCCCGTTCTGGCCGCAACGGATGGTCACGGCCACCGCCGGCAGGGCGATGATCATGGTGGGCAGCATGTGCACGCCCGCCAGCCGTTTGATGACCCAGAGAAACAGCCCCAACGTGACGGTGATGAAGACCAGGTAGCTCAGCCCCACCGGCATCAGGGCCAGCGCCGCCATCACCAGGTTGTAATGCGGCGGGTAGGTCCAGGGCATGAAATCGTCCGCCCCGGTCTGCGCCTTCTGGTAGGCGTGGAACGATTCGAACACATAGGCCTCGGCGAGGTCGCCGCGCAGGGTCAGCTCTCCGGCCAGGTGGAAGACATGGAAATCGACGAGGGAGAAGATCTTGCCCAGGATCGTCGGGTCCCAGATTTCGAGCGCCGAGAACACGACCAGCACCGCCAGCAGCAGCTGGAGTATACGCACGGTCATGGGCCGCAGGCGGAACAGCGGGCGCTCTTCGGTCATATCTTCATCCTCTTGAAAACCTGCTCGGGGATGTTCCGGATGATGGCCATGATGACCCGCCAAATGGGCTTGACGTAGACCACATTGCGGCGTTTTTCGTGCGCCTTCCAGATCGCCTCGGCCACCTCTTCGGGGCTGGCCGTCAGCTTTCCGGGCAGTTCCATGCCTTCGGTCATCTTGGTGTCGACGAAACCCGGCAGGATGGTCGCCACATGCACGCCCTGCCCCGCAAGGCGGTTGCGCAGGCCCGAGAGGTAGGCGGTAAAGCCCGCCTTGGCCGAGCCGTAGATGTAATTCGTCGCCCGCCCCCGGTCGCCCGCGACGGAAGAGACGCCGATCAGCGTGCCCGACCCGCGCGAGGCGAAGGCGTTGGCCAGAAGGCCCAGCGTCTGCGCCGGCCCCTCGAAGTTCGAGCGGATCGTGAGTTCGGCCAGCAGCGGGTCGGCCTCGGCATCGGCCTGCGTCTCCATCGTGCCGACGGCGCAGATCGCCACGTCAGGCAGCGGCTGCAAGGCATCGACGAACCCGCGCAGCACGGCCGTGTCGAGCGCGTCGTAATCGAGCAGCTGCACCTCGATCTTGTGGCGCAGTTCCAGGTCGGCCTTGTCGCCTTCCAGCGTCGCGGAATTGCGCGCGGCGAGTTGGATGGCATAGCCTTCGGCGGCAAAGCGGTGGGCTGCGGCCAGGCCGATATCGGATCGGCCGCCAAGGATCAGGGCGGTTTTCATAGCTGCAACCTCTGGCTCTGGGCAGAGGCGAGGTGCGGCGTCAGCCCCTCGCGTGCCCGCATGTCGTGAAAGGCGCCCATCCGCGGATCGGCGGCGCGCAGGGTGTTGGGGGTCAGGCGGGAATCCTTGGCAAGGTAGTAGCGCCCGCCGTGGTCCAGCGTGATCTTGTCCAGCCGGTCGCAGAGCGCCAAGGCATTGGCCGAGCGCGGGAAATCCATGGCGAGCGTGTACCCTTCCATCGGGAAGGAGATGTTGCCGCCCTGTGGCCCCATGCGTTTCAGTACCGACAGGAAGGCGCCCTGCCCGCTGGCCGCGATGGCGTCCAGCATGGCGGTCAGCCCGGCCTCGGACCGGTCCAGCGGCAGCACGGTCTGGTACTGGATCAGCCCCTTGCGGCCGTAGATCCGGTTCCAGTGCAGGATGGCGTCGAGCGGGTAGAAATAACTGTCCCAATCGACCAGCGAGGTCCCCGCCCCCGCCTTGCCCCGCGCGTAGTAGAGCGCGTTGAAGGCGCCGACCGAATAGCGGTTCAGCGAGACACCCGGCGCGCTGAAGGGCACGGTCTTCGTCCCCTTGCGCGGGATCTCATAGGGCCGCGCGCGCTGCTCCGGCCCCAGCATGTCGCGGGTCGCATGTTCGCCCAGCATGACCAGTGACCGGCCCCGCTGCGCCCCCGTCGCGAGGCAGTCGATCCAGGCGACGGAATAGGGCGCGTCGAGGCTTTCCTCGAAACAGGCCATGGTCTCGGCCAGTGAGCCCGTCGCGACCACGCGCTGCCGGATCCAGGCGCTTTCCACTGGGATCAGCCGGATCGCGGCGCGCAGGATCACGCCGGTCAGGCCCATGCCGCCCCGCGTCCATTGGAACAGCGGCGAATTGGGACCGAGGCGCTGCACCTCTCCGTCCGGGCCCATCAGGTCGATCCAGTCGACGAAATCGCAGAAGGACCCGTCGTGGTGGTGGTTCTTGCCGTGCACATCCGCCGCGATGGCCCCGCCGAGGGTCACGAACTTGGTGCCGGGCGTCACCGCCGGGAACCAGCCGCGCGGCAGGAAGGCGGCGATCACGTCGGCCAGCAGCACGCCGGCCTCGGCCTCGAGCAGGCCGGTCGTGGCGTCGAAGGCGATCATCCGTCCCATCCGCCGCATCGCCAGCGTGGTGCCGGGGCTGGCGGCGCTGTCGCCATAGGCGCGGCCATTGCCTCGCGCGATCAGCGGGTTGATCAGCCCCGATTGCGCGACGGCGCGGCGGGCGTCGTCCTCGCCCCGCGCATGGCGCAGGGTGGTGCGTGTGCGCGGGAAGCGGCCCCAGCCCTCGACGATCATGACGCCGCCTCCGTCCGGGTGAAGACGAAGGCGCGGTCGAGCCGGTACTTGGTCACGTAGCCGATCCCGAGGCCGATCACCGCGCCCAGCTCGCGCATGGCATGGCTTTCGGTGGCGTACCAGAAGGCCGCCTCGAACCCCCAGAAGATCGCCGTGGTGGCGACGCCCATCAGCGTGTAGCCGGCGAATTTCTTTGTATGCGCTTTCGCCCCGGTCTCGCGGTCATCGAAGATCCAGCGCTTGTCGAGGATGTACTTGATGACCAGCCCCACGCCCGTGCCCAGCACGAGGCCCGCGATGAAACGTGGCCCGGTCAGCGCCTCGCCGATCACCAGCCGCTGGGTGCCCAGGTTGGCCAGCGTCGCGATCACCGCGAAGAGCGTATAGAGAAGCACCAGCTTCACAGCACCGCCCCGGCAAAGGCGAGGCCGAGGATCAGCAGCGCGCAGACCTGGGATGCCCGGTCGCGGGCGGCAAAGACGACCGGGTCGTCATGCATCTCGCCCCGGTGCGTGATGACGGCGACGCGCGCGAACCAGTAGAGCAGGACAAGGCAGACGCCCAGCAGCATCTCGGGGTTGGAATAGAGCGCCGAGACCTTGGGCGAGGTCACGTAAAGCGCCATCACCAGCACCGCGATGAAGCCCGAGGCGACGGCAAGCATCTGCACCACCACGAGGTCATCCGCCCGGTAGCCGCGCCCATGCGCCATGGCCTTCCCGCTGGCGCGGGCCTGTTCCAGTTCCGCCTGCCGCTTGATCGCGGCGAGGCCGAAGAAGAGGAAGACCGAGAAGGCCAGCAACCAGACCGAGATCGGCACACCGGCGGCGGCGCCGCCTGCGAGGATGCGCAGGGTGTAGAGGATGGCGAGGACGCAGATGTCGATCACCACCAGCCGCTTTAGCTGTAGCGAATAGGCCATTGTGATCGCGAAATAAACCAGCAGCAGGACGAAGAAGGCCGGGTTGACCGCCAGCGCCAGAAGCAGCCCCGCCCCCAGCAGCACCGGCGCCATGGCGGTGCCATGGGCGATGGGGATGTCCCCGCTGGCGAAGGGCCGGTTGCGCTTGCGCGGATGGGCGCGGTCAGAGGCGAGGTCGAGCATGTCGTTCAGCACGTAGACGCCCGACGCGGTCAGGCTGAATGCGGCAAAGGCCAGGAGCGCCAGCAGCAGCGTTGCCGGTTCGAACCGGTGGCCGGCCAGCAGCGGGATCAGCACCAGCAGGTTCTTGAGCCATTGATGCGGGCGCAGCGCGTCGATGTAGCGGCGCAGGCGCGGGGCGGCCGCGTCGATGTGATGGGCGTCTGCATGCAGCGCCGTGGCACGGCCGCGCAGGCCCGCGTCCGGCGTGACCGTGACGGCGCCCGAGGAGGCCTCCCACACCGCGACATCGGCCGTGCTGTCGCCCATGTAGATGAAGGGCGTATCGCCGAGATGTTCGCGCAGGAACCGGGCCTTGGCTTCGCCCTTGAGGTTCTCTCCGTTCGTGCCATGCGCCTCGTCGAAAAGGCCGAGGTAGCGCGCCACCTCCTGCACCACGCCATCGTCTGCGGCCGAGACCAGCGCCGTGCGCCCTCCCTCGGCCCGCCAATTCTCGACATAGGCGCGCGCGTCCTGGTTCCAGGGCAGCGCCGGAATGTCCACCGCGCTGAGGTCGGCCATGCGGGTCTTAAGCGCGGCACGCCCCCGCATCAGCGCGGCCGTGGCGACAAAGGGCATCTTCCAGTCGCGCGAAAAGGCGGACCAGAAGGTCTCGTACAGCATGTCGCTTTTCAGCAAGGTGCCGTCGAGATCGACCACAAGCACGGGTTTGCTGCTCATACCTCATTCCCGGCGGGTCACCCGCCGCCCCCGGCGCGTCGCCACGCCGAAATGGGCGACCGACGCCGCCAACCTGCCTCTGCCCGGCCGCTGCCCTTGTCGGGTCTGTCGATGGCCGGATTGCTCTGCCATCCGGTCTAGAGCATCCCGCGAATCGCGTAAAGCGCGACAAGGCCGGCGGCGGGCCGTCCGGCGCCCCGGTTGCAGAATGAGCGCAAGAGTGTTGCCAAAAGGTTGACAAAAGGCCGTCCGCGCGCGGCGCCGCACCGGCGCGCCGTGATCGCCGGACACCACCCTGACGTTTGCGCATACCCTGCATCGCGCGCCAAGCGGGCAATCGCGCGGCCGTGAACCAGATTTTCAACAATTCCATCAATGTCCCTGATGTCACGACCGTTTACCCGCGTCTCGAATTCCATTATCTGCAAGTCGGGGATTGGCTGACTGGCGGGGCCCCTGCACGGCGCAGCCCGACGGACGCAGCGTGACATCCGGCCGGGTGGGATTGTGGGGCGGATTTGCGCCCGCAGGCCGGGACAGCGGCACGCCCGCGGTCGACTGAGAGGACCGGCGCAGGACGTTTTCGCTTTTGCGCCATGGATGTTAGACTGCCCGGGGCACCCGAGTGCCACGAGATTCAAGGAGCCACGGCCATCAATTTTCACGCCGTCATCGTTTCCTGGACCGGTATGCACGACCAGGCCGACACCATCGCACAGGGTCTTGTCGGCGCCTGCGACGCCGTGACCGTGGTCTATTCCAACTCCATGGGCGAGCGCGAGGATGGCGCCGGCGACTGGGTCGGCGTGCCGCAATCGGTCTATTTCGGGGGCAAGTTCCGCGCGGGCCTCGACCGGGTGGCCGAGGACGAGGTCATGCTGCTGGTGCAGGCCGATGCCGAATGCGACGACTGGCCCCGGCTGGTCGAGGCGGCGCGCGGCGCCTTTGAGCGGCACGAGGGGCTGGGCCTCTGGGCGCCGCAGATCCACCACACGCCCTACAACGATGCCGCCGTCTGCCTGCGCCCCGTGCCCGGCGAAAAGGACCTGTGGCACGTGGCCCAGACCGACGGCATCGTGCTGGCGATCCATCCGCAGGTGGTGAGCGATCTCAAGGGGCTCGATTTCGGCTCGAATTCCTACGGTTGGGGCGTGGACTGGGCGGCCATCGGCTATGCGCTGGGGCATGAGCGGATGATCCTGCGCGACCGGGGCATCCTGGTGCGCCACCCCAAGTCGCGCGGCTATCCCGATGGTGCCGCTCTCGAGCAGATGGAGGCGTTCCTGTCCCAGCTGCCGCAGAACGAGGCGCGCATGTACCGCCAGGTCCGCGATTTCGTCGCGGCGCGGGAAAGCGACATGGCCGGCACGCTGACGGCGCAATCGGCCGCCGCGGCCGCCCCGGCCGAGGGCAAGGCATCGCCCTACCCGTCCGGCCCCCTGCCCGACGCGCTGCGCGGCGCGATGCTGCTGGACGGAGAGGCGTTCCTGAAGCTCGACTGCGCGCCCGACCTTGCCGTGCTCGAATGGGCCAACGGCGGCAGCGCCCAGCTCGAGCCCGTCGACATCGCGCCCGGCCGGCGGGGCGGCCCGCCCATCGTCATGCCGTTCCAGCCCTTCGACAACGGGGCCGCCGATTTCGGCGAGGAAAAGAACACCGACTGGGGCTTTCCCGGCCAGACGACCTACCACCTGATCGTCGAAAAGCGCTACGAGGAATCGCAGTTCGAGATCGGCCGCCCGGTCGAGATCCCGGCCCATTCCGAGGGCCTGCATTTCTACTGCGCGCTGGCCGTGCATCGGGCGCGGGCGCTCTTGCGCGTCTCGCTCGACCCGATGGACGGGTCCGAGCCGGAAGAGCTGGACACCAAGTTCGACCCGACGTTCCGGGGCCGCACAGACAAGGCCGATTTCCAGATCGTGCGCCTGGCCGTGCCGCCCAGCGACAAGCCGCGCCGCCTGCGGGTGTCGATCGTCTACATCTCGACCAATTCGACCAACCCGAACGAGCCGCCGACGCTGTTCGTCACCTGCCCCGTGTTGGCCCATGTCGGCCCCGAGGGGCGTCACCTGCGCCCGACGCTCGTCACCCGCCAGGGCGGCGGCGACGGGCAATGGCACGTCGCCCGGGTGCGCAACGCACAGGGGCCGATTAAGCTGACCCTCGGCGGGACCGAGGTGCAGCTGGCCCCCGCCCGGCCCGATCACCTGGACATCGAGGTGTCGAAGCGCGGCGTGGTGCGGCTGAAGGCGGGGCGCGTCAGCCAGGTGGTCCTGGCGCTGAACGGCCAGGTCATCATGGGCCCGACCCTGTCGGAAAGCCCGCTCAAGCTGCCGCTGCCGCGAGAGCTGCTGTTCGACACCGCCAACCGGCTGGAGCTGCGCGATGCCTCGGGCACGCTGTCGCTGCTGACCGAGGTCTTCGACCGCCCGGACGAGATCGACCTGCAGGACGAGGAAGAGATCCGGCATCCGGACGCCAAGACAGTGGCGCCGGTGTTCGACACGCTTTTCTATCTGGGCAGTTTCGGCCCCGGGCAAAAGCCCGAGGACCCGATCAGCCATTACCTCGAAACCGGCTGGAAGGAAGGGCGCGACCCTGCCCCTTGGTTCTCGACCTGGCATTACCTGGCGGACAACCAGGACGTGGCGGCCTCGGGGCTCAACCCCTTTGTGCATTATGTGCTCTCGGGCCAGAAGGAAGGGCGCAAGCTGCGCACGCTGGGGCGCGCGACGGACAACGTCTATGCCGCCCATGCCCAGGCGCTGGCGCCGGGTGAGCATTACGAGGATTTCGACCCCAAGATCGCCACCGGCCGCAAGCAGCGCGCCAAGGTGCTGGCCTATTACCTGCCGCAGTTCCACCCCGTGCCGGCCAATGACCAGGCCTGGGGCAAGGGGTTCACGGAATGGAACAACATCGCCCGTGGCATGCCCCGCTTCGAGGGCCACGTGCAGCCGCGCCAGCCGCGTGATCTGGGCTTCTACGACCTGCGCGATACCGACGCCATGCGCCGCCAGGTCGAGATTGCGCAGGCCGCCGGCATCCACGGGTTCTGCTTCTACCACTACTGGTTCGACGGCGAGCGGGTGCTGGAACGGCCGATGAATGCCCTGCTGGCCGACCCCTCGATCGAGATGCCCTTCTGCCTGATGTGGGCGAACGAGAACTGGACGCGCACCTGGGACGGCCATGACCGCGACGTGCTGCTGCGCCAGACCTACCGGAAAGAGGACGACGCCGCCTTCTGCGCCGACCTCGCCCGGCATTTCGACGATCCGCGCTACATCCGCGTCGGCGGGCGGCCGCTGTTCTTCATCTACCGCCCCGGCCAGATCCCCGAGCCGCGCGAGACCATCGCGCGCTGGCGCAAGCTGCTCAAGGACACCTTCGGGCACGACCCGGTGATCTTCATGGCGCAGGGGTTCGACGATTACGACCCGCGCCGCTATGGCCTTGACGGGGCGATCGAATTCCCGCCGCACAAGCTGGCCAAGGACCTGCCGGACATCCAGAAGTCGCTGAACATGCTCGACCCCGAGTATGCGGGCACCGTCGTCTCCTACGACGCGGTGGTGGACCGCGCCGCCAAGGTCGAACGCCCGCCCTACCCGCTGATCCGCACGGCGTCCCCGTCCTGGGACAACGAGGCTCGGCGCCCGGGCCGGTCGATGGTCTTTGCCGGCTCGACCCCGGAAAAGTTCGAGGACTGGATGCGCCAGGCCATCGACTTTTCCCATGCCAACCCGGTCTGGAACGAGAACTTCGTCTGCGTGAACGCCTGGAACGAATGGGCCGAGGGCGCGTACCTTGAACCCGACGTGCATTACGGCGCGGCCTATCTCAACGCGGTCGCCCGAGCGGTGCACAACCACGTGCCGCGCAACAGCGGCGAGCGGATGAAGGTCGTCGTCATCAGCCACGATGCCCATTCCAACGGCGCGCAGATCCTGGCCGCGAACATGGCCGGCGTGCTCGCCCGCAACTTCGGGGTCGAGGTCGCCTGCATCGTCGGCGGCGAGGGTCCGATGCTGCCGCGCTTCCGCGCGCTTGGCCCCACCTACGTGGTGCAGCGCACCGACGCCGACCGGATCGAGTCGGTCATGCAGGACCTCGCGCGCATGGGCTACACCCATGCCATCGCCAACACCACCGTCGCGGGCGCCTTTGTCCCGGCGCTGAAAAAGCACGGCTTCCGCGTCACCTCGCTGATCCACGAGCTGCCGGCGCTGATGGCCTCCTACAAGCTGGAACAGCCCGCCGCCGCCATCGCCCAGCAGGCCGATCACGTGATCTTTCCGGCCGACGTGGTGCGGCATGGCTTTGACGGTTTTGTCGGCCAGCCGATCCACGGCACGGTCGAGGTCAGGCCGCAGGGGCTTTACTTCGACGCGCTGCTCGACCGTCCGCGGGGCGATCATGGGCTGCGCACGCAGCTTGGCCTGCCCGAGGACTGCAAGATCGTCCTGAACGTTGGTTATGCCGACCTGCGCAAGGGCATCGACCTTTTCGTCGCCACGGCCCTGTCGCATTGCGCCGAGCGCGAGGATGTCGCCTATGTCTGGGTCGGAAACCCCGCGCAGGAGGCGCTGGACTGGTACCTGCCCGAGATCAGGCGCGCGGGCCTGACGGATCGCATCCTCATCACCGGCCACGTCGACGAGGTGGCGCCCTATTACGCCGCCGCCGACCTCTTCTTCCTGACCTCGCGCGAAGACCCCTTCCCCTCGGTCGTGCTCGAGGCGATGGCGATGGGCCTGCCCATCGTCGGCTATGAGGGCACGGGCGGCTGCGACGCGCTGATCGACGCCTATGGCTTCCTTGTCCCGCCGCGCCCCTCGCGCCACGGGATCGAGGCGATCGACACCTTCCTGGCCCAGCCCGAGGCCGAGCGGATAGAGGCCGAGGCGCTGCGCCGCGCCGCCATCGACCGCGAGTTCCGGTTCGACGATTACGTCTTCGGCATGCTCGAACGATTCCAGCCGGGGCTGGCCCGCGTGTCGGTCGTGCTGCCGAACTACAAGTATGAACAGCACTTGGGCGACCGGCTGCGCACGATCTTCCAGCAGACCCACCCGGTGACCGAGATCATCGTGCTTGACGATGCCTCGCCCGACGGATCGGTGGCCGAGATCACCCGCGTGGCCGAGGCGGAGGATCGCGTGATCCGGCTCGAGGTGAACGAGGTCAATTCCGGCTCGCCCTTCCCGCAATGGCGCAAGGGCGTTCAGATGGCGCGGGGCGATTACGTCTGGATCGCCGAGGCCGACGATGTGGCCAGCGCGGACCTGGTGGAAAAGCTGGTGCAGCAGATGCAGGACAGCGGGGCCGCCATCGGGTTCTGCGACAGTTGGGCGATGGATCAGAACGACCAGAAGCTGTCCGACAGCTACATCCCCTATATCGACGAGATCGCGCCGGGCAGCTTCACCCGCAGCTTCGACATGGAGGGGCCCGAGTTCCTGGCGCGGTTCCTGTCGGTCAAGAACGTGATC
This sequence comes from Mesobacterium pallidum, assembly GCF_019966535.1. Lineage (GTDB taxonomy): Bacteria > Pseudomonadota > Alphaproteobacteria > Rhodobacterales > Rhodobacteraceae > Mesobacterium > Mesobacterium pallidum. The sequence continues at coordinate 57,860 of NZ_JAIMID010000019.1, read as the reverse complement.
CTGAACGTCTCGGGCGTGGTCTTCCGCCGCGACGCGCTGCTGGCGGCGATGGACAAGCTGGGCGATGCGCTGACCGGCTACGCCGTTGCGGGCGACTGGCGCCTCTATGCCGAGATCTGCGCGGCGGGCGGCAAGGTCAGCTGGCTGGCACGCGCCCTGAACGGGCACCGGCGGCACGCGACCAGCGTGACCCATGCGCTGGACACCGACAAGCACCTGTCCGAGATCACCGAGATGCAGGGCTTTGCCGCGGCGCATGGCATCCCCGTCGGGGCTGAGGTGAAGGCGGCGCAGGCGAAACACCTGGCCGATGCCCGCGCCCACCTGGGCGTCAGCGAAGAGGCCGAAGAGCCGGCGCCGGGCGAATAGGCCCGGCGCGCCCCAAGGCGTCAGGGCCATGCCCCCGCGCGGGACGGCGCTGGCGCGGGGCGCAGGGTCAGTCCGTGTCCGGCCCGGCCTTGCCTTCCAGCTCCTCGAACTTGCGCTCGAGCACGCGCAGGCGCAGCGACTGGTCGATGTTCAGCTCGATCAGGTAGTCGATGAGCCGGTCCCGCACCGCGTCCATGTCGGGCGGCGGCGGGGCCACCGCCTCGGGATCGCGCAGCTCGAAACCGAAGACGCGGCTGAAATTGTCGAAGATATGCGCATTCTCTTCGATGATGGCACCGGTTTCCGAAAAGTCCTGCGTCTGCGTGGCCAGCGCGTCAAGGTGCGGCACGCCCTTGCGGAAACTGCGCCCCAACACGGCAAGAAAGCGCGGCGGCTCGACCGGTTCGTCAAAGCGGTTGTTGAACCAGGCGCGCAGCAGCGTGTCGGCGGTCTCGCCGCTGGAATAGACCCGTTCCTCGGGCACCTTCATGCGCAGCCCGCATTGGCCAAGGAAATGCTGTGTCACGTCGCCGATTCCGTCGTAGGGCAGCACGGTCAGCTTGTCGCCAAAGCGGCGGTGCCATTTCAGCAACTCGCCGTATTGCTTGACGTGCTTGCGCGCCAGCTCGGGATAGGGCGGGATCTTGCCCTTGGCCGTCTTGTGGCGCACGCCCCACTGGTTGTAGGCTGAAGGCAACCAGCGCTGCGGATTGCGGGCATAGGCGATGGCGCGGATTTTTCCGAACTTGCCGAACTCGTCAAAGAACGCCTCGAACTCATCGGCGTTGTGAAAGAAGCTTTCGTTGGAATAGATGCCGATCGACGGGCCGCCCTCGACCTCGCGGCGCTGCATGTAGGCAGCCACGGTGCGGGCCCGCTCGCGCCAGACCTCGGGCGGCTGCTTGAAGAACTCGGCATAGGCCGGCCAAGACAGCTTGAACGGACCCGGCTCGAGCCACATGCCAAGGTACTCCGCCCCGTTCTTCTGCAAGCGGTCGGCGTGTTTGCGCAGGCCGCTCTGGATCGCGGTCGATCCGGTCTTGCCCATGCCGATATGCAGTATCAGTTCCATTCCAAGCCCTGTCGCTTGCGCCCTGTCCCGGCGCCGTTCCGGTGTGTCCCGCCCTTCCTAGATCAATCCAGGCAAGAGGCCAATCGGCGCCGTGGCCTAGTCGGTGGCCGGCGTGCCTGCCACGGCCGCGTCGCCCGGTTCCGCGGCGGATTCGGGCCCCGCGAGCAGGTTCAGGTAGGCCCGCGCCATGGCGACGTCATCCGAAACCGCGGGCAGTCCCGCCTGCAGCTTGTCCAGCGCGCCGGGCGCGCAGGCGGCTTCGAGCGTGGCCAGAAGGGAGGTCGCGTCGCTGACGGCGAAAAGCAGCCCGGTCTCGCCCTCCACCACCTTTTCCGCCAGCCCGCCCAGGTCGCTGGCGATCACCGGGCAGCCGGCGGCATAGGCTTCCTGGATCACGACGGGCGAGTTTTCCCACCACTGGCTGGGCACGATCACGTAGTCGCAGCCGGCCATCAGCGTGACCACGTCCTCGTTGGCATAGGCGCCCATGTAGCGCAGCGCCGGGCTGCGTTTCTCGGCCGCCTCGAAGCGCTCGACGAAGGCCGGGTCAAGCCCGACGAGGTTGCCGTGGATGCGGAAGCGGAAGGGTGGGCGCGGCGGCGCCTCGACCCCCGCCGCGCGGGCCGCGTCGCGGGCGTCCTCGACCTGCTCGACCAGGTCGAGGATCAGGCCGACGCCCTTGAACGGGGTGATCTGGCCGAAATAGCCGATGGTCGCCGCTTCGCTGCGCGGGGCGCGGCTGCGCCCGGCTTCGGCCGCCGCGCGGGCCCGCTTGGCGTCGATGTCCAGAAGGCCGTTCTCGATCACCGAGACCCGCGCGGGGTCCAGCCCCCAGGCCGCGTAGCGCCCACGCAGGAAGGCGCTGGGTGACACGAACGCCGCAACCCGGTCAAAGGCGCGGCCGATCTGCCAGCGGCGGATGTCGAATTCCTCGCCCAGGTGCTCGGGGTAGCAGGCCTGGCAGCCCTGGCGCGAGGCGGCGCGACACAGCGCCTTGCCCGGCCGCGTCACCATCTGGCCATGGTGATGGCAGATCGCGAGGTATTCGTGTAGCGTCACCACGACGCGCAAGCCCATGTCGCAGACCGCCTCGATCGCGTTGATGCCAAGGAAAAGGTAGTGCTGGAAGTTCACCACCTCGACCTTCTCGCGCGCCAGGATCTCGGTCAGCTGCCGCGCCGTCTCGGGCGTGCCGAGCTGGTAGAAATGGTCGTAGAAGGCGGTGTCACGCTGGATCAGGTATTCGCCGGGCCGCGTCTTGACCCGCGGCAGGTCGGATTCGTCGCAGGTGGCGACAAAGATGACGTCCTGCCCCAGCGCCTTGAGCCCCTTGAAGAGCGCATAGGCCGAAACCTCGGCGCCGCCCTTCGACAGGTCCGGATGGGTGTGCGAGACGATCGCGATGCGGGGGGAGCGGTCAGCCATCGGCGGTCTCCGGGGTGCGAGGGGCCGCGGCAAGGTCGAGCCGCTGCACGAAGAGCGACGGCAGCACGCGCGGCACCGCAAAGACCGTGTCCGGCGCGATCTCGGCCGCGCGGTCGCGGGTGACGGCGGCGGCGTAATCCTCGGAAAAGCGGAAGGCATTGGCGCCCTGCCCGGCCCACTTTGCCAGCGGCTGGGCATGCCAGAGCAGCGCGCCGATCTCGCGCTCGGCCAGGCCGCCCGGGCGCGGGGCGTTGGTGGTCAGCACCTGCGGCGCGGTGGGATTCGTCCCGGCGAGCCAGGCGCAGATCCGCGCCCAGCCTTCGGGCCGGGGCACGGTGCCCGGCTTGAGAAAGGCCAGCCGCGAGGACGGCAGCAGCGCCGCAACCTGTGCCAGCTGCGGCAGCCCGTGGCCGGCGCAACCCATGACGGGCAGGACGGGGCCCAGGCCGCGGGCCCGCAGCTCCTGCTGCCAGACCAGAAAGCGGGTGCGCGGGGTCTCGGGATCGCACAGCGCGACGATCCGCGCGCCCGATGGCCAGGCCGCGGCCTGCCCGGCCAGCCCGTGCATCACGATGTCGATGTCCTGGGGCATGTTGCCCAGTTGCAGGACCAGCGCCGGGGCGGGCGTCTGCGGCAACGCGCCGTCCAGCGGCCTCACGCGCAGCGACCGGGCAAGCATCCGGCGCATCTGCGCCTGGTCCTCGGCAAAGAACGGCTCAACATGCAGCTGCGGATAGAAATCGGCCAGACGCTCGGCCCCCTGCGCCGCCGCGAGGACGCGCAGGCCATGGGTGTCGAGCGTCTGCACCTGCTCGGTCCCGTCATCGTAGCGGATGCGCAGAAACTGCGCGTCGCGCAGGTCGGCGTCCAGCGGTCCGCGCAGAAAGCAGGTAAAGCCTGCGCCCTTCACCTCGTCCCCGGCCCAGGCGAAGGCGCTGGTCAGGTCCTTGCGCGGGTAGCGGTAGAACGAGCGCATGTCGGCCCGGGCGATGGCATCGCCGGCGCGGACCTGCACGTCGGTGATGCGGCGCGACCCGTTCAGGATCCAGCCACGCATGAATACGCCCGAGCCGGGCACCATCAGCATGTTGTCGATCTGCAGCCGCGCGCCATCCTCGGCCGGGGTCGGCGTCCAGCCCGAGGGGCGGCCGATGCGGGCGCGCACCAGCGCCAGCTCGGCCGGGTCCTCGGCCCGCGAGGCGAGGCTGTCGACCCAGGCGCGCAGGTCGTCGCGCGAGGGCTGGCCGACCTCGTCCGAAGCGGCGAGGTACAACGGCTCGTCCCCCGGCCGGAGTGTGACGGTAAAGGCGGTGTGCCCCCTGGCCGCGCGCCAGTCCGTGCGCAGCAGGCCCACAAAGGCCTTGGCGCCGTCGGGCAGGTCGTCACGCGGGAAGGTCGCCAGCGCGACGGCGGCGCCATGCCGCGCCTCGGGCCCCTGGGCCAGCACGCCCGCCTGCCGGCGCGGCGGCACCTCGGAGAGCCAGCCGGCGATGAAGAGGTGCCCCTTGTCCAGCCGGCGCAGCATCTCGATATGCCCGACCTGGCGACGCTTGCCGCCGGGATCGGCGGCGGCGGCGCGGGTCTGGCCCTCGGCCAGCAGCGCCTCGAACATGCCGTCATCGCCCCCCGCGGGGCCGCTTCCAGCGCGGGCCGCGGCGCCGCGCAGCTGCGCCAACAGGGCCCCGGCGGTGGGCAAAGGGCTGGCGGATGGCAGGACAAACCCGGTGCCCGCCACCTCGACCGCCAGCGCCGCGTCCTGCTGCGACTCGGGCAGCGCGGCCAGCGCCTCCAGCAGGACGGGATCGAAGCGAAAGCCGATGTCGGTGGCACCGATCCCTTCGTCGCGGTCGATGTCGTCGCGCACATAGGCGGTCGGCGTGGTCGCGATCTCGTGTCCGCCGGCCAGCAGGCGCAGGGTCAGCACCCGCTCGGGCTGGCCAAGGTCCACCGCCCAGCCGATGATCCCGGCCGCTGCATCGGCCCGTTCCACCTGGCCGGCGATGAGGTCTGCGGACCCGGCTGAAGCGTTCATGACTGCCCCCTGGCTTGCCCGGATCGCCCGGCGCCGCGCGGCTGGTCCGGCGTGCGCGTGGCGGGGCGGCGCGTTGCGCCCAAATGGGCCGCGAACGGGGGGGGAAGTCAACCCTTTGCCCGCCCGTCGCGCCGGCCCGCCTGCGGGGAAAATACGCGCCTTCACGACAGTCGCGACATTGCCGCGTCTTGCCGCCTTCCCTTCCCAAAGCGATTGATGTTAACGATCCGGACAAGGATATTTCACGGAGCATGGCCAGGTGCGGGTCGACGCCCCGGCCAGGAAGGGCACAACCGGATGAGCATTGACATCTCGGAGGTCGGGCAGCGGCTGGAAGAGCTGGAACAGGGCCTGCGCGAGGTGCGCATGGCCCTGGGCAGCGGCGTCACCGTTCTGGATGCGCTGGACACGCTGGACCCTGATGCGCCGCCGCTCGACAAGCCGGTGCAGCTGCCCGGCGGCTACGTGGCGCTGAGCCCCGAGCTGGGGGTCTTTACCGGGTCGGGCAAGGCGCTTGTCCGGGCTGGCCACGGCAAGAACGAGATCATCCTGGCGCTGTTCGCCATGGCCGGGGAAGAGCCGCCCGCCGACCTGATCGTGCAGGTCAACCTGCCGATGGCGACGGTCGCCGGCCGCCGCAGCTGCGAAATCGAGGCGGTGCTGGCCGCCGACCTCGACGAGGCGCCGCGGATCGAGGCCCGCTTCATGGCCGAGGACCGGATGCTCAAGGCCGAGGCGCTGCGCCCCTACCTGCTGGGCGACAACGGCAACCGCATGCTGCGCGCCACGCTGGCCTTCGACGACCGCATGGCACGGACCGAGACGGTGACGAGCCTGCAGTTCTGCATGACGCTGCCCGCCTCGGTGCTGGGCGGCGCGGTGACCCGCCTGCGGATCTGCTGACGCATGAGCGACGCAACGGCGATCATCAACGTGCACCGCGAGGGGGCGCTGCTGGTGCCCACCCTGCGCAGCCTGTCGCTGGCGCGCGAGGTCGCCGCCAAGGCAGGTTTCGACGTGCGCTTCGACGTCGTCGCCGACCGGATCGACGACCGCACGCAGGGGGTGCTGGACCAGTTTGCCGAGGTGATCGACCGGGTGGACCACGTGGATTTCGGCAACCTCAGCCAGTCGCGCGAACATGGCATCCGGGCGGCCGAGACCGACATCGTCTTCCTGCACGACGGCGATGACCTCTATTCGTCGAACTGGTACAAGGCGGTGGGCGAGCTGGTCGCGCGCGGGCATTTCGACCTCAACACCGTCTACCATACGCGGCTCTTTGCCCGGTTCGGCGCGCTTTACGACGTCTCCAAGACGCCCGACAGCTATGCCATGTCCTTCGATCCGCATTCGCTGCTGGTCGACTGGTATTTCTCGAACAAATGCGCCTTTCACCGCTCGCTGGTGAGCCGCTACCCGCTGCCGCCCATCGACCCCGCGCGCGGCATCGGCAACGAGGACTGGAGCTGGAGCGCCGACACCATCGCCGAGGGCGTGCGCCACATGCCCCTGCCCGAAACAATCTGTTTCTACCGGATGAAGCCGCATCACCTGAGCCTTGGTGCCAAGAAGGGCGTGATGCAGGGGCCGAGCAAGCTGTTCTCGGCCGAGCGGGCGCGGGACGGCGCGGCGCGCCGCCGCCGGGCGCCGCTGTCGATGCTGCCGCCGAACGCCGGGCTGGACCTGCCGCCGCTCTCGGCCTGGCCGGCCGAGGAGCTGGGCGCGGGCTTCGATCACGAACTGAAGGTGCAGGGCGCCTTCGAACAGCTGCTGACCGCCTTCCCGCGCCACGGCCATACCGGCGCCGCGCTGGTGCAGGAAAAGGACCAGTACCCGGGGCTGGGGCGGCTTTACCGCCAGGTCGCGGCACGGCTCGGGGACGGGTCGCGCAACCTGCTGTGGCTGCCGGCGCACCTGCCGATGGCGCGCGACCAGGTGATCGACTGGGTGGACGAGGCGCTGGCGCTGTCGGCCGGCGACAGCGATCCGGCCCCCCTGCTGGTGCTGTTCGACGAGGCGCCCACGCACGAGGTGGTCCTGGACCTCGACCGCTGGGGCGCGGTGGGGCTGAACCTGGCGCGGTTCGCGCAGGCCGGGCTCTGCGGCGATTACCAGCTGACGCGGTTCCTGGCGCGGTTCCTGCTGCAGGGCGCGCCGCGGATGTCGGTGGACGCGGGGTCGATGACCCTGAACCGCCTGGTGCAGGACTTCCCGACCACCTATGCGCGCCATGTCGGCACCCATGCCGCCCTGCTGACCCATCGCCGCATCGACTGGGCCGACCCGGCACTGGCCGCGGCGATCGACAGCGCCCAGCGGCTGGTCGAGGAAACCGGCACCGCCACCCCGGTGATCGGCTTTGCCGAGGCCACGGCCCAGGCCCTGGACACCCCCGGCCTTGAGCACCTGGTCGAAGGCGACACGCTGATCGGGGCGGCCGATGCGATGACCGCCGAACGGTTCCGCAGGGTGGCCGACCACGACCACGCCCCGGCCGGGTTCACGACCGAGGGGCCGGCGATCCTGGCCCGGCTGATGGCGCGGGCCGAACGGCCCCGCCCCCCGATCGAGGCGCGCACGGTCACCATGCATTCGGGCGGGCTGGTGCAGCAGGGCGACCTGCTGATGCTGCGCTCGCCCACGGCGCAGGTCGACCCCTGGTTCGAGGAAGCCGCACGCCGCATCTTTGATGCCCGGCCAGAGGTCCGGGTGGTGCTGCCCGCGCATATGTTCTTTCGCACGCCACAGCGCGACAACGCGGTCTGGCTGCCGGCCGAACCCGCCGCCGAAAGCCTGCGCATGGTGCTGGACGTGATGGCCTACCAGCCGCCGGGCGCCTTGCCCTACGCGCTGGCCCTGCGTGCCACGGACAAGGCCCTGGCCGAGACGCTGGCCTCGGAGCCCGACGCCTTCCGCCTCTTCGTCATGCTCTCGACGGCCTGCCGCGACACGCTGGCGATCGCCAAGACCTGCTCCGTCATGCCGGGGACCACGACATGGTAAAGGACATCCGCCCCACGGACGCGCGCTGGGACCTGGCGCTGTGGAACCTGTCGCGCAACGGGCGGCCCGGGCTTGAGGCGCATCTCGAGACCTCCGCGTGGCTGAAACGGCTGTCCGGCCACGCCGAAAGCCCCGAGGACTGGTCCGACCGCCTGTTCCTAGCCTCGCGCGGGGGGATCACCGAAGAGCTCTTCGACCTCGGCGTGCTGCAGTCGAGCTACACCGCCGCGCTGGCCGAGGCGGGCAGCCCCCAGGGCGTCCACATCGGCCGGCCCTCGCGCGATCCCAAGTACCAGGAGGTCACGGGCATCCCCCCGCATCTTGCCACCACCGTGGTGGCCCGGGCGCGCGACCGGCTGGGCACGCCGATGCCGCTGCTGGCCCGGCTGCGCGACACCTGGTGGAAATCCAGCAACCAACCGCTGGTCGGCGATCTCATCACCCGGATCCGCGAGGAGCTGAAGGAGAACGGCCCGGTTTCGGACGTGATCATCCTGCCCTGCCTCGGTGTCGGCGGGGCCGAGCGGGTGGGCTACTGGCATTACCGGCTGCTGGCGGAAAAGCTGGACCGGTCGCCGCTGGTGATCCTGGCCGACAACGGCCAGGTCGAGCCGGGCTATGCCGGGCTGCGCCACCTGCCGCTGCTGGCGGGCGACGGGGTCGAGGGACCCTTCGTCGCGGGCCGGGGCGTCGACTACGTGGTGCGCTGCCTCGAGCTGGCGCTGGACCTGATCGCGCCCGAAACCGTGCAGGTCGTGCAATCCTACCCCGGGTTCACCTGGCTCGAATCCGTCGCCGCCGGGCAGTCGCCGCGTCCCGACGCAAGGCTCTCGGCCTGTTTCTTCTGCGCCCATACCCATGCGGACGGGGTGATCGACGGCTACCACCTCAAGATCCCCTATATCGAGCCGGTGCTGGACGCCTATGTCTCGGACGGCCAGCCTTTCATGGACGAGCTGATCCAGATGTTCGGCCTTCCGCACGACAAGTGCCACGTGCTCGACTATCCCTCGGACAAGATCGCGGCGGTGCGACCGTCCAGGAAGCTCGACGGCAAGCGCCCGGGCCGGGTGCTTTGGGCCGCGCGGTTCGACCACCAGAAACAGCCGGGGATCGTGCCCGAGATCGCCCGCCTGATGCCGGGGACGGAGTTTCACATGTACGGCTCCCGCGTGCTCGAGGACGATAGCTGGGACGCGGCGGACCTGCCGGACAACCTGACCGTCCACGGCCCCTTCAGCGGCTTTCACACCCTGCCGCTGTCGGGCAGCGACGTCTACCTGAACACCGCGCTGTTCGAAGGCGTGCCCCAGGCGCTGGTCGAGGCCGCCTCGGCCGGGCTGCCGATCGTCGCCAGCGACGTGGGCGGTGTGTCGGCGGTGGTCAGCGACGACACCGGCCGGCTGGTCGCCGACCCGACCGACCCAGCTGGTTTTGCCGCCGCCCTGGCCGAGGTGCTCGAGCCGAAAGAGAACGCCCGCCTGCGCAAGGCGGCAATCGAGACGATGAAACGCACGCGCAGCTTCGACGCCTTCTGCGAAGCCGGCGCGATCTGGTACGAAAAGGTGACTGCCTCATGATTTCCCCCTCGACACCGCAGGACGGCCCCGAGACCCATCTGCGCGGCGTGCTCGTGCTGGCCAAGCAGCGCGCCGGCACGAACTTCCTGCGCTCGATGCTGGCCGAAACCGGCGGGCTGCGCGATTTCGGCGAGGTGTTCCAGCCGCGCCAGCCCGACGGGCTGTCGAAATACCACCGCTGGCTGGCCAGCGTGCCGCCCGAACAGGCCGAGGCGGTGACCCATCCCGCCGCCATCGACCGGGCCGAGGCCTTCCTGGCCGCGCTCGAGACCGAGGGCTTTCCCTGCATCGACGTCAAGTACAACTCGGCCCTCAACGCCATCGGCACCTGGTATTCCCCGGTCGAGCTGCCGCCCGTGCTGGCCGCCGCGCTGCGCCGCGGCTACCTGGTGATCCACCTGCAGCGCCGCAACCGGCTGGAACATGCGGTGTCTTCCTGGATCGCCGGCCGCACCGGGCGCTACGTCGACCGCGGCGCCAATGCGCACGAGGGGCCCGAAACCTACGAGATCCCGCCCCACGCGGTCACGCGGATCGCCCGGACCTATGACCTCGAGGCCGAGATGGTCGGCGGCTGGCTGTCGCGCGCGCGGGGCCGGGCCCGGCCGGACCAGATCATGGAACTGGCCTACGAGGACATGGCCGGTGCCGCGCCCGAGGCGCTGTCGGCGATCATCGCCGACATCCTGGGGCGTTGCGGCATCACGATGAGCGGCGGCGCCACCGCCAACACGCGAAAACTGTTGCCCGACTGGCGGCAAACCGTCAGTAATGCCGAAATTCTGGAGCAGCATTTCACCGAAGACGGCAAGCTCCGCCTCGCGCCTGGCGCGTGAGGACGCATCGGCAGGACAAGGCCTGCCCTCCCGGCTGTCAGGGACCGGCGGGGGTGGCCACTCAGGGGAAAGGCGCCCGGCGCCGAGGGATACATTGAACCAGACGACACGGCCCGGGGCCGACATCACGCTGTGCATCGGGCTGGAAAAGACCGGCACGACCACGCTGCAGGGGCTCTGCGATGCGCAGCGCAAGGCGCTGATGGCGCAGGGCATTCTTTACCCCGCGCTGCTGGGGCGGCGGAACCACATCTTCCTGGCCGCCTATGCGCAGGACGATGACAAGACCTGCAACGTGCGCCAGGCGATCCTGGCCAAGCAGGGCGTCGACGCGCCCGAGTTGCGCCGCATGACCGAGCGGCAGGTAGAGACCATCGCCGCGCGGGCGGGGTATTCCCGGCTGCTCCTGTCGAACGAGCACCTGCACAGCCGCATCACCCATCCCGGAGAGCTCGAGCGACTGAAACGCCTGCTGGCGCCCGTCGGCTCGCGCTTTCGCATCGCGGTGGTGCTGCGGCGCCAGGACCGGGTCGCGGAAAGCTCGCTTTCGACCCAGATGAAGGGCGGCCGGCCGAACATCGAACCGGTACTGCCCGCAGGGGCCGAACTGCCGCTGTTCTACCGCTACTACGACTTGCTCGACATGTACGAGGAGGTCTTCGGCCAGGGCAGCGTCCACGTGGCGATCTACGAGGACCAGGAGCGCGAGGACACAGACCTCGTGTCGCTCTTCGAGGATGCGGCAGGGATCCCGGGTGCGCTGAGCCGTCCCCAGGACGCGCCGCGCCGCAACCCCGCGCTCAGCCGCGACGGGTTGCGCATCCTGGGCCGGATCAACCGGCTGGCGCGCGACGATGCGCGGTTCGACGATGCGCACCGCCGGGCCATCGTGTCCGAGCTTGAGCAAAGCCACGGCGGCGGCTCGGCACTGGTCACGCGCCGCCAGGCCGAGACCTTCCTTGAGCGTTGCGCCGAGCAGAACGAGAAGGTCCGCGCCCGCTGGCTGCCGGATCGCGCGCGGCTCTTCGATCTTGACCTCACGCGCTATCCCGACCTGCCAGAGGCGGGCGGGATGGACGAGGCCGAGGTGCAGGCGCAGGCCGAGGCGCTGCTGCAGGCGATCCTGCCGGCGGTCTGACCGTCGGCCCGCCCGGCTGGCACGACGCCCGGTCTCAGCGCCGACGCATCATCGACCGGTACCAATGGTCGTTCGAGGTCTTGTAGCTTAACCGGATGTGAAAGCTGACGAAGTGGCGCAACCGGAACCACGGCATCAGCCAGATGTCCGGCCGCAGCGCGCCGCTCTCGTCGGTGCCGTGCAGCGCCATGGCCCGGGTCACCGCGCCCGGCCCGGTGGCCAGCCAGATGCTTTCGCCCGCCATCTCGGTAAAGGCGATGGCGGCATCGTCCAGCGCCGCGCGGAACACCGGGTCGCCCGGCGCGGCGGCGAGGAAGTTGTTGCCGACGCTGATCAGGTCCTCCTGGTAGGCGACGATCCGGGTGCCATTCGGCAGGATCTCGTCCAGCGGCACGAGGCAACGGTCATCGGCATCCATGTAGACCCCGCCGTCATGGTACAGCACCGCCAGCCGCAGGATGTCGGATTTCGCCGCAGCGTGGGGCGACAGCTGGTAGGCGACCAGCGCGGCCTCCTCTCCCTTGTCGTGCAGGTAGGCGGCCGCCGTCCTTTCGTCGTAGCGGCGGAAATCGTAGCCGGGGTTCAGCGCCCGGGTCTCGGCGGCCAGCGCCTCGACCTGGTCGGGCACCTCGGGACTGTCCCAGAACTGGACGATACGGCGCGGTATGGGGCCGGGATCGGCCCCGCCCGCGTCCTTGGGCGGCATGCGCGTCACTCCGCCGGCGCGGCGCATGAGGTTGAACAGCGCCATGGCGCAGGGCGTGTTGCCGGGCTCGTCCGTGACGCGGGCGCGGAAGTGGCGCATGCCCGCGACCGGGTCCGCCTCCGCGGCCAGCATGGCGCGGTCGGTCTCGGTCGTCAGCAGGCGGAACTCGTTCAGCACCTGGCCTGTGTTGGAATGCATCGCCTTGCCGGTCACCTGGCCGGTCGGGTCCTTGTCGGTCAGCAGGCGCGTCCATTCCAGGTGATCGTCCCAGGCGCCGTCGACCTGCCCCAGTGCCAGCGCGTAGCGGCCGCGCAGGTCCCAGTACTGCGCCGGGTAAGGGTCGAGCGCGATGGCCCGCACCTGGTGCTTGAGCGCCACGCCCATGTCCGCGCGGGCAAAGGCCAGCTCTCCGCGCAGCTTGGCGACCCGCGCGCGGTGGGTGGTGTTGTCATTGGGCAGCCCGTCCAGCAGCGCCCGCGCCTTTGGAAATTCCCCCAGCTGGATCCACAGCTGCGCCAGCTGCAGGCGGATGTCGCTGTCGGTCTCGGCAAAGCCGGCCTCGAGCACCGCGATGGCGCCGCCGAGGTCGCCCATGGCGGTCATCGCCGCGGCGCGGGTGCGCAGGAACAGGCTGTCGACGCGGCGGGTTTCGGCGAAATCGCCCAGCAGTTCGGCGGCGCCGCGGGCATCGCCCTCGGCCATCGCCACCTCGCCGGCCAGCAGGACAAGGTCGGCATTGCCTTGCTGGGTCGCGCTGGCCTTCAGCAGGATGTCGCGGGCGATGTCGAACCGTTCGATCCGGTTGAGGAACCGCACCGCCTTCTTGTGCATCTCGATCGCGTCGTCCGGCGCATCTGCGATCACCGCGCGGCAGGCCTCGATCGCCGCATCAAAGCGGCGCAGCCGCGACAGCGCATCCCAGCGCAGCACCTGCAGCGGCGCGTGGCGCGGCGCCAGCGCCAACCCTCTGTCGGCCCAGTCCAGCGCGGCTTCGGCGCGCCCCAGCTTGAGCGCCGCCTGCCCGCCCAGCACGTAGCGATGCGGCCGGTCCCGGGTGATCTCTTCGAACCTCGCCAGCAGGTCCAGCGCCGCCTCCGGGTCGCCCTTTTGCAGCTGGATCGCGGCCATCTGCAGCACCGCCTCGAAGGGCGGGGTCAGCAGGTCCTGCAGGATCTGCTCGGCCCGGCCCGACCGGCCCGAGGCGGTCAGCAGCCGCGCCTGTTCCAGCAACAGACGCGGGTTGGCCTGCAGGATCGTCAGCTGGTGCCGCACCATGTCCAGGGCGACCTCGACCCCCAGCACCTGCTGCACGTCGCGCAGCACCATCGCCTTGTCAAAGGCCCGCTCGGCCCCGTCCAGCACCTGCAGGGCCAGCGCCCGCGCCGCGCCGGCACCTTCGCCCTCGCGCGATGCCGCGAGCCGCGCCTCGAGTTCGGGTCCATGCACCCGTTTCGGCGCCTGATCTTCTGCCATGCCTGCCCCTGCCTGTCCTGCCGTGTCGTGGCCTGTCTTGCCTGTCGCGCCCGTCCCGGGCGGAGCACCCATCAAGACACGGTTGCCGCCCCGCCACAAGCAAAGTTCCGCCCGCCCGGCCCGGCGCGGTGCCGCCCGCTTGAGCATTCGCGACAGAACGGTAACGCACCGGCCCCGCTTTGCTTGCAATGCCACCTGTGCCTAACTATTAACCGCTTGACGCCGCCCTCCGAATTCCCGGCGCCTCGAGGACGCATGGGACAGACGGCGGATCGAGGTTCGGCGCATGTTGCGCCAGGTAAACGGTGGTCCGGTTCAGGTCATAAGAATAAGGCGATCAGACGTGAAATTTCTTCTTGTAGGCGCGGGCCTGTCCGGCGCGGTTATCGGGCGCAAGCTGGCCGAGGCGGGCCACAGTGCCACCGTGATCGACGGGCGCGACCATATCGGTGGCAATTGCTACACCACCCGCGATGCCGAGACGGACGTGATGGTCCATGTCTACGGCCCGCACATCTTTCATACCGACGACGAGGAAGTCTGGAATTACGTCAATTCCTTCACGACCTTCATGCCCTACAAGAACCGGGTGAAGACGACGAGCCAGGGGCAGGTCTTTTCGCTGCCGATCAACCTGCACACGATCAACCAGTACTACAACAAGACCCTGCGCCCCGCCGAGGCGCGCGATTTCATCGAGAACGAGATCGCCGACAAGTCGATCACCGATCCGCAGACCTTTGAAGAGCAGGCGATGCGCTTTGTCGGGCCCGACCTCTACGAGGCGTTCTTCAAGGGCTATACGGAAAAGCAATGGGGCTGCTCGCCGACCGAGCTGCCCGCGTCGATCCTGAAGCGCCTGCCGGTGCGGTTCAACTACGACGACAACTACTTTTTCCACGCCTTCCAGGGGATGCCCGAGAACGGCTATACCCCGATGATCGAGGCGATCCTGGACCATCCGTCGATCGAGGTGAAGCTGGGCACGCTTTACGATCCCGCCATGGCCGAGGGCTATGACCACGTCTTCTGGTCCGGCCCGCTGGATGGCTATTTCGACTACGAGCTGGGCCGCCTGGGCTACCGCACGCTGGATTTCGAGAAATTCACCGAAACCGGCGATTACCAGGGCTGCGCGGTGATGAACTACGGCGACCGCGACGTGCCCTACACCCGCATCACCGAGCACAAGCATTTCGCGCCGTGGGAAAGCCACGAAGGCACCGTCTGCTACAAGGAATTCTCACGCTCCTGCGAGCCCGAGGACATCCCCTATTACCCGATCCGCCAGGTCAAGGAAAAAGCCCTGCTGGCCGATTACGTCGAAAAGGCCCAGGCAACCTCGGGCGTGACCTTTGTCGGGCGCCTCGGGACCTATCGCTACCTCGACATGGATGTGACCATCCGCGAAGCGCTGGACACGGCCGATGCCTTTCTGAAACATGCGCAGGACGGCACTGCCATGCCGGCCTTCGTCATGAATCCGCTGTAAGGGTCGCGCCAGAACGGCAAGCGGCACTATCTCGGTCACCGGCCACAGGCGGGCCGGGGGCCGGAAAACCAAGTATTCGGGAGCCACCCGCGTGACCATAAAGACCACATACGAGATTTTTCCGGACCCCGGCATCTGGGCCGACAGCCATTTCGAGTTCCGCATTTCGGACCAGGACCGGCCCTTTCACTTTGTCCTGCGCCGCGAAAGCAACGCCTACAGCCTGAATTCGATGGCCGGCAGCGACTGGGGCGACGAGGTCTCGGACATGCTGGTCACCCCGGTCGAGGATATCCGCAGCTACCGCGTGCTGCGTGACGGGGCCAAGCTGACGGTCGAGATCGACGGCCTGACCCTGCCCTTCGAGATGGACGCGTCCCTGGCGGGCGAGACCTTCCGCATCGATTGCAACAACGGCACCTTCCAGGAATTCATGGACGAGCCGGCCGTCGCCGCGCCTGCGGCGTCCGCGCCCGCGCCCAAGGCCAAGGCGAAGAAGCCGGCAAGCACCGCTGCGGCCGGCACGGCGGAGACCAACGACGAAGACGTGACGCTGCACATGATGGGGCGCGATTTCATCATCCCGGCCGGCGCCGATGCGGCGCAGACCCGGCAACTGGCCGAGGCGGCCGCGAACGATCCGGGCGCCTATCTCGGCTTCATGTCCACCCGGCCGATCGGCCAGCCGGCCGATGATTACACCATCGTCGATGTCGAGCTGAAGGTGCCGCTTTTCGCGATGGGCGCCAAGGCGCTGCTGCCCGGGGTCCGGCTGCTCAAGCTGGTGTCGAATGCCGAGAGCGCCGCCTTTGTCACGGCCATCTGCGAGGCCAACGACATCGACGGCGTCGAGATCGTCACCATGGCCGAGGTCAAGAAGCTGCTGTCCAAGGGCAAGGGCGGCGTGCTGATCCAGGGCGGCCAGGTCTTCGACACCATGGGCGACGTGCTCGACGGGCTGTCCGAGGATCGGCGCAGGCAATTGTCCTTCTGGACCGCGGCCAAGACCATCGTTCCGGGCAACAAGGTCTTTCCCTGCGCCAATGCGCAGATCTGGAGCCCGCCGAACTGGATCCTCAACCACAATGCCTCGATCGACCTGTCGGGCCGCCGGCACGGGGTCGATGTGGCCATCGCGGCCTACAATGCAGACGACTACGTCATCGAATGCGCGCAAAGCATCCTCTGCGAGGGGCGCGACGACGTGCGCGTGATCATCGTCGACGACGGCTCGACCGACGGTTCGGGTGACCGCGCGGCCGAGCATTTCAAGGACGAGCCCCGCGTGCGGGTCGAACGCAAGCCCAACGGCGGCTGCGCCTCGGCGCGGAACTACGGCCGGCTGGTGTCGGACGCGACCCACATCGCCTTTGTCGATGCCGACGATTTCGTCACCCCGAACATGTTCGGCGATCTTTATGACCTCGCGCTCTACTCGGGCTGCGAGGTGACGCAATCATCGTTCGACTTCTACGACGACAGCCTCGAAAAGCCCTACTACCCGAGCTACGAGGAAGACGTCTTCAAGAACATCCCGCGCCAGACCTTCAAGGGCCAGCCGGTGTTCCGCCTGCAATCGGCGGACATCATCAAGGGCCAGCCGACCATCTGGCGCAAGGTCTACCGGCGCGACTTCCTCGATTCCAAGGACATCTACTTTCCCGAGAACGTCCGCGCCTACGACGACTACATCTTCCAGATGTTCACCCTGACGGCGGCGCGCGACGTGCTGATGCTGCCCGACCATTACTACCACTACCGCCAGCACCCGGCGCAGGACATCAAGCAGGGCGACGAGCGGCATTTCTACATGCTGTTCATGTTCCGCGACCTCGTGGCCCGGGCGGTGCGCGAAAGCTGGCCGAATTTCAGACCCTACGCGGAATCGATCACCGATTCGATCAACTGGTCGGCCCAGGTGCTGAAACCCGACCTGCGCGACAGCTTCATCGAGGCGACGGCGCGGTTCTGCGTCGGCATCCGCCGCATCTACGGCCCCGGCGTCATGAGCGACGACCTGATCGACAAGATCGAGCAGCCCGATTTCCGGATGCATTTCGACCAGATCCTCGAAGAGACCAAGGGCGTGTCGGACGGCGTGCACTGGGCCTATTTCTGCGGGCCGACCATCACGCCCGAATTCATCCGCATGCGTCGTTCGATGAAGAAGGCAGGCTGATCCATGAGCAAGAAACCCGAGATCAAGGCCGAGCCCGCGACCGAGGCCGACACCGTCCCCGCCCTGTCGGTCATCGTCACCGCCTACAACGAAGGCGAGATGGCCGCGCTGTCGCTGAACTCGATCCTGGCGCAGACCTTCACCGATTTCGAGATCCTCCTGGTCGATGATGGCGCGTCCGAGGCGACGCGCACCGTTCTGCGCAGCTTTGACGATCCGCGCATCACCCATATCCGCCAGTCGAACGACGGCCCCTCCTCGGCCCGCAACCGCGCGCTGAACGTGGCGACAGGCGATTACATCTGCTTTCTCGACAGCGACGACACCCGTCCGCCCTGGGCCTTCGAGACGATGATGGCGGCGACGGAAAACCAACCCGACGTGGTGTTTTCCCGCGGCATGCTAAGCGAGCTGCGCAACGAGGTCCTGCCCTTCTACGACACCCATGCCTTCAACGCCCTGGCGCGCATGGGGATCACGGAAATGGCCTCGGACCACCGCGATTACCTCAAGGCGTTGCGCCACCTCGCCTGCCTCGAGCCGCAATCGGCCAACAAGTGCATCCGGCGCGAGTTCATCAAGACGCACCACCTGCGCTTTCCCAACGGGCTGTCGATGTTCGAGGATTCGAACTTCCACATGGGCGTGCTGATGAACATGGAACGCTTTGCCCTGACCGAGCTGCCGACCTTCACCTATTTCCGCCGCTACGGCGAGCCGCGGCTGACCGACGGCCGGTCGACCACGCGGTTCGACGCGATCGGGTCGGTGGCCAACGTGCTGCACCTCTTTTCGCATTCGAGCTATTTCCATGACGCGGTGCTGCGCAAGCTGGTGCTGGCCACCTGTTTCCGCGTGCTGCAATGGAGCGAGGAGTCGATCTCGCTGGACCTGAAGTATTCCTACCGGCAGGCCCTGCGGTCGCTGATCGGCAGCGTGCCGCGGCGCTACCTTGCCCCGCTTGATGACGCGATGCGCCCGCTGGCCTATGCCCATGCGCCCTGGGTGGAACCGACCTTGCGGTATGTCGAC
The DNA here is from genome assembly GCF_019966535.1 of Mesobacterium pallidum. Classification (GTDB taxonomy): domain Bacteria; phylum Pseudomonadota; class Alphaproteobacteria; order Rhodobacterales; family Rhodobacteraceae; genus Mesobacterium; species Mesobacterium pallidum. Next base: position 39,520 of record NZ_JAIMID010000019.1, on the reverse strand, counting down.
ACGCTTGTCTGATCCGGCCCGGGCACGTATCAGCCGGGGCCGTGGAACGGCAGAAGCCAGAGTGAGCGAAGTGTTTGAACCGACATGATGAGTAACGACGGTCCCAGGAAGCTGGTGCTGCATATTGGCACCGAAAAGACGGCGACGACCTCGATTCAGGACTTCGTCTATGCCAATCGCGCGCCATTGGCCGAACACGGCGTGCAGCTGGCCGATGGCCTTGGCGTGCCGAACAACCAGAAGATCGCGGCCTATTTCCAGAACCAGATCGACGATTACATGAAGGATCGTCGCATCTACACGATGCACGAGAAGGACGCCTATTTCGACGGGTTCGACGACGAGATGCGGCGCGAGTTCGCGGCCCTACTCGAAAAAGGCTCGACCGTGTTCATCACCTCCGAGCTGCTGCACTCGCGGCTGAACGACCAGGACAGCATCGACAGCCTGGCGGCCTTCCTGCGGTCGATCTTCGACGAGATCAAGGTGCTGTGCTACATCCGCGAGCAATCGGCACTGGCGACCTCGTTCTATTCCACGACCGTCAAGGCCGGGAACACGGATGATTTTGACACCTTCCTCGCGCCGATCGGGCCGGACGCGCATTACTATAATTACGAGCAGTTCCTGGCCAAGTGGGAACATGCCTTCGGCATCGACGCGCTTCGGGTCAAGATCTTCGACCGCGACCGGCTGTACGATGGCAACATCCTCAAGGACGTGGTGCACGAGACGATCCCCGCGCCGCGCGACGACGCCTTCGACTGGGACCTGTCGGTGTCGAATGAATCGCTGGGCCCCATCGGCGTGTCTGTCGCGCGGGTCTTCAACGAGATCTACCCGCGCTACAAACCGGACGGCGAGGTGAACCATTTCCGGTGGGAGCTGATCAACCTGGTCAGCCGCAACCCGCTGTGCCTGAACGGCAAGATCCTCAACTGGCGCTCGGACGAGATCTATGACAGTTTCAACGAGATCAACACCCGCGTCGGCCAGCGCTACTGCGGGACCGAGGGCAACCCGTTTCCGCGCCCCAGGCAGCCCGAGGATTCGCCCGAGCAGCGCGAGCGTACCGCCTACGCGGACAGCATCGCCGAGTTCGTGCGCATGCTTTTTGGCGAGGTGATCGGGGAACGGGTGCTGGAACGCGCGCGTGGCTCAAAGCTGCGCGAGATCTCGGATATCCTGCTCGAGCGGGATTTCCCGCTGGGCCGGGTCGAGCAATTGCTGGACATCGCCGTGCATATCAACCCCGACGGGCCGTTGATCCACGAGCGGCTCGAACAGGTCCGGGCGATGAAGAAGGCCACCTGAGACGAAAGGCAGGGCGATGGATCACGACAAGGCCGCGACTGGCCGCCCTGCCCTCTGCCCCGCGCCGGTGGCCGCGCGCCGGCAGAACCGCGCCGTGCGGGCCACCGCGCGGCTGATGCCGGACAAGGCCACCGCGCGCCAGGCGGCCTGGCATTTCCTGTTCCAGGTGATCCTGCCGCCCTCGGGCCGCTGGGGCTTCATCTCGGTCGGCAAGAATGCCTCGACCTCGACGCTCAAGCTGCTGTACCAGGCCGAGTTCGGCCATGCGCTGAGCGCTGATGCCAAGCCCGATCACGACATCAACCCCGAGGCGGCCGTGCATATGCTGGCCGAGCATGGGGTCTTTACCCGGGCGCTCTGGCAGGGGCTTGCGGCGCGCGACCTGACCGGGTCCGGGGGCCCGGCCGAACGGCTGGCCATCGTGCGTGAGCCGCTGGCGCGGGCGGTGTCGGGCTTTCGCTACATCGGCAAGTCGCACCGCGCGCGCAGCCAGTGGTTCGCCCGCGACCGGTTCCGCATGGATGCCGTGGTCGGCTTCGACTGGGACAGCCACCCCGACACGGCGGACGGGTTCCGGAGGTTCCTCGACTACATCGCCTGGCAGATCGACCGCGACGGGGCGGATGCGGTCGACGCCCATTGGCAGCCGCAGGCGACCTTCATCAAGCCCGACATCTTCAAGCCCACGCTTCAGGGCCGGATGGAGGAGATGGACGTCTTCTACGCCAGCCTCGCCGACCGGCTGGGCTTTGCCCTGCCCGAGGGCGGCAGCTGGTCGAACCGGCAATCTTCCGGCACGGCGCCGTTCGCGCCCGACGCGGCCGCGATCCGGCAGGTACGCGAGATCTACGCCGAGGATTACGAGCGCTTCGGATACTGACGGGGCCCGAAACGCGAACGGGCCGCCCCAAGGCGACCCGTTTCGAAGCCCGAAGGCCGAAGTGTTGGAGCGGGCGAGGCGATTCGAACGCCCGACCCTAACCTTGGCAAGGTTATGCTCTACCCCTGAGCTACGCCCGCTTCCTTGGCGATGTCCCGGCCTTTCAGCCCAGACCCGGTTCGGCCCGAAGGCCTGGAGTATGCTCTCGCACGAGAGACCCAATTGGAGCGGGCGAGGCGATTCGAACGCCCGACCCTAACCTTGGCAAGGTTATGCTCTACCCCTGAGCTACGCCCGCATCCTTTGGGTGAGCCGGGGTTTAATCCGCACGGCCCGGGCCTGCAAGTGGAAATTTCGCGCGATGCCCGGAATTTTTGGCGCCCCTTCGCCGGCGGCGGTCAGAGCCCAAGCCAGTCCGGCAGGTGGCCGATATCGGGCAGCACGGCACGGGCCAACGGGGCCAACTCGGCCGCGCCGGCGGGGCCGGTCAGCACCGCCAACGGCACCATGCCCGCCGCCTGCGCGGCCGTGAGGTCATGGGTGCTGTCGCCGACCATGGCCACTTGCCGGGGCTTCAGGCCCATGGCGCGGGCAAAGGCCAGCAAGGGCTCGGGCGACGGCTTGGCGCCATGGCCGCTGTCGGCACCGGCAACGAAATCAAAGCGGTCCCGCACCCCTGCCCGGCCCAGATGCGCCTCGGCCACGGAATGAGAATCGTTGGTCATCACGCCCAGCCGCAGCCCCGCCCCGCGCAGGGCATCCAGCAGCGGCACCAGCGGCGCGGCGGGAACCAGCGGCGCGGCCTCGGCGGCCTGTGCCAGCGCGCGTTCCAGCCGCGCGGGATCGCGCCCAGGCAGCTCGGCGGCCAGCAGCGCCGCCACCTCGGCATTGGTGCCGGCGATGACCGGGCTGTCGTCCTGGAACGCGGCCACAGCCAGATCGAACCGGATCGCCGCCGCCAGCCGCTCTGCCAGCGCCGCATCGCCTGCGGCCAGGTCGCGGAGCATCCCGCCGCCCCAGCCGTCCCAGGTCGCGCGGAAATCGAACAATGTGCCGTCCTTGTCGAACAGGATGCCGCCCAGCCCCGCCCCGGTCATGTCCAGTTGACCTGCTGCCCGCCCGGCAAGGCCGCGCGCGCCTGCATGACCCGGTCATAGGGCAGGCCCTGCGTGTCGCAGAATTCGACGATCCAGGCATCGTCCATCAGCAGGAAATCCAGCACCGAGCCCAGGAAATCTGGATCACCTGCCCGCGCGCGCAGGTCGTCCACCCCGGCACCCGAGGCGCCCAGGAAGACCGGCAACAGCTCGTCGTTCCCGGCCAGCCAGGCCAGCGCCTGAAGGCCGATCGTCTCGGCCGAATCGCGAGATATCATCGGGCATCCCTTCCTGCGGAAACCATTCATTAACCTCTATCGGTGACTATCAGTTAAAATTCGAGCGAAACCGGCGCAAGGGGTCAACATGAGCCGTTCCATTCTTGTCGCTGACGCGATCTCGACGAACAGGATCGTGATCCGGACCAAGCTTGCCGCTGCGTTCTACAACGTGCAGCCGGCCGGATCGGGCGCCGCCGTGCTGCGCGAGGTCGGACGCGCCCGGCCCGACGCGATCCTGCTGAGCGATACGCTGACCAGCCCCTCGGCCGAAGAGCTGTGTCAGATCCTCAAGGCCGATCCCGACATGGCGCCAATCCCGGTCATGCTGATCGTCGGCGGCGCCGACCAGCGCGCGCGGATCTCGGCCCTGCGCGCCGGCGCGGACGAGGTGATCTCGCGTCCCTTCGACGATGCCGGGCTGCTGGCCCGGATCCGCAGCCTGCTGCGCGCCCGCGATGCCGAGGCCGAGCTGCACCTGCGCGACGACACCGAACGCGCGCTTGGCTTCGCCGAGGCACGGCACGATTTCGACGCCCCTTCGACCGTGGCCCTGGTCGCGTCGAACGCCGCCCTGCGCGCGCAGCTGGCCGCGCCGCTGACCAAGGCCCGCGCACACCGCGTGCGCTGCATCGCGCCCGAGGCGCTGATCCAGGATGCGCCGGCCAATCTCGACGTGATCGTACTGGCGCTCTCGCCCGACCATCCCGGCCAGGACCTGTCGCTGCTCTCCGAGCTGCGCTCGCGGCCCAGCCTGCGCCACGCGGGCATCGTCGTCGTGGTCCCGGAAGAGGCGCAGGGCCTCGCGCCCCAGGCGCTCGACCTCGGGGCCAACGACATCCTCGTGGGCGGGTCCGACACCGACGAGCTGCTGTTGCGGCTGACCACCCAGGTGCGGCGCAAGCGCACCTCGGACCGGCTGCGCGACACGCTGCGCAGCGGGCTGCGCGCGGCGGTGACCGACCCGCTCACCGGCCTCTACAACCGCCGCTATGCCGAACCGCACCTGGCGCGGCTCGTGGCCCAGTCGCGCCGCACCGGGCGGCCCTGCACGGTGATGGTGGCCGACATCGACCACTTCAAGCGGGTGAACGACACCTACGGCCACGCGGTCGGCGACCTCGTGCTGACCCAGATCGCCGACCGGCTGCGCGGCAACCTGCGCGACCGCGACCTCGTGGCCCGCACCGGGGGCGAAGAGTTCCTGATCGTCATGCCCGAGACCTCGCGCGACGAAGCCCATGTCGCCGCCGAGCGCTTGCGCGAGCTGGTACGCGGCAGCCAGATCGGCCTGCCGGACGGGCGCGGCGGGATCACGGTGACCATCTCGATCGGCGTTGCGGTGGCCGAGGACCTGGCGCGCGACACATCGCCCGACGATGAAAGCGAAGAGGCCGGGCGCGCCGCCACCAACGTGCTCGAGATCGCGGACAAGGCGCTTTACGCGGCCAAGTCGCGGGGCCGCGACCGAATCCGCGTCGGACCGCCCTGCGCGGCCTGACAGGCGCCCGTCGCGCGGCCAGCCACCTGGCCGGACAAGCCCGCCCCTAGGAGTCGTTGCGCGGCCGGCCAACAGGCCGGACAAGCACGCGCTTAACGGTCGTCGCGATCCTTGTCCTTGTGCGGATGGTCGCGCCGGCGGTTCAGTGCCTCTTCCAGCCGGTCGGCATAGGCGGCGCGGTCGGCGGCGCTCATGGCCGCGATCCGGTCGATCAGCACGGCGCGGCCCACGGCCTGCGTCTCGGCCACCCGCGCATATTGCCGCTGCAGCACCGCGTCGAAGGCCTCGCGGTCGAACGGCTCGGCCCGCAGCAGCACCAGCACCTCGGGAAAGGTCGGCTCGCGCGCGCCGCGCGACTCGCGCTCCGCCCGCATCCGGTCGCCGAAATCGCGGCGCAACTCGTCGCGCGCCTCGGGCGGGAAGGCCTTGGTGTAGGGGAACGCCATGCCCACGGTCCCGCGGTCCCGGTCCGGGCCATCCGGCCCGCCGGGCGGGCCGTGCAGCACGGCGCCGATCACCAGGCCGAGCACGGCGAGGTTCAGCGCCAGCGAGGCGAACAGCACCGCCTTCAGCCAGGGTTTCATGCCCGTTCGGGTGGGCGTGTCGGTCGTCGGATCGCTCATCGCCTAGCCCTCGATCGCCGCGAATGTCAGCGCCAGCCCCGCGTCGGGATCGAGCGAGAAGGCATCCTCGGCCTCGCTGGCCAGCCCCAGCTGCATCAGCCAGGGTGAGACCTGGTCGACCAGGCTCGCCGGTTGCACCACGCCGATCATCACGCCGGCAAAGGTCGCCGCCGCCAGCCCGCCCATCGCCGGCCAGCCGCCGATGGCGCGCAGGAAGGTGGCAAAGAACCCGGGCCGCCCGGGCCTGCGAACCGGTGCCGCGCGGGCGTCCAGCTCGGCCTCGGCCGCCGCCAGCACGCGGGCCAGCATGTCGGGTCCGGGCGCGGGCACCTCTGCCGCGCGCACGGCCTTGAAGAAGGGTTCCAGCGCATCCCCGTCGCGATCGAACTCAGTCATCGTCGTACCCCAATTCCTCGCGCTTCGGGGCCAGCATGGCCGTCAGCGCGCGCTTGCCCCGGGCAATGAGACTTTCCACGGCCCGGACGTTCGTGTCCATGATCTCGGCAATCTCGGGATTGCCCAGACCTTCGATGTGGCGCAGAACCACCGCTTCGCGCTGGCGGTCCGGCAGGTCGGCCAGTGCCGCCTGCAACGCCGCGGCGCGCGCGTCTTCCTGCATCTGCTCGGGCGCCGTCGCCGCCGCGTCCGTCCGTTCGGGCAGCTCGGCGATGTCGGTCCCCGACATGCGGCGCCCTTTGCGCAACCGGTCGGTGGCGAGGTTGGCCACCACGCGATAGAGCCAGGTCGTGACCTGCGCCTCGCCCTGGCGCCAGTCGGGCGCAATCTTCCACAGGCGCAGCATGGCCTCCTGGGCCACGTCCTCCGCCTCGGCCCGGTCGCCGAGCATGCGGTAGGCCTGGGCCAGGACGCGCGGCGTCAGGCGCAGCGTCAGCACGCGCGCCGCCGCCCGGTCGCCATTTGCATAGGCCACCAGCAACGCCTCGTCCCCGACGTCCGCAAGATCGTCCAAAGCCATGTCCATCATCCCTTGCGGGCGTAGTCCCTTGGGCGCCTTTCGGCAACGTGCCGCTTTGCCGCCGGCGGGACAACCCGCCGGCAACGGTTCAGTCCGGGCGTTACTCGGTCGCCTCGGGCGCGACCTCGTCTGCCGGGGCCTCGGGGGCCGGCATCGGGGCGCGGCGCATCTCGTCGTGCTTGCCCCAGCCGCGCTTGCCGTGCTCGCCATCGCGGTGCATCCGGCCCTCGCGCATGCCCTCGCCGCGGCGGCCGAGCGCGGCGAATTCCTCTTCGCTCACCGCGCCGTCGCCGTTGCGGTCAAGCCGCTGGAACATCTGCGATGCCTCGCCCTGCCCCATTTCCTCGAGGCTCAGCGCGCCGTCGCCGTCGGTGTCGCGCCACTGGATCATCCGCTCGAGCCGCGGCTGGGCGCGGCCGGCGGCCTCGGCCCGGGCCTGTTCGCCGATGCGGGCGGTCATTTCCTCGGTGCTCAGCACGCCGTTGCCATCGGCATCCGCCTCGGCGAACCGGGCGGCGGCATGGGCCCGCGCCTCTTCGGGCGTGACCTGGCCGTTGCCGTCGGCGTCGATCTCGGCAAAGCTGATCTGCGGGCCGCGCGGCCCCTCGGCGCCGCGCATGCCACCGCGGTCGGCCAGAACCGGCACGGCGCTGCCGAGGACGATGGCGGCGACGGTGCCCAGCATGATGGTGCGTTTCATCTTGGTATTCCCTTGGTCTGTTTACTCGGGGTCGAAACCGGCCTCTGTGCCTGCTTTCTGAGGGGTCAAACGCGGCAGTCCGGAACTTCCGTCGCTGGCCCCGCCGGCGATCACGTATTTCGTGATCGGAATGTGATCCCGGATGCGCCACGGGTCTGCGCGCGAGCCTGCGCGCGAGCGGTACAGCGCGCATGTCGCCCAAGCGCGCGGTCCGGCGCGCATGTCGGCCAAGCGCGCGGTCCGGCGCGCTTGACGCCCGTGCGCGCGGTCCGGCGCGCTTGACGCCCGTGCGCGCGTTCCGGCGCGCATGTCGCCCGTGCGCGCGTTCCGGCGCGCGACATCCCGACGCGGGGCAGCTTGTCTCCTTTTCCGGCGCCGTCATAATGCCGATGTTAGGCGCTATCACCCAGGCAGTCGGCCCCGGCGGCCGCCCAGGGGCCCAAGACCAACCCGAAAGACACGCATGTCCGAAAGCTCACACCAAGACCGGCCGATCTGGCCCGCCGTGTTCAACGGCTGGCGCCGGCGCTGCCCCAATTGCGGCAAGGGGCCGCTGTTGCGCAGCTACCTCAAGGTGCGCGACTCCTGCCCGGTCTGCCGGCAGGAGCTGCATCACCACCGCGCCGACGACGGCCCGGCCTACCTCACGATCCTGATCGTCGGGCACCTGATGGCGCCGACGTTCCTCTGGGCCTTCGTCAAGTACCGGCCCGAGCCGCTGGTGCTGTTCACGGTCTTTGCGGTTGGCTGCGTCGCCCTTTCGCTCTACCTTCTGCCCAGGCTCAAGGGGGTCATCATCGCCTTTCAATGGTCGCGCTTCATGGGCGGCTTTGGCGGCGAGGCGCCCGAGCCCGCGCCGGGGGAATAGCGAGGAGGAGATCGCGTGAGCGAGCAGACCAGGACGGACGCGCCGACGCGCGCGGTGGACAAGAGTGCCCTGCGCGATGCCGCCACGATCATCGTGATGCGCGACCGGGGCAGCCAGCCGCGGGTCCTGATGGGCCAGCGCGGGGCCTCGGCCGCCTTCATGCCCTCCAAGTTCGTCTTTCCCGGCGGCGCGGTCGATGCGGTCGATGCCGAGGTGCCCTTTGCCCGCCCCGTCGATCCGGTCTGCGCCGCGCGGCTGAACGAGGAGTCGCCGCCCATCGGCGAGGCCCTCGCCGGCGCCGCGATCCGCGAGCTTTGGGAGGAAACGGGCCTGATCCTGGGCCAGCCCGGCACCTGGCCGGACGAGGCGCCGCGCGGCTGGCGCGGGTTCGCCGCCACCGGCCACCTGCCCGACGCCGGCGCGCTGCAATTCGTCTTTCGCGCCATCACCCCGCCGGGCCGTCCGCGCCGCTTCGACGCGCGGTTCTTCCTGGCCGATGCCGAGACGCTGGCCACGGATCCTGACGATTTCAGCCGCGCCGAGGACGAGTTGAGCCACCTGCAATGGATCGACGTCGAACGCGCGCAGGAATTCGACCTGCCGTTCATCACCGAGGTCGTCCTGGCCGAGGTGGCCGAGCGCGCCGCCGACCGGGCTGCGCCTGCGTCGGTCCCGTTCTTCCGCAACCACGACGAATCAAGCCTGTTCCTGCGGCTGCGCGGCTTTCCGATGCAGGGCCCCGAGGCCGACTGAACGCGTCCCCCGCGGGCTCACATTCACTCATTCAAGAAAAAGCATGACTTCCCGCGCGGGCAGCGTATCATCGTGCCATTGCTGACGGGAGGAACCGCAATGACCAGACTTTTCGCGGCGGCCGTGCTGGCCGCCCTGCCGCTGATGGCCAATGCCGAGGGCATGATGCACAAGCTGGCGATCCACGTGGACGAGAACGACCCGCAGGTCCTGAACATGGCGCTGAACAACGCGCAGAACGTGGCCAGCCACTACAAGGACATCGGCGACGAGGTGACCATCGAGATCGTCGCCTATGGCCCCGGCCTGCACATGTTCGTCCCCGGGAAAAGCCCGGTGGCCGACCGCATCAGCGCCATGGCGCTGGAAATGGACCACCTGACCTTTGCCGCCTGCGGCAACACCCTGCGCGCCATGAGCCAGAAGGCCGGCGCCGAGATCGCGCTGATGGACGAGGCGGTCGTCGTGCCCTCGGGCGTCGTGCGCCTGATGGAGTTGCAGGAGGACGGCTACACCTACATCCGGCCCTGACGCCTGCGGCCCTGCGCTTGCACCCCGCGGCGCCGGGGTGCAAACCTGCCGGCGAACACGCGAACGGCAGGAGAATGACGCATGGAAAAGCGCGAACTGGGGCGATCGGGGATCAAGGTCAGCTCCTGGTGCCTTGGCACGATGACCTTCGGCAACCAGACCCCCGAGGCCGAGGCCCATGCCCAACTCGACATGGCGCTCGATGTGGGCGTGTCTTTCTGGGACACGGCCGAGATGTACCCGGTGAACCCGGTCAAGGCCGAGACCATCGGCGGGACCGAAGAGATCCTGGGCCGCTGGTTCGCCCGCACGGGGCGACGGTCAGAGGTGGTGCTGGCCACCAAGCACACCGGCGACAGCAAGATGATCCGCGACGGGGCGCCGATTTCCTCGGACACGATCCCCGGCACGGTCGAGGCCTCGCTGAAACGGCTGCAGACCGATGTGATCGACCTCTACCAGCTGCATTGGCCGAACCGGGGCAGCTACATGTTCCGCCAGAACTGGAGTTACGCGCCGGCCAATCGCGACCGGGCGGCGGCGGTGCAGGACATGGCCGATTGCCTGGGCGCGCTGAGCCGCGAGGTCGAGCGCGGCACGATCCGCGCCATCGGGCTGTCGAACGACACCTGCTGGGGCACGCTGCAATGGCTGCGGCTGGCCGACGCCATGGGCGGGCCGCGCGTCGTGTCGGTGCAGAACGAGTATTCGCTGATGTGCCGGCTTTACGACACCGACATGGCCGAGATGTCGGCCTACGAGGACGTGGGCCTTCTGCCGTTTTCGCCGCTGGCGGCGGGGCTGCTGACGGGCAAGTATTCCGGCGGGGCGGTGCCCGAGGGCTCGCGCCGCAGCATCGGGCCGGAACTGGGCGGGCGCTGGACCGAGCGCGCGCCGAGGATCGCGGATACCTACGTGGCGCTGGCGCGCAAGCATGGCGTGGACCCGATCCACATGGCACAGGTCTGGGCCGAGCAGCGCCCCTTCGTCACCGCGCCGATCTTTGGCGCGACCACGACCGGGCAGCTGGCGCATATGCTCAAGGGGCAGGACGTGGTGCTGTCGGCCGAGCTGCTGGAAGAGATCGACCAGGTCCACAAGGCCAACCCGATGCCCTACTGACCGGGCGCGGCTGACGCCAGGTTTGCGCCGCCTTCGGCATCGGCAGGAGTATATTGCGCTGCCTTCGGCATCGCCCGGGGGGGGCGCCGGCTGACGCCGGCGCCCCCGCCCGCGTTCCGCACCCTGGTCAGGCGGTAAACGGTAGCCCTTCCTCGATCGGCAGCGACGGGTCGCGCGACCATTCGTTCCAGGAGCCGAAGTAGATCGCGACGTCGGTCACCCCGGCTTCCTTGAGCGCCAGGAAGGTGTTCGACGCCCGGGCCCCCTTGAAGCAGTAAAGCTTGACCGGCGTGTCGGGCGTGATCCCGACCGTGGCGCATTCGGCGAGCACCTCGTCGCGGGATTTCATCATCGGCCCGGCCGCGCCCGGTTTCATCATGCGGTACCATTCGATCCAGACGGCGCCGGGGATGCGGCCCTTGCGCGGGCAGAAATCGACGCCATAGGGCGAGGACGAGGTGGCGATCCATTCGTCAATGTCTCGCACGTCGAGGATCACCGCCGCGGGGTCGTTTATGGCGGCCTTCATGTCCTCGGCATCCATCATGATCGCGGCCGCCTCGGGGTCGATCGCGAACCCTGCCGGGGTCGGCGCGGCGGCTTCGGTCGAGACGGGCATGCCCGCGCCCTGCCAGGCGGAATAGCCGCCGTGCAGCACCTTGACCGACGGATAGCCGAGGAAGCTGAGCAGGTAGAAGCCGCGACAGGACTGGCCAAAGCCGGTGGTCATCGTCGCCTCGTAGATGACGGCCGTCTTGACACCGTCAAGCCCCGCCGCGCCGAACTCGGCCGCGAACTTGTCCTTGAGCGCGGCCATGCCGGCGGCGTCCGAAGTGGCGAGGTAGGTGAAGATGTCGTGCATGTTGACCGCGCCCGGCACATGGCCGGCGGCAAAGCTGTCGGGGTCGCGGGTGTCGATCACGACGCAGGTGCCGGCGTCGATCATGGCGGTCAGCTCTTCGGGCGTGACAAGTGCGGATGTCATGGCAAGTCCTTCCTGTTGATGGGTTTTATTGGAGGTTTGCCACAGGGCAAACCCCTCCCGCTCCCCGGCGCGGGATGCGCCGGGGCCGGGCCTTTCCGGGTCGTGTCCGTCAATTCAGAGCGCGGCGATCATCTTGCGCAGGTGCTTGGTGGCCGGGGTGACGATGGCGACGAAATACGCCTCGCGCAGGCGGCGCTGCGCCGCGCCCTGGCTGACGTAACCGCGCGCGCCGCAATGAAGCATGGCGTAATGCGCGGCCTCGACGGCGAGCTCTCCGCCCTTGAGCCGGGCCTGAAGCACGCGCTTCCATAACGCGTCCGTGTCGTCGTAGGGCGTGCGCGCCAGCGCGAGCACCTCGGCGACGAGCGCATCGTACTCGGCCTCGATATCCTCGGGCTGTCTTTCGAGGTACTGGTTGACGTGGCCCAGCGGGCCCTTCACCTGCTCCATCTGGTCGATGGCGCTGCGGATCATGCCGGCGGCCATCCCGCATTGCAGCAGGACGAACCCGGCACGGATGCGCTTGATGAATGCCGGGGCCGGGTCGCCGATCACGTATTCATCGGGGATGAAAACGTCGCGGAACTGCACGTTCACCGTGGCCGTGCCGCCCATGGCGACGAAATCGTGGTCGAGCTTGAGCTTCACGCCCTTCCCGGCATCCGCGTGGGCGATAGCCATGACGGTTCTGGGGCCGCCATCGCCCTCGACCCCGAACATGACGCCGAAATAGCCCCCTTCGGAGAGGTTCGACACCCAGGGCAGCAGGCCCTTGACCGAATAACCGCCCTCGACCCGGGTGCCCTTGAGGCGCAGCGGCTCGATCTCGGCGATGCTCTTCATCGGGTTCGACATGCCGGTGCCGCCAAGGATCTCTCCCTTGGCGATGCCCGGCAGCAGGTTGGTCTTGAGCCAGTCGTTGTCCGAACTGGCGATGTACCAGGCCAGCGCGTCCTGGCACCACATGCAGAAGCCGGTGGACAGGCACGTCTCGGACGCCTTGGCCATCGACAGGATCGCGGGCCCAAGGTCGACCGCCGCATCCGTGCCGCCGATATGGGTGCCATAGGCCCCTGCCCCGCCCATGGCGCGCAGGACCGCTTCGGGATAGACGCGCTCTTCGTCGATCTTGCGGGCGATGGGGGCGAGGTCGGATTTCGCGAGCGCCGCGATGGCGTCTAGGTCGCAGGGGGTCAGGGTGGTGGCAATGGTCATCAGGGATGTCTCCTGGGAAAGCGGGGTGCCGCCGCGCGCGTTCCGGCGGCACCCGTAGGGGGTCAGACGGCTTCGGCGACCATGTTCACCGGGCGCGAGAAGGTATTGAAGACCGGCGACCACTGGATCACGTGCTGGATCAGGGCGTCGATCTCTTCCTTGGGGCAATCGGCCTCCATGTCGACCTTGATGCGCACGTCGGTGAAACCCACGGGCTTTTCCGAGGTGTCGCCGGTGCCCCAGACGGCGGTGATGTTCAGGTCGCCCTCGAGCTGGATTTCCAGCTTCTGCACGGTGATCCCGCGGGCCACGGCATTGGCGTGCAGACCGACCGCGACGCAGGAGCCGAGCGCGGCCAGCGACGCCTCGGACGGGTTCGGCGCGGTGTCGTCGCCCAAGAGCGCGGGCGGCTCGTCCACGATATAGGGCTCAAGATCGCGGATGTAGTTGAGGTGGCGGAACCGCCCCTCGGCCACGGTTTTGCAGTTCAGCGTCTTGATCGCCTGGGGGTTTTCCTTGCCCTTCTCGATCAGCGCATCAAGGCCGGTCTTGTCGATGGGCGCAAGGCAGCCCGTCAGGGCGGTGGCAGGTGCAGACATGGGTTGGTCTCCTCTGGTTGTCTGTATGTCGGGGGTCACGCGGAGGCGCGGACCCAGTTGAAACGCTTGATGAGCGCGGCAAGGCCGCTGTCGAGGGCGAAGCCGATGATCCCGATGACCACGACCACGGCGCCGAGCTGCGCATAGTCCAGCGTGTCGCGGGCATCGTTGATCGCGTAGCCAAGGCCCGAGGTCACGCCGAGGTATTCGGCCGGGACCAGCACGACCCAGGCGACGCCGAGGGCCAGCCGCACGCCGGTCAGGATGTCGACCGCGATGGCAGGCAGGATCACGACAAAGAGCATATGGAGCGGGTTGGCGCCCAGATTGCGGGCCACCTTGAGCCAGGCCGGGTCGATCCGGCGCACCCCGGCGGCGGTCGAGAACAGGATCGGCCAGACGGCCGCGACCGAGATCAGGAAGACGATGGCCCCGTCCCAGGTGTCATAAGCCATGACCGCGATGGGCATCCAGCTGAGCGGAGAGATCATCCGCAGGAACTGGAACGGCACGTTGGTCAACTCGCGCAGCCAGGGCAGCCGCCCGATGGCGATGCCGACCGGGATGCCCAGCGCGGCCGCGATCAGCATGCCGTAGCCCACGCGGTAAAGCGACGGCACGGACATGTCGATCACCGCGCCGCTTTGCACGATCCCCCACAGCGCCGACAGCGTCGGGCCGGGGGCGAAATCAGCAAAGGCGAACATGTTCGGATTGTTCGCCACGGCCCGACCGCCCAGCCACCACAGGCCCATGAGCAGCGCGATGCCGAGGCCGGCATGCGCCAGTCCGCGGGCCCGCGCCAGCTGCGACAGGCGAAACCCGCCTGCCCCCGCATTGCGCCGTGCGGTGTCGGGGATCGCCGTCACAGCTTCAGCACCTCTTCGCGGGTGAAGGGATCCCCGGCCGAGACGGAGGGGTCGTTCTTCCACTCGGGGTACTTGTCGAGCGCCGCCTTGACGAAGTCGTAGTTCACGAGGTCTTCGGCCACGAATTGCGGGTCGAGATCGGCCAGGAAGGTCGCATCGCCCGAGACCACAGTCTTGTTCATCTCCTCCACGATCAGCTTGGTGGCCGACGGATACGGCCAGGGCTGGAAGTCGATGCGACCGTTCTGCCATTCGGCGGCGTTCTGGTTGGCGCCGATCTGCGTGTAGCCCTCGTCCTCGTAATAGGTCATGGCGCGGGTCACGACCGGCGCAGGCGCCGGCAGGTAGCCCCAGCCGTCTTTCGACAGCAGCCCCGCCACCTCGGCCTTGTTCTGGCTGGCATAGATCGCGCCGCGCACGACGGCGTTCATCACCTTCTGGGTCCATTCGGCGCGCGCGGTGGTCGCCTCTTCGTGCATGCAGACGACGCAGCAGGGGTGGTTCTTCCAGATGTCGCCGGTAAAACGCAGCATCTTGGCGCCGGCCTTTAGCTCACCCAGGGCGTTGAAGGGCTCGGCCACGATATAGGCGTCGATCTTGCGCGCGGCGAGCGCCGGCGGCATCTCGGGCGGCGGCAGGACCTGGAGGTTGACCTCGGTCGGCGCGAGCGGTTCGCCCTGCGGCTTGATGACGGGGGTCAGGCCCGACTGGCGCAGCGCGTATTGCAGCACCACGTTGTGCATCGAGTACCAGAAGGGCACCGCCACCTGCTTGCCGCCCAGCTGGCCGAACTCGGTGATGTCGGTGTGCCCGCCGACGACCAGGCCGGAGCCGTTGGTATGCGCCCAGGACATGATCTTGACCGGGAACTTGTTGTTGTAGCGCATCCAGACCGGGATCGGCTTGAGGAAGTGCACCAGGTTGAACTTGTTGGCGGCAAAGCCCTCGATCAGCGGCGACCAGCCACGGATCAGCGTGGGCGCCTCGGCCTCGAGGCCCTCGTCCTCGAAATAGCCCATGCCATGGGCGACCAGCAGCGCGGTGGCGTCGGTGATCGGCAGGTAGCCGATGCGCACGACCTCGTCTTCCTGCGCATACGACAGGTTCGGCAGGCCGCCCAGCATGGTCGAAAGGCCGGCGAACAGCCCGCCCCGGGCCAGCATGTCCAGCGTCTGGCGGCGCTTGGGGTCGAAATCGGACTCGAAATATTCCTCGTCGTCCCAGGTGTGTTTGGTCATGGCGGTGCGTCCTCTATCCTGTCGGGAAAGTCGTTTCTTGTTGGGTGGTTAGTCGTCGGTCTGGTCCGAGGGGTCGCCATGGGCGACCTCGGTGTAGATCTCCATCAGGCGGATATGCTCGGCATTGAACCGTTCGCAGCCGCCTTCGCGCTGCTCTTCGGTCAGGGCGATGGCCGTGTCCTCGGCGATGCGGCCAGGATTCGCGTCGAGCACCAGCACCCGGTCGGCCATGCGCACGGCCTCGGACACGTCATGGGTCACCAGCACCATCGTCAGCCCCAGCCGTCGCGCGATGGCGCGCACGTCGCGTTGCAGCGACCGGCGGGTAAAGGCGTCAAGGGCCGAGAACGGTTCGTCCAGCAGCAGCATCTCGGGCGCGGTGGCGAGGCTGCGCGCCAGGGCGACGCGCTGCTGCTGCCCGCCGGACAGGTCCTGCACGTTGCGGTCGGCATAGGGCGAGAGGTCCACCAGCTCCAGCACCTCGGGCACGCGGGTCGCGATCTCGCTGCTTCGGCGGGCAAAGCGCAGGCCGAGGGCTGCGTTCTGCGCGACACTCATCCAGGGGTAAAGCGAGGGCGCCTGGAACATCATCACCCAGGCCTGCGACGGGCCGCGCACCGTATTGCCGTTGATGACCACCTCGCCCGCGCTCGGCAGCGACAGGCCCGACAGCATGTGTAACAGCGTGGACTTGCCGCAGCCCGACCGGCCCAGCAGCGCCAGCACCTCGCCGGGCTGCACCTCGAAATCGAGGCTGTCCAGCACCAGCCCGTCGATTTTCTTGTAGGCATGGCTCAGCCCCATGACCGCCAGGTGCGCGCCCGTCGCCCGGCCCCGCGCCGCCCCATCCTGCGCGGCGGGCTGGGGAAAGGCGGTGGTGTTGGCAAATCTGGCGAACATGGATGGCGGCCCTCAAGTGAACGAACAGGTCTGTCTGCTTTTCTTGTTGTCCATGTGAGGCCGATTCTGCGGACCCGATCAACGATCCCGACACCTCTTAGCCACTCGCAGTCTAAATTTTCTGAATATTGCCGCATATTTTCGCACATCCGCCACGCATTGGCCGCTTTCCAAGACAGGCCGGGGCCAGGACTGTCTGATCGAGCACGATCCGGGCAGCTTTGCCACGCCCCCTGTGTAAAGCAGACAGATCGGTTTTCTTTTCTTGTTTCGCCGCGCCCAAGCTGGCATGCTCTGTGCACGACACGACTGGAACTTGACGCCATGCTCGACACGCCCGCGACCTGCCACCCGCCGTCCGCCCTGGGCTGGAGCCTGTCCTCGCGGGAGCCGCGCAGTGCCCGCGACCGCATCCTGGTCGCCGCCTCGCGGCTCTTTTGCAACCAGGGCTTCGCGGCCACCGGCATCGACACGGTGATCGAAGAGGCGGGCGCAGCCAAGGCCACGCTCTACAAGCATTTCGCGTCAAAGCAGGCGTTGATCGAAGCGGTTCTGGAAGCCGAGGGCGAGACCTGGCGCGCCTGGTTCTTCGGCCGGCTGGCGCAGATCGACGGCCCGGCCGAAGCGCGGCTGCTGGGCGTCTTCGACGTGCTTTATGACTGGTTCGACGACCCGGGCTTCTACGGCTGCCCCTTCATCAACGCGGTGGCCGAGTTCGACACCGATGACAGCGTCGCCCGCCGCGCGGCCGAGTTGCACAAAGAACACCTGCTGACCTGGCTCAAGGCCCAGCTGATGGAGCTGGGCGTGCGCGACGTGAAGGAAGGCGCGCGCAGCCTGGCCGTGCTGATCGACGGCGCCATCGTGGCCGCACAGCACGGGCGCGATCCCAGCTTTGCCCGGACGGCGCGCAACCTGGCGCGCTGTTTTCTCGAGACCGCGGAAACCGGGCGCGGCTAGGCGCGCGGGCTGCAGAATCGGGCTTGGAACAAAACGCGAACATGCTATCATGGGCGCCATGCACCATGCCGCCCTTCTCTCTCGCCGCACGCACCAGGACCGCCCCGCGCTGCAGGGCGACGGGCCGGTGCGCCTGACCCTCGCGCGGCTGCACGAATGCTGCGGCCGCGCCCGCTGGCGCTTTGCCATGCTGCTGGCGGCGCGCACCACGGGGCCGGTGTTCTGGATCGCGCCGGGCTGGTACCCGGGCGGGCCGCACCCGGACGGCTTTTGCCATATCGTCGATCCCGGCCGCTTCACCTTCCTCTCCCCGCGCCGGGCCGAGGACCTGATGTGGACGATGGAGGAGGCGCTGCGTGCCGGCTGCGTGCCCTTGGTCGTGACCGACATGCCCGGTCTGCCCGGGCTGACCCAGGTGCGCCGGCTGCACCTTGCGGCCGAGACCGGCGCGGCCGAGGGCAGCTGCGCCCCGCTGGGGCTGATCCTGACGCCCGGCACGGGCGGCGCGCCGGGGGTGGAAAGCCGCTGGCACATGGACCCGCTCGATCACGACGGCCCGCCCGCCTGGTCGCTGTCGCGCCTGCGCGCCCGGACCGAGCCGGTCAAGCGCTGGCGCGTCACCGACCTGCGCCCGCCCTACGACCCCGAGGCGCCGGCGGCCCAGCACTACGCCCCCTGGCCCGAGGGCGCGGCGGACCCCGGCCCGCCCCAAGCGCAGACCAAAGCGGCGACCGGCCATAAGGCCGGGCACCGCGCCTGATCAGAACGGATATCGTGAGGGCTGATATCCGCCACGCCGCACCCTGGCAACGTGACCGCCCCTCGACGACCGCACCCCCGAGGTCGATCACGCCCCCCCCCCCCCCCCCGCGTCACCGATGATGCCCCCCCCGTCCCGTGCAGCGCGGCGAAGGTCGCGATGCCGGGGTTGGAGTCGGTGGAAATGAGGGCCAATCCTGTGATCCCAGGCTTTACGAAGACGCAACGGGCCCGCGATGCGCGCCGCACATCGCCTGAATGACGGGACCCGCGAGCAAACCTGCCCCGGTGCCCGGCAGCGGCCCCGGCAGCGGCAGGACCGTGCGGGCCGATCTGGCGCTTCGGGCGCGCGGCCACTGGCAAATCGCCCCGCCTTGCGCTAAGGCCGCGGGCGACACGGCAAAGGGCGGGCAGTCACATGGCACGGCATCTCATCACCTCGGCGATCCCCTATATCAACGGGATCAAGCACCTCGGGAACCTCGTGGGCTCGCAGCTGCCCGCCGATCTGTTCGCCCGCTACCAGCGCGCGCGCGGCAACGAAGTGCTGTTCCTCTGCGCCACCGATGAGCACGGCACCCCGGCCGAGCTGGCCGCCGCCAAGGCCGGAAAGCCGGTGGCCGAGTATTGCGCCGAGATGTGGGAGGTGCAGGCCCGGATCGCCGAGGGCTTCCGCCTGTCCTTCGACCATTTCGGCCGCTCGTCCTCGGACCAGAACCGCAAGCTGACCCAGCATTTTGCCGCCCGGCTGGACGATGCGGGGCTGATCCGCGAAGTCAGCGAAAAGCAGATGTATTCCCATGCCGACGGCCGTTTCCTGCCCGACCGCTACATCGAAGGCACCTGCCCCAACTGCGGCTTCGAGTCGGCCCGCGGCGACCAGTGCGACAATTGCACCAAGCAGCTTGACCCGGTCGACCTGATCAACCCGCATTCGACCATCTCGGGCTCGACCGACCTCGAGATGCGCGAGACCAAGCACCTGTACCTGGCGCAAAGCAAGATGAAGGACCAGCTGGAAGAGTGGATCGACACCCGCGACAGCTGGCCGGTGCTGACCACCTCGATCGCCAAGAAATGGCTCAACGACGGCGACGGGTTGCAGGATCGCGGCATCACCCGCGATCTCGACTGGGGTGTTCCGGTGATGAAGGGCGACGCGCCCTGGCCGGGGATGGAGGGCAAGGTCTTTTACGTCTGGTTCGACGCGCCGATCGAATACATCGCCTGCGCGCAGGAATGGGTCGATGCGGGCAAGGGCGATGACTGGCAGCGCTGGTGGCGCACCGACAAGGGCGCCGAGGACGTGCGCTACACCCAGTTCATGGGCAAGGACAACGTGCCCTTCCACACCCTGTCCTTCCCGGTCACGATCCTGGGGTCCGGCGAGCCGTGGAAGCTGGTCGATTACATCAAGTCGTTCAACTACCTGAACTACGACGGCGGCCAGTTCTCGACCTCGCGCGGGCGCGGCGTCTTCATGGACCAGGCGCTCGAGATCCTGCCGGCGGACTACTGGCGCTGGTGGCTGCTGAGCCATGCGCCGGAAAGCAGCGACAGCGAGTTTACCTGGGAAGGCTTCCAGCAGGACGTCAACAAGGACCTCTCGGACGTGCTGGGCAACTTCATCAGCCGCGTGACCAAGTTCTGCCGTTCCAAATTCGGCGAGACCGTGCCGGACCGCGGCGCCCCCGGCCCCCTGGAGCAGAAGCTGTTCAAGGACATGGACGCCAAGCTGACCGAATACGAAGCGCATATGGACGCCATCGACATTCGCAAGGCTGCCGCCGCCCTGCGCGCGCTTTGGGTCATGGGCAACGAGTACCTGCAAGAGGCCGCCCCCTGGTCCACGATCAAGGAGAACCCCGAACAGGCCGCCACCCAGGTTGCGCTGGCGCTGAACCTTGTCCAGTTCTACGGCATCATCTCGGCTCCGTTCATCCCCGACGCGGCCGCGACCATCGCGGCGGCGATGCGGCACGAGGACACCCGCTGGCCGCAGTCCCTCGACGAGGCCCTCGGGCGGCTCGAACCGGGCCACGCCTTCACCGTGCCCGACAACCTCTTCACCAAGATCACCGACGATCAGCGCGCGGACTGGCAGGCTCGGTTCGCGGGCACCCGCAGCTGATCGCGATCATTGTCCCGGGCCCGGGACGACTCGCCGGGCGGACCGATTCGCCAAGCGCGCGAACCACCCCGCACTTAGGTCTTTTGGTGTTCACTTTGCGGCAGGATCGTGAAGCGGATCAAGCAGTACATATATTATCATTTATTTTCAATATCATATACGGATGGGTGATCTATCACCCACAGGGGTGCAATTCATGCACCAGATTAGAAAAAATCTAACCAATTGGACGAATCTGGCGGGCTAGGTATCTCAGAGTTGTAGCTGACGAGTTTGAAGCGGCCCACGGTTCACCGAGTGTGTGCAAGACGGTAACGAGTAAAGTGGGTCGCGCGTTTTAACGAGTGCGTAACGAGTGTCTGCGCGTCGCCAGTGTGTGTTCTGTTTGTCGTGACGAGTGTGGCGAGCGCAAAGCGGTACCAGTTATTGGTTCGTGAATTGTGCGTGGCAGTGCGTGTATTCCGGTAACGAGTTTGACGGGTATCGCCAGGACGACTGTCCGAGAAGTGTGTGTGTTGTGCGCGGCTCCCTGCCCTTTGGGTACGGGGGCCGTGGGCGTTGGCATGGTCGCGGTCATGGCCGCCGCAGCGCCGTCAGGCCGCCCTGCCCGGGCCGTATGACGATCTTGCCCCGCACCGCGCCCGCGCCGGTGCGGGCCAGGGCCTCGGGCACGGCCTCGAGCGGCATCACCTGCTCGAGATGCGGCGCCACGCGTCCGCTGGCGGCCAGCGCGCCCACCCTTTCGGTCAGCGCGGCCCCCGACGGCACAATGAGCATGCCGATCGACATGCCGGTGCCGCGGTAGATAAGCCCGCCCAGGAGCAGCGCCAGCAACGTGCGCATCCGCCCGCCCACGGCACGGTAGCGCCCGCCCGGCGCCAGCGCCCGGGCGATCCGCCCCGGCCCCCGCGTCGCCACCATGTCGAGGATGACGTCCCAGCGCTCTCCGGTCGCGGTGAAATCCTGCTGGGTGTAATCCATCACCGCATCGGCGCCGAGACCCTGCAGCCAGGCGATCTTGCCCGCGTTGTCGACGCAGGTGACATGGGCGCCGGCCGCCTTGGCGAGTTGCAGCGCCATGGTCCCCGACCCGCCCCCCGCGCCGTTGATCAGCAGCCGCTGGCCGGGCCGCAGCCCGTCCGTGCCGGTCACCGCGATGCCGCCCGGCTGCGGCAGGCAGGCCGCGATGTCGTCGCCAAGCTCGGCCGGGACCGGCACCATCTCTGAGGCGGGCACGCAGGCATACTCGGCAAAGCCGCCGCGGGTCATGACAAGGTCGCCCATGACCCGGACCCCGGGCGCAAAGCCGTCGACCCCGGATCCCACCGCGTCGACCACGCCGACGATGTCCGAGCCCAGCACGCGGCGGCGCGGCCGGAACAGCCCCCCGGCAAGCCGCGCGTAAAACGGCCGCCCCACGAGGTACTCCCAGTCCGACAGGTTCACGCCGCAGGCCAGGACACGCAGCCGCAGCTCTCCGGCCCCGGGCTCGGGGCGCGGCAGATCGGCCAGCGTCAGCGTATCGGGGTCGCCGTATCGGTCGGAAACAATGGCCCGCATTCGCAATCACTCCACCTCGTCTTCCCGGAGACCCGGAGACCCGGACAACAGCCGCGCCCGGGATGCGGCCCGCTTGCCCGTCCGGGAACCCTGGCATGCAGGTTCCCGGCGCAGCTCGACCCGTCCGAGCGCGTCCTCGGGCCAAGATTACCCCGGGGTCAAGTTTTCTGGCTACGCTTTCGTTGGGTCATTTGGCCGGCGCAGCCTGCAGATCTCGGCGAAACTGGTCGCCAAGCCGGTGCGTTCCGCGACATTGGCCTACCATGTCGTGGCCCATGGCCGACAGGAAGAACCGCGCCGGCCCGCCGATCCGGCGGGGTGCGAGCGGCAGCAGCGCCAGCGCCGCGCGGCGCAGGCTGTCCGGCAGGCGGGTGATCCTGGCTGGCCGGCCCAGCACGTCGAAGGCCAGCGCGGCCAGCGTGGCATGGGTAAAGACCTCGGGCCCGCCGACGTCAAGCCAGGCCTGCCCGGCCCCGGTCGCCTCGGCGCAGGCGGCGGCCAGGTCGGCGCCGTGGATCGGGTTGATGCGGTGGCTGCCGTCGCCAAACAGCCAGACCCGGCCCGACCCCGCCATCGACAGGACATCCCCCATGTCCGAGAAATAGCCCGAGGGCGCGATCACGGTCGACGGGACCGAAGAGGCCTGCAGTTCAGCGACGAAGGCCGCTTTCGCCGCGACCAGCGGCACCTTGGGCATCTTGTCCGCGTTCAGCACATGCACATAGGCGAAGCGGCCCACGCCCGCGGCCTCTGCCTCGCGCAAGAGGTTCAGGTTGGCGCCGAAATCGACGTCCCAATAGCCCAGCCCGTCGGCCTGCCGGGTGATGCCCAGGGCCGAGATGACAAGGTCCGCGCCGGCCATGGAGCCGCGCAGGGTCTCGGCCCGGGTCGCCTCGGCCTCGACCAGCGTATCGGCGGCCAGATCCCCGGCGCGGGCGGCACTGCGCACCAGTGCGGTGACATACCAGCCCCGGCGGGCATATTCGGCGCAGAGGTGGCGGCCAAGGTAGCCGGTCGCGCCGGCGATGCAGACGGTCTTCATGGCAGGTCTCCATGTGCGATGTCAGCCCAGCGCCACGACAAGCGCGGCACCCAGCATGGCCAGGGTGACCGGCCCCCAGAGCCTGCGCTCGGGGACCGAGGGGGTAGCAAGGTTGGCGAGCGTGGTCAGCGCCGTGAGGCCGAGGGTGGCCCGGAAGGTCCAGCCCGGCAGAACCACCGGGCCGATCCCGGCGCGGGCCAGCACCGCCAGGGCCATCGCGGCCAGCAGGGCCGCCTGCACCAGCGCCAGCGCGCGGAAGGCGGGCGGCAGGCGGCCGGGAAACCGGCCGCCCAGCGTGTAGCGCCCCAGCGGCGCGCCCGCCGCCAGCGCCAGTTGCATGGCCAGCGGCAGCGCGGCCAGGCCCGCGTAGGCATAGGCGGCGGTGCTCACCGGCGCCACCAGCGGCGTGGCAACGGGCCGGGACAGCCTTCGCCGGTCAGCAGCGCATGCAACGCGTGAAAGCGGCAGGCGCGCAGGGTCAACAGGTCGGATTGCATGGCGTCTCTCCCCTTCCCCGCATCAGCCGACAACCGCGTGGCCGCGGCCGCGCAGGCATTCCTTGACGATGGATTGACGCCGCTCGGAGGCATCGACCCCGGCCGCCGCCCCGCCCGCCAGCGCGCCGAAGATGGCGCCGCCCAGCGCGTCGCCGTCGTCGAATTCGCCCAGCAGCGCCCCCGCGCCGGCGCCCAGCACGGCGGCGGCCGCCGTCTCCTGGTCGAACTGGCGCTGGTTGCGGGCCAGCGCCTGGCAGTCGCCGAGATCCGCCTGGAACTGCGCCGTGGGCGCACCGTCGAGGATCGGCGTGTAATTGGCGCCGCTATCGGCACAGCCCGCCAGCAGCCCCGAGGCGGCGATCATGCCGGTCGAGAAAAGGCGGAAGGGTTTCAGCGGGGCCATGAGGTCAAAGATGGTCATGTCAGTCTTTCTTTCATTCCGTGTTCAGGTGACAGCGGCGAGATAGACCGACGCCCAAGATCACGACATGACCGCGCGTGACAGGAAATTGACCGCCGGTATCAACCTGCCGCCTCGCCTTCGGTCCCGCGCAGCCAGCCGGTCGGGCTGGCCCCGGTCCAGCGGCGGAAGGCCCGCACGAAAGACGACGCCTCGGAGAACCCCAGCAGGTACGCCGCCTCGTTCACCGAGACCTTGCGCGCCCCGAGATAGTCAAGCGCCATGCGGTGGCGCAGCGCATCGTGGATCTCGGCAAAGGTCACGCCCTCGTCCCTGAGGCGGCGGTAGAGCGTCTGGCGGCTCATCCCCATGTCACGGGCCAGCGCATCCATCGACAGGCTGCCCTCGTGCAGGCGCGGCAGGATCGCCGCCTCGACCCGCGCGCGGGTCCCCGAGGCGCTGGTGACCTCGGCCAGCAACGCATCGGCGTGGCGGGTAAAGAGGCCGAAGGCATAGGCGTTGCCAGGCTCGAATTCCGACTTGGAGGTGATCCAGATCGGGTCGATCCGCAGCGCGTTGCGCGGGGCGTTGAACCGGACGGGCACGCGGAAAAGCGCGGCATAGGCCGCGGCATGGGGCGGGGGCGGATAGGTGACGTCCAGCGCCAGCGCGAAGGGATGGCCCGGAAAGCCGCGCCGGAACTCGCTGACAAAGCGCGCAAAGCTCGCCTCGATCCCGAAGTAGTCGCCGGGCGGGACGACCAGGTGATCGACGATCCAGACCTCCCCGCCCCGCTCGCGCAGCTCGAACCGGTCGGGGCCGTGCAGCTCGACCTCGGCCACGAGGCGGACGTAGCGGTTCAGTTGCTCGATCGAATGGCGGAGCGAGGCCGAGCTGTGCACGATCTGGCCGATGATCGACATGGTCTCGAGCCGGGTGTCAAAGGTGTGCCGCAACAGCAGCGCCGTGTCGCCGGTCGCCTCGATCGCCGCGCCGATCAGCGCCTGGTAGCCGGCCACGGGGATGCGGTTGTCCTGGTCGGTCAGCTGCGTGTCGGTCAGGCCGGAGGCGGTGAGCAATGCCGCGCGCGGGGCGCCACGGTCTACCGCGTAGTCCAGAAGCGCCGCGGCAAAGCCTGCGGCCATGGTCGGTTGCTCCATGCGGGTCGTCCCGGAAATGACTTTTGTTTTCGGGCAGGCTAGGCCGGGATCGCCGCAAAGGAAACCCCGGCGCAGCGTTTCACCAGACGAAACGCGCCGGTGCATGCGATTGAGTGCAGAGCGGCCGAGGCCCTAGCGTCCGGGCCAATAGGCGCGCCCTGCGCCACGGGGGAGGACATGGGATGAGCGGACTGACACGCGCCGACATCGACGATATTCTGCGGCTGATCGACGGGTCGGATTTCGACGAGCTCAAACTGGAAATGGGCGACACCAAGATCGAGCTGCGCCGCCGTGGCGCCAGCGCGCCTGCGCCGGTCGCCCCGACTGCGGCTGCGGCCCAAGCATCGGCACCGGCGCCTGCCCCGGCCCCCGCCCCGGCGGCCGCCGTCCCCGGTACCGGCCAGGCGGTCCCGGCCCCGCTGCTAGGCACCTTCTACCGCGCGCCCAAGCCCGGCGCCGACCCGTTCATCCAGGTCGGTGACACCGTGACGCCCGAGACCGTCATCGGCATCATCGAAGTGATGAAGCTGATGAACCAGGTCGAGGCGGGCATCGCCGGCACGGTGACCGAGATCATCGCCCCCGACGGCGAGCTGGTCGAACACGGCCAGCCGCTGGTCCGCGTTCAGCCTGACTGACCCCATGGCCCGGATCAAACGCATCTTCATTGCCAACCGGGGCGAGATCGCCGTGCGCGTCATCCGCACCGCCCGCGCGCTTGGGATCGAGACCGTGCTGGGCGTGTCCGAGGCCGACCGAGACACCTTGGGCGCGCAGCTGGCGACCCGGGCGGTCTGCCTGGGCCCCGCCTCGGCCGCGCAAAGCTATCTCAACGTCGCTGCGGTGGTGCAGGCCGCCAAGGGCACGGGCTGCGACGCGCTGCACCCCGGCTACGGGTTCCTGAGCGAAAACAAGGCCCTCGCCACCGCCTGCGCGGGGGAAGGCATCATCTTTGTCGGCCCGAGCCCCGACAACCTTGACGCCGTGGGCGACAAGCTGACCGCGCGGCGCCACGCCGAGGCGGCGGGCGTGCCGCTGGTCCCCGGCGGGTCGGTCGAGACCGCCGAAGAGGCGCTGGCCATCGCCGAGGAGGTCGGCTTTCCCATGCTGATCAAGGCCGTCTCGGGCGGCGGCGGGCGCGGCATGAAGCGGGTCAACTCGGCCAAGGAACTGCCCGCGCAGATCGACCTCGCCATCTCCGAAGCCACGGCAGCCTTCGGCGACGGGCGCATCTACATGGAACGCTTCGTGACCCTGGGCCGGCATGTCGAGGTGCAGATCATCTCGGACGGCGAGACCGTGATCCACGCGGGCGAGCGGGATTGCTCGGTCCAGCGCCGTTACCAGAAGGTGGTCGAGGAAGCCCCAGCGCCGGGTCTGTCGGACAAGCTGCGTCGCGGCCTGCACGATGCGGCCATCGCCTATGCCAGACACATCGACTACCGCTCGCTCGGCACGGTCGAGTTCCTGGTGGATGTGGAGCGCGAGGAATTCTACTTCCTCGAGATGAACGCGCGGGTGCAGGTCGAACACCCGGTGACCGAGGCGATTTTCGGCCTCGACCTGATCGCGCTTCAGATCGGGATTGCCGAAGGCCAGCCGCTGGGGATGACCCAGGACGACATCACGCTGTCGGGCCACGCCATCGAATGCCGGTTGAACGCCGAGGACGTACAGCGCGACTTCATGCCTTCACCCGGCCGCGTGACACAGGTCTGGTTCCCGGCCCTGCCCGGATTGCGCGTGGACACGCATATGCAGCCCGGCGCGATGATCTCGCCCTATTACGATTCCATGGTCGCCAAGCTGATCACCTGGGGCGAGACGCGGCACGCCGCCATCGACCGCATGGCCGAGGCCCTGCGCGTTTCGGTCCTGTCGGGCATCACCACCAACGCGCCGCTTCATGCCGCGATCATGGCCGACGACACCTTCCGCGCGGGCGGTGTGGACACCACTTACCTGGGCGGGTTGCTGCCCCGGCTGACCGCCAAGGAGGCCGCCGAATGACCAATATCACGCTGATGGACACCACCGTCCGCGACGGCAACCAGTCGAACTGGGGGGCCACCGGCCTTGATACCGGGATGATGGTGCAGATCGCCGACGTGATGGAGCGGGTGGGCTTTGAGGCCATCGACTTCATCTCGTCGACCCATATGGCCGTGGCCGTGCGTTACAAGCACCAAGACCCGTGGGAGCGCATTCGCCTGTTCAAGGACAAGACGCCCACCACGCCGCTCTCGTTCCTGACCACCGGCATGCGCTTCATCTCGTGGGAGGTGGCGAGCGAGGAGTTCATGGCCTTCTGCTTCCGCACCCTCGCGCGCAACGGGATGGAGCGGTTCGCGATCATGGACCCGATGAACGACGTCGCGGCCATGGTGAACATGGCGCAGGTGACGCGCAAATCGGGCGCGGGACAGGTGGTGGCGGCGCTGACCTTCACCCTGTCGCCCGCCCATGACGATGCCTATTTCGCCGGTGCCGCCGGCCAGCTTGCGGCGGGCGGGCATTTCGACAAGCTCTACCTCAAGGACCCGGGCGGGCTGGTCACCGCCGACCGCGCCAAGACGCTGATCCCCGCGCTCAAGGCCGCCATCGGCGATCTGCCGCTCGAGTTCCATTCGCATTGCACCATCGGGCTTGGCCCGTTCTCGTATCTCGAGGCGGCGGAGCGTGGCGCGACCTGCCTGCACACGGCGTCCTCGGCGGCGGCGAACGGCACTTCTCAGCCGGCGCAGGCGTCGATCATCGCCAATCTGCGCGACATGGGTCATACCGTTGACGTGGACGACGAGGCGGTTGCGCAGATGGACGCCTATTTCACCGCCCTCGCCGCCGCCGAAGGCTTGCAGCACGGCGTGCCGGGAGAGTTCGACCGGCGCTATTTCCACCACCAGATGCCCGGCGGGATGATGGGCACGCTGAAACGCCAGCTGGCCGAGACAAAGCGCGCCCACCTGCTGCCCGCCGTTCTGGAAGAGGTCGAACAGGTGCGCGCCGATCTCGGATACCCGATCATGGTCACGCCGTTCAGCCAGGTCGTCGGCACGCAGGCCCTGCTGAACGTCGTCGCCGGCGAGCGTTACGCCACCATTCCCGACGAGGTGACGCGCTACGTGCTGGGCCGGTTCGGCAAGCCCTCGATGCCGATGAACGCGCAAGTCGAGGACCGCGTGCGCAGCTCGAAACGCGCCAGGGAGCTAGAGGCGGAGCCGCACATGGCCTCGCTCGATGAATTGCGGCGCAAGTTCGGAACCAGGCTGTCGGACGAGGAGTTCATCCTGCGCGCCGTCATGCCCGGCGACCAGGTGGACGCGATGAAGGCGGCAGGCCCGGCGCGGCGCGACTACGACGCGCGCCGCAAGCCGGTCATGGACCTGATGCGCGAGCTGACCAGCCGCAAAGGTCTTGGCGACGTGAAGATCGAGCGCCCCGGCTTCAAGCTACACCTGAAGGGCAGCGCGTAAATGGCTCTGAAGGCATCGATTTTCGACATCGACGGCGCGCCGGCGATGAGGAACAAGGCGGCCGGGACCTACGCGGCCCTGCCCGGAGCCGTTGCCGCCATGCAGACCTGCCGCGACGCCGGGCTGGCGGTGGTCGCCTATACCAACGGCACGATCTACCCGCCCGCCCATTCCGCCGCCCCGCTGGCGAAGGCCGGGATCGACCGGGCCCCCGGCCACATGGTGACCCCCGCCAACGTCGTCGCGCATGAGTTGGCGCGACTGGGACACAAACGCGTCATGGTGCTGGCCGCCGACGGGGTTACCACCCCGGTCGCCGAGGCGGGGATCGAGGTCGTGCCACCCAAGAAAGCCGCGGGCCTTGTCGATGCCGTTCCGGTCGGCAGGACCCACAGGATCGACGTCGAGATTCAGGAGGCGGCGGCCGAGGCGCTTTGGTCCGGCGTGCCGCTTTACGCCACCCCGGGCGCGCGCCCTACGTCGCCTCGTCCCGGGTCCGAATGATGGGCATCTCCGCCGCGCTGATCGCGGCGCTGGAACACGCCACCGGGGCGCGACACACGCTCTTCGGCAAACCCTCGGTCGCAGGGGTGCACATGGTCTCTGCATTGACGGGGGCGGCGCCGCAGGAAATGGTCGTCCTGGGCGACGATCCCAACCTCGAGCTGCGCATGGCCCGCCGGGCCGGCGCGCTTGCTGGGGGCGTGCTGACCGGGACCGGCGACCGGGCGGCCTTCGCGGCCGACCAGCCGGAGGAACGGGCGCATCCGGAGCTGGATACGCTGGAACACTTCACCCTAGACCTCGCGGTGACGACAGGATGACGACCATAACCGAAGGCCAGGAACTCTGGCGCGCGACGCAGGTCCGCAAGGACCGCGCGGAAACCACCCGGTTCCTCGACTGGCTCGCCACGGAAAAGGGCAAGAACTTCAGCGATTACCATGGCCTCTGGCGCTGGTCGGTCGAGGATGTGCCCGGTTTCTGGCGCGCGATCTGGGAGTTCTTCGACATCCTCCACGACGGCGAGATCGACGCGGTGCTGACCGCCGACCCGATGCCCCGCCAGCGCTGGTTCACCGGCACGGCGATCAACTACGCCGAACACGTGCTGCGCCACGAGATGGCGGGCGATCCGGCCCGCACCATGATCGAGCACATGGCCGAGGCGCGGCCCGAGCTTGCCCACCTCAGCTGGGCCGAGATCGCGGGCGCCGTGCGCAAGCTGGCCACCCGGTTGCGCGACATGGGGCTGGAGCCCGGCGACCGGGTCGTTGCCTACATGCCGAACATCCCAGAGACCTTCATCGCCATGCTGGCGACCACGGCGATCGGCGCCACCTGGTCCTCGGCCGCGCCGGAATTCGGCGCACAGACGGTGATCGACCGGTTCAGCCAGATCGAGCCCAAGCTGGTCTTTGCCGTGAACGGCTACCGCTACGGCGGCAAGGATTTCAACCGTACGGGCGAGTTGGGTCACATCCTCGGGCACTTGCCCACGGCCGACCGGCTGGTGCTGCTCGACTACCTGCCCGGCGCCGGTGCCCCCGCCTTTGCCGGCGAGACGCTGGCGTGGGAGGATCTTTTCACCGGGCCGGACGTGGCGCGCGGGGATTTCGTATATACCCGCGTGCCGTCGGATCACCCGCTGTGGATCCTTTTTTCCTCGGGCACCACGGGCCTGCCGAAACCCATCGTGCAGGGCCACCACGGCATCGTGGTCGAGCATCTGAAATCCGCGGCCTTCCACCTCGACATGCACGCGGACGCCGTACAGTTCTGCTATTCCACCACCGGCTGGATGGTCTGGAACACGCTGATGATGGGGCCGATGATGAACGGCCGCGTGGTGCTGTATGACGGACATCCCACCTATCCCGATGCCCGCGCCCTGTGGCAGCTGATGGCGGAGACCGGGGTCACCACCTTCGGCGTCTCGCCGACCTTCATGAGCATGGTCCGGTCGAACGGCATCCGCCCGGGCGAGGAATTCGACCTCTCGGCGCTGGAAACCATCCTGCTGACCGGCTCGCCCGCGACGCCGGAGATCCTGGGCTGGATCCACGAGGCGGTGAAATCCGACATCTACGCCACCTCGCAATCGGGCGGGACGGAATTCTGCTCGGGTCTCTTGGCCGGGTCCTGCCTGCTGCCGGCCAACGCGGGCGAGATCCAGGCGCCGGCCTTGGGCACCGACGCGGTCGCCTTCGACGAATCCGCGCAGCCGGTCGTCGGCGAGGTGGGCGAGCTGGTGATCCGCCAGCCCATGCCCTCGATGCCGCTGTTCTTCTGGGGCGACGCCGATTTCTCGCGCTACATCGACAGCTATTTCGACACCTACCCCGGCATCTGGCGCCACGGCGATCGAGTGCGGTTCAACGAGGCCGGCGGCAGCTACGTGCTGGGCCGGTCGGACGCGACGCTGAACCGGTTCGGCGTCCGCATCGGCTCGGCCGAGATCTACCGCACGATGGAGGCGATGCCCGAGATCGCCGACAGCCTGATCGTCTGCATCGAGGAAGCCGATGGCGGCTACTACATGCCGCTTTTCGTGCAGATGGCGCCAGGGCTGCGGCTGACCGAGGAGATCGAGACCGAGATCGTGCGCCGCCTGCGGACCGAACGGTCCCCCCGCCACGTGCCCGACGTGATCGTCGAGGTTCCCGAGATCCCGACCACGTTGACCGGCAAGAAGATGGAAGTGCCCGTGCGGCGGATGTTGCTGGGCGAAGACGCGGACAGGGTGGCGTCGAAGGATGCGACCAGGA
Source organism: Mesobacterium pallidum (assembly GCF_019966535.1). GTDB lineage: Bacteria > Pseudomonadota > Alphaproteobacteria > Rhodobacterales > Rhodobacteraceae > Mesobacterium > Mesobacterium pallidum. Next base: position 8,318 of record NZ_JAIMID010000019.1, on the reverse strand, counting down.
ACCCCGCCGCGCTCGACTGGTTCGCGGTCTTCGCGAAGAAGCGGCTGGGGTAAGGCGCACGGCCCCAGACAAGCGAGATGCCCGGCGGGGACGTCCGGGCATTTCCCATGCGGATCAGGCTGTCGCGGTCAGGTGGTGACGTGGCGCGTAAAGCCGGGTCGCCATGTCCGGCTTGGTACCCGCGGCCGGACTCGAACCGGCACGGCACAAGGCCTGGAGATTTTAAGTCTCCTGTGTCTACCATTCCACCACGCGGGCACGGGCCCTGACTAGCCAAGGGCCCGGCCCGCGTAAAGCGGGAATGCGCCTCAGCCGACCTCGCCCAGGCTGCCTTCCTTCACCGCCTCCATGGCCACGTAGGTCGAGGTCGAGGCGACATGCGGCAGGCTCGACAGTTTCTCGGCCAGCACCTTGCGATAGGCGTTCATGTCGCGGGTCCGGACCTTGAGCAGGTAATCGAAATTGCCGGCGATCAGGTGCGCCTGCTCGATCTCGGTCACCCGCGCCACGCCGGCGTTGAACTCGGCCAGCGCCTTTTCGCGGGTGTCGCCAAGGCGCACCTCGACAAAGGCCACGTGGTCGAGGCCAAGCCGGATCGGGTCCACCAGGGCCCGATAGCCCGTGATGATGCCCTGCTGTTCCAGCCGCTTGACGCGGGCCTGGGTGGGCGACTTGCTCAGCCCGATGCGGCGGGCAAGCTCGGTCATGCTGACCCGGCCGTCGCTTGAGAGCTCGACCAGGATCGCGCGGTCGAATCGGTCCAGCCCGTGCAGGCCGTCCGGGACGAAATTGCTATCAAATTCGGTCATCGTTCTACCTTTCTGGCGAGCTTGCAGGAAGATCGCCTGTCTCAGGGGTGATAACATGGATTAACGGCAAGAGGTTCCATGATGATGAACAAACTCGACCAATCGACCTACGCGCCAGAGGCGGCCGTTTTGGCGCAAATGACGGATGCGGCAAGCCTTTCCCCAGGGAACCGTCACGCAATCGTGAGGCGAGCGGCCGAGATCGTCCGCGACATCAGATCGCGCGGAACCCCCGGTTTGATGGAGGTCTTCCTCGCGGAATACGGGTTATCGACCGACGAGGGAATCGCGCTCATGTGCCTGGCCGAGGCGCTGCTGCGGGTGCCCGACGCGCGCACCATCGACGCGCTGATCGAGGACAAGATCGCGCCGTCCGATTGGGGCCGCCACGCGGGTCATTCGACCTCTCCGCTGGTCAATGCCTCGACCTGGGCGCTGATGCTGACCGGCCGGGTGCTGAAGGATGCGCCCCCCGGCCCCGTCGCCCACCTGCGCGGCGCCGTGAAGCGTCTGGGCGAGCCGGTGATCCGCACCGCAGTTGGCCGCGCGATGAAGGAGATGGGCCGCCAGTTCGTGCTGGGCGAGACGATCGCATCGGCCATGAAGCGGGCCGAGGGGATGGAGCGCCGCGGCTACACCTATTCCTACGACATGCTGGGCGAGGCGGCCCGGACCGAGGCCGATGCGCAGCATTACCTCGCGGCCTATTCCGACGCCATCGCCGCCATCGGCACCCGCTGCACCGGAGCGATGCGCGACAATCCCGGCATCTCGATCAAGCTCTCGGCCCTGCATCCGCGCTACGAGGTCGCGCAGGAAGACCGGGTGATGGAAGAACTCACCGGCCGGTTGCACCGCCTGGCGCTTGAGGCGAAATCCGCCAACATGGGCCTCAACATCGATGCCGAAGAGGCGAACCGCCTGACCCTGTCCCTGCGCGTGATCGAAACCGTGCTGTCCGAGCCGGACCTCGCTGGCTGGGACGGCTTCGGCCTCGTGGTCCAAGCCTATGGCAAGCGCGCGGCGCCGGTCATCGACTGGGCCTATGACATCGCCACGCGGCTCGACCGCCGCATCACCCTGCGGCTGGTCAAGGGCGCCTACTGGGACACCGAGATCAAGCGCGCGCAGGTCGCGGGGCTGGACGAATTTCCGGTCTTCACCACCAAGGCCGCGACCGATGTCAGCTACCTTGGCTGCGCGCGCAAGTTGCTGGGGATGACCGACCGGATCTATCCGCAATTCGCCACCCATAACGCCCATACCACGGCCGCGATCCTGCACATGGGGGCCGCGAACAAGGACCAGTGGGAATTCCAGCGCCTGCACGGCATGGGCGAGGCGCTGCACCAGATCCTGCGCGACCAGGAGGACACGCGCTGCCGCATCTACGCCCCAGTTGGCGCGCATCGCGACCTCCTGGCCTATCTCGTGCGGCGGCTACTGGAAAATGGCGCAAACTCGTCCTTCGTCAACCAGCTGGTCGACGAAAGCGTGCCGCCCGAGGTGGTCGCCGCTGACCCGTTCGAGGCACTTGGCAAGCCCCGCCCCGTCGCCCTTGGCACCGAGCTCTTCCAGCCCGAACGCCCCAATTCGCGCGGCTTCGACCTGGCGCATGGCCCGACGCTAACCGCTTTGGACGCCGCCCGCGCCCCCTTTCGAACGGCCACCTGGGCCGCCGCGCCGCTGCTCGCCGCCGAGGCCACGGGGAGCGACCCCGCCCCGGTGACCAACCCGGCCGACCCGTCCGACCAGCCCGGAACGGTGCGCGCAGCCACAGAGGCCGACGTGGACGCCGCCCTCGCGGCCGCCACCCCCTGGGACGCGCCGAACCGCGCCGAAGTGCTGAACCGCGCCGCCGACCTCTACGAGGCAAACTTCGGCGAACTCTTCGCCCTGCTCCACCGCGAGGCCGGCAAGACCCCGCCCGACGCCGTGGCCGAGCTACGCGAGGCGGTCGATTTCCTGCGCTACTACGCCGCCCGCATCCCCTCCGCCGACCCGGCCGGGCGGTTCACCTGCATCTCGCCCTGGAACTTCCCGCTGGCGATCTTCACCGGCCAGGTCTCGGCAGCCCTCGCCTGCGGCAACGCCGTCCTCGCCAAGCCGGCCGAGCAGACGCCGCTGATCGCCCACCGCGCGGTGCAGCTCATGCACGAGGCCGGCGTGCCCCGCGCCGCGCTGCAACTTCTGCCAGGTGACGGAGGCATCGGCGCTGCGCTCACCTCCGACCCACGGGTGGACGGCGTCGCCTTCACCGGCTCGACCGAAACCGCGCAGGCGATCCGCCGTGCCATGGCCGACCACCTGTCGCCCGGCGCGCCACTGATCGCCGAAACCGGCGGTCTCAACGCCATGATCGTCGACAGCACCGCCCTGCCGGAACAGGCCGTGCAGGCAATCGTCGAAAGCGCCTTTCAGTCGGCGGGCCAGCGCTGCTCCGCCCTGCGCTGCCTCTACGTGCAGGAAGACATCGCGCCGGCCTTCACCAGGATGCTGACCGGCGCCATGGCCGAGCTGCAGCTAGGCGCGCCCTGGGACCTTTCCTCCGACGTCGGCCCCGTGATCGACGAAGAGGCCCGCGCCGGAATCGCCGCCCATGTGGACACCGCCCGCGTCGAGGGCCGGGTGATCGCCGAGGGGCCGGTGCCCAATGCCGGCACCTACATCGCCCCGACGCTCATCCGCGTCCCCGGCATCGAGGCGCTGGGGCGCGAGATCTTCGGCCCCGTCCTGCACATGGCGACCTTCAAGGGCGGCGAGATCGACCGCGTGATCGACCGAATCAACGCCACGGGCTACGGGCTGACCTTCGGGCTGATGACCCGGATCGACGACCGCGTGCAGCGCGTGGCCGACCGGGTGCAGGCCGGCAACATCTACGTCAACCGCAACCAGATCGGCGCCATCGTCGGCAGCCAACCCTTTGGCGGAGAGGGGCTTTCCGGCACCGGCCCGAAGGCGGGCGGCCCGCATTACCTGACGCGGTTCTGCAAGCCCGCAGCGCCGGATGCGCCCGTCACACGGGAAAACCCGCAAACCCTCAACCTGCCCGGCCCCACGGGAGAAGAGAACCAGCTGACAACACGCCCCCGCGCCCCGATCCTCTGCGCGGGGCCGGGCGAGGCCACGGCCGCCCAGGTCGCCGCGGTCGAGGCCCTCGGCGGCACCGCCCGCATCTGGGCCGGCGATCCTTCGGCGCTCGAGACGGAAACCGACCTCTCCGGCGTCCTCTACTGGGGCGACGCGGAGACGGCGCGCCAGATGGCCCAGGCGCTCTCTCGCCGCCCCGGCCCGATCCTGCCACTTATCACCGGCCGCCCCGATGCGGGCCATGTGCTGATCGAGCGCCACGTCTGCATCGACACCACCGCTGCCGGCGGAAACGCGAAACTGCTGGGCGAGGTCTCTTGACCTCGCCCGCAAATCCCCGCCCTATCGGCGCATGTTCCCGATCCGTGACCACAACCCCTCCGGCCGCATTCCTTACGTCACCTATGCGCTGATCCTGCTGAACGTGGGCATCTTCCTGGCGTCGCTGCCGATCCGCGGTGACGACCAGGCGCTTTGGGGCTACTACCTCGACTGGGCCATGTTCCCCGCGCGCATCAACGCAGGGGACGGCTGGTACACGCTGGTCACCTCGACCTTCCTGCACGGCGGCTGGATGCACATCATCGGCAACATGCTGTTCCTGTGGATCTTCGGCGACAACATGGAGGACGAGATGGGCCACCTGCCCTATCTCGCCTTCTACCTCGCCTCGGGCGTGGGCGCGGGGCTCGCGCATTGGCTCTCGGCCCCCTACAGCCAGGTGCCGACCGTCGGCGCCTCGGGGGCCATCGCCGGGGTGATGGGCGGCTACCTGCTGCTCTTCCCCAAGGCCAAGGTCGACATCCTGATCATCATCGTGATCATCTTCCGCATCTTCACGATCCCGGCCTGGCTGATGCTCGGCTTCTGGTTCGCGCTGCAACTCTTCAACGGCGCCGGCAGCAACGGCGACGTGGGCGGCGTGGCCTACTGGGCCCATGCCGGCGGCTTCGTCATCGGTATCCTGCTGACCCTGCCGCTCTGGCTGCGCCGTGGCGGCCCGGCCTTCTGGAACCGCACCGACGGCCACCCGCCCCACCCCGAGGCCAAGTACGCACTCTCCCGCAGCTCCGTCCCCTCGGTCACCCGCCGCCGCAAGCCCGGCCGCCGCAACCCCTGGGGCTGACCCGCACACCACGGCTGCTGGGGCAGGCCAGCCAGTCCGGTTTCTCCCCACCCCCACTCCTTCATCGTTTCCCAAATACCTCGGGGGGAGTCGCCATGGGCGACGGGGGGCTGGCCCCCCATGACCCGCCCCGCCAAGACGAACGGCGCCCGAAACCGGACGCGCCCCTGTTTCCTTGGTCCTGCAAATACCTCGGGGGGCGGCACCAAAGGTGCCGGGGCGGCAGCGCACTCGGCGCCTGCGCAGCCGGCGCCCCGGTCGGATCGCACCGCGATCCGAAACCGGTCAGTCGCGCGCGCGCACCAGCTTGGCGAACCCGTCGTAGATCGCGCCATTGGCGATCACCAGGTTGCCGTCGCGCAGCGGGTCCTGCCCCTCGCGGATCGGGCCGGACAGGGCGCCTGCCTCCATCGCGATCAGGTAGCCTGCGGCGATGTCCCAGATCTGCAGCTCGCGCTCCCAGTAGCCGTCGTAGCGGCCCGCCGCCACATAGGCGAGGTCCAGCGCGGCCGAACCGAAGCGCCGCACCCCGGCGCATTCCGGCATGATCCGCGCGAGATCCTGCAGCGTCGCCGGCAGGGTCCGCTTGGCGGCAAAGGGGATGCCGGTAGCAAAAATGCACTCGATCATCCGGCTCCGCCCCGACACCCGCAACCGGCGCGAGTCGTTCAGCCAGGCGCCCGCGCCCTTCTCGGCGTAGAACATCTCGTCCTTGGCCGCATCGTAGACCACGCCCGACACGATCTGCCCCTTGTGTTCCAGCGCGATCGAGATCGCCCAGTGCGGCAGCCCGTGCAGGAAGTTCGTCGTCCCGTCCAGCGGGTCCACGATCCAGCGGCGCGTCGGGTCGATGCCCTCATCCTCGCCGGTCTCCTCGCCCAGCCAGCCATAGTTCGGCCGGGCATTCATCAGCTCGTCCTTGAGGATCTTTTCCGCTGCCATGTCGGCCCGGCTTACGAAATCGCCGGCGCCCTTCATCGAGACCTGCAGGTTCTCGACCTCGCGGAAGTCCTTGACCAGCGACTTGCCCGCCTTGCGCGCGGCCTTCATCATGATGTTGAGATTGGCGCTGCCCTGCATGTCGATGCTCCGTAAGACGTCAGGGCGCGCGTATACGCGGCCCGGCCCGGCTTGCCAAGGGCCGTGCGCGCGTCAAGGCAAATGCCTCAGCCCATGACCGCCCGCGTCACCGCCACGCCCACGGCGGCCGAGACGCCCGTCAACAGCGCGCCCCAGGTCACGTCGGTCGCCACCATCTGCCAGTGCCAGGCCTTGAGCGTCGCGTAATTGGTGAACTCGTAGGTGCCATAGGCCAGCGCCCCGATCAGCGCACCATTGCCGAAGGCCTGCATGACCGACCCGTCCTTGAGCGCACCCCAGGACACGAACCAGACCACCCCGGCCACATAGGCCAGGTAGAACAACGCCGCCGGCACGATCCGCAGATCCTCGAGCAGGGCCGCCCCGAGGCGCGTCTCGAACATCGGGCGCAGCACGCGGGTCAGCATGACGGCATCGAGGCCAAGGAACACCACGGCGGTCGAGAGATAGAGGATGACGAGTTGCATGGTTTCTCCGGGCTTTAGACGGGATACGCGGGGGGCGCGTCGCCGGATCACTCTGCAGGGCCGCACCCGCCCCGCGCGGTCCCGTCCTGCGCGTCACGCGTGATCACGACTTGGTGCGGGGGCTATGCGGCGCGCCCGCCCGGTGTCAGCATCCCCCCATCTTTCGGAGGAGGAGAGACCATGCCCACCCGCCGCCGCGCCCTTGCGCTGCTTGCCGCCCCTGCCCTGATCGGCCTCGCCCCCCGCGCGGCCCTGGCCCGCGAGCCCGAGGTCTTTGCCCCGGAGGGCCGCGCCATCCGCGGCACCGACCCGGTCGCCTATTTCACCAATGCCGCGCCCGTTCCGGGCGACGCCGCCCAGTCCGTGCGCTGGCGCGGGGCCGACTGGCGCTTTGCCACCACCGCGGCCCGCGAGGCGTTCGAGATGGCCCCCGACCGCTATGCCCCCCGCTTCGGCGGCTACTGCGCCTATGCCGCATCCAAGGGCTACCTCGCCCCCACGGTGCCCGAGGCCTGGACGGTCTACGAGGGCCGGCTGTACCTCAACGCCAACCTGCGCGCGCGGGAGCTTTGGCTGCAAGACGTCCCCGGCAACATCGCGAAGGGAGAGGCGAACTGGCCGGGGATCCTGGGGTGACACCCGGCCCGGCCCCTGGCCGGCAAAAGGTCCAGTGGACCTTTTGAGGGTGTCACGAGCGGAGCCCAGGGATGGCCAGCCGGTCCCGGTTCGGTCGGCGTAACGCGGGGCCGGAGGGATGCGATGGGGCGGCGCATCGTGGCCGCCGGGCATGGTGGGGTCAAACCCCACCCTACGGCGTGTGGAGGCGTCGCCCACAGCCTCCCGCTTGGTCAAAGATGTAGGGTGGGGTTCCACCCCACCGGCGACACCCGCCACACGCGGCACGGATCGGCGGACGCGACAAGGGCAGAGCTCGACCCCGGTGTGAACGCCGGTTCCGGCCGTACCGGATGGAAGGTCCAGTGGACCGTTCAAGGCCCGAACGGGCGGAGCCCCGGGGGCGCGGGTTGATAATGGCGATAAGGGCAGCGCCCGACCCTGGGTGGGCGCTTCGCCCGGCCTGTGTGGAGCGGCTCGGTGCCGTTTTTCCGACGTTTGAACAGGTCGAGACGTTGCAATAGCGCCCTCCCGGGGGAGGGGTGAGGGCCGTCCCGGAAAAGGTCCAGTGGACCTTTTCAGGCCCGAACGGGCGGAGCCCCGGCAGGCGCTGCCCGGCGTGTCGCCGGGCGGGACATTTGTTGTGGGCGATTGGATTCACGCGCGGGCGGCTCATGTGGCGGTGGAAAGCCGGGCCGGTGACGCCGAGATGTAGGGTGGGGTTTTACCCCACCGACGCTGGCCGTCGGAGGTGGGACGGTGGGTTGGAAACCCACCCTACACCTTGATCACGTATACTTCTGAGCCGTCGTCAATATCCGTTCAGAATATTCAAGAAGGTCATCTAGACTTTCAATGGCAACGCGCTCTTCTTTGTCCCCATCGAACAAACCCAAATACTTCTGGCTTCTGTTGAAATGTAGTCTAACGAGGGGCTTTCTGTTATTGTCGTCGAGCAAAACGGCACAGTAACTCTTTGCATCCCTCATCACGATACGCTTGACGTCCAAGGTTCCACGAAGAATGGACTTAGGGTCAGGACCTATTGATTTCCGCTTGGTGGCGTGATTCACGGCTCAAAAACGAGCGGTGAACATGTCTGATCTT
>NZ_JAIMID010000018.1 GCF_019966535.1 Mesobacterium pallidum | reverse complement strand
CGACCATACACCTCGATGGCCACCCGGGATTACACCTATGAAGGCGCAGAAATTACACCACGTGCGCGGACACTAACCGGCTTCGATCTCAGGCACGCGCGTAACGTAGCAGCATTAAAGCTCCGGGGATCGCTCTGCGGTTCTGCGTGTTCTTCAGATTTCGCTTTCGTCCGCAAGGGCTTCGATGCGGGCGCGGACCCTCTCTGCCGCGTCGCAATCGCAATCGAGAAAGCCGTGAACCGGGCAGGTCAGGCACATCTGCTGCAACCTTGTCTTCAACGCCTGCCTGCCCCGGTGAACGCGGACGTTGAGATTGTTCAACGTGATCCCAAGGTCTTTGGCGACGGCCTCTCGCGGTTGTTCCTGAAGATCGACCCGCCAGACAACTTCGGCATATTCAGGTTTGAGCGTTGGCAACAACTTGTAAAGACAATTGCAGATTGCCTCGTCCAGTTCTTCGTCAAAATCGTGATGGACGCTTTCCAGATCGGTCGGTGCCATGACCACCTCCCTCTGTCGCTGTCGCGAAACCTTGCGGCCATGGTCCGCGATGGACGACACAAGGATCTGACTGAGCCAGCCGCGAACGGCCCGTACATCACGAAGTTGCTCTGAGCGGTCGATGGCCCGCAGCATAAACGTTTGCAGGACATCCTCTGCCGCCTCTGGATCACCCAGTCGCCGACGCAGGAATTTCAGGATTTGGTGTCTGCCTTCTACCAACGCGTGGCGAACGGCCGCGTCGGTGGATTTTGCAGCGGCGTCGGGCTGGTCAACTAAGGAAACTTTGTCGCCTTGGTCATTTTTCATCACACACCTCTACAAAATAGGACGCTCGTAAGTCGGATGCGTTACACCGTCTGCCACAAACGTCTGCGGTTCTTTCATTGTACGTGCATCCTGGAACTCATAAAGCACAGGTCATCAGACGTTTGTCTTATAACCAGTAAGGTTTCAGCCGCTGCAACGTCTGTTTGGTTCGTCCAATCACTGTCGCCAAGCCGCCGCACCGCAATTGTTGACACTTGCGACTTCGATCTGGTCTGCGATCATCAAGTACGAGAACAACTCATCATTCTACCCTGACTTCGCACGCCGGAAGATTTCCGCAATTCCCGCCGGTTCTGACCTGAAAAAAGGAAATCCCGATGTCGCCGACGACAATAACCAAGATCGTTCTGGCCATGCTCTTGTGGGCGGCATGCTTTCCGCTGATCACGGCAGGGCTGCAATATTCGCCGCATTTGACCTTTGCGACACTGCGGGCGGTTCTGGCTGGGGCCACCCTGGTGCTTGTTGCCGTGTGGCTGCAGCGGCCGTTTCCGCGTGGTTGGCGCACGTGGGTGACACTGGGTGTCGTCGGCCTTGGCGCGACCAGTCTGGGATTTCTCGGCATGTTTCATGCGGCAGAATTCGTATCTCCCGGGCTCGCCACGGTTATCGCCAACGCTCAGCCGCTGCTTGCGACAATGTTGGGCGTTGCATGGCTTGGAGAGCGACTGGCGAGGGTCGGTTGGGGTGGCCTATTTATCGGTTTCGCGGGAATACTTGTGATCGCCCTGCCACAATTGGGCGATGGAGCGCGAGACGGGACGGCCATCGGTTTTGCCTACATCGTTCTGGCTGCGGTTGGAGTGACTGTCAGCAACGTGGCGATCAAATCCATCGCAGGTCAGGTCGATGGACTTTTTGCAATGGGCTTTCAGATGCTGATCGGCAGCGTGCCTCTTGCCGTGGCGGCACTTCTCCTTGAAGACCAGACAGCCATCCAATGGACATCTGTTTTCATAGTGTCGCTGTTGGGCCTGGCCTTGTTTGGCTCTGCACTGGTTTACTGGCTATGGTTTTCGGTGCTGGAGGAAGTGGAACTGAGCCGGGCGATCGTGTTCAGCTTCCTGGTGCCGATATTCGGCCTCACCATCGGGGCAGTGTTCTTTGGCGAGCGTCTTTCCGTCGTGCAATTTTCCGGCATCCTATTGGTCATTGCGGGAATTGTGTTCGTCAATCTCAGTGGTAGAATACAAAGCCAACACAGCTGATCTTGACATAAACGAATATATTTTAATAGCTTGAGGCGATTTGGCAATAGTTGCTCAGGTCATTGAAAGGCTCCCCCGCAGAACGGGTGAGTGGGCCTTGGCACATCGAACCTGCGACAAGAACGATGGCGCAATTGATCCATGTCAACGCTTGCGGCCATCGAACATGATACAGTGATAATGACCAAGAAAATCTCGAAAAATCAGGAAAGGTCAGGCGTCTCATGGCATCGCTAGACACCCGAAAACCGGTGATGCCGGTCGAATCGGCGGAACGTGCGTTGCTCGATGGACGTGGCGCATTTCTGGGCTTCCTGATCAAACGGCTTGGCAACCGGGCGGATGCAGAGGATGTTCTGCAGGATTTCTGCATCCGTGTGCTGGGGCGCAAGGATCAGCTCAGAGACGTTGAGCGGATGGACGCCTGGCTCTATGCGATCCTGCGCTCCACGTTGAATGACCATTTCCGTAAAGGCACGCGTCGCAACCGCTTGGCTGCGGCGGTGGCGCGCGAGCCGGAAGACTGGATCGCTGATGCGCCGACCCAGATGGCGCGGCTCTGCACCTGCCACGGCGGTCTTATTTCCGAACTGCGCCCGGCGGATTCGGAACTGATCCGGCGCATCGACTTCGGCGAAGAAGACCGTGAGCATGTGGCGCGCGACCTTGGGCTAACCCGCAACGCGCTTGGCGTTAGGCTACACCGAGCGCGCACGGCTTTGCGCGAGGCGTTGACAAATCATTGCGGCGACTGCTGCCGTGACGACCGCGACGATTGCTATTGTCAGCCGGCGGGTTGCAAGAACGCCGAGCACGAAACTGATTGCGAAGCAGGGCAGCAGAATTCCTGATCTAAACGCGGTCGGTCTGTAACGTTTTTCGCCGATCGACGTCTTCTTTTGTGACTGCGCCTTGGGCCAGCACAGCAGGAGGACTGGGATCATGCCACGGGAGACGACGAATTTTCGTTCGGGAGCAACGGAACCGTCGCGGAATGCCGCCGTTCCGGGGTTCATGTCGCGGGTGATATGCAATTGTGCAGAGGCCTCCGCGCATCCAGACGCTCCGATGGCACTGGCGTTGTTCCAGCGCGTGGAAATCTTAAAGCAACCTCCGGGATTAGCGGCGCGCGCACTGGGCCTCAAGCCCGGTGATGCGGCCTACCTGTTGACTGGTCTGCGCCAGGAGGTCGCAAAAGACCTCGCACTTGCGCTTCTTGCAGGGCAGCCATCCAGAGAAATCGATGAACAGAAGGAAGCCGATGATGAATAAGAGCTTGCGCCTTGCAACTGTGACAACGGAGCAAACTACGGAACCTGAGTCTAAACAGCCCTCGGCTGACGCCCATGTTCCCTATGCCCAGGACGCGTTCGAACGCTGGCTGCTGTTCCTCGATACCTTGCGGGAACGCGCCGACAACATGATAGCGCATGAACGGCAGGGCATGCCTCCGCTTCTGGATTTCGACTACGAGCTTCTGCTGGATGCCCGCACGTTCGACCGGCCCGCCAATTATGCGCTGCTCAGGATCACGCGGGTCGGAGACGATTGTTGGGAAGATTGCGTGGATAAGACGAAGCCGCCGGTCATTGTCATTGATCCGCGCGCGGGTCATGGGCCGGGCATCGGCGGCTTCAAGCATGACAGCGAAGTCGGCATGGCGATGCACGAGGGCCATCCGGTCTATTTCGTGATCTTCTTTCCAGAACCCATGCCCGGCCAGACGCTGGCTGACGTACACTATGCCCTGCGTGACTTCGTCACCGAAGTCGCCCGTCGTCACCCGAACGCAGCACCCGTGCTCTACGGCAATTGCCAGGCCGGTTGGGCCGCCGCCCTGCTGGCCGCCGATTGCGACGGTCTGACCGGGCCCATCGTGCTGAACGGCTCTCCGCTCAGTTATTGGTCGGGCGACGCGGCCACCAGCCCGATGCGGATGCTCGGCGCGCTTTCGGGCGGGTCGTGGGCAGCGCACATGATCGCCGATCTGGGCGACGGGCGGTTCGACGGCGCGTGGCTGGCGCAGAACTTCAAGACCTTGCAACCCGAAAAGGCGATCTGGGAGAAATACGCCAACCTCTTTTCCCATGCCGATACCGAACGTGAACGGTTTCTCGACTTCGAACGCTGGTGGAATGGTTACTACACGCTGAGCCGCGAGGAAATTCTCGGCATCACACAGAACCTTTTCATCGGCAACCGGCTGGAGCAGGGCGAGATGCAACTGGATGCACATTGCACCATCGACCTGAAACGGATCCGCAACCCGATCATCGTCTTTGCCTCGGAGGGCGACAACATCACGCCACCGCAGCAGGCGTTGGGCTGGATTGCCAAGCTATATCCTGACACCGATGCGCTCAAGGCTGCCGGACAGCGCATCGTCTACATGACGCACGAGACTGTCGGGCATCTAGGCATCTTCGTCTCCGGGTCCGTCGCGCGGCTTCAGCATCGGGCGATCCTGGAAAGCCTGGAGGCGGTCGAGGTACTGACGCCCGGGCTTTATGAGATGGTCATCGATAATCCTTCCGGGGGCGCAAAGCGCAAGACCGACGACTACGACGTGCATTTCGAGCAGCGCGACGTCGACGATCTCGGTTTTGGGTCAGACCATGGAGCGCTGGCGCAGGTCGCGCAGATGTCACGGATCAACGAGGCGGCCTATTCGACATTTGTTAGCCCTTGGATCAAGGCCGCGACTTCCCCGGCCAGTGCCGAGATGCTGCGCGCCCTGCATCCGATGCGATGGACCAGAACGATTTTTTCCGAACGTGTGAACCCATGGATGGCACTGGTGAAATCCACAGCCGACTTCGTGCGCGAGACGCGAGATCCCCTGCCGAAAGACCATCCCGCCATTCTTGCCGAACGCGCGCTGTTGGCGTGTACCGGCGAAAGCGTGGCGTCATTGCGCAAAGCGCGCGACGCATGGCTCACACATGTCTTCGGCGCGATGTACGGCAGTTTCCCCATCGCTGCCACTGGCACGCAGGCAGACATTCAGATCACCTCATCCAGCAAGGAGTGAACGATCATGGAATGGCTTACTGAAAACTGGATTCTGGTCCTCGTGATCGGCGGGATGGCTGCATTGCATCTCTTCGGGCATGGACACGGCGGGCATAAGCACGGCAAGACCGCGAAGCGTCAAACTGCACAGAAGAAGGTGCCGGACGCCTCCGCCGATACCCGGGTTCAATCGGAAGATGCCTGACTTCCCCGAATGCTGCGATCCCGTGGAACTTTTGGACCTGTCCGGTCGCAAGGGCTTGGTCATCGGCATCGCGAATGAACGCAGTCTGGCGTGGCCCGCCGCTCTGCACTTCCGGCAAGCGGGTGCCGAGTTGGCCATCACTTATGTCAATGAGCGCACCAAGACCCACGTGACACCGTTGGCCGCGCGGCTTGAAGCGCCCATCGTCCTGCCTTGCGATGTGAAGGCGCCACAGGAACTCGATGCCGTTTTCGATGCTATCGCAGAACGCTGGGGAAAGCTCGATTTCCTTCTTCACGCCGTGGGCAGCGTGCCGTCTGCCGACCTTCATGGTCGGCTGACCGATTGCTCTGCCGAAGGGTTCTCGGAAGCGATGGCCGTTTCGGTGCATTCGCTGATCCGTATGGCGCATCTTGCCGAACCGCTGATGTCCGGCGGCGGCAGCCTGATCACGCTAAGTTATCTTGGCGGCGAACGCGTGGTGGAAAACTACAATGTGATGGGGCCGGTCATGGCGGCGCTCGAAGCGACTGTGCGCTATCTCGCGCATGAACTCGGGCCGTCAAACATCCGTGTCAACGCTATTTCCGCGGGTCCGGTGCTGACCCGCGCGGCATCGGGGCTGACCGGCTTTTCGGGTCTTCTGGATGCGACCGCTCGCGCATCACCCTTGCGGCGCAACATTGAGGCCGACGAGGTGGGCCGAACGGCCCTGCTCTTCGCCAGCAACTATACCAGCGGCATCACGGGAGAGGTGCTGCATGTCGATGCGGGTGTTCACATCGAAAGCCCGGTCTTTTCAACCCAGATGAGCGTCAAGTCGGAGGATTCACGATGAACAGGACCGCAGACCACCCAGTTCCGCCGCCTGCAACTGAGCGGCGCGATTTCTTGTACTATGCTACAGCCTCGACCGGCGCGGTTGCCGTCGGGGCTGCGGTCTGGCCGTTGATCGACTCGATGAATCCCTCAGCCGACGTGACCGCCTCCGGTACGATCAGGGTCGATCTTGCCGGCGTCGAACCGGGCCAACGCATTACGGTCAAGTGGCGGGGGCGCCCGGTCTTCGTCTGGCGCCGGTCTGTTGCGGCTATCGAGGCGGCGCGCGCGGTCGAACTCGACGATCTTGTCGACACTGTCGACAGTGCGCGCGAGAACCCGAACCTGAATGGCGACACGCCAGCGCGTGACGAGAACCGCACGGCGGACGCGGCTGGCGAGTGGCTGATAGTCATCGGTGTCTGTACCCATCTCGGCTGTATACCGCTGGGTCAGGACGGATCCGCAGTCGGAGAATTCGGCGGTTGGTTCTGCCCATGTCACGGATCGCATTACGACACGTCGGGGCGGATACGGAAAGGACCGGCACCACGCAACCTCGACATCCCACCCTATGATTTGGGCGATGACCTGCAACTGGTGATCGGCACCTGATCGGTGCATCGGCCCATTACTTGCGAAGGAGGCAACGACATGCAAGCCAAGGATATCATGACGACATCCGTGATCTCCGTCCCGCAGGACGGAAAAGTCGAGGACGCCGTGCGCCTGATGCTCGAGCATCACGTCAGCGCGCTCCCCGTCGTTGATTCAGAGGGCGCTCTCAAGGGACTGGTCAGCGAAGGAGACCTGATGCGGCGCGTCCGCGACACCGACGGCCTGCGCCGATCCTGGTGGCTCGAACTGCTGGGCGGCTCTGGCAATTCTGCCCAGGACTTCATCAAGCTCAACAGCCACCATATCGCGGACGTGATGACCCGCGATGTCGTTTCGGTCGAGGAGGACACACCGATTGCCGAGATCGCGCGCCTTCTGGAAAAGCACCGGATCAAACGGGTGCCGGTGCTGCGGGAGGAGCGCGTCGTTGGAATTGTCAGTCGGGCAAATCTGCTCCATGCCTTGTCGGCAATTCCTGACGGGGCACTGGGGGAACCATCGGAAGATGATCGGGTGCTGCGCTCGAAGATAGATGAAGCTCTGAAAGAGGTTCCCGGTGCGACAGTCAACTTGATCAACTACACCGTTGACAAGGGCAATGTCGCGATCTGGGGCGTTGCAGACAGCGATTTCGAAGAGAACGCCATTCGCGTCGCGGTGGAAAACGTGTCTGGTGTCCACAGTGTTGACATCCACATGGGCCGACTGGCGGCATGGGCCTACGGCATTTGATCATTTCTGTCGGCCAAGGCTCCGCACGATTTGGATGGCCTGCGGGCCGGAAAAGTTTCCTACATGTTCGAAAGGCACTGATATTATGCAGACGAGTGCGGAGAAATGGCCTGCGGGGGAATCAGACCCCGCAGGCGTTTACACAAGGTTCGGCAGGGGAAGGATGCCTGGCATCGTCGCCTAAACTGGTTGACCGGATTGTCCTCTGCCGCATGATACCGGTCGGTGGATCCTGCGATTGTGCCCTGAACTCCAGAAGGCACGAGGGTACTGGATGCCGGAAAGCGGCGGGATGATGGCACCTGTGCCCGACCATTCCGCCGCCAGCGATGACCAGATTGAAATTGTTGGAGCCGGGCCCGCGGGCCTCGTCTGCGCGATAGTTCTGGCCAAGGCCAACCGCCGGGTCACGGTGCGTGAATGGCACAAGGATGTCGGTCACCGTTTCCATGACGATTTTCACGGTCTGGAGAACTGGACCGACGCGCAGGACGTTCTGGACGAACTCGCTGCCGTCGGAATCGCCACCGATTTCGATCATCGCGGTATCACCGAAGGCGTCGTCTTTGACAGCCGCGCCACGGCGCACCGGGTTCATGATTCAAAGCCCCTGTTCTATCTGTTGCGGCGGGGCAACGCCGTGGGGACGCTGGACCGCGCCCTGCTGGATCAGGCCCAAGCGGCCGGGGTCGAGGTGCGGTTCAATGATCGGGTCACGGCCACGGCGGGGAACATGATCCTGGCAGGCGGGCCGCGCGGTGCTGATATCATCGCGGTCGGCTACGTCTTTGAAACGGCCATGCCCGATGGTGCATGGCTTGCGTTCGGGACGGAGCTGGCCCCGAAGGGCTACGCCTACCTGCTCGTGCACGAAGGACGCGGAACGGTGGCAAGTTGCATCTTCACGGGGTTTCGCGACCAGGCGAAGCATCTTGCGGCGACGGTGTCGTATTTCGAACGTCACGCCGGGCTGCAAATGCAGAATGCGCGCGGTTTCGGCGGTTTCGGGAATGTCAGATTGCCACGCACAGCGATGCAGGGCGGAAACCCGGTGATCGGCGAGCACGCGGGTTTTCAGGACGCGCTGGCAGGATTCGGGTTGCGCTATGCGATGCGAACGGGCCGGCTGGCGGCAGAGAGCCTGATACACGGAACCGACTACACCGAAGCCTGGCGGCAGAGTTTGCAGCCGGGCCTGAGTGCCGGCGTGGTCAATCGGTTCATGTACAACCACACTTGTACACGCGGATTGGACTATCTGATCGGAAAACTCGATGCGAACCACACCCGATCGATATTCGCTTCGGCCTACCGGCTGTCGTTCCCCAAGCGCTTCGTGCTGCCACTCGCCCGGTTTCGTTATCGCGAACCCCTCAAAGACCGCAGTTGCGACCATGTCGCTTGCGATTGCGTCTGGTGCCAGCACGGTCTCCATGATGTGTCCGGTGCCTGACCGCCGTGGCCATCGCGCCACCATCGAGATCAAAGCAGGTTTTCGCGCCATCGCATCCGGAGGCGACGGACCTGTCGCCGACCCTGACATTGCCGCCCGATCCACGAGGCGCTAAGCGAGAACTATGCGCGTCTTCAACAAACATTTCATTCGGGCGGACGGTATCAGCCGCAAAGCAACGGGCGTCACGCGGTCGAGCAAACAAGCGCGCGCTGCGATCTGTGTGCCGGACCTCGGCGAGGGCGAGGGCACGTTCCGGCTTTTCGTCGAAGGCGATGCGCTTTTCGACGAGATGATCGCCGCGATTGAGCGCGCGACGCGCGATATCCGCATGGAGTCCTATATCTTTGCGGCCGACGAGGTCGGTGCGCGTTTCGTGGCCGCGCTCGCGGTAAAGGCGCGCGCCGGCCTTGACGTGCGGCTGCACCTCGACGCCTTCGGTGCCGGCCAGAGAAACTTTCGCAGGCTGCGTGACGAATTGAAACAGGCCGGGGTCCGGTTCCGCTGGTTTCGCCCCTTCAGCCTGCTGCATCCGCTGAGATATCTGCAACGCAACCACCGCAAGCTTCTGGTCGTCGATGGCCGGGAAGCATTCCTGGGCGGCTTCAACATTCGCCGGCTGAATTCGCGCCGACTTCACGGCGATACCCGCCAACGAGATACTCATTTGCGCGTCGCGGGCCCGCTGGCAGAGCTCGCTGTCAGGCATTTCGAGCGACTCTGGTTTGACGCTGGCCAGCTTCCGGCCAGCGCGATTCCCGATGATACCAAGGGGATCGAGGGGTTGCTGGTGCCGAGCTACTCGCGCAAGTGCCGCAAGCGGCTTGCTTGTCTGCATGCGGGGTTGATCGAAATGGCGCAAACCCACGTTTATTTGACCTCACCATATTTCAGTCCGGGAACCGTGGTCGCCCGCGCACTTCAAGCCGCCGCCCGGCGTGGCGTGGACGCACGTTTGCTGGTCCCCCGCCGGAGCGATCCGCCGGTCGCCGGCTGGGCGACTCGGGCTGCATATGCGCACCTTCTGTCGGCGGGCGTGAGGGTCTATGAATACCTGCCGCGCCAACTGCATGCCAAGACTTCGGTCATCGACGCGGCTTGGTCGATCGTGGGCTCGGCAAACCTCGACTACCGGAGCCTGTTCATCAACCAGGAGCTCGTGTTGATCGCTCGTGATCGGACGCTGGCCGAGCAACTGCAGGCACAGTATCTGGGCGATCTCGCAGAGGCCGCTGAAATCACCCTGCCGGTCTGGCACCGCCGCGGCTTGCGTGCGCGTGGCCTGGAGGCGATTGGATGGGCCGCGCGCCGACTGCTGTAGCTGTCAGAACCGCTCGACCCATGCCAGCCGGGATCGGGCGTCCCGGTCGGAGCTGCCAAGTGACTGCCTCCGGCCTGCGAGTCCGCGCGCATCGTCACACTGCAAATGCGCCAATGTCTGAATTCCTGTAATGCTGTCCGTCGAGCCGCGTCTATAGAACGAAGGCAACAAGAGGAGGTCCAGATGGACAGTCTTTCCAATACCCCGAAGCAAGCCAGCGCCGCCAAGGAATCGACCGGATGTTGCGGCGGCAAATCCGACAATCAGGGCCAAGCCAAACCCGAGCCGCGCGTCACGGAATCCGCTAAGGAAACGCCGACCAAATCCGGCTGCTGCTGCGGCCACTGACACGACACCCCGCGCGGGATCTGCGTCCCGCGCGAGCCACGCCACGGCGGTCCCGGATAGCAAGGCTCTTGCCGACCGGTCCCACCGGCGGCGAGGAGGGAACAAGCCATGATGCCTATCATCTATCTCACCGCAGTCGCGGCGATCCTTTTCCTGGCCCTGCGCATGGCGTGCAGGGCTTGTGTCATGGGCGCGGATACTGCGACGGGGCGCGCACGCCTGCCCCTTGTGCCGCTGGGCTGGGCGCTGAGCCTGTTTCTGGCGGTGACCTATCTGGTCTGCATCGCGTTCGACCTGATCTTCCCCGGCTACGCAATGTACCAGACCTGGTCCGGCCTGCTGCCGGGGTTTGTCTGGCTGACACCGCTCGGCTTCGTCGTCGGTCTGGTCGAGAGCTTTCTCTATGGCTGGTATGCCGCGTTGATCTTCGGCGGGCTCTACAACGCCATCGCGAACAGGGTGGCAGAGACATGATCCCGACCGCGCGTCCGAAACTACGCTTTCTGGGCGCCGCCGGGACCGTGACGGGATCGCGTTATCTGATCGAGGCCATGGGACGGCGCATTCTCGTGGATTGCGGCCTGTTCCAGGGCTTCAAGAACCTCCGCGAACGCAACCGCAAACCGTTTCCCGTGCGTCCGAACACGATCGACACGGTGCTGCTCACACATGCACATCTCGACCATTCGGGATACCTGCCGGCGCTGATCCGGGCGGGGTTCGGCGGCCGGGTCCATTGCACCGAGGCGACAGCAGACCTTTGCGGGCTTATCCTGCCCGACAGCGGACACATCCAGGAAGAAGAGGCGCGCTTTGCCGCCCGCAGGGGGTTTTCCAAACACAAGAATCCCAAACCTCTCTATACGCTCAAGGATGCAGAGGCGGCGCTGGAACGCCTTCAGCCGCATGGCTTCGATCAGAGGATCGACCTCGGCGACGGGGTCGCCGCCCGTTTCATTCCTGCAGGGCACCTTCTGGGCGCCGCCCAGATCCGTTTCGAGATCGGCGACAGTGTCGTCCATTTCAGCGGCGATCTGGGCCATGATCCCGACCCGCTCATGCGGCCACCGGAACCTTTCGGCGGGGCCGATGTGCTGGTCTGCGAATCCACCTACGGCAATCGCTCCCATCCCGAAACCGACCCCGAGGCCGAGCTGGCCCCGGTCCTGAAGCGCACATTTGCCCGCGGCGGCACGGTGCTGATCCCGTCTTTTGCGGTCGGACGGGCGCAGGGGCTGATGCTGCGTATCGCGCGCCTCATGGCGCGGGGGGACATTCCATATGTACCGGTGTTCCTCAATAGCCCGATGGCCGTGGATGCGACCGAAATCTATCACCGCCACCACGCCGAGCATCACGTCAGCCGCGAAGACTGCGTCGCGATGTTCGAAGTTGCCAAGCGCGTGAACACCGTCGAGCAATCGAAGAAGTTGAACACGCGCCAGGGCCCGATAATCATCGTCTCCGCCAGCGGAATGCTGACCGGCGGGCGTATTCTGCACCATTTGGCAAGCTTCGGAGGCGACAGGCGCAACACGATCCTGCTGTCGGGCTTTCAGGCCGGCGGAACGCGTGGCGCGGCGCTGGCCGGAGGTGCTCGGAGTTTGCGCATGTTTGGACGAGAGTTCCCGATAGAGGCCGAAGTGGTTCAGCTCCAGTCATTTTCCGGGCATGCCGATGCCGACGAAATCCTGCACTGGATGTCCGCCGGTCCCGCACCTGCGATGACCTATCTGACCCATGGGGAACCTTCGGCCGCGGACACCCTGAGATTTCGCGTCGAACACGAGCTTGGGCGATCCGTGCGCGTTCCGGAGCATCTCGAATCCGTCTATCTGGACCGGCCGCGATGACCGATACGCTTGCTCTTGTCCCCGCCGGGATCGACACCTACCGGCAACCGGTCGTCTATATGAACGAAGACTGCCATATCTGTCGCTCCGAGGGGTTCGCGGCCCAGGCCCGAGTGCGGATCGACCTGGAGGACCGTTGGATCATCGCAACCCTGAATGTCGTTGGCCGCGGAGCGTGGCTTGCCGCGGATCAGGCGGCGCTGTCCGCCTCAGCTTGGGCGGCGCTCGGCGCGCGGGCAGGGGACAAGGGAGCGTTTTCTCATCCCGAACCCCCCGTTTCCGCGTCGATGATCCGGGCGAAAGCCTATGGCGACAGGTTGACTCAGGCTGGGTTCGCGGCAATCGTGAGCGACACGCTCGACAGCCGGCTGTCCGATCTCGACCTTGCCGCTTTCGTCACCGCCTGTGCGGGTGAGCGGCTGGATGAGCCCGAAACCGTGGCACTGACCCGCGCCATGCAGGGCGCCGGGCAGACGCTCGACTGGGGAGGGCGGACCATTCTCGACAAGCATTGCGTCGGCGGTCTGCCGGGCAATCGGACGACGCCGATCGTGGTTGCCATCGTCGCGGCGGCAGGGCATCTGATTCCCAAGACGTCCAGCCGTGCGATCACATCGCCAGCAGGGACGGCCGACACGATGGAGGTTATGGCACCCGTTGCGCTCGACGCCGGCGCGCTGCGCAGGGTAGTCGAAGCCGAAGGCGGGTGCATCGTCTGGGGTGGCGGGCTCGCCCTCAGCCCCGCCGACGATCATTTCATTCGTGTCGAACGCCCGCTTGATTTCGACTCGACCGGTCAGTTGGTGGCAAGCGTACTGTCGAAAAAGGCCGCGGCGGGTGCCACGCATGTCCTGATCGACATGCCGGTCGGACCCACGGCCAAGGTGCGCTCTGAGAAGGCTGCCGAGGCACTCGGCGTCCGTATGTCAGCGGTCAGCAACGCGTTGGGTCTGAACCTGGCGCTGCATATCAGCGACGGCATCGCCCCTGTCGGGCGCGGAATCGGCCCGACGCTGGAAGCCATCGATGTGCTGGCGGTCCTGCGGCGCGCGCAGGATGCGCCTGCCGATCTGGCTGAAAGGGCACTCGATCTGGCCGGGCATCTTCTGGACCTCGCACCGGACGGTGCGGCGGGGCAGGGACGGGGCCGGGCCCGGGCTCTGCTGGACAGCGGCGCGGCTGCGGCCAAGTTCATGGCGATCTGTGAGGCGCAGGGCGGGTTCCGGGAACCCGGAATGGCGGCGCAGCGGATCGAGATACACGCCCCCCACGCGGGCCTCCTGACATCCGTGGATAACCGCCGGATCGCACGCATCGCCAAGCTGGCCGGCGCGCCGCGTCAGAAATGCGCTGGTATTCGTCTGCTGACGCGGGTTGGCGACCGGGTGGACAAAGGCCAGCCGCTCTATGAACTCCATGCCGAGACACCGGGCGAACTGGCCTATGCCCTGGCCTATGCCGAGTCCCAAACCGGGGTTCTCACGCTGTCCGAGGGGGTGTCATGATCCTCATACCGTTTCCCGAAATGAAGCTACTGGCCGAAACTCTGTCACCCGCGATGAGGGCGGAATTGCGCACACTCGACTGGCACCATTTCCCCGATGGCGAAAGCCTGATGACCTTGCCGGGTGATCTGGACGGGGCCGACGTGGCACTCCTGGCGACATTGCGCAATCCAGACCATCTTGCGCTGCCCCTGCGTTTTGCCGCAGCGACGGCCCGCGAAATCGGCGCGCGGCGCGTCGGTCTGATCGCACCTTATCTAGGCTACATGCGGCAGGACCGCCGTTTCGAGGCCGGGCAGGCGGTCAGCGCGCGGCTGTTCGCGCAATTCCTGGGGGAAAGTTTCGACTGGCTGGTGACGGTCGATCCGCATCTGCACCGGATCGCGCGGCTGGAGGAGGTTTTCCCGATCCCAGCGGTGCGCGCCGTTTCCGCCCCACTGCTTGCGAACTGGATCAAGACAAACCTGCCCGACGCCGTTCTTTTGGGGCCCGACAGCGAAAGCCAGCAATGGGTGGCCGAGGTGGCCCGGCTGGCAGGACGGCCCTATGAAGTGCTGCGCAAGGTCCGGACCGGCGACCGTCAGGTCGAGGTCAGCGTGCCGGACAATGCCGCGTTGCGCAATGGCACGCCCGTGATCCTGGACGATATCGCCTCTTCGGGGCGGACCTTGGTGCGCACCATTGAACGGCTCGTTGCGGCGGGCACCCGCGCGCCGGTGTGCCTCGTGATCCACGCGGTTTTCGCCGGTTCCGCGCATGATGACATTCTGGCAGCCGGTGCCGCAAGGATCATCACCACCGACACCATACCGCATCCATCGAATGCGATCGGAATCGCCAGCGTTCTGGCTGAAGCATTCGGGTCGCTTAGGGTGCGAGCGGGCACAAGCATCGACTAGAGAAGCAGGGAAATCAGGATGTCCGAAAACCACAACAGGCACTTGGAGTCGCCCGACGCCGGGCAAGTGCGGACAAGGGATCGGGCCGCTATCTATCGTGACAACGAACCGGCCTTTGCGGATTGGGCGCTTGGCGCGGGTCTTGCGGCCCATGACGCCCTGACACAGGTGCGGGTCCACGACATGGTGGATATTCTCGAGCGTCGCGGGCGTGTGCGCGACAGGGCCGAAGCCTGGCGTATCCTCGCAGCAGCAGACCGGATCACGAAGGCGGCAATGTGGCTCGTGGTGCATATGACCTATGCGCGAAACGTGCGCACGGACGGGACACCGCTTGACGCCGAGGATTTCAAAGCCGGTCCCGATGGCCATACCGGCGGGTCGCTCAACATGGTCCCTGCCTATGTCGGCTATCTGGCCGCAAACGCGCTTGGCGGCATGACACGATCCTGGCTGATGGGACAGGGGCATTGCGTTGCCGCGATCGACGCGGTGAACCTCATCGTCGACAACATGTCGTCCGGACAGGAGAACCGATATTCGTTTTCCGATCCCGGCCTGACGCGCTTCGTTCGGGATTTCTATTCCTACGAGATCACCGCCGAGGGGCGCCCCGCATCTGCGCTTGGCAGCCATGTGAACGCGCATACCGCCGGCGGTCTCATCGAGGGTGGCTATCTCGGCTTTGCCGGACTGCTCTACGGACACATGCCGCAGCCCGGGGAACATCTAGTGGCGTTCATGAGTGACGGTGCTTTCGAAGAACAGCGCGGAAGCGACTGGGCACCGCGCTGGTGGCGTTCGAAAGACACCGGGCCGGTCGCCCCGATCATGATCGCGAACGGCCGCCGGATTGACCAGCGCACGACAATGGCGCAATCCGGCGGCGTGGACTGGTTCCGTCGGCACCTGCGGCTGAACGGTTTCGATCCGATCGATCTGGACGGGCGCGATCCGGCAGCCTTCGCTTGGGCGATCTTTGAGATCGAGGAACGTCTCGCCGCCGATGCCCTGGCCGCCCGGGAAAGGGACGGGGCGCCTGCGGTCCGTCTGCACTACGGCATTGCGGAGACGGTCAAAGGTTTTGGATTTCCCGGCGCCGGCACGAACCGTGCGCATAACCTGCCGCTCGAGGGCAATCCGCGAACCGAGGCGGCGGCCCGCCGTGACTTCAACGAGGGTGCCGCGAACCTCTGGGTGCCGCCAAAAGACCTGTCGGATGCGGTGCTTGCGCTCAACAACCACGACGTCTTGGGACGTTCCAAGGAGCGGGCCCATCCCCTGATCTCGCGCCCGGCGGTGACGCCCAGCCTGCCCGAACCGCCGTGGCAAGCCTCTGAGGGTCGCAGAAACGTCTCGCCGATGGAAGGTCTCGACCAATACTTCGAAGCGCTTGTCCTGGCCAATCCCGGCCTGCGCGCCCACGTCGGCAACCCTGATGAAATGCGCAGCAACAGGATGAACGCGACCCTAGATCTGCTGAAGCATCGTGTGACCGCCCCCGAGCCCGGGATGCCAGAATCCGAGACAGGTGGCGTCATAACAGCCCTCAACGAAGAAGCCGTCATATGCGCCGTTCTGGCAAACAAGGGCGGTCTCAATCTGGCAGTCTCCTACGAAGCCTTCGCCACGAAAATGCTTGGCGCTTTGCGCCAGGATTTGATCTTCACGCGGCAATTGATCGCCGCAGGTCGCCGCCCCTATTGGCTTGGCCTGCCGGTCGTCCTCACCTCGCATACGTGGGAGAACGGCAAGAACGAGCTGTCGCATCAGGACACGACCGCCGCCGAAACGATGTGGGCAGAGATGTCCGATCTCTCTCGCGTCGTGTTTCCTGTGGACTGGAACAGTGCCGTCGCATGCCTGCGGGATGTCTTTCGATCACACGGGGCGATCTGGACGATGGTGGTTCCCAAGCGCGAAGTTCCAGACGTGCTATCTCCCGAACTGGCGCAACGGGCGCTGGCCGACGGCGCGGTCTGCCTGCGCGATGTCGGTGGCGATGACCCGGAATTGATCCTGGCCGCCATTGGCGCCTACCAACTGGCCGAAACTCTCACGGCGTCGGATCGCCTGAAAGAAAAGAGCGTGCGGCACCGTGTCATCGTGATGGTCGAGCCGGGACGATTCCGCAGCCCCCGCGACGATCATGAGGCGAAGATGACCGCCTCCGACGCGACGCTCGAAATACTCTTTCCCGAAACGGCAGGCGCCCGGGTCTTTGTCTCGCATACCAGGCCGGAGCCGCTCGGCGGTCTCCTCCGCCGCCTCGATACCGGATCGCGGAAGTCGAGATTCCTCGGGTTCTGCGGTCGCGGTGGCACACTCGATACCAACGGAATGCTGTTCGCCAACCGATCAACCTGGGCGCATGTTCTTGCGGCTGCGGCGGATGTCACGGGGCGGCGGGCGCTGGATTTTCTGACAGAAGCCGAATTCGATGCGGTTCAGGGACGTCGCGCGCCCGCAGGAGTTCTTTTCAAGGGACATGACGTATGACGCGAAAAAACGACTGGCCACAACCTTGCAGAGACCGCGCGAATGGCTCCGACGCGTGGGGCCTGGTTTCATGTATCCTCGATCCACAACTGACTATAGGAATGTGTTATGACAAGACATCACGAACAACATTTGGATAATGACAATCCTCCGCGGCCGCCCTCGTTCTGGAAATCACGCGCGGGCATTTACCTGATCTTTGCGCTCATCCTTGGCGGACTTCTGCTGGGTTACGAGCACCGTGTGCACATTCTGGGCAGCGGGTTGCTAATCTGGCTGCCTCTACTTCTCTGTGTCGGCATGCACTTCTTCATGCACGGCGGGCATGGTGGCCACGGCGGGCATGGTGGTCACGGGTCGGGAGATGACAAATCATGACCGACCCGGGATCATCTTACGGCCTTTGGCTGCTCGTGTTCATCAATTCAGCGGTCTTCATCCTATTCGCTTTCAGCTTCTTCAAGCCGCAAACATCGCGCGACTGGCGCAGCTTCGGAGCCTTCAGCGCCTTCATCGTCGCGCTTTTTGTCGAAATGTACGGGTTTCCGCTGACGATCTTCTTCCTGTCGGGTTGGCTCCAATCCAACTGGCCAGGGATTGACTGGTTCGCCCATGACAGCGGGCACCTGCCGGAAATGATGTTTGGCTGGAGTTCGAACCCGCATTTCGGGCCGTTCCATTTCCTCAGCTTTGCATTCATCGGTGGGGGCTTCTGGCTGATCTCGGTGGCCTGGCACCATCTCTGGGCCGCTCAGCGGGCCGGGCGACTAGCCGTCACAGGCCCCTACGCCCGGATACGGCATCCGCAATATGTGGGGTTCGTTCTCATCATGGCAGGGTTCCTCGTGCAATGGCCGACAATCCTGACGCTCGCAATGTTCCCGGTTCTGGTCTGGATGTATGCGCGACTTGCCAAAAGCGAGGAGGCCGACAGCCGGGCCCGGTTTGGCGAGGCGTGGGAGAGATATGCAGAGGATGTTCCGGCGTTTCTGCCTCGATTGCGTGAGGTTGCTGCGCAGTGAACGCGGTTGTCCAAGCCCGCAGTCTCGGGGCGCAAGCAAGCCAGCGACCTATCGGGAGAGCGAAGCAAGCTCGATCTTCGCTGAAGACCGGGCGCCACTCCGCAGTCTGCGCCTTGATTGGAGGATGAGTTCGGCTTCGGAATTGGACGACGGGTTTGCGAATTGATAGTGCCAGAACCACGCGGGCGACCGAGGTGAGGAATCTTGTAATCCTCGGCGGGTCCGGAGATGTTGGACGGCGGCTCATTAGGCTGTTTTCCGCTAACGGAGAATGGAAGATATGGGCCGTTTCCAGACGACGCCGGCCAATGAAGGAGCCACATCCAAACCTCGTCGCAATCACACTCGATGTGGCGCGTCACGGGGTGGCTCGTGCGCTTCCCGAGGACGCCATAGTCGTTAATCTTACCGAAGCGACGCCACCGGGACTGGTTGCTAAAATCCTCGCCAGGGGAGGTACGGTTCTAGATACGTCTGCGACGCCGAGCTATGTCGACGGTCTGGCCAGGGCCGCTGACGGGAAAAGCGGACGGCTCGTCACGGGCGTGGGGACGGCACCGGGTCTCAGCACATTGATGGGCGCAGATCTTGCGCGGGACACGCGGGTGCGAACGCTGCGTATCGGGCTCGAGCTTGGAATGGGCCGTCACTATGGACAGGCGGCGGCTGAGTGGTTCTTTCGGACGCTTGGACAGCCCTATGAAGACCCGGCTACTGGTCGGTCTACAGTTCCTGGCGCGAATCCGTGGAGGTTCAGTTTCGCGCGGAACGAGGCGCCGCGACTGGCGATCGACATAGGGTTTCCCGATGCGGGCATTTTCCCCGACGGACGCGAAGACTGTGTTCGCCATTACTTGGCCGTTGATCCGCCCTTCGTCACCCGCCTTTTTGCAGTGGCACAACGGCTTGGGCTCGAACGGTGGATAGCAAGGCATTCCCCGCGATTGACAAAGCTTTCACAGTGGCTGCCCAAAATCGGGCCCACAAGAACACGGATTGCGGCGGTTGCATTCGATCGCGATGGCAAGGAGATTGCGTCGCACCTTTTCGAGGGCGGCGATCAGGCAGATTTGACGGGTGCGATGATATTGTTGACGGTTGAGGCAATTCGTTCCGGCGATGCGCGTCAGATAGGGGGCAGTTCAATCGTTGACCACCTCGATTTCGCGCAAGCGCTGACTGGTCTGCGTCGCCACTTTCCCGAAACGAAGTCGATTGACACGAACACTCGGCAAAAGCCGAATTGAGAAACGAGAATGACGAGGAACGAAATGAACCACGACCACGGCGGCGACGGCTACAAGAAGAATTCCATTACGCTCGGCGGTGCGGTTGCCATGGGGACCGGCGTTATGATCGGAGCGGGGATCTTTGCCCTGACGGGTCAGATCGCCGAACTTGCCGGGCCGCTCTTTCCCATTGCCTTCATCATCGGGGCTGTCGTCACCGGCTTCAGTTCCTACAGCTACATCAAGATGTCCAATGCCTGGCCCTCAGCAGGGGGCATCGGCATGATCCTGCAAAAATGCTACGGACCGGGGGCCGTTGCGGCAGGTGCGGCGCTTCTTATGGCGCTCAGCATGGTGATCGCCGAAAGCCTCGTCGCCAGGACCTTTGCCACTTACCTCTTGCGCGCCTTTGATATCGAGGGCGGGCCGCTTGTGCCCATCCTAGCTGTTGGGGTGATCGTTTTTGCCTTCCTCGTGAACATCGCGGGCAACCGGTCGATCGGGCTGTTCTCGATGGTCATGGCCGCAATCAAGATCGGTGGCATCGCGCTCTTCGGGATCGCAGCCCTGTGGTCGAGCGGCTTCGACTTCGCCGCCGCGTCGCAGGACGCGGTCGACTTTGGCGCGATGGGCTTCGTTGCCTCGGTCGCACTAGCCATTCTTGCGTTCAAGGGGTTCACGACAATCACCAACAGCGGCGCCGAGATCACCGACCCCAACCACAACGTCGGTCGCGCGATCATGATCTCGATTGCGCTGTGCGTCGTCGTCTATCTGCTCGTGGCCTTCGGTGTCGGCTCCAGCCTGACCATAGACGAGATCATTGCCGCCAAGGACTATTCGCTGGCCGAGGCGGCGGAACCGGCATTGGGGCAGGTGGGCTTCCTGCTGACGGTGTTGCTGGCCGTTGTGGCAACGGCCTCGGCGGTGCTGGCGAGTGTCTTTGCCGTCTCGCGTATGCTGGCGATGCTGACGGATATGAAGATGATCCCGCATAGCCATTTCGGCATGTCCGGCCCGATCCAACGGCATACACTGGTCTACACGGTGGTGATCGCATCCTTTCTCGCCGTGTTCTTCGATCTGAGCCGGATCGCGTCGCTGGGGGCGTTTTTCTACCTTATCATGGATATGGTCGTGCATTGGGGTGTCTGGCGGTTCCGCCGGACGGAAATCGGCGCCTCTGGCGTCGTCATTCTTGCGGCGCTAGGGTTCGATGCAATTGTTCTCGTCGCTTTCACCGCCATGAAGCTGCAGAGCGATCCGGCCATCGTCGCCTATGCGGCCCTCGCGATCCTCGGCGTCTTTCTGTTCGAACGCGCCTACCTGTCGCGTTGGCTGGCACCTCAAGATGGGCCCGCCCACAGTTGACGGATCATGTCACACAATCGGTTCGCGATGGGCGGCGCGCGGGTCTTGCAATGCTCGTCGGTCTTGCTCTGGGTATGGTTGCCGCGAATTCGCCGATGGCGGATACCTACGCGCTTGTTCACCATCTGCCTCTGCGAGTGGGACCGGTCGCGTGGGCAATCGAAGCCCCTCTGGTCGAGTGGATCAATCAGGGCCTTCTGACGGTCTTCTTCTTTCTGATTGGCATCCATACAAATTATGAGCTGAGCCGAGGTGCGCTGTCCGAACCCGGCGCGGCCGTGCTTCCGGCAAGTGCGGCACTCGGCGGCATGATTGTTCCGGCAGCCATTTATCTTGGAGTCAATTTCGGAGATACAGTCGCCCTTCGTGGGTGGGCGATCCCCATTGCGACAGATATCGTTTTGGTCCTTGGCGTCCTTTCGCTGTTTTCGGGTCAGCTTGGTCCTGCGATCATCGCCTTTGCGACGGCCGCCGCGGTTTTCGACGACCTCGGCGCAGTAATTGTCATCGCATTGTTCTACGGATCGTTCGATCAGCTTTGGCCGCTTTGGATGGTGGTTGGCGGCTTGGCAGGTCTATTTCTACTCAATCGAACCCGAAGAGCATCGCTCGTGCCTTACCTCGCCTTCGGCTGCGTTCTCTGGGCAGGACTTATACTGACCGGTCTCGAAGGAGCGATTGCAGGGGCAATTGTCGGGTTTTTTCTGCCGCTGTCGTCGTTTCCGCCAAGAGCGACAGCGCGCGCCGAGCGGCGCGTTTCGCCATTTGCTCTGTTCTTTGTCGTGCCGATCTTCACCTTCTTCAACGGCGGCGTTATGCTGGATTTTGTTCCTGCTGACCGACAGGCATGGTCTGTCGCAGTCGGCATTGCGATTGCTTTGATTGTCGGAAAGCCTTTGGGAATTCTCGGCGGAACACTTCTGGCGCTTCGTCTGCGCATCGGAACACTTCCTCCGGACACTTTGCTGCGAGACGTATTCGGGGTCGCACTTCTGGCTGGTGTCGGCTTCACTATGAGCTTGTTCATCGTCGGCGCGGCCTTCGATGCAACCCCGATCGCCGCAACGGCAAAACTCGCAGTCGTGAGCAGTTCAGCTTCCGCCGCATTTCTCGGCATCGTCGCTTTCAAAACACGGCGATCGGTCCGACCATAGAGAAGGTAAGCGCATTCCTAGTCCTTGGGCTCAACGCAAGGTTCCCAGTCCCAAAGACGGTTCATTGTCGCAAACAGGAAGGACGCAGACCAAGCGATCATCAAAAGCCCGTTCAGTGCCTCGACACCGGCGAGAAATCTCAGATGACCGGTCGGGACGATATCTCCGATCCCGAGCGATGTGTACATGACGGCCGAGAAATATAGGTAGTCGAGCGGGTGTGCCATGTCGGACCCCTCAAAGCCACCGATCCCGAACCACGCCCTCGCAATCCAGAAGCCGCCCGCGAAGAGCCCGATCTGGAACAGATGGGTGACAAACAACAGACTCACGATGGAAAGCACGCGCGTATGCGGCCGCATTGGAACCGATGCCATGCGGCCTGAGCAGAGGCGCAGGGACATCAGATGCAAATAGGCTGTGGCGACGAAGAGTGCGACGGAAACGGCTATAGAGAGAAACATATTACAATCCTTTTGATACTCAGGCGCCACGAAGGCGTTCAAAGCCGCCATGTATTGACATGAACCCGTCCCACCCAAGACTCTTTTGAGGCTCAGGGTGATCGCCATGTCGCCGGCCTGCAACAGGCGTCCCTTAGATTAAGGCCTGTATCGCAAGAACGACCGAGAGAGCGACCAGCGGGATCGCAACGGCGACGATAAAAATCGGTCCATATGCCTGCCGGTGTGTAAGGCCTGCGATGTTCAGAAGGGTCACGACGGCACCGTTATGTGGCAGTGCGTCGAGCCCGCCGGTCGCGAGCGTCGTTACGCGGTGAAGGACGCCGGGATCCACACCCGCCGCGCGGCCGGCTTCAAGGTAGCTTTGTCCAAGCGTGTCGAGTGCGATGGTCATGCCGCCTGAAGCCGATCCAGTGATGCCTGCAAGCACGGTTGCCGACAAGGCGAGCCCCACAACCGGACCTCCAGGGATGGCTTCGATCAATTCGCGCAGGCCTGCGAACGCTGGCAACGCCGCGATCACCGCTCCGAAACCAACCAGGCTCGCGGTATTGAAAAGCGGTATGAGCGCCGCTTCGGCGCCTTCCGCCAGCACGGCACCCGGCTTGTCGAGGCGGCGTCCGGCCAACGCCATTAGCAACAAGATCGCCCCCGTCAGTGCCAAAATCAGCGCCCAGAGGCCGCTCACTTCATCCATCGAGACCCCTCCCCAAACCGGATCGGCGAGATAGTCCGTTTTCCAGACCGGAATAAGCCGGACCGCAAACAGATAGTTGAGCACGAGCACGGCAAGGACAGGCAACACCGCGACAATGAGGGGAATCCGGGTCGACTCTCGCACAGTCTGCTGGCGGTCGGCCGGAAGCGGGATGGCCGCAAGATGCGCTGCGGCCCAATTCAGATAAGCAATGCCACCCACCGCCATGATTGCGGCGGCCACCAATCCCAATCCAGGTGCAGCGTAGAGCGATGTGCCGAAATAGGGCATCGGGATCGCGTTCTGAATGGCCGGCGTGCCCGGGAGCGCAGTCATTGTGAAGGTGAATGCGCCAAGCGCAATCGCGGCCGGGATCAATTGAGGCGGGAGCTTCGCGGCCGAAAACAGCGAAACGGCCAGCGGGAAGACAGCAAATGCCACAACGAAAAGCGACACCCCGCCGTAGGTCAGTATGGCACAGGACAGCACGACGGCGAGGATTGCCTGGCCTGTGCCAAGCCGCGCAATGATTGCCTGAGCAAGGGTATGGGCCGCGCCAGTGACCTCCATCAGACGCCCGAACACTGCTCCAAGAACAAAAAGTGGAAAGAAGGCAATCACGAAATCGCCAAGTGCCGGCATGAACCGTTCGGTAAAGTTTGCAAGAACTGGCTCGCCCGCGAGAGTCGCACCAAGGGTCGCGCAAAGCGGCGCTAGCACCATGACAGAGAGGCCCCGGAAAGCGCCCAGGATCAAAAGCATCAGAGGCAGAATCAGAGTGAGGAGGGTGGCAGCAAGCATCTCCGTGCGCTATCAGCCTGTCGGCACTTGTTCCAGTCCGCGATAGCGAGGGCTATGGCAGTACCCGGCTGGTCATGCAACTGCACTCCCCTTTCCAAACCACTAACAATGTAGAGGTGTGAAGATAGCGACTTCTATTGTGCTTGGGTCGCTCCCTTGCGCAGATCATGTGCTATTGAGAAAACGCTGGCGCAGCCTGACCTTAAAAGGTGTGAAATCGCTCACCCATGCTTGGCAATGATGGATCTCGTCGTCTGAACGGCCGCCATCAGCGCTATCTGATCTGCGTCCGTGATCTCCAATCCCTCGATATCAAGCGTCAACTGACCCTGGCCACCGCCACTCGCAGCAGCACGAGCCGCGCGGCCTCGTGCCTTCGCTGAAATGTTAGGGACGGTCTTGGGTAAGTTATTCATAGACCTAGGCGCGTTCTGGACTTCCTCCCGCGAGACACTTGCCGCCCGCACCTCCCGTATCTCCAGCCTGAGTTTCTCCACCGTTTCCCGAGTCTCGCTCAACTGCCGGTCCCGCCGCAGCCCGTCCTCGTCCGGATACGGGAAGCTTCCCGATTGACCCGCGTGCAGCACCTTCAGGGCAGGGTCCTCGAAATACTTCACCCTTCTTGCGCGGATCGGCATCTGCGCGTCGATCACAAGGATGACCTCGTCGAGGTCCATGCGTCGGGCTTCATCCTCGGTCAGGAGCGGGGTGTCCTCGGTCCTCTCCGAAACGCTGCGTCCTTCGAACGGATTGCGCCCGACCGCGCGGGAGCGGGTCACCACGCGCTTGGTGGTCTTGCCGACTGCTTGGCTCAGCTCCTCGATAGTCTTCTGCTCGGACGGGGTGAGGTAGAGTTTCACGCCCGCGCCGCCCTGCAGCGACCTGCGGGTGTTTTCACCATAGATCTCGTCCAGCGCCGGGATCGTCTGGGTCACGATGGCGAGGTTGCCGCCGAAGGAGCGTAGCGTCTTGATGCTCTCGGCGACGATCGGCATTTTACCGAGCCGGTCAAACTCGTCGAGCATGATCATGACCGGCCAAGGCTCGTCATCGCCGGGTTCCTGTGCTTGCAACGAGGCAATCAGGTCCGAAAAGAAGAGGCGGATCAGCGGAGCCAGCGGTCGAATCATCTCGGATTCGACCACAAGATAGATCGCATGTGGGCGGCGGCGGATATCCCGGAAGGAGAAGTCAGAGGTCGCGGTGGCCGTGTCGATCGCGCGGTTGTCCCAGGTGTCGAGACCCGATGTCATGAGAAGCGAGAGGTAGGAGGTCAGGGTGTCATTGTTGGTCGAAGCCATGCGCTCGAAGATCAGCTTGGCCGAGGTGTTCTTCACCTCCTGCGAACGCTTCAGATATTCCTTCTGCTTGTCGCCCCCCGAGGCTGTGATGCGATAGATCTCGCCGATGGTCGGCACGCCGCGCTCGAAGGCCAGAAGGCCGGCCGCCACGAAGAGGTCGATACCCCCGGCCAAAAGCCCGCTCAGCTTTTCATTGTCGGTCTGCAGGAAGAGCTTCGCGGTGAGTTTAAGCTCCATCTGCTGCCGGTCGGGGTTGGTCATGGCAGCAATGCGCGCAAGCGGATTGTAGCGATGTGTCGGTCGGTCCCAGTCGGTCGACGCGAAGCGGAACACCTTGTCCCCCATGCTGGCGCGGAAGCGCGAGGTCTCGCGGAAGTTCTCGCCTTTCACGTCGAGCACCACGGCAGAGCCCTTGTAGGTCAGCAGGTTCGGGATCACGAACCCCACGCCCTTGCCCCGGCCTGTAGGCGCCACGATCAGCGCGTGGGGGAAGGTTTTTGAGACAAGGAACGGGCGCCTGGATTTCGGGGAGCCGAGCTTGCCCAGAAGGAAGCCGCCGCCGGGCTTGGCAAAGAAACCGTTCCTCTTCATCTCACCGCGGGTCTGCCAATGCGTCGTCCCGAAGCGGGTCAATGCATCCCCCAGAAGCGTGACGCTCAGCATCAGCGATGCCAGGCCGAAGCCGCCAAGGATGAGGTTCACCCAGAGGAAGTCCTTCGGTGCAGACTGAGACAGACCCCGATATTCGCGGGCAAGCAGGGTGACGTCGAAACGCGTGGGAGAAAGCCCATAGCGGAACACGACAAAGCCGGTCGCCACGACATAGCCCATGGCGAGGCCGACCAGCACGAGGCTCAGCACACCGAGGGCAATCTTGCCTTTATCCATGGGTGATCCCCTTCTCGCCATGTGCCGCGGCGTGGCGCGCGCGCTGCGCCTCGATCTGCTCTTCGGCCAATGCATCGAGAACGCGCTCCATCGCCGGGCCGTGCGCAGTGACCTCGCTGCTCTGGAGGTAGGTCTTGGCAAGTTCCAGTTGGCGGAGCGGATCCTCAGTGAACTTGTCGAGGACTTCTGCGTTGCCGGTCCGCAGTGCGTCGATTGCGTCGGGGCTTAGCCGTTCGTTGACCTGCCGGACGATGTCATTTCGCTCTGCCTCGGATATCGGATCCCCGGCGTCGGCGTTCCGCACAAAGGCCATGACCGTTGGCGCGGTCTCTTCCAGATACCGGCGCTCGGCGTAGTCCTGTCGCGCCTGGTCCTCGATCTCGAAACTGCGCTCGCTGATATAGGCGCGCGACGCGCCGAGCGAACGAAAGTGGTTGATTTCGTCCTGGACGGCGTGCCCGAACTCATCATCCGGCATCTCCGTGCGACAGCGGGCGAGGGTGCGGAGCTCTTCGGTAATCGGACCGAGATGATCCGAAGGATCCCGCAAGGCGAGGTCCATGTCGCCAGCATGAAGCGTGCGGTCCTGTTCCGATACCGCGTATTGCGGCGGCTTTCGGCTGTCGGTCATCTGGTCCCAGGCCATCGACGCCAGTTCGGCATGCTGCGGGGATCTCTGCGCGTAGGCGTCGAACGCGGCGCGGGCCTCTTCCACCTCCACGGCGCCCGCCCGCCTTACAGACGGGTCGTCTGAGAATGGATGATCGAAATCCGTCCGGCGGAACTGCGCCACCAGCGATCTGAACTCCTGCCGCTCCGATGGGGCAAAAATGTCTGGCCCGTCGTTTGCGAGATCACGCTCTGGTGTCGTCAACCCCTCACCAAGCGCTGCCTCAGCGTCATCCATCTCGTCGACCTCGGTTGGCGCGCGCAGGACGCGTACATCGGTCAGGACATCGCCCAACCGAACATGAACGGCTTCCAGCCGGTCGAGTGCTTCTTCCCGGTCCACTGGTTTCTCCAGATCGAGTCCCCCTTCCTTGGCAATCGCCTGCAGGTCCTGCGCCAGCCACTGGCGTTCCAATGCGGCATTGCCTGCCCCTTCCCGCAAACGCGCGGCCACAGCCCCGGCGTCGATGCCCGTGCCTTGCAACGCCTCCGTCAGCTTTGGTGCCACCTCTCCATCGTCAAGGCGCGCGAGGTTATCTTCACTGGCGTTTGGCCTTGCATAGATTCCGTCCCGGGACGGAGCATCGACCAGGGCGGCGGAGCGATCCCCAAGCGGGTTCAAATGCGCGACCGAGGCCAGAACGTCGGTCAGCTTGCGCTCGATCACCGGCCTCTCGGCCGCCGGCGCCCTGTCGATCGCCGCCTCGATCTGGCGAATGTTCTGAGAAAACTCGGTGATCAGCGTGTCGAACGCTGCTTCGTCTTGGGACATGTAGATGGCTCCGTCAGATTGAATCTGACCGCCACTGGCAAGGATGGTGCTGGCCCTCTCGAGCGCCTCGGACACGTCTTCGAAATTCGAGCGTGACGCCTCCGCCGCAAGCCCGCGGTAGATCAAAGCGTTGCTTCGGACAGTTTCCAGCGCAGCCGCCAGGTCAGCGCCGGTTCTCTGGCGCTCGACAGGGCGACGGCCTTCGTCGCGGGCCTTGTAGATTTCATCGATCTCGGCACGGTAGGTCGTGACGCCGCGATCCAGACGACGCGTCGCCTCAAGGCGGATCCCGTGTCCTCTGGCCGCTTCGACCATCGCCTCGCGAAAGGCGTCGTAGTTGAAGTGATGATCCTTCCCGAGAAAGAACATTTCGCCATCCTTGCTGCGGCGGTTCAGAACGATATGCGCATGTGGATGCGCGCGATCTTGGTGTATTGCAGCAATATAGTCGAATTGCGACCCCTCACCTTGGAAGAACTTCTCGCAGACCGCCTGGGTGATATCGCGCACCTCTTCACCCCTGGTCCCCACCGGGAATGCCATCAGCAGATGCGAAGTATGGCCAAGCTTGGGGCTGTAGCGCTCGTTCCACTGGTTCTCGAACCGCCGCGCCACTCGGTTGATCTCCGCCTCCGAGAGCTGCTTCTTCCCGTCATGGGTGCCGCGGCTGTCGAGGATATGGGTCGACTTTGTCGTAAGATAGGTGAGCTGAGCCCTGAGCTGCGCACCGGTGTGGCAGCCCCCTTTCGAGATAGCCTTGAAGATCGCGGGCGAATAGCCGCGTGCGGCCCGAACCATCTGCGCGCCCTTTGAAAGCCCCTGCCAGGATCCCGAAACCCGGCTCCAGCCGCGGTCGAAGAGCGCCGGGTCGATGCCCCGGGCCCGATCACTCCGCGCCATTCGCATCCCTCGCGGCGAGGCCCGCCAGGGCAGAACCGATCTCAAGGTCCAGCAGGCTACGCCGCGCACGCGACATCTCCTGGACCTGGTCGGCCAGATCGAAGACCAGACCCGCAAGGGCGCGGACGTCACGGTGACTCGAGGCCGGGTAGGACAGTCTCTCGCCACGCACCTTGGCCTCGTTCAGACGTCGCGCGATCTGGTTCACGTTGTTGCCGACCCGGTTGAGTGCGGCGCCGAGGCTGCGCAACTCGTCGCACATCTCGTCGTCGGGCAGGAAGACACCTTCAGCCGCCAGCATCAGACGACGCATGGCATCCGAGCGGTGCGCGATCCCGCGTCGCGACAGCGCCGCGTCGAACCGGCGCAGGTCGGCTTC
This sequence comes from Mesobacterium pallidum, assembly GCF_019966535.1. GTDB lineage: Bacteria > Pseudomonadota > Alphaproteobacteria > Rhodobacterales > Rhodobacteraceae > Mesobacterium > Mesobacterium pallidum. The sequence goes on along the minus strand of NZ_JAIMID010000018.1, from coordinate 116,239 downwards.
TGACACGCGCATTGTCAGAACGCGAGACCGGCTTCCGTTGGCCGACTTCACCGAACGGCCGTGGCTGAGGACGTTGTAAATCGTCTTCGGGCTCACCCCAAAGCGCACAGCGAGATCGCTCGCAGGAACGCCCTTCGCCCGCTCTCGGACGATCTTCGAGCGCTCCTCGTCGGTCAGGCGTCGGGCTTTGGGCATATGAAGTATACGTTCCTATTTCTTGCCAACTTCGTACAAGCCCGCCTACTCCCAACGCAAGTGGAGTCGGTCATAAGGGCTTGTACTCAATGTAGAAAATCGCCCTGCAGGGGCGATTTGACGTCCTCTGTGGAGTGCATCCCGCGTGCTGCATTCTGCAGCCCGCGAGATGCGCTTCGCGTCCCGTCTTCCGCGTTCCGCGGCCCGTATCCCGTCCTCTGCGTGCCGTCTTCTGCGGGATGCGGTCTGGCGTCTGGCGCCCGTCGCACGTCGAGTGCGCCGCGCCACACGCCGACCGCGCGACGCTGCCTGCTTCACGCAACACGTTCCGCGTCGGCTGTTGCGTGCGATCTGCATCCCGGCGAGTGCGACGCGCCGGCTGTCTCCCGTCTCGCGCAACCCGCGCAATGCTTGACGTCCACAAACGGTCAGGATACCGACGTGGCAATCGTTTTGCGACGTTTCACCATTTTTGCTGGAGATACCCAGATGCCCAACGACAACCTCGTGGTAATCGCCGCGATGGCCCGGAAAGGGGGGAGTGGCAAGACCACGCTCTCCCGCGCCCTGATCAGCGCGGCCGTCGCAGCCGGGCGCCGGGTGATGCTCATCGATACCGACAGCACCGGCGTGCTGTCGTCCTGGCACGCGCGCGCCGAAGGGGCAGGGTATAGCTCGCCTCTGCTACGCTCGTCGGTCGCCGGGAGCGTGGGCGACGTCGACCGGATGATCGAGCAGATCTACGTGGACGGCTCGGCGGATTTCATCTTCATCGACACCGCCGGGGTAGGGGCCGAATGGTCAGACGAGATCGCGGTGCTCGCCGATCACATCGTCACCCCGGTCATGCTCTCGATCTCGGATTTCGACGTGGGTGGACAGACAGTGGATTGGTTCCGGCAGCTCGCCGCGCGCGTCGACGACGCTTCCGCGCTGCCCCGGCATCATGTTGTCCTGAACATGGTCGACCCGAAGACCACCAAGGCGGATGCGGCGCTGATCGAGAGTGCCATCGGGATGTTCCCTCTCATCGAGACCGTGATGCTGCGCCGGAACGCCTACAAGGAAATGGACGAGAAGGGGCTCTTGTATGCCATCGCGCTGCAGAAGCAGACCGATCCGAACCCGCTGATGCGTCCCCATGTCCGCCACATGGTCGAGGCGCTGGAGGAAGCGACCGACATCCTCAACAACGTCCTCGCGGCCTGACGCGATGCGAAAGAAGATCCCGACCATCACGCGACCGGACCTCGACTATGCCGCGGGTCTGAAGATCGCTGCGCCCATCGAACCGCAACCTCGCGAGGAAGCCCGGCTGGACCTTGAAGTAATCGAACAGGCACCTGCGGGCGAGGGTTCAAAGCTTACTACGCCCGAACGGACACCAGCGCCCCATGCCGAAACAGTTTCCGCAACCGCGGAGCCTTCGCCAGTTGCTCCGCAGCCTCAATCCGCGCGGACCCGGAAGGTGGATGTGCGGGTGACAGCTCTGGAGCGCCAGTCAGCCGCCCTGAACGCCTGCGGCATCAATCCGGCCCATGTCGTCCGGGCCGCGCTGAGGCGCGCGACAAAGCACTGGCAACTGGAACCGGAGTTTGTTCCGTCGGCACACCACCGGACTGCGAAACCGTCTTCTTGGCGGATGCGCACGACCGTGGCCGTGGATGAGGAGGCCCTGACCGCGATCATGGCCACCGAGGACCCGCTCGACGTCTGCAGCAAGTGGTCACTGGTCCGCGGTCAACTCGAGCCGCTGGTCTGGCAGGAGATCGACAGAATCCTTACTGAACTGGCTGATGCTGCGGCACAGAGCGAAGATTCGCCTCCCGGGGACGCCGCGACCGAGACTTTGGTCGAGGATTAGACCCTGAATTCGCGCGATTTTTTGCCGTTCTGTGGCGAGAATCTTCGCGATGCGCCTATCAACCGCAAATTGCATGTTGCAGGTGCAGCATAACGCTCCTAAGACCCCGACAAGAATGTGACAGCGCTACAGATCAATCGCTTTGCATAACGAGTTCAGAGGAGAGCAGAATGTCCCAAGCCCCGCGTTTGACCGGCACACCCATCATGCGGATCCTCTCCAAGACCTCCGGCGAACTGGTCGGTTACCTCTACGAATGGGACAACGGCGACCTCCAGCCCGCCTGGTTCGATGGCGAGGTGCAGAGCGTGCTGTACGAACCGATCGAGGCGGCGGCGTAGGCTCGCCCAGCTGAGCGACGACACACAGGTTGAATCCTCGGGAGAAGCCGGAGAAGGGTCGCTTTCTCATTTGATTTCAGCGTGTGGACTCACGGTGAAGCGCAAAGACTGACGTGGCTGTTTACTTCATGCGGTTCTGGATATCCATGAGCTTGGCATCGAAGACCTCCGCTGGCGTCTGGTAGCCGAGGCACTTGCGCGGCGTGGAATTGAGGCGATGGCAAATCGACCTCAAATATCGATTTGTCAGCCCCGTCGGTTCGGTTGAACGAGGAAGATACTTCCGCAATCTGTTGTTTGTGTTTTCCACGGTGCCCTTTTGGTACGGCGCTTGCGGATCACAGAACCACGCATCCGCGCCGATCCCGGCCTTGAGATGCTTCCAGGCTGAGAACTCGGTGCCGCGGTCGAAGGTGATCGATTGACGCGCGTCTGCAGGCAGGGGGGCCAGGCCCTGGATCAGCGCCTCCATGATCGGTTTGGATTGGCGATCTTCATTCCGCATGACGACGGCATACCGGCTCACGCGTTCAACCAGCGACGTTACATTCACCTTTCCATGCTCCTTGCGGAACATCATCAGATCGCACTCCCAATGGCCGAATTCGGCACGCTCAGAGATGCTCTCAGGCCTGTGTGACAGGCTCTGCGCGTCGAAGATGTGGGTGCGGTTGTGCCTGCGGTGGCCGCGCGGTCTGCGACGACGGCGATGTTCGGGAAGGTGCCGATAGAACTGTTCGTCGCGGCCATCCTTGGAATAGGCGAACCGATAGATGGTCTCGTGGCTTACGCGGATCGGGTGGCGTTCAAGCCGCATCCGGCCTGCAATCTGTTCGGGCGACCAGCCAGCCTTCAATCGATCCTCGATTGCTTCCTTCAGTTCAGGATGAACGACCATCTTGCGATGAATGGCGCGGCGCTTCTCGTACTTCGCCTGTGCCGTCATGCAGTAGTAACCGTTCAGCTCCGGCAGTTCCTTATCGTCGTAGCGATTCCGCTTCAGCTCGCGATAGATCGTTGACGGGGCGCGACCCAGCCGATCCGCAATCTCTGGAACCGGCATTTTGGCTTCTCGCCACTTGTCGATCTTACGACGTTCTTCCAAACTCAGGTGAGGGTAGCAGCGTCCCATTCATAAGTCTCCATGCAACGTTCTGTTTTGATACAGAATTTGCACTTCGGATGTGATTCCACCGCGCCTTTATAAAAAAACTGATAATCCGTTTTATGTAATACACGCAAGAAGCCGACCTTCTCTGCTGGTGCGAGAAGGTTCAGCGCCTAGGCGGGAGTGGACATCCGGCTCTGGCCACCGCCATTGGTTGGGGTTCGTGCGAAGGCCGAATGGCAAGTGTTTTGCGAAGCAGTCAATCGGCTAGGTGCTCGACAGCGCCGGCCACTATACAGCATCTTGAGGGCAGTTGGCCCAAAATATATCCATATCGAGACATGGCAAACAACTTGACCGCCGAAAAAGCACTGATCTTCAGGATCACGCACATCAACAATGTGACGTGGATCCTCAGACATGGGCTTCATTGCAAGAATTCCGGTGTGCAGGACCCGAATTTCATGCGAATTGGGAACCTTGAACTGATTCAGCGTCGGACGGCACGGAATGTTCCGGTGCCCCCGGGTGGAACGCTATCAGACTACATACCGTTCTATTTCACGCCATTTTCGATGATGATGTACAACATCAAGACTGGTTACGGAGGAATTCGTCAGTTCCCGAACGCGGAGATCGTGATCATGGCGTCGTCACTTCGTGGGCTCGCGGATCGAGGCATAGCGACCGTGTTCTCGGATCGTCATGCATACCTCCAGACGGCGCAGTTCTTCACCTCGCTCGACGACCTCGACAAGATCGACTGGGGCATCCTGCAGCGTAGGGACTTCAAACGCGATGTTGATGATCCTGAAAAGACAGACCGCTACCAGGCCGAGGCGCTGGTGCACAGGCACTTGCCAGTTGAGCACCTTGCAGGCATAGTTTGTCTGAGTGAGAACGAAAAAGGAACACTCGAACGGCAACGGGAGGAGGTTGGGCTCGATCTCAAGATCGTGGCGCGACCGGGCTGGTATTTCTGATGGTAACTTACACGCAGGGCAATCTTCTTGAAGCCGACGTTGACGCGGTGGTGAACACCGTGAACACGGTCGGAATCATGGGCAAAGGAATTGCCCTGATGTTCAAGGAGCAATTCCCAAGAAACTTCGAAGCCTATGCGCGCGCCTGCGATGCGGGCGAAGTGCGTATTGGGAAAATGTTCGTTACCGAGAACAAGGAACTCTTCGGGCCGCGCTGGATCATCAATTTCCCGACTAAGACCCATTGGCGAGTCAAAACCAAGATCGAATGGGTCGAGGATGGATTGAAGGATCTTGTCCGAGTAATTCGAGAGAAGAGAATTCATTCAATTGCAATTCCGCCACTCGGCTGCGGGAATGGCGGCCTCGACTGGAGCGATGTGCGTCCACTTATCGAGGCGTCATTGGCGGATCTAGATGGGGTCAACGCCATCGTCTACGAGCCGACTTCCAAGTATCAGAATGTCGCCAAGCGCACCGGTGTCGAGAAACTGACCCCGGCACGCGCACTGGTAGCTGAGATGGTGCGTCGGTACTCTCTCCTTGGGATTGAGTGCTCGATTCTGGAGGTCCAGAAGCTAGGTTGGTTCCTCGAGCGCGGCGTGATGCGGTTCGGGGGGGCCGATGCGCTCAAGTTCAGGTTCCAAGCCAACAAGTACGGACCTTATTCGCATAACCTGACGAAGCTGCTCGATAGTCTCGACGGCAGTTATCTCCGGTGCGACAAACGCCTCGCGGATGCCGATCCCATGGATCTCATTTGGTTCAACGACGCCAAATACGATCGGGTGCAAGCCTATCTGAACTCCGGTGAAGGCAAGCAGTTCTCAAGCGTACTGGAATGGGCTTCGGCCACCATCGATGGCTTCGAGTCGCCTCTCGGCATGGAACTTCTGGCAACTGTCGACTGGATGATGCAGCACGACGATATCGAACCGACTGTTGAGGAAGTGATGGAAGGTCTCAAGGGTTGGGCTGGTGGGGAAGCCGCTGGACAGCGCAAATTGAAGATCTTCGATCGCCGGTTGGTCGCCATCGCATTGGACCAACTTCAGACATCGAATAGGCTGCCTGCCTGATACTCTCTGACTTCGCGGGCGGAAAGCGGCCTGAGGGCGATGCGGCATGGCTCTCGCAGTGGGCTAGGGAAGCAGCCGTTCGCGCGGGTTACAGCGAGATGTCCGCCCGAACAACCGCATGGGTGGAAAGCGCAAATGAGGTCGTTCTGGGGTGGTTCACTGGGCAACCGCCTTAAGGCAGTCGAGCCTCACACGGTGGAGGCCATACGAGGTCTCGATCTAGTAATTCCCACTTTGTTCCGGTTAGAGTAAGGCTTGGCACGCGAACTGAGCGGCAGGGAATATCGGGGCTAAACACTCATGTCTGAAACACAGATAGAATGGACCGACGCCACTTGGAATCCGGTGGCCGGCTGCTCGATCGTCAGCGCCGGCTGCACACATTGCTATGCTATGGAGATGGCGCGGCGGCTCGAAGCAATGGGCGTGGCGAAATATGCCGGCCTCACCCGGCGCGGCGGCGGGCGCACCATCTGGAACGGCGTCGTCCGCGAAGACGAAGAGGCGCTTGCGATCCCGCACCGCTGGCGGAAAGCCCGCAAGATTTTCGTAAACTCGATGAGCGACCTGTTCCATGAGCGAGTCAGCGATGGCTTCATTCTCAAGGTCTGGCAGGTGATGCGCGAAACGCCGCGCCACCACTACCAAATCCTCACCAAACGACCTGAACGGATGGCAGTGTTCGTCTCGACGCTGGTCGAGGATGTCCTACCCAATGTTTGGCTTGGCACCAGTATCGAGAATGCCGAGGTTGTAAAACGTATCGACCACCTGCGCGCAGTGCCGGCGGCGATCCGGTTCCTATCATTCGAACCACTGATCGGGCCGGTCGGCGGTGTCGACTTGTCCGGCATCCATTGGGCTATTGTCGGCGGCGAGAGCGGTCGGTCGGCGCGGCCGATTCGCGAGGAATGGATCGATGAAATCCACGCCCAATGCGAGGAACACGAGACCGCCTTCTTTTTCAAGCAGTGGGGCACTTGGGGCAAAGACAACAAACGTCGCTCAAAAAGGGCCAACGGCCGTGAGTATCGGGGCAAGACGTGGGACGAGATGCCCGCAGCCTTCTCCACCGGCGCATAACCGCAGGCCGGCGATAAGGAGGGACGGATGGTCGAGAAAACATATGAATGGGCCAATGGTGCGGTCTTGGAGGAGCACTCGCGCCGCAAACACAAGATCCTTCGCGAATACTTCTTCCGATATCTCACCGTGCGCTGCCAGCTTCCGCAGCAGGAGCGTTTCCGTCTCGCGGTGATCGACGGATTTGCCGGCGGCGGCAGCTACCAGTGCGGAACCGCTGGCTCGCCCCTCATCTTCATCGAAGAGCTTAAGCGCGCGATCGAGGCGGTAAACGCCCACCGCGCAGCGCAGGGCCTAGGCCTGATCGAGATCGAGTGCCTGCTCGTCCTCAACGATCATAGCCGTGATGCGATTGAGGTATTGAAGGGGAACATCGCACCACTGCTGGGCGACATTACCGAAAATGGCCGCCGCTTGCACCTTCGTATCGAGTATATGACCGATACGTTCGAGGCTGGCTATCCGCGGATGAAACAGCTTCTGGAACAGGGGCGCTATCGCAATGTTCTGTTCAACCTCGACCAGTGCGGCCACCGCCATGTCGAGCATGCGACGCTGCTCGACATAATGCGCGCGCACCCGTCAGTGGAAATCTTCTATACTTTCGCGATCGAAGCTTTGCTGTCGTTCTTACAGAAGTCCAAACCCATTCAGCTCGCGGCCCAGCTCCGACCCTTCGGCATCGAACCCGCCGAGCTTGACGTTTTCAACGGGGCGATGAGCAAACATAGCTGGCTCGGCGCCGCCGAGCGATTGGTGTTCGAGACATTCCGAACCTGCGCTCCCTTCGTCAGCCCCTTTTCAATCAACAATCCAGGCGGTTGGCGCTACTGGATGATCCACTTCGCCAACATCTATCGCGCGCGTCAGGTCTACAACAATGTCCTCCATCAGAACAGCACGGCACAAGCGCATTTCGGCCGCTCAGGCCTCAACATGCTATCCTACGATCCAAGTCATGATGGAGGAGCGCTCTATCTGTTCGACCTATCGGGCCGCGAAACTGCGCGAACACAGCTTCTCGCCGACATCCCCCGGCTGATCTCCGAGTCGGGTGATGCCATCGGCGTCGGCGACTTCTACGAGGGCATCTATAATGCCACGCCTGCACACACCGACGACGTTCACCGCGCAATCATCGAAAACCCAGACATCGCGGTCATCACCCCGGGCGGCGGCGAGCGCCGCAGCGCGAATGCCATCGGCGTTGGCGACGTCCTGAAGCTCAAGCGGCAAAGGAGCTTCTTCCCGATGTTCCTTGAGGCAAGTTCCAAAGGGAGCGAGGCGAAGTGACCGCCCAGCGTCGTAACGATGCCCAGTGGCGCGAGTTCGAGAAACTCATCGCCCGGATTGAAGCCGACGCCGGGCCGCAAGGAATTGTCGTCAAGTCGCCTGATCGTATCCGGTGCAAACTCACGGGTCGCCTCCGAGAAGTGGACGCGACGATTCGCACTAAGGCCGGCACGGCGGAAATGCTGATTACGATAGAGTGCCGACGCCGAACCAAGGTGCAGGACGTGACTTGGCTCGAGCAACTGGCCACCAAGCGCTCGTCTATCGGCGCGGATCATACGATCGCGGTGAGTCATTCCGGCTTTTCGCCGGAGGCCGAGACGGTAGCGCAGCACCTCGGGATCACGTTGCGGCGCATCGCAGACGTGCAAGCCGAGGACCTAAATCCTCTTCTTGGCCTGGACGTGGTCATCTTTTGGCACAAAGGCTGCGTTTGTACAGGTGTCGGCATTCGGACCTATCGCCCGAACGAGGAGGACGTCCGGCCCGAGCCAGACGAAATTGACTATGTCCTGCCTAGCGACACCGACCTTTCGGCCCCGATTTTCCACGGCGAGGCCGGGTCGAGTTGGTCGATCAACTCTATCTGGCGCGAAGTTCAGAACTCGCTCGATCCCTATGCTGAAATCGAGAAGGCCGCACCGCCGATCACCCGAACGGCACGTATTCGATATCCAGGCACCGTGACCATCGACACACTGAATGGCCCTGCGCGCCTAGGATTCGTCTTCCTCAGCACAGCAAGGTGGATCGAGCCCGAGTTCGTAACCATCGAAGAGGCGCGCAAGCTTCGTTACAATGGGGATGGGGATGTCGGGATACAGCGTGTCGAGTTCTCATCAGCGCGTACCAAGGACTGGCGCATCTCCATACAAGCGCCCGCCGACACCATGAGCGTCGATGACCTTCGCACCGGTGGAAACTGGCCAAACTCTGATGACGGCTGAGCTGATCGCCTCCCGCCCGATCATACCCTTTCGCAGAGCGGCGCAGGCGGACAGCTTGATTTCATTTGTTCATGGGCTTAGGAGCCAGACGCGCCAGCATGGCTTCGATATCCCATCGGTCCTTTCCCGTCACCTTGGCGATCGCGATAAGGCACTGCCTTGAGAAAACGCCTGGCATTCGATCGTCGCACTTTGTCCCGCTGCACTACCATTCGCCGACCGCTCGATTTCGCGGCCGCAGCGAAAGTCCGGTCTGGCGGACCGCACCGCAGTAACTTTCTAGGCCAATGAACGGCGACTGCGGGCCGTTCTCAACGTTCGGTCGGCAACTTATACCCTCGCCGCTTCTTCGTCGCCGACAGCTTCAACAGAGCATTGACCGCCCTGCCCTCGTCATCGTGTTGCTCGATCAGCATCTGTCCTCGAAACCCGATACGGCCCCATTCCCGCACAAGGCATGCGCCGCCAAACAGGTCCGGCTGAACGCTCATTCGATAGAAGCGGCGCATGTTGAGAGACGGGTCGATCCGCTTGAGATCGACCGTCGTCGGGAACACTTCCATTTGCCGCGATATGTCGAACATGTTGTTGGCGCCTCTCTACAAACCACAATATCAAGCGCTCTTCGACGTTTCCACAATGTTCTGTCCCGGATTAAAGTCGGGGGCTCACGCCCCCTTCTCGAACTTCATGACCGGGATGCCCAGCTTTTTGGCTTTATCGGCGAGGTTTTCCTGGATACCGGTTCCGGGGAAGACGAGGACCCCGACCGGGAGCACATCCAGCATCGCGTCGTTGCGCTTGAAGGGCGCGGCCTTGGCGTGCTTGGTCCAGTCGGGCTTGAAGGCCACCTGCGTCACGCCCCGGGCTTCGGCCCATTTGGCGGCGATGAGCTCTGCGCCCTTCGGGCTGCCACCGTGCAGGAGGACCATGTCGGGATACTTGGTCCGGACCTGGTCGAGCTTGCCCCAGATCAGGCGGTGATCGTTGAAATCGGTCCCGCCGGTGAGGGCGACCTTGGGGCCTGCGGGAAGCATTACCTCGGTCTCGGCGCGGCGCTTGGCGGCCAGGAAGTCGCGGCTGTCGATCAGGGCGGCGGTCATGTGCTGGCGGTTCACGATTGATCCGGTGCGGGGGCGCCAGGTCGATCCCGTGTGATGGACGAACTCGGATGCGGCATGATCGCGCATCATATCCATGCAGTTGCGCCGTTCAACGAGAGTCAGGCCTTCGGCCGTCAGGCGCTCGAGTTCGACGGACTTCACTTCGGAGCCGTCCTGCTCGCGCTGGAGGCGGCGCTGCGCCTGCTCGTTCTCATCGAGCGTCCGCTCGATCCGGGCCGTGGCGCGGTGGAAGAGGTTGACCTGGCCCCAGAGCACCTCTTCGAGGTCGGGTTCCATACGGGTGTCTTCCAGGGTCGCGACGAGGGCGTCGAAGATGTCGGCGACGGCGACGGCGAGGCGCTGCCCATCGGGCATCGGGCGCGGATCGGGCTCGTCAAATGGGCGATAGCCGTAGAGCTGGAGCTCGTCGAGCGCATGGGCGGTCTGGGATGCGCTATGGGCGGGTTCATACGCGTCGTCGTGGATATGGATCGTCATCGGTTTCTTGCCTCCGGGCCTGTCTCGTCCGCGCGTCATCCCGCGCGGCCTTCATGGGCAGACCCGAGCCGTCGGGGCGGTTGCCTCTTCACCCCGGCTTCACCGGGGCCGGAACAGCGTGGAGGAGGTCGGCAGGGAAGCTATTTGTCTCGCGATGCAAAGGCGGCTTTGCCGCCGGCGGAAATAGCTTCCCTGCCGACCTTGCAGGGGCAACCGCTTTGACGGCCTGCCCATCTCTTGAAGGCCGCGCAGGGCTGACGGGTGGATGCGCAAGGCCCGGGATGGGGTGAGGACGACGATCCAGAGCCACGGCTGGGATGCAGCCCCCTGCCCCGCACTCCCAGACCCCCCTGCGCGATGCAGCTCAGCCCGGCAGGCGATGCCGATCCTCTGGTCCGATCTGACCTGCCAGATGCTGGCGCAGCGCGTCCCTGCCGTTCGCCCGAAGATCATCGTTGAAATCCCCGAGCTGCGGTTCCAGCAGCCTCACAGGGACCCCGAACTCGGTGGCTCTGTTGCTCAACCTCTCCGCCGCTCGTTGCCCGGCCGGATCGCGGTCGATGGCGATGTAGAGGCGCTTGAGCCCCTCCGGCAGGCGAACGGCCCCGAGGTGACCGGACGAGAGCGCCGCCCAGACGGGCAGGCTGGGGATCGCCTCGGACAGGGACAACATGGTCTCGATGCCTTCGCCGACGACGAGGATGTCATCCTGCGAGGTCAGCCTGACAGCATTGCCGAGGAGGTGGCCCATAGCCCGACGCTGCGGATCGACATCTGCTTTGCCTTTTCCGTCAGGTGCCAGCCAGGTGCGATGCACGCCCTGCAGGGCCCCTGCTCCATCGGTGACCGCGGCGATCATCGCCGGTCCGGGGGTGCTCCGGGTCTGCCCCTCTTCCCGATGCCAGCACTTCGGGTGGAAGCGAATGGCGCCGCCCGACCCAAATTGGGTGATGCCCCGGGAACGGAGGTAGGTTTCGGCTAGCGTACCCGCGATCAGCTTCGAGGCCGCGAACAGACGCGACGCGGCCGCTGGTGTCCCACCCGGGCGCTTGGTCTTCCTCGGACCGGCTGTTTCAGGGAGAACCGGCTGCGGACGGCCAAGATGCGCTCGGGCCTCGGCGAGAAGGTCGGGGAAGCGCGTGATCCCCGTCCGCTCGCGGATGATGTCGAGGAGATCGCCATGCTCACCCGTGGCGCCGTCCGTGAACTTGCCGGCAGCACCCGGCCCTGATGCAGGCCCGGTCAGCCGCACGAAGAGCGAGCGGCCAGGATTGTTTTGCAGGTCACCCACGATCCAGTAGGATCCTTCCCGCCGTCCGGCGGGAAGGTAGGCACGACAGACGCCTTCGGCATTTTCTGCCAGATCGCGCACGAGGTCTTCGGTCTCGGAATACATGGGTCAACAGCCTCCGCGATCATGTGGCCTTGCGACAGGACAACGTGCAAGCAGACGATCCAGTATCGCGACGCCATCAGCATCGGTCGGGCAAAACAGCCGAAGCTTCCAGCTAATAATCTCCGAGAAGAAGCCATCGGCCTTGAGCCGATCCTTGGCTGCCTCCGAGAAGCCCGAGAGTTCGATCCGGTTCGCGCCCATGACGCGCGAGCGGTGCAATTCCATCCCTTCGGACAGGCACACCACGGTCTTGCCCTCCAGAACGAGGGCATGGACCTGCGCGGCCGAGAGCTTGGGCGCATCGGCGGCCAGCGTGGTCGCGACCCAGGCAGGCGAGACGCGGCGACCGATGATGCGCTGCCCGTCATCGGTCTGCAGGCGGTAGACGCGGGTTTCATCCTGGGGAAGCTGCTTCCAGATCGGCAGCAGCAGACCTGCCACGATGTGCAGAGTGGAGTTCGAAAACTCCGGCACCTCGGCCAGTTCCGCAGTCCACGCCGCAGTGAAGGCCGCGCGGTCGGCCTCGAGCCAGTGGGTGTCCTCCATGACCTTGGCCGGGACCGTGCTGGCATCAAGCGGGCGGATCAGGCGCAGGCGCGGCTCGATGGTCCCATCGTCCAGCATGTGACTGGTGGCAGGAACCTGCACGGCAGCCCGGCCCGAACGGCTGTTGATGAGGCACCGCGCCTTCGGGTCGTCCAGCCAATCGAGCGCATCCGCGAGAGAAGTCGGCGTGTTGCGCCGCTTTTCCGCGATGGTGAGGAGTTGGGTTTCGGCACCGGAGCGGGGATGGGTGTAGATCACCCGGGCGTCGGTCACGCAAAAACTCTCGGCGCGCAGCGTCTCGAGCCCGATGTCGTAGACTCCGGCCGCGATGGCGCCCTCGATCCGTTGGTCGAGGAGTTCTTCGAAACCCGCGAACAACACGGCCTGCATGTCGATCGTCAGCGCCAGCAGGCGATTGAGGAAGGTCGTGATCGGCGGCAGGTCGTCCTTCAGCCCGTTGTCATCGGTCAGGCCGAGGCCAGTGGCATCCTCGAAGGCCCCTAGCGAGCAGCCCGCCAGATCGCCGCGATAGATGCGGCGGTAAAGCTGGCGCAGGGCGTCGCGGGCGTAGGGCGACTCGAGGTTGTCCTCGGGTCGGAACAACCCTTGCCCGCCAGTCTGGCGCTGGCCGCGGGTGATCGCGCCAAGCGTGTCGAGACGACGCGCGATGGTCGAGAGGAACCGCTTTTCCGCCTTCACATCGGTGGCGACCGGCCGGAACAGCGGCGGCTGCGCCTGATTGGTGCGGTTGGTGCGCCCGAGGCCCTGGATCGCCGCATCTGCCTTCCAGCCGGGTTCCAGGAGGTAGTGGACCCGCAAGCGCTGGTTCTTCGCCCCAAGATCGGCGTGGTAGCTGCGCCCCGTGCCCCCGGCATCCGAGAAGATCAGGATACGCTTTTCGTCATCCATGAAGGTTTGGGTCTCAGTGAGGTTCGCGGCTCCGGCCCGGTTCTCCACCACGAGCCGTGCCGATTGCCCTTCGCCCTTGCGCACGATGCGCCGTGAACGCCCGGTGACTTCGGCCACTAGAGCGGTGCCGAAGCGCTGGACGATCTGGTCGAGTGCACCCGGCACGGGCGGAAGCGAAGCCAGTTTCTCGATCAGCGCGTCACGACGCCGGACGGCTTCGCGGCACTCCACCGGTTGGCCGTAGCGCGTGACGGGGCGCGACGAGAGGTTGCCCTCGCTGTCGGTGAAAGGCTCGTAGAGCTGCACCGGGAAGGAATGGGCGAGGTAGTCCAGGACATACTCCCTGGGCGTGATGTCGCATCTGATATCGTTCCATTCGTCGGTCGGGATCTCCGACAGGCGGCGTTCCATCAGCGCCTCACCCGTCGAGACGATCTGGATGACCGCCGCGTGACCCGCTGCCAGATCGGCATCGATGGATGCGATAAGCGTGGGGGTCTTCATAGAGGTGAGCAAATGGCCGAAGAAGCGCTGTTTGGCGCTCTCGAAGGCTGACCGCGCTGCGGACTTGGCCTGGCGGTTCAGCGTGCCTGACCCGCCAGGCCCGTCGGCCGCGCCGGAAATGTTCGCCGCCACCAGCGCCGCGGTCAGGTTGTTGTGGATGATAGCGAAGGCCCCAGCATAGGCATCGTAAATGCCGCGTTGCTCGAGGCTGAGCGCGTGTTCGAGCATCTCGTATTCGACACCGTCATAGGAGAGCGATCGGGAGGTGTAGAGGCCGAGCGCCCGGAGGTCGCGGGCCAGGACCTCCATCGCCGCGACACCGCCAGCCTCTATGGCTTCGACGAATTCCGACCGGGTCGCGAACGGGAAATCCTCCCCGCCCCAGAGACCGAGACGCTGCGCATAGGCAAGGTTGTGGACCGTCGTCGCGCCCGTGGCCGAGACATAGACCACGCGGGCATTCGGAAGTTTGTGTTGAAGGCGCAGGCCCGCCCTGCCCTGCTGCGAGGCCATGGTATCACCGCGCTCGCCTTTGCCGCCGGCGGCGTTGGCCATGGCATGGCTTTCGTCAAAGAGGATCACCCCGTCGAAATCTGCCCCGAGCCAGTCGACGATCTGGTCGACGCGGGATTTCTTCCCGCCTCGTTCTTCCGAACGCAGCGTCGCATAGGTGGTGAAGAGAATGCCCTCGGTAAGCGGGATGTCGCGGCCTTGGGCAAAGCGCGAGAGCGGCGTGACCAGAAGCCGCTCCTGGCCAAGGGCCGACCAGTCGCGCTGTGCATCCTCGAGGAGCTTGTCGCTTTTCGAGATCCAGAGCGCCTTGTGTCTTCCTCTGGCCCAGTTGTCGAGCAAGATCCCGGCCGACTGGCGGCCCTTGCCCGCTCCGGTGCCATCGCCCAGGAAAAAGCCGCGGCGGAAGCGGACGGCGTCAGCGGCGTCCTCCGGTGCAGCGGCGACCACGTCTCCGGTCTCATCGACGGCCCACGACCCGGCGAGGTATGCGCAGTGGGCTTCGCCCGCGTAGATGACGGTCTCAAGCTGCGCGTCGGACAGCATGCCGTCGCGCAGGACGGCGGCGGGCAATTTGGGGCGGTAGCTGGGTTTCGGCGGTGCGACCGAGGCCATGGCGGCCGATTGCACAAGCTTGGTCGGGTGTTGGGCCGCGCCAGGGATCTCGATCGCCTGCAGGTGGAAGGTCTCGTAGATCGCGTCGGACAGCCGTGCGGCATCCGCGTCCCCGACGGCGTCGCGAGTTGCGTAGTTTAGCTCCTCGGCTTCGAACCGGGTTTCTGATTTCGCCGGCTGAGCCGCAGAGGTCGCGCGGGATCGGCTGACGGTCTTGCGGGTGGTGAGGTGAGAATTTCCCGGAAAGGGGGAAGAATGGCCCTGCCCCGCAGCAGGAGCTGGATCCAGTTCGAGGCGCGGCGGAACCTCTGCAGTGGCCCTGGACATCAGATGCGCTACGTCCGGGGACGTGGGCTGGTGCAGGTCAGCGGTGATGCCGCCCGGCTCACCGCCGCGGCATTTATCGAAGACAGAAATCCGCGTCTCGAAGCTGGTGCCGTGCTTGGCGAAAGCTGCGCCCGACACCGCGCCGGTGAAGATGAGATGGGCCGTCTCGGTCAGACGGCCGAAAGTATCGGCCCAGGCCGGCGCATCCGGCGCGAAACCGGCCCCTGTGATGGCCACGAGCCGTCCGCCGGGAACTAAGCGCGCAAGGGCCGAGCGCAGATGTCGGGCCGTCGCCTCGGTCGACCGACCATCGACATTGGCTTGGGCCGAGAAGGGCGGGTTCATCAGAATGACGCTCGGGCTTGAGCAGGCATCGAGATGATCGTCGATCTGCGCGGCATCAAACCCCGTGACCGGTCGGCCCGGGAACAGCAAGCGAAGAAGGTCGGCGCGGGTGTCCGCCAACTCGTTGAGAGCCAGAGTGCCGCCGCCGATCTCGGCGAGGATCGCCAGAAGCCCGGTCCCGGCAGACGGCTCTAGGACAAGATCATAGGGCGTGATCTGTGCTGCCGCCACAGCCGCGAGCCCCATGGGCAGCGGCGTCGAGAATTGCTGAAAGCGCTCCATCTCTTCCGACCGCCGGGTGTGCGTGGGCAAGAGGCCTGCCACCTTGGCGAGGATCGGCAAGAGCGCCGCAGGCGAGCCGGCACGCGCAAGCAGCGCCCGACCGAACTTTCGCAGAAAGAGGATCAGCGCCACCTCGCCCGCCTCATAGGCGAGCTTCCAGTCCCAAGCACCGGTCGCATCGGAACCGCCAAAGGCATGTTCCATCTCGCGGCGGAGGCGCAGCGCGTCGATCTGAAGCCCTTGCGCCAGATCGGGCTGCAGCGCTTCGGCAACAGCAACGATCGCAGGGGCAGGATTTGCTGCCAACGGGACAATGGGCGCAGGCAAGGACGCCTGCGCAACAGGGGCAAGATGGGTCATCGGGAAACTCCGGAATGAAGGACAGGATAAGGCCCTTACACCCTCTCTCGGGCAGCCTCGGACCTGATCTTTCCCGGCCCCTCTCTCCCTCTCGAATCCGACGCGTCCCGGAAGCTCGGCTTGATTTTGTTCTTGTTATGTTCTATATTCTGAGCCAAGCCAGAAAGGGGGTTCCACCATGGAAATCACCACGCACGCCCTGCCGGCAACGCCCAAGCAGATCGCCTATGCGCGATCGCTCGCGCAGCGCAACCGGACGCTCCTGCCTTGGGAAGTTCAGCAAGACCGGCGATCTTTGAGCGCCTGGATCGAGGCTCAGGCCCGGCTGAAGCCCGTATCGGACATGGACCAGCTGCCCACCTCCAGGCAAGTGGCCTTCGCTGAGAAGCTCGCCCGGATCAAACGGTGCGCCGTTCCAGACGAATGCTTCCGCGACAAGGGGCTCATGTCGAAGTGGATCGACGGGAATAAGTGACTCGGCAGGATCACCCGAACCGCCGCCCTCCTTCCGTGAACGTATACGCGTTGACGATGATTCCCTCCTCGATGGCCTGGTCCGAGGTAAGGTGGTCGTATTCGGCTTCAAGCTGACGGTAGAGCCAGCGGGCCAGATCACGCAGCGTCTCGGTCACGACTTTTTCCGCGTCCTCGGTCGGCGGCTGCCAGGTCGGGCTGTCGCGCGTGACGTCCACAGACATGGTGTATTCGTGGTAGTAGCGGCCACGGTGGCTGGCCGCGGCGGCGAGCTGGTAGAAGTTCCGCCGCTGGATGGCCTGCAGCCGGTCGGCGATGCCGTGCAACGTCACATCCGTCGGGGCATAGTCCCGAATGCGCGCGGCGGCGCCCTTGACGTGGGACCAGTAGCCTTCGAACGAAGCTCCATCACCCTGGCTCCAGAAGCCGGAGAACCAGATGCAGGGCTTGGCCCGTGTCCCGCCACTCATCAGGCGGACGGAGGTGGTTTTCAGGCGGATGCCGAGGATCTCACAGACCCGCTCGAAATCCTCGTAGACCGCGTCCCACCAATCATCGTGAGGGCTGAGCTCGCGATACCAGCTTCGGGCCCTCTCCTTGGCGGCATCCGAGAGTTCGGGGAACTGGTAGATGGTGGTGCAGATGATCTCAGGCATCGGCGTCCTCCCCGTTCAGTGCTGAGGCCAGCCACTCTTGGGTGCTGGTCCAGCCGATGGACTTGCGAGCGCCGAGATCGATGGCATGCGCGCCGCCACCAAAGGCGTCGAGCCGCGGCCGGGAGCAGGTCAGAGCATACTGGAACCCCCAAAGGCCGGTGAGGTCGAGGTCTGCGGCGAGTCGCAAGACGAAGCGGATGACGGCGTCGACGTCGCCGTGGTCGTCATCATGGATCCAGAGGCTGCTGCCCTCGGGGGCATCCTGGCGTACGAGATCGAAGCCCGCGACCTCCGGGTCGTCAGCGTTCTGATCCGCAGCGCGGAGTTCCTGAAACAGCGCGAGCGCGCGGGCGGCCTTGCCGGGGCTGCCGACGTCGATGAGGCAAGAGAAATGGGTGAAGTAATCCGCCATGGGGACCTCCTGAATGGGGAAGACCCGGCCAAGACGCCGGGTACTGAATCGGAATGAAGGGTCGGCCGGGTGCGATCAGCCGGTTGGCGTGTCGTCTGCCGACTTTCGTGCGGCATGCGCGCAGAGCATCTGCCGGTAGAAACGCTTGCGCGCGGTCCGGAGGCCGCAAACGGCGCGTGTGTCGGGGTGCAGCGCCCGGACCGCCGCGCGAACCACTGCCAGTGGCGAAGCGGTCGGCGGCAAGCCAAGACTTAAATAAGTGGGATCGGTCATGTCACGTGACCTCAACCACGGGCGAGACGAGATGCGGATCAACTAGGGCCTCGATCCGCTCGGCCCGGCCCATCCAGGGTTCGGGCCGGATTGCCTTTACCCAGTCGGCGAAGCTCGGGATGAAGCCGAGGTCTTCCTTCACATGCTGCTCGCCGACCCACCGGGTCGGGATGATGCGCCCGGTCGAGAGCGTGAGGGTCTGCCCGAAGATCGTCTCGGCCATGAAGATGCCCTCCGCATGGTGGCGCAAAGCCCGGTGCCGGAAGTCCGCAGTAATCTCCTTGCTCTGGTCGAACCAGGCATGCACCGCCATGAAATCGTCGACCGTGCCGCCCCACTTTTTTACCGAGGACAGGGCGTGGTGATAGGGATGTGCCATCGCCGCCGCCCTCAGAAAACATAGGTGGTGAGTTCGGACGAGGTGAAGCGCTCGTTAAACTCGAGGTGGATGGAGCGAGCGCTCGCGTCGAAGCAGAATTCGCCGTAAGCCCCGTCGTTGTTTTCCCATCCGGCATGGGTGTCAGACAGCAAGTCGTAGGCCAGTTGCTCCACGACATCTTCGAGCGAAAGCGCCCGCATCTCGACCTCCGGGTCGTCCCAGGTCAATACGGCATAGGCGATCTGGGTCTTGGGGAAAGCGACCTCGGTCTCGCCGGCGTAGGCAGCGATACTCTCAACCTGACCGCTGTCGCCATAGCCGTCGAAACTGACGGTCACATGGGTGATGCCCGCGGCAGTCAGGCCATCGAAGAGGCGCTCCTTGTTGGCCGGTCGCAAAGCTGCGATCCGCGCGTCGCGCTCGGCCTGCCGGGCCAGCACGGCGGCGAAATCAATCCTGGACGGCGCCATCGGCGCGGCCAGGGTGGGTTCAATCTTGGACATTGGAAACTCCGGAATGGGGGAAAGGATCTGAACCCCGGGCTCTCTCTCGTCCCCGTAGGCTCACATCCTCCCCTGCCCTTCTCTGACTCTTGGACGTCACGCCGCGATCTGCAGGGCGCGAGACGCGAAGACGCGCCAAAGCGGATCGACAAGACGGGCATCGAGAAGATCGGCGTGGTGCCGCAGCCGTCGCGCGAGGCCATGTTCATGCCACTCGGCCGCCCGCATGGCCTGCGCGCGGGTCTGGCTGGCCTCGGACACGACGGCGCGGGCTTCGGCGGCATCCGAGACCGGGTGGCACCAGGCGAGCCCGCCATCATTGGTAGCCCCGGCCAGAACGAGGCGGCCCTCCCGATCAAGGATTACCAGGATGCGCGGAGTGTCTTCAGGAGTGATATCTTCGGCGTGAACGATTGCCCCCTGCATGGCCTCGGCCAGCGTGGCAAACCGCGCCAGTACCTTGGGGTGTGCCTGCCCGGACATGAGAGCCGCGGGCGCACGGCAAGCCGCCGTGAGCGCAAACGGCAAGTCTTGATCTGCAAGAATGGTCAGGAGGCTCGGCGGCAAACCTGTTGTCTGCGTTGCTGGCCGAGTTTGGAGAGGAATGTCGAACATGGGAATACCTCCGACGGTGCGGAGAGCCTCTCTCCCCGCTTCAAACCGTCAAAGACCGAACCGCCGCCCTCTTTCTCGGGGGGGGCGCCGGCGGCAGATCCGAAAGGCGCGTCACAGCTTGCCCAGAGCCCGCAGGCTCAGTTCCGTCCCCGCGCCGACGATGATGTGGTCATGCAGCGTCAGACCGAGAAACTTACACCCCTTCTGGATCTCCCCGGTCATGCTGAGATCGGCCTCCGACGGTGTCGGATCGCCCGACGGGTGGTTGTGGATCAGGATCAGCGCGCAAGCGTTCAGCATCAGCGCCCGCTTGATCACCTCGCGCGGATAGACCGGGACATGGTCGACCGTGCCGGTAGACAAAAGCTCATCGGCGATGATGCGGTTCTTGCGGTCGAGATAGAGGACATGGAAGCGCTCGATGGGACCTCGGACGGTCAGCGCACAATAGTCCATCAGCGCTTGCCAGCTGCCGATGACCGGGTTCTGGCTGAGGTAGCGGCCGAGGATGTCGCGGGCCTCGACGATGACAGTTTCTTCCTGGGGGGTCATGAGGGTCTCGCTGAATTGCGCACACCGACTTCCCCTGCCCTCTCGGGACGGGGCCAGTGGCGTGCATGTGGAGGAGGAAAACGCGACCGCCGCGGATGCAGGCGGTCGCTGTGCCGGGCTTCGCGTCAGCCGACCCGGTCGAGGAGCTTCTTGGCGCGCCCTTCCATATCAAGGCGGGCATCCTGCTGGGTTTTGTCGCGCGCAAGCCGAGTGATGCCCTGTACGAAGTCGAAGATGCTCTCGGGCGGGCGGCCTTCCTCCATCAGCACCTTTTCGATGATCTTGCCGGATTCGGCCTTCGAGAAACCACGCTTGCGCAGGAAATCCGCGCGGTCCTCGTCGCTGCGCGCCACGATCTGCTGCCGCGCCGCTTTGATCCCGTTCACGAATCCTTGCGGCGAGGAATTGGCAAACCGCGTCAACGCGGGCGCGGCCTCATGTGCGAAGCGCGACGCGGCGTATTTCGAGTGGCGGATCTTGATCTCCTGGAAATCCTCGACGCCCCAGAGGTTGCGGTTCTGGCACACCGCCCGAAGGTAAAAGCTCGCCATGCCAAGGGTCTTGGCACCGACCTCGGAGTTCCAGCAATAAAATCCCCGGAAGTAGAGGTCGGGAGAGCCGTCCGCCAGCTTGCCCGCCTCGATCGGATTGCGATCGTCGACCAGGAACAGGAAGACATCGCGGTCCGAGGCGTAGAGCGTGGTCGTGTCGCGGCTGATCTCGACATCCGGATTGTAGACCCCGGTCGACCAATCCAGCACACCCGGCACCTTCCAGCGCGTATCGCCCGTGCCATTGCCCGCGATGCGCTGCACCGCCTCGACAAGCTCGAAGTCATGGATGCGACCGTAGTCGGGACCGGTCACGGCGCGCAGTTCGGTCCGGCCATCCTCGGTCTCGAAGGTCTTCACCTGCTCGGCGCGGTGGTTGGTCAAACCGTATTGCAGGTTGATCCCCGCCAAAGGCGCGGGCAGCTGCCGTAGGTAAGAGGCCGGAGCGCCGATAATGCTGGCGAGCTGGCCGAAGGCCCAATGCGTCGGTGCAACCGGCTCCTGCGCTTTTGGAAGGACAAGGTGCAATCGCTCGGCGCTGTCGCGCGCAGCCTCGACACGGATATCGGCTGTCTGAACGACCCGGCTGCGGCTGCGCTCAGACCGGCCCTTCACATTGGCCCAGAGGTCGTCGAGCGACAGATACCGCTCATCATCGGGCCGGTTGAACCATTCGGACGACACTCGCCCGTTCCGCTCGCCCCGGCTCACATCCACTTTCCAGCCACCGGCCTGCACCGGCGGTACCGGATCCAGAACTTCCACAACACCCATCGGCATTCCTCCGTGACAGGCGCCGGGAGCCACTCTCCCAACCTTCAACCTGTCGCGAAAGCAGCCAGCCATTCTTTCACTCTTCAAAAGAGGCACGAGCGGCAGCAATGCGGGACGAAGCGGGCGCACGCTGCGCCTGCGCCATCTCCGAATTTCTTACCCAGATTCGGTTGTGCCAGCGCAGTATGTGTCCATATCTAGATGTGCGCGGGGAATCTCAGACTTAGCGGGTGAAGGGTGAGCAAGATGCAGGATGAAGAGGGCAAGACCGACGAACTGCCACAAGGCGTTACGATTCCGAGCGATCTTCAGTTTTCCGCCAGAATGTTTGCAGATGAGGACTACGCTAAGGAGGCGATGTACAAGTTGCATTCCGTTCTCAGCGTCATCAGTCAATCCATTGACCTAGCCAACCTGGATGGCGTCACCGTCGCCTTCGACTACGACGAGGCACTAGCTGATCTTGATCGTGGATATGAGACAACCTACACGCTCACCGCCACCAAAGGTGTCGCCATCGGTGTTGCAATGGCACCCACGGTAATTCGCGACGGTGTGATCAAAACGCATCTAGTACTTAACGCGAACTACGCGCTCAGCATCCTAGAAGAACCCGGGGAGGAAACCGAATACTTCTGGCAATCGCTTCATCTAGTTGCGCACGAATGCGCGCATGTGGAGGTGACAGCAGCATTTGACAGGTCTTTCCCCGGGTTTCTTCTTCAGAAAACACATAGCAATATCCTAGACAACATGCGCTGGCAGGTAATTCTGGCAACGTGGGATGAGTATGCAGTATGCCGCATCGCCGGCTCTATCGGATATGACCCCGCAGAGGGTTACCTCGAAACCTTGGTCAAGGTGTTGGGCGATACCAGGGGCCAATGCTATGAGCTGATCAAGGCATATCGGACCCACGGGGATGTTGGGCAGATTGTAGGGGAAGTGTATGGCAAGCTCGGCGATCTGCTAAAGTATTCATCCTACTTTGTGGGTGCCGCAGCGGCGCAGGAAACCCCAGAAACGCATCCGCCTGCTCTCACCGATGAGTCTGAGTTTGGCTGGTTTGCTACGTTCTACGAACGCTTAATTGAAGTGCACGAGGCGCTTTGGAGCGAATTTGGGAAATGGAAGAATCTGGATGCCTTCGAGGCAATTGGCGATGTCTTAGAGGACATGGCTGAGAGTATTGGTGTCGAAGCTTCGCGCGAGTCCGACGACTTGATTAATTTCAGTATTCCATACCGACCGGAAAGCATGCCCGACATTGCCATGACGAACCCGTTAATGCGTGCACTGCTCGGCAGATAGCTGCCGTTCAAATAAATTGCATCATCGGCCAAAGTCGGCTCGAAGCTACATTGCAGCAGCGCAGCGAACCCGGCGGGTTTCCCCGCCGGGCCCGAGGGGGAGACCCCGTTCTCAGAACGGGATCTCGTCGTCGCGGTCGACCAGCTCGGGGTTTTCATTCTCGGCCGACTTCGGGCGGCTCAGGAAGTCGACCTTCTCGGCGATGATCTCGCAGCCGTAGCGGTCGTTCCCCATGCTGTCGATCCATTTGGTGTAGTGGATTCGGCCGTGGACGAGGACCTTCATGCCCTTTTCGCAATGCTCCGCGACCGTCTTGCCGAGACCGTTGAAGCAGGTGATGCGGTGCCATTCGGTGTCCATGACCCGGTAGCCGTTGTCGTCGCGCAGGACGCGACCTTCCGAGAGGCGGGGGCGGGAGGTGGCGAGGCTGAAGTTGGTGATCTTGGTGCCGCCCTGGGTGGTGCGGACTTCGGGGGTCTGACCGATGTTGCCGGCGAGGATGACGATGTTCTGCATGGTAAGCTCCTGTGTGTCCTGTCTTCGGGACCGTCCCTTCGACAAGACCAGGAAGAATCCCGTCGGGTGACGCGTGCACGGTGGCCGGAACGGACGCCGGAAACCCCCAGAGGACCGGGGTGGAGCGGGCAGCCCCGAAGGGGCAACACGGCCCGGACTGACGCGGGGTTGCGCGCAGGAGCCCGAACGGGATTAGGGGATTGTCAGTCGAAGGGATGGCCCAGGAGACAGAGATGCGCGGGGAGCCCAGGCCAGACCCTGTCACCTTGCCCATCGGAGAAGCCTGACCCCCAGTTAAGCAACTCACTGGGGACGACGGCGGCGATCACCAGCCTTTGCCACCCCTGCCCTTGCCTTCCGGGAGTTGCGGTGCGTTGCCGCTACGGGCTATCGATACCGGGACATTCAGGACACGGACCGCACCAATGGCTGATTACGATCTCGAGGCACTGTCGCTCAGCGAGCTGAAGAAAATGCAGAAGGGCGTCGCCAAGGCGATCTCCACATTCGAGGATCGGCAGAAGGCGGAAGCCCGCGCCAAGGTGGAAGCTCTCGCCCGGGATCTGGGCTACTCTCTAGCCGAACTTGTCGGCACCGAGACGAAATCCTCCCGTGCACCTGCCGCGGCGAAATACCGGCACCCTGAGAACCCGGCACTCACCTGGTCCGGCCGGGGACGCAAACCGCAGTGGTTCGTGGACGCGCTGGCTGCTGGGAAGTCGAAAGACGATCTAGCCGCATGAAGCTGTCTGCTGCTCGATCATTAGGATTTTGATCGGACGACCTTGGGGAGGTCAAACTCGAACTCCTCGCGTTTCGGCCCCATCACCCGTGTCGGCAGATTGGGGTCAGGTGCTTGGCCCCGGTGATGCCCTTTGACCAGAACGACTTTGCCGCTTCGGTAGTGCCGCTCATGCTCGGACACCCAATGACGAACGGGGCCGTTCCGCGCCTCGAGTGTTTGCCTCTCGAATTCGAGGCGAGCGGTTCTTTCCGCCATGTGCGCGGCGGCCTGCGGGCCGATCCGGATCGTCAGGTGTGATTTCTGGGCGCCAAGGATCCACGACTTGCCGAACTTTCGGGCAGTCTTGGTGTCCTTGACAGTGAAGGTTTCAGTTTCCGTTGGGATGATCCCGCCAAGATCCGGCGAGACCAGCATTGCAAACAGAGCGTAGGGAATGAACAGGTCATACCCGGTTTCAACCTGGTGCACCGTGCGGCGGCCTTGGATCATTTCCATCGTATCGCCGCTCCGCACGCGGAAATCGACCACGGATCGGCTCAGCTCGACATCGACGTCGTCATAGTTCAGCCGTCCTGTCGGTGTCCGCTTGACGAGCAGCGCACAGATCGGATCGACAACACGCGAGTTCTCGCGGCGGTGGAACATCGTAATGCGCAGATGGCCCTCGTTGCGGTCGTCCAGAAGGTAGCCGCGCAGGCCCGTCCCCAAAGGCTTTTCTTCGTGCCGGGTCACAGGTGAAGCGCGCTCAAATCGTGCAACGCCCAGCTCGCGATCGTCGAACTCTACCCAAACGACGGGACCGGGAAGCTTCACCTCACCGAGGATCGCCATGGCGGGCACCCCAGCTTCCTCTGCCTGCTTGGAGACGGCATCGTGAAGCGTGTCAGTGTAGGCAGCTGCTTGGTGATCGAGCAGGAACACCTTGGCCCGCTGCAGCGCATCGAGCGCGTAAACTCGGAACTGCCGCAGGTCGTCGGACGGTGTGAAGTGCCAGATCAAGTCGTCTTTGGGAGCCGACTTACCCGCGAGCGACGAACCGTATAATGAAATCAAAGATTTATAGAGCATTCCACCGAACCCTGCGCCGTCTTGTTCAGCTTCCGACGAACGCCTTCGATGATCAAGCGACTTCCATGGACGTGCCGCCGACCACTTGGCGGCGCTTCCGACCTGTCGACCGGAACGGTTGACCGGGGAAAGGCCCAGATCGGGGACCCTGCCCCGATGCCGAGCCTTCGAAAAAAGACCGTGGGCATCATGCCCACGGGTCGACCTCAGCGACCACTTGAACCTCGTCTCCGTCGATTTCATCGGCGGGGACGGCGCCGAAGGTTCCATCCCCTGCCTGGAAGACGACGATCGAGACCATGAGCGTGGCGGCGAGGGAGGCTGCGAAGGCGTGAGCATCTTTGCGGGACATCTGTTTGGCTCCTGTCTTGGAGGCGGGGGACCATCCCCCGCACGACAGGACCCCGCAGGCCCGAAGACTGGCTGACATCACCGGGTGCGTTCGGCTCGTCCGAATCCACCCGGCGGCACGGGCTCGCCCGTAGTCCGACCCCTTGCGGGTTGATCTCGAAGACAGGATTCGGGGCAAGGAAGGGAATGGCGAGCGGGGGATGGTGCTCTGGCGACTGGAGCCGGTTGTCCTGTTGATGCTCGTAACGCTGCCAGCCTCCCGGGCAGGCTCTTGGTTGAAGACCTTCGTCTTTGGGGATGGATCCTGTGGCGCCCCGTGGCATCGCGGGACGAGGTTCGTGGTCGGTGAGAGGCTCGCCCCTCGGCAAGCCCCTCACGCACTGTCAGGACTCAGGCGGCCAGGTCCGTGCCCCCTGCCCTATCGCCGTCTTCGGCACCGACGATTTCGAGACGAGCGTTGCGATAGCCCTCCCGCGCAATCCAGAGCTCTGCCGCGGTAACGGACTCCGCCAGATGCAGCAGTTCGGTGTTGCCGCCGAAGTCCAGCAGCACGCAGACCTGCCCGGCCTTCGGTTCCTCCGCCACCTCGAAGACCAACCGGCTGTCCGCCGAATGGCTGCGCATGATGGTGACGAGGATCACCCCGTCCGAGGAGAAGTTCCCTTCATGCAGCGTGAAGGAGGCTGGAGCCGTCCACGTCGGATAGACCCGCGGTGGCTCTTTCTTCACGAGACGGCCGACGCCGTTCGAGCGCTCCCAGGCCGCGAGCTTCTTGGTGAAACGCGCCGGCGGCCTGGGACTGCCGTCGGTGTAGCGGATCAGTGCCCCGAGAGGCGCTGAGTCGATGATGTTCGTTGCAGACATGATTCCTCATCCC
The DNA here is from genome assembly GCF_019966535.1 of Mesobacterium pallidum. GTDB lineage: Bacteria > Pseudomonadota > Alphaproteobacteria > Rhodobacterales > Rhodobacteraceae > Mesobacterium > Mesobacterium pallidum. The sequence goes on along the minus strand of NZ_JAIMID010000018.1, from coordinate 89,894 downwards.
GAATGCGAGTAGCCGCATTCATCATATTGATATTGCTATATTTTTTCTGGAATGAGGGCGGGTTTCCCCGCCCTCGGATGGCTTATTTCACTCGGCTGCCATCATCGACGCGTCGCCGTCCGGCAGATCAGCAGTCAGGAAAGCCGGGAGATCGATGTCTTCGGGCTCGCCCACATCTTCCCCCTGCCCTTCCGCGAGATCCTCGCCGTCCTGCGCCGCCAGATCGGTCCGGCGGAGGACCTCGGGCAACCACCCGCTGCCCTTGAGGAGCCGCTCGGCTTCCGTGGCCATCTCGCCCTTCTTCAGATGGTCGAGGAGCTGCGTGGTACCCTCCCCCTTCGCCTCGCGCACGGCCTCGAGGATCCGGGCCTTGGGCACACGGTTGAGGTAGCCATCGACCGTCGGCTCCCAGCCCGCCTCGACCATGTCGAGATCCACCGCGCGGGCCACCAGATCGGCATGCGCCATGCGGCGGGTCAGGCCGCTGGCGGAGATGCCCGCACCATAGGGGTTCACCTTCTCATGGAGTGCGTTGATCCCGAAGCTGAGGCAATGCGCCAGGAGTGCCAGACGGCTACCCTGGTCGAGCACAGTCAGATAGTCCCAGAGCGCGGCATCGTCCCCGAGGGGCAGATCAGCCTCCCAGGCGGCGTGACGCTCATCGACCAGCTTCGCCACGACGCTGTCCCTCAGATCGGGCGCCTGCGCGGACATGTAGACATGGCGCACCGAGGCTTCGAGACAGCTGCCCGAGCCGGAGGAGGTGCGGAAGGTGTCCGTCACCAGCTTCAGGAGCAGGAGCGTCAGCGCGACGTCCGGCGAACGACCGATGGCTTCGCGCAGTGCGAGGGTCCGGTGGGCAGTCAGTTCCATGACCAGCCGCTCAGGCAGCGGCTTCAGAACACCGTCGTCTTCTTCCTCGGACGCATCCGCGCCGATCGGCTGACCGCCCGAAGTGATCACGGTGCCTCCGGCGGAGGTCGCCGATGGTTTCCAGCTGGAAACACCGACATCACCCCCCTGCCCCATAGCATCCGCGCCATCACCATCCTGGACCGCGGTCTCCTCGCGCGGCTCGTCCTCGGGCCGGACATAGCCGCGATAGACCGCGAGACTGCCGTCCCGATCCAGCGTGACGAAGACGCCTGCGCGCCCGACCTCGGCCGGATCATAGATCAGCGGCCGCTGCTCGAGCGCTTCCATCGCCATTTCCAGCTGACCGAGCCGGGCATCGATCTCCTCGGGATATTCGTCCTGGCCGGAGTACTCCTCCTCCAGCGCGCGGTACTCGGCGAGGAGCGCCGCATGGGCCGCACTTTCCTCGTCGGTCATCGGCGCGGGATCACCGGCCAGACGCCGCAGACCGTGGCTGTAGCCATAGGGAAGGTCGGTCGCCACCTCGATCCACTTCCAGCCTTCGGAAACCAGCGCTCCGGCTTCCGCCTGAAGCTTCTCGGCGACCAGCCGATCAAGCAGGGCAGGGTCCTCCAGCCAGCCACCGTCGTCGCCCTGGAAGAGATCACGCAGGACGACACCGCCCGTCGCCTCATATGCATCGACGCCGACGAAGACCGCGCGACGATCAGACGCCCGGACCGAGGTCTCGGTCAGCATACGCCGGATCGCGTGAGGCTCCTTATTCCAGGAGTTCTTCACAGCCTCCCAGACCTGCACCTGACGCGCGTGATCCGGGTTCACCGTGAAGGCCATCAGCTGTTCCAGCGTCATGCCATCCTCGGCATAGACCTCGAGCAGGGCAGGGGCCACGGAGGCCAACTTCAGGCGCTGCTTGACGATCTGCGGGGTGACGAAGAAGGCCGCCGCAATCGCTTCCTCATCCTGCCCCTTCTCCCGCAGAGCCACGAAGGCGCGGAACTGATCCAGCGGATGCAGGGCGACACGCTGCATGTTCTCCGCCAGCGAGTCATCCTCGGCGAGGATCTCCGACGCAACGTCCCGCACGATGCAGGGGATCGGCGCGGTCTTGGCTAGCCGCTTCTGCTTCACCAGCAGCGACAGCGCTTGGAATCTGCGGCCGCCGGCCGGGATCTCGAACATCCCGTTCTCGACACCATCGGCATCAAGCACTGGCCGGACGTTCAAGCTTTGCAGGAGCCCGCGGCGGGCGATATCCTCGGCCAGTTCTTCGACCGAGACGCCCGCCTTGATGCGCCGCACGTTGGACTGGCTCAGCAAGAGCTTGTTGAAGGGGATGTCCCGCGATGGGGACAGGACGACGTTCTGGGCTGCTTTCGCCATCAGATCTTCTCCACGACGGGCGCCGGAAGCCACTCTCCCGATCTCACTTCCCGTCACCCCTCAAACCCCCAACCTTTTCCTCTTCTCGTCCGTCTTGACCGCGGTCAAGACGTACAAGCTGGATGCTCTATGCCCGTATGATTGTTTCAAAGTACGCCTCGGGCAGCCTGATCTCTTCTCCCTTCCCCAACAGGTAGTCCAAGATCAGGAGAATTCGTCCAGCCCCAGCTTGCTGGAGACCACGCATCAGCTTTTCTTGGCGTATTCTAAGCAATCGACCGATGTCGAAGAGAACGCGGTTGAGGGCTTCGCCTGTTCGCGGTGGGTCTGGAAAGAAGCCCGCCACATGTGAAAAGTCCGTCCACGCCATTTTCGCAGGGTCCCGGTTCATGGTCGGTGCCCCAACACTTTTGTAAGCGTTGGTCTGCTTCACGTGTGTGTCTTTCTTTATATGTTCTTTTTTTACAGACTCTATCTGCCGGTCATTTTGTCCGTTCCTGGCGGACCTTTCGCGTGCGCGTGCACCGCTGAGGGTTTGTTCGTGTGACTGCACTTGGTCCGCTGAAGCGCTTGAACCATGGCTCTCTCCGTAGCTCTGTGCAGCGTTGGCTCCGAGCTCGCGGAGTCCAGCGATGATTTGCAAGACTGTGTCGGCAGTCAGGGTTGCTCGACGAAGCAGGTTTCTGATCGTTCCCAGTGCAGACAGCCGTGCTTCATCGAGGTGCTCATCTTGAAGGAGGGAAGCGCGCAGTGCTAGCGCTTCTGCCTTGAGCGAGCGAAGGCGTTCGCGCTCTTCCGTCACCTTCGATGCTCTGGCTGCGAGAGCGTCGTGGCTCTGTATCATCGGGGCCAGGTCGATCCCAAACGCATCCTTGATGATGCCCCCGTAGCGGAGAGGAAAGCGTTTGCCGTTCGCTGAACTCTTCCGCTCGATGAGTCCTGCCGCCTCAAGGCGCGCCAGGCAGCGGCGAAGCGTTCTCTCATCGATGCCGTTTGCGCGCTCTGATAGGGAGGCGTTGGATGGGAACACAACGGTCAGTTTGCGCTGTGTGCCACCAGAGTTGGGGTTTTGGTCGCGCGGGAGAAAGCTGATGAGTGCCGTCAGTACGGTGACGTCGTTGCTCGTCAGGCTCAACTCCTTTCGTAGAACCCGTACTGGCCCCAGAAGTTCGTAGGGGTTCGGGCAGGCAATAGTCGGCTGTTCCGCCAAGGCGGTTCGTGCGTGAGTGACATGTCTCATGGTGTTTCGGAAGAAAAAGCTTCCCGGGTCACCGCGAGCGGTGTTGAACTCGATTCGTTTTGGGGGTATCAATCAGGTGTCGAGACTGATTGAGGCCCTTCGGAAGCACCGCTTTCGGGGGGTCTTTCCTTTTCTAGCCGGTCCTCCTTTCGTTTTCTGCTCGTTGCTCTTGATGTCTTGACCGCGGTCAAGACACGGGGTCGTCACTCGGGGCCGTCTTGACCGCGGTCAAGAAGCTCGCCGATCAGCTTTCGGACGGCCTCTTCGACGCGCGGGGCAAGATCAGCGTCTACATCAATGGTGATGCGGTTGCCTTTACGGCCGATTTTCACGCGCTCACCTGACTCAGCCTTGGGTGGAGTTGTCTTGGTGGCCGTGAGCAGCGTAACCGCTGCGTCAAGTCGGTCTGGGCCAGGCAAGGTACGGGGGATTTCGCGGGCGACTTCCTTGGCTCTCGAGACGTCCTTCTCGCACAGCCTGAAAAGCTTCTCCCAGACCCGCCGGCCAACGCCATGTGCTGGTCCGATGGCCTGAATCAGCTCCATCGGAATGCCCGTTGCGATACGGTTCATCCGAGAGACAAGCGACTCGTCGATCTGAAGCGCCCGATAGGCGATGGTCTGGGCGTTCTTGCGCGTTTCGTCTGTTTTACCAAGTTCCCGAATGATGCCAGCGACGAACAGAGCCCTCTCGATAAACGAGGGGTCTTGGCGGGCATTGTTCTCCACACCTTGGGCGATCAGAGCTTCCTCTTCGGTCATTTCCATGACCGTGGCGCGCACCTTCTGACCAAGCTCACGACAGGCTAGAAGGCGACGGCGCCCGTAGACGATCTCAAGTGCGCCATCTTGGGTTCGGCGGACAAGAATGGGAACCTTTTGCCCATGCTCCCGGATCGAGGACACAAGTTCCTTGAGGCCATCGCTCGGATCGATACGATCCATGACAGCGGACATCCGAACAGTGCTCGGGTCGATCAGGCGTGTGGCGTGTTTGTCTTCTTCCAGCACTGATGCTTGCGCTCGAGCGACAGTTGGGCTCGTGCGCTTCAGATCGAGATCCGCACCTTCGTCCGGCGTTGCAGCATTGCCCATCGCGTTCTTGAGAGAGTCTCCGAAAACCTTACGCGCCATGGCTGCGCCCCCATGCGCTGAGGATTTCGCGTTCGACTTCGTCGGTCACGCGCGAAACGGATTCGATCGCACGCTCGTAGGTTCTGCGGTTCACGTCACGAGGTTCGACCTCAAAGATGCTCTGCTGCGTATTGGCGGCATCACCTACCGCTGTCGACTTTAGGAACTCGGCCGGGAGGACCGCATCGCCAAGGACCGTCCGAAGCAGAGACGAGATCTGGACCTGTGGACCATCGGTATTCTCGTAGCGGGTGATCAGCACGCGCACGAAGTTCAGACCGTGTTCGGGAGCATGCGCCTCGACGACACCCATCAGGTTGCTCGCCATACCGAGGAAGCTCGCCAGGGACATGACATCAAGCATAGACGCGTTGAGCGGGATCAGGACCCCGGTGGAAGCAAAGAGGGCAGAGATCACCGAGAAATTCAGCTGAGGCGGGGTGTCGAAGATCACCACGTCATATCTGTCCAGGACAGGCTCAAGTGCTTCGCGGATCCGGCTGTGGAACGTGGTGGCTCCGTGTCGGAAACTTAGTGCAACTTCGAATTCGTACTCCATGATGTCCATGGACGCGGGGATAAGGTCGACGGTCGGGAAGTTCGTTTTGCGAATGATATCGGAGGCGGGCAGGGGACCTTCCGATCGGATCAGATCGTAGGAGGTCGGCATGTCCGGATCGAGTTCAGGGGTCACCCCGAACAGGTTTGTCAGACTTGCTTGGCTGTCCAGATCGATCAGCAGGACGCGATAGCCGCGAAGGCCGAGGAGTTGACCAACATGAGCAACGGTCGACGTCTTTGCTGAGCCACCCTTCAGGTTGAAGATCGTCACGACCTGGCACGGCTCGCCGGCTCTTCTTTGAGGGTGTTCATCGGGCTTGATTCTGCCCGTCTCAAGAAGGACGCGTTGGGCCTGGACCATTTCCTCGGCAGAGAAACTGCGGCGGTTGCCACCTTCGAGGATGCCTTCGGGAAAGCCGTCGAGGTTTGACACATGGTGGCGGAAGGTGTTCTGGTTGAGCCGTAGGAGATCGGCTGCTTCCCGCATCGCGAAGCGGCGGAGACCCTTCTGGGCATCCGGTGGAAAAGTCTCCTGAGCGTGTTCACGCAACCGGCTACCAAGCCGCTTGGACATGACATCAAATCTTTGAGAGGCTCGTATCCCGCTCATCACTGCCCTCAAGTCTTTATTGTTTTGTGGACTTTAACAGTTTTGGTGAGTAAATCCAGCCCAAACCGTTGAGCGGCGTGTGAGTGTTGAGATGGCCGATTTCTGACGAGAAAAAACCATTAAATATCAGTGCGTTGGGTGGCCTTGTTCGCGGCACACTTCAACAGCTCGTGGGTCGTGATGTCGTGGCCACAACATGTATTGTGTACGCCTACGGACTGCAGATCTTAAGAATCGAACGGCCGATTCCCGCGACTTCAATCAAGCAGACCCAGCCTCTCGGCCCGTTCCAGCAGCATCTTCACAGATGATGGCTGCCAGCTGGTCCGCCCACGCGGCGTCCGCTCCCGCATCTTCTCGAGCCTGGCGCAGATCTCCTGCAGCGTGATCTTCGGATCGGCGCCCTTGATGGCGGCCACGATGGCGGGAAGGCGGTCGTCGGTCTCACGGCGGCCGGCTCGGGCCAGCACTGTCTGGGGCAGGAAGCCGTCGCGGACATAGGCATTCACGGCGCGCAGCAGACGGCTTTGCGTCCACTGCCGCTCGCGGGGCAGGGGGCCATTGATGATGCGCTGCACGTCTTCCCAGGCCATGTCGGGCCGCAGGCGGCGCACATGAGGCACCCAGTCCTGCGCGGTTTCGTTCAGCCGTTCCATGTAGCCGTCCTGTCGCGCCAGCCGCACCTTGCGCAGCGCGGAGGGATCACGGGCGCGCAGGCCCGGGTTGCCGCCGATCCGCCCCTTGCTGCGCGCCGAAGCCAGCCCGGCCTTGGTCCGTTCGCGGATCAGCGCGCGCTCGAACTCGGCCGCGGCGCCCAGGACCTGCAATGTGAATTTGCCCTGCGGCGAGGACGTGTCGATCGGGTCCATGAGCGAGCGGAAGAACGCACCTTTCGTCTCCAGCCGCTCGATCACCTCAAGAAGATGCGACAGCGACCGCGCCAGACGGTCGATACGCACGACGACCAGCGTGTCGCCCTTGCCGATCCGGTCCAGCACGCGGGCCAGCACGGGCCGTGCGCGGTTGCCGCCCGAGGCTTGTTCCTCATGGATCTCGGCGCAGCCTGCGGATTTCAGTGCCTGCGACTGGGGCAGGGGGGTCTGATCCTCGGTCGAGACGCGCGCATAGCCGATCAAAGGCATCAAGACAGGCCGTTTGCAGTTTCATATACCTTTAATAAACGACCGTTTGTAAACGGATGCAAGGGGCGACTCTGTGGTAGCGCTCGTTAGAAATCCCTTGGTTTCCTTGCGCTGAGCGCAACGAGAACACGCAGCTTGGGCGGCGTGGTTGCGTTCTCTATAGAGTCATAGGCTACACCCCAAGATTTCGCTTGGGTGCTGTGCAAAAGCACCATATTTTGCACATATGAAACCGCAACAGTCCGTGTTTCCAGAGGAATCGGAGGATGACACCGAGGCGCCCTATCACGGTGCGCCATCGGAAGAAGACGTCTGGTTCCTGCCGGGTCCGGTCGAAGACGAACCCGACTTCCTGCCGCCGCTGCCCCGGGCCGAGCCCGACGAGCGCACACTGGTTGCGGACTGGGAAGCCGCCCAGGCATCGCAAGCCCTGCGGTTGGCGCGCGTGGCCGCCCGGTTCGGAGCCCTGGATGACCGCTTGGTGCGCGGCCCCGAGGGGTGGAGGCATCGGCTGGCCCTCCTGGCGTCATCCGAGTTCAGCTGGATGTCGGGCGACCGGGTATCGGTCGACCGCCTGGGTCTCTGGCAAGCGATGCGCCTGGGCGCGACAGATGAGGACACCACTGACCTCCAGCGTTCAGCATGGACGTTCCGGCGCCTTTCAGGAGGTCCTGGCCCGGAGCCGGACCTCGCGAGCTTTCTGGGTCGGCACGAGGTAGAGGGCGTCGAACCGCTCACGGAGAAGGTCGCGGCCTGGAACGCGGTCATGGACCTGACGTCGAGTCTGCACCCCTTGGTGAGGGCGTGTTTCGCATTTCACCTGTGGCCATTGACCGGGATTGGCCCCGAGGGCGATGTCCTCGAAGGCGCCGTGGTCGCGGCAAGGCTGTCGGGGGCTGAAGGGCAGGGCGGAGCCTTGTTCGCGCCGTTGCAGATCGGCGGGGCAGGGGGGTTGCGCGGTGCCGATCCAGAGGAGCGGTTGGGAAGATGGCTCAAGGCGGCCGAGCAAGGGATCATCGGGTCGATGCGACAGATCGATCAGCTGGAGGCGTGGGAAGCCCGCGCAATTGCACGCTCCTCGCGTTTGTCGGGGCGCACCCCGCCACGCCTGATCTCTGTCCTGCGCGATTGGCCGCTCGTAACCGCGCCCATGGCCGAAGGACTCACCGGCGCCAGTCGCGCGGCCATTCAGAGGAACCTCGCCTGGTTGGAATCGGAAGGTCTGATCCAGGAATTGACCGGTCAGGGAAGGTTCCGGGTGTGGCGCATTAAATCTTGAGTGGGCGATATCGTCGTTCAAGGTCATGGCGGGGCAGGAATGGATCGAACTGTGTTGGACTTGACCACCAGGACTATTGGGGGGCACGATCCGGAGGTGACATCATCTGGCTTTCAATGGCGCCTTGCGCCAGCGGCGCCGTCGAGCCCTAGACAAGCCATTGACCGTAGACTGCCTTTTTTCCGCTGGCTCAGAGGCAGCGTTCTGGGGCGCGAAGATAGGATAGTTCGCTCAATGCCCCGTATCGCCAATCAGAGCAGCGATCCGAGATCGGACCCCGTGCTGGGATAGGCGTTGACCATCCTCTTGAGATCCTTGGTGGTCAGGTCGAGACGCATGGCGAGACCAACAATATTCGCCAGCTCCGCGTATCCCGGCCCGAACAGGTGAGCCCCGAGGATCCGGCCCGTGCCGGCCTCGTAAACGAACTTCGCAGCCGCGTGGGTCTCACCGGTCCGCTTTTGGGAGTACCAGCCACTTGCGTCGGTCCAGTTGACTTCGACTTCGTGGCCCAGTTCCCGAGCATCTGACTCCAGTAGCCCGACGCGTACCAGTTTTGCCGCGAAAAGCCGTTCCGCAAACCGGCCCTCGTGCATGCTGATGGGCCAGACCCCGGATCCGACACCGGTTTCCTGCCATTCCTCGCGCGATCTGACGTCGATGATTCGCATTTTATCGGCCAGCAGAGCGTCGAAGGCCTCGCCCGCGGCCAGGACCTGACCTTGCTGCGCCGAAAGCGGGGCGGCCAGGACGGCGAAAATAGCGGTCTGACCGCCGACCAGAAAGGTTCTCCTATGCATCTTGGCTGGCATGTCTGGACCTCCGGTATCAGGCGGCATCCACGGCTTTCACAAGCATGTCGCGGACATACCCCGCGACCTTGTGCAGTTCGATGTTGTCCACGGCCGCCATGGATGCAACAGGGTCGATCGCGCTGACTTCGGTTCCCCCTGCGATGCTCCGCAGGATCACGTTGCAAGGAAGCATGGCGCCGATGCGCGGTTCAAGGCCGATCGCCTCCCATGCCATCCTTGGGTTGCACGCGCCCAGGATACGATATCCGTCCATGTCGGCATCGATCTTCTTCTTCATCGTCTCTTGGACGTCGATTTCGGTCAGCACGCCGAAACCTGCGTCCGAAAGCGCAGCCCGGATCCGCATGTCCGCGTCGTCGATCGAGACATTCTCCAGCAGTCGGTCGTGGGTATATTTCATTCGGTGTTTCCCCATTCCATGGCGTCGTCCGGTCGCGTTGGACCGGACGAACGTATCATGCATTCCAGCCCGTGATCAGTTCTGATCCGACATCATGGGACCCCGCTGGCCCATATCGCCCGTGCCAGGCTTGAGACGGCCTGCAAAGCTGTCCATCTCCTGGGGCGTGATCTTGCCGTCGCCATCTGCGTCCAGGTGCTGGAAGCGATCGACCATCTGCTCACGCATCATGGCGGCGTGCCAGGATGCGAACTCGTCGATGCCGAGGGCATCGTCACCATCCGCGTCGTATTCCTTCAGGCGGGATTGCATCATCTGGCCAGGCTCCATGCCTCCGTCCATCGCGCCCATCATCGCGTTCCCCATCATCATGCGCATCATGTCCTGATCCATCATGCCCATGCCGACGGGATTGCCCGCGCCCGGGTTCATGCCGCCGCTGTGCATCATCATCATCATGCGCATCATGTTCTGCATCATCGGGGCATCAGCGCCGGCCATCGGCATGTCGTCTTTCGAGAACCTGCTGGGCCCCATGGCACCCTGCGCGGCCGGGCCTTTCGCGTCACCATGATGGTCATTGTCGGCGATCGCCGGCGCGGCACCCAGCAGCGCAACCGACAGTACGATGGCGGGTTTCCTCAGGTGTTTCATGGCAGCCTCCTTTGCTTGCTTGCCTATATTGCTTTCAGCTTTGCATTCAGACATCGGAATTGAAGCCGCCGCAGCCAGAGATTTGTATCCGTCTGTCGCAAGAGACGGCCTTGATACAAACCGCTACAAAACACTCCATGAAATCAATTGGCTACCTAATCTATGAAGAAACTCATGGGACCGCCACCGCATATTCTCATCGTGGATGATCACGCGCAGATCCGTGAGAGCGTTGCGCGCTTCCTGGAAAAGAACGGGATGCGCACAACCGTCGCCAAGGATGCTGTCGAGATGGACGCGAAACTTGCGACCGGACAGTACGATCTGCTCGTCCTCGACGTGATGATGCCCGGCGAAGACGGTCTGTCGGTATGCCGCCGGCTGGTACCCACCGGAAGGCTTCCGATCATCATGTTGACCGCGCTTGGTGCGGACACTGACCGGATCGTCGGCCTTGAAATCGGTGCGGATGACTACCTGGCAAAACCGTTCAACCCACGCGAACTGCTTGCAAGGATCAAGTCCGTTCTCCGGCGAAGTTTCCGGGAAGAACCCGTGGCGGGCGCACTCTGCGGCAAGCGCGTGCGCTTTGCGCATCTTACATTGGACACGGATCGCCAGGTCCTGATCGAAGACAGCGGCGCCGAGGCGTCCTTGACCACGTCCGAGTTCAAACTCCTGACCGTGCTGCTTGAAAGGCATCGTATGGTGCTCAGTCGTGAGCAACTGCTGGATCTGACCGCAGGGCGGAGCGCGGGTCCGATGGATCGGACGATAGACAACCAGATCAGCCGTCTGCGCCGCAAGATCGAGCCGGACGTCTTGCGCCCGAGCATCATCAAGACCGTGCGAAACGGTGGATACTGCCTGGCCGCCGACGTCGTGGAGGCACCGTGATGCCCCGCTTTGTGAATTCTCTCTCCAGACAACTGATCCTGGTTGTCATCGCGACCCTTGTTCTTGCGCAAGTGGTGAGTTTTTTCCTGTTCGCCGACGAGCGCAGCCTGGCCATCAGGGCCGCGATTGGCTTTGAGGCGGCCGGTCGCGCTGCGAACGTCGCGCGGTTTATCGAGGAGGCCCCGACCGACCTCAAGGAGTCGATCCTGAGGGCAGCGAATTCGCCATTGATCCGCTTCGATTTGTCCGATGAGCCAGCCGTCCAGCATACCGGCCATTCGGATGGCGGCATCGTGGAAGCCCGGATCCGCGCACTCATGAACGACAGTTACAGCCGCGACATTCGTGTCGAATTGCACGAAGTCGAAGGTGAACTGAGGCCCTTGCCCAACTTGTCCGACGAAATGACAGAGATGCACATGGCCATGATGCGGGGTGAACTGAACGCGGTGGAAATGAACCTGTCGATCTCGATCCGGGGTGGCGAATGGCTCAACGTCGGAACCCGCTTCGAGCGGCCGCCGCTTCAATGGCCGTTCTACTCGTTCGTGACCTTCGTGATTTCAACCGGCCTGCTGCTCGTGGCGGTCTGTTGGTTCGTGCTGACCCGCCTGACGCGGCCCCTGCGCCTCTTGTCGATTACTGCGGACAGGCTTGGCCGCGGCGAAGACGTTTCGGAGTTACCGGCGGCAGGGTCGCGAGAGGTTCAAGACCTCACGGTCGCCTTCAACAGGATGCAGGCGCGGCTGACACGATTTGTCAACGATCGGACACGGATGCTGGCCGCTCTCGGTCACGACCTTCGGTCGCCTCTCACGGCCATGCGTGTCCGCGCCGAACTGGTCGATGAGGACGATACCCGCGAGAGCCTGATTGCATCCGTCGAGGAAATGCAGGGCATGGTGGACGCGACGTTGACCTTCGCCCAGGGCCTGACCGGAACGGAGGAAACGGAAACGGTCGACCTGCGCATGTTTCTGGAAACATTGCGCTCGGACATGGCTGTCGGTTTCGCGCTGAACGAAGGTCCCGAAACCCATTTCAGTGTCAGGCCAAATGCTTTCCGGCGGGCACTCCGAAATCTGGTCGAAAATGCCGTTCGATACGGTCGAGACGCGAGCGTCGGCTGGACCGTCGAGGGATCGGAACTGGCGCTGAACATCGACGATACCGGCCCGGGAATACCGCAGGAGCAGTTGGAGAAAGTGTTTGATCCGTTCTACCGCCTCGAGGAATCGAGATCGCTGGAGACGGGTGGCTACGGTCTCGGACTTTCGATCGCGCGTACGATCATCCGATCCCACGGCGGCGATATCCGCCTGATAAACCGCGCAGGCGGCGGTCTGCGCGCGGTCATTACAATGCCTGGCGCTGGCACAGCAGGCCTTCAAGGAGAAAACGATGAGACACCTGAAATACGTTTTGACGGTTCCGGCCGTCTTGCCGGCGAGCATGGCGCGGGCTGATGCCGACGGGTCCTGGGGTGCTCACATGTGGGGCGGAGGGTTCGGTTTCATGGGCGGGCTGACAATGCTGATTTTCTGGGGCGCGGTCATAGCCCTGATCGTGTTCGTTGTCGTCAGGCCGCGGGACACGCCCGCTCAACCTCGCGAAACGAAGGCGCTGGACACCCTGCAACTGCGCTTCGCAAAGGGCGAGATCGACGAAGAAGAGTACAGGCGTCTTAAAGCGGCTCTGGAGAAGTAAGCCCGTTTTTGCCTCATACGCCGGTGCGTCGCGGAAATGCGGAGCGCAGAAGAAAGGAAAACTATGTACCCGGAAATCGGTCATTTCGCGCTCGCATTGGCACTTGCACTGGCACTCTTGCAAAGTGTGCTGCCAATCCTTGGAGCATCGCGTCGCATCCCTGTCTTGATGAAGTCCGCTCAGGCCACGGCCATCGGACAGGTGTTGTTCGTGGCAATCGCGTTTGCGGCCCTCATGCATTCTTTCATTGTAAGCGACTTCACCGTCAGGAACGTCGTCGAGAACTCCCATTCGCTGAAACCGATGCTGTTCAAGGTCGCCGGGACATGGGGCAGCCATGAAGGCTCCTTGCTGCTTTGGGTTCTGATCCTGACGGTTTTTGGTGCGGGCGTCGCCGGTCTGGGATCGAACATCCCTGCTGAGACCAAGGCGCGCACCCTATCCGTCCAAGCGTGGATCAGCGTCGGGTTTCTGTCGTTCCTATTGCTGACGTCGAACCCCTTTGAGCGGGTTTTTCCGCCGCCCCTGGACGGCAACGATCTCAACCCGTTGCTGCAGGACGTGGGTTTGGCGATGCATCCGCCGCTGCTCTATTTCGGTTATGTCGGCTTCTCCATCGTCTTCTCGTTCGCCGTGGCCGCCCTGATCGAGGGTCGCGTCGATCCGGCATGGGCGCGCTGGGTCCGCCCCTGGACACTGGCCGCATGGGTGAGCCTGACAGCAGGGATCGCGCTCGGGTCGTGGTGGGCTTATTACGAGCTGGGCTGGGGCGGCTGGTGGTTCTGGGACCCGGTCGAAAACGTCAGTTTCATGCCGTGGCTCCTGGGGACGGCATTGCTGCATTCCGCCATCGTCACGGAAAAGCGCGATGCGTTCAAAAGCTGGACGATCCTGCTCGCCATTCTGACCTTTTCGCTTTCGCTACTCGGAACCTTCATCGTCCGTTCCGGTCTGCTGACTTCGGTCCACGCCTTTGCCGTCGATCCGGAACGCGGGTTATACATCCTCGGACTACTTGCCGTGTCCATCGGCGGCTCGCTTGCACTCTACGCGTGGCGCGCGCCGGAAATGGAAGGCGGCGGCTTGTTCCGTCCCGTCAGTCGAGAGGCTGGCCTGCTGGTCAACAACATTATTCTCGCCGCCGCAACTGGGTCGGTTCTTTTCGGCACGCTTTACCCGCTGATCCTTGAGGCGGTGACCGGCGAAAAGATCTCTGTCGGGCCGCCGTTCTTCAACGCAGCTTTCGTTCCGATGATGCTGCTGCTCGTGGGTTTCATGGGGTTGGGTCCGCTTCTGTCCTGGAAACGCGCGGATATTGCCGGACTGCTGCAACGCGTTCGCTTTGTTGCGGCCCTCGCTTTGCTGGCCGCTCTCGCTTCCTGGTATCTCCTCAACGGCGGCCCCTTCATGGCCTATCTCGCGATCCTCGCGGCGCTCTGGCTTCTTCTGGCCACACTGCGGGAATGGGCGCTGCGGATCCGCTTGTTCGAGGTTCCGTTTCGGGACGCGGTCAGACGCGCGGGCAACCTGCCGAGGGCGTCCCACGGGATGACCCTCGCGCATACGGGCGTCGCTGTCTTGATGATGGGCATGATCGGGTCCAGCGCGTGGAAAAGCGAGGAAATCGTTTTCGCGGCACCCGGCAAAGAGGTCTCGATCGCCGGCTTCGACATCGCCTTTCAGGGGGTCGAACGGGTTCGGGGCCCGAACTACTTTGCCGACCGTGGAACCTTGGCGGTGCGTCGCGACGGGGATCTTGTCACCACGCTCTTTCCTGAACGCCGCACTTATCCCGTCGCGCAGACAACGACGACGGAATCCGCCATTCGCTCCACTCTGGCCGGGGATCTCTACACGTCGATCGCCGAGCCGGCCTCGGACCAGGTCAACAATGCCGGTGCCTGGACCTTGCGCATTCTCTACGAACCACTGGTCAACCTGATCTGGATCGGCGCTGCCCTCCTGGTCCTTGGCGGGGTTATGTCCTTGTCGGATCGCCGCTTGCGCGTCGGCGCGCCGCGCCGCGCCAAGACCGCGGCAAGCGATGCCGTGGCAGCTGAATAGGAGCAAGCATGAGACGCGAGATCGCAGTATTGCCGCTGCTGGCGGCTGTCATTTTCGGCGGGTTCTTCCTCTGGGGGCTCAATCCGGATCGGGACCCCAGCGAGATCCCCTCGGTTCTGATTTCTCAACCCGCGCCCGAGTTCGACCTCGGTCCGGTCGATGGCGTCGACAGACCGGGTTTGTCCCGAAGTGACCTCGTGTCGAATGACCGGGCCGTCGTCGTGAACGTGTTCGCCTCGTGGTGTGTCCCCTGCCGGGCGGAACATGCGGTTCTGACAAGGCTGGTCGAACGGGACGGCATCCGGCTGTTTGGTATCAACTACAAGGACAAGGCCGAGGATGCCGCGAAATGGTTGAGCGATCTGGGCAATCCCTACGAACGGATCGGTTCGGACCTGACGGGCCGCACCGGCATCGAATGGGGGCTGTCCGGCGTGCCCGAAACCTTCATCGTCGATGGGAACGGCGTCGTTCTTTTCAGGTATGTCGGGCCGGTCGTGGGACCGGAAGCCGAGGCCCGTTTCATGCAGGCTCTGGAACAGGCAGGCGCAATCCAGACGGAGGCCGGATCATGAAAAGGCTGTTATTGGCTCTTGCCCTCTCTCTCGTTCCAATCGCGGCTGGAGCGGTCGAACCGGACGAGATGCTTGCCGACCCGGCGCTCGAGGCTCGCGCCCGCGAGATATCGAAGGATCTCAGATGCGTCGTCTGCCAGAATCAGGATATCGACAGTTCGAACGCGGGCGTCGCTCGGGATTTGCGCCTGCTTGTCCGTGAACGCCTGCTTGCCGGAGGCAGCGACGCCGAAGTTATTGAATTCATCCGGGCGCGCTATGGCGACTACGTGTTGTTGAAACCACCCCTCGAACCGTCGACCTACGCCCTTTGGTTCGCGCCGGTCGCCCTTATTCTCTTTGGCCTGCTGGCCGGCGTGATTGTCCTGTCGCGCAATCGAAAACCCGAAGCGGTTTCGGCGCTGAATGAAGATGACGAGAAAGCGGTTTCCGAATTTCTCAAGAGAAGTGACGCAGGAGACGCATCATGATCTGGGCCACATTCGCCATCCTGGCACTGGTCGCCTTCGCCATCGTCCTGCACCCGCTCCGGATGGCGGGAGCCGGGATTCTGACCCGTAATGATACCGTTCCGAAAATCCTTGCCGATCAAATGCAGGAGGTCCAACGCGACCTCGACAGAGGACTGATTTCCGAGGCGGAAGCACAGGCGGCGCAGCTGGAAATCAAGAAGCGCATCCTGTCGACGCTTCGCCAGTCGGAAAGCGCGCCCGTAAACGGAGCGGCTGGCGGACGAAAGAGCATCCTGATCGCGGCGATTTTCGCGCCTGTTTTCGCCGTTGTCTATTACACGACCATGGGTTCGCCCGATATTCCGTCACTCGCCTTTGCCGAGCGGACGGAGGAGCGCACGCAGAATGCAGAGGTGACCGAGCTTGCCTCTCGTATGCGCGAGCGGCTGGAAACTGACCCGGACGGCGGTCCAAGCGAAGGCTGGATGCTGTTGGGACAAACTTATCAGCGGATGGGCCGCCTCAACAATGCGATCACGGCCTTCGAAGTTGTCGCGAAGCGCCCCGACGCGTCATCGGCGACATTCTCGATGCTGGCCGAGGCGGTCGTGATCGCCAATGATGGTGTTGTGATCCCGAAGGCTCAGCGCCACATCGACCGCGCCCTCGAACTCGACCCGAAGAACCCTGCGGCGACGTACTTCCGGGCGCTCTATTTCCTGCAACAGGAACAACCGCGCAAGTCATACGATCTGCTTTTGTCGCGCCTGAACGAAGAGGTGAGCTTTGCCCCCTGGATGGAGGTCTATGCCCAGCAGATCAATCGGATCGCCGCAGAGAAAAATTTTCCTGCGTTTCAGCCGCCAATGGCTCGCGCACAGCAACCCGGACCGACTGCGGCCGATGTTGCCGCGGCAGCGGACATGACCGAGGAGGATCGTGCCAACTTCATCCGGTCCATGGTTTCGCGCCTGGCCGCCCGCCTCGAAGACGAGCCGGAGGATCTGGACGGCTGGATGAGACTGGCGAACGCGTACAACGTTCTTCAAGAACGTAGCCTTGCGATCGAGGCATACCAGAAGGCGCAGGCGCTTCTTGAGGAAATGCCGTCCGACGATCCGCGCAACGCCGTGGTTCGTGAGGCGCTGGAACAACTCGGTGGATGACACCCCCCCGATCAGCGGCCGGGCAGGCTTTCAGTCCTGTCCGGCATTCCCGTGCGCCAGCGCGGCAGTCCCGGCCCGAGCAAGGGCATCCATAACGTCCGTGGATGTCAGCAGCTCGGACAGGACGATGCCGTTAGGGGCGGCCGGGCCGTAGACCGCATTGAACGGAATGCCGTAGCGTCCGTAGCTCTCAAGATAACGTGCGATACGCTCGTCAGGTCTGGTCCAGTCAGCCTGCATAGCGGTGACACCCTCGGCCTCTAGCGCGCCGCGAACGGTTTCGCGCTCGATGACCAGTGCCTTGTTCGCCTTGCAGGTCAGGCACCAATCCGCGGTCACATCGACAAACACGACCTCTCCTGCCGAAACCCGTCTGGCGATTTCGCCGCGGTCGAATGGAACCCAAGAAAGAGCGGCTTTCTTGGCGTCTTGTGGGGCTGCAGGTTGCTGCGCGTTAGGTCCGACGGCCAGGGCAAGAACGAAGCTGGCCGCCGCCAGGGGCCACTTATACTGTAGGCGTAGATCCGGGATGGACACTACAAGAATTCCCGCGCCGGAGAAGACGGCAACGGCCCAGACGGCGCGCATTCCTGCGACGCCAGCCAGAACCCAGAACAGCCAGAGTGCCGTTGTCAGCAAAAGAACTCCCATGCCCAGCTTGACGGCCAACATCCAGCGGCCCGGTCTGGGCATGAAGGTGATGATGCCGGGAAATGCCGCGACGGCCAGGTAGGGCGCAGATAGCCCAAGACCGAGCGCCGTGAAAACGACAAGGATATCGATTCCTCTCCCGGCCAGAGCAAAAGCGACGGCGGTTCCGAGAAACGGCGCCGAGCAAGGTGTCGCCATGACCGCACCGAACATCCCGGTGAAGAAATCCGCAGAATACCCCTCGCGTCCGCCCGCGCCCGCGAGCCGGGTCTGCAAGCTTGACGGCAAGGAAATTTCGAAGGTGCCGAA
Source organism: Mesobacterium pallidum (assembly GCF_019966535.1). Classification (GTDB taxonomy): domain Bacteria; phylum Pseudomonadota; class Alphaproteobacteria; order Rhodobacterales; family Rhodobacteraceae; genus Mesobacterium; species Mesobacterium pallidum. Next base: position 71,980 of record NZ_JAIMID010000018.1, on the reverse strand, counting down.
GAGGTTCGCCGAGAAGATCAGCAACACCACGATCATGATCGAGATGAACAGCGGGTTCTGGAATTGCAGGCCCCAGCCCACGCTCATCCCCAGCCTTTGAAGCCCCCAGAGAACCAATGCCAGCCCCCACATGAAGACCATCGCCCCGGCTGCGGAAGCAAGGAAACCGGTCCGGACACAGGATCTCGGGATGTCCGAGTGGCGAACCAGCGAGGACAGCTTTATCGACAGCACCGGCAGGACGCAGGGCATAACGTTCAGAACAAGCCCGCCGAGCAGCGCGATGGCTGCGATCCAAACCATCTCGAGGACATCGGGTTTCGTGGCGGCACGCAGAAAGGGCGGCGGCAGTTCTTGCGTCGCACGATCTGCAAGGACGGTGAATGAACGGTCTGCGCCGTCCGTTACCGTGATCCTCGGTGCTTCAAGAGCGCCCGGATCCGCGGAAAGGATTGGCAGGCGCGCCCAAAGCAACCGATTCTGCTCGCCCAATCGGATATCGGGTTTGCCCAGTGCAATCCCGGCACCGAGCTCGGGAAAGACGTCCGGCGCTTGAAGCGGCGCATCGACACGTATGCTGACCAGCAATTCCTCGAGGTCGTCGTCGATGAAAGCCTCTGCGACCCGAACGCCTCCGGCATCCGCATCGTCCGGAACCCGATCGGCGTAGGTACTGATGAGGTTTGCAGCGCCCTGGTCTATGCCCGTTCCGCGCTCAAGTGTCAGGTCAAGTGCAAACTCTTCGGGAACACAAATGTCGGAACAGACCAGCAACTTGACCTGCGCCCGAAGGGTCGCCGGGCCTCTGCTGTCTTCCAGGGAGACCCGCAAGGGGAAAACCACATCGCCCGTGTAGCCGAAGTTCTCGATGCCGAATGCCGTGAAACGCGTCGGCGCGGGCCAGAGAAACTCGATATCCTTGACGTTCTCCGAACCGCTCCAGTCGACGGAGGGTGGAATGCCGACCTCACCCGGAGAGCGCCAATAGGTCTTCCACTTCTCATTCAGCCGCAGATGCAGCCCGGCCGACAGGCTCCGGGTATCGCCCGGTATGCCATCCTGAGCAGTGATGAGCCGTGCCGTGATCGGAGTGCTGCGGTGTTCTTCCGACGATGCGGCGTTCGCACTCTGGGGGATGAAGAAGACGGCCAGCAGCAGGACGGAGATGAATTTGCGAAGACCTAGCATGCGTCGATCCAGTTTTCGGTCCGCTCCAGGTCCACGAGTTTCCGAAGGACTGCGTCGCTGACCTCGCCCTGGATGACGGTCCGGCCGACGACCATTGCCGGAGTGCCGACAAAGCCAAAGGTCTTGGCCAAGGCGGCGCTTTCCCTGATCTGCTGGGTCACTTCAGGGCTGTTCATGTCGGATATGAGCCGGTCGTGATTGACGCCAATCGCCTCGGACAAGGCGGCCAGATAGGCGTCATTTGCGCGGAACGGGCTGGAGAGGAGGCGTTCCTGAAATTGAACATAGGCGTTCTGCCGGTCGGCCGCCAGCGCGGCCCTGGCGGCGAGCAGCGACGCGTCCCCGAGAAGCGGGAGTTCGTGCCATGTCACCTGCACCTCGCCGTTGAGCTCCCTTTCCAGTTCTCCGAGGCGCTTTGTCTGAACCCGGCAGAATGGGCAGTAGAAATCCGAGAAGGATGCGATTGGCACGACATCGGTGTTCCCGCTCGAACTGCCAAACAGCGAGCCACATATGTTTCGCCTGACGGCATCCAGAGGAAGCTCGTGGGCAGCCTTACGATCTTCCCCGATCCCGGAAAAGACGTTTCCCGAAAGCGAGAATTCGCCGCCAGCGATCTTGCGAAATCCCTTGGGATCAGCGAGCATTTCAAACTCGGGCAGCGGCGTGAACCGGTGCCTAAACCATCTGACCAATGGCAGGCTACCGCCGATTGCCGCGGCCCCGAAACCGAAAAGCAGGTAGCGTCTGTTCATTGGCTGCTTTCTAATCCATCAGAGCATTCGAGAATACGTAGCCTTGCCTGCCATCCTTGCAATCGAGCATCTGCACATCGGATTTCGATTGGTCGGAAATCCTGCAATCCTTCGGAAGCAAATCCGCCAATTGTTCGGTTGACAGGGTGGGATTGTCCCTGATGCAATCCGCCAGCGACGTCGAGCACCCGCCAAGGGCGAGTGCCGCCGCGAAGCCCGCAATTGCGCAAGGGCATTTCGGCAATTCAACCAGCCTTCCTGCCGAGGACGTTCTGTTCGGCGTCTGTTTCCGCAGGGAAATCTTCCGCCGTTTCGGCGGCTGTGCGCCGGTCGTTGCACGACTTGCCCATGGCCTTGTGCATCACAAAATGCGCACCAACACATAGCAGCAGCGGGGCGAATGCCGCCGCGTTGCCCCACAATCCGGCGAGGCTTCCGCCGGCGATGAGATAGCCCACGATGGGCAAGAGCATCACGGCACAACATGCCATCATGCCGTAGTGCATGAACCGGTCCTGAAGGGACTTGCCACTGGGCGTTTGGTTGTCCATGATTTCCTCACATTCAATGGTCACGGATCAATTCCGACCTTACCGCATGGCAAGGTCAAGGATACAAACCGATACATTTCTCGCGGGTTTGTCAGGTTGCCTGTCCTTCGATGTCGCGTACAAGTTGCCCAACCAGAACGACGTGGAGAGGCACATGTCTGCGCTACGCAATACCAGGATTAATCGACGGCAATTGCTTGGAGCCACCGCCGTTGCACTTGCAACGCCCGGTCTCGTCCGTGCAGAGGTCATCCGGCGTAACATCTCATCGTTCAAGCTTCACGACTGGCGCGACCACTTCGAGACGCTGGGCAAGGGGATCATCATCTCTGATACGACGACGAAAGCGCTCCAGCATTGGACGTCCGACGGTGAGATGCGAATTTATCCGACGTCGGTTCCGCTGACCGATGAACTCACGAAGCGCGGTTACACCGAGGTGGTCGAAAAGCGAGAGAACCCAAGTTGGGCGCCCACCCCGTCCATGCGGGAACGTAATCCCGAGTGGCCGGAATTTGTTTCGGGTGGAGACCCTATGAACCCACTCGGAACGCGTGCTCTGTATCTTTCCTGGCAGTACTACAGGATCCACGGCACACAGGATACACGCAAGATTGGGCGGCGCTCGTCGAACGGGTGTATTGGTCTCTACAACGAGCAGATCGAAGAAGTCTATGATCGGGCACCTGTCGGAACGCAGGTAAAACTGATCTGAAGAGCAGGCAGGCAAAAGTAGACAGGCATGGACAGACTAAGCGGGCTATTAATAGCCGTGATCGTCGGTGGCGGGATCGTTGCAGGATGGCAATTCTTCGGAAAGAGCGACGCGGAGGTAGGTCATTCCATGACCCCGCCCGACACGAGCGCAATCGCCGAAGGCGATCCAATCGTTGAGGTCGAGCTGCCAGCGGAGCTCTCTGCGCAGGCGTCACTCGGCAAGAACGTGTTCAATGCGAAATGTGTGGAGTGCCATGGCGCAAACGCGGCTGGCAGAAATGGAATGGCTCCGCCTCTCGTGCACAAGATCTACGAACCCAGCCATCACTCGGACATGGCGTTCATCATGGCCGCTCAAAACGGCGTGCGTGCGCATCACTGGAATTTCGGGAACATGCCGAGGATCGATGGGCTGACAGAAGGCGACGTAAAAATGGTCGCGGCCTATGTCCGTGAATTGCAGCGCGCGAACGGGATCAATTGATGATTTGGAAGGACATTTCCAAATTACTGATGACTTTTGCATTGAGCGTTTTCCTGACGACGCTTGGTTTTCCGGAAGCACCCTCTTCCGAAGAGGCGCATTCGTATGCGTCCGAAACACATGCACACGATGACGAAGACGCTACATCGCATTCTGCGTCCGCTTTAGACCACTGCCATCCCGCTCTCGACTGCTCAGTGACGGCTGTCTTCCTATTGGCATTCGATCAGAGTTTTGAACCGATCTTCTCCGAATTAAGGCTCCAGACTGCGGAAATTCGGAGACCCAACGCTTATACGAACATCGATCCTCCGCCTCCTCGGTGGATGGCCTGACTTTTCGAAAACAGAAAAAGCAGACCTATCGAAGGATCAAAACGATGAAAATGACCACTCTGACCGCCACAATCCTCATCGCCGGAACGGCAGTCACAGCGTTTGCCCATGGCGGAGCGACCGGCATCGTCAAGGAACGCATGGACGCAATGTCGGCGATGGGCGATGCGGTCAAAGCCGTCACACCGATGATGCGAGGCGAGGTGGCTTATGACGCCGAAACCTTGCGTGACGCCGCGCGCACCTTTCAGGAGCATTCCGGAGATGCGATGACCAAGCTTTTCCCCGAAGGCTCGGGTGGCATGCCGTCCGAAGCGAAAAACGCAGTTTGGACGGATTGGGACCGCTTCGCGTCGCTGGCCGAGCAACTGGGCGAATACGCAAAAGGCCTGGAACGCGCTGCTGAAAACGGCTTGGGCGGCATGCAAAGCGGATCCATGATGGGCGGCTCCTCGATGATGGGCGACACTGGCTCGATGATGGGCGGTTCCTCGATGATGGGCGGATCGACAATGATGAGCGCCTCTGACATCGCGGCGATGCCGGCCGACGGCGCCTTCAACATGACGACGCAGGTCTGCTCGGCGTGCCATTCCCGCTTTCGGGCCGAAGAAGACTGATCATGCGGCGCTTCATTACGTTTCTGTCAGGGGCCGCCGTGCTCGGCGCGGTTGCCTTGGGCGCTGTGATCGCATGGCCGGTGGGCAGCGCCGTCGCACCGATTTCGCTTGCCGGCGATGTCGATCGGGGCGCGTATCTGGCCCGTGCGAGCGGCTGTATCGCCTGTCACTCGAACTTCGAAGCCGGTGGGGCACCGCTAGCGGGTGGTGCCCCCCTTGAAACGCCTTTCGGCACGTTCTACCCGCCCAACCTCACCACCGATCCCGAGCATGGGATAGGCGATTGGACGCGAGAACAATTCGCCAAGGCGGTAAGGCAAGGCATCGGACCCGACGGAGAGCCATATTTTCCCTCGTTCCCCTACACATTCTACGCCAACTTCTCCGATCAGGATATCGCCGATCTCTGGGCCGCGTTCCAGACGGTTCCTCCGGTCGCCGAACCGGCACCCGAGCACGCGGTCGGCTTTCCTTTTGACCAGCGATGGGGGCTGAAACTGTGGCGGGCGGCGTTCTTCTATGACCCGGATACGGAACCGGTCGCAGGACGGAGTGATGCCTGGAACCGCGGCAGGGAACTGGTCCGCGGACCGGCACACTGTGGGGCTTGCCATACACCCAGAAATCTGGCCGGGGGCCGGGATATCGGGGCATCTTTTGCCGGGAACTCACAATTGCCCGGCGGAAGCAAGGCGCCCGCGATCCGTGCAAGGGATCTGGCCGAAAATGACTGGACCGTTTCGGCGCTTGCCTATGCGCTGCAGACTGGGATCACGCCTTCGGGCGATGCCTTTGGTGGCAGTATGGCCGAAGTCGTCAGAGAGGGGACACGGTTTCTGACCGCTGAGGATCGTCAGGCGATGGCGTTGTATCTTTTCGATCAGGATTCGATTGAAACGGCCAATGCCACGTCGAAATGAACAGGTGCGGGGGCCTTAAGCCCCCGTATTTTCGGGGATATCCAATGGCACAGACAAGACGGGACTTCCTTCGCTGCACGGCAGCGGCCGCCTGCACCCTGGCTGTGCCGGGCGTCGCGCTTGCGCAAGGATCAATCGAAGAATTGACGGCCAACGTGGCGCGTCAACAGCTTCTTCCGAGTATTTACCCCGCCACAGAGATCTGGGGGTATGCAGGCACGGTTCCGGCACCCGAAATCCGTGTCAGGCAGGGAGACCGGGTTAAGCGCCGCTTTCGCAACGCGCTGCCGCAACCCAGTTCGGTCCATTGGCACGGCATCCGCATCGAGAATGCCATGGACGGCGTGTCGGGCCTGACCCAGGACGCCGTCGTGCCGGGCGAAAGCTTTGATTACGATTTCGCCGCGCCGGATGCCGGCACCTACTGGTATCACGCACACAACCGCTCGTACGAGCAGGTTGCCCGCGGGCTTCGCGGTGCGTTGATCGTCGAAGAGCCGACCGGCCCGGACATTGACCGGGAAGAGGTGCTTCTTCTGGAAGACTGGCTTCTTGACCCCGATAGCGGCCAGCACTTTGCGGATTTCGATCAGCCGATGATGATGAGCCACGGCGGACGGATCGGAAATTTCGTCACGACGAACGGGCGCCATGACCTCACCATCCCCACCCGGAAAAACGAGCGTATCCGCCTGCGCATTATTAATGCCTCGGGCGCGCGGGTCTTTCTGCTTTCGCTGTCCGGTCTTGCAGGCTGGACGGTTGCGCTGGACGGCATGCCCTTGGCGAATCCGAAAAAAGTCGATGACGACCTGATCCTCGGGCCGGCGCAACGCATGGACCTGATCGTAGATGTGACTGCCGACGAGGGGTCGGTTGCACAATTGCTGCGGATCGGCGATGACGACCAGCAGGTTCCGCAGGTTTCCTTCCCGGTCGACGGGAGGGCCAGCGTTGCCACACGCGGCGCTCCTGTTCCGTTAGAACCGAACCCGAATTCGGCGATGCCGGAACTCGCCGAGGCCCGTGACCTGCGCCTCGTCATGGCCGGAGGAGCCATGGGGCGCATGCAATCCGCCCTGCTGGGTGGGGAGCGTCTGGGATTTCGCCAATTGGCCAGCGCCGGGAAATTCTGGTCTCTCAACGACGTCGCCGAGATGACGACAAATCCTCTAGCAGACCTGTCGTTGAACGAGCCGGTCCGCCTTAAAATCGAAAATCAGACGGTCTTTCCGCATGCCATGCATCTGCACGGCATGCATTTCCGCGAGCTGCGCGTGGGTGGCGCACTTGGTCCAATGCGGGATACGATCCTAATCGGTGGCAACGAAACGCGCGAAATTGCCTTTGTCGCCGACAATCCCGGGAAATGGCTGTTTCATTGCCACATGCTCAGCCATGCCGCGTCGGGCATGACGACATGGGTGCGCGTAACATGAAAGCCGTCTTCCTCGCAGTTCCGATCGCATTGTTGGCTGCTGGCGCTGCATACTGGGCCGTCTTTCCCGGGCAGCAAGGAAGCAACGGTGTCTCTGTGCCGGCATCCTTCGACATTACCGAGGGTGCCGCGTTATATGCTGAAAACTGCGCATCCTGTCATGGGGCCGATCTCGAGGGGCAGCCGGAGTGGAGAAGTCCGGGTCCGGACGGGCGCCTTCCGGCACCGCCGCATGACGAAAGCGGCCACACATGGCATCATCCCGACAGCGTCCTCTTCGACTATACGAAGCTGGGCGGAGCGGCGACGCTGGCCAGCCAAGGCATCGATTTTGAGAGCGGAATGCCCGGCTTTGGCGACACGCTGACGGACCAGGAAATCCACAACATCCTCGCGTTCATTCGGTCCACTTGGCCAGAGCGCATCCGCGAGGCTCAAGCCGAGCGAACACGAGCCGACGAACGACAAGGAGACAGCTGAGATGAATTTGAGAAACACGATCGCGGCTATTGCTGTGGCTGCATTCGCTCCATTCCCGGTCCATGCGGATGAACTCTCGGAGGCTCGGATCAAGGAACTTGTTCTTGAAACGATCCGGGAAAACCCGGAAATCGTCATGGAAGCAGTGGCGATCCTCGAACAGAGGCAGGCACAGGCTCAGGCGCACGACCAGGTTCAAGTGCTCCAGAATCAACGAGAGTTGATCGAGCGCGACCCCAATGCTCCCGTGCTGGGCAATCCTGACGGTGACGTGACCGTAGTGGAATTCTTCGACTATAACTGTCCCTACTGCCGCAGGGTCAAACCCGAAGTGCGGGCATTGATCGACGAGGATCCCAACATTCGTCTCGTCTATCGCGAATGGCCGATTCTTGGGGATGGATCGGTGTTCGCCGCCAAGGCGGCGCTCGCAGCGCGCAAGCAGGGCAAATACGAGGAATTCCACTGGGCCATGATGGGACTTCAAGGGAGGGCCGAGGAAGCCTCGGTCTTGCGCGTCGCAGAAGATATCGGGTTGGACGTTGACCAGCTTCGAGCTGACATGGACGCACCGGAAGTCGAGGAACACATCGCAACCTCGATGCGTCTGACACAGGCCTTGGGTTTCAACGGCACGCCGTCTTTCGTGATCGGGGACGCACTCGTGCCCGGCTTTGTCGAGAAAGCGCGCCTCGCAGAGTTGGTCGAGGATGCCCGCGAGAACGACCAGTGAGCGAAGCTGCCCGGACCAGCGATGCGCGGTCCGGGCAATCTGGCGTTACGCGTTTGACAATTCAGCGTCGTAGCCTGCGGCCTTGATCGTGGCCGCTATCTGATCGGGCGCCAATCCGCTATCGATCCGAACCTTTCGGTTCGCCAAATCGCATTCGACGGCTGCTGCCGGATCCGCGCCCTTTACGGCCTTTTCGATGGCCGCGGTGCAGTGGCCGCAGCTCATGTCAGGAACACTGAAGTTCATTTGGATCACTCCGCTTTTGACATCGAATTGTAGATGGGTGTTCCCCCCACTGGAAGGTCAAGAGGAAAATAAATTTCGCTTCAGGCTTGACCTTCCAGTTGCTGGAAGCGCCATTTCCATCTCAACTGTCTCGGTAAAGGAGTCGAAGATGCCTGAATCAAACCAGATCAGCCTGTCCGTCGAGGGCATGTCCTGCGCATCTTGCGTCGGACGGGTGGACCGTGGGCTGGCCGCGCTTGGCGGTGTGCAGGAGGTATCCGTCAATCTTGCCTCTGAAACCGCCCGCATGAAGGTCGATGATCCGAAAGTCATTCCATCGGTTATTCATGCGCTGGATCAGCTGGGCTATCCGGCGCGAACTGCAAAAGTGACGCTTTCCATCGACGCGATGTCCTGTGCATCGTGCGTCGGACGGGTGGACAAGGCGCTCGCCGCCGTTCCGGGCGTGTTGTCGGTCAACGTCAATCTCGCCGCCGAGACTGCAACGGTGGTCTACGTCGAAGGCGTCGTTGCCCCCTCCGACCTGATTGAAGCGAGCTCAGCCATTGGCTACCCGGCCAGCGTGACCGAGGCAAAGTCATCGGGCGACAGGGTAGAAAGGAAGGAAGAAGAGGCGAGGGGCCTCGCCCGGAAGGTGGTTCTGGCGGCGGCGCTGGCCCTGCCGGTCTTCCTGGTGGAGATGGGCGGCCACCTCATTCCGGCGGTGCACATGGCCATCGAGAACAGCATCGGCCAGCAGGCGAGCTGGATCGCGCAGTTCATCCTGACCAGCCTGGTGCTTTTCGGTCCGGGACGCGTGTTCTACCTCAAGGGTTTTCCGGCGCTCCTCCGAGGCGCTCCCGACATGAACAGCCTCGTGGCGGTCGGAACGGGCGCTGCCTATCTCTATTCCGTCGTCGCGACCTTCGTGCCTTCGGCGTTGCCTGACGGTGTGCGCTCCGTCTACTTCGAGGCCGCTGCTGTCATCGTTGTTCTGATCCTGCTCGGTCGTTTCCTCGAGGCACGCGCCAAGGGGCGTACCGGGGCGGCCATCCAGAAACTGCTTGGCCTTCAGGCGCGCACGGCGCGCGTGCGCCGGAACGGCGAAACCATCGAGATCGAGATCGACGCGCTGACACAGGGTGACATCGTCGTCGTCCGCCCCGGAGAGCGGATCGCGGTGGACGGTGAAGTGATCGAGGGCTCGAGCCATGTCGACGAAAGCATGCTGACGGGAGAGCCTATCCCTGCGGAGAAGAGCTCTGGCGATTCAGTCACGGGCGGAACCGTCAACGGCGCAGGCAGCCTGACCTACCGTGCCACTCGGGTCGGGTCCGAGACGACGCTCGCCCAGATCATTCGAATGGTCGAAGAAGCGCAAGGCGCCAAGCTGCCGATCCAGGGCGTGGTCGACCGCATTACGCTCTGGTTCGTGCCCGCGGTGATGGCCGTGGCCGCACTGACGGTGTTGGTCTGGCTTGTGTTCGGGCCGTCCCCGGCTCTGACGATGGCGCTCGTGGCCGGTGTCTCGGTGCTCATCATCGCCTGCCCCTGCGCCATGGGTTTGGCAACACCGACTTCGATTATGGTGGGAACCGGACGCGCCGCGGAAATGGGTGTGCTGTTCCGCAAGGGCGACGCGTTGCAGCAACTTGATACTGTGGACGTTGTCGCGCTCGACAAGACCGGCACGGTCACCGAAGGCCGGCCCGAACTGACCGACCTCGTCCTTGCAGACGGTTTCGACCGGGCCGACGTCCTTGCGAAGATTGCTGCGGTCGAAGCGCTTTCCGAGCATCCCGTGGCCGAGGCAATCGTCCGCGCTGCGCGATCGGAAGGCGGTTCCATTGCCGAGGCCGCGGATTTTTCATCGATTACGGGATACGGTGTGCGTGCCCTTGTCGGCGGATCCGAGGTGCTTGTGGGGGCAGACCGCTACATGCAGCGCGAAGGCATCGATATTTCGGCATTGACCGATCGGGAAACGGAGCTGGCGCACCGTGGACGCACCGCCCTTTATGCCGCGATCGGCGGGCGGATTGCCGGAGTCATCGGCGTTGCCGATCCGGTCAAGCCGGCAAGCCGTGCAGCAATAGCCGCGCTGCATGAAAAGGGCCTGAAGGTCGCGATGATCACCGGTGACAAGCGGGAGACCGCTGAGGCGATCGCGCGTGAGACCGGCATCGACCACATCGTTGCGGGCGTGCTTCCAGATGGCAAAGTTGCGGCGCTCGACGAATTGCGGCATGGAGACAAGAAGATCGCCTTTGTGGGCGACGGCATCAACGACGCGCCCGCTCTGGCTCATGCCGATGTCGGCATCGCCATCGGCACCGGCACGGATGTGGCGATCGAGTCTGCCGACGTCGTGCTGATGTCGGGCGATCTGCGGGGCGTCGTGAACGCGTTCGAGGTCTCGCGCCGGACAATGCGCAATATCCGGCAGAACCTGTTCTGGGCCTTCGCCTACAACGTCGCGCTCATTCCGGTCGCAGCGGGCGCGCTGTACCCCGTTTTCGGATTGCTGCTGTCGCCGGTGCTTGCCGCCGGAGCGATGGCGTTGTCCTCGGTGTTCGTGCTTACGAACGCCCTCAGGCTGCGCCGCGTCACCCCTGTGATGGATGAAGGGCCGAGCGTCTCTCGTTCGCCCTTATCGGTCATCCCGGTCCCGGCAGAATAAAGGAGATCGCAAATGAACATCGGAGATGTGGCTCGCCAGTCGGGCGTTCCCCCAAAGACCATCCGCTATTACGAGGATATCGGACTTGTCCGACCGAAACGCAGCGAAAATGGCTACCGCGCCTTTACGCAAAAGCACGTGCACAAGCTGGCTTTTCTGGGCCGCGCGAGAGCACTGGGGTTCACCATCGAGGACTGCAGGACCCTTCTTGCGCTTTACGAGGACGAGAACCGTGAAAGCATGCAGGTCAAGGCCGTTGCGGAAGAGCACTTGCGCCAGATCGACGAAAAGATCGGGAAACTGCAGTCGATGAAGGCGACCCTGTCTGAGCTGATCGACAAATGCGCCGGAGATCATCGGCCTGATTGCCCGATCCTTGCGGATTTGTCGCCGAACAACCCAAGTGCCAAAGAATGACGAAGCAGAACGGACAGGGTAGCCGCGCACCAGACATTGCCGGTGCGCGGCAGTTTCTTACTTCTGCAATTCGGTGACGGTCAACTTTCCGTTGACGCGCTCTGCAAGAAAGCTGATTTGGACGCCTTCCGAGAGCCCCTCCAGCATTCCTGCATCGGCAAGTTCGAAAACCATCTTCATGGCCGGCATGTCGAGATTTGCGAGAGGACCGTGGTCGATCGTGACCTTGTTCCACTTCGTGTCGATTTTGGTCACCGTACCGCTCGACATCGCGTGCTCGCCTTCGGCAATGGCTGCGCCTGCCGCAAGGAGAAGGGCGGTGCTGATGGAAAGAAGTTTGTTCATGGTTTGCTTCCTGTTTGTGGGTAAAGGGTTCATTCGACGATCAAGCTGCCGTACATCCCGCCTTCGTAATGGCCGGGCAGTAGGCAGGCGAATTCAAACGTTCCGGAGTTGTTGAAGGTCCAGATGATCTCGGCCTCTTCACCGGGCTCGAGGCGCACGGCATTCGGATCATCGTGTTCCATCTCTGGGAACTTCGCCATCAGGTCTCGGTGCTCGGCGTTTTTGTCGACCGTATCCATGACGAACTCGTGGGTTTCCTCCCCCTTGTTCGTGATCATCAGACGAACAGTCTCACCCGCCGCAAAGGTCAGATCCGAGGGTTCGAACACGAACGGCCTGTCGCCGTCGTAATCTTCGCGAAGAATGACAGTGACGGTACGAGCCGGTTTTTCGCCGTGCATGGCGGGCATACCGACCGCCATTTGACCGTTTCCGTGTCCCGGGCTGGCCAGAACCACCGCCGGGACAATAGACGCTGCCAGGGTAAGCCCCATGGCAAGAAGTGCAGTTTTCATGAGCGCGTTTCTCCTGTGCTCGTTACATCAGCCCCACCGAACCCCGCCACGTGGCGTGATAATCGTGTGTGGACTGGTGTTGCTTGCGTGTTCGGGCAATTCGCCCGTCCACTCATAGGCTTGCGTTCCCGGCGGGTTCTCGTACCAGCCCGGATCGCTGTAATCGTCGGGCGCGATGCCCTCGCGGACCTTCACGACACTGAACATGCCGCCCATCTCCAGCGGACCGAAGGGGCCCCATCCGGTCATCATGGGGACGGTGTTCTCCGGGATCTCCATGGACATCTCGCCCATGTCGGCCATGCCGGCCGTGCCCATGGGCATGTACCCGGGTTGATGACGGCCGACCATCTGCGAAAGACGCCGTTTGTCCGCGCCGATAAAGGTCGGGATCTCGTGGCCCATCGCGTTCATCGTGTGATGCGACTTGTGGCAGTGGATGGCCCAGTCGCCCTCGTGAACCGCGTCGAACTCGTACGCACGCATCGCCCCAACCGGAATGTCGATCGAGACCTCGGGCCAGCGCGCTTCTGGCCTGACCCAGCCGCCATCCGTGCAGGTCACTTCGAAATCGTACCCGTGCATGTGGATCGGATGGTTGGTCATGGTCAGGTTACCGCACCGGACACGCACACGATCCCCCTTGTTGACGACGAGGGGGTCGATGTCCGGAAAGATCCGGCTGTTCCATGTCCACATGTTGAAGTTCGTCATTTCCGCGACGCGCGGAATGTAACTGCCCGGATCGATGTCGTAGGCCGCGAGCAGGAAGGCAAAGTCGCGGTCGACGGGCATGAAAGCCGGGTCGCGGGGATGGATGATGAAGAGACCCATCATACCCATGGCCATCTGCACCATCTCGTCGGCATGGGGGTGGTACATGAAAGTGCCGGACTTCACGAGGTCGAACTCGTAGACGAAGGTCTTTCCCGGCGGAATGGCCGGGTGGGATAGCCCGCCGACGCCGTCCATGCCCGAAGGAAGGATCAGGCCGTGCCAGTGGACCGACGTATGCTCGGGCAGTCGGTTGGTGACGTAGATGCGTACGCGCTCGCCCTCGACCGCCTCGATGGTGGGGCCGGTCGACTGGCCGTTGTAGCCCCAGAGCCGGGCGATCATGCCGTCCGCCATGATCCGCTCGACGGGTTCGGCGACCAGATGAAATTCCCTGACGTCTCCGTTCATCCGGCAGGGCAGAGACCAGCCATTGAGCGTCACCACCGGGTTGTAGTCGAAACGGTCGGTCGGGCGCGGCGGCACCTGAGTGTAGGGGCTGTCGGTGAATGCTGCCTCGGGCAGATCCCGAAAACGGGTCTGTGCCGCCCCCGCATTGGCGAGCACCGCGCCCGCTCCGGCAGTCAAACCTGCTCCGAGAACTTGTCTGCGATTGATCATTCCTTGTCCTCCTCATCGCCGCCGGCAACTGCTCCGCCAGACCCGCCCCAGATCGCGGCGGTCATCTCTGTTTCGGCCAGCCAATAGGCACGCTTTGCCTCTGCCGCTCCGATCTGGGCCTCGAGACCGTCACGCGCGTCCTCGAGCAATTCGAAGGTCGAGGTGATCATCCCGCTGTAAGATTTGAGAGATTCTTCATCGATGGTTCTGCGGAGTGGCAGAACCACGTCGCGCCAATGTCGCGCCACGGCGTGTCGGCCGGTTACGGACTTGTAGGCCATCCGCGCCTCGGCACGCGCGTCGATCGCCTTCTGCGCCAGGCTGTTCGCGACCCGCAGGTAATTCATCTGCCCGCGCTTCGACGCCAGGCGCCCGGTGTCGTAAAGGGGAATTTCGAAGTCTACCGACAACGCCGGACTTACTTCTGTATCGCCGTCGTTGGTCTCCGCCTCCAGACCGGCGGCCAGCGCAATATCCGAAATCATGCGTGTTTTGCCTGACAATCGATACTCGCGTGCCACGGCTTCGAGCTCCAACTTGCCTACTGCGAGATCCACCCGGTTTACCAATGCCAGACGTTCGATATCTGCGGAGGCACGTGGCCGGCTTGGCAGTTTCGGCAGGGCGTTGGGGACGAATACCTCCGTCGCGCTTCCGGAAAGTCCCATAAGCCTGATCAAACGCTCTTTCGCGAGTTGCGCTTCGAGGCGTGCTTCGGATCGCTCAGCGGCCAATACCGCGGTCAGCGTGTGTTCGCGCGCTTGATCGGCCTTGCTCATAAATCCTGTGCGCCCAAGTTGAGAGGCAAGCTCAGACGCGGAGTCGGCCGTGTTCTGTGCCTCCGCGATCAGAGCGGCTTTTTCAAAAGCGCCAACCGCCTCGATCCATGCGCGGCGGGTTTCGATCGCGAGAGCAATCGTTTCGGATAGAGCATTGAGCTGCGCTTGCCGGAAGCGAATTTGCGCAATTTCTGTCCGCGGCTTTCGGGTTGCCAAATCCAGGATGGATTGCATGACCAGAGATTCGAGAGACCGCGTCACGTCTCCAGCAAGTCCGGAAACAGATACGCCGACCGAAGGGATCGGCCCCATGGCCACTTCCCAGAGCTCCGTCGAAGACAAACCCAGATCGGCAAAATTCGCCTGCAATGCGCGATTGTTTATGATCGCAACCTGCACAGCGATATCGGCATTGATGGTTTTCTTGTGCACCAACCCGTGAACACGCTGGTCCAGAGCTTGGATCTCGGTAGCGGACAATGCCCATTCCGGCGAAGCCCCGACCGCCCGCTGCGCTCCGGTCTGTACCGTATCGAATCCTGCCCGATCCTTGCTGGCAACCTGGACGATCGAGGTTTGCGCACAGGCGGACAGCAAAACCGCTGCGCTGATCGCTGCAACCGTCTTCATCTGTTTTCTCCGGATTGCGCGTCGTTCAGACCGCGCCAATCGGCGGGGTCTTCGATCCGGTGCGCGGTGTAGCTCACGCCGGGTGCCGGGCGCGCTTGAGACACGACAACGGGGTTTGCGGCCACTATGAAAGCGGTCGCATCGTTTAGCTCGGCCACGGATGCACACCCGGCAGCGAGCAGCGGCAGCATTGCCGCAGTCAGTTTTTTCACTTGGTATCCTCGTCGATTCAGATGCTATGGGTCAGCGGCAAGATCGCTGACTTCGGTTTGCATCAAACGCGAGGTGGCCGCCTGAGCCCTTCGGGGGCGGGCATGGACATGAGCGACGACGCGTCCCACGAATTGTCCAAGAGCTTAATCAAAAGCTCGTACGGTGCCTGCGCCGGCAGATGGAACACGCCGGCCGTGCATGCATGATTTTGACAATGAGACATCTGTTGGTCGGTTTGCTCATCCGACACATCGTGAAAACCATGATGGTCAGACGCATCGATGCCGACCGCGTGCTGCAAATGCTTCGTCTCAAGACAGCTGATCATGGCCGATGCATTGGACGGGGCCACCAGCACCGCCAACAGCGCCGACAGCGCCAACAGATGAAGGAAAAAGGTGCGAATCACACTCATGGTGGGATTGCTATATTGTGAGCAATCCGACCCCACAATACACAAGTTCGTTGTAACGGGCAGGACCGCGCGGACACAGACAACTGCCTGAAAAATTGGCAGAATACCGTGCCGGAATTTGCCGTTCAAGGCCCAGGCTCATAACCAGAATGCTTGGACCAACATCCAGATGCCCATGAAGATCATCATCAGGTTCTCGGTGATTGAAATGAACCCGAGTGGAACCGCGCTGTCGCCTCCGACGCAGGCGCATTTCAGTTCGCGTCGTTCGATACAGACGGTCTTGAACACACTGATCGCTTCGACAGTCCCTATGAATAGAGCGACCGGCGCCACAATCCATATCAGCGCTCCCGCTGTCATGAGGATGGCGGCGAAGGCTTCGCCAGGCGGATAAAGCTTACCGTATGGCACCCAGCGTTGCGCCAAAAGGTCGTAGTTGAGGAACATCAGCGAAAATCCCTCGACGTCCTGAAGCTTCTGGATCGCGAGGATGGCCATCTAAAGGGAGATGAACCTTTCGAAGCCGAGCGCTGTCAGCGGTAATCCGTACTGTTGCCAGGAAAAAGCCAGCGCCAGCAATGCCGCCACCGAGAAAATGGCGATCACTGGCTGGTATGTCGTTCCGTCCTGTTCTTCCGACGGTGCGTCGATTTTCAAGAAAGACCCTCAGGTCATCATACCGGCCGATCCGCTCGCCTTCGATGACCGTCTGCGGCATCGTGGCAATATCGTGTTTCTCCATAAAGGCGCGGGTTTCTTGGTGCGTTTCGAGAGGATGGTGTTCGACGCGGACACACCATCGCTCCAGCAGATCTTTCGACTTCAGCCCATAGGAGCAGATATGCCCGGGGCTTCACTTTTCGATAGATCTGCGCGGTCTTAGTCTCGGTATCCTTTGGCAAGTAACCCCCTTATCCGGCACAACTGAATTGCCCACGGAACCCTGCCCTGTAGTCCTGCCCAGCCGACACGACGAGATCGTGGAGGCCATTCTCGACGTCTCTGATCTCTGTAGAGATGGGCGCTTGCGAAAAGGCCCGTTCAGAGCTCGCGTTCAGACGCACGAGATCGCCGCTAATCTTGATCAGCGCGATTTGATCGCTACCGTCGGCGCCCGTCGCCAGAACTGCGGGACTGCCCTTGGTATAGGTAAAGCGGCATGTTCCGCCGTCCGGGAATACCCGGGTGATTTCGTCCTCGGAAAGGAATTCCGGATCGACCTTGGACACAACCTCAGTTCGCAGCGCCTCCTCTGCACTAACGACGTTAGCGTGGGACGCCGGCGCTGTGTCCGCGGCCTCGCCGTTGGCACTGATGTCCGCGATGAGGTACCGCATCTCCGCGATTTCCTTGTCCTGCGCATAGATGATGTCGTCAGCCATGGTGCGGACCCGCGGATCAGTGATCTCGGCCCGGGATGAGGTCATGATGGCGATCGAATGGTGGGGGATCATGGCCCGCATGTAGGACCTGTCCTGAACGGTCACCTGGCTGCGAACGAGCCAGAGCGTCAATCCGAAAACCAGGGCCGCGCCGATGAAGATTGCCGTGTTGACCTTGCTGTTTGTGTACATCGACAGCATGAACGCCAGCATCACAAGGGCCATCGCAGCCCCCATCAAAAGGGCCATGTAGGCGCGCGTTTCCGAGAAAAAGATGTGCCCGAACAGATATGTGTTCAGGTACATCAAGCCGAACATCACCACGGTCGAGGTGGCGATCATCATGAAGAATCGCGAATAGTGCATGAATATCCCTCCGCTTAAAGGCTGGAAGTCAAACGACATTCCAGCGCGGGAGGGTTTCGTTGAGTGTCAAATTCGTCCCGTCACGGCAACAAATCAGCCCAATGTTGGAATGGTCACGGGTTCGTGACTATCGCTGAAACGGCCGCCGTTTTTTCATGGTGAAAAAGAGAGGTGTTACGATGAAACGGCCAAATCGCAGAAGGTTTCTTTCGATATCTTTGGCATCGGTCGCCGTGCCAAGCGGATTGTCAGGCCACAGCGTCCAATTGCCGGACCGGTTTCTTCCGCAACTTGTAAACACCGGTCAGCCGTCCTGGCTGCCCGGAGAAGTGCATGTCGTCCCGGACGACTTCTTTTTGTACTTTCTGCTCGAACAAGGGCTGGCGATCCGTTACGGCGTGGGAGTGGGGCGCAAGGGTTTGTATCAACCGGGCAAGTTCACGGTGGCTCGAAAAGCGAAATGGCCGTGGTGGCGGCCTACGAACGCCATGATACGCAGAGAGCCACACAAATATGCGCGCTATAGTGACGGGATGAAGGGCGGTCCGAACAATCCCCTCGGGGCAAGGGCGCTTTATCTATACGACGACAACGGCCGTGACACCTACCTGCGCATACATGGCACCAATGCCCCTGAAACCATCGGGTCTGCGGTATCGAACGGATGCGCCCGTCTGACGAACGACCACGTGAAAGATCTGTACGAACGCGTCGCCGTCGGCGCCCGGGTTTATCTGTATCCCAAGGTGACAACGGCGTGATCCAAAGCCCCATGGCTTGAACCCCCTGTCCGGAAGATGGCACCTGCAGCATGATGACTAAGGTCTTGGAGGCATCACCGTGCGATTGTCCAGACGACGTTTCCTTGCAGGCTTGTCCGGGGCATTTGTGGCCACCCGTCTCCCTGCGGCGACCGAGCGCATTACACTTGTGGCAGACAGCATCGACACGCGGATCGCCGGACGAAAGATCCCGATGCTCGGTTTCAACGGCAGTCTACCCGGTCCGACGATGCGATTTAGGCAAGGGCAAGCGGTCGGGATCACATTGAAGAATCACCTTGATGACGGTGCGCTCGTGCATTGGCACGGGTTGAGAATTCCCAACCGAATGGACGGCGTGAATGTTCTGACACAGGACGTCATCGCCCCGGGCAGGAGTTTCGACTATCAGTTCCGCGTGCGGGATGCGGGCACCTTTTGGTATCACTCGCATTATCTTTCATACGAACAGGTCAGTCGGGGCCTTTTCGGCGCATTTATTGTTGAAGAGAACATTCCGCCTGCCGTCGATCACGATATCGTCGTCCAATTCTTTGATGTGCTTCTGGCCAAGGACGGAAAATACGACGAGGCATTTCGCCCGAACCAATTCTCGACCGAGGGTCGGATCGGAAATGTCGTGACGTCCTACGCCTCTGTAAGCAGCGTCAAGGCCGGGGATCGTCTACGATTGCGTCTGATCAATCCATCAATCGACCGGATCTATCGCCTGCGTCTTTCCGGATTGGTCGGCAGGATCGTGGCGTTTGACGGCATGCCATTGTCTGAACCGATGGACTTCGAGACCATTCTACTGGCACCCGGTCAACGCTGCGACGTCATTGGCGACGTGCGCGGCAACGTTGTTTTCAGGGATATCTGGGGGCCGGACGAAGCCGATCTGGGCGACATCGCCGTCTCGGCCACGCGTCCGCCGACACCGGAGCCCATCAAGCCGTTGCCGCCAAACCGGGTCCCCCCGATGCAAAAGCCGTCACGGTCGGCCGAACTGGTATTGCAGGGCGGCGTCGGAGGGCTGCCGCATCGTGGCACGGGGACCTGGGCACTCAACGATTCGTCAGGGCTGCCGCGGCGACCGTTCTTGTCCGTGCCGCGTGGCAGTACGGTCGAAATCTCGGTCCGGAACGAAACCGGGTTTCCGCATGTCATGCACCTGCATGGCCATCACTTCTGGGAGCGCGACACGGCGGGCACATTCGCCGCCTTCCGAGACTCGACCTTTCTCGACATCGGCGAGCAGAGGAACATTCTCGTTACACTGGACAATCCGGGGGCCTGGATGTTGCACTGCCACATGTTGAGCCATCAAGCCGACGGAATGGCGACCTGGATCAGGGTCGCATAATCGCGTGCCACGGAAGGCGAAACGCAAGCCGGATCAGTGACAGGTCACGCCGACCATTTCGACGTAATCAATGGTCATCCTCTTCGTCTTCCTCGTGATGGTCGTCCTCGCCTTGATGATGCATCATTTCCTCGATCTCGTGAGGCACGTCTGCCATCGAAAACTTTCGCTGTTCCTCTGCGTCATGAACGAATGCAGTGATGTTGGCGAGTTCCTCGCCGGTTAAATCGATCTGACCGCCGAGCTCATCTTCCTGAAGCGCGACCATCGCGCCTGCGCCGCGCCACATGCGTGCCGCGAATTCAAACGGGTTCATCACGTCGTCCATGAACTCTGCGTCGAGCATCGGGGCGTCCTCCCCGCCGACCCCGTTGACAGAATGGCAGACGACACAGCCCTTCGATGCAAACAACTCGCGACCGCGTGCAGCATTCATGGTCGGCATCATCAGGCCGGGTGCCATCATGTCACCAGACGTCATCATGTGCTGGTTGCTGCCATCTGCGTATGCTGTCGTACCGACGAGCATACCGAGAGCCGAAAAGGCGAGAACGATACGTTTCATGCGAAATACTCCTTTCGTTGGGGATTGGCGGGCAGTTCCCGCCCACAAAGCGCCCAAGCATAAAGCAGGCCGCCAAAAATGGCAGGAGCTGGTCCGGCCGCGATGAAGAGCGCCAGTTTTTCCGGCACTCCCACATAGGGAAATCGTGCATCAATCGCACTTTACCGCCGGGCACGAAAGCTTCCAGCGCCCAAGACGACAGTCGTCGCGATCCGGATGGATTGGTTGGTGCAACGATGGGGTCGGCAGACCCGAAGATCGAAAGGATCCACGAGCGTCGGATCAGGTCGGAGCGCGTTCCCGGAACCGTCATTTCGGGCTCTTCCTCTCGGTAGCGCCGCAATCCGTGATGGTTCGATCCTTCGTTTCCGAGAACGGTTGGCCGGTCCAGCACATGTCGCAAACCAAATCTCCGTGGGAAAGCGTATGCGGACGGGAATAGTGTCCCCGTCGCCCATCTCCGGCGATCAAATCTGCGCCGGGCCAGTCGTAGCGGCACCAGCTCTGCCGGAAAGCCTCAAGATCGCCCCGGTCGTCACGCAAGATCAGGGTCCGGACGAAGGTCTGCGGCGGGCAGTGGGTGAAATGCGTCGAGATCCCGGACGCATCTTCGCTGACACGCACTTCGTAGCCGGGGGCGCCTGGAGCGCCGAACGGGAACCGCAACAGGGTTCGGATGGTGCGCCGCAAGCGCTTGGCCGGATCGCGGGTCGTCAGCCGGAACGGCAAAGAGGAGAGCGCGAGCATACGCGCATAGAGCAGCCAGCCGGCGTCCGCCACCGCGCTTCGAGCAGCTTCGGCGGTCCAGCCCGCATCCAGAAGGACCCGGTAGGCAGCCGCCGTGAAGACGGCGAGTTCAACCATGAGCCGGTTCCCGACGCTCGGAAATTCCGCGAGAGCGGCATGTTCGCGCAAGTTAACAGCCATCGGCTCGATCCGGACGGAGAGGGCATCGATTTCGTGAGGCAGGAGCCTCGCCGAGCCGTCCGGACCCGGGGTTTCACGGGCCGAAAGCACCGCGCGCATCGCGGGTCGCAGTGCCGCCAGAATGCCGGCCCGCGCCAGGCGCCAGCCAATTGTGTCCGTAGCAGAACTGCGGCGGCACGTCCCGAGCCCGGTCCAAACGAGGCTTGCCACGAACGTCGCCAGCGCGAGGAAGACGCCCGACAGGACTGGCCGCCAGCCCCCTGCCGCAGCGGCGTAGCCGACGAGACCTCCAAGCGCCGCAGCGCTCAGGCTAATCAGCAGGACAACGGATGGCTCACCTCGTGGCATGGCCCCAGCGTATTACGCCTCCTCCTTCTGGTCCCCGAACCAGGTCCCGAGGTAAAACCTCTCGTAGGTGAAGACCGCGACGATGCCGACGACGGCGTAGGCCACGATCATCGGGTCCGATTGCAATTTCAGGGTCGTGAAGGCGGCCAGCACGATCGCGTCGAGGGCCAGTGCCGTCAGGATTACCCATCCGCGCGCGTTGATTTCGTACCGCAGGCGGCTCCACACGCCCCAATGCACCGCCATGTCCATGATAAGATAGAAGAACGCCCCAAGCGACGCGATGCGCGACAGGTCGAACAGGACCGCGAGCGTGCCGGCAATCACGACCGTGTAGATCAGCATGTGTGACCGGATCGAGCCCGACATGCCGAAATGGCTGTGCGGGATCATTTCCATGTGGGTCAGCATGGTCAGCATTCGCGACACGGCGAAGACGCTGGCAATGATCCCCGACGCAGTCGCCACCATCGCAAGGGCCACGGTGAGGTAGAACGCCGTCTGCCCGAGGACCGGCTTCGCGGCCTCGGCGAGGGCGTAGTCGCGGGCGTCCTCGATCTCGGCGGGTGTCAGGCTGGAACCCACCGCGAGGGCAATCAGAAGATAGGTCACCGCACAGATCACGATCGAGATCACGATCGTGCGCCCGACGTTGCGATGCGGGTCGGTGATTTCGCCGCCGGAATTGGTGATCGTGGTGAAGCCTTTGAAGGCGAGGATCGACAGCGCGACCGAACCCACGAAGCCGATGGCGGCAAAGTCATTCGACGTGCCGGTGTCACCGCCCGCGGACCCGCTCGCCCAGAGGGCGGCCACGCCGAACAAGGCAATGCCGCCGATCTTCAGCGCCGACATCAGAACCGACAGCAGTCCGACCGACCGGTTTCCGGACGCGTTGACGACATAGGCGAAAACGATGAGGCACACAGCGATGAGCGGGACCAATGGCCCGCCCTCGATGTCGAACGGACGCAGTGCGTATGCGGCGAAGGTCCGCGCCACGAGGCTTTCGTTGATGACCATGCTCAACGCCATGAGAAGAGAGGCCGCCCCGGCAACCGCCCCCGGGCCGTAGGCCTTGGTCAGGATCATCGCGATTCCACCGGAGGACGGCCACCGGTTCGACATGGCGATGTAGGAATAGGCGCTGAACGCGGTCACCACGGCCCCGGCGATGAAGGAAAGCGGAAACCAAGGGCCCGCAAGTCCGGCGATCTGGCCGGTCAAGGCAAAGATCCCGGCGCCGATCATGACGCCTGTCCCCATGGCGACTGCGCTGGTCAGACTGATCGAGCCGTCGCCGCCTGCGATTTCATGTCTATGCTCCACCTGCACCTCCGTGACGGCCATTGCCGGTCGTCGCGCCGGACTCCAATTGTGGAACGAAGGCGGGAACCCGCGCGGCATAGCTGTCCCATGCCTTGCCGAACCTGGCGCGGCTCTCGGCTTCCTCGCTCCGGGCGAGGCGCGCATACATCCAGACGAGGACCGGGAACATCGCCAGCGTGAGCAGGGTCGGCCACTGCACGAGGAACCCTGCCATGATGAAAACGAAACCGACATACTGCGGATGCCGGATCCGGGCGTATGGTCCTGTCACGGCCAAATGGCCCTGACGTTGTGCCGTCCACAGATGGTGCCAGGCCACCGAAAGCAGCCAAAAGCCGACGCCGATCAGGGCTATGCCAAGAAAGTGGAACGGTCCGAAATGCGGATTGGACCGCCAGCCCTGGATCATTTCCGGCAGGTGCCCGCTGTCATGGGCGAACCAGTCAACCCAAGGCCAGTTCGCCTGCAACCACCCCGACAAAAAGAAGATCGTGAGGGGGAAACCATACATCTCGGCAAAGAGCGCCACGATGAAGGCGCTGAAGGCCCCGAAACTGCGCCAGTCCCGCGATGTCTGCGGCTTGAAAAAGCTGAAGGCGAAGAGGATGAACACCGCCGAGTTGATGAACACGAGCAGCCAGAGTCCGTAGGGAGTTCCGGGGGCGGTCATGGTTTATCTCCCCCCGACCCATGTCCGCCATGGCCGCCATGCATGAAGAAATGCATGCCCACGCAGATCAGGAGGGGCAGCCAAAGGATCCAGTCACCGGCGAAGATATGGATCCGGTGCTCGTAGCCAAGGAGCAGTCCGCCCAGAACCAACGCGACGATCAGATAAACGCCTGCGCGTGACTTCCAGAAGGACGGTGGCCGCGCATGTTCGCCCGAAGCCTCCGGAACCTTGTGTTCGCTGTAATCATTCATGTCCTGAACTCCGCTTCAGATTTTTGCGGCGCGCAACCGCAGCGAATTGAGCACGACAGAGATCGACGACGCGCTCATCGCGAAGGCGGCGAACATCGGGCTGATCAGGATGCCGAAGACCGGGAAAAGAACGCCCGCTGCGACCGGGACACCTGAGGCGTTGTAGATCAGCGCGAAAAAAAGGTTCTGGCGGATGTTACGCATGGTGGCGCGGGCCAGGCGCCGCGCGCGAACGATGCCGTCGAGGTTGCCCTTGACCAGTGTGATCCCGGCGCTCTCGATGGCAACGTCGGCACCGGTGCCCATGGCGATCCCGACATCGGCCTGGGCGAGGGCAGGGGCGTCGTTGACACCGTCTCCTGCCATGGCGACCTTCGCGCCCTTGCCCTGCAGTTCCCTGATGATCGAGGCCTTGTCCTCCGGCAGAACGTCGGCGCGGATTTCATCGATGCCGAGGCGTAGAGCCACCGCTCTTGCCGTTCGTTCATTATCGCCCGTCGCCATGATGATGCGGAAGCCGAGTTCGTGAAGCGCCTTGAGCGCGGCAGGCGTCGTCTCCTTCACAGGGTCGGCGACACTGACCATTCCCGCGACCTCGCCCTCGACTACAACGAACATGACAGTTTCACCCTCGTCGCGCCGATAGTCCGCCTTTTCGGTCAGGTGGCCCGCCTCGAGTCCGAGATCCCGAACCAGTTTGAGGTTCCCGAGCGCGATGGACTTCCCATCGACCCTGCCCATGACCCCCTTGCCGGTGACGGCCTCGAAGTCTTCTGCATTCGCGAGCGTGACGCCACGCTCTTCGGCACCTTCCACGATCGCCTCGGCCAACGGGTGCTCCGAACCCTTCTCGAGGGTTGCAGCAAGACGCAACACCTCGGCCTCGTCATGCCCCGCCTCGGGGAACACGCCGACCAGACGGGGTTTGCCCATCGTGAGGGTTCCCGTCTTGTCGACGATCAGGGTGTCGACCTTCTCGAAACGCTCGAGCGCCTCGGCGTTCTTGATCAGCACGCCAGCCTGCGCACCGCGGCCGGTGGCTGTCATGATGGACATGGGCGTCGCGAGACCGAGCGCACAGGGGCACGCGATGATCAGGACGGCGACAGCGGCAATCAGAGCATAGGCCAAGGCTGGCGCGGGCCCCCAAACAGCCCAGCCGATGAAGGACAGAACCGCGATGGCGATGACGGCGGGCACGAAATATCCCGAAACCTTGTCGGCATATTTCTGGATCGGCGCCCGTGACCGCTGCGCATTGGCCACCATCTCGACGATCTGGCTCAGCATGGTGTCCGCGCCGACCCGGCGCGCCTCGATCACCAGGGATCCCGTCCCGTTGATCGTGGCACCGGTCACCGGCTCGCCCGCGACCTTTTCGACGGGAACAGGCTCACCCGTGATCATGCTTTCGTCGACCGAAGAGCGGCCCTCGACGACCACGCCATCGACCGGAACCTTGTCGCCTGGGCGCACCCTCAGCCGGTCGCCGACCTGGACGTCCTCAAGCGGGATTTCCTCCTCGCTGCCATCGTCGCGGATGATCCGCGCCGTCTTGGCGGCCAGATCCAGCAGCGCGCGGATCGCCTTGCCGGTCCCTTCTCGCGCGCGCAATTCCATCACCTGTCCCAGAAGGACGAGTGTGACGATGACCGCAGCCGCCTCGAAGTAGACGCCGACATGGCCTTCCGCGTCTCGGAAACCATCCGGGAATATGTCCGGCAAGAGAACGGCGACGATGCTGAACAGCCAAGCGGCCATGACGCCCATGCCGATCAGCGAGAACATGTTGAGATTCATCGTGCGGAAGGAGTTCCAGCCGCGAACCAGAAACGGCCAGCCGCACCACAGGACTACAGGCGTTCCAAGCACAAGCTCGATCCAGAGCGTCGCCCGTTCACCAAATATCTCTCGGACGGGCAGACCGAGGAACGGCCCCATTGTCAGGACAAGGAGCGGCACCGTGAGAACCGCACCGACCCAGAACCGGCGGGTGAAGTCGACCAGTTCGGGGTTCGGCCCCTCTTCGGCCATCGTGGCGGATTCGAGTTCCAGCCCCATGCCGCAGATCGGGCAGGAGCCTGGATGCGTCTGCCGCACCTCGGCATGCATCGGACAGGTGTAGACCGGGCCGTCATAGCCGGCGGGCACGCTATCGTAGCGTCCATCGGACCTCGTCGCGTGGCCATCATGCGCATGTGCATGGTGGTCGTGGCCCTTGTGCCGGTCGAGTTCGCTTTCCGGCACGAGATGCATACCGCATTTCGGGCAGTCGCCCGGTTCCTCCTGACGGATCTCCGCGTGCATCGGACAGGTATAGATCGTTGTCGCCGCCTCTTGGCCGGCGTGGGAATGGTGCGCGTGAGTCATGTGTCTTTCCCGGATTCGGTTTCATTTCCCCGACCCTGCAACATTCCAGCGCCGGGAAGGTCAAGGACTTCCTCAAGCTCGCGCAGGGCATGCCCGATGCCGGACCGAAGGTGGATTGCGTTGCTTTCGTGCGGGATGCTGTCCGTCGTGACGATGCGTGCGGCTCCGGCGTTCCGGATGTCCGCGAATGCATCGCCTGCGAAAACGGCGTGGATGATGACGCAGACGGGCGGACGGGTACCGATCTGCCGCAGTCGTTCGATCGCCTTGACCATGGTTCGTCCCGATGACGCGATGTCGTCGAGGATCACGGGCGTGCCATCGAGGAACGTTCTGCTGTCGGGAACGCTGACATCCACGGACCTGTCGCCGTTGCGCACCTTGCTGAGCACTTCGTAGGGGCGGTCTGCGAGACCCGCGACCTCGGCAACCCATTGCTGGCTTTCGCCATCAGGGCCGAGGACGATGGCATCTGGAACGTTGTGCGCGATCCAGGCCGCGATTTGCGTCGCAGACGCGATCCGCCGCGTAGGGATGTCGAAGATTTCATCCAGTCTTTTGATCCGGTGCAGGTGCGGATCGACCGTGACCAGCCAGTCGAAACTCTCTTGCAGGAACCTGGCATATAGCCGCGCGCTGACGGTCTGGCCCGGACCGAACCGCCGGTCCTGCCGCATGTAGGCCAGGTAAGGCGCGATGAGCCCGACGCGGGTGGCTCCGAACTCCCGAGCGGTTTCTGCCGCAAAGCGCAAGGGAAGGACGAGGGGGTCGGGGACCCTCAGGGAGGCCAGCAGGGCCACTCTTCGCCCCTCGAGGTCCGGGGGCAGGGTGACCAATGTTTCACCGTCGGGAAAGCGATGCAGGACGACGGATGCGCAGTCGGCGCCCACTTCTTGCGCGATCTCCACTGCAAGTGTTTCCATGCCGGGAAATGTGAGCACGACAGGTTTCACGCTTCGTCCTCCAGCTTGATCGGGGCCGGTCCGGCCTCGGCGTAATCCAGGGCCCAGCCAAGCTCGCCAGGCGTTTCGGCGTGAATCTCATAGAGTGGTGCGCCGCGCCGCACACGTTCACCGAGCCGGACATGAAGCCGGACACCGGAGGTCTTGCGCCCCGGAGCCCCTGACAGTTTCGCGATCCGCGCGATGCGGCGGTTGTCGAAGCTGGCGACAATCCCGTCCCGATCGGCGGAAACGACATGACGATTCGGCGCCTCGCCGGGTTCCGAAAAACCGCCCTGCGCATCGCAGATCGCCATGAACTTCGCTTCTGCCGCGCCACTGTCCAGCAAGGCTTCCACGCGGTCCCCGCCGGACGTCTCGCGTCCGGTCATCCCGAGGACCGCGCCGGCGATATCCAGTGCGCGCGCGCGCAGGTCCGCAGGAGCGTCCGGTGACCTGCGAAGAACGGCCAGAACGTCGCGGGCTTCGAGACAAGGTCCGAGCCCGCGCCCGATGGGGGCCGTTCCATCGCTGCGATGCACGGCCAGGTGCAATCCCATGTCCTCGGCCACGATCGAGAGGCGCCGCGAGAGCGCCTCTGCCGCGGCGACCGATCGCACCTTTGCCGTCGGACCCACGGGCATATCGATCAGGACATGCGTAGAACCGGCCGCCGCCTTCTTCGAGAGGATGCTGGCGACCATCTGCCCTTCGCTGTCGAAGTCGAGCGGCCTTTCGATCCGGATCAGGATATCGTCGGCCGGACTCAGTTCGAGGCCCCCACCCCAGACGATGCAGCCGCCCTCGGCTTCGATCACGCGACGCATCGCAGTGATGTCGAGCGCCACGGGCGCCATGACCTCCATGGTATCGGCGGTGCCCGCGGGGGAGGTGATGGCGCGGCTCGAGGTCTTCGGGATCCGGTGCCCCGCCGCGGCAACGATGGCGACGACGATGGGCGTCGTTCTGTTTCCCGGCAGGCCGCCGACGCAGTGCTTGTCGAGAACCGGCCCGCCTCCCCAGTCCAGTCTTTCTCCGACCCCGATCATGGCGCGCGTCAGGGCGATCGTCTCGGCGGCATCCAGGTTGTCGCCCGCGCAAGCCGTCACGAAGGCGGCCAGATCGAGATCGGAAAGGCGATGCGCAACGGTATCTTCGATGATCGCCTTGCAGGCGTCGTCGTCGAGGCGGCCGCCATAGGCTTTTGCGCGAATAGCCGAGGTCGATGCCGGCGGTTCCGGATGAGCGAAGGTTCCGACATCGCCCTCGCGCGCCGACAGCGCGCGCCAGGCGGCGTCGCTGAGCCCGGCGGTGCCCGGCGGCAGCCAGTTGGCGTCTGTCAGGACATTCAAGGTCGCGACGATCGTGTGGCCACCGAGTGAAATCCGGACACGGGCCAGCGCCGAGAATCCTTCGGCGCGGCACAAGTGGCAGTCGGCCGGCATGTAAACGACCGGCTGCCTGTATGTATCAATACCTGCCCTCTGAAGGCGCATCGTGCTCTGTTGCCGGGTCATCTCGGGCGGTCCAGTCTGACGGTCTCGAGGTGCTCGGGGACCCGCACGGGGCGATCCAGCTCATGCGCGATACGCCGGCGAAGGGTATCCGCCGCCTCGGGTTCGCCGTGGGTGAGGTAGGTCATCGTCGGGGCCGGCCCTGCAGCCATCCACGCCAGGATTTCGTCCGCGTCGGCATGACCCGAGAAGGTCTCGAGCTGCACGACCTCGGCGTCTATCTGCACCTCCTTGCCAAAGATCCGGAGTTTGCGTTGCCCCCCGGCCAGTGCTGCGCCGCGTGTCCCGCCGGCCTGGAAACCGGACAGCACGATCGTGTTCCGCCGGTCCCTGCCAAAGCTGAGGAGATGGTGCAGGATCCGTCCGCCGGTCAGCATCCCGCTGGCCGAAACGATGATCATCGGCCCGAAGCGCGTATTGAGTTCCTTCGATTGTTCGACCGTGTTCACCCGCTCTGCGATCCGGAACATGCCGATGCAGTCCTCCCACGCGACGTGATGCTCGTCATGGTGCCGGTGGTAGATCTCCGTGGCGTCCACGGCCATCGGGCTGTTCAGGTAGACCGGCACGTACGGGATCTCGCCGCGGCTCATGAGGCGCGAGATATGGTACATGAGCCCCTGCGCCCGCCCGACCGCGAAGGACGGAATGAGCACGGTGCCGCCGCGCGCGAAGGTGCGCTTCAGGATCGGCGCAAGCTCGGCCTCCGGGTCGGTGTCGGGATGCTTGCGGTTGCCATAGGTCGACTCGCACACAAGCACGTCTGCCCCTGCAAACGGCACGGGCGGACACATCAGCGGATCGGGATCATGCCCCAGATCGCCGGAGAAATGCACCGTGAGGCCGTCCAACGTCAGGCGGATCTGGGCGGCCCCGAGGAGGTGACCCGCCGGAATGAATTCCGCCGACAGGCCGCCGCCGAGGTTAACCGGATGGTCGAACTCCACAGTCTCGAGATGTTCCAACGCCGCCTGTGCATCCTTGAGGGTGTAGAGCGGGGCCGGTTTCTTGTGTTTCGAGTAGCGCCATTTTCGTGCGTGCCTGGCCTCTTCCTCCTGCAGGTGGCCGCTGTCGGGCAGGATCAGCCCGGACAATTCCCGTGTGGCGGGCGTGCAAAGGACCCGACCCCGGAAACCGGCGCGGATTAATGCCGGCAGGTAGCCCGAATGGTCCAGATGCGCGTGGGTCAGCAGAACCGTCTCTATCGAGCCGGGGCGCACCGGGAAGGGCTTTCGGTTGCGCAGCCGAAGCTGCTTGAACCCCTGGAACAGCCCGCAGTCGATTAGGATGCGGCGATCGCCCCGTTCCACCAGGTAGCGCGATCCGGTGACCGTTCCGGTGGCGCCCAGGAAGCGCAGTGTCGGGCGGGAAGGCAGGGTCATGCGCCAGCCCTCCGCGAAACAGCCGCGTTGTAGAGGCCGCCGAAAACGAGCGCGACGTACCATCCGTACAGCAGGCTTTCCACCAGCCCGAGAATGAAGGACCACGGTGTCAACCAGACGAAGCCGGGCAACAGCGCTCTCCAGGACGCATTCATGGCGAACTGCGGGAACACGAGGTCGAAGACGACGCAGATCACGAAGGTTGCGCCTAGAAACCCGCTCAGTGCCCAGCCAAGCGGGAGGACTGGCAGAAGATGCGCCGCGCCGGCGCCGTCGGTATCGCGGCCCATCACGCATGCGCCGCATCCAAATCTCAGCGCGGCGAAGAGGAGCGCCGCGACGGCCACGAAGTAGAGAAACGCCAACATCTCAGTTGCTCCTTTTCATCAAGTCGGGGTCCGAAGTCGTCACGAGGCCGGCCGAACGACCATTTGATGGCCTTCGCCTTCGATCCTGATTTCCCGGAGCACCGAGAGAGAGGTCGCATCGACGACCCAGACCTTCGGCTCGTCCCGGCTCGACACGATGACGCTGTCGGCTCCCGGGATCGTCGTCAGGTGATAGGGCACCGGTGCGAGCGAAGCGGATTCCAAGCCCCCTGTTCCCAGGTCTATGGCGACGATGCGGTCCGACTCTTTCGCGGCGACCAGCAGGCGCGCCCCGTCTTCGGACAGGTCCAGGCCATGTATCTCGCCACCTATCTCAAACCGGCGCAGTTCCTGCCCGCTCGATATCTCCAGCTCGATCACGGTGCCGTTCCCGGCATCCGCAACAAGAACGCGCTTGCTGTCGGGGCTGATCACCAGGTGCTCGGGTTCGTCGCCAGCCAGCAGGTTGCGCCGGACGATCGCCCGGTCGAGATCAACCTCACTGATCGTCCCGTTTCCGGCATTGGACACGTAGACGACGCCGGGGTCCGTCCCGAAAACGGCATAGTTGGGCATCACGCCGGTCGGCACCCAGGCGACGAGTTCGAGCGACGTCAGGTCGACGATGGAGACACCGTCGTTTGCCGGATGCGTCGCGACGGCAGTCCTTCCATCCGGCGAAATCGCGACGTGGTGCACCACGCCGGGCACCTCGATACGCCGCACAAGCGTGCCGGTTTCCGCATCGAGGACGCTCAGCAGGCTGATGCCGGCATCTTGAGGACCGATCCGCTCCGCTGGCTTGGCGTGGTGGGCGGCGTGCTCGTCTCCGCTCACATCGGCGGGTTTGACCGCTGCCATTGCCGCGTCACGGTCGACTTCGGCGTAGCTGCCGGCCACGAGGTATTTGGAGTTCGGGCTCCCCGCGAGACCGTGAACGGCCAGGATGCCTTCGATCCTGCCGAGGTCTTTACCGGTTTGCGGATCGACGACGCGAACTGTGTCGGCGCTGCCTTCCGGAATGAAGACGCGAAGTTCGCCGGCAGTGGCCATCATCGGCAGTATGGCCGTTGCCAGAACGAGTGTAGGACGGAAAAGGTGTCGAAACATGAGACGCTTCCCTGATGGATGGATTTCGTGGGATCGCGGGTGTCACCGTGGATGCCATGACACGACCGCCGCTGTCCTTCCGTCGACATCGCAACGAAAGGAGCGCGCGAGGAACGCTCAAGGTTCGGAAACTGTCGAGTCAGTTCACCCCGCGCGCGTCAGGCGCGGGCGGCAAGGGGAGGGGGTGTCGGCACCGCGAGGCACCGTCCGTCACGCAAGACAATGGCTTCGGACCAGGCCAAGCCGGATACGGCCGTATCATCGGGCAAACTTGCGGCCGCAGCCAACAACCCTTGCGCATGGCAAGAGAGATTCATCGTGCAATGCGCCTCAGCAGTTTCTGAGGGAAAGTCAGCGGGATGGATATCGTCGTCTATCTGCTGGACCTGAACTTGTTGCAACTGCCCTGTTTCCGCGTGGACTTCGCTGGCATGCAGGGAAGAAAGCGCAATCGCAAGAAATGCCAGAAGCACCGGCACCAACCTGATGCCGCGTGTCCGCAAGATTAGGGAGCGTCTGCCTCGCAACACTTTCGCCCTTCAGAAGCAACATTCCCATGATCGCGAAGGGTGAGGGGCGCTTCCATGATTCAGGTCAAACCCCGAGCGTCCGTCTCTGGACCGCGAGGGGAGGCGGGAGAGGCGTATTTGCCCATGATCAGAGCCACGTGAATGCAGATATAAATCAATCTGTTAACCGGATAATTCAGCAGCAATATCCACGCGGGACGGACGAGAGCACGCGTCCCGGCGGATCCTCGGGCCGTGCAACTCTTCGTGATGCAGGGAGCCTTGCGAGGATCAGGACTGCTGCCATCTGGTGATCTGGACGGCCAAGAGCGTCAGGATGACGACGGCAAGCGCAAACCAAATCGAGGCCAGTAAAACAGGCATCGCCAAACGCGGCAATCCTCTGCCGATCCGTCGCGTCCAGCCTGCACGTGCGATCAAGTCCACGTGCATCGGAAACGTACACAAGAGGGAGGCATAGAGATAGACGCCAGACAAGTTTTCGAAAAACGCCGATCTCGCGAGTGTCGGAGCCACGACACGCAGCGCCGTCTCGCGACTGCCTCCGAAGGAATCGAACCAGTCGGCAGACATCACGTAGATGATCACGTGCAGGACAACAAAGGCGGCAACCCTTGTGGGTATGTCGAGCACCAGCGCCAATATTGGCACCTTGTGCGTTTCGGTCCGTGTGTTCCCCAAGGCAATCAGGAAGAAGCCGACGTAATTGACCGCGAAGACGACCGGCAGACCGTTCGTGAGAACTTGACGGAGAAACCGGCTCAACGCTGCTCCGCCCTCAGCCAGCATCGCCCCGAAACCCGGAGTCAGGATAATGTAGGGCACGAGTACTGCAAACAATCCTACGAGGCTGACGAGCAGCGTGTTCCGAACGAATAACCTTGCAGGCATGTCCAGGAGGAAAAACTTTTGCATAGGGTCAAAGATTGCATGCCAGACCACCCCGGGTCTAACACTCGTTGAAGTTTCGTCGATTGCCAGACCTTTCTGCACAAGCCTACGACTTGGAGCTTGGCTCGCAGTTTGGCAAACGCCATCGAAATATCTGCGCGGGCAGAGGCCGAGATGAAGTCGCTTTCAGGCAAGACACCCCCTTACTTGCGCGCTGTGCTGACCGAATGGCCGCACGTTTCGGCCCCGATGGCCGAGGCCCTGACGGGCGCCAGCCGTGCCGCCGTCCAGCGCAAGCTTGCTTGGATGGAAACGCGGTGGCCACCAGCCCGGCCGCGCGCTGCGCTACGCCAACGGCTCCGCGCGCGGCCTCCTACACCACGCCTCGGGGCACTACCAGAATCCACACATCGAGTTCATAATGACCAATGTTGCGCGGTGAACGGATGCCCCTATGGAAGAAAGTGGACTTGCCTACGTACAGGCTTGGCGTCGAACTAAAACTTACAAATGCGTGGCCCAGCGAGGATGGCTTTCGTCGATCACCAGGGCATGGATATGCCTGCGATGCCCCCTCAGGTGGGGATGATCGAGTGGCAAGTTTTCATGTGTGTGTTCAAGTTCGACAGGGTCGCCCGACGGCCAGAGCTTCACTGCGGCGAGCATTCCGCCGGCCGCAAGCAGCGCCAATCCGGCCAGCGCCGGAACGACGCCGTAGACCGTCAGTAGCCAGCCCGACAGCGGATAGGTCACCAGCCAGCAGGCGTGGGACAACGCGAATTGCGCCGCGAACAGCGCGGGGCGGTCTCCGGCATGGGCGGAACGGCGCAGCAGCCGGCCCGAGGGCGTCAGGACGGCGGAATACCCAAGTCCCACCAGCAACCAGGCTACCAGAAGGATCTTCCAGCCGAGCCCGGCTACCAGAACCCTCACTCCCAGCCCCAGAAGTGTCGCCACCATCAGCAGCGCGCCGCCGAACATCACCGGCCGGTCCGGCAGCGCATCCAATACCCGCGGAAGGACAAGCGCGGCCGTCATGGAGCCCGCGCCGAAAGCGAACATGGTCCAGGCCAGCGCGCTCTCCGACAGGCCGAGCTCTCCGCGCACCAATACGACGGTATTGACCAGCACCATCGCGCCTGCCGCCGCCGCCGCGAGGTTCAGGGCCAGAAGCCCGCGAAGGCGCGGGGTGGCCAGATAGATGCGGATGCCCCGTGTGGTTCGATCGTAGATTCCGCGTGGCTCGGACGGGCTGGGGCTGGGCAGCAGCACCGAAACAACCAGAAGGGCCGAGGCCGCGAAACCTGCGACCGTTCCAAGGAAAAGCGAATTGTAGGACATCACCGTGAGCAGAAGCGCGGCCAGAGTCGGACTGACGATGTTTTCCAGATCGTAGGCCAGCCGCGACAGCGACAGCGCGCGGGTATATCGGGCCTCCTCGGGCAGAACATCCGGGATCGTCGCCTGAAAGGTCGGCGTGAAGGCGGCGGAGGCCGATTGGAGCAGGAAGATCAGCACATAGACCTGCCAGACCTCGGTCACGAAGGGCAATGCCAGCGCAACGCCGGCGCGCACCAGATCGAGCGTCACCAGAAACGCGCGGCGCGGCAACCGGTCCGCAAATGCCCCGGCAATGGGCGCGATGCCCACATAGGCCACCATCTTGATCGTGAAGACTGTGCCCAGCACCAAAGCTGCGTCGTCCCCCGCCAGATCGAAGGCCAGCAAACCGAGCGCGACCGTTGCGAGTCCAGTTCCCAGAAGCGCCACGACCTGCGCCAGAAACAAGTGGCGATAAGTCCGGTCGGCGAGAATATCGAGCATGGCGGGCCTCAGAGATATCGAGCGATCGTCCGCAGTTCGGCGCGATCTGTTTCGGAACCTTCGACGTCCAGGCAATGGTCCATGTGATCATGGATCAGTGCCCGCTTGGCGTTCGTGATAGCCTTTTCGACCGCCTGCATCTGCTGGGCGATTTCGAGGCAGGGCTTGCCTGCCTCGATCATCTCAATCACGGCGCGCAGGTGGCCGTCAGCGCGTTTCAGCCGGGCGACGAGGGCGGGATGACTTGCATGAACCGAGGAATCTGTCATATGAACGGATTATCCTGCTGGCAACAGGACCGTACCAGCCTAGCACCGATCGCGCATAACAGTGGCACGATGCGAGGCAGACGGGCCATTGAAGGCGGAAGACGACTGCTGCGGCATGTGAGCCTGTTCGATCTGCACCTCCAGCTGTTGGATCTGGCGATCCAGAATATCTTTCAATTCGGTGTCCATATCTGCGAACCAGTCTGCCGTGCTCAATTTCTCATGTGCTTTGATTTGTGCCAGAAGGCGCTTTCGGGTCTCGACAAGTTGCCCGCGTTTCGAGACCAAAGCCCTGAGAAGACGTAACTTTGCATCCGGCAGGCTTCGTTCGGCATCCGGTCGGAAGACCATGAAGCGCGCGATGAGTGCCGCATCGATACGGACGCTGTTTGAAGCCTGCAATCCGAATCGCAACAAGACAGCGCGCTAAGAGAGTGGCCTTGGCGGGTCGGACCATATCAAAGACGACCTGCCTTGCCTTCGGGCGACGCGAATTCGATGCGTGGTTACCATCTTAGGCGGCGCAAGACATGGCATCATGATCAAGGCAGGCAATTGCATAGTTGGGCGCCGCCGATAATAGCAAGTTGATGATCGCTCATGGACTGATCTCTCGGCGACGTGCGGCTTCACCGTGGACGGCGAGCGTCGCCGCAAACTCCCCGCATCCGAACCGTTCGACCATGGCCCTGACCCGGTCCTTGTAGGCCACATGGCCGATCCTGCGCTGCAAGTCGGCGGCGTGAAACTGACGGTTTGCAGCCGGGGCAGAGCGCGTCAGATGTACCAGTTCGGCCTCGGCGTTCTCTGTTTCCGACTTGGGGCGACTGACGGAAGTCGGCGATGCCGGCGGTCGCCCAACCGATGTCTGCCAACGCCGCATGAAGCCCAGGAGGAACCCCGCCGGAACGCAGGTGTTTCCGCGGGCTTCGTTGAAGGCCATAAAGCGATCCCAGATTGCTTGCGTGTCCACGTTCCAGCAAGGCAGGGCGGCTTTCGCCGCCTTGATGAGCGCCGCCCAGGTCGTGCGATGGACGTTCGAGCCGGGGGCGATCTCGATCTTCCCGGAGAAGATAGTTTTGTTATTAGAGTCTCTATATAGTGACGTGTCGCCCCCAGTTGACGTCAGATGCTGTGGCGACTCGTCGGCGACGCAGCCAAAGCGGAAGAGCCACGGCGCGAACTTGCCGTTCGGCTTCCAGCGCTCGACGCGAAGCTCCGATGCCGCGAGCTCCGCAAGCAGGGTCGTGAGGTGCTGGCGGGTCACGCCCATGATGTCGGAAAGCGTGGACAGCGTGAAAGCAGCGGTGCCGCGTTCGAGCCCGTTGTAGCCGTCCTTCCAGGCGATGCCGTCGAGGATGATCGTCGCGAGCTTGTGCGCGGAAACGGACAGGTCGCATCGGAGAATCTGTCGCAGAATTGAGCCGGTTGTAAGGTCCATGAATGTCGTCTCTTCGGAAGGACGACGTCAGATCGTGAGGCAACAACATTCCTGCCAGCAAAACAACTTTGCTGGTTGCAGGACTCCGGGCGATCGGCTAGAAAACTCGGGCACAGTGAGTAATCGGGCGCGGCGTCGGACTATCGGTCTGGCGTCGTTCTCTTTTCTGGGTGTGGGATGCACAGCCTCCGGTGCAAATGGATGTTCAGACCCGGGGTGACCCGGGCCGGGAAATGGTCAGTAGCGGACTTCTTCGGAGCCGTAGTTTCCGGCGTGGTCACGCCAGTCGATGAAGACAGAGCGATAGAAATAACTGCCGCACCCGTTCGGGATCCGCAGCTGCGAGGCAGGCGGGACCTGGGCCGTGCTGGACGGGGTCCAGCGATAGTCGCCCTGCGCGCCGAAGGACCCGTGCCGCGTCGAGTCGCTGCGATTGCAGTCCCCGTCGCGGTTTTCGTGCTGGCGGTACTGGATGTGATAGACCCGGATGCTGCGCACGAAATCGAAGGCGTCGTCCGAGATGTCGATGTCCGCCCCGTCGGTGGCCTGGACCTCGATCACCGGCGCATCCTCCGGGAAGGACTGTCGGGGCAGGGGGCCTGGAAGGCGGCATCGAACAGGCGTTCGGACGGTCCGGGGGCCTCGATCGGCGAGAACGACGCCCCCATGGGACAGCGCCAGATCTGCAGCGGCGGTTCGATGGGCCAGGGGGTGATCCGGCGGATAAAAACCGCGCGGGCATGGGCACATGGCGCCGAGGCCGGCCAGCCGCCCGCGAGGCAGAGCAGGATGGCGCAGTCCACCTGGTAGGCGCTCGCCGGGGTCGCCAACGGGACTTGTCCCGAAAGCGTCAATGTCGCGGCCATCGCCAGCCGCAGGATCTTGCGTCGCATGTATCGACTCTCCACAAAACTGTGCGGCCGAATACAATACAACACGAATGACGGCAATCAGATTTCTTTGTGACGCTCAATGTCTGAAGCGGAGACCAGAAAGCTTGCGGGTCCTCACTCCAGGATCTCGACCAGCCGCCCATAGTCGCGGCTGACCTCCTGCGCCTCGAGGAAGGCGCGCTGGCGCTCGGCATCAAGGCAGCGGAAGTACTCCTGGATGTCGGCGATGTATCCTTCGAAGTCGGCCCGCAGCAGGTCGGCGTACGCGCGCACGTCTTCAGGGTTCTCGGGCAGGAAGGGCCGGTCCGGCGCGGTGCAGGCGCTTGCCATCTGACCGCTCAGCACGAAGATCGCCACCAAACCGGGCAGGTTGGCACGTCCGACACAAAACATGCGCAGGGCAAAACTCCTTTGCCGGTGTGAAACGGTGGATTTGTGTGATAGCGGTCCTAAGTGCGCGAAAGCATCCAGTCAAGATGAAGAAATCGTCTTGCAGTCATTAATGTTGTCTTGTATCGCCCGTGTGGAAATGTCCCACGGGCCGGTACTCATGATGAGGAGGGCCCAAGGGAGGTCATGATAGAAGAAGCACCGAATGTGGTCACCGAAGACGGACTGCGCGGATTGCTCGGCCAGGGATACAGGGCCGAGGTCGTCTGCAAGGAAGGCGCCGAGAAACGCCACAACAGCTGGTACGGCACCTGGACCGTGCGGGCCGTCTCTGCCGATGGACGGGACGAGAAACTGCTCGTCACCTCGCGCAGCTATCTCAAGATCCGCGAATTCAAGACGATCGTCGGCCTCGTCAGTTTCCTGGCCGACATGGGCGCGACCGTCGTTTCCATCCCGCTCGAAGAAGGCGGACGGGTTCCCCACGAAGCCCCGGGCAAACCTCTGGCCGCCAAGGCCTGACGGATTTACCGCCTGCCGCGTTCTCGCGGTCCTTGCCCTGCTTGGTACAGGTGTTTGTTCCGCACCCTCGGCCTTGCTGGCACAGACGACGACAGGCGGGTTCATCTTCTCCGTCGGCCAGGACGGTCGGCTGATCGATGTCTCCGCCACGCAGGATGATCCAGACGCATCGACCGACACGCAAGCGAACGGTGCAACGGGTCCCGGCGACCGGCTCTTTCTCTTCTCCAACCAATCTCAAGGTGAAGCGGACCCAGAGCGCGCGCCGCGTGCGCCCGTTCCGGCTCCTCCCGAGATCCTGGCGGCCATCGAGGCGACTGCCTTCCGCTATGCGGGTCATCCCGGGTTGCGCCGCGCCGGTCTCTCGGTCACCGACTGGGCCGCGCTCTATCGGGCCAACATCGAGATCGAGAGCGCCTATAATCCGCGCGCCCTGAGCGGCGCGGGCGCGATCGGGCTCGGCCAGCTGATGCCGGACACAGCGCGCGTTCTGGGCGTCGATCCGCATGATCAGCGCCAGAACCTCGACGGCTCTGCGCGGTATCTGCTGATGATGCTCGACCGTTTCGGCGACAGTCGCCTGGCGCTAGCCGCCTACAATGCCGGACCCGAGGCGGTGGACCGTCACGGCGGCATTCCCCCTTACCGAGAAACCATGGGCCACGTGGCGAAAGTGACCGCCGCGATGCTGCGCCTGAGAGGAGAGATTTCGTGAGAAGACAAGTGAATCTGACCGCCGTCGCGGCGGCCCTGCTGATCGTCGCCGCAGGACCGGCGCTGGCGCAAAGCATCGACCTCTCGCCGGTGCAGACCCTGTTGCAGGGCATCGTCGATGCCATCACCGGGCCCCTGGGCATCGTCATCGGCACGCTGGCGCTGATCGGCGTGTTCCTGTCCTGGCTCTTCGGCATCCTCGATTTCCGGCAGGCGCTCTGGGTCGTGGTGGCGATCGCCGGGATCGCGGCCGCCCCGACCATCGTCGCCGCGATCTGGACCACCTGAGGTCTGATACCATGGCGGACCAGTCGCGCGTCTTCATCGGCCTCCTCAGGCCGCCCAAGCTCATGGGCTTGCCGATCATGTACGCCATGGTCTGGCTCTTCGGCTCCACGCTCCTGTTCCTCTGGGTGCAGAGCTGGGTCGTGGTGCTGATCGCCGGCATCGCCTGGCCCGCGCTCTGGAAGGCCGCCGACTGGGATTCGAACTTCCTCGACGTGCTGGTGATCACGCTCCAGGAGACGCCGCCGACCCGGAACCGCAAGCTTCACGGAGGCGACAGCTATGCCCCGTGATGCTGGATATGGCGACGACCTCGATCTCGGGACGGCGCTGCCGTCCTGGGTCGCGGGCGAGAAGCGTCTCTCGCAGATGCTGCCCTATGTGAGCCTCGTCAGCGACACCACGATCCGAACCCGCGGCAACGAGCTCATGCAATGCATCCGGCTCGAGGGGGTGAACAGCACCACGAGCGAGGATGTGCATCTCGACCGCATCGGCGCGCTGATGGCCGGGATCGTAGCGCAGGCCGGGACAGGGTTCTCCTTCTACCTGCACAAGGTCTCGAAGGCGGTCGAGGTGGATCTGCCGCCGGTTGAAGAGGATGGCTTTGCGGGCGAGATCGACCGGCGCTGGCGCGCGCATCTTCGCGCGTCGGGGCTGCGCGACAAGACGCTGACCTTGACGGTCCTGAAACGCCCCGAGACAGGCAGGGGCCTGCCGTTCCTGGCCACCGCTTCCCGGGCGCGGCTCGCGCAGGGCACGGTTCGGAGGCTGCGCAAGCTCGACGAGGTGGTGGGGTTCATCCTCTCCACCTTCGACGAGATGAAACCCCGGCTGTTGTCCGCAAATTCCGGCACACTGCTCGGCTTCCTCGGCAGCCTCAACACGGGCTGCGAGCATCCGCTCTTCCCGCGCTCGCGCTTCGGCATCCTCGCCGAGGACGTGGCCAACACGCGGGTGACCTTCGACGGTCCGACGATCCGTCTCTCCGAGGGGGCGGCGGGTGAGAAATTCGGCGCGATCTTCGCGGTCAAAAACTACCCGGCCAAGACCGACGCGCTGATGCTCGACGAGCTGAACCTGCCGGTCGACATGGTCGTCGCGCATTCCTTCGTGGCCGTAAACTCGAATATCATGGCCGGCCGCATCAAGCGGCAGCTGCGGCTCATGCAGGCTGCCAATGACGGCGCGGTCAGCCTCGCCGAGGAACTGGAGCTTGCGCAGGACGACCTGGAATCGAAGCGCCTGATATTCGGCGAGCATCACATGACGGTCGCGGTCTATGCGAAGACCCGGGCCGCGCTCGACGATATCTGCGCCGAAGTGCGCAACATCGCCGCCAGCACCGGCATCAACTTGATCTCGGAAGGCTTCGGCGCGCGGGCGCATTACATGGCCCAGCATCCCGGCAATACCGGGGCGCGGAGCCGCAAGGCGGCGATCACCAACCACAATTTCGCGGACCTGGCCACGCTGCACCGCACGCCTCTCGGTAAACCGGGGAGCGACGTGCCCTGGGGCCTGCCGATCACGCTCTTCCCGACGCCCGAGCGCGGCGGGTTCCGGTTCAACTTCCACGAACAGGGCGCGCCGGATCGTGAGCCGACCGGCGGGCATACGTTGATCCTTGGACGCCCCGGCTCGGGGAAGTCCGTGCTCGCGGCCTTCCTCATGGCGATGGCGCGGCGGGCCAATGCCCGGCTCTTCGTCTTCGACTACCGCGCCGGCATGGAGATGGCGGTGCGGGCGCTCGGCGGCAGCTATTCGACCGTGCGGGCCGGGCGGCCCACGGGTCTCAATCCGCTCCAGACCGAGACCGATGCGCGCGGCCAGGCCTGGCTCGCCGACTGGCTCGCGAC
This sequence comes from Mesobacterium pallidum, assembly GCF_019966535.1. Classification (GTDB taxonomy): domain Bacteria; phylum Pseudomonadota; class Alphaproteobacteria; order Rhodobacterales; family Rhodobacteraceae; genus Mesobacterium; species Mesobacterium pallidum. The sequence continues at coordinate 30,871 of NZ_JAIMID010000018.1, read as the reverse complement.
GCTCCTCGAACGTCGCGATCGCCCGCTCACCCCGGTCCAGACCAACCGGTTGCAGGAGGTCGTGCGCCAGAACGCCTCGGCCAGTCACGAAGGTCTCCGGAACTGGTCGGATTTTGCCTCGCTGCTGGTCTCGACCGATGACGAGGGCGATCTCTTCGAGCGCATGCAGGAATGGACCGCCGACGGCCGCTACGGCTGGATCTTCGGCGCCAATGCCCACGATACCTTCAGCCTCGCCGGCGACATCTCCGGCTTCGATCTGACCGGCATCCTCGATTCCGAGAGCGAGCGGGAACGCATGGCGGTGCTCTCCTATCTCTTCCGGCGGGTCGAGCGGGTGATCGAAGACCGCAAGCCGACCGTCATCCTGATCGACGAGGCCTGGAAGGCGCTCGACAATGCGTATTTCGCGGAGCGGCTGTCGAACTGGCTCGTCACCGCCCGGAAACAGAACGCGGTCGTCGTGATGATGACCCAATACGCCAGTCAGCTCGAACGCACCCGCACCGGCAAGACCATCGTCGAGGCGGTACCGACGCAGATCCTCCTGCCCAACATCCGCGCGAGCGAGACCGATTACGCCATGCTGGGTCTCTCGGAAAAGGAGCTCGACATCCTTCTGGGCGTCGGCTCGTCCTCGCGCCTGGCGCTCGTCCGCGACGACCGTGGATCGGTGGTGATCGACGCCGATCTCTCGAGCCTCGGGCCGCTCGTAACCATCCTCGGCGGCATGGAAAAGGGCGAGGAGCTGGTGGGCAGCGATTACCGCGACCGCCCGGAATTCTGGAGAACATGATGACCAAGACGTTCACCCTGCGCCTGGGGTGTCTCGCCCTCGGGCTCACCCTGTCGGCCTGCGCCGAATACAAGCCCGCGACGGCGAACTGCTTCAATTTTCGGGCCGAGAGCCCGAACGCGTCGCGTGTTTCCACCAAGGGCGTGGCGGTCACGCGGGCCGACACCTCCTGCAGCTTCACCGCGCTCGGGCTCGCGGACTGATCCATGTTGCGCCGGCTTTCTCCAATTCTCGCTGTCGCCGCGCTCGCGTGTCCCGCGTCGGGTCAGGGCGTGCCGACCTTTGATGCGCAGGATTTTACGCGCACGGCGGCGCTCATCGCGCAGCGCGACCGGGATCTCGCATTGCAGCGCGACCGGCTGACTGGGCAAGAGGAGCTGGCCGAGATCGAACGCCAGCAGCTCGCGGCGCTGAACGATCTCGTCGAGGCGACAAGCTTGGGCGGAACCGATGTCTCTGCGACCATCGCGGGACTGGAGGCGGGCAGGGGCTCCGAGACTTCCGCCGCCGTGCTCTATGGCGCCGAGGATGGCAATCCGGCCGCGGCCCGTATGTTCGGCGACGCGCGCGAGGGGATCGAGGAGCTGATCATCCGCGCGGCGCGCGACACCTTCTCCCTGCAGGGCGTGTCGCGCGCCGGACTGTCGCTGGTGCAATGGCGCTGCCTCCTCCAGGCGCTGATCTGGCAGGAGAGCCGGTTCCAGATCGGTGCCCGCTCACCCGTCGGCGCCTTCGGTCTCACCCAGATCACGCCCGGCACCGCCTCCGATCTCGGCATCTATCCCGCCTATTACGACGATCCCTACCTGCAGGTGACCGGCGGCGCGCGCTACCTCGCGCAGATGCTGAACATGTTCGGCGGCAACATCATCCACGGGCTCGCCGCCTATAACGCCGGGCCCGGCAACGTGCAGGATTACGGCGGCGTGCCGCCTTTCACCGAGACCCAGCACTACGTCGTGGTCATCCCCGAGCAGTACAACCGCTACCTCGCTGCGGTCGGCGGGATCGACGCGCTCGGCACCATCGATCCGGTCCTTCTCGCCAATGCGAGCTTCAGCCTCTCGGCACATGGCTCCGGGGTCTATGGCGACTATTCGATGGTCTCGGTCCGGGCTGCCGCGCTCCGGGTGCAGGACATCATCGAGCGGATCGGCGAGACCGAGGATCTGCACGAGGCGCTGGCGCTCAACACCTATGCCCGCGCGGAACTGGCGCGCCTCGTCGCCATCCGCACCCGCCTCAAGGCGGCACGGACCGAGCCGATGAGCGCGGAACAGATCGCGCTCGCCGCGGCCCAGGCTGCCGAGCGGCAATACATGGATTTCAGTTTGGAGACATTGCGATGAGGACGAACTTCCCGCGCGCACGGAAAATTCTGTTCGGAACAGCCGCCGCGGTAGCCGTGACCATGAGCATGGCGTCCGCGCCTGCGATCGCCCAGGGCGTGCCGACGGTCGACACCCAGAACATCGCCCAGGAAATCCGCCAGCTGCAGCAGATGCTGGAGGACTTCGGGATCCAGACCGATCAGCTCGATACCCTCCTTGAGCAGCTCGACCTCGTACAGCAGCAGCTCGACCAGCTGAACCAGATGTACGCCTCGCTCACCGGCGCGCGGGATCGGATCCTCGGCCTCTTCATGGGCGGCGATCTCGACGGGCTGCTCGAGGCGGATTTCTCCGACATCGGCGATCTGATCACCGGCATCCAGCAGGGCGACTGGAGCGCGCTCCTCGGCTCCTCCGCCGGGCCGCTCCGCACCCAGATGGAGACCGCGCTGGCGAGCGCTGGCTTCGACGAGGACAGCCTTGCCGAGATCGCCCGCAGCGGCAGTCCCGGCGCGCAAGGGGTGGCCACCCGCGCGACCACTGGGGCCGTGCTCTCGGCGGCGGCGCAGAACAGCCATGCCGAGGCGGCGCAATCGCTGGAACGTGTCGAGCGCCTGGTCGAGATGATCCCCGACATGGCTGATCTGAAAGAGTCGATGGACCACAACACCCGGGTGACCGCGGAGCTTGCAATCGCGATGACCCGGATGTGGGAGCTCGAGGCGATCCAGACCGTCGGCGCAGGCAATGCGGGCGTGGTCGATGCCGCGACCATCGCCGAAGAGCGCCGCTACATGGACTTCACCCTGCCGGAGCTCCGGCCATGACGATGGGAACGGGCATCGACGCGATCGTCGAGGAGGAACTGGTCTATGGCGCGCTGCGCCGCGAAGAGACCTGGCGCAAGATCGGCATCGGCGGCGCTGTCTTCGGCGTATTGGGCTGCCTCTCGGCCGCCGCCATCGCCCTCCTGATCGAGGTCCCGCCCCCGGTCGTCGTCCCCTTCGATCCGGCCACTGGTCTCGCCCTGCCGAACGCAGCCGTCCAGACAGTGACGCTCGCCGAGCGTCCCGCGGTGATCGAGGCGCAGATCTACCGCTACATCACCGACCGCGAGACCTACAACCAGCTCGACAATGACCTGCGCGTGCGCCGGGTGCTGGCGCAATCGAAGGGTGCCGCCGAGGCCAGCATGCGCGTGACCTGGACCAGCGGACAGGAGACCTATCCGCCGACGCGCTACGGGGCAGGGGCCGAGATGGCGGTCGAGATCGCCAGCATCACGCTCATCGGCGAGAACCGCGCCCAGGTGCGCCTGCGCAAACGCCTGACCGGACCGCAGGGCGTGCAGGACGGCGCCTTCACCGCCACGCTGATGTTCGAGTTCCATCCCGAGACCCCGCGCGTCCTCGACGAGGTCTGGCAGAACCCCTTCGGCTTCACAGTCACGCAATACGCCATCAGATCGGACCGCGCCGAATGACGACCCGCCTTTCCCTTTCCGGCCTCCTCATCGCGGCCGCGATGTCCGTAGGACTCCCCGCCTGGGCCGAGACCACGCCCGGGCGCGGCGCCCATGACAGCCGGGTCCGGATCGCGACCTGGGTCGACGGCCAGGTGTTCCGCGTGGTGACCAGCCTCACCCGTGTCACCACGGTCGAATTCGGCGAGGGCGAGACCATCCGCTCGATCATCGCCGGCGACACGGTCGGCTTCCAGTTCGACGCGGTCCCGGGCGGCCGCGCCTTCGCGATCAAGCCCGTGGCCTCGGGCGTCGCCACCAACATCACGGTCTACACCAACCGGCGGTCCTACTACTTCCACGTCGTCGAGGCGCGGGAGACCCCGCATTACGTCGTGCAGTTCCGCTACCCCGAGAGCCGCAGCGCACCTCGGCAGGCGGTGGCGGCTGCCGCGCCCAATGCCAATTACGGCGCGAGCGAGCAGCGCGAGTTCACACCACTCTCGGTCTGGGACGATGGCACCTTCACCTATTTCCGCTTCGCACGGAACGCGCCCGTCCCGGCGATCTTCCGCCACACGCGCGGCGCGGAGCGCTCTGTCAACAGCCAGGCGCAGGCGGATGGCGTGATCCGCGTCTCCGGGGTGAACCCCCAATGGGTGCTGCGCCTCGGCGACGAGGTGGTCTGCATCCGGGACCTTGGCCGTGCGGGAGCCGGCGCATGAGCAACGAACCTGAAGATCTCGCGGCCCGTCTTGCCGCGCTCGAAGGCGCGAGCGGGAAGAAGGCGGGGGTCCGGCGTCCGTCCCCGGTCGCGGCCCTTCTCGGCGTGCTCGGGATCGCGGGCCTGGGCGGTCTCGCCTATGCCGCATTCCAGCCCGAGGGGTCGGCGCCGATGCCGACCGCCGCGCCAGCCGAGTTCCAGGACCAGGGCTCGGGCTTCGGCGACCTGGTGCCCGCCGTACTGCCGGTCCGGACCCCCGAGCCGGCGCCGGCGGACGCCGGACCGAGCGAGACCGAGCGCGCCCTGGCCGAAGCGCTGGCGGCGGTGCGGGCCGAACTCGATGTGCTCTTGGCCAAGGAGGCGGAGCCATCGTCCTCTGCCGCAGATGCCGCCATCAGCGATCTGACCGCTGAGATCGCGGCGCTGCAGGCAGCAGGCGAAGAGTCCCGCCGCGCCTTCGAGCGGCAGCTGACCGAGCGCGACCGGGCGCTGGAACAGATGGGCATGGATCTGGAACTGGCGCAGCTGCAACAACCCGCGCCCACAGCACTTGGGCCCACCGAGGAAGAGCTGCGTCTCGCCGAGCTCGAACGCCGCCGCGCGGCGGAAGCCGAGGCCCGCGCCGAACGCATCGCCTCACCGATGATCGCCTTCTCCGGGGCCGGGAACGGACCACAGGGCGGGGCCATCGAGGCCCGGCTGAACGCCGACGAGACCTTCGTCAGGTCCGGTGCGCAGGTCGCAGAGGTGACCCGCGCGGAGGTGATCGCCAACGCGTCCCACACCGTGCCGCAGGGCACGATGATCCAGGCGGTGACCGAGACCGCGCTCGACAGCAGCCTGCCCGGCGCGATCCGTGCCATCGTCTCCGAGGACGTGCATGCCTTCGACGGCTCTCGCGTCCTGATCCCGCGCGGCGCGCGGCTCATCGGGCGCTATCGCTCCGACGTGGCGCTGGCGCAGTCCCGGGTGATGGTGGCCTGGGACCGGATCATCCTGCCCGACAACCAGTCGATTGAGATCAGCGCCTATGGCGGCGACGAACTCGGGCGCTCCGGAACGACGGGTTTCGTCGACACGCGCTTCGCAGAGCGCTTCGGCTCGGCCGCGCTCATCTCGCTGATCGGCGCGCTCCCGGCGGCCGCGGCGGGTCAGATCGAGGACGAGGCGGCGGCGGATGTGGCGAGCGATGTCGGGTCCGATCTGCGCGACAGCACGCAAAGCGTCATGCAGGAGTATCTGGCGATCAAACCGGTCATCCATGTCGACCAGGGCACGCGGATCACCGTCATGGTCGATCGCGACCTCGAGATCTTCTGACATGGCGGCGAGCTACCTCGAAGCCTCGCTCGATGCGCTGGCGCCCTCCATCGGCCGTCCGGACGTGATCGAGATCTGTATCAACCCCGACGGCAGCGCCTGGGGTGAGTTCCACGGCGATCATTTCATGTCTCCGCTCGGCACGCCCCTGAGCCAGACCGCCATCAAGGACCTCGGCAACCAGATCGCCTCGGCCGCGGGCACGACGCTCAGCCAGAAGAAACCCATCGTCTCCGTCAGCATCCTCTACCGGGACCGTCCGATCCGTGCCCAGGTGATCCAGCCGCCCGCTGTCGAGGGCGGGTTTTCGATCTCGCTGCGGTTCTTCTCAAGCCTGCCGCTGCAGGAGATCAAACTCGCATATCTCTTCGACCAGGAAACCAGCCTCGAGGCGCTGCGGCGCGAGCGGAACCTTGCTCTGCGAGAGGTCGTGGCCACGGGCGAGATCGACGCCGCGCTCAAGTTCTGTGTCCAGAACAAGCTCAACATGATCGTCTCGGGCGGGACCTCGACCGGCAAGACCGTCGCGGCCCGCAAGATCCTCTCCCTCGTTCCAGATCAGGAGCGGATCGTCACCATCGAGGAGGCGGCCGAGCTGCGGCCCGGACAACCGAACGCGGTGACGCTGATCTCGGATCGGGAGAGCGACACTCGCGGCGCCGACCAGCTCCTGACCTCGACGCTGCGGATGCGGCCTGACCGCATCGTGCTCGGCGAGGTTCGCGGCAAGGAGGCCATGACCTTCCTCGAGGCGATCAACACCGGCCATGGCGGCTCGCTCACCACGCTCCACGCGGAAACCCCCCAGCTCGCCGTGAGACGACTTGCCATCGCCGCGTTGAAGACCGATCTGCCCCTGACCTACACCGACATGATCCGCTACATCGAAGGCTCGATCGACGTCATCATCCAGGCCGGCCGCCACCAGGGCGCGCGCGGCATCACCGAATTCTACCTGCCCGGTCAGACCGAAGAGCTTCGCCAGTGACCATCAAAGGATACCCCATGCGCCTTTCCAACATTGCCATTCTTGTCGTTCTTGGTGCCGGTTCGGCACTGTCCGAGGGCGCGCCCAACGTGTCAACCGACCTCACGGTCGACATTGCGCCGCAGAGGTACCGGATCTGCAACGACCGCACTGCGCGCCCCGCTTGGATGGATGAACTGCATCCACGCGAAGCCTACAAGGCGCTGACGATGATGGACCTATACGAGTTGCGTGCTTGGGAGCGGATTGCCGAGACAGAGGATTGCTCTTGCGAAACGCGCTTCCCGGGATGGGATGAGGTTTCAGCGGAATACGCCGAGCGGTTTGCCACCAGCTCCAATGCTGAACATACGCAGGCCCAGCTTCATATCCGCCGGGAACGCAATGACATCCGCCAAGGCGTTCAGGACATCTGTGAAGCCCAAGGCAACTGGTAATGGGTGTCGTCAGCTGGATGGTTGGAACGGCGGACGCGTTCCTTGCCGATGCCGCGGAGTCCCAGTTCGGGGCGGTCGCAGGCAACATTGGCACGATCGTCCTGCTGATGGTGACCCTCTCGGCCATCGGGCTCTTCATCAATATGGCCTTCCAGTACCGCAGCATGGATGGCGCGAGCTTCTTCTGGTACCTCATGAAGCTGATGCTGGTCGGGCTTTTTGCCTTCAACTGGGTCCAGTTCAATGCAGTCGCCAACGCGGTGATCGGCGGATTGGATTACGTCGCAGGCGCGCTCGTGTCGTCAGTTGGTGGAGGCGGGGCAGGGGCCACGCACTTCGCTGGCGAATTTGATAATCTCATTGAACGATTTGCCGACTACCTGAACGCCATCGGCAGCAACCTGAACTGGATGACCGGTGCGATCCTCGGTGGTATCGGCCTCGTGCTCCTGAGCCTCCTCGGCTTCATGACCGGGATCGTGCTGATCTTCGCCAAGATGATGCTGACCCTGATGCTCGGACTCGCGCCCGTCATGATCGCACTATCGCTCTTCGAGGCGACCAAGGATTTCTTCCACCGCTGGGTCTCGACCACCGTCAGCTATGCCTTCTACCCCGTCGTCATCGCCGCGATGTTCTCGACCGTAGTCGGCATGGCCAACGCGCTCCTGGCGCAGCTCGGCGATCCTGGCTCCGCGACCAATATCGGCTCGCTTATCCCGTTCTTCGTGATGGTGTTTCTCGCGAAGGGGTTCGTCGCGGCGACGCCGCTCATTGTACGTGGCCTGTCGGGGAATTTCATGGTTGTGGCCGGACCGAATGCGTTTGCCGCTGCGGCTGCGGTTGCCAGGGGGATGGTCAATACGTCCGGCGTTCAAGGGCGGGCGCGGGTCGGGGCTTTGACCGCTGGGGAAGTGATTGGGCGAGGCGTTGTGCACAGTCCAGCTGCTTTAAGGGCGGCAGCAACAACCACGAGCGTTCAGCTAGTCAGGGTATCAGAGAGGGCAAAGAGGTTGGTCCAGTGATGGATTGGACTGGTTCGTTTGGAAGTTCAATGGCTTAAGTTCTACCTTTTGCATTGTGTGTGCAACATGAAATCGGCTTCTACGCGGTATGTAGGGTGTTTGGCGGGTTAGCTGATTTTACCTCCCCTACAGCCAAGGAGAGTCTGAAAAACCTCGCGCGCTGAGCGCGGCGGGGTAGACTGAGCGGGACGAAAAAGGACGCCCGCCGATGCCCAAGCAGCCAGCCTTTCCCGACCTCCGCCACGCGATGAAGAAGAAACAGACGCGGCGCGAGAAGTTCCTGGCCGAGATGGAAGATGTGGTGCCGTGGACGCGGCTGCTTGCCCTGATTGAACTGCATTACCCGAAGCGGGGTGCGCGCGGAGGGCGTCCGCCGATGCCACTGGAAACGATGTTGCGGGTGTATTTCCTCCAGCAATGGTATGCGCTCAGCGATCCCATGGCCGAGGAGATGCTCTACGACAGCGAGGCCATGCGCCGGTTCGCGGGCATCGAGCTCGGCGATGACCGCATCCCCGATGAGACGACGATCCTGAACTTCCGACACCTGCTGGAGAAGCACGCACTAACGGAGCGGTTGTTCGTCGAGGTGAACATGCATCTGGCCGATCAGGGTATCACCCTGCGCTCAGGCACGCTGGTAGATGCGACGATCATCGACGCGCCGTCCTCGACCAAGAACGAAGCCAAGGCCCGCGATCCGGAGATGTCGTCGACGAAGAAGGGTAACGACTGGTATTTCGGTATGAAAGCGCACGTCGGAGTGGATGCTGAGAGCGGCATCGTGCACAGCCTCGAAACCACGACAGCGAAGGTGCACGACAGCCAGGTGTGGGATGAGCTCCTACATGGCAAAGAGACATCGGTGTGGGCGGACAAGGGCTATGTCAGCGCTGCGCGCGAGGCCGCATTCTCCACTCCCGGCAAGTTCTGGGGCGTCATGCGGAAGGCGGGAAAGGGTGCCACCCTCGACCCCACCGACGCGGACATCAACCGCATCATCGCCATGATCCGTGCCCGGGTCGAGCATCCGTTCCGCGTGCTCAAGCGCCAGTTCGGCTATCTGAAGACCCGCTACCGGGGGCTGGCCAAAAACCGCGCGCAACTTTTCACGCTGTTCGCCCTCGGCAACCTGTTCCTCGTGCGACGGAAGCTGATGGCATGAGGCGGACTCTGTCTGAAGACCCCGTTTCGGCCCCTCAGCGGCGCCATACCGGGCGAAATTCATCGTGCTTGGCGCGCGCGCTTCGCTTTCACAGCCTGAGTGACTGGCTTTCGGCGAAGCCGAAGGCGTAGTTCAGACGTTCCCCAACTTGACCGAACAAGTCTCACATTTACCTTAGGCCACCCGAAAGCAGTGGTCTCCTTCTTTGAAGATGTAGTGAACAGGTTTTAAACTGTATCAGGGTCGGTATGGGGCAATGCGGGTGAGGAAATAGGGATTCGAATGCACGTAAGCGCGCTTACTTTTTTGCAGCTTCTTCTTTCAGATCAAGCGCTTCCCGTTGACCTCGTCATTGGTACCAGCAGTCTTTGCCCGGATCCCATTTACTTGTCGGATTTAGGCGAACAGTTCAGGACATTCACGGGCGCACTTGTTTGTCAGGATGATGTAGACCAGATGCAGCGTCGCAAGTCCTGCCAGCAGGCAGAAGAAAGAAATGTAGGCATATTGCAGGAAAGCAATATCGACCACGATCACCGCCACCAGCGTCAGGGCGAAATGGCGCACATGTTTGTAGTGCGACAGGGCCGGCGGCAGTGTGATGAGGGTCACGTAGATCGTGTTGGTCAACCACCGCGGCATCATGAAATCGAGCCACATGGATTTTTCATAGGCCAGCGACTGGTTGTTGATCTCGACCACGACCATGTCGCTGTTGAGCCCGTGCGGGATGTAGAGCAGCAGGCCGAAGGCCAGTCCGATCAGCGCCATAAGGCGGAACAATCGCTTACGCGGACTGTCGTCCGGCTCCAGTACATAAACCGAGAAGGGAACCCAAATCGGCCACATGAACCAAGTGAAGAAGATGAACCCCATCGCCCCCCACAAGACCGTCAGTGGATCATTTCCGTTCATGCCAACCCAGACGAAACCCTCAGTGAATTGCTGAAGACCTGCGAAAAGCGGCATCAATGCAAGCGGGAGATAGCGCTTGTTGCGCTGGAAGGCCACGATCGAAATGGCGGCCCCACCCCCGACAAGGAAAACGCTTGCAGCAAAACTGACTTGGGCCGACAGGCACATGGCATTTTCCTTTTCTAGCCTACTCTGTTTCCAAACCTAAGCGACTTCTACAGCCTTGAAAAGAATGCAAATCGTCAGCCGCAGGATTGGTCCGGCTCCCCCCAAAACAGGAGGCGAAACGCCTGCTCCGCGTCGCCTCGGCAGTCACGCGGGCGCAGAGGCTAAAGCGGCACGGGTCGAACGCCGGGTCTCCGGCCGGTCCATCTGGTGTCGTTTGCGTCACAGTATACGGTTTCACCGACGGTTCTGTAATGGTCTGTGTCCTGCAGCGTCTTGATATCAGCCGGGGCGAGGCCTGGGCGTTTGCCTGATTGTGCTCCGAAGTTCAAAGACTTAGTGTGATCCTGGACCACCAGTCGCAAGGAGGCGGAGTAGAAGATGAGCGAGCTTTCCCAGTATGCCATCCTATTCGGATTGAGCGTCGGCGTGTTCGGCTTTGTCATCAGCCTCTATGCGTTTGCCCGCGCGATCGGACGCGCCCGCGCGGAACCCGGCAAGGATGTTCCCGCCACCGCGGGCACCCTGTCGCGCGATCCGGTCTGGGTGCGTTACCATGCCCGCTATGCCGGGTACGCGCTTCTGTTTCTCGCCTTCGACATGGAAATGGCCTTCATGTATCCGTGGGCCGTCGTTTATCGCGAGGAAGGGCTCATCGCCCTGCTCGACATGGGCGTGTTTCTTGCCATCCTGTTTCTGGGCCTGCTCTATGGCTGGAGCCAGGGCGCACTGAGGCGGCAATGATGCTTGCGGGCGCGCGTCAGGGCGCGATCTCCGGGATCCGGCGGGTCATCGCCACGGCAATGTCGCGCGACCTGAGTGCCTTCGTGCTGCCCGGTCCGGCCGTCGCCCGGTCGCGGGGGCTCGATCTGGCGGGGCCGCACCTGCGCGTCGTCGGCACGCCGCGCCACGCCGGGGTCCTGATCATCGTCGGCCCGATCCCGGAGGGTCTGCGGGATGCAGCGGCGGTCGTCTTTGCCCAGATGCCGCGCCCGCGGGCGATCCTCGCGCTTGGTGCCGGGGACATCGCGCCTCTGCCCGCGGCCGATGTATCGGCGCCGTTGACCCAGGAGGGCCTGCAATCGGGACTGGCAGAGCTGCGCCGCGTCGTCGCAGCGGGCGCTTTCCAGCCGGATGCGGCCGATTTTACCGCTGCCGCACTGGAAGTGCGCATCGAATACACCTGCCCGATGCACCCCGAAATAATCCGCGACGAGCCCGGCGATTGCCCCAAATGCGGCATGACCCTTGTCCCGCGGGAAACATCCGCAGCAGGCCACCGTGGTCACGGGCAGGCGCAGACCATGTCCGAGATGGCCGACCATTCCGGGCACGAACCGAAGTCGGGCGATAGCTGCCACACCGACCACGGTGACACAGCCAAGGACGCCGCCTACACCTGCCCGATGCACCCCGAAGTGGTCAGCGACGAACCCGGCAAATGCCCGAAATGCGGCATGACCCTGGTGAAGGCCGGCAGCGAGGGCGGCCACGGGCACAAGGGCCACGGGGGTCATGGTGGGCATTCCGGACATGGCGGGCATTCCTCCGAACCCGTTGACGGAATCGAGCCACATTTCATGTCGATGGTCGAATTGACCAAAGATCAGCCGCGCAGCAGCGACGGCTTGCAAATGGAGTGGATCGAAGCGCCTTTCGGCCCGTTCTTCCCCGGTCTGCCCGCCGGTCTGCACCTGAGCCTGACACTGGACGGCGATACCGTGGCGGGCAGCGACGCCCGGAGCCTTGTCGGGATGGCCGACCTGCCGGGGGGGACGGCAATGGCCCCGGGCCAATTCGTCGATCATCTGGCGGCGATGCAGTCAAGCCCGATTGCCTACCGGGCGCTGGCCTGTGCTGCGATCGAGGACGCTGCCGGAATCGCGTTCGGCGCGGATGATCGCCGCGCCCGTGCCGCCGCCATCGAGCGGGAGCGGATCGCGAGCCACCTGAGTTGGCTGGCCGAGTTCGGCGTCCAAACCGGGTTTCTGTGGCTGGCGGGGCGGGCCGGGGCGCTGCAACTGGCGGTGCAGGGTGCAGGCGCCGCCGAAATCGCCGCGCTGGCGGGACCGATCGGGCGGCTGATCCGACGGGTTCAGGCGGCGCCCCTGATGCGGATGCGCCTGCGGGGGATCGGGCGTGTCGGAAAGGACCGCGTCGCGTGGGGGCCGGTGGACCGGGCGCGCGGCGGCGGGTCGGATGCGCGCAGCGACGATGCAACGCTGAAGGAGCTTGGGTTCGGGATCCGCGTCCGGAATGGCGGCGACGCGCTGGCCCGGATGATGCTGCGCTGCGACGAGATCGACCAGAGCATCGGGCTGATCGCGACGGCGGGCACGCTTGCCGCACCCATGCTGGCGGATGTGGGCGTGGTCTCGGGCGAGGGCGCGGCCAGCATCGAAACGCCGCGCGGCGCGGCGCGCCTGACCGTGACGCTGACCGATGGCAAGGTGACCGGGGCGGAGCTGAAAACGCCGTCCACCGCGCATCTTGCCCTGATCGACGATCTGACCCGGCAGCGGGAGCTGGGCGATGCGCTGGTGGCCATCGGCTCGCTCGACCTGTCGCCCTGGGAGATGCGCGGATGACTGTCGCCATCGTCCTTCTGTCGCTGGCCCTCGGGGCCTACCTTCTGGCCGTGATCGAACGCTGGGCGGTGCATGGCCACCTGAGCCTGACGGGTCCCGCCTGGGCGGCGCTGGCGCTGCTCGGGCGCGAGTCGGTGCTGGCGCGCAAATCCGACCGGCTATTCTTCGAGATCGGGCCGGTTCTGCTGCTGGTGGCCGGGCTGTTGGCGGTGGCGGTGATCCCGCTGGCGCCGGGTCTGATCATCACCGACCTGGCCACCGGGGCGCTGTTCCTGAACGCGGCGCTGGCCTATGTTCTGGTGGCGCTCATCATGGCCGGATGGGGGCCGAACGGGGCCTATGCCATGATCGCGGGCTGGCGGTTCCTGGGCCAGTTCATCGCCTATGCGATGCTGATCGTAATGCCGATCACTGCCGTGGCGATGCGGGCGGAGTCGCTTTCTACGGTGCAGATCGTGACCTCGCAGGCGCAGCTCTGGAACGTGATCTACCAGCCGATCGGTTTCGTCCTGTTCGTCGTGGCGGCGATGGGGCTGGCCTGGCTGCCGCCGCTCGACCTGCCCGATGCCACCGGCGAGCTGGCCGGAGGGGTCGAGGCGGAATATACCGGCGCGCGCCTCGCGGTGCTGCGGCTGGGGCGCATGACGATCATCCTGGCGCTGGCGGGCGCGACCGTGACCTTCTACCTCGGCGGCTGGCTCGGCCCCTGGCTGCCGCCCTGGGCCTGGAGCGCGATCAAGATCATGTTCGTGGCCGCCGCGATGCTGGGCGTCGGGCGCTACATGCCGCGCATCCGCGAAGCGCGCTATCTGGCGCTCAGCTGGAAACTGGGGATCTCGCTGGCGCTGGCCAACATCTTTATCGTGGGGGTGATCGCCCTAGGGTCTGGACCCATTGATTTCCGCTTGGGTACGTGATTCACGGTTCGAAAACCGAGCGGTGACATGTCTGATCTATTCTGGCTTACGGACGCGCAGATGGCACGTCTTGAACCCTTTTTCCCGAAGTCCCATGGCAAGCCACGCGTTGATGACAGACGCGTCCTCAGTGGGATTATTTTCATCAATCGCAATGGCTTAAGATGGCGCGACGCGCCTGCAGCCTACGGTCCACACAAGACGCTATACAATCGCTGGAAACGATGGAGCGACAAAGGCGTCTTTGCCCGGATGATGGCGGGGCTGGCCGCCAGGCACGGTGAAAAGAACACCGTGATGATCGATGCCACGTATCTCAAAGCCCACCGGACAGCGACCAGCATGGGCGTCAAAAAAGGGGGCGTGGACGTCTGATCGGCCGTACCAAGGGCGGCATGAACACCAAGTTGCATGCCATTTGCGACAGCAAGGGCCGCCCGCTTGATCTGTTCGTAACCGCCGGACAGGTGAGCGACTACATCGGGGCACGCGCCTTGCTCAGCAGCTTGCCAAACGTCAAATGGTTGCTCGGGGATCGCGGCTATGATGCCGATTGGTTCCGAGAAGCGTTGCAAGACAAAGGGATACGCGCATGTATCCCCGGTCGAAAGCAGCGCAAGAAACCTGTGAAGTACGACAAACGTCGCTACAAACGGCGCAACCGGATCGAGATCATGTTCGGCAGGCTGAAGGACTGGCGGCGTGTGGCGACCCGCTACGACAGGTGCCCGAAGGTCTTCCTCTCAGCCATCGCTCTCGCCGCAGCCGTCATCTACTGGCTTTGAAACTCAATGAGTCCAGACCCTAGTGGTGCCGATATGACCGGATTGACCGTCCAGATGATCTTTCTCGTCTTTTTCGGCGCGGCCGCGGTCTGGTTCGGCATCGTCGTCTTCCGCACCCATTCGATGGTGCGCTCGGCGCTGGCGCTGCTGTTCTCGCAGACGGCGGTGGGCGCCCTGTTCCTTGTGATGCAGGCCGAGTTCCTCGGCGTGTTGCAGATCATGATGATGGCCACGGAGATGAGCGTCATGGCGATCTTCATGGTGATGTTCATGATGGATCCCGGCGGCCTGGGCGAAATGGACATGACCCACCAGAAACGCCTGTCGCTCTGGGCGGGGGGCATCGGCCTTCTGGCGGCGCTGATGCTGGTCTGGCTGCCCGATTGGGGCCCCGTCGCGCTGTCGGTGCCCGGTGCGCATGAACAGGCCCAGGCGCTGGGGCGCGAACTCTTGGGCCGGTCGATGCTCGTCTTCCAGTCGGCGGGCCTGACGATCCTGACCGCGATGGTGGCCGCGACGATGGTCGCCATCGTGCCCAACGCGGAGCAGCGCAAATGATCCTTGAACTGATGATCGCGCTCAGCGTCGGGGCCGGGCTGTTCGGCGTCGGCCTCTATGGCGCGCTGAGCCAGACGAACCTAGTGATGATCCTCATGGGGGTCGAGTTGATCCTTGCCGCGGCGCTGGTCAACATCGTGGCCTTCTGGCGCTATCTGCATCCCGATGAGCCGGCGGCGCAGATGTTCGTGCTGATCGTGATGGCGGTGATGGCGGTGGAAATGGCGGTCGGCTTCGGCATCGCCATCGCGCGCTTCCGGGTCCGCGGATCGGTCGAGATGGAAGAAGCGCGCGAGTTGAAGGGATGACGCTGCTGGCCCTCATCATTGCCGCGCCGCTATTGGCGGGGCTTGCCGTGCTGGCCTTGCGCCGCGCGCCCGAGGCGATCGCGCTGACCGGCATCGGCATCGGTTTCGCGGCGGCGCTGGCCCTGCTGGCGGGCACGTTCGGCGGGAACGCGGCGCAACTGGTCCTTTCCGGATTGCCACGAATGCCGCTGATCCTCAGCGCGGAGCCGCTGACGGCGGTGTTCTCGGCCCTGGTCGCCACTGTCGCCTTCGGCGTGCTGGTCTATGCCGCGGGATACATGCGCGCGGACCCAGACAGGCCGCGCTTCTTCGGCACGGTGCTGCTCTTCGTTGCGGCGATGCAGGCGCTGGTGCTGGCAGGCGACTGGATCACCCTTCTTGCCGCGTGGGAACTGATCGGCTTTTCCAGCTATCTGCTGATCGGGTTCTGGCACGGCCGCGCGGGCGTGCCCGCCGCCGCGACGCGGGCGTTTCTCTACACGCGCAGCGCCGATCTGGGTCTCTATCTCGGGATATTCGTGCTGATCGGCTGGGCCGGAACTTCGGAAATCCAGGCCACGCTGGCGATTACCGGCACGCCCGCGCTGGTGGCGGGGCTGTTGCTGCTGGTCGGCGCGATGGGCAAGTCGGCGCAGGTGCCGTTGCAGGACTGGTTGCAGCGCGCGATGGCGGGGCCAACGCCGGTTTCGGCACTGCTGCACTCGGCGACGCTGGTGGCGGCGGGCGCGATCCTGCTGATTCGGGTGGCGCCGATGCTGCCCGCAGGCGCGCTCTTGGCGGTCGGGCTGGTGGGCGGCGTCACGGCTGTCGTCGCCGGGCTGATCGCGCTGGCCGAGCGTGACCTGAAGCGGCTGCTAGCCGCCTCGACCTCGAGCCAGTACGGGCTGATGCTGCTGGCGGTGGGCGCGGGCGTGCCGGTGGCGGCGCTGCTGCATCTGATCGCCCATGCCGCGATCAAGAGCACGCTGTTCCTCGGGGCAGGGGTGTTCCAGCACGACCGCGACAGCACCTATATGGACGCAGTGGCCGGCGCGGGCCGGGCGCGGCCGCTGGTCTTTGCCGCCTTCGCCCTTGCCGCGCTGGCGCTGGCGGGTATCCCGCCACTGGCCGGCTTCTTTTCCAAAGACGCGATCATCGCCGCCGCGCTCGCGGCGCCGGGGGCCGCCTGGCTGGTCCCGCTGGCGCTGGCCGGAACGGTGCTGACAGGCACCTACATGGCGCGGGCGCTAAGGGTGCTTTGGGGCGGCGCGGCGCGGCCCGTTTCCGGCAAGGGGATCGGCTGGATGGGGGCCGGGATGGCCCCGCTGGCGGCGCTGGCTGTCGGGCTGGGGGCCGCATTCGCGCCGCTGGAACATGGCCTCGGTGCCGAATTGCCCCCCGAGGGTACCGCGATGATCCTTGGCCTCGCGGCGGCACTAGTCGGCCTCGCGCTCGGCTGGTTCCTGGGCCCGGCGCGCCTGCTCGGCCCGATGTTGCCCTTGGCGCAGAGCGGCTTCGCGCTCGCGGGCGGCATGGATGCGCTGATCCTGCGCCCCGCGCTCGCCACCGCCGCTGCCTGCGAACGGTTCGAACAACGCCTGCTGGCCGCCCAGCTGGGGCTCGTGCGGGCTGTGGGCTTCGGCAGCGCATCGGGGGTCGAGCGCGCGGAACAGCGCATCCATGCCGGCACGCTTGCGTTCGGACGCCTGAACCTGCGGCTGGGCGACCGCGCCGAGGACACCGACAAGAACGGCATCGACGGGCTGATTTTCGGCCTTGTTCACCGAACCGTCGCCGCTGGCCGCCGCCTGCGTCTGCTGCAAAGCGGGCTGATCCACCGCGAACTCGCCCTGACCGTCATGGGGATCGCCCTCATTGTCGTGCTGCTGCTTGCGGCACCGCTATACTCCTGAAGAAAGACGAGCCCGCCATGCCCCTTCTCTCGCTCTCCGTTTTCCTGCCCCTGCTTGGCGGTCTGCTGCTGCTGGCACTTCCCCGCAAGTCAGCCCGCACAGCACACGGCATTTCCATCGGCACGACGGGGCTGACCTTTCTGGTAACGCTGGCGATCTGGGCGCGCGGTACGCTGCCCGGCGGTTTTGCCCAGGTCGAGGAAATCGCCTGGATCCCGGCGATCGGCGCCGCCTACCGGCTGGGCATCGACGGGCTGAGCCTGCCGCTGATCCTGATGACATCGCTGCTGTTCTTCCTGTCGTCGATCTATGCGGCCCGGATCACCGACCGCCCGGCAGTCTTCGTGGTGCTGATGCTGATGCTGGAAACCGCGTCCATCGGCACCTTCGCGGCACTCGATGCGCTGCTCTTCTACGTCTTTTTCGAGGTTTCGCTGGTGGGCATGTATTTCATGATTGTCGGCTGGGGCTACGAGGAGCGTCAGCGTGCGGGCCTGATGTTCTTCATCTACACGCTGCTGGGATCGCTGCCACTGCTGCTGGCGATCATCGGGCTATTTCTGGCCACCGGCAGTTTCGACATGCGGCTCTGGATCGACATGCCGCCGCTGACCGGCCTCGCGGCGATGCTGGCGCTGGTCGCGATGCTGTTCACCTTCGCGGTCAAGATCCCGGCGTTTCCGGTGCACACCTGGCTTCCCGCCGCGCATGTCCAGGCACCGACTGTGGGCAGCGTCATCCTCGCCGGGGTGATGCTGAAATTCGGCACCTACGGGCTGATCCGCTTTGCCCTGCAAATGACGCCCGAGGCCTTTGCGCAGGCCGGTCAGGTGGTGCTGGCCTTCGGGGTGTTCAGCGCGATCTACGGCGCCTTCGCGGCGCTGGCGCAATCCGACCTGAAAAAGATGATCGCCTACACGTCGGTCAACCACATGGGCTATGTGGTGATGGCCGTCGCGGTGGCGGCGCTGACCATCGACGCCGATCTGCGTGCGGTGGCGCTGAACGGCGCGGCGCTCCAGATGGTCAGCCACGGGATCGTCACCGGGTCGCTGTTCTTTCTCGTCGGGATGTTGCAAAGCCGCGCCCACAGCCGCGAGATGGCCGGCTTCGGCGGTTTGCTGGGGCAGGTGCCCTGGCTGGGCTGGGCGTTCATCCTGTCGGTCTTCGCGTCGCTCGGGCTGCCGGGTCTGGCGCATTTCCCGGCCGAGTTCCAGATATTCCTGGCCACGCTCAACGCCCAGCCCTGGGCTATCGCGGCGATCCTCGCCATCGTGATCACCGCGGGTCTCTACCTGCGGGCCATTGCGGCGGTCTTTCTCGGAGAGCGGAACGGGAAATGGGCCGACATGCCCGATCTTGACCGCGGTGAAAAGCTGGCCATCGTGCCGCTGTTGGTCCTGATCGTGCTGATCGGCGTCGCGCCGTCCTGGCTGCTGGGCATGATGGATGCAACGATGCGGGCGCTGCAATTCTGATGGCCCGCGATCTTTCCCTGCTGATCCCGGAAATGCTGCTGGCGGTGACCGTGGTGCTCATGCTGGTGTCCGAGATGCTGCGCGCGCCGCGGCTTGCCCTCGGCATCGGGGTGATCGGGCTGGGACTGGCAACCGCGCTGACCCTGCCGCTGCTGGAGACAGATACCAGCGTGTTCGGCGGCACCTACCGGATCGACCTGCTGTCGGCCTGGGCCAAGCTGATCCTGTTGCCCGGCACCGCGCTCGCCCTTCTGATGGCGCGCGCCGAGATTGCCGGAAAGGACCGCGAGGGCAGCGTCTACGCGCTGCTGTGCCTGGTGACGCTGGGGGCGCTGATGCTGTCGGGCGGCGGCGACATGATGATGCTGGTGCTGGGCGTGGTGCTGACCGGGCTTGGCTCCTTCGCGCTGGTCGCCTGGCCGCGCGACGATCCGGCGACCGAGGCCGCGATGAAATATCTGGTCTTCGGGTCCGTCACCGGGTCGGTGATGATCTACGGGCTGAGCTTCTGGTTCGGCGGCACCGGCTCGACGCTCTTTTCCGAGCTGGGCCGGCTGGAGGGCAGGACGCTGATCGCGCTGGCCGGGCTGACCGCGGTGCTGATCGGGCTGGGCTACAAGGCGGCGCTGGTGCCGTTCCAGTTCTGGGCACCCGACGCCTATGACGGCGCGCCGATGTCCGTGGCCGCCTATCTGTCGGTAATTACCAAGGTCGCGGCAATCTTCGCCTTCGCGCAGATCTTGCGCGACCTGCCGGTCAGCACCGGCTGGCCGATGGTGGTCGCGCTAATCGCCGCCATGACGATGACGTTCGGCTACCTGGCGGCGCTGGTGCAAAGCAACGTGGTGCGCCTGCTGGCCTATTCGTCGGTGGCGCAGGCGGGTTATTTCATGATGGGGATCGTGGATCTGGGGCCGGGCTCGCTGGCGCTGCCCTCGGTGATCGTGTTCGGCGCGGCCTATGTGGCGATGAATCTCGGCGCCTTCGCGGTGATCATGGTCGCAGGGCGCAGCCTCGACGACTTCCGGGGCTTCGGCCGCGCGCGCCCTGTGATCGGCGTAGCGATGGTGGTGTTCCTGCTGTCACTGACGGGCATTCCGCCGCTTTTCGGCTTTGTCGGCAAGGTGCTGCTCTTCGGTGCGGCGATCGAGGCGGGTTATCTGTGGCTGGCGGTGATCGGTATTCTCAACAGCGTACTGGCGCTGGCGGTCTACCTGCGCATCGTGGTGCCGATGTATCAGCCACGCGAGGCCGGTCAGGACAGCGCCGCCCCGGCGCCGCCGCTGATGATCGTGCTGGGCGCGACCGCGCTGGTCACGCTGTTCATGGGATTGCTTGCCGGGGTGTTTCCGGGGTGATCGCTGTAAGGCTCGAAGGTGGGCGACGTCTATCACCTTGACGGTCCTTCGCGACCGCAAGGATGTACCGATAGGAGCCGACATTGAAAACCTTGACCCTTGAGGTCCGCGGATTGTTCGAGGAACTCGATCATCTCGCGGTCGAACGTCATGTATCCGCCCTCGACGGCGTGCATCGGGCCGAAGCGAACCCTGCGTCTGCCAGTGTGACAGTGCAGTACGACGAAACGGCGGTGGGCGCGGGGGCGCTGCGCAAGGCGATCGACGCCTGCGGCTTTCACTGCGCCGGAGAGCGTATGCCGAACCATATCTGCCAGATGGACCACACCGGCCATGAAGACCACGCGGCGCATGGCGCGACAGGGCCCGTTGCCAAGGACGCGATGGCCCATGAGATGGGTCACGGCGGCGGCATGGAGATGGCCGACATGGTCCGCGACATGCGCAACCGGTTCTGGGTGGCGCTGCTCTTTACCATCCCGATCTTCATCTACTCGCCGATGGCCGGCATGTTCGCGCCCCCGGCACCGCCTTTCGGCCTGAGGCTGGACCTGTGGCTGTTCATTCTCGGAAGCGCGGCCGTTGTCTGGCCGAGCTGGCCGTTTTTCGTGGCGGCATGGCGGGCACTGAGGAACGGCATCCTCAACATGGCCGTGCTGGTCGTGCTGTCGGTCGGCACGGGATATGTGTTCAGCGTCGGCTCGACCTTCTTTTTTCCCGGCGTGCAGTTCTACGAGGCGGTCGCGGTCCTGCTGGTCTTCATCCTGCTGGGCCACTGGCTGGAAATGCGGGCGCGCGCCGGTGCCTCCGCGGCGATCCGGGCGTTGCTCGATCTCGCGCCACCGATGGCCACGGTGATCCGCGACGGGCAGGAGATCGAGGTGCCGACCTCCGATGTGCTTCAGGGCGAAACGGTGGTGATCCGCCCCGGCAACAAAATCCCGGTGGATGGCGAGGTTTTGGAAGGATCGTCGCTGGTGGACGAGTCGATGCTGACGGGCGAATCGATGCCGGTGAACAAGGCCGTGGGCGATACCGTCATCGGGGCCACGATCAACAAAAGCGGCACGTTCCGCTACCGCGCCACCAAGGTCGGCGCCGACACCGCGCTGGCGCAGATCGTCAAGCTGGTGCAGGAGGCGCAGAATTCCAAGGCACCAGCACAGCTTCTGGCCGACCGGGCGTCGCAATGGCTGGTTCTCATCGCCATCGTGATCGGGCTGGCCACCTTCGCGGTCTGGTTCTGGTGGATCGGATCGCCGCTGCTGTTCGCGCTGACACTGACGATCACCGTTTTCGTCATCGCCTGCCCGGATGCGCTTGGGCTGGCCACGCCGATGGCTGTCATGGTGGGCACCGGGTTGGGGGCGCAGCACGGCATCCTGTTCAAGAATGCCGGGGCGCTCGAGGATGCGACCAAGCTCGACGTGATCGTCTTCGACAAGACCGGCACGCTGACGATGGGCGAGCCGCGCGTTGTCGAACTCGTCGCGGCTGACGGGAGTACTGAGGATGATGCGCTGCGCGCCGCGGCCTCTGTCGATCGCGGATCAGACCACCCCCTGGCGCTGGCCATCGTCCAGCGCGCCGAGGGGCTCGATGTGCCGCAGATGGCCGGGTTCGAGAACCTCGAAGGCCGCGGCGCACGCGCCGAGATCGCGGGCGAGCCGGTGCTGGTCGGCAACCGTCGGTTGATGGACGAGCAAGGCATCGACCTTGGCGCGCTCGATGCCCAAGCCGAGCGCCTGAAGGGCGAGGGCCGCACTGTGGTGCATGTGGCGAAGGGCGGGCTGATGCTCGGGCTGATTGCCATCGCCGATGCACCGCGCCCGAGCGCCATGGCCGCCGTGGTCAAGCTGCGCGAACGCGGCGTCGAGGTCGCGATGCTGACCGGCGACAACGAAGGCACCGCGCGACGGATCGCGGGCGAGCTTGGCATCGACATGGTGCTTGCCGACGTGCTGCCGGGTCAGAAGGCCGAGAAGGTCAAGGAGCTTCAGGCCCAGGGCAAGAAGGTGGGCATGGTCGGTGACGGCGTCAACGACGCGCCCGCGCTGACCCAGGCCGATGTCGGCTTTGCCATCGGCGCGGGCACGGATGTGGCGATGGAAAGCGCCGATGTCGTGCTGATGAAAAGCGATCCCTACGATGTCGTGGGCGCGATCGAACTATCTCGCGCCACCTTGCGCAAGATGCACCAGAACCTGTTCTGGGCGGTGGCCTACAACGTGATCGCCTTCCCGATGGCTGCAGGTGTGTTTTACCCGCTGATCATCAGCCCTGCGGTCGCCGCGATTGCCATGTCGGGCAGCTCGGCGCTGGTTGCCGTCAATGCGCTGCTTCTCAAGCGGACGCGGCTGGAAGGGATCAGCGAAGGCCAAGGCGGCGCAGGTGATCGGCGGAACCCGGTGGATTCTGAAACCGTCCAGGCGTCGGGGTCCGCACCTCAAACACACCAAACACATTGAAAGAAGAGGAGGCCACGATGACCGATACATCTATAGACAAAAAGCCCGATGAGGGCGGATTGACAGCACGATTTCCCACCGCCTATTCCATCCTTTTTCTGCTGATTATCGCCGTTGCGGCCCTGACTTGGATCATCCCTGCCGGGCAGTACGACCGCGCGATGAATGAAGAGGTCGGGCGCGAGATCGCGGTGCCGGGCACCTATCAGACGGTCGAAGCCAATCCGCAGGGGTTTGTCGATGTCATGCTGGCACCTGTCGCGGGATTCTATGACCCCGACAGCTATGCCGCCAATGCCATTGACGTGGCGCTGTTTGTGCTGCTTCTTGGTGGTTTTCTGGGAGTGGTGAACGCCACAAAATCCATCGATACCGGGATCCAGACCGCGATGGGTCGCCTCAAGGGACGCGAGATATGGATGATTCCAATCCTCATGTCGCTTTTCGCCCTGGGCGGAACCACCTATGGCATGGCCGAAGAGACACTCGCGTTCTACGCGCTGCTGATCCCTGTCGTCATCGCCGCAGGCTACGATTCAATAACCGGCGTGGCAATCATCCTGATCGGCGCGGGCATCGGCACATTGGGATCGACGATCAACCCATTCGCCACCGTCATCGCCTCGAATGCGGCGGGCATTCCGTTTACCGAAGGTATGGCGCTGCGGCTGATCATCCTGATCGGCGGCCTCGCGATCTGCATTGCCTATGTCATGCGCTACGCCTCAAGGGTCAAGGCGGACCCGGCGCGATCCGTCGTCGCGGCGCAACGCGAAAACGACCAGCGGTTTTTCCTGAAGGAGACGGACGCGGAATTCAGCGAGCCGAAGCTGACCGGCACCCAGAAACTGGTTCTTGTCCTGTTCTTCGCAACCTTCGCCGTGATGATCTGGGGCGTATCGAGCCAGGGATGGTGGATGGCCCGGATGGGCGCGCTTTTCTTCGGCATGGCCATCGTTGTCGGACTTGTCGCGCGGATGGGCGAGAAAAAGCTCACCGCGGCCTTTGTCGATGGCGCCAAGGATCTGCTGGGCGTGGCACTCGTGATCGGGCTGGCGCGCGGCATCGTGGTGATCATGGAACAAGGCCTGATCGCTGATACGATCCTGAACAATGCGGCCGACACCCTCGGCGGCCTGCCGGAAATCGCGTTCATCAACCTGATGCTCTGGATCGAGATCGGGATGAGCTTCCTCGTACCTTCATCTTCCGGACTGGCGGTTCTGTCGATGCCCATCCTCGCCCCACTGGGGGATTTTGCGGGCGTCGGTCGCGACCTTGTGGTGACGGCCTATCAATCCGCAAGCGGGCTGGTGAACCTGATCACGCCCACATCCGCAGTGGTGATCGGCGGTCTGGCGATCGGACGCGTATCGTTTGATCGGTGGGTTGTCTTCGTATGGCCATTACTGCTGATCCTCGTCGTCTTCATCTCGGCCAGCATCAGCTTGGCCGCCATTCTTTGACTGAATACATAGGAGTTACCGCAGATGTCTGAACTGAAACTCGGCGTACATTCGGAAACGGGGCAATTGCGGCAGGTGATCGTGTCGCCGCCCGGACTTGCCCACCGCCGCCTGACCCCCGAAAACTGCGCCGATCTGCTGTTTGACGATGTGTTCTGGGTCAAGCAGGCGATCAAAGATCATGTTGTCTTTGCCGACATCATGCGCGGTGAAGGGATCGAGGTTCTGGATGCCATGGCGCTGCTCGCCGAGACGCTGAACACTGCCGAGGCGCGCGGCTGGGTGCTTGACCATCGTATCACCCGCAACGAAGTCGGCGTCGGCATGCGCGACGATCTGCGCGGCTGGATGGAGGAGTTGTCCGGCGCTGATCTGGCCCGTTTTCTCGTTGGTGGGATCACCGTGGACGATTTGACTTTCACCCCGTCGGGCATGTTCGGCAGCTATCTCGGCCTCAACGGCTTTGTTTTGCCACCGCTGCCCAATTTCATCTTCACGCGGGACAATTCCGCCTGGGTCTATGGCGGCGTCTCTCTAAACCCGATGTACTGGCCGGCACGGCGGCCCGAAACGCTGTTGATGGCCGCCGTTTATCGGTTCCACCCCAAGTTCGCAGATGCGCGTGTCTGGTTCGGCGATCCGACGCGCGAATTTGGCGCGGCTACCCTGGAAGGGGGCGATATCATGCCCATCGGCCATGGCGTCGTGATGGTCGGTATGGGCGAACGCTCGTCTCCGCAGGCGGTGGGTCAGTTGGCCGAGGCGTTGTTTCTGGGGGGTGACGTGACGCGCGTCATCGCCTGCCAGATGCCCCGGTCGCGGGCGGCAATGCATCTGGACACGGTATTCACCCATTGCGGCGGCGACGTCGTGACCACGTTCAAGGAAGTGGCGGACGCGATCACCTGCTATGACCTGCGTCCCGGGTCGGCCGGTGCCGCGCTCGATATCCGGCGCGACGCCCGGCATCTTTTCGAAATCACCGCCGAGATATTGGGTTTCAAGAAACTGCATCTGGTCCCGACCGGCGGCAGCGATCTGGCCGAGCAATCGCGCGAACAATGGAACGATGGCAACAACGTGCTGGCGCTGCGGCCCGGTGTTGTCATCGGCTATGACCGCAACGACGACACCAACGCGGCATTGAAGGACGCCGGGATCGAAGTTCTGGCCATTCCCGGCGCCGAACTGGGCCGGGGCAGGGGTGGAAGCCATTGCATGAGCTGCCCCACCATCCGCGATGCAATCTGACAAAAGGAAACCCCATGTCGTACAATCTGCGAAACCGCCACTTTCTTGCGCTGCGCGACTTCAGCCCGCAGGAAATCGTCTTTCTGCTGAAACTGTCGGCCGACCTAAAGGCAGCGAAATACGGCGGCTACGAGGTGCCGCGCCTGATCGGCAAGGAAATTGCGCTGATCTTTGAGAAGGACAGCACTCGCACCCGCGTAGGCTTCGAGGTGGCCGCCCACGATCAGGGCGCCCATGTCACCTATCTGGGGCCGTCGGGGTCGCATCTGGGCAAGAAGGAGACCGTCAAGGACACCGCCCGCGTGCTGGGCCGGGTCTATGACGCGATCGAATATCGCGGTTTCGGTCATCCCATCGTCGAGACACTCGCGCAATATGCCGGGGTGCCGGTCTATAATGGCCTGACGGACGAATTTCACCCTACGCAAATTCTTGCGGATTTCCTGACCATGTCCGAGCATTCGGACAAACCGCTGGGTCAGGTCGCCTATGCGTTTCTGGGGGATGCGGGCAACAACATGGGCGACAGCCTTCTGATCGGCGGCGCCAAGATGGGTATGGATGTGCGTCTTTGCGGGCCAAAGGCCTGTTGGCCCGATCCAGCCATTCAGGACGAAGCGCACCGGATCGCAGAGACCACCGGCGCGCGGATCACCATCACCGAAGAGGTGGGCGAGGCGGTGAAAGGGGCCGATTTCATCTACACCGATGTCTGGCTGTCGATGGGTGAATCCAAGGACAAATGGGAAGAACGTATCCGCCAGCTTCTGCCCTATCAGGTCAACTCGGACGTGATGGCGCAGACCGGCAATCCGCAGACCAAATTCATGCACTGTCTGCCCGCCTTTCACAACGCCGAGACCGAAGTTGGCGCCGACATCGCAAGACACTTTGACATCACGGCGATGGAAGTGACCGAAGAGGTGTTCGAAAGCCCCGCCTCCATCGTGTTCGATCAGGCCGAAAACAGGTTGCACACGATCAAGGCGGTGCTTGTCGCCACGTTGGGGAACTAGCCGTGCTGGTAGTCGCAGCGCTTGGCGGGAACGCCCTGTTACAGCGGGGACAAACCCTGACAGCGGACAATCAGCGCGCCAACGTCCGGACCGCGTCCGTTGCGCTGGCAGATATCGTGCGCGCCGGACACCGGCTGGTCGTGACCCACGGCAACGGGCCGCAGGTCGGGCTTCTGGCGCTTCAGGGGGCGGCTTACAAACCCGACGAGGCCTATCCGCTCGACGTGCTGGGGGCCGAAACCGGCGGGATGATCGGCTACATGATCGAACAGGAGCTGGAGAATGCGCTGGATCATGCGCATCCCGTGGCCACGCTGCTGACGCAGGTTGTTGTCCACGCGGATGACCCTGCGTTTCAGGCACCCAGCAAGTTCATCGGCCCGGTCTATTCCCGCGAAGAGGCCGAAACACGCGCCGCCGCCGCCGGTTGGAGCATCGCGCAGGACGGCGACAAATGGCGGCGCGTTGTGCCTTCGCCAAAGCCGCAGGACATTCCGGACCTGCGTGTGCTGCGCCTGCTGCTGGATCAGGGCGTGATCGTGATCTGCACCGGAGGCGGGGGCATTCCCGTGCTGCGCCTGCCCGACGGCAGCATGACCGGGATCGAGGCCGTGATCGACAAGGATGCCGCCAGCGCGCTGCTTGCGCAACGGCTCGGGGCGGATGCGCTGCTTCTGCTCACTGACGTGGATGCGGCCTACCGGGATTTCGGAACTGATAATGCGGCGCCCATCCGACATCTCACCCCGCCAGAGGCGCGGGCGCTGGACCTGGCGGCGGGCTCCATGGGCCCCAAGATGGCGGCGGCGGCCGAATTCGCGGAGGCAGGGGGCCTCGCCGGTATTGGGCGGCTGGAGGATGCGCTGGCGCTTCTAGATGGAACGGCCGGGACGCAGGTTCGTTCGTCACCCCCAAAATCATCAAAAGGAGATTCTCGATGAAACGTCTCGCCGACAAAGTCGCCCTGATCACCGGGGGCGCAGCTGGAATCGGTCTGGAAACCGCGCGGCTCTTTCTGAGCGAAGGCGCCAAGGTCGCGCTTGTCGACCTCAGGGAAAGTGATCTGTCGGATGCCGCGAGGGATCTTGGCAATTCGGGCGATGTTCTGACAATCGCGGCCGACGTATCGTCGGTCGAGGATTGCGAACGATATGTCACGCAAACCGTCGAGAAATTCGGGCGTATCGAAGTGTTCTTCAACAACGCGGGGATCGAAGGCAAGGTGGCGCCGCTGGTCGATCAGAAGATCGAGGATTTCGACCGCGTGATGGCGGTCAACGTGCGCGGCGCATTCCTTGGGTTGCAGCATGTCTTACCAGTGATGATCGGACAGGGATCAGGCAGCGTGATCAACATGTCGTCCATTGCGGGCCTCAAGGGCAGCCCGAACGTCGCGCCCTACATCACGTCGAAACATGCCGTGGTCGGTCTGACGCGCGCCGCCGCGATCGAGGCGGCGGGCCACAACGTGCGGGTCAATTCCGTGCATCCATCGCCGGTCAACACGCGGATGATGCGGTCGCTGGAGGAAGGCTTCAATCCCGGCCACGGCGATGAAGTAAAGCAGCAGCTTTCCGATACGATCCCGCTGGGTCGCTATGGCGAAAGCCTCGATATCGCCAACCTGGTTTTGTTCCTCGCCTCCGACGACGCCGCGTTCATCACCGGAGCGCAATATCCCGTCGACGGGGGCATGGCTGCGGGCTGATCGGTCACGCCAATTCAGTTTGCTAACGCGTCGGTGTGTTGGCCGCAAACGAACCGACCCCCAGCGCCGCATTCGTGCGCGCAATCGATGCGGTTCCGTTTGGCTCAGCTTGGGTCAGGGCGCGGATCGCGTCGATGGTCTCGGGGATCACGATGGCCTGGTTGTCGACCATGTACGCATAGAACAACTCGTCGCCTTCTACCTTGAGCATGTCTTCCCACAAGGCCACCTCGTAGAGGCTGTCGTTGGGGCGCCCGAAATCGGCCATCATCTCCTTGACCGCATTCAGCGCGCCCAAACCGTCCGCCATCTGGATCAAAGCGATGCGGGACGACGCGCGGAATGCCTCCAGCACCTCGTCCTTTGATGCCTTGCGCGGCATCCTCACGGACCAGTAATGCAGGTGCGCAAGGGTCTGGGGCACCTTGACCGCCATGGTGATCACGTCGAGCTCGGGATCGACGCTTTGCGCATCAGGCCCCTGGTGGCTGGGGATCTCGGGTTCGGGAACGAGCGTGTTCATGATCCCGCCCAGATGGCTTTCCCACGGGTCGGTGGCGCGCCGAAGCAGCGTTCCGCGCGCCGAGCCAAGCAGCCCGAACCGCTTGAGTGCGCTCAGCGTGCGGACGATCGAGGTCGTGTTGCAGGACACGACGCGCGTACTGTCTCGCCCGAGTGCCGTTTGATAATTCGCTTCGGCGACAAAGGAATGGCCCGTTACGCTGTGTTTTTCGCCGCCGTGAACGATGAAGCGGATGCCTTTGTCGCGGTATGTTTCCACATTCTGACCGGCGATCTTTTTCGGCGTGCAATCGATCACGATGTCGGCGGCGGCCAGCAGATCGTCCAAGTCGCCGGCGAGGTTTAGGCCGGCCTTTTGCATCGCGGATTCCCGTTCCGGGTCGGCAGCGTAGAGGGCAAAGCCCTTGGTGGCGGGCATCCGGGCGCGCCAGTCGGCCACGACATCCGCCACGCCGATCAGGTCCATGTCGTTCTGCACAGCCACCGCGTCGGCCACGCGCTTGCCGATCACACCGTATCCGTTCACGGCGACCCTGATTTGCCCTTTGCCTGTCATCCTGCTCTCCTTGTTTGATTGCCAGTCGGGCCGATTTTGCAGTAACGACCTGCCTCGGCGTCCGCTATGTAATCCCGCGTCAGAGGAACGGTGTCGCGGCGTTTGGCCAGTTGGATCTGGAACACCATCAACCGGCCATGCCGGAATGCCATTTCGCAGACGGCCAGATAGAATTCCCACATCCGGCAGAACCGCTCGTCGTAAAGCACGCGCGCGGTCTCGCGCTCGGCGGCGAAGCGTTCGGACCAGTGCCGCAGGGTCTCTGCATAATGCAGGCGCAGGACCTCGACATCCGTGACCCACAGCCCCGACCGTTCTGCCGCCGAGATCGTTTCGGACAGCGAGGGAAGATAGCCACCGGGGAAGATGTATTTCCTGATCCACGGATCACTGCCACCTTTGGGTGCCATGGTGCCGATCGCATGCACAAGCGCGACTCCATCCGGCTTGAGAACCCTTTGAATCGTGCTGAAATAGTCATCAAATCCGCTGCAGCCCACATGCTCGAACATGCCAACCGAGACGACACGGTCGTACTGGCCTTTCTCTTGCCGGTAGTCGCGGAGTTCAAAGGCGACCTGTTCGGACAGGCCGGACTGCATTGCGCTGGCGCGGGCGGCCACGATCTGTTCCGTCGACAGGCTCAGGCCGGTCACGCGGGCCTGATGGTTTTGGGCAAGCTCCAGCGCCAAGCCACCCCAGCCCGAGCCGATGTCGAGAACTTCGAGGCCGGGCCGCAGCAGCAGCTTTGCAGCGATGTGTCGTTTCTTGAGGGCTTGCGCCTCGTCCAGGGTTTCATTGCCCGTGGCGAAGTAGGCGCATGAATACTGTCGATCCGCGTCAAGAAAGAGATCGTAGAGTTCGGTCGAGAGATCATAGTGATGCGCCACGTTGCAGCGGGCCCGGTTGATCGGGTTGTGATGCAACCTGCGGCTCAAAAAAACGTCCAGCCCTTGCCTGATCCGTTTCCCGGGCAAAGCGTCGACGGCGTCGAGGTCAGCCATGCAAATCGAAAGAAGGTCGCGCAGGCTGCCGGTCTCGATGCGGAGCGTTCCGTCCATATAGGCCTCGCCAAGCGCCAGACTGGGGTTTGCAAGAAGTTGCGCAGGCAGCGCCTTGTCGGTCAATCGGACCGAAACGGCAGGGCCGTCAACGTGACCGAACCGCCATGTCTCACCGCAGGCGTCTACAACGGTCAGGTGACCGTTCCGAACCAGACGGCTGAGCAATTTGGCAAGTAACCACATCGCCGCCCTTCCGGGTGCAAGGCGTAGAGGCTGCCTTGCGCCGTCGAGCAATTCAAACCGCTCATCAGGTGAGATTTCGCTGTTGGACATGATCATTGCCTCCGCGTTTGTCTGAGTTCGGAAGGGGCACCGAAGGACCCCGGTTCTCAAAACAGACGACCCACACCTTTGTTGATTACAGAGCGCGGCCATATTGCGTCGGTACCCGAAGGCAGAAGGGACCCACTGGAAATACCGGACCAAACAAATTCCGTGCGCGCGTACCGATAGCTGACTCTGCGTTGCCGAAGGACAGGAGCCAGCGACCCACTAAACGCGGTCGCGATCATCTTTCGTTTGCGGCTTCGAGGTCACGTCCGTCAAGGTGGTGTAATTTCCCGGATGGCCTGAGGGCATGATCAGGCGGCTTTCGTTGTTATGCTGAG
>NZ_JAIMID010000017.1 GCF_019966535.1 Mesobacterium pallidum | reverse complement strand
GTCCGCGGCGTCGGCGAAACCGGCATCACCCCGCCGCTGCCGGCCATCGCCAACGCCATCCACGCCGCCACCGGCGCAAGGCTGAGACACCTGCCCATGAGCCCCCAGAAGGTGCTCAAGGCGGTGCGGGGGGCGTAACGCCCGCCATCACCAAATAACGAACGACCGGCCGGGGATCTCCCCGGCCGTTTGCGTTTCCGCCCGTGGTGTTGCGAGGCACCCCACCAGGGGCGATGAGCGCCCGCCATGGACAAACGCCCCGCCGGGAAGATCCGGGCGGGGCGCTCATGTCCGTCGGGAAAAGCCCGGGGGAGGGTCAGGCGTTGGCGCCGGACATATGGCGCGCGGCGATGTAGCCGAAGGTCAGGGCGGGCCCGAGGGTGATCCCGCCGCCGGGATAGTTGCCACCCATGATGGACGCCGCATCGTTGCCAGCCGAATAGAGCCCCTTGATCGGCTTGCCCTCGCTGCACAGCACCTGCGCATACTCGTTGGTCCGGATCCCGGCGAATGTGCCCAGGTCACCGACATGGACGCGCACCGCGTAAAACGGTCCCTTGGCCAGCGGCGCGACGCAGGGGTTGGGCTTGTGCTCGGGATCGCCCAGCGAGCGGTTGTAGGCGGTCGAGCCCTTGCCGAACTCCGGGTCCTCGCCGCGCACGGCGTGCCGGTTGAACTCTTCGACCGTCTTGACCAGCTGCGTCCCGTCGGCACCGATCTGGCGCGCGAGGTCCTCGAGCGTCTTGCCGCGCACCAGGTACCCGCTCTTGATCAGCCCCTTGTAGGGCACGGGCGTGGGCTTGGCATAGCCCAGGCCATACTTGCGGAACGTCCGGTGGTCGGCCATGAACCAGGCCGCCAACTCGGCATCCGGCCCGCCTTCCTCGCGGCAACGGGCGACCATGGCCTGGCAGAAGTCGTGGTAGCTTTGCGCCTCGTTCACGAAGCGCCTGCCGGACCGGGTGATCGCGATCACGCCGGGTTTGGAGCGGTCGACGAAATGCGGAAAGGTTCCCAGCGTGCCATCGCCCCGCGGCGGGCGCGAGATCGGCACCCAGGCGGCGGCGTTGGGCAGGTCGGTGTTGATCGTGCCGCCGACCGTCTCGGCCAGCCGCAGCCCGTCGCCGGTGTTGCCCGGCGGGGCCGGCGAGACGTGTTCATGCCCCGAGGGCGCATGGGGCATCAGCTCTTTCCGGCGCACGGCATCCTGCGGAAAGCCGCCGGCGGCCAGCACCACGCCCTTGCGGGCGACCACTTCGATCGGGCCGTCAGGCCGGTTGATGATCGCGCCGGTGACATCGCCGGCCGCGTTCCTGATCAACCGCTTGACGGGCGACGAGGTCCAGATCGGCACGTCCTTGTCGAAACAGGACTTGGCCAGCCGTGCGACCAGCGCGTTGCCGTTCATCAGCCGCATGGCGCGGCCGTGAAACAGCATGTCCCGTGCGAACTTGGCCACCAGCCCGGTCACGAAAATGGCAGAGACGGGCGAGCGGGTGACGTTGAAGAAATGCAGCAGCTCCTTGCCGGACCCGATCATCATGCCCAGCACCGTGATTTCCCACAGGGGCGGGCGCAGGCGCCTGATCTCGCGGCCCAGCTCGCGCCCGTCGAAGGGGCGCGCCACGATGGACCGGCCGGCATCCATGCCGCCCGGCGCCGTGGGGTGGTAATCGGCAAAGGTCGGGCCAAGGTCGAACTGCAGCGCCGTCTTGGTCTCGAAGAACTCGACCGCCTTGGGGCCCGCCTCGAGAAAGGCATCGACGCGGGCGGCGTCGAAATGTTCGCCCGTCTCGTGCTGCATGTAGGTGCGCGCCTTCTCTACGCTGTCCTGGATCCCCGCCCGCTTGGCCGGGCCGTTGTTCGGGATCCAGCTCCAGCCGCCCGAGCGGGCGGTGGTGCCGCCAAAGACCGGCTCCTTCTCGGCCACGATGACCTTAAGGCCCCGGTGGGCCGCCGAGACGGCGCTGGAAAGCCCCCCCGCGCCCGATCCGACGACCAGCACATCCACTTCCTCACGTTTCATCATGATCCTCCATCAGGCGGCGAGGTAGCCGCCATCGACCGGCAGCAGCGCGCCGGTCACGTAGCTTGAGGCGTCCGAGGCGAGGAACAGCACGGGGCCGACCAGCTCATCGGGTTTGCCGGGGCGGCGCAGCGGTGTATGCGCCATGAACTTGCCGATGGCCTCGGGGTTTTCGCGGGTGGCCACGGTCATCGGCGTTTCGATCACGCCGGGGGCGATGGCGTTGACGCGCACGCCGTGCTCGGCCAGGTCATGGGCCAGCGCCTTGGTCATCTGCAGCACCGCGCCCTTGGAGGCGGCATAGGCCACGAGGCCGGGATTCGCCGCCACCGACATGATCGAGCCGAGGTTGACGATGCGGCCGCGCATCTCGATCAGCTGGGGCAGGAAGGCGCGGACCATGTTCATCTGGCCGCCCGCGTTCACCGCCATCACGGCGTCCCAGTCCGCGTCGAAGGTGTCCGAATCCGTCGCCGTGCGGCGGATGATCCCGGCGTTGTTGACGAGGATGCTGGCCGCCACGCCGAAGCTTTCGCGCGTCTTCGCGGCCAGCGCGGCGCAGGAGGCGCGGTCGGTGATGTCCACCGCCAGCCCCACGGCCTTGCCGCCGGTGTCGCGGATGCTGGCCGCGACCTTCTCGACCGCCTCGGCCTGGATGTCGCAGGCGACGACGCGCGCGCCCGCCTCGGCCAGCCCGCGGGCGATGGCCTGGCCATTGCCCTGCGCCGCCCCGGTCACCACGGCGACCGTTCCCTTGATTCCCTGCATGTAGCCTCCCTTTCCGGTTGTTCGCTGCTGGATCCCGGGGCGGGGCCAGGCGGACCCGCATCAAGTTTGCAACTAGCGAACGGTTTTGAATTTAACAAACATGCTCGAATTGCCAAGGGGTTTTTTCGTCCGTAGCTGACCTTCACAGGCGCTTGCAAAATGAAGACGTGGATCAACTGGCTGTAATAAAGGGAAAAATCGGCTCGACGTGGCGCCGTGTTGAGGAAAAAAATATATCATATTGACAAATAACTTCGGTATAGGAGAATTTTAGGCTAGGCGCAGATCCCCCGAAGCCGGGGTCCGCGAGAGGGAGGACAGCATGACCAGAGATCACCGACAGGCGCAGCCCGTCCGGCGCGATGTGCAGCCGGCCCCCGGCATCGGGAGGGCAGCCGCATGACCGGCCAGCGGCTGCTGCTCGAGATGCATGGCGTCTCCAAGCATTTCCCCGGCGTGCGCGCGCTGCATGACATCACCTTCGACGTCCGCGCGGGCGAGGTGCATGGCCTCGTCGGCGAGAACGGCGCGGGCAAGTCGACCCTGATGGGCGTCGCCTCGGGCGCGCTGGTGGCCACGACCGGTGAGGTGCGCATCGACGGCACCCCCGCCTCGGGCGAGCCCGACCGTGCCCGCGAGCTGGGCCTGGCGATAGTGCGGCAGGAACCGGCCCTGATGCCCGACCTGTCGGTGGCCGAGAACCTCTACCTTGGCTTGCCGCATGGCCGCCGTCCGGCACTGTCGGGCCTGAACGACTGGGCGCGCCGCCTGCTGAACCACTGGAGCAGCGACGTCACCATCGACCCGCGCGACCACATCACCACGCTCAACGCCGAGCAGCGCTTTATCGTCGAGATCGTGAAGGCGCTGGAATGCGAGCCCAAGGTGCTGGTGCTGGACGAGCCGACCGAACACCTGGCGACCGAGGACGTGGAGCGCCTGTTCGCGCGCGTGCGCCAGGTCACGGCGCGGGGCGCGGCGGTGGTCTACATCTCGCACCGCATCCGCGAAGTGCAGGCCATCGCCGACCGGCTGACCGTGCTGCGCGACGGTGAGGGGCAGGGCACCTTTCAGGCGCGCGAGCTGAGCGAAGACCAGATCGTGTCACTGATCGTTGGCGGCGATCTTGACCGGACCTTCCCCGAAAAGGCCGCGCCGGGCGAACACCCGGTGGTGCTGTCCACCGATGGCTTCTCGGGCCCCGGGTTCACCGACGTGTCGCTGCAGGTCCGCGCGGGCGAGATCCTGGGCCTGGCCGGCATCGACGCCAACGGCCAGCGCGAATTCATGCGCGCGCTTGCCGGAATCACGCGCGGCCGTGGCGCGGTCACGCTTGGTGGCAAGGGGGTCGAGATCCGCTCCTCCCAGGCCTCAAAGCGGCTAGGCATCAGCTACCTGCCGGGCGACCGCCACCGCGAGGGGATCTTTCCCGAACTGTCGGTGCGCGAGAACTTCGGCATCCGCAGCCTGGGCGACCAATCCACCGCCGGTTTCGTCAGCGCGCGGGCGGAAAGCCGCCGCACCCGCGAGGCGATCGCGCAATTCGCGGTCAAGACGCCCCATGGCGAGACGCCGATCCAGTCGCTGTCGGGCGGCAACCAGCAGAAGGTGGTGCTGTCGAGCGTCCTGGCCGGCAACCCCCGCGTGCTGCTGGTGGACGAGCCGACCCAGGGCGTCGACGTCGGCGCCCGGGCCGAGATCTACCGCGTCATCCGCGAGGCCGCGCGCAGCGGCGTGGCGGTGATCCTGGTGTCGTCGGACCAGCAGGAGGTCGCGGGGCTGAGCGATCACGTCGCCATCTTTTCGCGCGGGCGGGTGGTCGACATGCTGTCTGGGGACCGCGTGACCGAGGACAACATCACCTCGTCGGTGCTGAAATCCACCGGGCAGCGCGACAAGCATCACCGCGCCGTCGGGTCGTTCTGGAAATGGGCGGCGGGCAATGCCGCGCCGCTGGTCATGGTCGCCTCGGCGATCCTGCTGCTGGGCACGGTGGCGGGCCTCTGGAACCCGTTCTACGTCTCGCCCCGGAGCCTTTCCAACATGATGATGCTGGCGGCGACGCTGGCGCTGGTGGCTTACGGCCAGCAATTCCTGATGCTGGTCAGCGGCATCGACCTGTCGGTCGGGCCGACCATGGGCCTGCTACAGGTCGTCGGCTCGTTCTTCCTGCTCAAGGACACCGGGCTGGGG
Source organism: Mesobacterium pallidum (assembly GCF_019966535.1). GTDB lineage: Bacteria > Pseudomonadota > Alphaproteobacteria > Rhodobacterales > Rhodobacteraceae > Mesobacterium > Mesobacterium pallidum. Next base: position 141,231 of record NZ_JAIMID010000017.1, on the reverse strand, counting down.
ACGCAGGCCCTGGGCTGGGCGCTGATCATGGGCGTGTCGGTCGTGGTCGGCGTGGTCAACTGGGCGCTGGTCGTCGGGCTGCGATTGCACCCGATGGTGGCGACGCTGGCGACCTTCATGGCGATCCAGGCGGTGTCGCTGATCCTGCGGCCCGTGCCGGGCGGGATGATCGACAGCCAGATCATGCTGGCACTTGGCACCAAGGTGGGCATCGTGCCCGTCACCTTCATCGTCGCCGTCGTGTTGGCGCTGGTGATGGAATACGTGCTCTACCGCGGGGCGCTTGGCCTGGCCATGCGCGGCCTCGGCTCGCGCGAGGACTCGGCCCGCACCGCCGGCATCGTGCCCGGCCGGACGCGGCTGATCGGCTACGTCGGCTGCTCGGTCTTTGCCGGCCTCGCCTCCATCACCATGATCGCCCAGGTCGGCATCGGCGATCCGCGGGCCGGGCTCGGCTACACGCTGGGCTCCATCGCGGCGGTCGTGATCGGCGGCGCGAGCCTCTTCGGCGGGCGCGGATCCTTCATCGGGGCGCTGCTGGGGGCGATCTTCATCACCCAGGTGAACTCGGTCACCGTGTTCCTGCGCCTCAGCCAGGAATGGCAGCAATACCTTCTGGGCGGGCTGATCCTTGCCTCCGTCGCGCTCTATTCGAAAAGCCGTGAGAAAGTGGTGCAGGCATGACCATGACATCGACGTTGCCGAAAGAGGCAGGCCCGGCCGGGCAGACCGTGGCCGCGCGGATCAAGGACACCGTGCTCAACGAGTTCAGCTGGATCTGGGGCGGGACCGTGATCCTGTTCATCCTGTGCACTTTCATCGCGCCGGGGGTGGTGCGGCCGGCGGCGATCAGCTCGATGCTGCCGTTTGCCGCGATCCTGGCGATCACGGCGGTCGGCATGACCGTGGTGATCCAGCAGCGCGGGCTCGACATGTCGCTGCCCGGCACGATGACCATTGCGGGGCTGCTCTTCGCCAAGATCGGCTTCATGACCGGATCGACCCTGCTGGCGGTGCCGCTGACGCTGGCCATCGCGGTCTGCATCGGCATCGTGAACGGTCTCCTGGTGGCCAAGGTCAACATCACGCCCATCGTGGTGACGCTGGCGACCAACGCGATCCTGATGGGCGCCGTGCGGGCCGTGTCGGGCGGCAGTCCGATGACCGCCCCGGCCGAACTGGCGGCGTTCTCGCACGGCAAGCTGCTGGGTGTGCCGATGACGCTGATCCTGGCCGTGGGCTTCATCATCGTGATCAGCGTGGTGACCAAGCGCACCATCGCCGGCCGCCGCTTCGTGGCCGTGGGCGCGAACCCGGCGGCGGCGACGGCGGCGGGCATCCCGATCCTGCGCTACCAGGTGGCGACCTATGCCATCGCGGCGCTGTGTTTCGCCGTGGCGGGGATGCTGTTCACCGGCTTCATCGGCTCGGCCTCGCAGACGGCGGGCGTCGATTTCCTGCTGCCGGCCATCGCGGCGGTCGTCGTGGGCGGTACGCCGTTCTCCGGCGGGCGCGGCAGCGTGATCGCCAGCGGAGTCGCGGCGCTCTTCATGGCGCAGCTGGGCCAGATGGTCCTGGCGCTTGGCGCAAGCACCGCGATCCAGCTGCTGGTCCAGGCGCTGGCGATCATCATCGCCGTGGCCGTGCGGCACCTGCCGGCCCTCTTCGGCTACATGCGGCGCTAAGCCGACACGGGGCGCGCATCCGGTGCGCCCTGCATGCACTCAAGACGAAAGGACCCGGCCCATGCTGACCGTGATGTCCCTGATCCAGACGCGGACCGAGCTGACGGACCGCCACGTGACCGACAATGCCGAGGCCATGCGCCAGGCCGTGGCCGGGGTGCCCGGCGGCGGCCTGTTCAACCGGGTGATCGACCGCAGCCAGAAGGGCATCAGCTACGCCCGCGGCGCGCTGGACCTCGACGCCATTGGCCAGGCGGAGTTTCCCGACATCTCGGCCAGCATGACCGCCGCCTCCTCGGGTGCGTTCAACCTGTCGATGGGGCTGCCGGGACCGCTGGTCGAAGCCGTCCACCCCATCGTGTGCCTGCGCAACACGGTCATCGCGCCGCCCAAGGCGGGCCTCAAGCGCATGTCGATCCTGCGCAAGCGGCCGGACGTGTCGTGCGAGGTCTTCCAGGACCAGTGGTTCAACGTGCACAGCTTTCTCGTCAAGCGGCTGCCCGGCATCACCGGCTACCGCCAGAACCTCGTGCTGGACGGGCCGCGGGACGAAGTCGGCCACATGATGGTCGACGGCATGGTCGAGCTGTGGTTCCCGGACGGCGCCACCATCGACGCCGCCTTCGGATCGGACATCGGGCGCACGACCATGACCCATGCGCTGGAGTTCATCGCCGAGATCTCGACCTTCCTGGTGGAGCCCGTGGCGCTGCCCGGGCAGGGCTGAGTGCCCCAGGACCCGCTCTTCTGGGGCGTCATGGCCGTGGCGGTCACGATCCTGGGCCTGTCCAAGGGCGGGTTCGCCGGGATCGGCATGGTCAGCACGCCGCTGGTGGCGCTGGTCATCGACCCGATCACCGCCGTCGGGCTGATGCTGCCCATCATGCTGGTGCAGGACGGGGTGGCGATCTGGCTCTACCGGCAAAGCTTTGACGCCAGCTTGCTCAAGGTCTTGATCCCCGGCGGCGCCCTGGGGGTCGGGCTGGCCTACCTGCTGGCCAGCTCGGTTCCGCCCTACACGGTCAAGGCGGTGCTGGGCGTGATCTCGGTCAGCTTCGCGCTGTGGCAGCTGGCACAGGCCCGGCGCGGCCGGCCGTTGGTGGCCCTGCGGGCGCGTGGCGCAGCCGATGCCGCCCTAGGGGTCGCGGCCGGGGCGGCCAGCGGGTTCACAAGCGCCATCGCCCATGCCGGCCCGCCGCCGTTCCAAGTCTACGTCATGCCGCGCGGGCTGACGAAAGAGGTCTATGTCGGCACAAGCGTCATGTTCTTCGCCTGCGTGAACCTGATGAAGCTGCCAAGCTTCGGGGCGCTTGGCCTCTTCAGTGCCGAGAGCCTGAAGGTCAGCGCGGTGTTCATCCCACTGGCGGTGGTCGCCAGCTGGGCCGGGGCACGGCTGGTGCGGGTGGTCAACCCCGACACCTTCCGGACGCTCATCACGCTGATCCTGCTGGGCATCGGGTGTGTCCTGCTGGCGCAGGCGGGGGTCGAGGCGTTCAGCTGACCCGGGCGCCCCGGCTCCAGGCCGCCCGCAACAGCGGCACATTGCCCGCAGCCCCCACGTGCAGCACGTCGGCGCGCCAGCCGACCTCGAGCCGCCCGCGATCGGTGAGGCCCGCCGCGCGCGCCGGGTTCTCGGTCACGCAGGCCACGGCGCGGGGCAGGTCGTCCCAGCACTCCGCCAGCCGGAAGGCCGAGAGCAGCAGCGCCGAGGGCACGTAGTCCGAGGACACGATGTCCAAGAGCCCCGCCTCGGCCAGCTCCATCGCCGCCACGTTGCCGGAATGCGAGCCACCCCGGATCAGGTTCGGCGCGCCCATCATCACCGCGATGCCGTGGGCATGGCAGGCCTCGGCCGCCTCGCGGGTGGTCGGGAACTCGGCAAAGCCCACGCCGCTCTCGCGCGAGGTCGCGACCTGTGCGGCCGTGGTGTCGTCATGACTGGCCAGAACCGCGCCGTAGCGCGCCGCCTCGGCCACCGCGCCGACCTCGTGCCGGGCGCCATAGAGGCGCTGCAGCTCCTTGAGGTTGGCGACGTGGTCGATGAATTCCTGCTCGGATAGCCCGCGTTTCTTGGCCACGTAGGTGCGCAGCGCCGACATGTCGCGGAACTGGCGCTGGCCGGGCGTGTGGTCCATCAGCGACACGATCCCGACCCGGTCCTCGGGGCCGAATTCGGCCATCTCCTCCAGCAGCGTTTCCGAACAGATCTCGGCGCGCAGGTGCAGGAAATGGCTGATGCGGAAATGCCCCGCCGCCCGCGCCGCCAGCAGCTCATCCGCCAGCTTGCGGGCATAGGCCTCGTAGCGCGCCTTGCTGCCGTGGATCGAGCCCACGCGCAGCGCGTCGAAGACGGTGGTGATCCCGGTCGAGGCCAACTCGGCGTCATGGGCGATCAGCGCGGGCAGGTGGGGCCAGTCGACGGCGGGGCGCGGCTCGATATGGCGTTCTAGGTTGTCGGTGTGCAACTCGACAAGGCCGGGCATGACGTAATCGCCGGCGCAGTCGATGGCGCCGGTGGGTACCGCGTCGCCCTCGGCGATTTCGGCGATGACGCCGTCCGCCAGCGTGATGCGGCCGGTGAGAACACGGTCCGCCAGCACCAGCCGGGCGTTGGCAAGCGTCACCGGGTCTGACATGGAACCGTCATGCGCATCTGCGAAAGAGCCGGGAGAGAAAGGGGAGTTCATGTCATACACTCGCTTTGCGATCTATTACCTGCCGCCCGCGGGCCCGCTCGCCGCCTTCGGCGCGTCTTGGCTGGGCTGGGACGTGGAATCGGGGGCGCCCGTGGATCACTGGGACGTGCCCGGGATTGATGACGTCACGATGACACCCCGCAAGTACGGTTTCCACGGCACGCTGAAACCGCCTTTCCGGCTGGCGGATGGCCGCTCGCCCGAGGGGCTGGCCGAGGCGGTCGCGGCGATGGCCGCCGCTTGCGCGCCGGCGCGGGCCGAGGGGCTGGCGCTGACCGCCCTGGGGCGCTTCCTGGCGCTGACGCCGGTGGGGGATGTCTCGGGGGTCGCGCGGGTCGCGGCGACCTCTGTGCGCGATCTCGACGCCTTCCGCGCGCCGGCCCCCGAGGCCGAGCTGGAGCGCCGCCGCAAGGCCGGACTGTCCGAGCGGCAGGAGGCAAACCTGCAAGCCTGGGGCTATCCATACGTGATGGAGGATTTTCGCTTTCACCTGACCCTCACGGGCCGTCTGCCCAAGCCCGAACTGCCCGCCTGGATGGCCGAGGCGTCGGGGCTCTTGCCGGACCTGCCCGCGCCCTTCGTGCTGGATGCGGTGGCGCTGGTGGGCGAGCGGTCGGATGGGCGGTTCGAGCTGATCCAACGCTACGCCCTCACCGGCTGAAGCGCGGCCAGCGCCAGGGCGACGGCCGCGTCCAGCGTCCCGTCGTTGGGGATCTCGGTCACGTCGAGGCCCTCGGGCAGCGGATCGGTGCTGCGGGTCAGCCGGGCCGCGATCTCGGCCTCGCTCTCCCGCCCCCGGTTCGCGAGACGGCGTGCGAGGGTTTCGGGCGTGGCGGTGATGTGCAGCACCTTCAGGCGGGGAAAGATCCGCGCGGCCTCGTCCAGCGCCCCGCGTGAGAAATTGGCGAGGCACTCGGCACCCTCCTGCACGGCGGTCACGGTCCAGGCCGGGATGCCGTAGTAAAGCCCATGCGCGCCCCAGCGGATGCAGAAGGCCCCGCGCGCTGCCATCGCCTCGAACTCCGCGACGGTGGCGGGCACATACTCTTCTCCGCCCAGCTCGGGCGCGCGGGTGATGACGCGGCGCACAAGGCGCAGGTCCGGCCGCGCGGCCATGATCCCGGCGATCACGGAATCCTTGCCGACGCCCGAGGGTCCGACCACCGCGATGAGCCGCCCCGCGCTCATGCCGCCCGCGCCGGGGTGAATTGGCTGACGTCGATCTCGCGGTCGCAGACCCGGGCGCGCGCCGCCTCGTCGTGGAAGATGCCGATGATGGCCGCGCCGCGCGCCTTGGCCTCCTCGATCAGGGTCAGGACGACCTCGCGGTTGGCGGCATCCAGGCTCGCCGTCGGCTCGTCCAGCAGCATGGCCGGGTAGGCATGGGCAAAGCCGCGCGCGATGTTCACGCGCTGCTGCTCGCCACCGGAAAAGGTGGTGGGCGAGAGCGGCCAGAGCTGCTCGGGGATGTTGAGCCGGGCCAGCAGGTCGCGGGCCCGCGCCTCGGCCTCTGACTGTGGCGTGAGAAGCAGGCGCAGCGGCTCGGCCACCACGTCCAGCGTCGGCACGCGGGGCACGACGCGCAGGAACTGGCTGACATAGCCAAGCACCTCGCGGCGCAGGCGGATGATCTCGCGCGGCTCGGCCGTCACGATGTCGGTGCCGCCGATGCGGATGGCGCCGGACTGGGTCTTGTAATTGCCGTAGATCATCCGCATCAGCGTGGATTTCCCGGCGCCCGAGGCCCCGGTCAGGGCGACACATTCGCCGGGCGCGACGGAAAGGCTGGCGCTGCCCAGCACCTCGATCACGGCGCCGCCCTGGTTGTGCAGGGTGAAGGTCTTGGTGATGTTGTCGATCTCGATCATGGCTGTGCGCTCGTTGATGTGTCGAAGTGAGGGGCCAGCCCCTCACACTCCCCGGAGTTTATTGGCAAGATGAAGGGGGACCCCGTCATACCTGCAGCACCGAGGAGACGAGAAGCTGGGTGTAGCCGTGCTGCGGGTCGTCGAGGACCTGGTCGGTCAGGCCCGCCTCGACCACGCGGCCGGATTTCATCACCATGAGGCGGTCGGCGAGCAGGCGGACCACCGCCAGGTCGTGGGTCACGATGATCGCCGATAGCCCCATGTCGCGCACGAGGCCGCGCAGGAGGTCCAGCAGGCGCGCCTGGACCGACACGTCGAGGCCCCCGGTCGGTTCGTCCATGAAGACGAGGCGCGGGCCGGTGACCAGGTTGCGCGCGATCTGGAGCCGCTGCTGCATGCCGCCCGAGAAAGTGGTGGGGCGGTCGTCGACGCGGGTGGCGTCGATTTCGACCCGGCCGAGCCAGTCGATGGCCTGGTCCCGGATCTCGCCGTAATGGCGCGCGCCCACGGCCATCAGCCGTTCGCCCACGTTGCCGCCCGCGCTGACGCCCATGCGCAGCCCGTCGCGGGCGTGCTGGTGGACGAAAGCCCAGTCGGTACGGCCGAGCATCCGGCGTTCGGGCTCGGACATGGTGATGGTGTCTTTCGGCCCATCGGCGCGGGTGTCGAAGACCACGCGGCCCGCGTCCGGCGCGAGGTGCCCGGCCATGCAGTTCAGCAGCGTCGACTTGCCCGAGCCGCTTTCGCCGACGATCCCCATGACCTCGCCCGGGTAAAGGTCGAAGGAGACGTCGCCGCAGCCCAGATGCGCGCCGTAGCGCTTGGTCAGGCCCTCGACAGACAGAAGTGGTGTCATGCGGCGTCCTTTCCGCGGTGGCCGGCGGCCTGCCGGGTGTCGCAATGATCGGTGTCCGAGCAGACGAACATCCGCCCGCCCGCATCGTCGGTGATGACCTCGTCGAGGTAGCTTTCGGTCGCCCCGCAGAGGCCGCAGGGGTGGTCGGCCTTTGAGGCTTCGAAGGGGTGATCCTCGAAATCCAGGCTCGCCACTTGCGTCCAGGGCGGCAGCGCGTAGATCCGCTGTTCGCGACCCGCGCCGAAGAGCTGGATCGCGGGGTTATCCGAGAGTTTCGGGTTGTCGAACTTGGGGATCGGCGAGGGGTCCATGACATAGCGCGCCTCGACCTTGACGGGGTAGGCGTAGGCCGTCGCGATATGGCCGTGGCGCGAGATATCCTCGTAGAGCTTGACGTGCATCAGCCCGTATTCCTCGAGGCTGTGCATCTTGCGCGTCTCGCTCTCGCGCGGCTCGAGGAACCGCAGCGGTTCCGGGATCGGCACCTGGTAGACGAGGATCTGGCCTTCGCGCAGCGGCTCTTCGGGGATGCGGTGGCGGGTCTGGATGACGCTCGCCTCGGCGGTCTTCGTGGTCGTCTCGACCCCCGCCGTGCGCTGGAAGAAGCTGCGGATCGATACGGCGTTGGTCGTGTCATCGGCGCCCTGGTCGATGACCTTGAGCCGGTCCTCGGGCGTCAGCACGGCGGCGCTGACCTGCACCCCGCCGGTGCCCCAACCGTAGGGCATGGGCATCTCGCGGCTGGCAAAGGGCACCTGGTAGCCGGGGATCGCCAGCCCCTTGAGGATGGCGCGGCGGATCATGCGCTTGGTCTGCTCGTCAAGGTAGGCGAAGTTATAGGCCTGGTCGGTCACAGCAGCCCCCTGTCGGTCAGCGCGCGGTCAAGCGCGGCGGGATCGGTGAAACGGATGGCATCCATGCCGACGGCCTCGGCGCCGGCCACGTTGGCGGCGCTGTCGTCGATGAAGGTGCAATCGGACGGCGTGACGCCGGCGCGCTGGCACAGCAGGTGAAAGATCGCCGGGTCGGGCTTGGTCATCTTTTCCTGCCCCGAGACGATGGTCACGCCGAACGCCTCCTGCAGGCGCGGGTGGGCGGTGAGGCCGATGGGCCAGGTTTCCGCCGACCAGTTGGTGATGGCGTGGATCGCGTGTCCGCGGCTGCGCAGGCGGTCCAGCAGGCGCCAGGAGTCTTCGATGGCGTGCTGGATCGTGCAGGCGAACCGGGTCGCATAGGCGGCGAAGAGCATGCGGTCATCGGGGTCCGCGATCTCCTGTGCCAGGGCGCCGAAACGTTCGCCCCGGTCGGCGCGCAGGTTGCGGGCGAGGAAGTCGGTGCGGGCGAGGAAATCGGCCACGGCCGCGTCGCTGCCAAGTTGCGGGCGGAAGGCAGGGGCCGGGTCCCAGCGGACCAGCACGTTGCCGATGTCGAAGACGATGATTTTCATTCCGCCGCCTCCTGCACCTGCGCCGCCGTCGCCTCGCGCCGAAGTTTGCGCACCAGTTCAAGTTCGGACTGGAAGTCCACGTAATGCGGCAGTTTTATGTGTTCGAGGAAGCCCGTCGCCTGGATGTTGTCGGCGTGATACAGCACGAATTCCGCGTCCTGCGCCGGGGCGCCTTCGAAGTCCTCGCCCAGCTCTTCCCAGCGCAGTGCCCGGTCGACCAGCGCCATGGAGATGGCCTTGCGTTCGGTCTGGCCGAAGACCAGCCCGTAACCGCGGGTGAATTGCGGCGGCTCGGTCTTCGAGCCCTTGAACTGGTTCACCGTCTCGCATTCGGTCAGGGTGATTTCGCCGATTTCGACGGCAAAGCCCAGCTCGGGGATCTCCATTTCCACCGGCACCGCGCCGATGCGCAACTCGCCGACAAAGGCGTGGTTGCGGGCGTAGCCGCGCTGGGTGGAATAGGCCATCGACAGGGTGAACCCTTCATCCGCGCGGGTCAGCGCCTGCAGCCGCAGGGCGCGGTCGGCGGGCGTCTCGAGCGGTTCGCGGGTCAGGTCGGGCGGGGGCGTGTCGTCGGCGGGGGCGTCCTCGATCAGCCCTTCGCGGTTCAGGAAATCGGTGACATGGGGGACCGGGGCGGCGTCCGTTTCGCGGGTCGGGGCGGCCGGGACGTCTCCGTCGGCGGCCAGTTTGAAGTCCAGCAGCCGGTGCGTGTAGTCGAAGGTCGGGCCCAGCACCTGGCCGCCCGGCAGGTCCTTGAAGGTCGCCGAAATGCGCCGGTCGCAGGCCATGGCGGCGGTGTCCACCGGGTTCGACGCACCGAAGCGCGGCAGGGTGGTGCGGTAGGCGCGGATGAGGAAGATCGCCTCGATCAGGTCTCCGCGCGCCTGCTTGATCGCCAGCGCAGCGAGATCGGGGTCGTACAGCGAGCCCTCGGCCATGACCCGGTTCACGGCAAGGCTCAGCTGTTCGCGGATCTGCGCGACGCTGAGTTCGGCAACCGCAGGGTCGCCGCGGCGTTCCTCGGCCAGCCAGGCATGGGCGTTTTCGATGGCGCGTTCGCCACCCTTGACGGCGACATACATCAGGCGGCCTCCACGTGCGTGCTGCGGGGCAGGGCGGCGAGTTGCGCGCCGCTGGTGAAGAGAAAATCGAGCCCCAGCGGGAAGCGCGCGGCATTGGCGCAGAAGGCGTCTATGCCGGGGAGCGACAGGGCCGCCGCGTCGCGGATACCGGGGCCGGTGAGGCGCGCGCCGGTGTCGGTCAGGGCGTCCATCTCGACGATCAGCGTGGCCGAACGGTCGGGGTAATCGGGCGTGCCCACGGGGTAGGTCGAGAGGGGGCCAAGCGCCTCCCACCTCCCCAATGCGAACATGCAATGCGATGGGCCGGTCAGCGGCGCGCCGGTGTGGAAGGCGACCCAGTCGCGCACCGCCGGGCAATCGGCGTCGCCCGCCAGGTAGAGCGGCGTATCGGTGTCGCACAGCGTCAGCAGCGCGGCGCCGGCGGCGGGCGACAGGGGCGCGGGCGGCGTGGCGCCGGTGATGTCGTGCAGGGTGCCGGGGCGGGCCATCGCATTCATGATGGCGCGGAAGGCATGGGCGGCGTCGCGGGCCGGGTCAGCGAACCCGCCTTCGAGAGCGTGGGCATCCATCAATCGTCCCCCCGGACCATGGTGAAGAAATCGACCTTGGTGGCCGCCGCCTTGGCGGCGCGGGTCGCGCGGCGGGCACTCGCCTCGGCCTCGAGCACGTCAAGCACCCCGGCCTGTACCTCTGCGGCGGCGTCCGTCTGCATCAGCGCATCGACCAGCGCGGCCGCCTCGGCATCCGCCTTGCGGCGGCCCTGGATATAGGCGTGGCCGACCGCGCCGCCCTCGAGCCGCAGGGCGCAACGGGTCACGGTCATTTCGCCCAGGTTGAAGGGCGCGCCGGTGCCGCCCGCCCGGCCGCGCACCATGGTGCTGCCGATCTCGGGCGCGCGCAGCCAGCCATGCGCGGGGCGTGGACCCATGGCTTCCAGCAGCGCGGCCACGCGACCCTCGGGCGCCTTGGCCAGAAGGCTCATCCAGGCTTTGCGCCCGGCGTTGGGGTCGGCCGTGTCTTTCATCTAGACACCTTTCGCGCTTACTATACAACTAGACACATCTTAGCAGATTCGGCGCGAACGCACAGCGGAGATTTGTAAAACTTGGGTGACGCATCGGGGATGAAAGCGGGGCGCACGCCGGTCTGGCAGGCCATTGCGGGCGCCCTGCGCGGCGATCTGAGCGAAGGGCGCTATGCCCCCGGCGACAAGCTGCCGACCGAGGCGGCGCTGGCCGCGCGCTTTGGCGTCAATCGGCACACAGTGCGCCACGCGCTGTCGCGGCTGGTGGACGAGGGGCTGGTCTACACGCGCCGCGGGGCCGGGGCATTCGTCGCCGCCACCCCGGCGGATTACCCGATTGGCAGGCGGGTGCGCTTCCACGACAACCTTCTCGCGGCGGGCCGCCGGCCCGACAAGATCGTGCTGGACGTGGAACGGCGCGCCGCGACGGAAGGAGAGGCCCATGCCCTGCGCCTCGTCCCCGGCGCGCAGGTCTGCGTCTACCACGGGCTGTCGCTGGCCGACGCGCAGCCCGTCGCGGTCTTCGAAAGCGTCTTCCCGCTGGACCGGCTGCCGGGGATCGACGCCGCGCTGACCGAGGTCTCCAGCGTGACCGAGGCGCTGCGCCGCTGCGGGGTGCCCGATTACACCCGCGCCTCGACCCGGCTCACGGCGGTGCGCGCGGACGCGACCCAGGCGCTGCATCTTGCCTGCCGCGAGGGCGATCCGCTGCTGCGCTCGACCGGCGTCAACGTGGACGGCGCGGGCGTGCCGGTCGAATACGGTCGCACCTGGTTCGCAGGCGACCGCATCACCCTGACGCTGGAAAGCTGAGTGCGGCGACAACGCGGATTGACCCCGCGCGGCGCAAATGGTCGAAGAGCGCAAACCTGACCCTTTCGGAGCTGCCCCGATGACCCAATCCACCCGCATCGTCCTGTCCAGCGACCACGCCGCCATCGACCTGCGTCAGGCCGTCGCGAAACACCTCGAGGCCAAGGGGTTCGACGTGACCGACATCGGGCCCATGACGCCCGAAAGCACCCATTACCCGCACCACGGCGCGGCGGCCGCCGAAAAGGTCGCAGCGGGCGCGGCGGATCTTGGCATCATCCTTTGCGGCACGGGCCAGGGCATCATGATGGCCGCGAACAAGGTCAAGGGCATACGCTGCGGCGTCTGCTCGGACACCTTCTCGGCCCGCATGATCCGCGCGCACAACGACGCCAACATGCTGTCGCTCGGCGCCCGCGTGGTGGGCGAGGGGCTGGCGCTCGAGATCGTGGACGCCTTCGTCGGGACCGCCTTCGAGGGCGGCCGCCATGGCACCCGCGTCGACATGATCACCGCGATGGAGGGCTGAGGCCCTCAGCCGCCGTATTTCTCGAGGAAGGCTTCGGCCGGCAGCGCGCGAAAGTCCGCAAGGGTGTCGCGCAGCCGCGCGTGCGGCCAGTCCCACCAGGCCAGCGCGATGAGGCGCTCGGCGATGGCCGGCGGCTGGCGCGGGCGCAGCACCGCCGCCGGGGTGCCCGCGACGATGGTGTAGGGGGCCACGTCTTTCGTCACGACCGCGCCCGCCGCGACCACGGCCCCGTCGCCCAGGGATACCTCGGGTTTCACCATCGCCCCCGCGCCGATCCAGGTGTCGTGGCCGATGGTGGCCACCCGCGCCTTGCGGCGGGCAAAGAAGTCTTCGTCCCGCCCTGCGTCGTCCCAGTAATCGTCTGACCGGTAAAGGAAATGGTGGCAGGCGGCGGTGTCCAGCGGATGGTCGGTTGCGCCGATGCGGGCAAAGGCGGCGATGTTGGCGAACTTGCCGATCCGCGCATTGGCGATGTCGGCGTAGCGGTCGCAGTAGGAGTAATCGTCCAGCGCGCTATGCGCGATGCGGCTGCCGCGCCCGACCTCGGTGAATGCGCCAAAGGTGCTGTCGGTGATCTCGCAATCGGGATGGACAAACGGGGCGTCGGGCGACAGGCGCGGCATTTGGAACCTCGGGACGGGGCGTCAGAAGGGGCGCTCTTCGCCCGAGAAGCGGAAGAACTTGCCGGTGTCCTTCACGGTCAGCCGGTCCGCAATGGCAAGGATGCCGCGGGCGACGGTTTCGGGCGCTTCGTCGGCCGAGGCGCCGCCCATGTCGGTGCGCACCCAGCCCGGGTCGATCAGCGCGACGGCGATGCCATCGGGTTCGAGCAGGGTGGCGAGGCCCTGCATGACCTTGTTCACCGCCGTCTTGGACGCGCGGTAGGCGATGCGGTCGGCGGCGCGGTAGCCCATCCAGGACATCTGCGACGACACGGTCAGGATGCGCGCGTTATCGGCGAGGCGAAGGTTCGGCAGCACCGCCTGCGCCACGGCCAGCGGGGCGAGCGTGTTGATCGACAGCGTCTGGGCGAAACCGTCGAAATCCATGTCGAGCGGGGATTGCCGGTCGGGCCCGATCACCCCGGCGTTGTTGATGAGCAGGTCCAGCGGGCCTTCGACGTGTAGCGCACCGGCGATGGCCGACGGGTCCGACAGTTCCAGCGGGATCGTCCCGCCGGCCCCGTCGCGTGTCGTGCCGATGACCTCGAGGCCCTGCGCCCGCGCCTCGGCCGCGAGGGCCGCGCCGATGCCGCGATTGGTGCCGGTGATGAGAATGCGGGCCATGTGGGTCAGTCCTTCTTGCCGATCAGGCGGGCGCGCAGCCAGCCCGAAAACCAGTCCATGACCATGACCATAAGCACGACGAGGATGATGTAATAGGCCACTTCCTCCCAGTCCTTCTGGGTCTGGATGGCTTGCGTCAGCAACAGGCCGATGCCGCCGCCGGTGATGGCGCCGATGATCGTGGCCGACCGGGTGTTGGATTCGAGGAAATAAAGCACCTGCGCCAGCAGCACCGGCACCACCTGCGGGATGACGCCAAAGCGATAGCGTTGCAGCGGTTTCGCGCCGGCCGAGGCGACACCTTCGATCTGCTTTTCATCCACGTTTTCCAGCGCTTCGGAGAAGATCTTGCCGAAGGTTCCGGTGTCGGTGATCAGGATTGCCAGCGCGCCGGTCAGGGGCCCCGGGCCAAAGGCGCGGGCCAGCACCACCGTCCAGATCAGCGCATCCACCCCCCGCACGAAGTCGAAGAGCCGCCGCGTCGCCGCCCGCAGCAGCATCACCGGGGCAAAGCGTTTCGCGGCGAGGAAGGCCAGCGGCAGGGCGATCATCGCCGCGCCCATCGTGCCGAGGAAGGCCATCAGGATCGTCTCTCCGATCGCCCAGGCGACATCGCCGTGGCGCCACATCGGGTTGCCCCAGAAATCGGCCCAGGCGCCGGCCAGGTTCGACCGCGCGGGGTCGATCCGGTCGCCGAAGAGGATCTGCATGACCCCGTGCCCATAATAGGGGCTGTCGAAGGTGAACCAGAAGAGCTCCCACCCGGGGAAGTAATTGAAGACCTCGGTCTTGGAGCCGGTGAGGGTGATGCGCCCCTCGGGCGTGGTGATGGCCACGCGGCGCGGACCGGCGTTGATCCAGTCCGGCGTCTCGGCGGGCAGGTTGGTGGTGACGCTGCGCCCCTCGGCCTGCGCCTCGATCACGCCGAAGCCGGGGATCGTCACCTCGGCGCGGTTCTCGGGCAGCAGGCGGACAAGGTGGCCTTTGCCAAGGTCCACGGTGACGATCTCTTCCCCCGTGACCCAATCGGGGCGCGTGCCCTCGGGGTAGGCGCCCTTGCGCTCGCCCTCGACGGCATAGGTGATCTCTCCGTCGCGGTTCGACCGGGTGACATGGGTCTTGTAGGACCAGCTGTCCGAGGCGAGCGTCACCGCGTTGTCGAGGTTGGCGCGTTGGGCAAGGCCCGCGATGTCGAAGGCAAAGAAGATGTAGGTGAAATAGGCCAGCACCACGGCGGGCAGGGCGAAGGCCAGCAGCGTCTTGCGGCGGATCAGGCGCTCGGCGCCCAGCTTGGCGGGGCCCAGGTCGATGGCGGTCATGCGCGGTGCCCCTCGGTCAGGCGGTTGCGGAAGCGGCTGGAGAGCTGGTCGAAGAGCACGATGGTCCCGAAGAGCAGCACGAAGATCGCCGCCGCCTCGTCGAACCGGCCCGGCCCCCAGGCCATGGCGTTGCGCAGCTCGTAGCCAAGGCCCCCTGCGCCGACAAAGCCGAGGATGGCCGAGGCGCGGATGTTGATCTCGAACCGCAGCAGGGCATAGCTGAGGTAGTTCGGCGCGACCTGCGGCAGGATGCCCAGCCACATGCGCTGCGCCCAGGTGGCGCCGGTCGATGCCAGCCCTTCGACCGGCTTGAGGTCGGCGTTTTCCGCGACCTCGGAGAACATCTTGCCAAGCGCCCCGGCGGTGTGGATGGCGATGGCAATCATCGCCGGCACCGGCCCGCCGCCCAGCACGAAGATCAGCACCAGCGCGATGACGATCTCGGGGATAGCGCGCATCACGTCCATGAGCCGGCGGAAGAGGGGGATGAGGCGCGGCCAGCGCGCCAGACCGCGGGTCGACAGCAGCGACAGGACCAGCCCGGCGCAGGCGCCGAAAAGGGTGCTGACGGCGGCGATGTTCACCGTCTCGATCAGCGCGGGGAAGTATTTCACGATCAGCGCGGGCAGGTCGGCGCGCTTTTCCCAGGCTTCGGACAGCACGTCGGCGGGGTAGTCGCCGATGTTGTGCAGCCCGTCCCAGAACCCGCCCGCGTTGCGCCCGTCGGCGACCATGAAGCCCGAGACCATCAGCAGCGCGAAGATCGCCAGCGTCAGCCCGCCGTAGAGGCGGCGGCGCTGGACCTGCGCGAGGTAGCTCGACTGGATCGTGTCCACGCGCGGCGGGCCGGAAAGGGTCGCGTCGGTCATGCGGTATCCTTGGGGGGGAGGGGTCTTTGCGATGCGCCCCGGGCCGGTGAGGGTCCGGGGCGCGTTGGTGCGTTGATACCGGGGTGTGGCTGCGCGCCTTTCTGCGAAAGACGCTTACGCCACCACGGTTGAGCGCGTAGCGCTTAGCCGCCGATCTTGGCTTTCCGGGCTTCGATCACCGATTGGTAGACGTCATGCGTCACCGGCTGGAAGCCCAGCGTGTCGCCCGCGGCCACGCCGTAGGCGCAGTCCTTGTCCATGTCGTACAGCCCCTCGACCAGCGCGGTCATCGAGGTCTTGACCTCGGCCGGCAGCGACTTGCGCAGCACGACGGGGCCTTCGGGGATCACCTTGGACTTCCAGATCTGCACCAGCTCGTTCATGTCGACGAGGCCGGCATCCACGGCCTTGCGCAGCGCGCCCGAGTTGTAGCCGTCTTCCCAGTTGCCCTGGCCGTCGGCCCAGGTCACGCCGCCGTCGATATCGCCGTTGAAAACCGCGACGATGGTCTGCTCGTGACCGCCGGTGAACTTGACCTCGCCGAAGTAGTCGCCCGATTCCATGGTCGCGCCGGTCTCGGCCGGGATTTCGATGGACGGGATCAGGTAGCCCGAGGTCGAGTTCGGATCACCGAAGCCAAAAACCTTGCCCTGCATGTCCTCAAGCGAGGTGATGCCGCTGTCGGCGCGGGCGAAACCGATGGAATGGTACCCGATGGAGCCGTCGAGGTTGACCTTGACCAGCACCGGCTCGACCGCCTCGGGGTCTTGCAGGAACGTGGCGGCATAGCCCGAGGCGCCCAGCCAGGCCATGTCGATGGTGCCGCCCAGCAGGCCCTGGATGACGCCGTTGTAATCGGCCGGAGCAAACAGCTTGACCGGCACGCCCAGCTCTGCCGAGGCATAGTCCTGCAGGCAGGCGTAGGAGTTCATGCGGTCCTGGGCGTTTTCGCCGCCAAGGATGCCGATGCGGAATTCCTCGATCCCCTGCGCCTGGGCGGCGCCGACGATGGCGGTGGTGGCAAGGGCGAAGGCTAGGGTGGTTTTCATCTGTCTCTCCGTGGGATGAAAGGGTTGGTCTGGTCAGACGAGCGCCTTGGCCTTGAGGCGACGCGCCTCGGCCGAGTTCAGCGCCTCGATGGCGGTCGAGGTCGCGGCCTCGGAAAAATCGTCCCCGGCGCCGTAGATGTCGCGGGCGATGCCGGTGGTCAGCTGGTCCGGGCGGCCGTCAAAGACGATGCGCCCGTCGTGCATGCCGATCACCCGGTCGCAGTAGCGGCGGGCGGTATCCAGCGTGTGCAGGTTGGCGATGACCATGCGGCCGTCCTCCTCGTGGATGCGGCGCAGGGCGTCCATGACCACCTGGGCATTCATCGGGTCGAGGCTGGCGATGGGTTCATCCGCCAGGATCATCGCCGGGTCCTGCATCAGCGCCCGCGCGATGGCGACGCGCTGCTGCTGCCCGCCCGACAGCGCCTCGGCCCGTTTCGGCGCCTGCTCGGCGATGCCCAGGCGGTCCAGGATCTCGATGGCGCGGTGGATGTCGGCGGCGGGGTAGAGGTTGAACATCGTCGCAAGGGTCGAGCGGCGGTTCAGCGTGCCGTGCAGCACGTTGCTGACCACATCCATGCGCGGCACCAGGTTGAACTGCTGAAAGATCATCGCGCAGCGCGATTGCCAGTTGCGGCGGGCGGCGCCGCGCAGATGGGTGATGTCCTGGCCATCGAACAGGATCTCTCCGCTGGTGCTGTCGGAAAGCCGGTTCAGCATCCGCAGCAGCGTGGACTTGCCTGCGCCCGAGCGCCCGATGATGCCGATCATCATCGGCCGGTCCACGATGAAACTGGCGCGGTCCACCGCGATCTTGTCACCAAAGCGCTTGGTCACGTTCCTGAGTTCGAACATCACGTCCCCCGTCTGTCGAGGGGCGGCTTAGGGGCCGGGCGTAAAGTGCGTGCGACGGTTTTGAATCGATCCGGTGACCTGTGGGCAACGGATATGTGACGTGCGCTCCATGCGGGCGCCGCGCCCCCGGATCGCGCGAAATTTCCGCGCCGTCTGTCATAATGGGGTTACATTTGCGTGGGCCGTGCTAGGATTCGTCCATGCGCGCACTTGTCTTTGCCCTCGGGGCGCTCGCCCTCATTCCCCAGCCCGGCGCCGCTCGGCTGGAAGAGGTGATCTGCGACGACACCGCCCGGCTGGAGCAGCAACTGACGACCCGACAGGGGGCCGAGAAGGCTGCCTTCGGCATGCGCGGCCCCGATGCGCTGCTCGAGGTCTGGATCGCCCCGCGCACCGGCGACTGGACGCTGGTGCAGGCCTATGCCAACGGCACCTCCTGCATCGTCGCCATGGGCGAAAACTGGGAGATGCTGGGGCCAAGCGCCGACCCGTCCTGATCGATTTCTGACTATCTGGTCAAGAAATGTGCAGGCCCCACCGGATCGGGGATGACAGCCCCTTTCCGCGCCCATACCCTGCCGCCAGACCGACCACGACAGGACTCCGCCCATGACCGACCTGCTGATCCGCAACGCCACGCTGCCCGACGGAAGCACCGGGATCGACATCGCCGTCGCCGGGGGGCGTATCACGGCCATTGAGCCCGGCATCACCGCCGAGGCGGGAGAGGTGATCGACGCCGGCGGGCTGCTCGTCTCGCCGCCCTTCGTCGATCCGCATTTCCACATGGACGCCACCCTGTCGCTGGGCCTGCCGCGCATGAACGTCTCGGGCACGCTGCTGGAGGGCATCGCGCTGTGGGGCGAACTGCGGCCCACCCTCACGAAAGAGGCGCTGATCGAACGGGCGGTGCGCTATTGCGACCTGGCCGTGTCCAAGGGGCTGATGGCCGTGCGCAGCCACGTCGACGTCTCGGACCCGCGGCTGGTGACGGCCGAGGCGCTGCTGGAAGTGCGCGAGATCGTGAAACCCTACCTCGACCTGCAACTGGTCGCCTTCCCGCAGGACGGCTACTACCGCGGCCCGGGGATCGTCGAGGCGCTTGAGCGCGCGCTGGACATGGGCATCGACATCGTCGGCGGCATCCCCCATTTCGAACGCACGATGGAGGATGGTGCGCGCTCGGTCGAGGCGCTGTGCCGCATCGCCGCCGACCGTGGGCTCATGGTCGACATGCATTGCGACGAAACGGACGACCCCATGTCGCGCCATGTCGAAACGCTCGCCGCTCAGACGATCCGGTTTGGGTTGCAGGGCCGGGTGTCGGGTTCACACCTCACTTCGATGCATTCGATGGACAATTACTACGTCTCGAAACTGCTGCCCCTGATCGCCGAAGCGCAGATGGCCGCAATCCCCAACCCGCTGATCAACATCATGCTGCAGGGGCGCCACGACACCTACCCGAAACGGCGGGGCCTGACGCGCATTCCGCAGATGCTGGAAATGGGCATCCCCGTCGGCCTCGGCCAGGATTGCGTGATGGACCCGTGGTATTCCATGGGCACCGGAGACCTGCTGGACGTCGCCCACATGGCCGTCCACGCGACGCAGATGGGATCGGTCGCCGACAAGCGCACGCTCTTCGACGCGGTAACGGTGAACTCGGCCCGGATCATGGGGCTGGGTGGCTACGGGCTGGAACCCGGCTGCTACGCCGACATGGTGATCCTTCAGGCAAAGGATACGGCCGAGGCGATCCGCCTGCGCCCCGCCCGCCTCAAGGTCATCCGGCGCGGCAAGGTTGTGGCCGAAACGGCGCCCGAGGTCACCCGCCTGTCGCTGGATGGCCGGCCCGCCAGCCTCGATCCGACCGATTACGCGCCCAAAGGCGTTATTTGATCATTTGGTCAGGAAAATGCGTCACAGGCCGCCCTGAAGACCCCGTCGCGCTTGACAGGTCGGGGGCGGGCCGCGCTCAATTCCGGCATGCCGCCCGCGCGGCCCATAACGATGCCCCGGCGCTGCTCCGGGGGACACCAGGGATAAGGATACCACCATGACACGTCGCCTGATCACCCGTCGCCGCCTCTTGGGCACCGGCACGGCCGTCGCCGCCACCTCGCTGTTCGCCCCCGCCGTGCTGCGCGCGCAGGGCGCGCCGCTGAAACTGGCCGGCATCCATGCCTCGCCGGTCGAGAACACCTGGAACTCGGTCCTGCACGCCGCCATGCTGGCCGCGCACGAGGATGGCGCGATCGAATACACCTTCTCCGAAGGGGTCTCGGGCACCGATTACCCCCGCGTGATGCGCGAATATGCCGAGGCCGGCAATGCGCTGATCGTCGGCGAATCCTACGCGGTCGAGCGCGAGGCGCGCAGCGTGGCGGGTGACTATCCCGACACGGCCTTCCTTATGGGCTCGTCCGGCGAGGCGGCAGGCGACAATTTCGGCGTCTTCGGCACCTGGAACTGGGAGGCGGCGTATCTCTGCGGCATGCTCGCCGGGGCGATGACCGAAAGCGGCACCGTGGGCTCGGTCGGCGCGATCCCGATCCCCGAGGTGAACATGCTGATCAACGGTTTCGCCGACGGGGTGAAGGCGGTGAACCCGGATGTCACGCACCTTGTCAGCTTCATCGGCACCTTCTTCGATCCGCCCAAGGCGCGCGAGGCCGGGCTGGCGCAGATCGACAGCGGCGCCGACATCCTCTTTGGTGAGCGGATCGGCACCGCCGATGCGGCCAAGGAGCGGGGGATCAAGGCCGTGGGCTCGATGATCGACTACACGCCGCGCTACCCCGAGACGGTGTTCGCCAACGCGCTCTGGTCCTTCCGGCCGCTGCTGGACGCCGCCGTGGCCGATGCCTCGGCCGGCAACCCGACGGGCAAGAACTACACGCCGCTGAGCCTGATGAAGGACGGCGGCAACGACATCGTGTATGTCGAGGGCGCCGCCCCGGCCGAGGCGGTCGCCAAGATGGAAGAGGTGCGCGCCGCCATCATGGCGGGCGAATTCGAAGTGCCGCGCAACTTCGACGAGCCCGCGTAAGCGGCGCATCTTGCCCGCCCGGCGCGTGTCGGGCGGGGCCTTGAATGGAAGACCTCGTGACAGACATCGCCCCGGCCCTGAGTGATGCGCGCAGTCTCGCCGCGGCGATCGCGGGCGGGCGGCTGTCGCAGGCCAAGGCGATGCGGCTGGCGCGGGGGCGCGCGGCCGAAATGGCCGATCTGGGCGCCTCCTGCTGGCTGGCCGAGACCGATCCGGCGGAGGCGGAGGCTGGCCCCTTCGCGGGCGTCCCGCTGTTGGTCAAGGACCTCGGCGGGCCCTTCGACGGCATCCCCATGCGCGCAGGGTCGGCCGCGCTGGCGCGGATGAAGGGGTTGAGCGGCAGCGACCTCTCGGCCCGGTTCCGCGCGGCGGGCTTCCGCCCCTTCGGCGCGACCACGGTGCCCGAGTTCGGGTTGTCGCTGTCGTCCGAACCCGCCATCGGCCCGACCTGCCGCAACCCGCTTGATCCGACGCGCATCGCGGGCGGGTCGTCGGGCGGCAGCGCGGCGGCGGTGGCGGCGGGCATTGTCCCTCTGGCCCATGCGACGGATGCTGGCGGGTCGATCCGGGTGCCGGCGGCCTGCTGCGGGCTGGTGGGGCTGAAGCCGTCGCGCGGGGCGATCCCGGGCGGGCCGTCTTTCGGCAACCACCTGGGCGGCATCGCGACCGAGTTCGCCGTCACCCGCAGCATCGGGGACGCGCAAGCGCTTTGGCCCTGCGTGACCGGTGCGGCGCGGGGGCCGTACCCGGACCCGTCGCAATTGCCCGAGGGCGGCTCGCTCACCATCGGCCTGATCACCGACGCGCGTGGCATCGACCCCGTGCGGGCCGAGGCCGTCGCAACCGCCGCCGAGATGCTGCAGGCCGCAGGGCACCAGATCATCGACATTCCCGCCGCGGAGCTGACCCTGATCCGCCGCGCCTCGGCCCGCGCCTTTGGCCGGATCGTGTCGGTGAACCTGGCCGCGCTGGTGGCCTCGGGGCTGGATGCGGCCAAGACCGAACCGCTGACTCAAGGCTTCATCGAAGCGGGGCAGACCATGACCGCGACCGAGCTCTGGACCGCGCTCGACGGCGCCACCAAGGCCGCGCACCAGCTTTGGGCGCTGTTCGACCGGGCCGACATCCTGCTGACCCCGATGCTGGCGACGGCCCCGCCGCCGCTCGGCGCCTTCCCGACCGATCACCGCGACCCGCCCACGCAACTCGAACGGATGGACGCCTTCGCCCCCTTCGCCGCGCTGGCCAACTTCACCGGCGCCCCGGCGCTGACCCTGCCCGTGGGCGCGGACGACGCGGGCCTGCCGCTGCCCGTCCAGCTGATTGCCCCCCCCATGGGCGGCGATTTGCGGCTGCTGGCGCTGGGCGCACAGCTGGAAGCCGCCAACGCATGGACCCACCCCATCCCGCTTTTCGGAGGGCAGACATGACCCGCGTCCTCGAGCTTTCCCAGATCACCAAGCGATTCGGTCCCGTGACCGCGAACGAGGACGTGTCGCTGCACCTCGACAAGGGAGAGATCGTGGCCCTGCTGGGCGAGAACGGCGCGGGCAAGACGACGCTGATGTCGATCCTCTTTGGCCATTACACCGCCGACGAGGGCACCGTGAAGGTGAACGGCGCCGAGCTGCCCCCCGGCCGCTCCCGCGCCGCGATCCAGGCGGGGGTCGGCATGGTGCACCAGCACTTCGCGCTGGCCCCGAACCTCACCGTGCTCGACAACGTGATGACCGGGACCGAACCGCTCTGGCGCCTCAAGTCCAACCGCGCCGCTGGGCGGGCCAAGCTGGTCGCCCTGTCGGATCGCTTCGGCCTCAAGGTCGACCCGGACGCGCGCGTGTCGGACCTGTCGGTCGGCGAATGCCAGCGGGTCGAGATCCTCAAGGCGCTTTATAACGACGCGCGCATCCTGATCCTCGATGAACCCACCGCCGTGCTGACCGCGCAGGAGGCGGAGGGGCTCTTTGCCACGCTGCGCCAGATGACGGCGGACGGGCTGTCGCTGATCTTCATCAGCCACAAGCTGCAGGAGGTCATGTCGGCCTCGGACCGCGTGGTGGTACTGCGCCGGGGCCGGGTGGTGGCCGAGCGGCGCACCGCCGAGACCAGCAAGGAAGAGCTGGCCGAGCTGATGGTCGGCCGCAAGGTCGAACGACCTGCGCGACCGCCCGCAACCCCCGGCCGGGTGCTGCTGGAAGCGGTTGACCTGAGCCTTGGCGGCAAGGGCGGGGCGTCGCTGCATGGCGTCAGTTTCCGTCTGCGCGCGGGCGAGACGCTGGGGATCATCGGCGTGTCGGGCAACGGGCAGACGACGCTGGCGGGGCTGGTGTCGGGCCTCTACCCGCCGGACAGCGGCACGCTGCTGGTGGACGGGCAGGACGTCACGGTGCACGACGTGCCCCACGCCATCGCCGCCGGCATCGGCCGCATCCCCGAGGACCGCAACGCCGAGGGTACCATCGGCGACATGTCCACCTGGGAAAACGCGGTGCTGGAGCGGATCTGGTCGCCCGAGTTTTCGGCCCGCGGAATCGTCCGCCGCGCCGCCGCGCGCGCGGCGACGCAAGAAATGATCGACCGCTACGACGTGCGCGGCGCGACGGTGGACGGGCGCATCCGGCTGCTTTCCGGGGGGAACATGCAGAAACTGATCCTGGGCCGCGTGCTCGAGGCCGGGCCCGACATCCTTGTCGCCGCCCAGCCCAGTCGCGGCCTTGACGAAGGCGCCATCGCGGGGGTCCACGAGCGCCTGCTCGAGGCACGGGGGCGCGGGGCGGGGGTCTTGCTGATCTCGGAAGACCTCGACGAGGTGATTGGCCTGTCGGACCGCATCCGCGCCATCGTGAACGGGCGCCTGTCGCCCGCGATCCCGGCGGAACGGGCCAATGCGCAGCTGTTGGGGCTGATGATGGCCGGCGACTGGTCGGCGGCCGAGGCCATCGAGGCGGAGGCGGCAGATGCGCTTTGAACGCAGGGATCACCCGTCGCGGCTGCTGACCGTGCTGGCACCTGTGGGGGCCATTGTCGCGGCGCTGATCGTCGCGGGGGTGCTGATCGCCATCGCCGGGGCCAACCCGATCCGCGCCTACGGGCTGATCCTCAAGGGCGCGTTCGGCTCTCGGCTGGGGATCTCCGAGATGCTGACTCGGGCGACGCCGCTGATCCTGACCGGCCTTGCCGCCGCCGTCGCCTTCCGCGCGCGGCTGTGGAATATCGGCGGCGAGGGGCAGTTCTACCTCGGTGCGCTCGCCGTCGCGGCCTTCGGCATGATCCCGGCCGTGGCGGGGATGCCCGCGCCGCTGGCGATCTTGCTGTGCCTGATTGCCGGGGCCGTGGCGGGGATGGTGCTGCTGCTGGTCCCGCTGGGGCTGCGGCTGAAATTCGGCGTGGACGAGGTGGTGACGACACTGCTGCTGAACTTCGTCGCGGTCCTGTTCGTATCGCTGATGATCGACGGCGCGATGAAGGACCCCATGGCGTTCGGCTGGCCGCAATCCGTGCCCGTGCCGACGACGGCCGAGTTGCCCAAGCTGATGGACCGCACGCGGTTGCACATCGGCCTGATCATCGCGCTGGCCATGGCGGTCGCGGTCTGGTGGGTGCAGGCGCGCACGGTCTTCGGCATCCGCGCCCGCGCCGCCGGCCTGAACCCGCGCGCCGCCGCCTTCGCCGGCGTGCCGCTGGGACGGACGCTGGTTGTGGTGGCCTGCCTCTCGGGCGGCCTCGCGGGCCTTGCCGGCGCCATCGAGGTCATGGGCGTCAAGGGCTACGTCACCACGGACCTGTCGCCGAACTACGGCTATTCCGGCATCGTCATCGCCATGCTCGCCAACCTGAACCCGCTGGGCGTGATCCTCGCCGCGCTCTTCTCGGCCATCATGTTCGTCGGGGCGGACAGCATGTCGCGCGCCCTGTCGATCCCGTCCTACATCGCCGACGTGACCGTGGCGCTGTCGCTGCTGACCATGCTGGTCGCGATCTTCCTCGCGCAATACAGGATCCGCCGATGACCGTGCTTCTCGATATCCTCGGCTCTGTCGGCATGTGGGAGGCGGTGTTGCGCATCGCCACGCCGCTGATTCTGGGCACGCTGGGCGTGCTGCTGTGTGAACGGGTGGGGGTGCTGAACCTCGGGATCGAAGGCATCATGACCTTCGGCGCGATGATCGGCTGGCTGACGGTCTACGGGGGCGGAGACCTTTGGACCGGCCTCGTCACCGCCGCGCTGGCGGGGGCTGCGATGGGGTTCCTGCACGCGCTGCTGACCGTGCCGCTGGGTCTGAGCCAGCACGTCACCGGCCTGGGCATCACGCTTTTTGCGTCGAGCTTTGCCTATTACGTCTTTCGCCTTGCCGTGCCCACGGCCTCCTCTCCGCCGACCATCGAGCCGTTCCAGCCGATGGGCATCCCCGTACTGTCCGACATTCCGTTCCTCGGGCCGGTTCTGTTCAACCAGACCGCGCCGACCTACCTGGCGCTGGCGCTGGTGGTGCTGATCGCCTGGGGGCTGAACCGCACGCCGCTGGGGCTGGCGATCCGCATGGCGGGCGAGAACCCGCATGCGGTCGACGCGCAGGGGATCGATCCGATCCGGCTGCGCATCGGCACGATCATGGCCGGCTCGGCGCTGATGGGCGTGGCGGGGGCGTTCCTGACGCTGGCCGCGTTCAATTCGTTCTTTCCGACGATGGTGCAGGGGCGGGGCTGGATCTGCGTGGCGCTGGTGGTCTTTGCCTCGTGGAAACCGGCGCGGGCGCTGCTGGGGGCGCTGCTGTTTGCCTTTTTCGACGCCTTCCAGCTGCGGCTGCAGACGGTGGTCGAGGGCGTGCCTTACCAGCTGTTCCTGATGCTGCCCTACATCCTGTCCATTGTGGCGCTGGTGCTGATGGCCCGCCGCGCCCGGGTGCCGCAGGCGCTGATGCAGCCCTACCGGCGCGGCGAGCGCTAAGGCGAATCCCTGTTTTCGCCGCGCGCCGGGTTCGACCATGGCGCGCAGGCGGACTTGCGGTGCGTATCCAGGATTGCATATCCGGCCCTGCGCCCCCGGAAAACAGCCCGCTTGTGCGCGGCCTCTCCGTGACCGGACATCCGATCCATGGTAACCTTACGTAAGCCTGAGGCGGCTTCTCGTGCTCTCGTAACAGGCCGTTTCCGGCCGGTTTCACCTGCTTCGACCGTGTGCTCGATTCGGCAGACCCGCGCGAGCGGCGGCGCCCGGCGCGGATGAGAGGGCCCACGTCATGCAGCCATTCGATCTTTTTCCGATCCTCGACTGGCGCGCGCTGCTGTCGCATCCGGACGCCGGATGGCTGGGTGATGACCTGGAGCCAGTGCCGGCCCCCTGGCCGCAAGACGCCCTGGCCCCCGACACGGGTGGGATCGCCCGGGTGCAGGGGCTGTTGACACAGGGCGGGCCGGCTTGGCCCGTGGCGCCGATCTGGGACCCCTCGTCGGCTCCGGACCCCGAACCGGCGGCCCCCTCGGGCGGGGCGGATCTGGCTGATCCAGTCCCGGTGCCCGAGCCCGCGCCGCGGCCCGCCGCGCCGGGCGACGTGTCGCCTTCGGGCGTCGTGCACGTGGTCGATACGATGGCCGATGTCATCGACGGCAGCGACGGTCGGCTGTCCCTGCGCGAGGCGATCGTGGGGGCCGCCGCGGGGGACCGGATCACCTTTGCCTTTGCCGGGACGATCACGCTCACGCTCGGCCAGATCACCCTGGCCGAGGACCTGATCCTCGATGGTGACGTGGACGGCGACGACGTGGCCGACGTGCGGCTGGACGGCGCGGGCGGGCAGCGGGTCATGTCGGTCACCGCCGCCCATGCCGAGATCGACGCGATGATCCTGTCGGGCGGCGTGACCTCCGGCTTTGGCGGCGGGCTTTTCGTGTCGGCGGCCGCGCATGTGCGGCTGGCCAACGCAGTGGTCGAAGGCAACAGCGCCGACGAGGGCGGCGGCATCTATGCCGAGGGCGATATCGACATCATCGCCAGCACCATCGCCGACAACATCGCCGGGCGCTACGGCGGGCTTGCCCTGCGCGGGCAATCGGTGCTGGCAGGCAGCCTCGTGGCCACCAACGTCTCCGAAGGGCGGGGCGGGGGCGGCATCCATGTTTCGGGCTCGACCGCCGATCTCAGCATGGTCAACACCACGGTCTGGGGCAACATCGCCGTGGGCAGCGGCCAGGACGAAGGCGGCGGCCTGCGGGTCGAAAGCCAGGCCACGGCCGAGATCCACAGCTCGACCTTCACCGGCAATGCAGCGGTGGGCGGGGGCGGCATCCATGCCCAGGGGCAGGCAGGCCTGCTGCTGTCCAACAGCATTGTCCTGGGCAACGTCGCCCGCGATTCCGGCTCGGGCCACGACATTTTCACGCAATCGCAGGGCGGCGGCGATCCGATCCTGTCCTTCGGCGGGGTCAACCTGGTCGGCGACGGCCCGTCCGGGGGCAGCGACCTGACCGGATACAGCCCTGGCGACGTCTTCGAGACACTGGCCCTTGTTCCGACCAACACCTCGGGCGGCGGCAGCTTTTCGACCGGGGCGTTGGCGCAGAACGGCGGGCGGGTGCAGACCGTCGCGCTGTCCTCGACCGGCGTAGCGGTCGACATGGGGCTGGATTCGGCCCTGCCGGTCGATACCTGGGATCTGGACGGCGATCTGGACACGGCAGAAGCGCTGCCGGTCGATGCGCGCGGACCCGGGTTCGCCCGGGTCGACACCGGCGGGCTGGATATCGGCGCCTTCGAAGTCAATTACAGCGGGCCGGTCCTTGTCTTCGAAGGCGCGCTGGCCGACGGGGCCGAAACCGTGACGCTGCTGGAAGCCAGTGCGGCCGGAACGGTCGTGTTCGATGTCGATGCCAATGACGGCGAAGGCGGGGCCACCGATGCGGGCCTTGCCTTCGCGCTGGTCGCGGGGAACACGGATCGCGACGGCGATGCGCTGCTTCCCTTTGCCATCGACGCGGCGACCGGGATCGTCACCGTGGTCGATCCGGGTGACCTGGAAACCGCGCTCGGCTCGGGCTTCACGGTGACCGTACGGGTCAGCGACACGACCGGCTCAGGCAACCCCGCAATCCAAGCGGACCTGACCATCACGCTGGACCCGCGTCCGGTCAGCCTTGTCGTCGACAGCCTGTCGGACGCGGTCGACGGCGATTATTCCGCCGGCAATCTCAGCCTGCGCGAGGCGGTGGACCTGGTGGCGACCGGCGGCACGATCACTTTCGACGCGGCGCTGGCCGGGCAGAGCATCCAGCTGGCCGGCGACCAGCTGTCGATCCTGCGCGGGGTGACGATCGACGGCGACGTGGATGGCGACCGTTCGGGCGACGTGACCGTGGTTGCGGCGGCCGGGCGGCGGATCTTCGAGGTCTTCGCGCAGCAAGCCGTGACGCTTGCTCATCTCGAGCTGACCGGTGGAACGGCCGGCGAAGGCGGTGCGATCCGCAGCGCCGGCGACACCGACCTTACCGTGCTGAGCGCCCATCTGCATGGCAACGCGGCCACCGGGCAGGGCGGGGCCATCCATGCAGAGGGCAACCTGACCGTTGTCAACTCCACCCTCTCGGGCAACAGCGCGCAGCAGGGCGGCGCCATCAGCGTCCACAATTTCGGCCTGTTGGCCGACCGTGACATTCGCGTCACGCTGACCCAGGCCACGATCGCCGGTAATTCGGCGGAACATTACGGGGCAATGTCGATCGAGGACAGCAACAGCACGCCCGGCTCGAGCACCCATGTCGCGATTCAGAACAGCACCGTGGCCGGCAATGTCGCCACCGTCGGGACGGGCGCGGTCTGGTTCCGCGACGCCTTGGGCGACGGAAGCACCACGAACGTGCGGATGGTGATCGAGAATTCGGTCTTCGCCAACGAATTCGACAGCGCCGCGCCCGAGATCGTGGCCGAAAACGCGGTTATCGAGGCGCATTACAGCGTCTTCGCGGGCGATCTCGACCTGACCGACACGCCGGCCACGACCCTGACCTCGATCCTGTCGGCCGGAGACCCATCGCTGGGCGCGTTGCAGGACAACGGCGGACCTGCGCCGACCATGATGCCGCTCTTCGGCTCCCTGCTGGTCAACGGCGGCTCGGACCTGCTGCTGCCGCTCGACCTCTACGACCTCGACGGCGATGGCGTGACCTCCGGCGAACGGCTGCCTCGCGACGCCACCGGCTCTGACCGCGTGGCCGGTCCGGCGGTGGACATCGGTGCGGTCGAACGCGTGTCGCCGGCCCATCTGGTCGTCGACACGCTGGTGGACGAATTCGACGGCGACGTCTCGGCCGAGAACCTGTCGCTGCGCGAGGCGCTCGCGCTGGTGGCCGACGGCGGGCTGATCACCTTCGACGCCGCGCTGGCGGGCGGCACCATCATGCTGAACGGGACCGAGCTGAGCCACGGCCGGGGCATCACCATCGACGGCGATGCCGGCGGGGCGGGCGGCGTCGACATCACGCTTGACGCGGGCGGGCTGAGCCGGGTGATGACCAGCGGCGGCGGCACGCTGGACAGCCTTGTCATCACCGGGGGCACCCTGACCGATGGCGGCAACGACGGAGAGCTCTGGGGCGGCGGCATCCAGCACACCTCCTTCACGCGCGAGCTGGTGATCCGCGACAGCCATGTCACCGGCAACCGGGTGCACGACACGCGGACGGGCACGACCTGGGACAGCGGCGGCGGCGGCATTTCGACCTTCGGACCGCTGACGCTGGTCAATTCCACTGTCAGCGACAACGCCGTGATCACCGACCTGTCGCCGACCGCGGGCAGCTCGGCCAGCATGCGCGGCGGTGGGATCCTGGGGGTCGGCACCACGCTGGACGACCGCGTGACGCTGATCAACACCACGCTGGCCGACAACCGGATCGAGACGACGAACAGCTTTTCCGTCATGCCGGGCGCGGGCAGCGCGATCATTACCTACGGCAGCGCCGAACTGCGCAACGCGACAATCACCGGCAACCACGCGGTCAACGGCGGCGCGAACGGGCTCGAGGTGTCGGTGGCCTTCTCGGGGATCAGCTCGGGCGGGTTCGGGCCGGCGACGCTCGAGATGGCCAACAGCATCGTGTCGGGCAACGCCAGCGACAGCGTCTACCTCGGGCCCGAGCTGACAAACACCAGCTTTCTGGGCGGCAATATCAAGGACGGCGGGCTCTACATCGGGACGACGCTGGTGCAGCCGGTCGGGCCGGGGGTGGTTTTTGCCGGGCTCTCGGCGCATGGCGGCGGCCAGCTGGCCGACAACGGCGGCGGGGTGCCGACCGTGGCGCTGGCGCTGGGCGGGCTGGCCGTCGACGCCGGCGCGGCGTCCGAGCTGCCGACCGATCGCTTCGATCTCGACGGCGATGCCGACACGGCCGAGGCGCTGCCGGTGGACGCCCGCGGCGCGGGCTTTGCGCGCGTCATCGGGGCCGAGGTCGACCTGGGCGCGGCCGAGCTTGACAGCATGGCGCTGGTGGTCAGCACCACCGACGACGTGGACGACGGCAACTATGCGGTCGGCCGGCTGAGCCTGCGCGAGGCCGCGATGCTGGCCGAGACCCATGGCGGCGGGCGCATCACCTTCGCGCCCGGGCTGGCCGGGGCGACGATCCAGCTGACCGGGCGGATCGACCTGGCCGACGGGGTCGAGATCGACGGCGACATCGACGGCGACGACAAGGCCGACGTGGTGATCTCGGGCGGGGGCGGCTTCGGCATCTTCGGCGGGCAGGCGGGCCGGGTCACCCTGCGCAGCCTGACGCTCGAGGACGGCAATGCCGGGATCGGCGGCGCGATCCTGCTGGGCAGCCGCGACCAGATCTCGGTCGCGGGCATCGACTGGACGATCATCGACAGCACGCTGCGGGGCAACCAGGCCGTCCAGGGCGGGGCCATCGCCGCCTTCGAGGCCAATCTGGCCCTGGTCAACACGACCCTGCACGACAATACCGCGCAGGACGGTGCGGGCCTTTATGCCGGGTTCGACAATGGCGGCGTGATCGACGACGAGGTCAGCGAACGCTTCGTGCTGGTCAACACGACCCTGGCCGAGAACACGGCGACAGGGCAGGGCGGCGGCATCTGGACCGAGCTGCGCGGCTTCGAGATCCACAGCGCGACCATCGCCGGCAACCACGCGGATGGCGGCGGCGGCGGGATCAGCCTGATCACCGACCGGTTCGACTATTCCAGCGAGGGGCGTATCGTCACCAATTCCGTCATCGCCACCAACACGGCGGGCGCGGGCCAAGCCCGGGATGTCGAGCTGCGCGAATTCGGCAGTCTCCGGACCGACGACAGCCTGATCGGCAACGTCGAGTCCGTCGGCCTTGGGTTCGTCAACTCGGTCGGCATGGCCCTCAACGGGCTCGACCCGGTGCTGGGCGCGCTGGGCGACAATGGCGGGCCGGTGCCCACCATGCTGCCGCTGCTGGGCAGCCCGCTGATCAACACCGGCGACGCGTTCAACTTCTACGCCGAACTGCGACCCTCGACACTGGTGACCGACCGGTTCGATCTCGACGGGGACGATGACACCGACGAACTGCTGCCCGTCGATGCGACCGGTGGGCCACGCATCGTCGGCTCCGCGCTGGATATCGGCGCGGCAGAGGCGCAGGCCACGCCGCCCAAGACCGTGGTGGTCGACACGCTGGTCGACGAGGTCGACGGAGACTACTCGGCCGGGGACCTGTCGCTGCGCGAGGCGCTGATGCTGGTCGACACCGGCGGCACGGTCACCTTTGCGTCGGGGCTGGCGGGCGGAACCATCGACCTGGCGCTGGGCCAGGTGATCCTGCGCCGCTACGTGACGATCGACGGCGATGTGACCGGCGACGACAAGGCCGACATCACCCTCGACGCAGGCGGCCTGAGCCGGGCCATCGACGTACGTTACGCGGGCGTCTTCCTGAACAGTCTCGAGATCACCGGCGGCTTTGTCGACGCGCCCGAGGATTTCGGTCGGGACGGCGGGGCGGGCATCCGCAACATCGGCGGCAATCTTTGGCTGGACCATGTCTGGGTCCATGACAACCACGTCGCCATCGACGGCGGCGACGCGGTGGGCGGCGGCATCGCCAATTACGGCGGCATCCGCATCTGGAACAGCACGATCTCGGACAACAGCGTCACCTCGACCGGCGCGGTCATGACCTTTGACACCCGGATCGGGGGCGGCGGATATTACAATGGCGGCCCTCTGTCCGAGCTGGCCCAGGTCACCATTGCCGATAACCAAGTCACCCGCCTCTCGACGGCCTCGGACCCGGACGGGCTTGCGGCCGGGGGCGGGGTTTTCGAGGACGAATATTCCATCCTCTCGAACGCGACCGTCACCGGGAACACGGCGATCACGGCCAGTGCAAGCGGGGACACCCTGCATTGGGGCGACGGGGTCTTCCTGAACCATGCGGGCGATGGCTCGGGTGACGAGGCATTTATCGACATCGTCAGCAGCATCGTGGCCGGGAACGGCCAAAGCGACGTGGATGACCAGCGCGGCGGCGCGTTCTTCGGTGAATATCTGCAGCTGAACGACAACATCATCGGTGCCTATCTTGACAATATCGGCCCCGCCATCGCGCTGGACGACATCTTCCGCGAGGTCTCGGGTGGGCGCGCCCGGCTCACCGACACCGGCGGCGCGGTGCCGACCATCGCGCTCAAAGCCGGCGGCGCGGCGATAGACCAGGGCAACGAAGGGCAGGGGCCGACCGATCCCTACGACCTCGATAACGACCTCGACTATGCAGAGCGTTACCCGCTCGACGCGCGTGGCCTGGGCTACCTGCGCCAGCGTGGCGAGGGGATCGACATCGGCGCGGTGGAGTACCAGCCCCTTGCGCCCGGCACCTTTGCCGAGACCGGCACGGTCGATTTGCAGGCCGCGGCGCAGACGATCACCCTGCGGCGCAGCTACGACACCCCGGTGGTGGTGGCCCATGTCGCCAGCCAGAACGGCGGCCAGCCGGTCGCCGTGCGCATCGACCAAATCGCCGGGGACAGCCTGACCCTGCGGCTGCAGGAGCCCGGCAATCTCGACGGCAACCACGTCGCCGAGACGGTCACCTACCTGGTGGCCGAGGCCGGGTCGTGGATGCTGCCCGACGGCACCTTGTTCGAGGCGGGGCTGCACGAGACCGGCCGGCTGACCTCAGCCGGGTTCGAGCCGATCACCTTCGAACGCGGCTTTGAGACCACGCCCGCGATCCTGAGCCAGGTGCAGTCCGCGAACGGCCCCGATTTCGTTGTCACCCGCCAGCAGGATGCCACGACCACGGGCTTTTCGCTGGCCCTGCAGGAGGAAGAGGCGACCAACGGCGGCGGCCACAAGGTCGAGACGGTGGGCTGGATCGCCCTGACGCCCGGGGCCTGGTCGCAGGGGCCGCTGGACTGGCAGGCGGGATCCACCGGCGGGGTCAACAGCGGCGGCGCCACGGTGGCGCTGTCGCCGGGCTTTGACACGGTGGTCAACCCCATCGCGCAACTCTCGACATTCGGCGGCTCCGATCCGGCCTGGGCGCGGGGCACAGGGGCGGGCGCGGGCAGCTTTTCGCTGTTCGCCGAAGAGGACACGAGCGCGGACGCGGAAACCTTCCATGGGCGCGAGACGGTGGACTGGTTCGTCTTTTCCGAACCGGGGACGCTGGCGGCGCAGGCGGCGCGGCCGGTGCTCGAGACCGGCACGCTGTCGCTGCGCCACCTGGCCAAGACGGTCACGCTGGAAAACAGCTACGAGAATCCGGTGGTGATTGCCCATGTCGCCACCGAATCCGGCGGCGCGCCGGTGACGGTGCGGGTCGACGCGATCGCGGGCAACAGCCTGACGCTGCGCCTGCAGGAGCCCGGCAATCTCGACGGCAGCCATGCGGCCGAAACCGTGCATTACATGGTGGTCGAGGCGGGGTCCTGGGTGCTGGGCGACGGCACCCGGTTCGAGGCGGGCGTCCTGACCGGCAACAAGCTGACCTCGGCCGGGTTCGACCCGGTCGCCTTTGCCACGCCCTTCGGCGCCGCGCCAGTGGTGCTGAGCCAGGTGCAAAGCGCCAATGGCGCCGATTTCGTGGTGTCGCGCCAGCGGGCCACGACCGCCGACGGGTTCGAGCTGTCGATGCAGGAGGAAGAGGCGCTGAACGGCGGCGGCCACAAGGCGGAAACCCTGGGCTGGGTGGCCTTCGAGCCCGGCAGCGGCGCGTCGGACGGCCTGCCCTGGGTCGCGGGCCGCACGGCAGGCGTCACCCACCTGGGGGCCGAGATTGCCGTGCCCGGCGGGGCGTTCGGCGGCAGCACCCTGGCGCAGGTCTCGACTTTCGGCGGGGCGGACCCGGCCTGGGCGCGGGGCGCAGGCACCGTGCTGGACGGCTTCATCGTCTCGGTCGAGGAAGACACCAGCGCCGATTCCGAGACCAACCATGTGGGCGAGACGGTGGACTGGATCGCCTTTGGCGGCACCGGCGTGGTCTCGGCCTTCGATCATGCGCAGCTGACAGGCGGCCCGGCCCCGAACCGGCCGCCGGTGGCCAATGCCGATGTCGCCACGGCCGTCTCGGCCGAAGTGGTCTTGATCGACGTGCTGGCCAATGACAGCGACCCGGACGGTGATCCGTTGACCGTCACTCGCATTGTCACGGCGCCGCAGCTTGGCGGGGTCGAGATCGCGCCGGACGGCACGATCTCGTATTTCGCGCCGGTGAACGGAAGCCTGCCGCGGACCGACAGCTTTACCTACGAGATCGGCGATGACCGGGGTGGTTTCGACACCGCCGAGGTGACGGTGAACATCGGCCCCTCGGGCACGGTCACGACGCTGGTGGTGACCGAGCTGAGCGATTCCGAGGACGCGCTGCGCGGCGGCGCCTTCGCGCCGGGCGACGATGGGACCTTCTACGTCTTCGACAACACGGGGGTCATCCGTGCCTTTGACCTCGCCACCGGCACGTCGCAGGTCTTTGGTGATCTGAGCGGCAGTGTGGCGTCCTTCGGGATCGAGCTTGGCCTGCTCGGCCTCGCCTTCCATCCCGACCATGCGACCAACGGCCGTCTCTATGCCGTCCTGACCGAGCCGGACGGGA
Organism: Mesobacterium pallidum; assembly: GCF_019966535.1. GTDB lineage: Bacteria > Pseudomonadota > Alphaproteobacteria > Rhodobacterales > Rhodobacteraceae > Mesobacterium > Mesobacterium pallidum. The sequence goes on along the minus strand of NZ_JAIMID010000017.1, from coordinate 106,719 downwards.
TCGGGCCGCCGGATATCGTTCTGCGCTCCTACGAGGTATCCGCCACCGACGGCACTTTGGATGTCTTGTCGGCCGAAGAGATCCTGCGCATCGACAATCCCTACGACAACCACAACGGCGGCGGGCTGGCCTTCGGGCCGGACGGCTATCTCTACCTGTCGCTGGGCGATGGCGGGGGGGCGGACGATCCGCTGGACAATGGCCAGGACGCCGGCACGCTGCTGGGCACGGTGCTGCGCCTCGACGTGGACAACCCATCGGGGGGGCGGGCCTATGGCATCCCGGCGGGCAATCCCTTTGCCGACAGCGTGGCCGGCGCGCCCGAGGTCCATGTCTACGGGCTGCGCAACCCGCTGTCGCTGGGGTTCGACGCTGCCGGGCGGCTGCTGGTGCCCGAGTGGGGCGAGACCGCGCAGAGCGAGCTGAACATCCTCGATCCTTCGGAGGCCGGGGCGAACCTCGGCTGGAACCTCTTCGAGGGCGATGCCTTCGTCGGCGCGGGGCCAGAGCCGGAGCGGGACACGTTCCGCTTTCCGTCCTTCGTCTACGGGCACGACGAAGGCAGCATCCCCGTGGGCGGCGCCGTGCTGGACGACGGCAGCGGGCTGTCGGGGGCCGTGGTTGTGGGCGATTTCGAAAGTGGGCGGCTCTGGGCGGTCCGGGACGATCCGGTCCACGCGACCGAGTTCGCCCAGACCGGGGTCGATGCGCTGCCAGACGTCACCGCGATCGTCGCGAACGGGCTGGGGGCGCTTTACGCCACCAGCCTGTCCGGGGGCATCTACGAGATCGCGGGCTGGGACATCCCGCTCTGACCGCCGGCCCGGCCGGGTTCAGCCCAGCCCGGCCAGGAAGTCGTCCAGCTGCGCGCCGGCGAAGGCCAGGACATCGGCATCCTCGAAGACGCCGTCCGTCACCTTCTTGTTGGCGAAGGGCACGACGATCTCGCGATCCGCATGGGGCACGGCCAGCATGCCGTTCAGGATGTACTTGAGGTGCCCCTGCGCGCGAATGCCGCCCGTCGCGCCGCCCGAGACGGTGACGATGAAGCACGGCTTGCCCTTGAAGACCGACTCGAAGGCCGGGCGTGACGCCCAGTCGATGGCGTTCTTGAGCACGCCGGGGACCGAGTAATTGTACTCGGGCGTGACGAACACCACGCCATCGGCCGCGCCGACCGACGCGATGAAGGCGTCGACGGTCGCATCGTCCGTCACGTCCGCGTTGTAATGCGGCAGCGCGCCGATGTCGGCGGTCTCGCAACTGGCGCGGTCCCCGACAAGATCCACGAGTTTGCGCGTCAGCGCGCGCGAGGACGAGGCGGCGCGCAGCGAGCCGGGAAGGAAGAGAAGCTTGGTCATGATGCCTCCGGGGACAGGTCAGAGCCGCGCGAGCCAGGTCGCGATCGGCGGGAAGAGGACGATGAGCGCCAGCGCGACCAGCATCGCGCCGACAAAGGGCAGGGTGCCCTGGAAGATGTCACCCACCTTGAGGTCCGGATCGTCCATGGCGGACTTGATCGTGTAGACCGACAGGCCGAAGGGCGGCGTGAGCAGCCCGATCTCGACCGCGACGACGGTGAGCACACCGAACCAGATCAGGTCGAACCCGGCCTGTTCGGCCACCGGTAGGGCGATGGGCAGCAGGATCAGCATGATCGAGATGGAATCGATCAGGCACCCCAGCGCGATGATGAGGAGAAGGTAAAGGACAAGGAAGCCATAGGGCCCGATCGGCCCCTCGAGAAAGAACTGCGCCAGCTCGCGCGGGACGCCCGACAGCGCCAGCATGCGCGAGAAGAGCGTGGCGGCGAGGATCAGGAACAGCACCGAGACGGTGATCTGCCCGGTCTCGACCAGCAGCGCCCAGAACTTGCCCCGCCCCAGCGAGCGGCGCATGAGCGCGATCACCAGCGCGCCGAAAGCGCCGGCGGCCCCGGCCTCGGTCGGGTTGAAGAAACCGCCGTAGAGCCCGCCCAGCACCAGCAGCATCAGGCACAGGATCGGCACCGCCTTGCGCACCACGTCGCCAAGTCCCAGCGGGTCATAGGCGGCCGTATCCTGGGTGGTCTCGAACACCAGCCCGGGGCGCCATTTCGCCAGCATCAGGATGGTTATGCAGAAGACCGCCGACAGCAGCAGCCCCGGCCCGATACCGGCAAGGAACATCCGGCCCACGGATTCCTCGGCCAGCACGGCGTAGACGATCATCAGGAGCGACGGCGGGATCATCATGCCCAGCACCGAAGACCCCGCGACGACGCCGGTCGAGAACTTGGTGGTGTAGCCGTGGCGCGTCATCTCGGGCACCGCGACGCGCGAGAACACGGTCGCCGAGGCGATGGAGATGCCGGTGATCGAGGCAAAGACCGCGTTGGCAAAGACCGTCGCGATGCCAAGGCCCGCCGAGACCTTGTGCAGCAATCGCTCGAACACGTCGAACGTGTCCTTGCCGACGCCCGAGACGGTGACCAGCAACCCCATCAGGACAAACAACGGCACGACCGCAAAGAGGTATTCCTGCAAGGAATCGTTCGCGACCGCCCCCAGCATGCGCATCGACACGGTCTCGTTGCGGATCAGCGCGACACCGATGAAGGACACGCTGAGCATGCCGATGCCGATGGGCAGGCCAAGGTAGATCAGCAGCACCAGCGCGGCGATGCCGTAACTTCCGATTTCGACGGGGCTCATGTGCGGGCTCCGATGATCGCGCGCAGGGCGCGGCGCAGGAATTCGAGGGCCGCGACGGTGAGGCCCAGCAGGATGAGGGCGCGGAAAGGCCAGGTGGGCAGGGTGCCCAGGCCGGGGGTGCCGATGAACTCACCCGCCTCCCAGTCCTTTTCCAGCACCCGCACGGTGGCCCAGGCCATGCCGCCGACCACGGCCGCGCCGATCAGGCCGTAAAGCCCGTCGACCATCCGCGCCGCGCGGGGCGATCGGGCCTGCAGCGGCCCCATGAAGACCATTGCGCGGGCCAGCCGTTCGGCCCGCACGGTGGCGGCCAGTTGCAGCGCCACGATCAGCACCACCATCATCGCGCCCAGTTCCGACACCAGCGGCAGCGAGCCGCCCAGCACGTTGCGGGCCACGATGTCGGCGCAGATGATCAGCATCAGGATGCCGATCAGCAGCGTGCCAAGCGCGGCGATGCCGTCGACCACCACCCGCCACAGGGCGGTGAGGCGCCCCGGCTGCGGGGCGCCCTCGTTATTGGCAAGATCGGACATCGGCCCTTACAGCTCGTCGTCCCAGTTGCGCACCGGGGTCTCGCCCGCGTCGCGCAGACCCTGCATGTAGGCCTTCATGAACTCGGTCGCGGGCACGCCCTGCGCCTCGAGCCCCTCGGCCCATTCCTTGGCGATGTTGGGCATGGCGGCCACCCAGGCCTCGCGGTCGGCCTCGCTCATCTCGCTGATCTGCACGGGCGGGGATTGCTCCTTGCCCGCGTCGAGCATCAGGTCGAACATCTTCTCGTGCCGGGTCAGCAGGTCCTGGCCATGGCTGACGGTGTAGTATTCGCCGGCCGCGATCATGGCGTTCTGCACCTCTTCGGGAAGCCCGTCCCAGCTGTCCTGGTTGATCGCGACGGCGCCGGAATAGGCCACGCCCATGTCGACGCGGGTGATATAGGGCGCCACCTCGTAAAGCTTGGCGGGGAAGACCCCGAGCGCGAGGCTGAGCACGCCATCGCTGACGCCGGTCTGGATGTCGGTGTAGAAGGTGGTCAGCGCGCCGTCGACCGCGTTGGCCCCGGTGCCGCGCAGCCAGTTGCCCAGCACGCCCGGCGCCGACAGCTTCATCCCGTCAAGGGCGGCGAAGCTTTCCAGCGGCTCTTTGGTGTAAACGTCGTAGCTGTCGGTCCCGGTAAAGCCCAGCACCTTGAGGTTGTGCTTTTCCCATTCGTTGCGGAAGGCGTCGTTGGTCTGGAAGAGGTCCCACATCACATCAAGCTGCACCGCCGGGTTGGCCGTGGCAAAGGGCGCGTAGCTCGACGCCTGGCTCAGCGGCAGGGCGGCGGGTTCGAGGAACGAGAACACCCAGCCGATGTCGGTGATCCCTTCCTCGACCGAGCTGAGCGTGGCATTGGCCTTGTACAGCGTGCCGCCGAAGGCCTCGTTCCATTCGATCTTGTAAGTCCCGGTCTCGGCCAGGATCTCGTCGGTGCGGGCCATGAAATGGCTCTTGATCATGCCGACCCAGGGGATCACCAGCGGGTGGCTCGAGGCCACGGTCAGGTTGATGGTCTCTTGCGCGCGGCTTGCCACCGGCAGGACAAGCGTGCCCGCAAGGACGGCTCCCAGTACGTAGTTCATTGTCATTCCTCCCATTTTGCCTGTTGCTCAGGCGATCGTGAATTTCTGGCTCGAGAAATCGAGCCGCAGCTGGATGCTCCCCTCGTTGATCATCCAGGGGCGCACGCGGAAGCGCCGGGCGCCTGCCTTGTGCATCGGGTCGCGTTCGGCGATGGCGATCGCCGCCTCCCGGGTCTCGGCGCGGATGACGACAAGGCCGTCGCCCTCCCACGCCTCCTCGTCGTCGGTCCACATCGGCCCGGCGGAATAGAGCACCCCGTCCGCCTCGAGCTGGACCTGGAACGCCAGGTGCGCCTCGAGGTTGGCAAAGATCGGTCCCATGCCGTCCACCGGTTCGGTGAAGATGGCGTAGAGCTGCTTTTGCAGCATGGCGCCGCTGGCCTGTTTCACATCCGCGGCCGGAACCGACCTGGGGTTGTCCGTCTCGCTCATGGTGTCTCCTCCCCCCATGTCCGATCAGCCGGCCTTGCGGCGGGCGAGCTCGTCGCGGATTTCGGCGCCGTGCTCGTCCAGCGTCGGCGGAGGCCGCACCTCCGTCTCGGCCTCGCCGTCGAAATTGTAGGGCGCGCGCACGGTGGTGAAGGTGCCCAGCTCGCTGCTGGGCGCGCTGACCTTGATGCCAAGGTGCTGCGCCTGCGGGTCTTCCAGCGCCTCGTCGCTGTCATAGGCGGGCGAATGCGGCACCTCGTGTTCCAGCAGCAGGGCGCACCAGTCGTCGCGGGTCCTGGTGGCGAAGACCGGCGTGAAATGCGCGATCAGTTCGTCCTGGTGCTGGATCCGTTCCAGACGGTCGTTGAAGCGCGAGTCCTCGTTCAGCTGCTGCTGCCCGGTGGCTTCCAGCAGCCCCTCCCAGAACTTGGTGGGCGAGGACATGTGGATCGCGACCCAGCGCCCGTCGGAACATTCGAAAGTGTAGCTTTGCGACACGACCGGGCGCGAGAGCGGGCCCATCACCTCGCCGACCGAGTAATAATGCGTGAAGCTGTCGAGGTTGAAATGGCACATCGCCTCGAGCATCGAGATGTCGATGCGGCGGCCGGTGCCGGTCTGGCCCCGTTCCAGCAGCGCCGCGAGAATCGCCATGGCGGCATATTGCCCGGTGACCGCGTCTGCGATGGCCGGGCCGATGACGCGCGGGCTTTCGGGCGGGGTCAGCAGGCGCAGGTAGCCGCTGGCGGCCTGCGCAACCGTGTCATAGGCGGGCCGGTCACGCGACGGGCCGGAGGTGCCAAAGCCGGAGATGGCGCAATAGACCAGACGCGGGTTCAGCGCGCGCAATTCCTCTTCGCCCGCGCCCATTTTCTCGGCCACGCCGGGGCGGAAGTTCTGGATGAACACGTCCGCCCCGCGCACGAGGTCATGCAGCACCGCGCGATCCTCGGCCCCCTTGGTGTCGAGCGCGATGGAGCGCTTGTTGCGGTTGTATGTCTGGTAATGCGGCGAATAGAGCCCGCCCTTGAAGGCGCGGAACGGATCGCCCGTGCCCGGCCGTTCGACCTTGATGACATCGGCGCCAAGGTCGGCCAGGTGCATCCCGGCGGCGGGGCCGGTGATGTAGGTCCCAAGCTCGATCACCCGGATATCCTTGAGGATCTTCATTCGGCGGCCTCCGTCTTGGCCGATGGCTTGCCGTCATAGCTGATGGCGAGGTCGGCATGGTTCGACATGATGAAGCCGATGGAGCGCGACGCTTCCTCGTAGAGATGCGCGGCAAGGCCGGCGGTGCGGGCCAGGATCGGCACCGCCTTCAGCGCCTGCAATGGCCAGCCGGCGTCGAGGATCGTGGCCGGGATCGCGCCCGAGACGTTGATCGGCAGCGGGCGCTCGATGATCCGCGTGGCATGTTTGCCGAGCAGCTCGAGCGTCTCGCAATAGCGGCCCTTCAGACCCTCTTCGCCGGCGACGGCCAACAGGCGATTGGCGCGCGGGTCGCCCTCGGAATGCTGGCCATGGCCCAGCCCCGCGACCTTGCGGCGCGTCGCCTTGTGGTCCTCGAGCGAGGCGATGACCGCCGTTTCCAGGTCGGTGCCATCGGCCTCGGCCTTGTCGATCACCTCCTGCAAGTACCGCCCGCCCTGTTCGGACGACCCGGCGACCACGGATCCCATCCCCAGGATCCCGGCCGCCATCGCGCCCTGGTACGCCTCGGGCCCCGCCGCCAGCGTCATCCGCGCGGCCTGGACCGAGGGCACCAGCCCGTGCTCGGCAATCGCCACGAGGCAGGCGTCCATCATCCGGCGCTGGGCGCGGTCCGGCTTTTCCCCCAGCACCAGCATCCAGAAATAATCCGTGAACTCGATCTGGCCGATCAGCTCGTCGCAGAGGTCGAGGCCCCGCACCGTGATGCTGTCCGCGTCCGATGTCGCAATCGCCGTGAACGCGTTGTCCTGCTTGCCGATCCGCATCTCTTCCTCCCAATATTTCGCTAGGCGAAAACTTTTCCTCTTGCCGAAAATAATGATCTGTTTAACGATCCGGTCAAGACGAATTTTGGCGCGGCCCGGCGGGGCGGCCGATAAGGGAGGAAAACCATGCGCGATATCAATCAGTTCACCCTCACCCAGGCGGTGAAGGACAGCTTCGAAACCGAGCCGGGCAGCCGGTTCGAAACGATTCTCCACACCGTGATCGACCACATTCACGACTGCACGCGCGAGCTGAACGTGACCCATGAGGAGTGGATGGGGGTGCTGAACTTCCTCTACGACTGCGGGCAGATCTCGACCCCCGAGCGGCACGAATTCATCCTGCTGTCCGATGTGCTGGGCTTTTCCGCGCTGGTCGACATGATCAACACGCGGGGCGGCGCGACCGAGGGGTCGAACCTGGGCCCGTTCTATCTGGACGACGCGCCGGAAAAGCACCTCGGGGCGCATCTGGCCGACGGGCGCGACGGGGTGACCGTGCTGGTCCACGGCAAGGTGACCGATTCGCTGCACAAGCCCGTGCCGGGTGCCACCGTCGACACCTGGCAGGCCGATTCGACCGGTACCTACCCGATCCAGGAACAGGCGCAGGGCCAGGACAAGATGGACCTGCGCGGCAAGTTCACCACCGACGAAAACGGGCGCTACTGGTACACCACCGTGCTGCCGAAACCCTACACCGTGCCCTATGACGGCCCGGTCGGGGACCTGCTGCGCGCCGGCAACCGCCATGCCTGGCGGGCGGCGCATCTGCATTACATCATCCGGGCCGAAGGGCTGGCGGCGATCACCACCGAGGTGTTCTTTGAGAACACCGAGTACATCGACAACGACGCGGTGTTCGGTGTGCGCAAGTCGTTGATTGCCAAGGTCGAACCGGCCAAGAAGATCGAGGACCTGAACCTGCCGACGGATGTGAAGCCCGACGCCATGTTCACCTTTGATTTCGTCCTGGCCCCGGAGAGCAAGAAGAGATGACAGACCCAGAAGACCGGCCCCCGGAATTCGTCGAAGCGCTTGCCAAGGGCATCGCGATCATCGAGGCTTTCGATGCCGCCACGCCCGAGATGACGCTGTCCGAAGTGGCGCGCAAGGTCGGGTTGTCGCCTGCCGCCGCGCGGCGCTCGCTGATCACGCTGTCGCATCTGGGCTACGTGGCGCAGACGGAAAAGCGGTTTCACCTGACGCCCAAGGTGATGACGCTCGGGTCGGGCTTCTACTTCGGGTCGGGGATAGACGAGATCCTGCGCCCCGTGGTGCGCGAGATCGTCGGCGCCTTTGGCGATGCCTCTTCCGTGGGCACGCTGTCGGGCACGGATGTGGTCTATGTCGCGCATTACTCGGTCCAGCGGGCGCGCCGCGCGGCGGCCGTCATTGGCGCCAGCTACCCGGCCTATGCGACCTCGATGGGGCGCGTCCTGCTGGCGGGGCTGGACGACGCGGCGCTGGACGCCTGTCTGGATGCCATGACGCTCGACAAGCTGACGTCCAAGACCTGTACCGACCGGGACCACCTGCGCGCGGCGATCCTTGCCGCGCGGGGCGATGGCTATGCCACCACCGTCGACCAGCTTGACTACGGCATCACGGCGCTGGCCGTACCCATCCGCGACGCGACCGGCCGCACGGTCGCGGCGCTGAACACCAGCGGTTACACGGGGATCGTCACACCGGAGGCGCTGATCGAGGAGCGGTTGCCCCAGTTGACGGCCGCCGCGTCGCAGATCGGCCACGACCTGACGCGCTACCCCGTGCTGAAGTCCATACTCGCGACCTGAGCGTCGCCATCCGGGAGGGAGGAACCCCATGTGCAGACTTTGTGACCCCAAGACCCCGCAGGCCCCGTGCCCCACGCGGCGCGACGTGCTGAAGGCAGGCGCCATCGGCGCGGCCGTTACCATGACCGGGCTGGGGGCGGCCGGCAGCGCGCAGGCCGAAGCCCATGCCATGGCCGGCCCGCCCGAGGGCGCCGGCGTGCCCGGCCGCCGGGTGCTGATCAAGGGCGGCGTGGTGCTGTCGGTCGATCCGGCCGTCGGCAACTTCGCCACCGGCGACGTGCTGATCGAGGGGAACCGGATCGTGGAGGTCGCGGCGTCCATCGACGCGCCCGATGCGGCCGTGATCGACGCGGCGGGCAAGATCGTCATGCCCGGCTTCATCGACACCCACCACCACCAGTTCGAGACCGCGCTGCGCAGCCAACTGGCCCACGGCATCCTGATCAACGACCGGCGCGAGGTGAACCAGACCAATTACTACGAGACGATCCTGCAGAAATTCTCGATGGTTTACCGGCCCGAGGATGTCTACATCAACGAGCTTTACGGCGGCATCGCCCAGCTTGACGCGGGCGTGACGACCGTGATGGACGTCAGCCAGATCCACCACAGCCCTGAACATTCCGACGCCGCCATCGAGGGGCTGCGCGATGCGGGCCGCCGCGGCGTTTTCGGCTATTTCGAAGGCTGGGGCGACCGCGCCCAGTATCCGAACGATGCCCGCCGCATCAAGGAGCAGTATTTCGCCAGCGACGACCAGCTGACGACTATGGTCATGGGCGGAGAGATCTACCTGCCAGGCTACGAGGCCGCGTGGGCCATCGGGCGAGAGCTGGGCCTGCCGATTGCGCTGCACGTGGTCGGCACCTTCGGGATGCGCGACACCTTCGACCAGCTGGCGGCCTCGGGGCAGTTCGGGGCGGACAACATCTTTATCCACATGACCGGCATGTCCGACATGGCCTGGCAGGCGGCGGCGGATGCGGGCGCGCATGTGTCGCTGGCCGTGCCGATCGAGATGCACATGCGCCACGGCCAACCGCCGATCCAGAAGGCGCTGGACCTCGGGCTGTCCACCTCGCTGTCCACGGACGTGGAATGCACGATGACGGCAGATTTCTTTACCCAGATGCGCCACTTCATCACCCTGCAACGGATGTGGGTGAACGAGGCGGCGCTGTCGGGCGCCACGGATTACCCCGAGCTGATGCAGTGCTCGGACGCCATCCGCCACGCCACAATGGGCGGCGCCGAAGGGCTGGGGCTTTCCGGCAAGGTCGGGTCCCTGACACCGGGGAAGCAGGCCGACATCATCCTGCTGGACGCCGAAGCGATCAACGTGGCGCCCCTGAACAACGCCGCCGGGGCCGTGGTCACGCTGATGGAGCGGACGAACGTGGACACCGTTCTGGTCGCGGGGCAAGTCAAGAAATGGCGCGGGCAGCTTCTTGGCTTCGACATGGCGCGGCTGCGCAGCGAGCTGGAGGGGAGCCGCGATTACCTCTTCGGCGCGGCGGGGATCGAACGCGATCTCTTTGCCTGACGGGTGATCCGTCGGGCAGGGCAGGGGGCCGGTTTCGCGCCGGCCCCCTGAATTACGCGCGGGCCTTGCGCTGGGCCAGCACCTCGGCCGCCGAGGGCGTCGGCAGGTCGAAATAATCCAGCGTACCGGCATAGCCGTTCCCGCCCATCCGCCCGATGGCGTCCAGCTTGGCGTGGTCCGAGTAATAGGTGCCAAGGTCGATCACGTCCTCGCGCACATGGGCCATGACGATCCGGCCCAGGATGATCTCGCGGGCGGAACTCACCTCGATCCCGAGGTAGCGCTTGCATTCGAAGGCGACCGGCGCCTCGGCGATGCGCGGGCAGATGACCTTTTCGCCCGGCGCGGCCGTCAGGCCCGCCATTTCCAGCTCGTCCACCTCGGGCTCGAACCCGGCGGCGGTGACCGACATCGTTTCCACGTTGGCGCGGTCCACGATGTTGACCGTGAAGCATTCGGTCATGCGGATGTTGTAGGCCGTGTCCTTGAAACTGCGGTCGGGCTTGTTTTCGACCCCCAGCGCCAGGATCGGCGGATCGGCCGAGAGGCAGTTGAAGAACGAATAAGGCGCCGCGTTGACCACCCCGTCGGGCGACACCGTGGTGACCCAGGCGATGGGGCGCGGCACGATCGTGCCGATCATCACCTTGTAGGCCTCGCGCGGGGTCAGCTCGTCGAAGTTCAGCGCATGGTGGGTCACGACGCGAGTTCCTTTCCGTATCGGGACAGGATCGACGAGACGCTGTCCGGCTTGTTTTCCAGCTCGGCCCGGCCTGCGACCGCGCCAAGGTGGTGGTTCATGATCGCCGTGGCGCGGGCCACGTCACGGGCGCGAATCGCCTCGATCACCTGCGAATGCTCGTCCACGGCGCATTCCGACGAATGGGTCTTGGCATACATCGCCATGATCAGCGAACAGCGCAGCACCACCTCGGAGACGTAGCGCGACAGCACCGCGTTTCCGGTGAGTTCGGCCAGCAGCGTGTGGAATTCCCCGGCCAGGCGAATCGACACCGGCCCATCCTTGCCCTTGACGCCCTGCTCGGAGCGCACATGGCTTTCCAACTGGTCAAAGCCGCTGGACGGCATGCGCTCGACCAGGAGGCGGATCACCTCGGCCTCGAGCGCGCGGCGCACCTCGAAGATCTGCTTGGCCTCTTCCAGCGAGGGCTCGGCGACAAAGGCCCCGCGGTTGCGGCGCGTGTCCACCAGCCCCTCGTTCTGCAACCGCACGAGCGCGTGGCGCACGATGGTGCGCGAGACGCCGAACTGCTCGCCCACCGTGTCCTCGGGCAGGCGCATCCCGGGCTTGAGCGCCTGTTCGATGATCGCACGCTTGAGCAGCGTGTGGACGGCGTCGGTCAGGGTGGTCTGGTCGCTCATGGCTCTGCTTGCTTGAAATTCGTGCTTCCCGGATAGCGTATCCATCTGCTCGCGTCAATTGGATACAATTTGCTTGCCAAGTGAGGAACGATTCACCATCAAGAATGTATCGTATCCAATCCGGGTGATTCCCGGGTACAATCAACGACAGGGAACCAGGACATGACGATCAGACATCTTCTTATGGCCTCCGCCGCCGTCGCGACGCTGGCCGGGACGGCCTCGGCCGAGAATGTGCTCAAGTGGGGTGCCAATCGCGACATCGGCTCGCTCGACCCCTATTCCTACGGCGACAGCTTCACGATCAACGTGCTGAACCACGTCTACGAGGGGCTGGTGCGCTACGATGCCGACCTCAAGATCGAGCCGGCGCTGGCGGAAAGCTGGGAGATCCTCGAGGACCAGGTGACCTGGCGTTTCAAGCTGCGCGAAGGGGTCACCTTCCACGACGGCGCGCCGTTCACGGCCGCTGACGTCGTCGCCTCGCTCGAGCGGGTGAGCCACGAGACCTCGCCGCTGAAAGGCAACCTGCCGGCTTACGTCTCCTCGGCCGTGGTCGATGACCTGACCGTCGACATCACGCTGAACGGCACCTACCCGCTGCTGCTTAACGACCTGACGAACATCCATATTTTTGACAAGGAATGGATGGAGGCGAATGACTCCCTGCTGCCGACCGACATCGGCTCGGGCACCGAAGGCTTTGCCACCTACAATGCCAACGGCACCGGGCCCTTCATCGTGGAAAGCCGCCAGCCCGACGCCAAGACGGTCTTCGTCGTGAACCCCGACTGGTGGGATGAACCGAAGCACAACCTCGACCGGATCGACCTGACGCCGGTCACCTCGGCCGCGACCCGCGTGGCGGCGCTGCTGTCGGGCGAGATCAACTTTACCAACGACGCGCCGGTGCAGGACCTGCCGCGCCTCGCCGCCGCGCCGAACGTCAAGGTGCTGGAAGGGGTCGACCTGCGCACGGTCATGATCGGCTTTCCCTTCCGCGACACGCTGGTGTCAGGCGAGCCGAACCCGTTCAAGGAAAAGGCCGTGCGCGAGGCGCTGTACAAGGCGATCGACCTCGAGCTGATCCACGAGAAGGTCATGCGCGGCAAGTCGCGGGTGGCCGGCGCCACTGTCGCCCCGCCGATCCCCGGTTACGTCGAGGCACTGGATACGCTGCCCGGATACGATCCGGAGGCATCCAAGGCGCTACTGGCCGAGGCCGGCGTGCCCGAGGGGCTGGAATTCGAGTTCAACTGCCTTTCCGATGGCCTCGTCAACGAAGAGCAGTTCTGCCAGGCCATCGCCTCCATGTGGTCGCGGATCGGGCTGGCGCCAAAGCTCGACGTGGCGCCGCGCGCGGTGCAGACGCCCAAGCGGACGCAAGGCAAGACCGACATCTACACGCTGGGCTGGGCCACGCTGCCGATGCTCGACGCCTATTCGCCGCTGCTGCAGATCTTCCACTCGAAGGAAGGCAATTCGGGCGTCTTCAACTGGGGCGGCTGGTCCTATCCCGAGCTGGACGGTCTGATCCAGCAGGCCGGGATGGAACTGGATGTCGACAAGCGCCTGGCGCTGGAAACGCAAGCGCTGGGGATCGTCAAGGACGAGATGATCATGATCCCGCTGCACCAGCAGCCGATGGCCTGGGCCGTGACCGACGAGGTGGCCGAGATGCCGCTGTTCCCGGACAACAAGCCGCGTCTCTGGTTCGCGCAGGTGGCCGAGTAAGACATCGGGTTTCGCCGCGCTATGTGCGCGGCGACCCGCCGGGGGGCGCTGCCCCCCGGACCCCCCGGAGTTTACTTGGCAAGATGAAAAGGGATCGGGGCGCTCCTTGATCCCAGTATAGCGGGAGTGAGCCATGCTGGCGTTTCTGATCAAGCGCGGTGCCAATGCGGTCTTCGTCATGCTGGCGGTGGCGCTGCTGGCCTTCACCATCTTCCGGTTCTTCGGCGACCCGGTCGAGATGATGGTCAACGAGCAGGCCACGCAGGAGGACCGCGCCGAGCTGCGCGAGCGGCTGGGGCTGAACGATGGCTTCGTGACACAATACACGCGGTTCGTGACGAACGCGGTGCAGGGGGACTTCGGGATCTCCTACCGCAACCAGCAGGACGTGATGGTGCTGATCGGCGAACGCTTCCCGGCGACGTTCGAGCTGGTGCTGGTGGCGACGGTGATTTCGCTGGTCGTCGGCATTCCGTTGGGGGTGATCACGGCGGTGCATCGAAACTCGCGCCTTGCCAATGCCTTGCAGTTGGGGTCGATCGTGGGCGTGTCGCTGCCGTCCTTCGTGGTGGGGATCATGCTGATCCTTGCCTTCTCGGTCTCGCTTGGGTGGCTGCCGGCCTTCGGGCGGGGGGAGACGGTGGATATCGGCTGGTGGTCCACGGGGCTGCTGACGCCTTCGGGGCGGGCGGCGCTGGTTTTGCCGGCGATTTCTCTGTCGACCTTCCAGATCACGCTGGTGATGCGGCTGGTGCGGGCCGAGATGCTCGAGGTCCTGCGCACCGATTACGTGAAATTCGCAAGGGCGCGGGGTGTGCCCGTGGGGCGGGTGACCTGGGTCCATGCGCTGCGCAACTGCCTGATGCCGGTGATCACGCTCACCGGCATGCAGATCGGCAATCTGATCGCCTTTGCGCTGGTGACCGAGACGGTGTTCCAATGGCCGGGCATGGGCCTCTTGTTCATCCAGGCGGTGACCTTCGTCGATATCCCCGTCATGGCCGCCTACCTGATGCTCGTGTCCTTCATCTTCGTCGCGCTGAACACAGTTGTCGACGTGACCTATGCCTGGGTCGATCCGCGCCTGCGGGACGATGCCGCCAAAGCCGGAGGGGCCAATGGCTGACCTGACCATGACCACCGAAGACTCCACCCCCGCGCCCCTGCTGCCCGTCCGGAAATCGCGCCTGGCCGCGATGCGCGAGAGCGACCTGGCGTTTTCGTTTCGCTCGCACCCCAGCGCGATCTTCGCCGCCTGCCTCTTGGCCCTGGTCGCGCTGACCGCGCTGTTCGCGCCCTGGATCACGCCACAGGATCCCTATGACCTGGCAGCATTGGAGCTCTGGAATGCCGAGATCCCGCCGATCTGGAACGTCGACGGGCAGTGGCCCTACCTTCTGGGCACCGACACGCAGGGGCGCGATATCCTGTCGGCGATCCTCTACGGCTCGCGCATTTCGCTGATCATCGGCTTTGCCTCGGTCATGGTCGCGCTGGCCGTGGGGCTGAGCCTCGGCCTCGTCGCCGGCTATTTCGGCGGCTGGATCGACAACGTGATCATGCGGCTGGGCGATGTGCTCTTGTCGATGCCCTTCATCCTGATCGCGATCCTGATCACCGCTGTCGCCACCGCGTCGCTGCCCACCGGCCTCAAGGACGTGTTGGCGGCGCCGATTCTGATCTTTGCCATCGCCGTGCCGTCCTGGGTGCAATACGCCCGGACCGTGCGGGCCAGCGCCATGGTCGAGCGCAAGAAGGAATACGTGCAGGCGGCGCGGCTGATCCGCGTCAGGTCCTGGCGCATCATGCTGCACCACATCCTGCCGAACTGCCTGACGCCGATCCTCGTGGCGGCGACGCTGAACTTCGGCCTTGCGATCCTGTCCGAGGCGACGCTGTCCTTCCTCGGTGTCGGGATGCCGCCGGACCAGCCGAGCCTGGGCACGCTGATCCGCATCGGCAACCAGTACCTCTTTTCCGGGCTGTGGTGGATCGTCGTGTTCCCCGCCGTGCAGCTGTGCCTGATCGTGCTGTCGGTCAACATGATCGGCGACTGGCTGCGCGATGCCCTCAATCCCAAGCTGAGATGAGATCCATGAAGACCCTCAAGAATGTCCGCCCCATGGGCGCCGCCGCCACCGACCTGCATATCGCCGATGGGCATTTCGTCACCGTAGCGCCCGAGGGGGCGGAGGTGATCGATTGCGGCGGGCGCATCCTGATCCCCGGGCTGGTCGAGGCGCATACCCATCTCGACAAGTCCTTGCTGGGGATGGCCTGGTATCGCAACGAGGTGGGGCCGCGGCTCATCGACAAGATTACCAACGAGCGCGAGGTGAAGGTGTCGCTGGGCCTCGATCCGCAGGTGCAGAGCGAGCGGCAGGCGATCCTGTCGGTGAGCCATGGCACCACGCAGATCCGCAGCCACGTGGACGTCGACACCCACCACGGGCTGCGCGGGGTCGAGGGCGTGATGGAGACGCGCGAGAAGCTGAAAGGCATCGTCGATATCGAGATCGTGGCCTTCCCGCAGTCGTCCATGATGCCGCGCCCCGGCACGGTCGAGATGATGGACGAAGCGCTGAAGCTCGGTGCCGATATCGTCGGCGGGATCGACCCCTGCGGGATCGAGCGCGACCCCAAGGGGCATCTCGATGCGGTCTTCATGCTGGCCGAGAAGCACGGCAAGCCGATCGACATCCACCTGCATGAGCAGGGCGCGCTGGGCGGCTTCTCGATGGAGGAGATCATTGCCCGCACGAAGGCGCACGGGATGCAGGGCAAGGTGACGATCAGCCATGCCTTCTGCCTCGGCATGGCCGACCGAGCCTATGTCGCCGACCTGCATGCGCAGCTGGCCGAAGAGCGCATCCACATCATCACCACCGCCCCCGCCTCGGCCCCCGTGCCGGCGGTCAAGGAGCTGAAGGCGGCGGGGATCCTGACCGGCTCGGGCTCGGACGGGATCCGGGACACCTGGGGGCCCTACGGCAATGCCGACATGCTGGAACGCGCGATGTTCGTCGGCATGCGCAACAACCTGCGCCGCGACGACGAGGTCGAGCTGGCGTTGGACATTTGCACCTTCGGCGGCGCGGCGATCATGGAGGTCGAAGGCTACGGCCTCGGGGTCGGCTGCCGCGCGGATGCCGTGCTGGTCGAGGGCGAAACCCTGGCCGAAGCGGTCGCCCTGCGCGCGCTCCGGGTGCTGGTATTGAAGGACGGCGCCGTGGTGGCGAAGGACGGGGTTTGCGTGAGGGCGGCGCCGTGAGCCGTGGTGCGCGGGGAAGGGGGGCGCTGCCCCCCGTCGCCATGGGCAACTCCCCCCGGAGTTTATCCGGCAAGATGAAAGGGATCGGGGTGTCATGCGGGTGAAGCTGACGGCGCGCTGGGTGGTCGGGTTCGAAGGGGGTAGTCACGTCGTCTTCGAGCAGGGCTGCGTGGTGATCGAGGGCGGCCGCGTGCTGCATGTCGGGCGCGGGTTCGAGGGGGAGGTGGCGGAGGTAGTCGCGTATGGCGAGGCGGTGATCTGTCCGGGCTTTGTCGACCTCGACGCGTTGTCGGACCTCGATACAACGATCCTGGGCTATGACAATGGGCCGGCCTGGAAGAAGGGGCGGGTCTGGCCGGAGAGCTACGTTGCCGTCGGGCCGCGCGAGATGTATTCGGTCGAGGAATTGGCGTTCCAGAAGCGGTTCGCCTTTGCGCAGCTGATCCGGAACGGGATCACGACCGCGCTGCCGATTGCCTCCCTGTTCTACCGTGAATGGGGCGAGACCATTGCCGAGTTCGACGCGGCCGCTACGGCGGCCGAAGAGCTGGGGCTGCGGGTCTACCTGGGGCCGGCCTACCGGACCGGCGGGCAGGTGACGGACGATAGCGGCAATATCCGCGCGGTGTATGATGAAGAGCGGGGGCTGAAGGGCCTTGACGAGGCGGTGGCCTTTGCCGACCGTATCGATGGCATGGCCGGTGGCCGCATCCGGGCGATGTTCGCGCCCGACCGGATCGAGACCTGCACCGAAACGCTCTTGCAGCGCACGCATGCCATCGCCGCCGAGATGGGCGCGCCGGTGCGCCAGCATTGCTGTCAGTCGCCGGTCGAGCTGCGGCTGGTGGCCGAGCAGCACGGCACGACCCCCATCGACTGGCTGGCGCGGATCGGCGCGCTGGGGTCGAACTGGCTGCTGCCGCATGGCACCCATGCCAGCGACCGGGATTTGGCGCTGATGGCCGAACATGGTGCCACGCTGGTGCATTGCCCGTTGGTTTCCGCCCGCCACGGCGGGATGCTGCGGTCTTTCCCGAAGGTGCGCGCGCAGGGGATCAACATCGGGCTGGGTACCGATACCTGGCCGCCCGACATGCTGCTGAACATGCAACTGGGGATGATGATGGCGCGGATGGTGGAGGGGATCGACGCGATCCGCTCCGAGGAGATGTTCGACGCCGCCACGCTGGGCGGGGCGCGGGCGCTGGGGCGGGACGACCTCGGACGGCTGGCGCCCGGGGCTCGTGCCGATATCACGGTGGTGGATCTGAGCCGCACGCTGCAGGTGCCCGACCCGGTGCAGACGCTGATGACCTCGGCCTCCGCCCGCGACGTGCGCGACGTCTGGATCGACGGACGGCGCGTCATGACAGACGGCGCGATCCCCGGCTTTGACGAGACGGTCGAGATGACCCGCGCGCAGGCGCAGTTCGACCATGTGATCGCGCAGTACCCCGACCGCACGACAGGGCACCCGCCGGTGTCCGAGATCTTCTCCGCCAGCTACCGGAGGGCCTGATGACCGAGAATGTTCTGGACGTGCGAAACCTGCGCGTCGAATTCCCCACCCGCCACGGCACGCTGACCGCTGTTGACGACATGTCCCTGACCATCGCCAGGGGAGAGATCCTGGGCGTGGTCGGCGAATCCGGCGCGGGCAAGTCGATGACCGGCATGGCGATCCTGGGCCTGCTCGAGCCGCCGGGGCGCATTGCGGGCGGGCAGATATACCTTTCCGGCGACCGGATCGACGATCTGACCGAGCCGCAGATGCAGGCCATTCGTGGGCGGCGCATCGGGGCGATCTTCCAGGACCCGCTGACTTCGCTCAACCCGCTTTTCAAGGTCGGCGACCAGCTGGTCGAGACGATCCGCCTGCACACCGGCCTGACCAAGACCCAGGCCCGCGCCCGGGCGCTGGACCTGATGCGCGAGGTCGGCATCCCGGCGGTCGAGGAGCGGATCGACAATTACCCACACCAGTTCTCGGGCGGGATGCGGCAGCGGATCGTCATTGCGCTGGCGCTCTGCGCCGAGCCCGAGCTGATCATCGCGGACGAGCCGACAACCGCGCTTGACGTGTCGATCCAGGCGCAGATCACCGCGCTGCTCAAGCGGCTCTGCCGCGAGCGGGGCACGGCCGTCATGCTGGTGACCCACGACATGGGCGTGATCGCCGAGACCGCCGACCGCGTCGCCGTCATGTATGCCGGCCGGCTGGCCGAGCTGGGCGCGGTCGAAGATGTCGTGCGTCGGCCGCAGCATCCCTACACGGTGGGGCTGATGGGCTCGATTCCGTCGCTGCGCCGCGACGACGTCGAACTGCAGATGATCCCCGGATCGATGCCACGGCTGGGCAGCATTCCGGCGGGCTGCGCCTTCAACCCGCGCTGCGCCCATGCCGGGCCGCGCTGCCGGGCCGAGGTGCCCCGCACTCACGGAAACGGCGCGGCCTGCTGGCTGGCGCAGACCGGCAGTACCGAGTTGCCCGCAGCTGAAGGAGCCAAGGCATGACCCGTCCCATCCTCGAGGTCGACGCGCTGGAACGCCGCTTCGACGTCTCCGCCCCCTGGCTCAACCGCGTGATCGAGCGCAAGCCGCGCCGCACCCTGCGCGCCGTCGACGGGGTGGATTTCGACATCATGCCCGGCCAGACATTGGCGCTGGTGGGGGAGTCGGGCTGCGGCAAGTCGACCATCGCCAAGCTGGTGACCGGGCTGCACGCGCCCTCTTCGGGCACGATCCGGTTCAATGGCGATCCGGACAAGATGCAGATGATCTTCCAGGACCCCTTCGCCTCGCTCAACCCGCGCTGGCGCGTCGGGCGGATCGTGGCCGAGCCGCTGCGCACCCTGCGGCCCGAGACGCCCGAGGCGCAGGTCACGGCGCGGGTCGAGGAGCTGCTGCGCACCGTGGGCCTCTCGGCCGCCGATGCCGCGAAATACCCGCATGAGTTTTCGGGCGGGCAGCGGCAGCGCATCTCCATCGCCCGCGCCCTGGCCGGAGAGCCGGAGTTCCTGGTCTGCGACGAGCCGACCTCGGCCCTCGATGTCTCCGTCCAGGCGCAGGTGCTGAACCTGATGAAGAAGCTGCAGCGCGAGATGGGGCTGACCTATCTCTTCATCAGCCATGACCTGAGCGTCGTGCGCCACATGGCCGACGTGATCGCGGTCATGTACCTGGGCCGCATCGTCGAGATCCAGCCGTCGCGCGATCTGTTTGCCAACCCGCTGCACCCCTACACGCGCATGCTGCTCGACACGATCCCCGACCTGGACTCGCCCAAGCGCGACCGCGCGCCGATGGGGGGCGAGGTGCCGTCACCGGTGTCGCCTCCGTCTGGCTGTTCGTTCCATCCGCGCTGCCCTCTGGCGTTCGACCGCTGCAAGCGCGAACGGCCCGAGCGGACGCCCAGGGTTCACGACTCCCGCGTCGCCTGTTTCGCCGCCGAGGAGAGTGCCGCAAAGGAGACAACTCATGTATGACCCGGCTTTCATGGCTCGCGCCATCGAGATCTCGGCCGAGGCGCTGACCACGCCGGGCACCGAGCCCTTCGGCGCAGTGGTGGTCAAGGACGGCCGGATCGTGGGCGAGGGGATCAACCGGTCGGTGATGAACCACGACCCCACCAGCCATGGCGAGACCGAGGCGATCCGCGATGCCGCGCGCAACCTCGGCACGGTCGATCTGCGCGGCACGGCGCTTTACACCAGCTGCGAGCCCTGCCCGCTGTGTGTCGCCGCGATGATGATCGCCAGGGTGTCCGAGCTCTATTACGCCGCCGACATGGGGCAGGCGGGGGCGGTGCTGGGCGATCTGCCCGAGACCGCGCGCTTTCCCATCGACGTCGATGCCATGCTGGCCGAATGCGGCAAGCCGGCGCCTGACCGCTCGCTGCATAGCGCCCAGTTTGAGGCCGCTCCTGCGGCCGAGATCCTCGCGCGCTGGGCGGCGCAGGTCCGCTAGCGCGTCGCGATCCGGTAGGAGAAGTGCCGCCCGCCGGCGACGATGTGCTTCGACGCCCGGCACCTGATCAACCGGGCGCAGGATCTCGACCCGTCAGCGCCGCCTGTGTGTCCCGTGTCGTATCAACGCGTCGATGGCGCGGGTCAGCTGCGCGTGGCGCAGCGCGGGCAGGGCGCGCAGGTCGGTGCGGTCCCAGTCGGCATCGGTCAGCTCGCGCCATTCGACGTTCAGATGCGCCCGCGTATGGTCGAAGAGGTGGCGCAGGGCATGGGCGGGCAGGTGGGCGGCTTCGGTGATATCTGCGGAGGTCGGCTCCAGCGCGCCCGCGCGGGCGGCGATGAACTCGCCCATCCGCCGGGCCTGCAGCGCCACCTGCGCGATGACCTGCGCCTGGGCGCCAGGGGTCTCGCGCCCAGCGACCAGCGCGGCATCCGTCAGGTCGTTGAGCAGCCGCGCGGCCTCTGCGGTGGCGCGGCGTGCGGCCAGCAGGTCATCGGCCGGGGCGTTCGGCGCGTCGTAGCGCGCGCCCGGCCCCTGCCGTTCGATCAGCGCGCGCCGGGCCGCGTCGTCATGCATCATCTTCGACAAAGGTGGTGCGGTCGAAATGCAGCCGCTCCATGATCGGCGCGTCCGAGAAGTGGAAGAGGTCAAAGCCCGTTTCGGCCTGCAATTGCCAGGACACCCAGGAGGGCACGACGAAGATGTCGCCGGTGTCCAGCTTGTGCTCCACCCCGTCCAGCAGCACCGCCCCGCGCCCCGAGAAGACCTGGAACACCGAAGAGCCCACGTCGCGCCGCTTGCGGCTTTGCGCCCCGGCGCGCAGGCGGTGGAACTGGCAGCGGATCGTCGGCATGACGTCGCCGCCCGTGGTCGGGTTGACAAAGCGCAGCCCTGCGTGGCCCATGCTGTACGTGGCTGGCTGGCCCTCGTCCTCGAGCAGCAACTGCTCGGTCAGCGCGTGGTCGGTGTGCTCCCAACGGAAGGCGGCGAGGGGGCTCGAGACCGTGTCCTCAAGCCGCGACAGCGGCCGCAGGCCGGGATGCGCCCAGAGCCGTTCGCCCTGGCTGAAGCGGGGTGTCGCGTTGTCGGTCACCCGCTCGGCCCCGAATTCGAAGAAGCCGACGTCGTTCTGCCGGCTGAAGGGGATGTCGAGCCCGTCGATCCAGGCCATCGGCTCGGTCGCGACATTGTGGTGGCCGTGGAAGTTCCAGCCGGGCGTCAGCAAAAGGTCGCCGCGCGACATGCGCACCGGATCGCCGTTGACCACGGTCCAGACGCCTTCTCCCTCGACCACGAAGCGGAAGGCGTTCTGCGAATGGCGGTGTTCCGGCGCATTCTCGCCGGGGCAGAGGTATTGCACCGCGCACCAGAGCGTAGGGCTCACGTAGGCCTTCCCACCAAGGCCGGGGTTGGCAAGGCCGATGGCGCGGCGCTCCCCACCACGGCCCACGGGCACCAGTTCGCCAGAGCGTTCAGCGAGCGGCAGCAGGTCCTTCCAGCGCCAGACATGCGGCACCGCGTCCGAGGTCGGATGCAGCGGCATCAGGTTGCCGGTCTGGGTCCAGAGCGGGTTCAGATGCGCCTTTTCGAAGCCCTTGTAAAGCGCGCGCAGCTCGGGCGTGTCCTCGGGTTGCATGGCGTTGTCCATTATCGGTCTCCCTTCCGAATGGCGGTGTCAGGCGGCGCCCGGCTGCGCCGTCGGCGCGGAGCGGGCAAAGGCGGGCGGGGCATCGCACACGACGACGATAGAGGCGAAGGCGGGGCATTGCGCAAGGTCGATCCGGACCCGCCGCGTGTTCCCGGCCTGCCCGCAAACCGGCCCGCATGGCGCACGATCATGCGCCATCCCCGTGAGGGGCGACGCTGCCCGCAGGCGGGTCGTGGTCGCAACGCCGAAGATGTCCCGCAGGATCAGGGTCATGCCTTGGGGCCGATGGTGGTGGTCAGATCGCCGAGGCCCTCGATGGTCACGATGCAGATATCGCCGGGGGCCAGCGCGCCGACACCCGCCGGGGTGCCGGTCATGATCAGGTCGCCCGGCTTCAGCTCGATGGATGCCGAGATGATCGAGATCACCTCGGGCACGTCCCAGATCAGCTCCGACAGGTCCGCGTCCTGCTTGACTTCACCGTTGACGCTCAGCTTGATCGAGCCCTTCGACAGGTGTCCCACGTCCGACGCCTTGCGGATCGCCGCGATGGGGGCCGAGCGGTCGAAGGCCTTGCCCCAGTCCCACGGCCGGCCCTTTTCGCGCGCCTCAAGCTGCAGGTCGCGGCGCGTGAGGTCGTTGCCGACCGCGTAGCCGTAGACATGGGCCAGCGCGTCGCCTTGGGCGATGTTGTCGCCGCCGGTGCCGATGGCGACGACCAGCTCGGCCTCGTAGTGGAAATTCGCCGTCTCGGGCGGGTAGGGGACGGTCGCCTTGTCCTCGACAATGGCGTCGGCGGGCTTGGTGAAAAAGAACGGCGGATCGCGGTCCGGGTCCTTGCCCATCTCGCGCGCATGTGCGGCATAGTTGCGGCCCACGCAGAAGATGCGGCGCACGGGGAACCGGGCGTCCTCGCCCGCGACGGGCAGGCTGGGGGTGGGCATGGGGTCGAACACGAAGGTCATTTGCGTCTCCTTTGCGGGCCTGTCGGCCCGCGGTCTTGAAGGGTGGGCCAGTCGGCCCGCCCGGGGCGGCGTCGGTCGCGCCCGGCCTCATGGTCCGGTTGCTGGTCTCAGCCAGCCGGTTCGGCCTGTGGCGCCGGTGCGGCCAGCGCGCGGCGGTCGATCTTGCCGGTGCCGGTCTTTGGCAGCGCGTCGCGATACTCGATCAGGCGCGGGTACTTGAACGGCTGCAGCCGGTCCTTGACCCAGTCCTTGATCGAGGCATCCGTGGCCGCGCCCGCCGTCACGCCTTCGCGCAGGTGGACAACCGCGCGCAGGGTCATGCGCTTGTCGGCAAGCGCATGCGCCAGCACGGCGCATTCGTGGATGTCCGGGTGTTCGGCCAGGCACTTTTCGACCTCTCCGGGCCAGACCCATTGGCCCGAGACCTTGATCAGCTCGTCCGCGCGGCCCTGGAAGTAATAGTAGCCGTCCTTCTCGAGAAACCGGTCGCCGGTATAGATCCAGTCGCCGCGCATGGTGTCGCGCGTCTTGTCCGGCCGGTTCCAGTATTGCGGAGCGGAGCTGTGCCCGCGCACGTACATCACGCCTTCCTCGCCCGGCCCCGCCAGCGCGCCCTCGGGCGTCACCAGCTTGACCTCGTAGCCCGGTACCCGCGCGCCGGCGGCCCCCGGCCGATGATCGTCGAGCCGGTTCGACAGGTAGACGTGCAACAGCTCGGTCGAGCCCAGCCCCTCGGTCGGGCCATGGCCGGTGAGGGCGGTCCAGGCTTGGTAGACGTCCTCCGACAGGATCTCGGCCGCCGACATGCTTTGCCGCAGGCTGCTGAAATCCGCCCCCGCCGCCCGCGGGCTGCGCGCGATGGAGGTAAACAGTGTCGGCAGGCCGAAAAACACGGTGGGCCGGTAGGTTTCGATCATGTCGATCACCGCCACGGCGCGCGGCTGGCCGGGCATCAACAGCGTGGTCGCGCCGATGGAATAGGGGAAGGTGATGGAATTCCCGAAGCCATAGGCAAAGAAGATCTTGGGCACCGAGAAGCAGATGTCGTCGGGGCGCAGTTTCAGCACCTGTTGGCCGAAGGATTGCTGCGTATAGGCCATGTCGTGGTGCAGGTGGACGATCCCCTTGGGCCGGCCGGTGGAGCCCGAGGAATACATCCAGAACGCCATGTCGTCCGGCCCGGTGTCGGCCGCCTCCAGCGTGGTCGGCCGGCCGTCCAGGAAAGCGGATGCGGGGGTGAACCCCTTGGCCGTGCCGTTCACGGTAATGACGGTGCGCACGTCGGTGCCCTCCAGCACGGCGGGCCCGAAATGCGCCGCCAGCGCCGCCTCGCAGACCGCCATGGTCGCGCCGCTGTCCTTGAGGAAGTAAGTCAGCGTTTCGTCCGGCGTCTGCGTGTTCAGCAGCACCGGCACGAAGCCCGCCCGCACCGCGCCGAAGAAGGCCGCCGGGTAGGCCGGCGTGTCGTCCATGAAAAACGGAATGCGCGCCCCGCGCTCAAGCCCCGCACCGGCAAAGGCATGGCCCCAGCGCGCGGCCTCGGCGATCAGCTCGGCATAGGTCAGCGTCCCGGCCGGTCCGATCACGGCCGCCTTGTCGGGGTTGCGCGCCAGGTTCTGCCACAGGGTTTCCGAGCAGTTCGGATGCGCCATGCGGTCGAACCCGATCTCCTGCGCCGCCGGGATGTCGTCGCCCACTGGGTCGATGATGGCGTCTGGATGCGCGCGCTTTTCGGCCGCGTAGCGTGCGGCGAATTCCGGTGCCATGGACCGCAAGCGGTCCATGTCCACCCGCCCCGACCGCGTGATGTAGTCAAATGCGAAATCCAGCGGCGGCTTGTCGATCTTGCTGCCGAAGCTGTCGTACCAGGCGGCCGAGGTATTGGCCGCGTCGACGATCTTGCGGGCGATCGGCAGCCGTGCGGCCTCGAACGCCGCCAGCCCGTCCCGCCAATCCTCCGCGCCTTCCAGCGCCCCGACCAGCGCGATCACGTCCTCCAGTGCCAGCCGCGTGCCCGAGCCGATGGAAAAATGCGCCGTATGCGCCGCGTCGCCGACGATCACGTAACGGTCATGCACCCAATGCTCGCACCACATGCGCGGAAACTGCCGCCAAACCGACTTGTTGGTGATCAGCCGCGCGCCCTGCAAGACGTCCGCGAACAACGCCTGGCACAGCGCCGCGCTCTCTTCCTCGCCCATCTCGCCGAAGCCGTAGCGCTCAAACGTGTCATACTCGCATTCCACGATGAAGGTCGATCGGTCCGGCGTGTAGCGGTAGTGATGCGCGTTCATCGGCCCCTTGTCGGTGCGGATGAACGACTGCGTCAGCGTGTCGAAGGGCCGGTCGGCCCCGAACCAGGCGAAGTGGCAATTGAAATGCTCGACCTGCGGCGCGAAGTCCTCGCGGAACGCCGCGCGCACGACCGAGTTCAGCCCGTCCGCGCCGAGCACGATATCCGCCTCCAGCGCGGCGAGATCCTCGATCCGGGTATCAAACCGGATGTCGATCCCCAGCCCCTCGGCATGCTCCCGCAGGATCTCGATCAACTCGAGCCGCCCCAGCGCGGTGAAGCCGACCCCGTCCAGCACCACCCTGTCCTCGGGGTGGTTCAGGGTCATGTTCTGCCACCGCTCCATGTGCGGCAGGATCAGGTCGTGGATCTCGGGATCGGTGGCCTTGAGGAACCCCAGCGCCTGGTCGGAAAACACCACGCCAAAGCCAAAGGTCGCCCCCCTGGGGTTCTGCTCGTAGACCGTGACCGCGACCTGCGGCATCCGCCGCCGCATCAGGATCGCGGCATATAGCCCCGCCGGCCCGCCTCCGATGATGGCCATGCTGCGCAGCTTTGACATGCGGTGTCCTCCCGTTCCGTCCTCCGGGTGGACGCTAGGAAATAATTCCACTTCATGCAATGAGTTTCCCAATGTAAAAATAATGGATCGTCTGCGGCCTCCCGACCCAACCTTCATTTCCGACCTGATCCCCCTTCATTTTGCCCCAAAACTCCGGGGGTGCGGGGGCTGGCCCCCGCTGCCACAGCGGCCAAGAGGCGCCGCGTTGCCGGGCTCGCGCCCCGATGCTAAGACCTTTCGAACCGACAGGAGGGCAGACCATGGCAAAGGACCCAAAGGACGCCAGCGCCGGCATCCAGTCGCTTGATGCGGCGCTGCGGGTGCTGTCTGTGATGGCCGCCCATGACGGGCCGATCTCGTTGACCGACCTCGCGCGCAGCGCCGACATGCCGCCCAGCAAGGTGCACCGCTACCTCGCTTCGTTCCTGGCTGCCGGGCTGGTCGAGCAGGGCGGCCGGTCGGGCAAGTACGACCTCGGCCGCGGCGCGGTCGAGCTGGGTCTGTCCGCCATCGCCCGGCACGATTTCGTCAACCGGCCCTCGAACCACCTGCCCGAGCTGCGCGAGGCGACGGGCCTCACGGTGCTGCTGTCGGTCTGGGGCGCGGCGGGACCGACGGTGGTGCGCTGGGAGAGGGCGGCGGCGCCCGTCGTGACCTCGATGGGGCTGGGCACCACGCTGCCGCTGCTGAATTCCTCGACCGGCCGGGTGTTCCTGGCCTACGGGCCGCGCCCGCCGATGGAGAAGTTGCTGGCCTCCGAACTGGCCCGCGCCCGCAAGAGCCCCGAGATCTTCGCGGATTTCGACGTCTCGCGGGCCGGTGTCGCCGCGCTTTGCGACCGGGTACGCGCCGAGGGCTATGCCACCGTCTCGGGCGACTACATCCCCGGCCTCGTGGCGGTGGCTGCACCGGTACTCGACTGGCAGGGCGAGGCGCAGGCGGTCATCACCCTGATCGGCACGGGTCGCGACATCGCCCGGCCCGGTTCGGCGGCAGTCGGGCAGTTGCTGGAATTCTGCCGGGCGCAGTCCTTCGCCCCGCTGGGCGCACGCTGAGCCGCGCTCCGCGCCACCGCAGGGCCACCAGACATCGAGACCCGGTTCGCCATTTGGCGGCCAAGGCGCTCGCAAGCCGGCGGGCGATCTGCGCGACCAGGGTGAGCGAGGCTCGGAGAGCCGGGCGGGTCTGACGTCGCTGGCCGGAATCGCTGCCCGGGTGGGCTAGAGCACCCGTCGGCATCGAGACCGGGCAGATGGCATTGACCCATGCAGGTGCCCGGGAAACCAGGGGGCACCCCGGTGACTTTCCGGGGTGCATGTCACATGGGCTATCGCCCGGCCGCGACGTGCCTGCCGGAGGCATGTCCTAGTCGTTCAGCTTCTTCAGACGCGCGGTGACAGAGAGCCCGTGTGCTTGCAGCGATTCCGAAGACGCGAGGGTCTCGGCGGCGGGGCCGATGGCGCGCAGGGCCTCGGGGGTCATTTTCGCCATTGTGGTGCGCTTGAGGAAGTCAAGCACCGACAGGCCGGACGAGAACCGGGCCGAGCGGGCCGTGGGTAGAACGTGGTTCGGCCCGCCGACGTAATCGCCGATGGCCTCGGGCGTCCATTGGCCGAGGAAGATCGCGCCGGCATGGGTGATCTGTTCCGCCAGCGCCTCGGGGTCGGCAACGCAAAGCTCGAGGTGCTCTGGCGCGATGCGGTCCGACAGCGCGGCGGCTTCGCCGAGGTCGCGCACGGTGATGACCGCGCCGTAGTCCCGCCAGCTGGCGCCCGCAATGGCGCGGCGGTCGAGGGTTTCGAGCTGGCGCTCGACCGCCTCGGCCACCTTGCGGCCGAAAGCGGCGTCGGTGGTGATCAGCAGCGATTGCGCGCTTTCGTCGTGTTCGGCCTGGCTCATCAGGTCCAGCGCGATCCAGTCGGGGTCATTGTCGGCATCGGCGATCACCAGGATCTCGGACGGGCCGGCGATCATGTCGATCCCCACCTTGCCAAAGACCCGCCGCTTGGCCGCCGCGACGAAGGCATTTCCCGGCCCGGTGATCTTGTCGACCGGTGCGATGCTCTCGGTGCCGTAGGCCAGGGCCCCGATGGCCTGGGCGCCGCCGATGCGGTAGATTTCGTCCACGCCGGCGATGCGGCAGGCCAGCAGAACGGCGGGGTTGATGACCCCGTCCGGCGTCGGCACCGTCACCGCCAGCCGCCCGACCCCCGCCACCTTGGCCGGCACCGCGTTCATCAGCACCGAGGACGGGTAGGAGGCCAGCCCGCCCGGCACGTAGAGCCCCGCCGCCGACACCGGAGTCCAGCGCCAGCCCAGCGTCGCGCCCTCGGGGTCGGTCCAGCGCTCGTCGGTCGGCACCTGGCGCACGTGGTAGGCGCGGATGCGCTCGGCCGCGAGTTCCAGCGCCGCGCGTTCGGCACCGGGGACGCGGGCGCATTCCGCCTCGATCTCGGCCTCGGAAATGCGCAGCCGATCCGGCGTCAGCGCCAGCCGGTCGAACTTTTCCGTCAGCTCCAGCACCGCCGCATCGCCGCGCGCCCGCACATCGGCGATGATCCCCGCCACCACCGCGTCCACGTCCGGGCTGTCCTCGCGCTTGGCCGAAAGCAGCGCGGAAAAGCGGGTTTCGAAATCCGGGTCCGTGGTGTCGAGATAGATGGGCATGGCGCTCTCCTTGATCGGCGCTGGTTAGCGCGCGCGGGCAGGGGTCTCAAGAGGCGGGCGGCTCAGTCTCCGTGATCCGGCGCCTTTCCGGAGACCGCCCTGTAGGGGCGGGTGACGTCGCGGAGCCGCGCCTCGAGCGCCTCGGCCGAGAGGCGGATCGCCCCGTCGCCGGCCAGCGTCAGCACCACGTGGCCCGCACCGTCTTCGCCCGGCTCCCAATCGACCGAGAGCAGCGACAGGACGAGGTCGGGGTCCGACCGGTCCAGCCCCTGGCTGGCCACCGACAGCACGTTCTCGAAGGCGAGCACCGATTGCACCCGTTCCGGCGCGTGCCGCCCCTTGGCCGCGCCCGCGTCTTCCCAGCGGAAGCGGTTCAAGAGCAGCGCAAAGCGCCGTTCGCGCGGGCGCCAGGTCATTTCGGTCGCCGGCAGCACCGCGTCCTGCACCAGCGCGGCGAGGACCTTGAGGTCCTCGGCATCCATCGCGCCCAGGTTCAGCGGCGCCTCGCGGCCGTCTTCAAAGCGGGCGTCCTCGGTCATTGGCCCGACACCCGTTCGATCCTGGCACCCACTGCGCCCAGCTTTTCCTCGACCCGCTCGTAGCCGCGGTCAAGGTGGTAGACGCGGTTCACCAGCGTCTCGCCCTCGGCCGCGAGCCCGGCGAGGATCAGCGAGACCGAGGCGCGCAGGTCGGTCGCCATCACCGGCGCGCCGCGCAGCCGTTCGACCCCGTGCACCGTGGCATGGCCGCCATGCACGTCGATCCGCGCGCCCATGCGCATCAGCTCGGGCGCATGCATGAAGCGGTTCTCGAAGATCTTCTCTTCCAGCACGGACGAGCCCTGCGCCGTGCACAGGAGCGCCATCATCTGCGCTTGCAGGTCGGTCGGAAAACCCGGGAAGGGTTCGGTCGTCACGTTGACCGCGGTCACCCGGCCGTTGCGGCGGCGCACCTTCAGGCCGCGCTCGGTCTCGGTCACGTCGATCCCGGCCTGGTCGAGCTTTTCGGCAAAGGCCGCCACCAGTTCCATCCGGCCGCCAAGGCATTCGACCTCACCGCCGGTGATGGCAGGGGCCAGCATGTAGGTCCCAAGCTCGATCCGGTCGGTGACCACGGGGTGGGTCGCGCCGTGCAGCTTGTCGACGCCCTGGATGGTGAGGGTCGAGGTGCCTTCGCCCTCGATCTGGGCGCCCATCTTGCGCAGGCAGCGGGCAAGGTCGACGATCTCGGGCTCGCGCGCGGCGTTCTTGATGACGGTCGTGCCCTTGGCAAGGGTCGCGGCCATCAGCGCGTTCTCGGTCGCGCCCACCGAGACCAGCGGGAAATCGACCATCCCGCCCTTCAGCCCGCCCGGCGCCTTGGCGTGGACATAGCCGTCGCGCAGGTCAAGCTCGGCCCCCATCGCCTCGAGCGCCTTGAGGTGCAGGTCCACGGGCCGCGCGCCGATGGCGCAGCCACCGGGCAGCGACACGACCGCGTGGCCTTCGCGTGCCAGCATCGGCCCCAGCACCAGGATCGAGGCGCGCATCTTGCGCACGATGTCGTAATCGGCGACGTGGTTGTGAATGTTGTGGCTCGAGAGCGCGATGACCTGGCCATCCTGCAGCTTGGACACCTCGGCCCCCAGCGATTCGAGCAGGGTGGTCATGGTGCGGATGTCGCTGAGTCGCGGCGCGTTGGTCAGCGTCAGCGGCTCGTCCGACAGCAGCGTGGCCGGCATCAACGTGAGGCAGGCGTTCTTGGCGCCGGCGATCGGGATCTCTCCGTTCAGCTCGCCGCCACCGCGGACCAGTATCGAATCCATCTGCCCTTAATCCTTGTCCTTTTCGCCGGTCTCCCCGGGCGCGTCTTCGGCGCTGCGCGCGCGGGCCTGGGCCTTGCGCCGGGCCATGTTGGCCTTGAGCGCCGCCTTGAGGCGCGCGTCGCGAACGTCCTTGCCGCCGCTGTCCTTGGGTCCGGTCTTGCCTGTCATGTCCCGTCTATAGAGGAGGTCCGAAAAAGGGTCCAGTTTGTGCTTGCACACCCGGCGGATTGCTTCTAAAGACCCGCCCACACCGGATGCGGTGACCGGCGCTGCTGTAGCTCAGAGGTAGAGCACTCCCTTGGTAAGGGAGAGGTCGAGAGTTCAATTCTCTCCAGCAGCACCACTTCAACTCATTGATTTCGCAGAAAACCTTGTTAATCAAGGGCATGCGCCGCCTCACATGGTACACAGAGGTGGGACATATGCGATGTGCGATGCCGAGTCCTGTCATGATCGGATCGACTTGCTGCTTGCGGGTCCATGTCCCCGAGATGTGGTCGAGTACCGCCCTTAGCCAAAAGCATGCCACGGGTTGTCGCTACCGCGCACAGGCCGGCTGCGGCCCGGAATGGTTTTCCGGGATGTCACATTCCTTGGCCGCCCTGGTCAACTCATGCGTCAACCTTCGATTCTCAGCTTCGTGGTCTACGCCCGGCTCCCCGAACTGCTTCTACCGCTTGTACTGAAAATGCGTGCTGACGCCCAAACGCCCAGATGCCTCCTGCACCGAACAGACCCGCAGCGTGATCTGATGCACCGCATCCCGCTTGACCTCGTCGCTGTAGTCGCTTGTCCCGGTGTCGGCCTCCTCGCCTCAATGTCAGGGCGCAAAGCGTCTACAAATCCACGGGCACCTCAGTCAGACAGTAGGTTGGCGTTCAAATCCGCGATGGCGGTCACCTCGATCCGCATGCCTTCGGCGACCAGCGCCGCAACGACAAGGCTCGCGCGATTGGGGTAGGGCGGCTTGAAGTACCGGGCGTAGACGGCATCGACCGCCTTCATGTCCGCCACGTCCACCAGGAAGATCTGCACCTGCACGATGTCGTCCAAGGTGCCGCCGGCCTCTTCGAGCACCGCGCGCATGTTGTCGAAGGTCAGCTCGGCCTGCCGGGTGATGTCGCCCTGCAGGATCGCGCCTTCGGCCGTGATCGGGCCATGGGTGGTGTAGAGCATCCCGCTTGCACGAATGCCCCAGGAAAACGGTTGCGGCGCCGGCGGCAGGCCGCCGGTGATTTCTTCCTTCATCTGGGTCGGTCCCTCATGGTTTGCAGGTCGTCGTACCAGCGGTGACCGGGGTCGATCAGCGCGAGTTGTGTGCCGAAGTGGTCGGCGTCGGCACGGTGGAAGCTGGCCAGGTCCGACGGATCGCCCAGCATCGCGCGGGCGGCTTCGTTCGACTGGCGGACGCGCGCGCTGTCACGCATGCCCCAGCAGAAATGCGTCGGGACCGACAGGCGGCAGAGGGCGGGCAGCGGGCTCGCCTCGGCGTCCTGCGATGGATCGGCCAGCACCAACTCGTAGACGCGCGCTTCCAGGCTGCCCGCTGGCGGCGCGGGGTGGCGCAGATCAAGGATGCCGCTGAGCGGCAGGCAGCCCTTGAGCGCTTCGAACGGCGCGTCGGTCCAGAGTGCCGGGTTCAGCGCGGCCTGCATGGCGATGTGCCCGCCCGCGGAATGCCCGCCCAGGAACAGCCGGTCCGGGTCTCCGCCCCATTCGACGATGCGTGACCGTATGGCGGCAATGGCCGCGAGCGTGTCGAGCACGGGCACGGGGTAGCGATGCGCAGGCGCCAGCCGGTAGGTCGGCGCGACCAGCAGCGCGCCGCGCGCGGTGATGCCGGGCGCCATGAGCCCGCACCACTCCTTGTAGCCATGGGTCCAGCCGCCGCCATGCAGGAAGATGACCACGTCGCGGCCTGTGGCTTCGCCCTCGGGGGCGAAGACGTCGAACCTTTGCCACCGCTCGGGGCCGAAGGCGATGTCGCGGATGCTGCGCACGCCGGGCCAGTCGCCGGCCGAGGCAGCCAGGGCCTGTTCGGCGAACAGGGCCGCGGCGTGGAACGGCAGGGCGGGTTGCGGGTCCAGGTGGAAATTCAGCAATGACATGTCCGGCCCGCTCAGATGTTCAGGCCGCCAAGCGACTTGCCGCCGTCCACGAACAGCGTCTGCCCGGTGACGAAACCGGCATCGGGCGAACAGAGATAAGCGACCGAGGACGCGATCTCGGTGGGGCTCGCCGCGCGGCCGTTGGGCTCGAGCGCCTCCCAGGCCTCGAACATCTCGGAGGGGGCCGAGCGGGTCATCGGCGTGTCGGTAAAGCCGGGCGCGACCGAGTTCACGGTGATCCGGCGGGCGCGCAGTTCCATCGCCATGGCGCGGGTCAGCCCGACCACGGCCGCCTTGGAGGCGACGTAATGGGCGAACCGGGTGCCGCCCAGGGCGCCGCGCGACGAGATGGTGACGATGCGGCCGCCCTCGGTCATCCGCCTGGCCGCCTCCTGCGCCAGGATGAAGGTGCCGATCAGGTTGACCTCCATCATCTTGCGGAAGTCCTCCTCGGTCAGATCGAACAGCGCGCGGTCCCAGTAAAGCCCGGCGGCGGTGACTACCGCGTCCACGCGCGCCTCGGCATCGAGCAGCGCGACGATCCCGTCGCGGTCGGTCACGTCGGCGGGGCGGGCGACGCAGTCGTGCCCGGCCTCGGCCAGGCGCGCGGCGGCGGCCGCGACCGCCTCGGCGTTGCGGTCGATCAGGATCGTGCGGAACCCGTCGGTGGCCAGCCGTTCGGCGATGGCAAAGCCGATGCCCTGCGCGGCGCCGGTCACGAATGCGGTTCGGGAAGAAGTCATGAGGAGAGGTCCTTGGTCAGTAGCCGAACGCGTGCGGGAGGAAGAGCACGATGTCGGGGAAGAGGATGAGCAGCGCGAGGAAACCGATCAGCGCCAGGAAGAACGGCACGACGGCGCGGAAGATCTTCTGGATCGGCACCCCGGTGAGCGAGGCGAGCACGAAAAGCACGAGGCCATAGGGCGGGGTGATCAGCCCGATCATGAAGTTGATGACGACGACGACGCCGAAATACATCAGGTCGAGGCCAAGCGCCTCGGCCGAGGGCAAGAGCAGCGGGATGAAGACCAGCAGGATCACCGACCCGTCGAGGAAGCAGCCCAGCAGGAGCAGCAGGACGTTCACGATCAGCAGGAACTGCAGCTGCGACACGTCGGCCGCCTCGAGCATCTGCCCCAGCGCGGCGGCGAGCCCTTCGTTGGCGATCGCGTAGTTGACCACGAAGGCCGAGGCGATCAGCAGCATGGTCGAGGCCATCTGCCGCACGGATTCCCGGAACGTCGCGCCCAGCTGGCCGATGCGGTAGCTGCGCAGCACGACCAGGCCGAGGATCATCGCCCAGAGCGCGGCGACGGCGGCGGCCTCGGTCGGGCTGAACCATCCGGTCCAGATCCCGCCCAGCAGCACCACCGGCAGCGTCATCGGCATGGTGGCGCGGCCAAAGGCCGGCAGCGCCTCGGACAGGCTGGCGGCGCGGCCCGCGGGCAGCCCGTGCCGCTTGGCCACCAGCGCGACGGTCAGCATGATGGTGAGACCCATCAGCAGTCCCGGCACGATCCCGGCAAGGAACAGCCCGCCGACCGAGGCACCCGAAAGCATGGCGTAGATCACCAGCGGGATCGAGGGCGGGATGACCGGCGCGATCACCGACCCGGCCGCGGCAACGGCCACCGCCAGCTCGCCCGGGAACTTGCCGAACTGGCGCATCATGCGGATCGACACCATGCCCGGCCCGGCGGCATCGGTCACGGCCGACCCGCTCATCGAGGAAAAGATGATGCTGACCAGCACGGTGACATGGCCGGTGCCGCCGCGGAACCGGCCCATGATCGCATCGGCCGCGGCCCAGAGCCGTTCACTGATGCCGGCGGCATTCATCACGTTGGCGGCCAGGATGAACATCGGGATGGCGACCAGCACGTAGGTGCCGGTCATCTGCGCCATCACCTGGTCGGCCAGCAGGCCGACGTCCTGGTCGGTGGCCAGGAAATAGACCGCGCCCGCACCGAACATAGACAGCGACAGCGGCAGGCGCAGGATCGCGCCGGTCACGAAGGTCGCGCAAAGAACCCAGAGGCCATAGGTCACAGGACATCCTCCTGCGGGGCGGCGTCGAGCGAGGCGATGACCGCGCGCCAGTCGCCAAAGGTCAGCCGGGCCGCAAGGATGGCAAGGCGCAGCGTGACGCCGACCAGGAACACGGCAAAGATCGAATAGACCCAGTCGAGGCGCAGGCGCATCATGTCGGTGGTCATGATCTTCATGAAGGCGATGTAATCGACGATCCCGTAGATCGAGAGGCCGATCACCAGGATGAACCCGAGGCAACCGGCGATCAGCATGGCGCGCTTGCCGCCCTCGGGGACAAGGCGGAAGACCACGTCGAACGAGATGTAATCGCTCCAGTTCAGCACGAAGGCGCCGGCCCAGAAGATCAGCCAGGTGGCCAGCAGCGTGACCGCCTCGTCGACCCAGGTCTGGGGGATGCCGAAGGCGTGGCGCATCACGATGCCGTAGATGAAGAGCGCAAAGAGGGCCCCCATGCCGAGTGTGGTGATCGCCTCGGCCAAGGCCGACAGGCGCGCTGTCGCGGTGCGATACATGGGTGCTCCGTGTCTTTGAGGTCTTTTGGGTGGGCCCGGCAGTCAGGGGCCGCCGGGCCCGGTCCGGATCACTCGGTCGCGGCAATCGCGTCGGCGAGTCCCGGCTTCCAGGCGTCGGTCAGGCCCTGCTCTTCGTAGGCGGCCCAGACGGCGGCGCGGAAGGGCTCGGTGTCGACCTCGGTGATGGTCAGGCCCCGGTCGAGGAAGGTCTGGATGGCGTCGGTTTCATCCTTGAGCGTCTTCTCGATCTGCAGCGCGGCGCCTTCCTGGGCGGCCTCGCGCAGCGTCGCCTGCTGCTCGGGCGTCAGCCCGTCGAAGACGTCCTTGTTGATCGCGATGAACACCGGCTGAACAAGGTGCTTGGTCAGGATCACCTGCTCGGTCTGCTCGTCGAATTTCCAGTCGCGGGTCATGTTGGTCGGGTTGTCCTGCGCGTCGATCGCGCCGGTCTTGAGGCCCAGGTAGACCTCGGTGATCGGCATGGCGACGGGCGTCACGCCCAGGGCCGAGGCCAGGGTCTGGAATGCCGGCCCCGGGGGCATCCGCATCTTGACGCCCTTGAGGTCATCGGGCCCGGTCACCTCGCGCGCCTCGGCCAGGTTGACCGTGCGGGTGCCAAGATAGGCGGTGCTGAGGATCACGATGCCCATCTTTTCCGCGACGTCGTCGTAGAACTGCTGGCCCATCTCGCCGCCGAAGACCTTGAGCATATGCGCGCTGTCACGGAAGAGGTAGGCGGCGCCGAAAACGCCGTATTCGGGCAGCTGCTGCTCGATCTCGAAGGTGACGGGCGAGGCCATCTCGAGGTTGCCGCGCTGCATCGCCGGGAGCTCGGTGCCCTGCTTGAACAGGGTGCTCGAATGGTGAACGGTCACCTCAATGTCGTCCGGGTAGGTCGTGTTCATGACCTCGGCGATATGGTTGAAGGCATCGGTCAGCGGCGCATTGCCCGGCGCTGCGGTCGAGATCCGGATCTCGGTTTCCGCGCTGGCCGCGCCAGCGAGGCCCAAGGCGCAGGCCAGGGCCAGCGAGGTCATGTATCTTGCGTGTTTCATGGGTTACTCCTTGTTGAACAGTCTGTTGTTGTTGAGAATTCCGTCCGGGTCGAAGGCCGACTTGAGCCGGCGCATCACCGAAAGCTCCTCGGGTGTCCGGGACAGCGGCAGCCAGCGCCGCTTGGACATGCCGATGCCATGCTCGGCCGACACCGAGCCGCGACGACCGGCAAGCGCGCCGTAGACGATCTCTTCGGCTGCATCCTTTCGGGCCTTGTCACCAAGGGCGACGACCACGTGCAGGTTGCCGTCGCCGAGGTGGCCGTAGAACTGGACCCGGTCGAAGCCGGCCGCGGCAAGGCCGCCCCGCGCCTCGGCGACCCAGCCCTCCATCTCGTCCAGCGGCAGGCTCACGTCGAAGCCGGCGAAGGGGGCGAAGGCGGTGGCCGCCTCTCCGCTGAGGTCGCGCAGGGTCCAGAGCGTATCGGCCTGCGCCTCGGATTGCGCGACGATGGCATCCGTGTCCGGGTGCCGTTCCAGGTGATCCCCGACACATGTCTCGAGGGCCTCGGTCACGGCATCCTCGCTGGCGCCGGTGACCTCGAGCAGAACGGTCAGCGCGTCGAAGGCGAAGCCCTTGACAGGGGAGGCCGCAGGCAGCGCCAGCGCCACGTCGGTGTAGTCGCGCCACATGATCTCGAACCCGCTGAGCATCGGCCCGAGCGTGGCGCGGGCGTGCACCAGGAACGCCATCGCATCGGCCAGGGTCCGGGCCGAGACCAGCGCCACGCGGCGCGCCTGCGGCACCGGGACCAGCTGCACCAGGGCGCGGGTGACGATCCCGAGCGTCCCTTCGCTGCCGACGAGCAACTGCTTGAGATCGTAGCCGGTGTTGTTCTTGAAGAGAGGCGACAGGTTGGACAGGATCGTCCCGTCCGGCAGCACCGCCTCGAGCCCCAGCACCGAGGCGCGGGTCATGCCGTAGCGCAGCACCCGGTTGCCTCCGGCATTGGTGGCGATCATGCCGCCCAGCGTCGCCGAGCCGCGGCTGCCCATGTCGACCGGGAACATCAGCCCGTGGCTCCGCGCCGCCGCATCGAGCGCGGCCAGCGTCACCCCCGCCCCGACCAGCGCGGTCGATTGGCGGGCGTCGATCTCGACCCCCTGCAGGCGTTCGCTGGACAGGATGACCTCTCCGGACTGGGGCAGGCAGGCCCGTACGAGCCCGGTCATGCCGCCCTGGACCACCAGCCTTATCCCGTGTTCGCGGCACAGCAGCAGGGCGGCGCGCACGGCCTCGGTATCGGATGGGCGCAGTACCGGCGCCGTGACATCCGCCGTGCCGTACCAATCGGTGTGATAGCGGTCGAGCCCGGGACCGGCCGGCAGGAAGCCGGCCCGCAGCGGACCCTGTTCTACCGCCGCGGCCAGCGCGGCATCGCGCCGGGCCCCAAGGCTGCGTTCCATGACGGCCGTCATGACGCCACCGACCGGCGACGACGGCGCGTCATGGCGCGACGATTGGCCTTGGTGGCCTGTATGACCGGCCCAGCTTGCAGTGTCATCGTGTCCTCCAGGCCGTTTTACGATTCTTGGCGTTTGACATGACATCACTCAAGTTTTATAAAATATGAAAGTCAACATTAAATATGGATGTTTAGATGGAACCAGCTTCGGCCTATGAAAAATTGCGCACCGAAATCCTGCGGGGCGGTCTGCAGCCGGGGCAGCGTTTGCGCGTGGCCGAACTGAACGGAAAGTTCCAGCTGGGACTGACCCCGATCCGCGAGGCGCTCATGCGGCTCAGCTCGGAAGGGTTGGTCGTGACCGAAGCCAATCGTGGGGCGCGCGTGCGTGAAACCTCTGTGGCCGAGCTGCGGGACCTGACGGACACGCGCCAGAAGATCGAGGCCTGGTGCCTTGAGCGGGCCATGGAGAACGGAACCAAGGTCTGGGAGGCGGACGTGCTGCGCCATCTCTACCTGCTCAACCACGCGGACCTGCCGACCGGCCCCGAGGATCGTGAGCGCGAGGCCGAGTGGGAACGACTGCACCGCGCCTTCCATTTTGCGCTGGTGCAGCCCTGCGGGTCGGACTGGTCGCTGCACATCTGGAACATGCTGGCGGACCATTCCGAGCGTTACCGCAACCTGCGCCTGCTGTCCTTCCGCACGTCGCGGAGCCGTGTCGAGAAGATGATCAACGAGCATGAAACCATCGCCCAGGCGGTGATCCGGCGGGATGTCGAAACGGCGCTGTCGCTCATGTCGGCCCATCTGCAGAACACGGCGACCGCGGTCGAGGAACTCCTGTCCACCCACACCGAGTGATGTCTTCGCGCGTCCGGCCTGACCCGCGCGGGTGAAACGGCTCAAACGCTGGGTCATGCGTCGTACCGGGCTCGGCGGGACGCGTCGAGCACGGCGCCGGTACCTCATTCTGGAGGAGAGTGCGGAGATTCGACCGGTGTTGTCCCGGTTCCCTCCCTGGTACGCGTGCTCTGCGCCCAACGCCATCTGCCTTCCCAAGTGCGCATTGCGAGGGATGTCCCCAAGTCCTCACAGCGCTGGCGGCATGGTCCGATGAATTCGCCTTTGGTCCCAAAAACGGCATGTCATAACACCTTCGGCACCGAGTGGGCGTTGTGTAGCGGCAAGACTCAACCTTCCAACGAGGCGTTGTGAGTTTCGTACGCTGGCGTTGGGTTTCTAACTATCTAATTTTGTTCGAATTTGTATTGCGTGGCTAGCGTCGAGTATCGTGCCCTTTACGACAGAATTCAGACAAAACACCGAAGCTTGCGGAGACCTTCGCCCGCAAGGTTCCACAGACAAATTCCGGGACCGACAAGCATTGGGACAGCGAGGTGAAGGGCCTCGTGCTCCACGTCGGCAAACGCTCGAAGACCTGGTTCTTCCCGAAGGACATTGGCGGGCAAACACATCGGGTCCTGATCGGGCGGTTTCGCACCATTTCTTCTGACGCTGCACGCCAAACGGCCATGGGGCTTGCGTTGGAATGGGGCAGGGGAGCTGGCAAGAAACTCCAGATCGGAGCGCCGACACTCGAGACGGCGATGGCAGCGGAGGTCCGCGGCGACAGACGCAAACGGCAGCAACGCGCAGAAGGCTGCCGGCCTCTGACGTATCGTGGATTCACCCGAACCCAAATACGACCGCAGATCATGGTCACGGCTTCATGGGTTAGAAAATCTAATGCCATGAATAGAAACTATCATTTTAACTAACCCTGACCAGATGCCACAGTGATCCTCATCGGTCAGGAGAGCCGATACGGGAGGATACATGTTCGAGGCATTCCAGACGCTGACAGGTACGTCGGCGATACTCGACCTGGTGTTCGGCGCCTTGCTGGGCCTCGTGGTGGGGATCCTGCCGGCGCTTGGCGGGGCCGCGGGACTTTCTCTGCTTATCCCTTTCATCTACGGTATGGATCCGAGCGCGGCGATGGCGATGGTCATTGGCATGCTTGCGACCGTCAGCACCGGCGACACGATCACCTCTGTCCTGTTGGGGGTGCCGGGCTCGGCCTCGTCCCAGGCCACGGTGCTGGACGGCTTTCCCATGGCCAAGCAGGGACAGGCGGCGCGGGCGCTTTCAGCGGGGTTTCTGAGCTCCGTCATCGGCGGGCTGTTCGGGGCGATCGTCCTGACACTGACCCTGCAATCGGCCAAGCAGGTGATCCTGTGGTTCGGCATCCCGGAAATCCTGATGATGATCCTCTTCGGAGTGGCCAGCGTCGCCGCACTCTCTGGCAAGAGCCTTGCCAAGGGCGTTGCGATCTGTGCCTTCGGGATGGTCGTCGCCTCGGTCGGCTTCGCGCCGGCGAGCGGCGAGCAGCGGCTGGATCTGGGCCTGTTCTATCTGGGCGATGGGCTGCCGCTGATCGCCTGCGTGATCGGCGTCTTCGTCGTCCCCGAGATCGTCGACCTGATCCAGCAGAACCGCTCGATCTCGGACCGGCCCAGCCTTGGCAACGGCACGCGGCAGGGCGTGATCGACGTCCTGCGCAACAAGTGGATCGTGCTGCGCTCGGCCACGGTGGGCTGCCTGATCGGTGCGATGCCGGGGGTCGGCGGCGCCGTGGTGGACTGGATCGTCTACGGCCAGACCGTGCGCTCGGCCAAGGACAAGAGCAAATTCGGCAAGGGCGACGTGCGTGGCGTGATCGGCGTCGAAAGCTCGAACAATGCGGTTCTCGGCGGGGCGCTGGTGCCGACGCTGCTGTTCGGCGTGCCGGGCTCGGGGTCGACCGCACTGCTTCTGTCGGCGCTGATCCTCATTGGCATCCAGCCGGGTCCGGGGATGCTGACGCAGGATATCGACCTGACCTACCTGATGATCTGGAGCCTGGCTCTGGCCAATATCCTCGGGGCAGGGGCCTGTTTCCTGTTCGCCCGCCACCTGGCCAAGCTGACGCTGATCCCTTTTGCCTGGATCGCGCCCTTCCTGATCGTGGCCATCAGCTTTGCCACGCTGCAAATCAATCGAGACCCGCGCGATCTGTTCCTGATCCTGCTGTTCGGGGTCATCGGCGTGGCGATGCGGCGGTTCGGGTTCTCGCGCCCGGCCTTCCTGATCGGCTTCGTGCTTCAGCAGAATCTTGAAAAGTCACTGTACCAGACCGCCCAGCTTTACAGCCTGACCGAGTTCCTGTCCCGGCCCATCGTTCTGGTCCTGCTGGTCGTGGTCCTGGCGATCCTCGGCAACTCGATCAAGCAGCAGTTGGCGAAATCGGCCGAACCGTCCGAGGAGATCGACCGCATCCGCCAGACCCGGCCCGCGCAGCTGGTCCTGCCTGCGCTGTTGGCGGTGTTCTTTGCCGCCGCCCTCTGGATGGTGAAGGACCTTCAGCCGCTCGGGCGCATGTTCCCGATGGTGGCGGGGGGCTTTGGTCTCGCGGCCTCTGCGGTGGTCCTGCTGCAACTGGGACGCGGCGCCCCTTCGGCGCTTGAGGACAGCCATGTGACCGGCCCCCGCTACTCGGTGTCGTTTGCGCATACCGCCGCCTGGCTGGTCGCCGCCGTGCTGTCCATGGCCTGTTTCGGGTTCTTCGCCGGTGCCGCGCTGTTCATCGCCGCCTTCCTGACGGTCGAGGCCCGCGCCAAGCCACTCGCCGTGGTCGCAGGCGTGGTGGGCATCGTCGGGGTCTACCTGTTCCTGACCTATCAATCGGGGACCTTCCTGCCAGACGGCTGGGTCCTTTCGCTGAACCCGTGGGATTACTTCTGAGGAGGAGAAATGAACCATGAAACTCTCGACCATCTTGCTGGCCGGGGCCGTGGCCCTGACGACGTCCCTGCCTGCCGCCGCGCAGGATCTGGGCCTGGATCGGATCAACGCCACCGTGCCATTCGGCGAAGGCGGCGGCAGCGATACGCTGGTGCGGGCCGTCGCGCCCTACCTGTCCGGCGCCTTCGAAAACGAGCCGACGATCCTTGTCCGCAACGAGCCGGGCGGCGGCGGCATTCCGTCGACCAACCGCTTTGCCAAGCGGGCCAATCCCGACGGGTCCGACATCCTCGCCATGTCCTCGTCGATCTTCATCGCCAACACGCTGGGATCACCGCAGATCGACTTCACGCTCGATGCGTTCGTGCCGGTGTTCATAGCGCCGATGGGGCCGCTCTATTGCGTGTCGCCCTCGACCGGGGCCACGGCCACCGGTGACGTCGCCGGCATGAAGGGCGCGAGCCTCGTGTTCGGCGGCGGGCGGCAGGATTCGGCCGACATCCTGACCGTCTTGTCCTTTGACCTGCTGGGCTTCGACGTGAAATCCATCTGGGGTCTTGAGCGTGGCGGCGGCCGGATCGGTTTCGAGCGCGGCGAATTCAACGTCGATCACCAGACAACCGCCGCCTATCTGCGCAGCGTCCAGCCGCTGGTAAGGCGATCACCCTGATGTCGGGCGGCGTCATCGCACCGTCGGGCGAGATCGTGCGTGACCCGAACTTCCCCGACGTTCCGACCTTCATCGAGCTTTACGAACAGGTTCATGGCGAGCCGCTCTCCGGTCCGGCCTACGAGGCATATTACGCCCTGACCAGCGCCGCCATCACCGTTGGCAAGGCGGTCGTCCTGCCGTCGTCGGCTCCGACCGAGGTGGTCGATGCCTACAGCGCCGCCTTCGAGAAGGTCATCGCCAACCCCGAGTTCCGCGCCGCCAACGAAAAGGCGCTTGGCGGGTACGAGC
Source organism: Mesobacterium pallidum (assembly GCF_019966535.1). Lineage (GTDB taxonomy): Bacteria > Pseudomonadota > Alphaproteobacteria > Rhodobacterales > Rhodobacteraceae > Mesobacterium > Mesobacterium pallidum. The sequence continues at coordinate 64,484 of NZ_JAIMID010000017.1, read as the reverse complement.
TCTACACCGGCGCGGACGCTCGGGCGCTTTGGGGCACGGTGACGACCCTGTCGCCCGAGGCGCGGACATGGCTGGCGGATTGGTACTCCGAAAAGGTCGGCTTCAAACTTGCCGAATGATCACGACACGCCCGGACCGAAAGGTCCGGGCCTTCCAAGAGGGCCATCAATGACCGAGCAACAGACCACAGCCAAACCGAAGCACACCGGGACCGTCATCCCATTGCCCGAGGTGCCTCCGGGTGTGGAGGTGATCCGGGACGTCTCATTCGGCCCGCACGAACGGCAATCCTATGACGTCTATCTGCCACGGGACGCAAAGCGGCCCCTGCCGGTCGTGGTGTTCTTTCACCCGGGCGCCTGGCAGCGCCGCGACAGGCGCGCAGTGCGCACGATGTTCGTGCTCGAACACGGCTTTGCGCTTGTCAGCATCGGCTACCGGCTGGCCCAGCACGCGCGCTTTCCGGCGCAGGTGCAGGACGTCAGTGACGGGCTGCGCCACCTGATCGCGCATGCTGCAGACTACGGCATCGACCCCGACCGCATGGTCCTGGCAGGCACCTCGGCGGGGGCGCATCTGGCCTCGCTGGCGGTGCTCGCCAAGGATCACGCGGCGTTCCGCCCGGTCGAGGACCTTTCTCCGCGCGGGATCGTCGCCGTTTACGGGGCGTATGACATGGTCCAATTGCTGGACGGCGCGGATGAGATCGAGGTCGACCATGTGAGCGCCGACAGCCCGCTCGGACTGATGTTCGGCGAACCGCCGTTGAACCGCACGGACCTGCTGCGCGAGATCAGCCCGGCCAGCTTTATCCAGTCCGATGCGCCGCCCTTTCTGATCCTGCATGGGCGCGAGGACCACGTCCTGCCGTGGCGACAAAGCGCGGATTTCGCCACCCGCCTGATCGACGCCGGGGTGAACACAACGCTGCAAGTCGTCCCGAATGTCGGTCACGGCGCCGAGGCCTTCCGCACAGGTCACGTCGCCGACGAGATTACCGCCTTCGTCAAACGGGTCACCGGCTCATCTTGAGACGACGCGGCAAGGTAGGCTTGCGTACGCGCGCGCAGCACGGCAGCTTCGGCGACCAGCCAGTCGTGGAACACGCTGGCGGCCGTGCGCCGGACCCGTGACACCGGTCGCAGCAGGACGATGGGCGATGCCGCCTCGATGATCGTCGGCGCAGGCCGGACCAGCCGTCCGTCGGCGAGGTCCTGCAGAACCAGTTCCAGCTGCGCGATGGCCACCCCGTTGCCGGCCAGAGCAGCCTCGTAGAGCAGCGTCGAGTTCGAGAACACCATCAGGGGCTTCTTGTCATCCGCGGACAGGCCGGCCGCTGCCATCCAGTTGGGCCAGTCCTCCATCCGATTGCGCGATGCAATCCGCGCCGTCCGCGACAGATTCACCTCCGGGCCAAGCCGCTCGGCAACGGCCGGCGTCGAGACCACCACAAGGTGCGGCGTGAACAGAGGCACGCGGGTGTAGTCGGGCGAGTCCTCGGCCCGCATGCTGAGCGCCATGTCGAGGTCCGCCCATCCCGCGTTGACACTCTCGATCCCGGTCTCGAATTCTACGGAAATGTCCGGATACATATGCGAGAAGGCCTCGAGCCTCGGGATGAGCCAGCGGTTCGCCCATGTCTGATAAAGCTTGATCTTGACGGAGGCCGAACCGGATTTTCCAGTGCCGATTTCGAGCGCCTGCTCGATCTGACAAAAGGCTTCGGACAGGGTCTGCGCGATTTGTCGCGCGGCGTCCGTGGGCTCGGAACGGTTGCCGAATCGTTGGAACAACGACACGCCCAGTCCTTCTTCGAGCCGACGGATCTGCTGGCTGACCGCGCCCGATGTCACGTTCAACTCGCGCGCGGCCGCCTCGAACGTCCCGAGCCGCACCACCGCTTCGAGATGGCGCAGCCCATGGAGATGCAGGCGGGACAATATGCTGGCTCTGGCGGGCATGCTCTTGGTCGCAACTGGGATCATGTTATCAATACAGTCGGGATCGATGTTCGTACAGGTCGTCGAGGAGGCGATCAGCGCAACCCAACTGGAATGACCCCCTCAACCGGTCCTGACGGGACAGCGGCGTTATTCCCGTCACGGCCACTCCGGTGCAGGCCATTCCTGGGCAAAGCGGGCGGCAGACTTGAGTAGATGGCGCGACCACGGCCTTGCCAAAACCGATGTGTACGGCCACGATTCATGCCAGGAGGCCACTGTCATGGATCGTAGATGGCGCGGAATGGGCTGCGATCGGCCATCAGCTGCGTCTTGTACGAAGGCCCGTTTTGGGCCGTTATCGTCCGCAACGCGATTTCTTCCGACCCTTTCCAGCGCGTCCCGGGCACGAACGGCTTGCGATCCCTCAAGCGGGTGAAGCACCTGTCACAGCATCAAGTTGTCCGATAGGCTGTTCCTGAAAAATGGAGAGGTGCGAACATGGATCTTATCGCCAAGGCAACCGCATTGGTGGGCGGCACAATCGCTTATGTGCGGCGCAGGGGATCTCCCGCGCGTCAAGCCTTCGGTCGCGATCCTGAAATTCCCGAGGCGCGCAAACAGGGGATCATGACCCTGAAGATGCCCGCTGCGGAAGGCTGGAAACAGGGCCGCGTGCCCACGTGTGCGCCCGGCCTGACCGTCAACGCCTTTGCCACGGGCCTCGACCACCCGCGCTGGATCGAGGTCCTTCCGAACGGTGACGTTCTGGTGGCTGAATCCAAGGAGCAGGCCGGGCCGCCAAGGACCCTGATGGATCACGCCGCGCAAGCGACGATGCGGCGCGTCAAGGCAATCGGAGAAAGCGCGAACCGGGTGACCCTGTGGCGGGATGCCGACGGGGACGGCAGGGCGGAAATCCGGGAAGTTTTCGTGGAGAACCAGAACCAGCCTTTCGGCATGGCACTGGTCGGGACCCGCTTCTATCTCGGCAATACCGACGGGATCAAGGTTTTCGACTACCGACCGGGCGACGTGTCACTGTCTGGCAGCGGACAGACTCTGGTCGAGTTCAAGCCGCACGGCCATTGGACGCGTAGCCTGATCGTGTCGCCCGATGGCACGAAGATTTATGCCGGTGTCGGATCCCTGTCGAACATCGGTGATCAGGGCATGGAGGTTGAGGAGGGCCGTGCCGCGATCTGGGAGTTGGATCTGGCGTCCGGGACGGCCCGCATCTTTGCGTCCGGCCTGCGCAATGCCGTCGGCATGGCCTGGGAACCCGTCACGGGCAAGCTCTGGACCGTCGTCAACGAGCGTGACGGTCTGGGCGACGAAACGCCGCCTGACTATCTGACGTCTGTCGAGGACGGAGGCTTCTACGGTTGGCCCTATTGCTACTGGGGAAAGACGGTGGACGATCGCGTCCCCCAGGACCCGGACATGGTCGCCAAGGCGATCACGCCTGACTTTGCGCTCGGCGGCCACACGGCCTCGCTTGGTCTGTGCTGGATGCCGGAAGGGACTCTGCCCGGTTTCGGGTCCGGCATGGTGATCGGCCAGCATGGATCCTGGAATCGCTCGAAGCTCAGCGGTTATAAATTGATCTTCGTGCCCTTCGCCAACGGAGCCCCGAGCGGCCCGGCGCGGGACATTCTCACCGGCTTCTTGTCCGAGGACGAGAAGCTGGCTTACGGGCGGCCCGTTGGCGTGACACTGGGGCCTGATGGAAAATCGCTGCTGATGGCGGATGACGTTGGCGATGTGATCTGGCGCGTTTCGGGCGCGACCTGAGGTATGCCGGTTTGCGCGAGCTGGGCGCGGGCGTCACATTCCGAAGAGGCAGATTCAATCTCGCCAACGTGCTTTTCATTTTCCAGGCCCACACCCAGATTCCGGACCGTGCTGTCCAACTTGGTGTGGCCGAGAAGGCGCTGGACAGCCCGCAGGTTCCCCGTGTTCCGGTAGATCTGCGCCACCTTGGTCCTCCGCATGGAGTGCGTGCCATACGACGACGGTTCCAGCCCGATGGACGAGACCCGGCTGCGCCAGAGACGGGCGGACTGTCGTGTCGAGATGTGAACAGGTTCACGGATACGCCCCGGCCAAAGACGCTCGGATCCGATCATGAGGGGCTCCGCCCTCCAGCGGGCCAATGAACGTCGCGTGCCCTTGGTGATCTCGAAGCGGACGGGGCGCCCCGTCTTGTTCTGGATGATCGAAGCGCGTTCCTTGACCTGGGTCGCCGCGAAGACGTCGACGACCCGCAGCTTGACCAGGTCACAGCCTCCCAGCTTGCTGTCGATGGCAGGTTGAACAGCGCAAGATCGCGGCGGCGTTCCGCGATCCCAGCCGAACCCTGATGGCCCAGACCTGTTTCGGCAGGAGGGGGCGTTTCTGACCAAGGATACGTCGCCTGTTCCATGCTGGGCGGCAGGCACGGATGGCGGGCAGGTTTGCAGCAGGCATGGCAGTTCCTCCGATCCGCCACGCCCTACCGCATCGCCACCGTCCTGCTGGCGCGCAAGCATGGCACAAACATGCTGCGGTCAGGTCTGAACGGCGACTTCGGGGCGGCGGCCTCGGTCCCAGCCCGGAAAGGAAGGTCAGGAAGGCGCAGTTGGAAGTCCTTGGTGTCGGGGGCATCTTCGCCTACCGGAGCGGAACGAAAAGCGTCTGACACATGCCGGGCGCAGCAAGGACGTGGACACGCCAGCGTCATGCACGTTCCGGGTCTCCGGCCATCCGGTTGTGCGCCGCGGTACTAATCCGGTGCCAACGCCTGCCGTAGTCGGAAAGGCCTTCTACATCACTCGTTCGGTCACGCCGCTCGGAAAGCGCGGCTCCGACACTTTCGCCAGGCACGCACAGCAGGGCGGCCCCAAGGCTGGTTCCGGTGGCTGTGTTCGACACCAAGACCGCGCGTCCCGTGCGAACCCTCAGCATATCGAGGTAGAGTTCGTTGCGGGCGAAAGGACCTTCGACGATGATCGGCCCGCGCGCACCGATCAGGTCGAGGCAGGTCGAAGTCATCAAGGCGAGGTACAGCGACAGGGCGGCGCCCTTTTCTCCTGGGCTCATCGCGCTGTCACTCCAGCCGCCGGTGCGACCGGGGAATGGCCCGGAGCCGGTTTCCACTGCGGGGTGGAGAGCCTTGCCCTCGGCCAGGACAAGGCGAATGTCTTCCGGCGTGGGGTCGGAGGTTTCAGGCTTGATGCGTTCGTACTCGCGCCCGCCCATGAAGCGCGCGGAGGGCACCGGATTGCCGAGTGCGTTCACGTTCACCAGCGTGTCGCGTGTCGGATCCAGGGCGACCCTGTCGCCATCCATGCTCATGCAGATCACCCAGGTTCCCGTGGATACGACGGAAAACGCGCCCTCGGTCCGATGCAGGTAAGGCAACAGGGAGGCGTTGCTGTCGTGGATGCCGGAGCGGACCGGGGTACCGTAGCGCAGCCCCGTGACCGATGCGATCTCTCGGAGGATCGTCCCGGCCTCGTCGCTTGCGGCAGCCAGCGGGGCCATGGTCAGCCCGAGGTGATCGGGCAGATCCGAGAAACGGCCTTCCTGCGGCAGCCAGAGGTCCGTGTGACAACCCAGCGATGTAGGTTCCGTCGCGAAAGTCCCGGTCAGTCGCCCGGACCAGTATTGCGGGTAGCTGACCACCTGCGCCGTGCGCGCGCCGAGATCGGGCAGGGTCTTCACCAGCCAGTGTAGCTGCGCCCCGGCATTCAGCCCCTTTGGCAGTCGCGGGGACCCGGTGTCCGCAAAGGCAGGCCGGAGCGCGTCATACTCCCCAGCCATGGCGTCCGGCCCGTCGTATTCGTAGTCGAGCACCGGGCAGGTCAACGCCCCTTGGGCATCCAACAGGACAAAGCAGGCACCGTGGGTGGTGACGCTGACCTCGTCAACGCCGTGGTCGGCCTGCATCCTGCACAGACCGTCGAGACAGAAGGCCCAGATACCGTCAATGTCGAAATGCGGATAGGGCGGGCCGGGCAGCACCCGGTTGGGTCGTGTCAGCACGGCGATTTCGGTCATGCTGTCGGTGTCGACCAGCGCAACCTTGGCGTTGGTCTTGCCGATGTCGAGGACGGCGACCTTCATGGCAGATGGAACATCGGCTGAAGGGTCTTGGCGACGGGCTCGTTATCCGCGTGCGTTTCCATGATGTCGGCCATATGCGCCCACCAACGCTGCATGATCTCGGTGCCGGGCAGGGCGTCCATGGTGTGATCGTCGGTGCGCCAGAGCACGCCGAACAGCACATGCGTGTCCGGGTCGAAGTGGATCGAGTAGTCCGACACGCCCGCCTGTTTCAGCAAGGCGACCAGTTCCGGCCAGATCTTGTCGTGGCGGCGCTTGTATTCAGCCGCCTGACCGGGGTGGAGCTGCATGGTAAAGGCGTGCTTCTGCATCACTTCCTCCACATCTTCCACAGGCGCGGCAGGGCGATCACCCCGATCAGCATCAGGCCGATGAAGATCGACATGACGATGCCGGGCACGTTCAGCAGGCCAAGGCCGAAGGTAAGCAACCCCATGACGAAGGCCGCGATGACGACGCCGGGGATCGAGCCTGCGCCGCCGAGGATGGAGACACCACCCAGGACGACCATCGTCACCACTTCGAGCTCCCATCCCATGCCGATCGAGGGCCGCGTGGAGCCGAGCCGGGAGGTCAGGCAGATCGCGGCCACGGCGGACATGACCCCGGTGAGCAGGAAAAGGATGAATTTCACCCGCGCCACCCGGATGCCCGAGAATTGCGCCGCCGTCGGGTTGTTGCCGATGGCAAAGACGGTGCGCCCGAAGTTGGTGCGGTGCAGAAGCACGTAATAGGCGACGGCCAGCAAGGCGAAGAGGACGAATTCGAAGGAGATCACCCAGAACACGTACCCCTGCCCGAAATAGGAGAAGTCCGACGGGTAGTCACGATAGGCCCCGTCGCCCAGCACGATGTAGGAAATGCCTCGGAACAGGCTCATGGTCCCGATGGTGACGACGATGGACGGAAGGCCCATCCGCGTCACCAACAACCCGTTGAACGCCCCGCAGGCGATGCCCGTCGCAAGCGCGATGGCCACCAGGCCAGGTGTGCCGACACCGACGGATGCCGCAGCACCCATCGCGGTGGAGACCAGCGCGATGATCGCGGCAACGCTCAGGTCAATCTCTCCGGCGATGATGAGCAGCGCCATGGCAAAGGCGATCATCGCCTTTTCGGTGAAGTTGAACGTGGCGTCGCTGAGGTTCCAGGCGTTCAGGAAATACGGGCTGGCGAGTGAATTGGCGATGAAGATCGCCACCGCGACCAGCAGAAGCAGCAAGTCCCAGCTTGCCAGAAGCCGCGAGAAGGGGCTGTGCAGGCGGTCGGGGATGCTGCGCGGGGTGAGGCTTGCGTCACTCATGCGGTTGCTCCTTCGGTGGTCTGCTCCTGCGCGCGGCGCAGGATGATCCGGCCCTTGCCCTTGGCGTTTCGATTGTTCAGCGTGACGGCGACGATGATCGCGGTCCCCGAGATGGCCATCTGCCAGAAGGGTGAGATGTCGATCACCGGCAGGGCGTTCTTGACGATGCCGAGAAACAGCGCGCCAAGGATCGTCCCGACGACGGTCCCGGCGCCTCCGGCGATGGAAATGCCACCGATGACGCAGGCTGCGACCACTTCGAGCTCGAAGCCGCCAGCAATGTCCACATAGGCCACGGCATAGCGCGCCACCCAGAGATAGCCGCACAGACCGGCCAGCGCCCCCGAGAGCGTGAATGCCCAGAACTGCGTCCGGCCCACGGAAATCCCGGTGTAGACGGCGGCGTGCGGATTGCCGCCCACCGCATAGAAGGCCCGCCCGAGCGGTGTCCGATTGATCGCCAGCAGCATGGCCGCGGCGGCAAGGATGCCGAACCACGCCAGCACCGGCAGGCCGAGGATGGATGCGCGGGGGAAACCGGTGAACGCTTCGGACATCTCGTGCGCATTCACCCATGCGCCGTCCGAGATAAGGAAGATGATGCCACGGTAGATCGTCATGGTGCCGAGCGTCACGACGATGGAGGGGATCGACAGCTTCCACACCAGCAGGCCGTTCACCATCCCCATCACCGCACCGAGCGAAACCGCCAGACAAAGGATCATCACGATCGGCACGCCGGGCATGGCCGCGTTCAGCATGGCGCAGACCATGCCCGTCAGCGCAAGGTTCGCCGCCACCGAGAGGTCGATGCACCGCGTCAGGATCACCACCGTCTGTCCGAGCGCGAGGATCAGCAGGGGCGAGGTGTCGGTGAAGACGCGCACGAGGTTGTCCGGCGCGACGAAACCGGGGAAGCGCGTGGCGATCAGCGCCAGCAGCAACAGGATGGCTCCGCCGAGCAGGGCCTCGCGTGACTTGAGCAGGCTCATGCGCTCTCTCCGATCCCCGCAGCATAGCGGACAAGTGTTTCCGGGGTCAGGTCACTGCCTTCCAGTTCGGCGGCGATCAGCCCTTCGCGCATGACGATGACGCGGTCGGACATGCCCAGCACCTCCGGGATTTCCGAACTGACCATGATGACCGACAGCCCTTCGGCGGCGAGTTCCGCCATGAAGGCATGGACGGCGGCCTTGGACCCGATGTCGATGCCCTTGGTCGGCTCGTCCAGGATGATGACGCGCGGCTTTGTGGCAAGCCACTTGGCGATAACGACCTTCTGCTGGTTGCCGCCCGACAGGTTGCCGACGTCCTGGTCTAGCGACGCCGCCCGCAGGTCCAGCCGCTCGGTGTACTGCCGCGCGAGCGCGAATTCTTCGGACAGGCGCAGGAAGCCGTTGCGCGAGGTCTGTGTCAAAGACGGCAGCGTCACGTTCTGGAAGATCGGCACGCCAATGACGGCGCCTTGCTTGCCACGATCCTCGGGCACATAGACGATGCCGGCCTCCACCGCCTCGGCGGGCGAGCGGATCACCTTGATCTTGCCGTCGATCCGAGTGGCACCCTTGGACGGTTTGGTGATGCCGAACAGGGCCTGCATCACCTCTGACCGCCCGGCCCCGACGAGACCGTAAAAGCCAAGGATTTCGCCGCGGCGCAGGGTGAAATTGATGTCCTCGAACTCGGTGGGGTGGGCGTAGCCGGCCACCTTCAGAACCTCGTCCCCCGGGTTCCTGGCGCGCTCGGGGAATATCTGGTTCACGTCACGGCCGACCATCAGGCGCACGAGGTCGGACTCGGTCACCTCCGTCATCAACCCCGCGCCCACATGGGTGCCATCCCGGAAGACGGTGTAACGGTCCGCGATGCGGAAGATTTCGTCGAATTTGTGCGAGATGAACAGGATCGCGCGGCCCTCGGCCTTCAAGCGGTCGACAAGTTCGTAGAGCTCCTCGATCTCCTTGTGCGACAGCGCGGCGGTGGGTTCGTCCATCACCACGACGCGGGCATCGACGGACAGCGCGCGCGCGATGGCGACGAGGTGCTTTGATGCAATGCCAAGATCACGCAGCGGCGTGTCCGGGTCGAGATCGGCGTCGATGCGCGCGAGGATTTCGGCAGCGCGAACGCGCATCGTCTTCCAGTCGATCAGGCCGAACCGTCCGTGCGGCGCGTGACCGATGAAGATGTTCTCGGCCACGGTCAGTTCATCGAACAGAACGGTTTCCTGATGGATCGCCGTAATCCCCGCGGCGGAGGCATCCTGTGCGGTCGCAAAACGCACCTGCTCTCCCGCGACGTGGATCGCGCCGCCGTCGGGCTGGTAGATGCCGGTCAATGTCTTGACAAGCGTTGACTTGCCCGCGCCGTTCTCGCCGATCAGGGCCGTGACCTGGCCGGGATAGAGCTCCAGCGAGACGCCATCCAGCGCCTTCACGCCGGGGAATGTCTTGGTGATGTCCTTGAGTTCGAGCACGGGCACATCCGCGGATGTGCCGTCGAACTGCCGGGACTCGACGCTCATCTGCATCGTGGCCTCCGCTGGATCATGGGAATGGGCGCGCCCCGGGGCGCCAGGCGGCCCCGGGGTCGTGCCCCGGCGCCAAAGCGGCGCCGGGACGGGAGGAGATCAGAAGATGTCCTTGAAGTCCGCGATGTTCGACGCGTCGTAGACAAAGGGATCGGCCATCGCGCCCTCGGTGTTGTCGTCCAGCGTCAGCGTGCCCATGCGGCCCATGGGGATCTCGGCGCCCGGCGCGGCCTCGGCGGCGTCGGTGGCCAGCTGGTAGGCCAGCATCGTGGCCGAATAGCCAAGGTCGATGGGGTTCCAGATCGCGAAGGACTTGGAGGCGCCGCTTTCGATCGCGCCCGCCATCTCGGAGGGCAGGCCCAGGCCGGTCACGTTGACCTGGCCCACCTTGCCTGCATCCTCGACCGCGCGGGCGGCGGCGACGATGCCCACGCTCGTCGGCGCGATGATCGCCTTGAGGTCCGGGTAGGTCTGCATCAGGCCGGTGGCCTCGCGGTAGGACTTGTCGGCAAGGTCGTCGCCATAGACGGTGCCCACCACCTCGATGCCCTCGTAATTTCCCAGCACCTTGTTCATCTCGGCGATCCAGGTGTTCTGGTTGGTCGAGGTGGTGGTGGCGGACAAGACGGCGACCTGGCCGCCCTCGGGCAGCTCGTCGGCGGCCATCTTGATGATCATGTTGCCGATCAGCGGGCTCGAGGACGGGTTCAGGTGCAGCTCACGCCCCTCGGCCGCGACGCCGGAGTCCCAGGAGATGACCGTGATGCCGCGCTGCATCGCCTTCTTCAGCGCGGGCACCAGCGCGTCGGTGTCATTGGCCGACACGGCAATCGCATCGACCTGCTGGGCGATCAGCGCGTTGATGACCTCGATCTGGCCCTCGGCGGTGGTGTCGGTCGGGCCGGTGTAGATCACCTCGACATTGCCCAGCTCGGCGGCGGCTTCCTCCGCGCCCTTGGCTGCGGCTTCGAAGAAGCCGATGCCCAGCGCCTTCACGACCAGCGCGATGCGCACCGGGTCCTGGGCCTGCGCCATCGACCCTGCCATCAGCGCCGTCGCCATGGCCGCGCCACCGAACAATCTGCGTGTCAGTTTCATAGTCTTTCCTCCCTGGAAAAGCGCCTAGCCGGCGCTCGTTGCACGCGCGGCGCTGCGTTGCGCCACGATGACCCGGATATCGGCCGCCTCCAGCATGGAGACGGCGCGGTCCGAAATGCCTTCGTCGGTGATGACGACGTCGATACGGTCGAGCGGGCAGAGCACCAGGCTCGACCGGTTCTCGAATTTCGAGCTGTCCACCAGCACCACCAGCTCGTCCGCCTGGCCGATCAGCTTCTCTTCGGCCTGGATCAGCAGCGGATCGCTTTCCATCAGCCCGATCGGCGCCAGCCCGTAGGCCCCCATGAACATGCGCCGCGCATAGAAATGCCGGGTCATGTCGTTGTCGAAGGGCGACAGGATGATGTTCTGCTCGCGGTAGATCGCGCCGCCCGGCACCATCACCGTGTTCTTGGTGTGGCGCAGAAGGTGTTCCGCGATGGGAAAGCTGTTGGTCAGCACCTGCACGCGCCGGTTGGCCAGCGGATGCACCATCTGGAAGGTCGTCGTCCCGCCGTTGATGATGATCGGCTCGCCGTCCCGGCACAGCGCCACCGCCTCGCGGGCAATCGCCGCCTTGGCCTCGGCGTTGATCGTCTGGTTGACGCTGAACGGGCGCCCCGCCAGTCCCGGCAGCGCGGGCGGCGTCAGGGCCTCGGCCCCGCCCCGCACCCGACGCAGGCGTTTCTGCGTGTCAAGCGTCGCGATGTCGCGGCGGATCGTGGCCTCGGATGTCTCGGTCAGGGCGACCAGTTCGGCCACCGTCGCGACCGGGCGTTCCTGGACCGCGGATAGAATGATCCTGTGGCGTTCCGTCTCGTGCATTGCGTCCTCCCGTTCACCAAGAATGCCTGATTCACTGTCTTGGTCAATCATTTTCTTTCAGTTTCGATCATATTGCGGTGCAGCATGATTGTTTATGATTGTCTTTGCTTGACTTGCGGCCCCAATCCGCTCAGGCTGACCGCAACGTATTGGGCCGCATCCTGCGGCGTTCCAGGGAGGATGACCATGCTGACCCGCAACGAGGACCGGCTGCAAAACCAGTGGGATGACGCCCGCGCGGCAGCCATGACCGAGCCCGAGAAACTGCTCTACCGCTCCAACCTTCTGGGCTCGGACAAGCGAATCACCAACTACGGCGGCGGAAACACCTCGGCCAAGGTCATGGAGACCGATCCGCTCAGCGGCGAGCAGGTCGAAGTGCTCTGGGTGAAGGGGTCTGGTGGCGATGTCGGCTCCATCAAGATGGACGGGTTCGCCACGCTTTACATGGACAAGCTGCGCGCGCTGAAGGGCAAGTACAGGGGCGTGGAATTCGAAGATGAGATGGTCGGCTACCTGCCGCATTGCACCTTCAACCTGAACCCCCGCGCGGCCTCCATCGACACGCCGCTGCACGCCTATGTCCCCAAAAAGCACGTCGACCACATGCATCCGGATGCGATCATCGCGATTGCCGCCTCGAAGAATTCGAAAGAGCTGACGGCGGAGATTTTCGGCGACACCATCGGCTGGCTGCCGTGGAAAAAGCCGGGCTACGAACTGGGTCTCTGGCTGGAGAAGTTCGCACTGGAGAACCCGGAGGCGAAAGGCGTGGTTCTGGAAAGCCACGGGCTGTTCACTTGGGACGACGATGCCAAGGCCTGCTACGAGCTTACGCTGGAGATCATCCAGAAGGCGATGGACTGGTTCGCGGACAAGACGGCGGGCGTCGCCGCCTTTGGCGGGCCGATCCACGACTCGCTTGCTCCCGAACAGCGCCGTGCGATCGCCGCCCGTCTGATGCCTGCGATCCGCGGTTTCGTCTCGGGCAACCAGCACATGGTCGGCCATTTCGAGGACAGCGCCGCCGTGCTGGAATTCGTGAACGCCTGCGACATGCGTGATCTGGCGGCGCTCGGGACGTCCTGCCCGGACCATTTCCTTCGCACCAAGATCCGCCCGCTGGTGATCGACTTCGATCCGGCGCAAAACAACATCGACGTAGTGCTGGACGGGCTTGCGGACCAGATCGCGGCCTATCGCGACGACTACGCCGCCTACTACGACCGCTGCAAGCACGCCGACAGCCCCGCACTGCGCGATCCGAACGCGGTGGTCTATCTCGTCCCCGGCGTCGGCATGATCACCTTTGCCAAGGACAAGGCCACCGCGCGGATTTCCGGCGAGTTCTATGTCAACGCGATCAACGTCATGCGCGGCGCTTCGTCGGTTTCCGAGTACGTCGGCCTTCCGGAGCAGGAAGCTTTTGACATCGAGTACTGGCTGCTCGAGGAGGCCAAGCTGCAACGGATGCCCAAGCCGAAGAGCATGGCGGGGCGCGTTGCGCTGGTCACCGGTGGCGCGGGCGGCATCGGCATGGCGACGGCGGACCGCTACCTGTCCGAAGGGGCATGCGTCATGCTGGCCGACATCAACCCCGAGACGCTGGCCCAGGCAAAAGAGGCACTGACGCAGTCCTATGGCCACGACGTCGTCCGCTCGGTCGAGATGAACGTCACCGACGAGACCGCCGTCTCTGCCGCCTATGCCGATCTGGCCGTGGAATACGGCGGCATCGACATCCTCGTGTCGAACGCCGGGATCGCGTCTTCGGCGCCGATCGAGGAAACCTCTCTGGCGCTTTGGCAGAAGAACATGGACATCCTGTCCACCGGCTACTTCCTCGTTTCGCGCGAGGCGTTCAAGGTGATGCGCGTGCAGGGCATCGGTGGCTCCGTCGTCTTCGTGGCGTCGAAGAACGGCCTCGCGGCCTCGCCCAACGCCTCCGCCTACTGCACGGCGAAGGCGTCGGAAATCCATTTGGCGCGATGCCTCGCGCTGGAGGGGGCCGAGGCGGGCATCCGCGTGAACGTCGTCAACCCCGACGCGGTGCTGCGCGGCTCGAAGATCTGGGAAGGCGAATGGCTGGAACAGCGCGCCTCGACCTATGGCACGGACAAGGGTGGGCTCGAGGAGATGTACCGCCAGCGGTCGATGCTGAAACGCTCTGTGCTGCCAGAGGACATTGCCGAGGCAGCCTACTTCCTCGCGTCCGACCGGTCGGCCAAGTCCACCGGGAACATCATCAACGTCGATGCCGGGAACAAGGAGGCGTTCACGCGCTGAGGTCCGGCGCGGTGGGGTAAAACCCCACCCGACGGCCTTTGGCATCGGGATGTGCCACGCGGATGGCTTGCGGCCCTTGGGGCGGTCGCATCAATGGGTAGGGTGGGGTTTACCCCACCGGCGCCCCGACAAGGCGCAGGCGGTCAAACCCGCCAGAAGGGAGGATTTCACATGACCTACGACCAGGCCCGCGCGGCCTTTGCCGAATGGGGTGTCGACACCGAGGCCGCGCTGGCGGCCCTCGCAACCATCCCGATTTCCATGCATTGCTGGCAGGGCGACGATGTCCGCGGCTTCGAGCGCGCCACCGGCACGTCCGGCGGCGGCATTCAGGCGACGGGCAACCACCCGGGCCGCGCACGCACGCCGGAAGAGTTGCGCGCCGACCTTGAATTTGCCTATTCGCTGATCCCGGGCAAGCACCGGCTGAACCTGCACGCCTTCTACCTCGACACGGACGAGTCTCCGGACCGGGACGCTATCGAGTACCGGCATTTCTCGCCTTGGGTGGATTGGGCGAAAGAGCAGGCCGTGAAACTGGACTTCAACCCGACCTTCTTTGCCCACGCCAAGGCGGACGACAACCTGACCCTGTCGCACCCCGACGCGGGCATCCGCGATTTCTGGATCGAACACGGCCGCCGCTGCCGCGAGATCGCGGCGCAGATGGGCGCGGCGCAGGGCGGCGAGGTGGTCAACAACATCTGGGTGCCGGACGGGTCAAAGGACAACCCCGTCGACCGTATGGGCGCGCGCCGGCGGCTGGAGGCGTCGCTGGATGCGATGCTTGCGCCCAAGCATGATCGCACGCATCTGCTGGATGCCGTGGAATGCAAGCTCTTCGGCATCGGCGTCGAGGCCATGACCGTGGGCAGTCACGAGTTCTACATGGGCTACGCGATCCGCAACCAGACGGCGCTCTGCCTCGACATGGGGCATTTCCACCCGACCGAGAACGTGGCTGACAAGCTGACCGCCGTGGCGCTTTCGGTCCAGGACATCCTGCTGCACGTCTCCCGCCCGATGCGCTGGGACAGCGACCACGTGATCCTGCTGGACGACAGCATCCGGGCGATGGCGCAGGAGATCGTCTTTGCCGACCTGTTGGCCCGCACCCGGATCGGGCTGGATTTCTTCGACGCCACGATCAGCCGGACAGCCGCCTGGGTCATCGGCGTGCGGAACATGCAGAAGGCGTTGCTCGAAGCCTTGCTGACACCGATCGACCGGCTGCGCGCGGCGGAGTCGGAGCTCGATTTCACGACCCGTCTGATGCTGACCGAAGAGTTCAAGAGCCTGCCTCACGGAGCCATCTGGTCCGAGTTCTGCGCCCGCGCGGAGCGCCCGACTGGACCGCAAATGATCGACGCCTTGAACGCGTACCAGGGCACCTTGGCCGAACGGTCCTGACCCCTCGAGTCGTTGAGCAGCATTGCAGTGGGCCATTGGCGCACTGCAATGCTGTGTCGTGCCCCGGGGGCGGCAGGTCGAGCCGGTGTCACATGTCGAAATTCAGCTTGACTTGAGGTCGCAACGGGCTGACTGCCGTCGTTCGTTGCATCACACACGAATGGCGGCAAAGGGCCGCTTACCCGTCGAGGCAGCATCGGTGGATGGTAGAATTTCGCCGCAGTGCGCTTGGGGGATCGTACTGAATGCGGAACATCCCCTTGCCACGATGCGTAAGCTTACATCTGTGCGCCAAGACCACAGCGGCCTGAGCTGCGAACCGGAATCCCCGGTGGCTGGAGGTGGCAATCACGTGGTTCGATGTTGGTGCAGAGGCCCTGTAGCGGTTTCAATAGCTAGCGTGGCACGGGTAGGAGCCACCGCGCATGGACCGGATCGTGGGGTCGGCCAGCCACGGCGACGATGTCCATTCCCAGACGTTTCCGAGCATGTTGAACAAGCCGTAGCCATTCGCGGCAAAGCTTGCGGCCGAGGTGTGCGAGCCTTCCGTCCTCGCCTGTGTTGCTGTCAGGGAACCGGCCTTGCCAGATGTTGCACATGGGTCTGCCGTTTGGATGCAGCGTATTGCCCCACGGCCAAATCGCGTGATCCGACCCTCCCGGCGCCGCGACTTCCCACGCGCTCTCGGTCGGGAGCCGTTTGCCGTAGAAGGCCATGAACGCCTTGGCGTCACGACGCGACACATGGACGACCGGGTGATCGGCGCGCATAACAGGGTGCTGCCCGGCCCGTCAGGTCGATGCCAGGAGGCTCCGGCAACGGGCAGCCACAGCTCGGGCGCGGTCGTGTCCTCGTCCTCAAACACCGTGGCGTCCGGATGCCTTTGTGGCGCGAAGACGAACGACCATCCAAGCCTCTCGGCATCGGTGACATAGCCGGATTCGGCGATGAAACGCGCGAAGACTGCATTGGTGACGGTCGATTTCGATATCCGGGACCCGGGCAACGAGATCTGTCGCACGGGCCCTAAGCGGTCGCCGACATTCGCCTCGGGTCCGTCGTGCCCGATCAGGTACACTCCCCCCGGAATCCTCACCAACCCATCGAAATCGCTTGCGAGTGTCGATCCCTCGGTGACGGGCTGCGATGGTCTCGAGGGCGCCTGCGCACGCGAGGATTTGGGACTGCAGCAGGACAGTCTTTCGGCTCCTCGTGCGCTGGCCGGCAATATTTATCTCGCCAGACCCATGTTGCCGAAGCAACGTGGTCGGACGTCCTACCTCTTGAGGGCGGGACGACAGCGAACAGCAGGCCGACCCTGGCAAGTACGGTTGCCGAATACATCATGTCCCAAATTTCCGAGCAGGGCCTGACACCCGGTGACAAGCTTCCTGCGGAAGTGGAGATGAACCGCACCTGGGCTTCAGCCGCAATTCGATGCGGGAAGCCTATTCGGACCTGATCGCCAAGTGCGTCATCAACCGCAAGCATCGGTTCGGCACATTCGGTGCCGAACCGATGATCTACAATGCGCCGGGCGGCGCCTTCGGGTTCTGGCGCATGATCGAAGCGGCGGGCATGGCACCGGGTCTGATCGAACTGGAACGTGACGCCGCGCCATACGCTGACCAACCGCTTCGAATGGGATGCGCCCAGACCGCTGGGCTATCCGCGTTGGCTGTTCCTTGCGAACGGGAAACCTTGCGTTCTGATCGATCACTAGATCGTGCCGGATGTGCCATTTGACGCCTGTCAGACGGACAGGATCAACGATGTCTTGCCGCCGCTGCATGGCCACATCGTGACCGAAGGCGCGACGTTGGAAACGCTGAACGCGGCGGAACTGGCCGACCCCGAGATTGCAGGGGTTCTCCGGGTCGACGCGGGCACTGCCGTGCTCAAGAACCTCGCCACCAATGGCCGGTTGATGGGTCTGGCGGGCATCTTCCGCGCCAACCCCGGCTGGCACAAGCTGGTGGTCGCCAACGAGATCGTGACTGCCGCCGAGCTCAAGGGCAGGAAGATCGGGATCGCCACTGGCAGACTCGAGCACCTCGTGACCGTCAAGTACCTCGAGGCGAACGGGCTGAGCCAGGACGATGCCGACCTGGTCGGGTTCACGAGCTGCGTCGAACTGGTTGCTTCGCTCAAGTCGGGCCGCATCGATCCTTCGTTCGTCTGGGCCGACGGCACCGAAAGGTCCATCGAGGATGGCGCGCACTGCATCCTGGTCGATGACGGCGCTGCCGGGCCCAGTTCCAGCGCCTACATCACCGGCACCACGACTTTTGCCGAAAAGAACACGGACGCGGTGGTTGCGGCGCTCGAAGCGACGGCTGCCGCCAGCGCCCATATCACCGACAACCCGGAAGACGCAGCAGCCATCGTCGCGTCGCACACCCGCGCGCCGGAAGACGCAGTGCTCGGGCTGCTGGGGTATACAACACTTTCGAGATTGCCCTGACCGACTATGAGCGTCCGGGATTCGAAGCGATCTTGGCCTTTGCCGCCGACACCATGGACGCGGATATCTCCTTCGATACCGTCGTCGATCCCGACTACCTCGTGCAGGTGTCGCCTGACGCCGTCCAGCTCGGGGAATGATTGCGTGACGGACACCAAAGCTACGGGCGGCCTGTCCCGGTGTCAGCTTTGACCGGGTCGGAATGGCCTATCCCGATCAGTCGGTCGGCAGCGATCTGATCCTTGCGGAGCTGTCGCCTGACATTACCGACGGTGAGTTCTTCGTCCTTGTCGGACCCAGCGGTTCGGGCAAGTCCACCCTGCGCAAGATCGTCGCGGGCACCAAGACCCAGACAAAAGGTCGGGTGACGGCCCATGGCCAACCGATCTGTGGCCCGAACCGGCGGCGCTGGATGGTATTTCAATCAATCGACGACCCGCTCTCTGAATGTCTCACTGTCGAACAGAACGTGGGTTTCGGACCGTCCGTGGCCAGGAAATCGAAATCCGATTGCGCCCGGATCGCCATGGAACACATCACACTCCTTGGCCGCAAAGGTCACGAACGCAAGTGCCCCCACAAGCTGTCCGGCGGCATGACGCAACGGGTGCAGATCGCGCGCCGCCGCGCCGGACCTGGAGCTCTTTGGCGAACCCTTCGCCGCGATCGACGTGCTGACACGCCGGGGTCCTGCAATAAGAGCTGATCTCGATCTGGCAGAAGACGGGCCGCACCATGGTCTGCGCCACCCATGATATTCGCGAGGCCGTGACCCTTGGCCAATGCGTCGCCGTGATGAGCCGGGGTCCGCGCGCCAACATCACGCGCAGCTGCGACATCGACTTGCCTAATCCGCGCGACGATCTCGGCGTGTGGTTTGCAGACGCTGTCCGCGCGATCGACGCCGACATCGAACGGGAATCCTCCACCCAATCGGACGTGCCATGAAATCCGATTTCCTCCTGTCGGCGCTCAGCGTCTGCACCATCCTGGTGCTGTGGCAGATCACTTCGTCGTGGTTCATCGACGACACTTTCCTGCCTTCGCCCCTGTCGACCCTCGCCGCGACCTGGGAGCTCTTGCTGAACGGCACCCTGATCTCCTCGATCCTGATTTCGATGAGGCACATTCTCGGCGGCTGGATCCTGGGGAGCGCGGTTGCCATTCCCGTGGGCCTCCTGGTGGGATCGTCGCGCGTGACCCGCGCCATGGTGGACCCGTTCATCCACTGCTTCCGCATTGTTCCCGCGCTCGCGCTCGTCACCCTGTTCATTGTCTGGTTTGGCGCAGGCGAAGTGTCGAAGATCCTGCTTATCGCCTATGCCACCGGGTTCATCGTGATCGTGACCAGGGCAAGCGGCGTGGCCTCGATCTCGACCGACAAGATCAATGCGGCCAAGTGCCTTGGCGCGACACCGGTGCAAGTGTTTCGGCGCTGCGTCATCCCCGCCTCGCTGCCGTCGATCTATGTCGGGATGCGGCTGGCGCTCGCCTCGTCCTTCCTTGTCAGCGTGGCCGCCGAAATGCTCGCCGCCGACCGCGGGCCTGGCGACATCATCTGGGCCTCGCGGCTCTATTTCCCGGTTGATTGGATGTTCTCCGCCATCGTCGTGCTGGGCCTCCTGGGCTTCGGCACCGACCGGGCCTGGCGGCTGATCGGGCGCACGCTGCTCAAACGTTACCTTCGGTGCAGCACCGCCTACTGATCCGGGGACCATACCCATGACCAAATCCCCCCACCTTGGCCTGACGCATCACAAGTCCCAGCGCAGCTACGCCGGGTTTCCGTCCGCCGCGCCGGGCGCCCCCAGCGTGATCTACGTGGTGCTCGACGACGTCGGCTAGTCCGATCTCGGATGCTTCGGCCCCGGGATCGACACCCCGAATTTCGACAGCCTCGCCCATGACGGGTTCCGGTTCTCGAACTTCCACACAACGACGCTGTGCTCTCCGACACGCGCCAGTCTGTTGACCGGGCGCAGCCTGACACCCGAGCAGAGAACCGTCGCCGAGTGTTTGCAGGAAGCCTGTGCCGCGCTCCTCGATCACGCCGATCACAGCTTTGGTCGGGTGCTCGATTTTCTCGACCGGACGGGGCGGCGCGACAATACGATCATTGTGCTGATCTCCGACAACGGCGCCTCGGTCGATTGCGATCCGCCGGGCACCATGGACGTGATCCGCTGGTTCAACCAGAGTCCCGAAACCTACGAGGACGCGACCCGCGACTTCGACCTGATCGGCGGGCCCCGCAGCGCCACGACCTATCCCTGGGGCTGGGCTCAGGCGTCGAACACCCCGCTGAAGCTCTTCAAATCCTTCACCCTTGGCGGCGGAGTCCGGGACCCGATGACCGTAAGCTGGACGAAGGCATCGCCGACGCGGGCAGCATGCGCCAGCCATTCGCCCATGTCACCTGGATCTCGGGAACGATCCTTGAACTCTGCGGCGTCACCGCGACCGACAGTATCAAGGGCGTGGCCCAGATGCCGATCCATGGCGAAAGCTTCGCCCATGCGCTGGGTGCGCCGGACGCGCCGACCCGAAAGGAAACCCGGTATTTCGGGATGTACGGCCAGCGCTTGGTCTGGCACTGCGGCTGGAAAGCGGTGACCAAGCACGGAAACGGCGATGATTCCACGTCGCAGGCCCGGGAGGTTTATCACCTCGACGAGGATTTCTCCGCGCTGAACGTCCTTGCCGTGTCGCAGCCCGAGGAACTTGCCGAGATGATACAACGCGGGTGGGCCGAGGCTGGTCGCTATGGCGTTCTGCCGCTCGACGACAGTGATGCCCTGTTCGCGCCGCCGCTGCGCCCCGGTGTGCCCAGATGGCGCGACAGCTCGCCCTGTTACCCGCCATCGCCACTCTCCCCGCAGAACCCGGCCCCGTCCTGGCCGAGGCCTCGCATCGACGTCGTTCTGGAGCGCCCTCTGGGCACGGAAGACGGCACGCTTCTGGCCTTTGGCAATCACGACGGCGGATACATGCTGGACATCACCGGCCATCGGTTGGTCTACATCTACAATGATGCGGGACGGGAGGTCACGCGACTGACATCCACCAACACGAAGCCTTCCGGACGCGGTCAGCTGAGTATGGTCTTAACCCGGACGGTTACTCTCGAAGGCGAGGCCGAGTTGTTCATCGGCGGACGACCCGCAGGCCGCGCGGCCATTCTGCGCACCCTCCTGCGCCCGTCGCTGACAGGTCTTGCGCCAGGCAAGGACAACCTGCCACCGGTCGACCCGGACCGAGAGGTTCAGCGCGATTTCACCGGTCTCCCGAACCGGGTCGACTTTCACGTGGACCGCGATGCGGGAACGCTGCCCGACACGCTGGACGTCGACTGAAACGCCGCTCACGGTGTGTTTGCCGGGCTGCTACGGATTGACACGGCATGGCGCGGCTTTCGGTGGCCCCGGAAGATGGGCGCGCGATGCGAATGCTTCCCACATCGACGCCGCAGTGCGCCGTCGCGAAGTCGCAGGGCTGACCCTTGGAAGGTAACTTCCCGTCAGAAATGTCTGAATCCAATCAACTCTTGGAGGGCGATATCCGCCGTCTCCTGCTTGACCGGGCCGAAGCCGCGCACCTTTTCGACGGAACGCAGCAGCGCCAATGCTTCGGGCAAGCTCTCTGCGGTCAAACTTTCCGACAGGTTGCCGATTACCCCGCGAAAAGCGGCGATCAAGGCGCGCTCCATGCGGCGTTCCTTGGCGCGGCCGAAGGGGTCGAAGGCGGCGCCGCGCAGGCGTTTTCCCTTGGCGAGCAGGCGCATCGCGGGGCGGATCCACTGGCCAAAGGCGCGCTTTCGCGGGCGGCCACGGGCGTCCCTGCCGGGCAGCATCGGCGGGGCGAGGTGGTGGGTCACCGTGAAGGCGCCGTCGAAGCGGTCCGTCAGACCTTCGATAAAGCCGGTCTGGGTGTGCAGCCGGGCGACCTCGTATTCGTCCTTGTAGGACATGAGCTTGAAGAGACCTTTCATCGCGGCTTCGGTCAGCGGGCCGGCACCGCCGCTCACACGGGTTTCGGCCAGGCGGATACGGTCGATCTCCTTGCGGTAGGTGTCCGCCCAATTCGCATCCTGATAGTCCGTCAGGAAAGCCACACGCCGGGCGATCTGTTCGTCCAGCGTCTGCACCGGCGCGGCGGTCAGCCCGGCGGCGTCCTCGACGGCGGCGCGGTCCTGCACCGCCATTCGGCCCCATGAAAACGCCCGCTTGTTCAGGTCGGGCTTCTCGCCGTTCAACTCGATCGCCCGCATCAGCGCGTCGAGCGTCAGCGGCACCAGCCCCGCCTGCCAGGCCGCGCCCAGCATCATCACGTTGGCAAAGACCGTCTCGCCCAAGAGCGCCTCGGCAAGGGCGTTGGCGTCGAACGTGCTGACACCCCCGGTTGCGCCTGCGATGGCTTCCAGCCGAGCAGAGGCGTTGAGGTCCGCGTCGCGGTTCTGCACCAGGTCGCCCGTTGGCATGACGGCGGTGTTCACCACGCCGCGCGTGCCGAGATGGAAGGTCTGCGAGGCCTTGGGCGAGGAACTGACCACTATGTCGCAGCCGATCAGCGCATCCGCCGAGGCCGGTTCGACCCGCACCTGGTTCACCTGGGCGGCGTCCCGCGCCATGCGGATGTAGCTGATGACCGGGCCGAATTTTTGCGCGAAGCCCATGAAGTCGAGCACGCTCGCCCTCTTGCCCTCGAGGTTCGCCGCCATGGCGATCAACTGCCCGACGGTCACCACGCCGGTGCCGCCGACGCCGGTGACGACGATGTCCCACGGCTGGTCCAGCGCGGGCATGTCGGGCTGATGCAGCCCCTTCGACAACCGCTCGAACGTCGCCTCGCCGCGCTGCGTGCCCTTCTTGAGCGTTGCGCCTTCGACGGTCACGAAGCTGGGGCAGAAGCCGTTCACACAGGTGAAGTCCTTGTTGCAGGTGTTGAGGTTGATCTTGCGCTTGCGGCCGAACTCGGTCTCCAGCGGCTCGACGCTGAGGCAGTTGGACTCGACCGAGCAATCGCCGCAGCCCTCGCAGACAAGCGGATTGATGACGGCGAATTTCTTCGGATCCTCCATCTTACCACGCTTGCGCAGGCGCCGTTTCTCGGTCGCGCAGGTCTGCTGGTAGATCAGGACCGTGGTGCCGGGGATCTCGCGCAGATCGCGCTGCACCCGGTCCATGTCGCGGCGGTGATAGCTTTGAACGCCTGCCACCTGCGGCAGCCCCTCCGGCTGATCCGAGACCATGACGACCCGCTTCGCGCCTTCGGCCAGCACGGACCGTGCAATCGCCTCGACCGAGATCGGTCCGTCGACAGTCTGCCCGCCGGTCATGGCGACGGCATCGTTGAACAGGATCTTGAAGGTGATGTTGGTCTTCGCCGCAATCGCCTGCCGCACTGCCAGCGAGCCGGAGTGGTAATACGTCCCCTCGCCGAGGTTCTGGAACACGTGCCGGTTGCCGTTGAACCGCGACCGCGCCACCCAGTTCACCCCTTCGCCGCCCATCTGGATCAGCGAGGTCGTGTTGCGGTTCATCCACGACGCCATGAAGTGACAGCCGATCCCGGCAAAGGCCTCGGACCCCTCGGGCACCTTCGTCGACGAATTGTGCGGACAGCCCGAGCAGAAGTAGGGCGTGCGGGAGGCGCCCGATACGGTAATCGGACGCGGGTCAGGCGTGAAATGAGCGGCCACGTCCACGAGGTCGAGATCGACGAAGTTCCGCTCCAGCCGGTCCGCGATGTGCTTTGCCAGCATCACCGGGCCAAGCTCGGAGGTCCAGGGGATCAGCCGCTTGCCGCTCTCGTCGCGTTTGCCGACCATGCGGCGCGGTTTGCGGCCGGGGAAGTCGTAGAAATACTCCTTCAGCTGGCTCTCGATGATGCCGCGCTTTTCCTCGACGACCAGCAGCTCGTCCTTGCCTTGGGCGAATTCCAGCGCGCCCTCGTGCTCCAGCGGCCAGACCATGCCGACCTTGTAGAGGTCGATCCCCAGCTCGGCGGCGCGCGCCTGGTCGATGCCCAGGAGCCGCAGCGCCTCCAGCACATCCAGATGCGCCTTGCCCGTGGTCACGATGCCAAAGCGTGCTTTGTGCCCCCATTCGGCACGGTCGATCGGGTTGGCGCGGGCAAAGGCCATGACGGCATTCTTCTTGTGCTCCAGCCGTGCTTCGATCTGCGGACCGGGGAGGTCGGGCCAGCGGTAGTGCAGCCCGTCGGCAGGCGGCGTGAAGTCCGGCGCGACGAACTCCCGGTCCGGCGGAAGGTCGAAGGACATGCCCGACTCGACCGTCTCCGAGATCGCCTTGAACCCGACCCACATCCCCGAGAACCGCGAGAGCGCGTAGCCCCATTCGGCAAACGGCAGGAACTCGGCCACGTTCGACGGATTCAGCACCGGCATGAAGAAGTTCATGAAGGCCACGTCCGACTGGTGCGACATGGAGGACGACACGCAGCCGTGGTCATCGCCGGCCACCACCAGCACGCCGCCATGGGGCGAGGACCCGTAGGCGTTGCCGTGCTTGAGCGCATCGCCCGCCCGGTCGACGCCCGGCCCCTTGCCGTACCACAGTCCAAAGACCGCCGCGCAGGTCTTGTGCGGGTCGGTCTCGACCTGTTGCGTGCCGATCATCTGCGTCGCGCCGAATTCCTCGTTCACTGCGGGCAGGAAGGTGACGCCCGCCTCTTCGACCAGCTTGGCATTGCGCCCGATCTCGAGGTCGATCCCGCCCACCGGAGAGCCGCGATAGCCGGACACGTAGCCGCGCGTGTCCAGACCGCGCGCCCTGTCCCGCCGCGCCTGATCGAGCGCAATCCGCACGATGGCCTGCGTGCCGGTCATGAAGACACGTCCTTGGGTCTGCGTATAGCGGTCTGACAGCGCGTAGTCGCGCAGGATCGGAGTCTGGGCGGTCATGGTGGGTCCTCCTTGCCGATCATGGTCGCGCGGCGAAGGTGAAAAGTGCTTTCAACCTTGCGCCAGGCAGGGCAGTATTTGACCCTGTTCTTTCGAAATCTGGCAATTCATGAAAAAAATGCATCACCTTACGGATGCGGAAGCGAAACTTCTTGCGATCCTGCAACGGGACGCATCGGCCAGCGTGGCAGAGATGGCAGAGGCCACCAATGCCTCCTCCGCCACCGTCTGGCGCCGCATCCGCGCGCTGGAAGAGCGCGGCGTGATCGGCCCGCCCGTACGCCTTGTGGATCCGGCCAAGGTGGGGCGGGGCATGGATGTCTACTGCCAGGTACGGATGAAATCGCAGGACGCGCCCTCGCGCGCCGCCTTCCAGAGGGCAGTGGACGCGGAGCCGGCGATCCTCGAGGTCTACTCGGTCACCGGCGAATGGGATTACATGCTGCACATGGTCGTGCGGGACATCGCCGACTTCGAAGCCATCCTCATGCGCGGCCTGCTGGAACTTGACTGCGTGGCCGGCACCTCGACCATCTTTGCCCTGCGGCGGATCAAGCACACGAGGGAAGTGCCGCTCTAGCGTTGGCGTCCGAGGAAGACCAGGGCCGCCAGCGCCATCAGCAGCAGGATCACCGAGGTCGGGCTGGAGAACAGGAACCAGGGGTCGGCGCCGGTGGCCGCGAAGGCCTCGCGCGCGCTGCGCTCCAGCGGCCCGGCGAGGATGAAGGCGATGACGAAGGGCAGGACGGGCACGGCGAGCCTGCGCATGGCATAACCCAGGACGCCGAAGACCAACGTCGCCCAGACCGCGAACATCGACGTCTCCTGCACGTAGATCGCGGTGAGCGAGACCAGCAGGACCACAGGCAGCAGACGGGTCGCGGGGACCTTGGCCAGCACGCTCATCGACCGCATCACCGCCCCGCCGACGGTCCAGTTCAGCAGGTTGCCGATGGCCATCAGGGTAAAGATACCGAAGGCGATGACGAGCTGCGGGTTGGTCTCGCCTTCGGGCATGGCAAAGACCGCCGGGCCGGGATTGAAGCCGCCGATGCTGTCTGCCGCGAGAATGAGGAACACCGCCGCCGCGTTGCCGGGAATGCCCAGCGACAGCACCGGGATCAGGTTCGCGCCCGAGACGGCGGAATTTGCGGCCTCGGTTGCGGCGATGCCTTCGGGCGCACCGGTGCCGAAGGGCTGCGCATCGGGAATGCGCTTGGCCCGGCGCGCGCAGATGGAATAGGACAGGGTCGCCGCGAGGGTCGAGCCGACGCCGGGCAGGGCGCCGATGACGGTGCCGATGAGGGCGCCTCGGGCGACGACTGGGGTGATGCGCTTCAGGTCACCAGGGGCGAGCCCGTCCTGCGCCGTGCCATGCGCCTCGGTCTTGACGTCGAGCGCCCGGTTGTTGCGCCAAAGCGTCTCCAGCGTGGCAAGGATCTCGCCCACGATCAGCACGCCGAGGATGGCGGCGATCAGAGGCACGCCCGCGTCCAATGCGTCGAACCCCAGGGTCAGGCGGGGCGACAGGTCGTTGCCCGACGCGATATAGGCGACGACCAACCCGAGGCTGACGGAGAGCAGCCCCTTGCCCACCGACGCCCCCATCACCGCGGCGATGAAGGAGATCGACAGGATCAGCAGCGCGGTCTTTTCCGGCAGGTCGAGGTAGGCTTCGACCACGACCGCGAGGAAGGGCGCGCAGACGAAGAGCACGATGTCGGAGAAGCTGTCCCCCGCGACGGAGGACAGCTGTGCGATCCGCAGCGCACGGCGCGGCTGGCCGTTGCGTGCCATGGGGTGCCCGTCGAGCGTGGTCATCATCGCGTCCGGCGTGCCCGGCAGGTTGAAGAGGATCGCGGGAACGGCGCCGCCGAGGGTCGCGCCCTTCATGATGCCGATCAGGAAGGCAAAGACCGGCAGCAGCGCGTCCGGCGAAAACCCGAAGGCCGAGATCAGCAGCGGCAGGGAAATCGCCATGGCCATCGGCCCTGCAAGCCCCGGCGTCGCGCCGACGGCGATGCCGGTGAACAGCCCCGCCGCCAGCATGACCAGCGCGATCGGCAGGCCGATGCCGCCGATCTCGAACAGCGCGGGGCCATTCATGACGGCCATCATGCCAAGGCCGATATAGTCCAGCAGGTCAGTCATTGGTCCCCGTTCGGAGGCAGGAGAAGATCATCGAAGGCGAGGTCGAAGACCCCGATCAGCACGGCCACCGTCGCCAGCCCGATCAACAGCGCGAGCCGGGAAAAGCGATGCTCCACCAAGCAGACAAGGGCCGTCACGAGGCCCGTGCCTCCGAGGGCGAAACCGATGTGTTTCCAGGGTGCCGCGTCGCGCAGGTTGCGGTAGGTCTCGTCCGGGGCAAACAGCGCCACCGCGAGCGGCCCGGCCCAGATCATGACCGTCAGGGCCACCACGCAGATGCCCAGCATCACCGCGAGAAACGCCGGACCGCGGGGGTCGGGCTGACCAGGCGCGTCCGACTTTCGCGTCTCCCAAAGGATCAGCGCCCCGGACAGGGCCATGAGGCCGAAGGCCAGCCCGGGCGCCATGGCGTCGCCGATGGAGACGCGCCCGCGCTTCGACTGCACGTAGCCGGAGACGGTGTCATTGGGCACCCATACCAGCAGCGCGAGGACGGCGAGAACGATCACGACCGCCCCGAGCATACGGCTCGGGGTCAGCCTGAGGGACGGGTGTCGCACGGGGAGGCTCCGTCGCGCGGAGTTATTCCGCGACCGCCTTCATCAGTTCGGCCGCATCCGCGTTGGCCTGCGTCATGTAGGCGTCGAGGTCCTCGCCCGTGCGCACCGCCGCGCCGCCAAAGGCCTTGGTCAGCAGGCCGTTCGCATCGGTCGCGCCGTCCTCGGCCACGTCACGGATCGCCGCGCCGAGAGCCTCGCGCGCTGCCGGCTCCAGACCGCCCGGCGCGATGAACATGAAGTAGCCGTCGAGCAGGAAGTCGCTGCCCAGTTCCGTGATCATCGGGGCATCCGGGCTGTCGGCCAGCGGAGCCTCGATGCCGCGCGCGATGTTGACCATCTCGCCCTGCTGCACCGGCTTGGACTGCGCGCCCGCGACCCAGCCGATGTCCACGTCACCGCCGCGCAGACCGTCCATGACGCCCTTGCCGCCGCGCACTTCGACGATGTTGAAGTCGATGCCCACCTTCTGGCCAAGATGCCATGCCATATCCGCCTGTCGGTCCGAGGCCGTGGCGAATCGGATCGGCGTGCCGGCCTCTGCCGCGCCCTTCACCTTGTCCCAGCTGTCGAAATTCCCGTTCGCCATGGCCACGAGCCCCATCTGGAACTCCGCCGTGGTGGCGAGCATGGTGAAATTCTCGTAACCGAAGGCCGGGTCGCCGGAGGCCTGCGACGAATAGGACATGGTCTCCGACACCACCATTCCGATGGCCGTGCCATCCGCCGGGGCCTTGGCCAGCTCTGCCGCGAGGGTCAGGCCGGAGTTGCCAGGCGCCTGCTGCGGGATGACGGTCCAGCTGTATTTCTCCTCGATGCCCTGCGCGATCAGGCGGGCCTGCGTGTCCGCGCCGCCCCCGGCGGCAAAGCCGATATACATGGTGATCGGCCCCGGCGGGGTCCAGTCCTGTGCCAGCGTGGCGGTCGGGGTCGTGATGGCCGTTGCACACAGGGCCGCGACCGCAAGAAGCGGCTTGAAGAAATGGGTCATGGTGTCCTCCCTTGATGGCCCGACGTTGACTCGAAGAGGTGGAAATATCAACGACAAGGTTGACAAGTCCGCCAAATCGGCGAAACTTTGGCTCCAGGGGAGGACAGGACGTGCCGAAGAACGACAAAGACAATGCCGCGGCCGTGGCCCGGATCGAGGCGGCGTTTCCGCTGAGTTTCATGATCCACCAGCTTGAGATGAAGCTGGGCGCGCAGGCCCGTGCGCTGATCGCGAAACACGGTGATCTGACGCTGCCGCAATGGCGGATCATCCGCGTGATCGGCATGGATACCGCCGACGGCTCGACCGCGATCCGCAAGGTGCTGGGCTTTGACAAGAGCCAGTTTTCCAAGACCGTCAGCCAGTTGCAGACGCGCGGCCTGGTGGAGGTCCTCGACCATCCCACCGACCGGCGGCAGTTCCGGCTGGCCCTGACGGACGAAGGCCGCGCCGCGCTGGATCGCCTGACGCCGGAGCTGGACGCGCGCAACGACTTCCTGATGCAGGCGCTGTCCCCCGAGGAACGCAGCCTGATCCGCTCGGCCCTGCTGAAGCTCAGCATCGCGGCCGAGACCACCGATATTCCGACTGGATCCGACACATGACCCGCTCCAGGAACCTTCTCGTCATCATGTCCGACGAACACCAGGCGCGGGCGTTGTCCTGCGCGGGGCACCCGCTGGTGAAGACGCCGCACATGGACAGGCTGGCGGCGCGGGGCATCCGCTTTACCGACGCCTATACCCCGTCGCCGATCTGCGTGCCGGCGCGGGCGGCCTTCGCCTCTGGGCGCTACGTGCATGACATCCGCCTCTGGGACAACGCCATGCTCTATACGGGCAAACCGCGCGGCTGGGGCCATGCGCTTCAGGACAAGGGCGTCCGCGTCGAATCCATCGGCAAGCTGCATTGCCGCAGCGAAGAGGACCCGGCAGGCTTCGACGTCGAACACATCCCGATGCAGGTGGCAAACGGCGTCGGCATGGTCTGGGGCTCGATCCGGCGCGAGGACGAACGGGTGCGCAAGGAGGGCCGGATGCTGGGGCCGTACATCGGACCCGGTGAGAGCAATTACACCCGCTACGATCAGGCCGTGGTCGCCCGGACCGAGGACTGGCTGGCGCAGGCGGGCGACGCGCCATGGTGCCTGTATGTCGGGCTGGTCGCGCCGCACTTCCCGCTGATCGTGCCACAGGAATACCTCGACATGTACCCCGCCGGTAGCCTGCCGCCCTTCAAGCTGCACACGCTGGACGGCTTCGAGAACCACCCTTGGGTGGCCAAACAGAACCAGGCGCTGACCGGCGACGACGGCTTTGAGAGCCATGACGAGCGGCTGCTGGCGGCGCGCTGCTACTTTGCACTCTGCAGCTTCCTCGACGACAATATCGGTAAGCTGATGGCCGCGCTGGAGGTCAATGGACAGCTCGACGACACCACGGTGATCTACACCTCGGATCACGGCGACAACGTTGGCGCGCGCGGGCTGTGGGGCAAGTCGAACATGTACGAGGAATCGGTGGCCGTGCCGATGATCGTCGCCGGACCTGCGGTGCCCGAGGCGCATCGGGGCGGCACCTGTTCCACCCCGGTCAGTCTGCTCGACGTCTCGCAGACGATCATCGACCACTTCGGCGCGACCCTCGAAGGCGACCGGCCCGGCGAAAGCCTGTTCGACATCGCCACCCGCGCCGCCGAACCTGAGCGCGTGATCTTCTCGGAGTATCACGCCGTGGGCGCGGTTTCGGGCGCCTACATGCTGCGCAAGGGGCGGTGGAGGCTGATCCACTACCACGGCTTCCCGCCCGAACTCTTCGACCTTGAAGCAGACCCCGAAGAGATCACCAACCGCGCCGCGGACCCCGCCTGCGCCGGTGTCCTGGCCGACCTCACCGCCGCGCTGAACGCGATCTGCGACCCAGCGGCGATGAACGACCTGGCCTTCGCCGACCAGGACGCGATGATCGCGGGCTTTGGCGGGCTCGAAGTCGCCATGAACATGGGCGCACCCGCCGCGACGCCGCCGCCCGAAACCTGACCTGATACCTGGAAGAACCAAAGATGCCCGAAGACATGACCCGCCGGTCCCGCGACGCGGCGCTCGACGCCCTGCGCGATCTGCTGGGGGCGCGGCTGTCCACCGGCAGCTCGATCCTGCAACAGCACTCCCATGACGAAGCCCACACTCCCCCCGTCGCACCGGATGCCGTGGCCTTTCCGGAGAACACGCAGGAGGTGTCAAAGATCCTGCAGATCTGCACCCGCCATGGCTGCCCGGTGATCCCCTACGGCTTCGGCACCTCGCTCGAAGGCCAGGTGGTCCCGGTCGATGGCGGCGTCAGCCTCGACATGAGCCGCATGGACAGGGTGCTCGAGATCCACGAAAGCGATCTCGACGCGGTGGTCCAGCCCGGTGTGCGACGCACGCAGCTGAACGACGCGCTGCGCGGCACGGGGCTGATGTTCACCGTCGACCCCGGTGCGGACGCGTCGATGGGCGGCATGGCGTCCACGCGCGCGTCCGGCACCAATACCGTGCGCTACGGCACCATGCGCGAGAACGTCCTTGCGCTGGAGGTCGTGCTACCCGACGGCGAGATCATCCGCACCGGCAGTCGCGCCCGCAAGTCCTCGACCGGCTATGACTTGACGCACCTCTTCGTCGGTGCCGAGGGCACGCTGGGCGTCATCACCGAATTGACGGTCAAGCTGCACGGCCAGCCCGAAGCGATCCTATCTGCCACCTGCGCTTTCGAGACGGTGGATGACGCGGTGAACATGGTGATCCTCGCGATCCAATGCGGCTTGCCCATGGCGCGGATCGAACTGCTGGACGATGTGCAGATGGGGGGCATGAACCTGTTCAAGCCCGAATTGGGCCTGCCGGAAAAGCCACATCTCTTCCTCGAATTCCACGGCACGCAAGCCGGTGTCGCCGAGCAGGTCGCGCTCTTCCGCGAGATTGCGGAGACCCATGGCGCCAGCAACTTTGCCGGGTCGACGAAAATGGAGGAGCGCAATGCACTTTGGGCCGCCCGGCACGAGGCCTACTACGCGGGCCGCGCGCTACGACCGGGGGCGACGGGTCTGCTGACAGACTGCTGCGTGCCGATCTCTGCGCTGGCGGACTGCATTCGCCGCACCAAGCAGGAGATCGCGGCCTCCGGCCTGACCGCGCCGCTCGTCGGGCACGTCGGCGACGGCAATTTTCACCTCATCCTCCTGATCGACCCGGAGAACCCGGAGGAAGCCTGTCGCGCAAAGGCGCTCGCCGCTACGATCAACGATATCGCCCTGTCCTTCGGCGGCACCGTTTCCGGCGAGCACGGCATCGGAACGGGCAAGAAGCGGTACATGCAGAAGGAGCATGGTGGCGCCTACCGCCTGATGCAGCGCCTGAAGGCGACGGTGGATCCGGACAACATCATGAACCCGGGAAAGGTTGTCTGATGGAGGGTGAAGAATTTCGCAGGGCGCAGGTCAAGTGCCAGAAGATCACCTTCCGGCTGAACATCGTGATGCTGGTGCCCAGCCTTTCAGATCGCATTGCCGTTGTCTCTTGACCTTGCGCGGTGTTGCTCGACGATGTGAGTTGCGAGCGGCCCGCACCGTTGCACCGCAGGAAACGCGCCAATTCCAAGCTTCAGAATGCTCCGCCGCATCGTATGCGCAGAGTGGCCGGAAGACCGCCTTGTGGGGCTGCAGGACTGCACGACCAAATGTGACCTGCTGGTCGAAGAGGGCTTGGTCTTGCTGGTCGAAAACCAGCGCGTGCGGGTGCTGACGGTGTCGGGCCGACCTCTGGGTGTCGCTTTGACCAAGGCGACCATTCGCCGGGCCGGGATCGAGGATGGAGTGCTCGTCGTTGAAACTCGAACCCATCGCGGCCGGTTCAGCAGCCTCAGCGTATGGCACGCGAGAAACCCAGCCTGCCATCCAGGTCAGTGCCCGTGAGCGGCCCTACCTGCCTTAATGCCAAGCGCTGGTTACGGCTGGTTCCGGCCCAAACCTGACCTTCATCCCTCAATGAAAATACTGTAGCGCAATCCGTGATAGCCGCCGGTCGCGGCTGACAAATCCTGGCTGGCGCATAGGGTCCGGCGAGCGAGACGAAGCAGATGTTCGTTGCGCAATCGTCGCTTTCAGGCGCCGTCGAGCAAGATCTGTATCGATGGCGCGATTGTCTGAGCAATCTCGGCCCGTGTAAGGTCGGCGGTCAATGGCACGACTACTATGTTCCGCGTCAGGACCAGCCCCATCAGCATCGACAGAACGAGACCCGCACGGCGCGCTGCCTCGGGGCCACTGCCCACCTTGGGCCCGATCACCTTGACCAGTCGGTTTTGGACAAACTGGCCGAGCTGCTCGGCTGCGTAAGTGTTGGAGGCTGCGCCGCGCAGAGCTGCCATCAAAGGCGGCCGGTCTTGGCTATCTTCCCAAAGGTTCAGGAATGCCACGGCAAGATTTTGACCCAATCGATCCCGAGGGCCGTCAAAGGCAGCCGTGATATGGTCCTGCACCTCGTCCGAGAGCGTAAGGCTCGCGGCGAAGAGGCCGTCCTTGGATTTGAAGAACTGCATCACCAGGGCGGGATCAACCCCGGCATCTGCAGCGACCTTGCGGATTGAAGTTCCATCAAAACCGTCTCGGGCAAAACGCTTTTGCGCCGCACGAAGCACGTCGTCACGGGTCGTGCTGGGGCCCGAACGGCGCCCGAGCTTGGGACTGTCGGCTTTATCTTGTGCGGACATTGATCAGTCACCGTCTCTTGGTCGCTGGGCTTTTGTCGAAAGGTACCCGCAACCGATAAAATCAACAAGTGTTGACATAAGCATAGCCACATTTATATCAACGTATGTAGAGTTAAATCCGAGTCGGAAACTCCAAGCATAAGTCGGCTGAGCCGACCTCGCCGTGTGACCCACGCGATCGGCAACCCAATGAAAGAATGAGAAAATGAACAACTTCATCTACGCAAAACAGCCGTCGCTGCCTGATGACATCAGCCGTCATGGCCTCTTCAGCGGCTTCAAGCCCAGCACGGTCTTTCTGCCCAAGGGGTTCCGCGTGAGCGAAACCTGCGCACCGCTGACGGTCGACATCATTTACGAAAAGGACGTCGCCGTGACACTGCGCGATGGCACGACGATCTACACCGATGTGCTGCGCCCCGTGACAGAGGAAAAGGTGCCGGTGATCGTCGCATGGAGCCCCTATGGCAAGAGCCGCGGCAACGCGCCCCAGTATGACGATCTCTTCGGCCTTCTGGGGATCGGTACGAGCCATCTGTCGGGCCTGCAAAAATTCGAAGGCCCCGATCCGGCCTGGTGGTGCGCCCGTGGTTATGCCATTTGCCACCCTGATCCGCGCGGCAGCCACAATTCCGACGGTGACTCGCGCTGGTGGAGCCGCGAAGAAGGCGAGGATTTCCATGACCTCGTCGAATGGTGCGGCACGCAGGACTGGAGCAATGGCAAGGTCGCGGCATCCGGCAACTCGTATCTGACGGCATCCCAGTGGTTCATGGCGGCCGAACGTCCTGCGCACCTTGCGGCGATTGCACCGTGGGAAGGGATGTCCGACATCTACCGCGACCTGATCATGCGGGGTGGTATCCCCGACTACGGCTTCTCGGAAACGCTGCGCTATGCCTACATCGGCAAGAACCAGCGTGAAGACCTGATCATGGATGCCGACGCCCACCCCCTGCGCGATTCACTTTGGGAACGTCGGGCTGCGGACTTCTCCAAGATCGATGTGCCGGCCTATGTCGTTGCCAGCTATTCGAACTCGATCCACACACCGGGCACGTTCCGTGGCTGGCGGAGCATCGCGTCCGAGCAGAAGTGGCTACGTATCCACGCCACAATGGAATGGCCGGACTACTACACCGAGGAAAACCAGCTTGATCTGCTGAAGTTCTTCGACCGTTTTCTCAAGGGCATCGACAACGGCTGGGACGATACGCCGATTGTGCGTTACACGCTGCACGATCTGGAAGGTAACGACCGCATCGGTCTGGTCGCTGACCAATTCCCGCCGAAAAAGGCCGTCACGACTCGGTTTTACCTCGATGCCGCCGAAAACAGTCTGACGACGGCAAGTCCGGAGGCCGGTAGCCTTAGCTACGACGCAACCGTTCCCGAGGGGCAAGTGAGCTTTGAAATGAGAGTGGACGCTAACACTGCCTTTGTCGGGTATCCCCGCCTTCATCTGAATGCTGCAGCTCTTGAGGCGGATGATATGGACATCTTCGTGCTGCTGCAAAAGGTCGATGCTGATGGCAAAGTGCTTGAGCAAATCACAGTTCCCAACAAAGGGCCGCAGATGTTTGGCATGACCCGCGCAGGCGCCTCGATCCTTTGCTACAAAGGCTCGAACGGGCGACTGCGTGCCTCGATGCGTCATCTGGATGCGGAAAAGACGACGGAAGATCTGCCTGTGCATAGCTTTGATCGTGTTGAAAAGCTTACCCCTGGTGCGATGGTGACGCTGGACATCGAACTCTTTCCGATGGGCCTGCTGCTTTACCCGGGTGAAGCGCTGCGCCTGACGATCGGTGGCCACAACACGCTGGGTGGCGCGATGCCGGGAACGAAAAACCTGACGCCCGCCAACAAGGGGCGACATGTGATCCACACTGGCGGGGATCACGCCTCGTGGCTGAGCATCGGGACGATGCCCTTCGCCGAGGAGTGATCTAGGCTGAAAGAACACCCCGTGCGGGAGCGGCGCGTGGGGTGGCGGAATGTAGCGCAACAGGTCCGAAATGCGTGGTGTCTGACCCCCCGGCCGCATGACGCCCTGTGCGTTCAAATATGCTGAACGTCGCCGAGAATATAATTGGGCTCGAAGCGGTCATGCGGCGCTGCACGATGCGCGCGGCCCTGAGCGGTCGTTCGTTTCATGCGCGGAGAAGGACCGCTCTCCGCCCTTCTTTTCGTTGCGAACGTCTTGAGGGTCCTGGTAACGCCAAGCGGCGACAGGTCCTTCGGTTAGAGGTTCAGCGTCGTTTCAGAATGATTTCTACCGCAGCTTCGGAGTTGTCTGCCACGCAGGGCGGCGTCGGGGTTGCTCGTCCTTCATCGCCGGGACGGTATTTGCTTGATCGCACGAGGATACCCATGCCCAGTCCAGCGGAGAGCTCTCCTGCAATGTCGCCCTCGGTGTCGTCGCCCACCATCGCGACTTCCGAGAGGGTGCTGCCGAGACTGTCGGCGCCGGCGGCGAAATATGTTGCGGTGGGCTTGCCCACCAGCGTGGCATTCGTGTCGCTGGAGTACTCCGGCGCCCGCAGGAACGCGCCTGCGTCGAGGCTCAGATCGCCGTCTGTGTCACGAAACACGCGGTTGGCGGCCAGCTCGAGAAACGGTGCGCCCCTGGTCAACTGGCGGGAGGCCGTGTTTCGACGGTTGTAGGTAAGGTATGGCCCGGCATCGCCGACCACCCTCGCGACGGGTCCGTCCCGGGGGTCATCGGTGAAATCCTCGTCCAGGTCCGGATACAGCAGGATATGCGGGGAATGGCCATGGTCTCCATCCAGGTACGGGCCGCGGATGCCGGCGTCAGAAGGTCATCCGAAGTCGTCTCGATGCCGAAACTGCGGAGTTTGTCGAGAATGACCCGTTCGGGTCGACGTGTCGCATTGGTCAGGAAGCGTTCAGGGAAACCTGCATCACGGAGCCGCCTGACGGCGTCCGCGGATCCCGAAACAGCGCTGTCGCCGTCATGGAACACCCCGGCGATGTCGAGCAGAACGCCTCGTATCATGAGACCTCGAAGGGTTGGTCAAGCAGTCGGTTGCGTCCTCCGACGAGTTCGCCCTTGACCCCAAAAACAGCATATCATAACAGGATCTGCACCGAGCGGGCGTTGTGTAATGGTAAGACCTCAGCCTTCCAAGCTGATGATACGGGTTCGATTCCCGTCGCCCGCTCCAGAAACCCCCTGACAACTTGCCCAGAATCCGCCCCTTGCGAGGATGGCGCCAGCGGTCGGCCTGCTGCGCGCCCTTCACCGGCGGCGCGTCAGCCCAGTCGCTTGCGGAACCGCAGCGCGGCCAACACCAGCCCCGCGAGCGTGAAGAGGCAGAGCCAGAGGATGTCCGGTGCCAGTTCCGCCAGCCCGGCGTCGCGCAGGACCACGCCGCGGATCGCACGGACGAAATGCGTGGCGGGCAGGGCGCTGGCGATGTGCTGGGCGATCTCGGGCATGCCTTCGAACGGGAACATGAAGCCCGACAGCAGGATCGACGGCAGCAGCACGAAGACCGTCATCTGCATCGCCTGCAACTGGTTCGACGCGATGGTCGAGATGATCAGCCCCAGCACCAGGCTGGCGAGGATGAAGCACAGCGTCACCGCAAAGATCACCAGCGCCGCGCCGTTGATCGGCACGTCGAAGACCAGGTGCCCGAGCCCGAGGATGATCGCCGCCTGCACCAGCCCGATCACCACGTAAGGCAGGATCTTGCCCAGCATCAGCTCGAGCGGGCGGATCGGCGTGTTGATCAGCATCTCCATGTTCCCGAGCTCCTTTTCCCGCACGATCGCGGCCGAGGTGAACATGACCATGGTCATCGTCAGGATCATGCCGACAAGGCCGGGCACGATGTTGACCACGCTGCGCTGTTCGGGGTTGAAGAGCAGCGTGGTGGCAAAGGTGGGCGTCTGGGCGTTGGGCGCCTGGCGGAACAGTTCCGTCAGCGGCATGGTCCGCAGCGACCGGATCGAGGCGGCGACCAGCGTGTCGGACCCGTCCACCACCCATTGCGCCACGGGCCGGTCCACCGAACGGTCCGGCCCGGTGCCCGAGGTCGGGAAAACCGCCGGGCTGCGCACCAGCCGAGAATCCACGTCCGACGGGATCACCAGCACGGCGCGGGTGCGGCCGGCGACCAGGCCGGCCTCGGCCTCCTGGTAAGTGGCATGTTGTTCGGTGAAGGTGACGACCTGCGTCGCCTCGACCATCTGCACCAGCGCCCGCGACAGCCCGGTCTGGGCCTGGTCGACCAGCGCCACGGGGATGTTGCGCACGTTGGTGTTGATCGCGTAGCCGAACAGCATCAGCTGAATCAGCGGGATCATCACCACCATGCCGAACGTGGTCCGGTCGCGGCGGAGTTGCAGCAGCTCCTTGCGCAGGATGGCGAGGATGCGGCGCAGGGACCTCATGGCGCGTCCTCCCGCGTGGCGTAGACAAAGACGTCCTCGAGGTTGGCGGCGACCGGCTGGGCCGTGACCTCTGCCGCCCCGTCCAGCGCGGCGGTGACGGTGGCCAGGGGGGCCGCGA
Organism: Mesobacterium pallidum; assembly: GCF_019966535.1. GTDB lineage: Bacteria > Pseudomonadota > Alphaproteobacteria > Rhodobacterales > Rhodobacteraceae > Mesobacterium > Mesobacterium pallidum. The sequence goes on along the minus strand of NZ_JAIMID010000017.1, from coordinate 26,609 downwards.
CGCCCTGCCGGGTCAGCACCCGCAGCCGCGCGCCGACCTGGGCGACCGACAGGATGCCCGGCGCGCCGGTCAGCTTGCGCCCGACATGGCGCAGGTCCGCGCCCTCGACCTGCACGACGCGGCCGGCGATCGCCTCCATCATCTCGCGCGGGGTCCCGTCGGCGCGTTTCACGCCCCGGTCCATGATCGCGATACGGTGGCAGCGCTCGGCCTCGTCCATGAAATGGGTCGAGACGACGATCGAGGTGCCGCCCTCCACCAGGTCGAACAGCTGCTCCCAAAAGAGCCGCCGGCTTTCGGGATCGACGGCCGAGGTCGGCTCGTCCAGGAACAGCAGCCCCGGCGCGTGCAGCACCGCCGCCGCCAGCGCCATCCGCTGCCGCTGCCCGCCCGACAGGGACCCGGCGCGGATCGAGGCGATTTCGGCCAGCGCGTAGGTCTCCATCAACTCGGCGATGCGCGCGCGGCGGGCGCGGCGGCCGAGGCCGTAGATGTCGGCGACAAACGCCAGGTTCTCGTGCACCGTCAGGTCACGGTACAGCGAGAAGCCCTGGGTCATGTAGCCGATGCGGCTTTTCAGCGGCTCGGCGCGGCCGGGCAGGGGGATGCCAAGCACGCGGGCCGTGCCCTCGCTGGGGCGCAGCAGGCCGGTGAGCATGCGCATGGCGGTGGTCTTGCCCGACCCGTTGGGGCCGAGAAGGCCATAGACCGTGCCGCGCGGGATCTCGAGGTCGAGGCCGTCGACCGCCCGTTTCGGCCCGAAATCGCGGCAGAGGCCGCGCGCCTCGACCACCAGCTCGGCCCTGGAGCTCACGGCAACACGACTTCGACCGGCAGGCCGGCGGGCAGGTCCGGGGCGTCCTCGGGCAGGGCGATCTCGGCCAGGTAGACCAGCCGGCTGCGCTGCGCCTGGTCGAGGCCGTAATAGGGCGTGAAGGCAGGCTCGGAGCTGATCCAGCGCACGCTGCCGGTGAGTTGCGCGTCCAGCCCGTCCACCCGCAGCGTGACCTTGGTGCCGGTCGCAAGGCCCACGCGCGCCGTCTCGGGGATGTAGACGCGGGCAAAGGGGCGGTTCCCGGCGGCCATCACCGCGACCGGGCTGCCCAGCGTTACCCGCTCGCCCAGGTTCCAGGGCAGGCTGTCGAGCACGCCGTCGCGTGGGGCACGGATCTGCAGGTCGTCGAGCCGGCGCTGTTCGGCCGCGAGCGAGGCGAGGGCCGCGTCGCGCCGCGCCTCGGCGATGCGGCGGTCCTCGGGGCGGGCCCCGGCGCGCAGCTCGTCCAGCGCGGCGATCTTGCCGGCCAGCCCGGCCTCGGCCGCGTCGCGGGCGGCGGTGGTGGCCTGCAGCCGGGCCTCGGTGATCGTGCCGCTGGTCAGCAGTTGACGATCGCGTTGCAACGTCGCCTCGGCCTCGGTCGCGGCGGCCCGGGCGGCGGCGACGCCGGCCTCGGCGATGGCGATCTCTTCGGCGCGGGCCCCGGCGGTCAGCCGGTCGACCTCGGCGCTGGCGATGGCGAGCTGCGCGCGGGCCACGTCCACGGCCGCCTTGCGCGTGCCGGGATCGAGCTGCACCAGCAGCGTGCCGGCGGTGACGGCCGTACCCTCGGGCACCGGCAGCTCGGTTACCAGCTCGCTGGCCGTGGCGGTCAGGGCGATGCGTTCCTGCGCGAGTAGCCCGAGGGCGATGGTTTCGGCTTGCGCGGCGGTCCAGCCGAGGCCGAAGCCCAGCAGGGGCAACAGGGCAAGGCGTCTGCAAAGGGCGGGCAGGGTCATGGCATCCCCTCGTGTTCGCGCCGGGCCAGGCCGGGCGTCTGGGCCCAGATTGGGTCGGATCGGCCGGGGGCGCAAGGGGCCTTGCCAGGGCCGGGCAGACCAGGGGCCCTGCTTGCGTCCGACCAAGGTCCGATGCGCGGCCGCGCGAAGTCCGGCAAGGTCGGGGCGCATGGTCGGCCCTCTTGCGCGCAGGGGTCTGGCGGGGATGGCCCGGTCGCGCGGCACGGCGCAGGGTCGATCTGCCGGATGGTCGGCACCACAGCTTTCGGAGGATCGCGACATGATCACGCAAAACCTGGGCCGGATGGCTCTTCTTCTCGGGGCCGGCGCGCTGCTGTCCCTGTCGCCGCTGGGCACGGATTTCAGCAACGGCGGCTGGAGCCTTGGCGTCCCGGCGGCTTACGCCAAGGGCGGCGACGACCGCGGTGGCGACGATGGCGGCAAGGGCCGGGGCGGCGATGACCGGGGCGGGGACGACCGCGGGCGCGGCAGTGACGACGGCGCCGGCGACGACCGGGGCGGCCGGGGCCGCGGTTCGGACGATGCGCCCGGCGACGACCGGGGCGGCCGCGGGCGGGGCAGCGACGACGGCGCCGATGACGACCGCGGGCGCGGCCGGGGCCGGGGCGCGGACGACGGTGCGGGCGATGACCGCGGCGGGCGCGGCCGGGGCAGCGACGACAGCGCCGGCCGCCACGGCAACGGGGCCGGTCCGCAGGTGATCCGCGTCGGGCGTCTCGTGGAATACGAGACCGGTCCGAACAAGATCGAGGCCCGCTATTCCACCGGCTGGAAGGAAGAGATCGAGAACGGCCGCTACGAGCTCAAGAACCCCGCCGGGCGGACGGTGCGCGAGCGGATGGCGACCGAGGAAGACATGGCCCGCCTGAGCGCGCTGCGCTGAGGCCCGGGGCGATCCCCGTCGCGATGCCGCGCGGCGGGGTTTTCAGGGGGCGGGAATGACCACGAGGCGTGACATCTTGCGACTGATCCTGGCGGGCTCTGCCTTGGTGGCGGGGCCGCTGCCGGGCTGGGCCAAGGACGGCGACCGGGATGACGGTGATCGCGACGGTGGCGGCCGGGGCCGGGGCGGCGACGACCGCGGCGACGATGGCGGCGGCCGGGGCCGCGGGCGCAGCGGCGAAGGCGACAGCCGGGGCGACGACAGCGGCCGGGGCGGATCGGACGATCGCGGGGACGATCGGGGCGACGAGAGCGGCGGCTCCGGTTCGACCGGGTCGGGCGCGACCGGGGAGGACGCCTCGGGTGCCTCCGGCCCGGGCAGTTCGACATCGGGCAGCCGGGCCCCGGACAGCGGGCGATCCGGCAAGGGGAGCCCGGGGAGCGGGGGCGGCAAGGCCGGGCGGGACGGCAACGGCCCGCGCCCGGCGCCGCCGGCGCGGATCGACACCGCCGCGGTGACCTATGCCGACGGCAGCCGCGAAAGCGTGCAGCGCGGTCGCTACCGCGCCACCGGCCCCGATGGCCGCCTGCGCGAGACGCGGGCCGCCACCACGGGCGACCTGCGCCGCATCGCCGGGACCAAACCCGGCGCGGCCAGCGAGATCATGGTGCGCATGAACAGCCGCGACGGTGCCGCCGAGATCGTCGACCGCCGGGGCTGGCGCGAGGTCATGGGGCAGGGCCGGTACATGCTGACCGACCCGCGCGGCCGGGTCGTGCGCAGCCGCCCGCTGCGCCCGGACGACACCGCCCGCCTGCGCGCCTTGCTGGGCGACAGGTAGGCCGCAGTTTACCGGACCAAGGTCCGTCGTCGAGGCGGCGGACGCGGTCCATCATCACGGACAGGGCCGGGCATATCGGCCGATCTCGAAGGATTTCAAGGATGACGATTTTGACGGAAGACCTGCGGCTCACGGCCACGTTCAGCGGCTACGGTTTCGGCAACCAGATCACCTTCAGCCACGATGGCGGGCTGATGGTCATCGGCGCCGGCCCCCATGCCTACCCGGACATTCCGGGCACGGCCCAGGGTGCGGTCTATATCTACGACACGAGCGATTTCTCGGCGCCGCTGGCGGTGCTGCAACCGACGCTGCTCGCCGACGATTACTTCGGCTATTCCGTGTCGCTCAGCGCCGATGGCAGTCTGCTGCTGGTCTCGGCGCCGGGCGACGATCATGACCGCGAGGAAGACCCCTCGGTCTTTGATCCGTCCTACATCAACGACACCGGCATGGTCTATGTCTACGACCTGAGCGGCACCGCGCCGCTGCTGGCCGGGACGATGCAGGCGCCGGACGGGCTGACCGGCTACGACCGCTTCGGAGAGGAGATCGTCCTGTCGGCCGATGGCACCCGCGCCATGATCATGGCCGTGCAGCCGACGGCGGTCGGCGGGGCGGCCCAAGTCCATGTCTACGATTTTTCGGGCAGCACGCCGACGTTCCTTTACACCATCGACACGGCTCCCGCCGGAAATCCGGCGGGCGGCGGGTTCGGGCGCGGCATGGTGCTGTCGGCCGATGGGACGCTGGCCGCGATCTCGGCCCCGTTCGAGATGTCGGGCACCAGCCAGGGCGCGATCTACCTTTACGACCTGTCGGGCGCGGCGCCGGCCTTCGTGGCCCGGATCGCCGAGCCCGCGACGGGGGTCCGCGCCAGTTTCGGCGAGCACATGGCGCTGTCGGCCGATGGCACCGTGCTTGTCGCCTCGGCCGATGACGTGGGCACCGCGGGGCTGTTCGACGCGACGCGCGGGGGCAGCGTCCATGTCTACGACCTGGACGAGACCGGCGCGCCGACGCTGCGCATGTCCTTCACCGCCGGTGACAACGATGTGCTCGACCAGTTCGGCCAGGACATCGCGCTGACCGCGGACGGCAAGACGCTTTACGTGGGCGCGCCGGGCTGGGACGGGCCGGACCTGAACACCACGACCGGCGACGACGTCAACGATGGCGCGATCTACGTCTACGACATCTCGGGCGATGCGCCGGTGCTGATGCTGATGCAGCTGGAAAGCGACGATCCGCGCATCCCCTACATGGGCTGGGACATCGGCGCTTCGGGCGACGGGTCGATCTCGGCCGGGGCCTGGAACCGCACCCCGCCGCTGGACCAGCAGGTGGACATCTATCGCACCGAGTTCCTGACCTGGGACCGCCGCGTGGGCACGGACGGGGAGGATGAGCTGACCGGCAGCGCCGGTTCGCAGGCCATGTTCGGCGCCAGCGGGCGCGACCTCATGTCGGGCCGCGCGGGCGACGACTGGATCGACGGCGGCCGGGGCGGCGACACGCTGCGCGGCGGCGCTGGCGACGACGTGCTGATCGACGGCTTCGGCCAGGACCGCATGATCGGCGGCGCCGGGGCCGATACCTTCGTGCTGGAACGTGACGGCCAGGTCGACCGGGTCATCGACTTCGAGACCGGGATCGACACGCTCGACCTGCGGTCCTGGGGGGCGACGGGTTTTGCGGACCTTGCCGTCACCGACCTGGGGAGCGCCACCCGCATCGCCTTCGAAGACGAGATCCTGCTGCTGCGCGGCGACGCGCCGCTGGACAGCGATATCCTGTTTTCCTGACACCGGAAAAGCCCCCCCGGAACCGAAGCCGCCCGAGCGGCGACGGGTCCGGGGCGCGCGGCGCCTAGCGCGCCGGCTTCTCGGCCCAGCGTTCGCGGGCCATCAGCGCCGCCTCGGTCCGGTTGCGGACCTGGAGCTTTTGCAGGATCGTGGTCATGTAGTGCTTGACCGTCTTCTCCTGCAGGTCCAGCGCGCGGCCGACCTCCTTGTTCGACAGGCCCTTGGCGACAAGGCGCAGGATGTCCTCCTCGCGCTTGGTCAGGCTGTCGACGGGATGCGCCTCGCGCTCGGACCCGCTGCGCATGGCGTTGAGGATGCGCATGGCGAGGCTGGGCGAGACATAGCTTTGCCCCGCCGCCAGATCCTTGACGATCCGCACCAGGTCGGGCCCGGCCACACCCTTGAGCACGTAGCCCATGGCCCCGGCCTTGAGCGCGCGCAGCACGTCGTCGTCGTTTTCCGACACCGTGAGCATGGCGACCTTGGGCGCGTTTTCCATTTCGCGGATCGCGGCGAGCGCGGCCATGCCGCCGCCCTCGGGCATCGACAGGTCCAGCAGGACCACGTCGGGGCGCAGCGCGGCCACCTGTTCGGCGGCCTCGCGCGCGTTGGTGGCCTGGCCGATGACGCGACAGGCGGGGTCTTCTTCCAGCGTGCGGGCCAGGCCGTCTCGGTAGATCGGGTGGTCATCGGCGACCAGGATGCGGATCGGGTCAGTCATGGCTCTCTTCCAGGTCCAGGATCATGGTCAGTTCGGCGCCCGGCCCGTCGCCGCGGGGCATCAGGACGACGGTGCCGCCCAGCGATTCCACCCGGTCGCGCAGCCCGGCCAGGCCGAGCCCGCCATCGGGGTCGGGCTGGGCCTGGCCCGGGCCGGGGCCACGGTCGCGCACCGCGAGGTGCAGCGTGCCGCCCGCGCTATGCGCCTCGAGCGATTGGTCGGCCCCGCCGCCGTGGCGCCAGCCGTTGGTCAGCCCTTCCTGCGCCACGCGGTAAAGGCAGATGCGCGCCGCCTCGGACAGGGGCAGGTCATCGGCCAGCCGGCAGTCGAGCGCGACCGGCGCGCCGGTGCGGGCGCTGTGCGCCTCGGCCACGCCCGACAGGATCTCGCAAGGCGTGCGGCGCTCGATGTCGGGCAGGGCCAGCCCGCGCGAGATCTGCCGCAGCTCGCGGATCGAATCCGCGATGGCGGTCGAGACGGCGTCGAAATCGGCGCGCGCCGCGTCGTCCGGCGCGTGGCGGCGCAGCCCGTCGAGCCGCAGCGCCGCGTAGCCCATGTATTGCGCCGGCCCGTCGTGCAGGTCGGCGCCGACGCCGCGCAGGGTTGCCTCGTTCAGCGCGGCGGCACGGGCGGCGGCCTGGCTGACCCGGCGGCGCAGCCCGGCGTTGCGGTCGGACAGCGCCCGCAGCGCCGCGTTCTGGCGCGTCAGCTCGCCCTGCTGGGCGACGATGGTCCGGCTGCCCTGCAGCACGATGAGGTACAGCGCGCCGCCGATCACCGTCAGCACGCCGATCACCGTCAGCCAGCTGAGCAGCCGCACGGTCCGCAGATCGCCATGCAGCACCTCGGCGATCTCGTAGAACTCGGCCACGCCGATGATCTCGCCCGACCAGGCCTCGCGGATGGGCGAATAGACCTCGAGCAGGGGCACGCCAAGCGCGGCCTCGCCGCTGTCCTCTTCGTCGTGCAGGTCCTCGAAGGTGGCGATGACCTCGCCCGCAAGGGCGGCGCGCAGCTCGTCCGTCATGCCGAAATCGCGGCCGATGAGCTCGGGATCGCTTGCGGCGACCAGCACGCCATCGGCGTTGCGCAGCTTGTAGGACACCACGCGGTCCGACAGGGGCGGGGCGCCCAGCACCTCGGTCAGGGCCTGGCGCGCGCCGGGCGACAGGCGGTTGTCCTCGGCCAGCTCCTGCCCCAGCGGGGCGATCACGCTGTCCATGTAGAGCGCGGCGGCATCGGCATTGTTGCGCACCACGGTGGCCTCGATCCGGTGATCGACGAAGCTGCCGATCAGCGCCGCCGAGACGATCATCACCACGCCGCAAGCGATGGCAAAGCGGGTCGCGAGGGTCAGGTCTGTCCAGTGTCTTGGGGTCACGCCGCTTTGGTCCCGGTCTTCAATCAGCTCACCCTAGCCGCGCGCGCGGCGCTGGCAATGGACTTTGGTCGGGCGGCTGACACGCGATGTGCCGCGGGGACCCGGGTTGGGCAACGGGCCCACGCGGCGGACCGGCCCCCGGGGAGGGGCCGGTCGGGCCTCAGAACAAAAAGTCGCTGTCGTCCACCTGGCCGAGGGTCCAGTCGGACACGTCGATCAGGTCGCCGCCGCCCAGGTCGATCGCCACATGGTCGACCGAGACCTGGGTCAGCGTGAGCGCCGCCGCGCCGCCGACATGGCCGAAGGCCGACAGGTCGATCACGTCGATGCCGTCTTCGAAATCGACGATCCGGTCGGTCACGCCATCGGCCGAGAAGACAAAGACATCCGCCCCGAGGCCGCCATCGTAGCGGTCCTCGCCCGCGCCGCCGTCCAGCGTGTCGTCGCCCAGCTGCCCGTCCACGCGGTCATCGCCGTCGCCGCCCAGCACGGTGTCGTTGCCATCGCCACCGCGCACCCGGTCGTTGCCCGCGTCGCCCATCACCAGGTCATCGCCCTCGTCGCCGCGCACGAGGTCGTCCCCGTCGCCGCCCGAGACGGTGTCGGCGCCGTGGTTGCCGCGCACGGTGTCGTGGCCCGCGTCGCCGTAGACCATGTCGTTGCCCCAGTCGCCGCGCACCAGGTCGTTGCCGTCGCCCCCGTGCACCACGTCATCGCCCGACCCGCCGCGCACCCGGTCATCGCCGGCCCCGCCCGAGACGTCATCCGCGCCCTGGTCGCCGCGCACCCGGTCGTTGCCTTCGTCGCCGGTGACCGTGTCGTCACCCTCGCGCCCGCGCAGGGTGTCGTCGCCAAGGCCGCCCGAGATGATGTCGCTCAACGCCGTGCCGTCGATGTCGTCTGCACCGTCGGTGCCGTCCAGCACGATTGGATCGGTGCTGCCCGGCTCGCCCGAGCCCAGCTCTCCGGCCTCGAGCCCGCTCAGCCGTTCGGTCAGCTCGGGCGTGGCGGGGGATTGGTAGATCGTGTCGTTGGCGGCGTTCTTGATCTCGTAGAACCCGTCGTGGATCGATTCCTTGCGGCCGTCGTCATAATAGATGTCGATATGGGTGCCGAGGATCTGCACCTCGATCACCAGCGCGTCCAGCGGCTGCACCTCGGCCAGCCAGTCGGTCGCCAGGGTGGTCAGCCGGGCGATGTCCGCCTCGGTCGCCGTGCGCCGTTCGGTCCGGTCGCCCTCGGTGTCGCGCGCTTCGTACACGCCGGCCGTGATCTCTTCGCGCGAACCATCCTGGTATTTCACCTGGATATTCGCGCCGTTCACTTCGATCTTCTCGATGTCCATTGTCCCGCTCCGTGATGTCTGGGTGCGGGCATCCTGCGGCGGCGGGGCGGGCGGCACATCCTGCGGTGGTCCATGGGCTTGCGCGCAAGGGTCCGGCCCCGGGCCGGACCAAGGTCCGATCCGCGCCGGGCCGAGGGCCGGGGCGGGCTGGCGTCAGGCGACCTCGATCCAGGTGGTCATGCCCGTGGCCGCATGGGCCAGCATGTGGCAATGCAGCAGCCACTTTCCGGGATTGTCGGCGACCAGCACGATCTCGAGCGGCTCGCGCGGGATCGACAGGATCGTGTCGCGCAGCGGGCCAAGGCTGCCATCCGCCCGGACCTGCCGGAAATGCATGCCGTGCAGGTGCATGGCATGGGGAAAGGCGGTCTGGTTGACCAGGCCCAGGCGCAGGACCTCGCCGCGATCCAGCCGCGCAAAGGGCGTGTCGGACAGCCCGGCCTGGCCCGAAAGCGCCCAGAACTGGCCCCGGTCGATCAGCCCCCGGAAGTCGAGCGTTTCGCCCTGGTAGGTGGCCTGCTCGAGCCCCGCCATGGCGCCGCCTTCCATCACCATCTCGAGCCGGCGCGCCCCGGCCAGATCGGGCCGGGCGGTGTTCGGATTGGCGGGCAACGGCGCGGGCGCGGTGCCGCGCGGGGCACGGCCGGCGGTGACCTCCATCTCGACCAGCGCATTCCAGCTGTCATCGTTCATCCCCATGAGCAGCCCGGCCGCCGCGCCGGGCGTCGCCGTCACGTCGACGATGAGGTCGACGCGCTGGGCGGGGGCCAGAGTGATCGCGCCGTCTGCCGCCTCGGGCACCTCCAGCGGCATCCCGTCCAGCGCCACGGTCCAGCCGGTCATGCCCTGAAGCCGCAACGAGAAGATGCGGGCATTGGCGGCGTTGATCAGCCTCAGGCGCAGACGCGCGCCCGTGGGGGCGGTCAGGGCGTGATCGTAGCGCCCGTTGACACCGACCAGGTTGCCGGTGCGGCCGCCATGGCTCATCATCATCGGCTGGGCGAAGGGCGCGGCAAAGGCGCCGGTGTCCGGATCAAGCAGCCAGTCGTCCAGCATCAGCACCTCGTCGCCGTCCACCTCCGGCGGCATCGTTTCGTCGACGATCAGCACACCCGAGAGGCCGCGCCCCACCTGCTCCATCGAGTTGCGGTGCGCGTGGTACCAGAAGGTGCCGGCGTCGGGCACGGCAAAGTCGTAGACGAAGGTGCCGCCGGGTGGCACCGGGTCCTGCGTCAGGCCCGAGACGCCGTCCATGGCGTTGTCGATGCGGATGCCGTGCCAATGGATCGACGTCGGCTCGTCCAGGTCGTTGACCAGTTGCCGCTGCACGCGCGCGCCTTGCGGGACGCGGATCAAGGGGCCCGGGATCGTGCCGTCATAGGACCAGACCTCGGTGTCCGGGTAGCCTTCGGGCGCAAGCTGGACGCGGGCCTTGCGCGCGACCAGCGGTGCGGGCGCGGCCAGGGACGGCCCGAGGCCGAGCCCGGCGAGGGCCGTCACGCCGCCCAGTCCGGCGCAGAAGGTCCTGCGGATGATCTTCATGGCAGACCTCCTGGTTGATTTGCCTGGCATGTCAATGGTCGCACATCCGGCCCGCCTTGGGCAATCGCGACGAGAGGCGGCCCGGGGTCCGGGCCCCGCTGCCGGCGCCGGGGGGCGTCAAAGCGCCTCTTGACCAGCGCGCCCCAGATGGCACAAACCCGCCACCGACCCGGACCAACCGGGCAGGAGGGACGTGGATGGCGGACAGGAACACCCCGGGCGCGGAGGCGGAGCGCGAGAAATCCAAGCGCGTGGGCGCGCTGAAGGCGCTATTTCCCTATATCCGTCCCTATGGCGCGCTGGCCGGTGCGGCCGTGGTCGCGCTGGTGCTGACCGCCTCGATCTCGCTGGTCATGCCCATGGCCGTGCGCCGCGTCATCGACAATTTCGGCACCGAGGACGGCGCGCTGCTAGACCGCTACTTCGGGGCGGCGCTGGCCTTCGCATTGCTGCTCGCCCTCGGTACGGCGGTGCGCTACGCGCTGGTCACGCGGCTGGGCGAACGGGTCGTGACCGACATCCGCAAGGCGGTCTTTGCCCGCGTGTTGGCCCTGTCGCCCAGCTTTTACGAAAAGATCATGACCGGCGAGGTGCTGAGCCGCATCACCACCGACACCACGCTGATCCTGTCGGTCATCGGCTCGTCCATTTCCATCGCCCTGCGCAACGCGCTGATCCTGCTGGGGGGCATCGTGCTGATGCTCTTCACCTCGGCCAAGCTGACCGGCCTCGTGCTGCTGATCGTGCCCGTCGTCATTGTGCCGATCCTGACGCTGGGCCGCCGCCTGCGGGTACTGAGCCGCGAGAACCAGGACTGGATCGCCGCCTCGTCCGGCACCGCGTCGGAAACGCTGCTGGCGGTACAGACCGTGCAGGCCTTCACCCACGAAGACCTCAGCCGCGCCGGGTTCGACGACGTGACCGAGAAAAGCTTTGTCGCCGCGCGCAAGCGGATCACCACGCGGGCGGTGATGACCGCCATCGTGATCTTCCTGGTGTTCTCGGGCGTGGTCGGCGTTCTGTGGATCGGCGCGCGGGACGTGCGGGCCGGGGACATGTCGCCCGGCGCGCTGGTGCAATTCGTGATCTACGCGGTGATGACCGCCGGGTCCGTCGCGGCGCTTTCGGAAATCTGGGGCGAGCTGCAGCGCGCCGCCGGCGCGACCGAGCGTCTGGTCGAGCTGCTGACCGCCACCGACACCGTGACCGATGCGGCGGCGCCCGTCGCCCTGCCGATGCCCGCCAGGGGGCGGATCGGCTTCGAGGGCGTGCGCTTTGCCTACCCGACGCGGCCCGAGGTCTCGGCCCTCGACGGGGTCGACCTGGTGATCGAGCCGGGCGAAACGGTGGCCCTTGTCGGCCCTTCGGGCGCGGGCAAGACCACCATCGTGCAGCTGATCCAGCGGTTCTATGATCCGGCCGAGGGGCGCGTCACGCTGGACGGCATCGACCTGCGCGACATGGCGCGGGACGACTTCCGCAAGGCGATTGCATTGGTGCCGCAGGATCCGGTGATCTTTGCCGCCTCGGCCGCCGACAACATCCGGTTCGGCCGGCCGGGGGCCAGCGACGACGAGGTGCGCGCCGCCGCGCAGGCCGCGGCCGCCGACGGGTTCATCGCCGCGCTGCCCGAGGGCTACGACAGCTGGCTGGGCGAGCGGGGCGTGATGCTGTCGGGCGGGCAAAAGCAGCGCATCGCCATCGCCCGCGCCATCCTGCGCGACGCGCCGGTGCTGCTGCTGGACGAGGCGACAAGTGCGCTTGACGCCGAAAGCGAGCGGCTGGTGCAGGCGGCGGTCGACCGCGTCTCGGCCGACCGGACCACCGTCATCGTGGCGCACCGGCTGGCCACGGTGAAAAAGGCCGACCGCATCGTGGTGATGGAGAACGGCCGCATCGTCGCGCAGGGAACCCACGACGCGCTGGTGGCCGAAGGCGGGCTTTACGCGCGCCTTGCCCGGCTGCAGTTCACCGATGGGCTGGTGGAGACCTGACGGGCACCGCGCCGAAAAAATAACCGATAATCTCGAATTTCCGGGAACTTTCTGCGCTGCGGCACGTTTGCCTTGCAGCGAGAAATTCGTCCGCGCACCCTGCGGATCATCCAATGGAGGTTCGTTATCAAGGACTTTGTCGACCAGAAGCCCGCCCTGCCTTACACGAAATTGGCCGTTCTCGGCGCTGGATCATGGGGCACTGCCCTGGCCAGCGTTCTTGCCCGAAACGGCCGCGAGGTCAGCCTCTGGGCGCGTCGCGCCGAGCTGGCCGAGGCGATCAACGCCACCGGCCGCAACGAGGCCTACCTGCCCGGGATCGACCTGCCCACCGGCATCACCGCCACCGCCGATCTCGATGCCGCGCTGGACGGGATCGACGCGCTGCTGATCGTCACGCCGTCCTCGTCGCTGCGCCAGATGTGCCGCGCCATCGCCGGCAAGCTGCCCGAGGGCATCCCCATCGCGCTGGCCTGCAAGGGCGTCGAACGCGGCACCGGGTACCTCTTGTCCGAGGTCGTCTCGGAGGAGCTGCCCGGCCACCCGGTCGGCGCCGTGTCCGGCCCGACCTTTGCCGCCGAAACCGCGCTGGAGCATCCGACTGCCGCCACCGTGGCCTTTCCCTTCGCCTACCAGGACCGGCTCGACCCCTACCAGAGCCCGGCCGTGCGGCTGGCCGTGTCGCTCAGCGGCGGGGGCTTTCGCCCCTATGTCAGCGACGACCTCGTTGGCGTCGAGGTGGGCGGCGCGGTCAAGAACGTCATCGCCATCGCCTGCGGGATGATGTCGGGCGCGGGCTTTGCCGAGAACACCCGCGCCGCGCTCATCACCCGCGGCATCGACGAGATGAAGCAGTTGGCCGAGGCGCTGGGCGGCCGGCGCGAGACGGTGACCGGCCTGTCGGGCGCGGGCGACCTGACGCTGACCTGTTCGTCCACCACCTCGCGCAACATGTCGCTGGGCACCCAGCTGGGGCAGGGCATCCCGCGCGCCATGTGCTTTGATGCGCAGCCCGTGGTGGTCGAGGGCGAGGTGAACGCCGTTTCCGTCATCGACCTGGCGCGGCGCATCAACGTGCCCATGCCGATCTGCGAGACGGTGAATGCCGTGCTGCACACCGGCGCCGACCTTGCCGGCAGCTTCAACGCGCTCTGGTCCCGGCCGATCGAGGCGGAGCCGCGCGCGCTCGACCTCAGCTTTTCCCACCCGGCCCCCGGCCTCAGCCTGCAATTCGGAGACAGCAAATGAACGTCCACGCCACCCCGCGCCCCGACATCTCGGCCCGCCGCATGGTGCTGGCGACCGACCTCGACGGCACCTTCCTGGGCGGCAGCGACGGCGACCGCGCCCGCCTTTACGGTTGGATCGAGGACAACCGCGACACCGTGGGCCTGATCTTTGTCACCGGGCGCGATCCGGAGTTCATCATGCAGATGTGCCGCAAGCAGGGCCTGCCCTGGCCCGAATACGTGGTCGGCGACGTGGGCACGACCATCGCCGAGGTGACGCCCGAGGGTGATATCGCCCCGATCGAGCCGCTGGAACAGGACATCGCCGCGCGCTGGCAGGACCAGGGCGACGTGGTGCGCGCGGCGCTCGACGGCCATTCCGGCCTCTCGCTGCAACCCACCGCCTTTCGCTACCGCGTCAGCTATGACCTGCACCCCGCCGATTTCGACCATTCCGCCAAGGACAAGGTCGAGGAGCTGGGCCTGGACTGGCTGATCTCGGACAACCGCTATTTCGACGTACTGCCCAAGGGCGTCTCCAAGGGCCCGTCGATCCGCCGGCTGGTCGATCATCTCGGCATCGAGGCGCGCCGCGTGCTCTGTGCCGGCGACACGATGAACGACCTGTCGATGCTGGCCTGCGGCTTGCCCGCGGTCGCCGTCGGCAATTCCGAACCCGCCCTGGTCGAGGCGCTGGGCGAAGCGCCCCACCTGCACCACGCAGGCGGCCATGGCGCGGCCGGCATCCTCGAGGCGATCGCCGCCTTCGACCTGCACGACAGCCCGAAAGGAGCCTGACATGTCTTCCAACCTCGTCATCGTCTACCACCGCCAGCCCTACGAAGAGGTGGAGGTCGACGGAAAGATCGAATACCGCGAGAACAAGAGCCCCAACGGCATCGTCCCGACGCTGAAAAGCTTTTTCGGCCGGTTCGAGAAGGGCGCCTGGGTGGCCTGGAAAGAGGCCGAGGACCCCAGCAACCCCGATTTCGAGCGGGTGATCGAGATCGACGATCAATACGGCACCTACAGCGTGTCGCGCCTGCCGCTGACCCGCGAACAGGTCAGCAGCTTTTACCATGTCTCGTCCAAGGAGGCGTTCTGGCCGATCCTGCACGGCTTCAAGGAGCGCTACAATTACGACCCCGTCGACTGGCCGACCTTCCGCGAGGTGAACTGGGCCTTTGCCGAAGCCGCCGCCGCCGAGGCGGCCGAGGGCGCGGTGGTCTGGGTGCATGACTACAACCTGTGGCTCGTGCCCGGCTATTTGCGCAAGCTGCGACCGGATGTGAAGATCAGCTTCTACCACCACACGCCCTTTCCCTCGGCCGACATCTTCAACGTGCTGCCCTGGCGCAAGGAGATCCTGGAAAGCCTGCTGGCCTGCGACGTCGTCGGCTTCCACATCCCGCGCTACGTCAACAATTTCGTCCATGCCGCGCGCTCGCTGCTCGAGGTGGACGTGCTGAAGCGCGAGAAGGTCAAGCCCGAGTTGTCCTCGCAGACCTCGGCCCTGTCCGAACAAAGCGTGCCCACCCGGCTCACCTACGGCGGCCACGAGATCACGTTGCAGGCCTCGCCGGTGGGCGTCGATGTCGAGTATATCGAACGCCTCGCCGGGACCGAGGAAACTGCCGTCAAGCTGGCGGAGGTCCGGAAGGAGCTGGGCGAGGCGCAGCTGATCCTGTCGGTCGGGCGCACCGACTACACCAAGGGCGGGATCGAACAGCTGCAAAGCTACGAGCGCCTGCTCGACAGCCGCCCCGACCTGCGCGGCAAGGTGCGGCTGATGCATGTGTCGGTGGCGGCCAACCGCAACATGGTGGCCTACGAGGAAATCCAGAACGACCTCGAACAGCTGGCCGGGCGCATCAACGGCCGCTTCGGCAGCTTCGAATGGCAGCCCGTGGCGCTGATTTCGCAGCCGGTGCCGTTCCGCGACCTGATCGCCTATTACCAGGCGGCCGACGTGGCCTGGATCACGCCGCTGGCCGACGGGATGAACCTGGTGTGCAAGGAATATTGCGCCGCCCGCACCGATGGCGACGGCGTGCTGGTGCTGTCCGAATTCGCCGGCGCCGCGGTCGAGCTGAGCTCGGCCGTGCTCACGAACCCCTTCTCGCACCGGGCGATGGACAGCGCGATCTCGGCCGCGCTGGTCATGTCCGAGGAAGACCGCCGCGCCCGCATGGAAGAGATGCGCAGGGTCGTGTCCAAGCATGACATCCGCTTCTGGGCCGAGGACCAGATCCAGGCCTTCGGCGCCAAGGACCTGCCGGTGTCGCTGGTCTCGCCGGCGGCCTGAAGCCTCCGGGTCAGCGGGCCGGGGCCTTCTGGGCCTCGGCCTCCCAGGCCTCCAGCGTCGATTGCGCCTTGGGCAGGCCGGGCACGGCGCGCACGGCCATCCGCAGCAGGAACCGCGCATCATGGACCTGGCCGGCCTTGTGCAGCCGCAGCGCCATGTCGCGCAGCCGCCGCGCCTCTTCCTTGCCGATGACGACAAGGCCAGGGCGGGCAAAGACCGCCTGCATCCCCTCGAGCAGCGCCGCCTCGATCTGCGCTTCTCCGGCGCTGCGGGGCGTGTCGTCCGGCGCGGGAAAGGGATTGCCCGTCCGGCCCAGGAACCTCTCGGCAAAGCGACGGTTCGAGGCGTCGAACCGGGCGTGGAACTCGGCCTGCCCGGGGCTGGTCAGCGGGCCGCTGTCCAGAGCGTCGGCCTCGGCGATCCGGGCCATCAGGCGGTGGCGCGTGTCGTTGTAGCGATCCTTGACATATTGCGGCTGGGCGATGTTCAGCGCCCGGGCGATGACCGACTTCAGCCGGCCAAAGCTGGTGTTGGCGGTCGTCACCTTCCACGACAGTTTGGCCGCGTCCACATCGCGGCCGAGCTGCGCCAGGAAATCGCGGCGGATGTCGCCGCCTTCGAAATGCGCCGTGCCGTAGAGCCGCGGGCGCAGCGCGTCCTCTCCAAAGACCTCGGCCCATTTGCCGAACATCAGCTCGTAATTGTAGTAATGGTCCCGCTCGTCGTTGTGACGCTGGAACCCGTCGATCGGCCCGGTCGACACCCCGACCCAGAGCGCCGTGGAATAAAGCGACCGCCGCACCTCGGATTGCTCGCGGAAATAGCACAGCACCACGATGTCCTCGACCAGCGGCGCAAGGAAGGCTCTGAGCGCCCGGATCTCCTCGACCGTCTCCAGCCGGCTGTGAAAATGCTCGGACGTCAGCACCAACGTGTCATGGGTCTTGGCAAGCGCCTGCACCTCGGCGGTGAACTCGGCCCGGAAGGTGGCAAAGAACGCCTCCGCCTTGCCGGGCTCAAGCAGCCCGAGCCGGCGAAAGAAATCGTCCGGCTCCTGCATCACGCTGGCCGCCAGCCGACGGTTGTTCGGCGCCGCCGCGCTCGAGGTCAACGCGATCCCCTGCGCCGACAGCGCCTTACGGTTGTCGTAAAGCCAGTCCTGCAACAGGGTGGTCCCGGTCTTCTCGGTCCCGATGTGAAGAATGCATTTCATGACGACACTCTGCCCGGCAAATCCCCTGTTCGTCCGACCATCACAGCGCCGCCGCCCAAGGGCAAGGCCCCCTGTCACCGCAGGTGCCGATCCCGCTTCATCTTGCCGGAAATATCCCGCGAAGCCCTAGCGGCGGAGCCCCACGACCTTTTGTCTCGCGCCTGGGGCCCCTCCTTATCCTTGTGCCGAGCCCGCGGCCCGCGGGCTGGCCCCTTACTCCCGCAATCTCCGCCGCGCGTCCGGGCCCGAGCAAGGCACCCGATCCCCCTTCATCTTGCCGATAAACTCCGGGGGAGTCCGCCCACCGGGCGGACGGGGGCAGCGCCCCCGTGCTGTCAGTGCCGCTTGTGATCGGCCGGGTAGACACCAAGAATCCGCAGTTCCTTGGTGAAATAGGCCAGCTCTTCCAGCGCGCGGGCCACGGCCGGGTCCTCGGGGTGCCCCTCGATATCGGCATAGAACTGCGTCGCGGTGAAACTGCCGTCGACCATGTAGCTTTCCAGCTTGGTCATGTTGACGCCGTTGGTCGCGAAACCGCCCATCGCCTTGTAGAGCGCGGCCGGAATGTTGCGCACCTGGAAGACGAAGGTGGTCATCATGTCGTCGCTGCGCCGGCCCAGGTCGGCCTCGGGCGACATGACGAGGAATCGCGTGGTGTTGTGCCCGTGGTCCTCGATGTCGCGGGCCAGGATGTTGAGCCCGTAGATCTCGGCCGCCAGTTCGCTCGCCATCACGGCCACGTCCCGCTCGCCGCTGGCGGCCAGGTCGGCCGCCGCGCCGGCGCTGTCGACCGAGCTTTCCGGCGCGATCCCGTGTTTCACCAGGAACGACTTGGCCTGCGGCAGCAGCACCATGTGCGCGCGCGCCACGCGGACATTCTCGAGCCGTACGCCCGGGTTCGCCATCATGCTGATGCGCACGCGGGTGAAGACCTCATCGACGATATGCAGCCCGCTTTCGGGCAGCAGCCGGTGGATGTCGGCCACCCGGCCATAGGTCGAGTTCTCGACCGGCAGCATGGCCAGCGTGGCCTCGCCCGACTTGACCGCGTCGATCACATCTTCGAAGGTCCGGCAGGGCAGGGCCTCCATCTCGGGGCGGGCGGCGTGGCAGGCCTCGTGGCTGTAGGCGCCGGGTTCGCCCTGAAAAGCGATGCGATGGGTCATGGCGGGTGGTCCTTGTCCGTCGGTCGGCGCCCGAAGGCCCCTGTCGTTTGGTCGCGGCATGTACACCTTGCGTTGGGGCAGGGGAAGCATATACATACCGCCCGACGAAACCTGCAGCGAATGGGCAAGCCATGTTCGACACGATGACTCTGACCAAGGCCGGCGGTGCCGTGTGCGGCGCCCTCCTGGTGTACCTGCTGGCCAACTGGACGGCTGAATCGATCTACCACGTCGGTCCCGTGGGCCACGGCGACGAAGAACACGCCATGGGCTACATGATTGAAACCGACGGCGAAACCGGCGGCGGCGAAGTGGAAGAAGGTCCCGATTTCGCGACCCTTCTGGCCTCGGCTGATGCTGGCGCGGGCGAGCGCGTCTTCAACAAGTGCAAGGCCTGCCACCAGGTCGAGCCCGGCGCCAACGGTACCGGCCCGACGCTGTACAACGTGGTCGGCCGCGCGGTCGACAGCGTCCAAGGCTACGGCTATTCGGGCGCGCTGGAAGCGGTCGCCGACGTCTGGTCGCCGGACAACCTGAACCATTTCCTCGAGAACCCCAAGGGCTTTGCGCCGGGCACCAAGATGGGCTTTGCCGGTCTGAAGAAGGCCGAGGACCGCGCCGACCTGATCGCCTACCTGGAGACGCTGGGCGGCTGATCCAGCCTGTCTTGCGCAGAATTGCAAAGCCGTCGCACCCGGTGCGGCGGCTTTTTTGTCCGAACACGGTGCTTTCACCTTTCGTTCACGGTTTCTCAACTTGAATAGCCTTTGACTCGAAACTTAAGTTGTTTGCACCAGATCCATCCACAGGACTGAGGAAAGAGGCTGACATGCGTGCACGACCGATTGCGACGACACGGACCCGGGACTTTCGCAGGATGGTGGCGCTGACCGGCGGGGCAGTGCTGGTCGCGCTGGGCGCCTGGGCCGGCGCCGCCCGCGCGCAGGACGAGGTGATCCGCTCCCACGGCGTGTCGATCTTCGGAGAGCTGAAATACGGGCCCGAGTTCCAGCATTTCGACTATGTGAACCCCGAGGCGCCCAAGGGCGGCACCATGTCGACCTGGGCCTTCGGGACGTTCGATTCGCTCTCGCCCTACATCCTCAAGGGCAATGCGGCGGCGCTGTCCTCTGTGTTCTTCGAATCCATGATGACCGGCACCCTCGACGAGCCGGATTCGATGTACGGCCTGCTGGCCGAAAGCATCGAATATCCCGAAAGCCGCGAATGGGTGATCTTCCACATGCGTCCCGAGGCGCGGTTCAGCGACGGCACCCCGGTCACCGCCGCCGACGCGGTCTTTTCCTACAACGTGCTGCTGGAAAAGGGCGCCCCGGTCTACAAGGTGATCCTGAAGGATTTCGAAAGCGTCGAGGCGCTGGACGAACACACGGTCAAATACACCTTCAAGCCCGAGGGCGCGCTGAAAGAACTCTTGATGACCGCCGCCGGCCTGCCGGTCTTCTCCGAGGCGTATTACAGCGAGGTCGATTTCGCCGAGGCGACGCTCGAGCCGCCCGTGGGCTCGGGCGAATACGCGCTGCTCTCGGTCGATCCCGGCCGGTCCGTCAGCTACCAGCGGCGCGAGGATTACTGGGGCAAGGATCTGCCCGTGAACATCGGCCAGAACAATTTCGACGTGCTGAAGGTCGAATATTTCGCCGATTACACCACCGCCTTCGAGGCGTTCAAGGGCGGCGCCTATGCCTTCCGCGAGGAATTCCAGTCCAAGCTCTGGGGCACGGCCTACAACTTTCCCGCCATCGAGGACGGCACAATCAAGGTCGAAACCCTGCCCGATGGCCGCCCCGCCGGCACGCAGGGGTTCTGGTTCAACCTGCGCCGCGAGAAATTCCAGGACCCGCGCGTCCGCGAGGCGATCGGGCTGGCCTACAATTTTGAATGGGCGAATGAATCGCTGTTCTACGGCCTTTATGACCGCACCGACAGCTTCTGGGAGAACTCGCCGACCCTGCAGGCCAGCGGCATGCCGACCGAGGCCGAACTGGCCCTGCTCGAGCCGCTGCGCGAACACCTGCCCGAGACGGTGTTCACCGAAGAGGCCTTCGTGCCGCCCGTACAGGCCGCCGACACCGTGGCCGACCGCCGCAGCCTGCGCCAGGCCGGCCGCCTGCTGGACGAGGCCGGCTGGACCGTCGGCGACGACGGGCTGCGCCGCAACGCGGCCGGCGAGGTGCTCGAGGTGCAGTTCCTCAACGACTCGCCCAGCTTTGACCGGATCGTGAACCCGTTCGTCGAGAACCTCGGCCGGCTCGGCATCCGCGCCGACGCCACCCGGGTCGACGCGGCCGAGAGCCAGGAACGCGAGAAGACCTTCGACTACGACATCGTGACCCAGCGCTACTCCATGTCCCAGACCCCCGGCGACGAGTTGCGGCAGATCTTCGGATCCGACACGGCGAGCGTCGAAGGCTCGGCAAATACCGCCGGCCTCAGCAACCCGGCCATCGACGCGCTGATCCAGCATATCATCGACGCCGACAGCCGCGAAGAGCTGACGACCGCCGTCCACGCGCTCGACCGGAGCCTGCGCGCCATGCACATCTGGGTGCCGCAATGGTACAAGGGCGTGCACAACATCGCCTATCTCGACATGTTCGACCGGCCCTACACCGACAACCCGCCGCCCAAGGGGCTTGGCGAGATGTCGCTGTGGTGGGTGAACCCGGAAAAGGAGCAGGCGCTCCGCGACGCGGGCGCACTGTAAGCCCATGGGCGCCTATATCCTGAGAAGGCTCTTGCTGATCATCCCCACGCTGATCGGTATCATGGTGATCAACTTCACGCTGGTGCAATTCGTGCCCGGCGGCCCGATCGAACAGATCCTGGCCCAGGTCGATGGCGGCGGCGATGTCTTCGAAGGCATCGCCGGTGGCGGTGGCGGGGCCGAGAGCGGCGGCGGGGCCGGCACCGGCTCGCAGGATTACGCCGGCGGGCGCGGCTTGCCGCCCGAGTTCATCGCCGATCTCGAGCGGCAGTTCGGGTTCGACAAGCCGCCGTTGGAGCGGTTCCTGAACATGATGTGGAATTACATGCGGCTCGACTTCGGCGAGAGCTATTTCCGGTCGAAAGGCGTGATCGAGCTGGTGATCGAAAAGATGCCGGTGTCTATCTCGCTCGGCCTCTGGTCGACGCTGATCGCCTATGCCGTGTCGATCCCGCTGGGTATCCGCAAGGCCGTGAACGACGGGTCGAGTTTCGACACCTGGACCAGCGGCGTCATCATCGTGGCCTACGCGATCCCCGGCTTTCTCTTCGCGATCCTGCTGCTGGTGCTGTTCGCGGGCGGGTCCTATTGGCAGATCTTCCCGCTGCGCGGTCTGACCTCGGAAAACTGGGACCAGCTGGGCTTCTTCGCCAAGATCGCGGATTACTTCTGGCACATCGCCCTGCCGGTCATCGCCTCGACCATTTCGGCCTTTGCCACGTTGACGCTGCTGACCAAGAACTCCTTCCTCGACGAGATCAAGAAGCACTACGTCATGACCGCCCGCGCCAAGGGCCTGACCGAAAGCCGCGTGCTGTATGGCCACATCTTCCGCAACGCCATGCTGATCGTGATCGCGGGCTTTCCGGCGGTGTTCATCGGTGTCTTCTTCTCGGGCAGCCTGATCATCGAGACGATCTTTTCGCTCGACGGCCTCGGGCGCCTCGGGTTCGAGGCGGCGGTGGCGCGCGACTACCCGGTGATCTTCGGCACGCTCTTCATCTTCGGCCTGATCGGGCTGGTGGTCGGCATCCTGTCGGACCTCATGTATGTCTTCGTCGATCCCCGCATCGACTTCGAGCGGCGGGAGGGCTGAGCCATGACCGACGCTCCGCAGCCGCTGCACATCCCCGAGGTCCCAAAGGGCCGCCTGTCGCCGCTGAACCGGCGCCGGTGGAACAATTTCAAGCGCAACCGCCGCGCCTTCTGGTCGCTCATCATCTTCGGGGTGATCTTCACGATCACCCTGTTTGCCGAGTTCATCGCCAACGAAAAACCGATCCTGGTGAAGTATCGCGGCGAGTACTACACGCCGATCTTCACCTTCTACCCCGAGACGGCCTTTGGCGGCGACTTCCGGACCGAAGCGCCCTACCGCGACATCGAGGTGCAATGCCTGATCGAATCCGGCGGCCTCGACATCTGTTTCGACGACCCCGAGGGCGTGATCCTCGACGCGCAGGACGGCGTGGTCGAGGGTGAGGCGATCGAGAAGGGCTGGACCCTCTGGCCGCTCATTCCCTACAGCTTCAACACCCCCGTCGACCGCCCCGGCGCGGCGCCACTGCCGCCCAACGGCCAGAACTGGCTGGGCACCGACGACACCAAGCGTGACGTGGTCGCGCGGGTGATCTACGGCTTCCGCCTGTCGATCTTTTTCACGCTGATCGTCACCGTGGTCTCGTCGGTCATCGGCATCATCGCCGGCGCGCTTCAGGGCTTTTTCGGCGGGCTATTGGACCTCATCTTCCAGCGCGTGATCGAGATCTGGTCGTCCACCCCGTCGATCTACGTCATCATCATCCTCTTCGCGATCCTGGGCCGAAGCTTCTGGCTGCTGGTGTTCCTGACGATCCTCTTCAGCTGGACGGCGCTCGTGGGCGTCGTGCGGGCGGAATTCCTGCGCGCGCGCAACCTCGAATACGTCCGCGCCGCCCGGGCCCTGGGCGTGTCGAACTGGACCATCATGTTCCGCCACATGCTGCCCAATGCCATGGTCGCGACGGTGACCATGCTGCCCTTCATCGTGACCGGCACGATCTCGACCCTCGCGGGGCTCGATTTCCTGGGCTTCGGCCTGCCGTCCTCGGCGCCGTCGCTGGGTGAGCTGACGTTGCAGGCCAAGCAGAACCTGCAGGCGCCCTGGCTCGGCTTCACCGCCTTCTTCACCTTCGCGATCATGCTGTCGCTGCTGGTGTTCATCTTTGAGGGCGTGCGCGACGCCTTCGACCCGAGGAAGACCTTTTCATGAGCCTCTTGACCGTCAAGAACCTGACCGTCAGCTTCCGGCAGGACGGCCAGACGGTGCGGGCCGTCAAGGGCGTGAGCTTTGCGCTCGAGCGCGGCGAGACGGTCGCGCTGGTCGGCGAAAGCGGGTCGGGCAAGTCGGTGACCGCGCTGTCCACCGTGCAACTGCTGGGCGACAGCGCCATGGTCGAGGGGTCGGTCACCTATGACGGGCAAGAGATGGTCGGCGCCGATGGCAAGCTCTTGCGTAAGGTGCGGGGCAACGACATCTCCTTCATCTTCCAGGAGCCGATGACCTCGCTCAACCCGCTGCACACGCTGGAAAAGCAGCTGGGCGAAAGCCTCGCGCTGCACCAGGGGATCACCGGCGATGCCGCCCGGGCGCGCATCCTCGAGCTGCTGACGCGGGTCGGCATCCGCGATCCGGAAACGCGGCTCAGCGCTTATCCGCACCAGCTCTCGGGCGGGCAGCGCCAGCGTGTCATGATCGCCATGGCGCTTGCCAACAAGCCCGACATCCTGATCGCGGACGAGCCGACCACAGCGCTTGACGTGACGATCCAGGCGCAGATCCTCGAGCTGCTGGCCGAGCTGAAGGCGGACGAGGGGATGGGGATGCTCTTCATCACCCATGACCTGGGCATCGTGCGCCGCATCGCCGACCGGGTCTGCGTGATGAAGGACGGCGAGATCGTCGAGGCCGGGCCGACGGCGCAGATCTTCGACGCGCCGCAGCACCCCTATACACAGATGCTGCTGGCGGCCGAGGCGACAGGCACCCCCGACCCGGTGCCCGAGGACGCCGGGGTCGTGGCCGAGGCCGAGCACCTCAAGATCTGGTTCCCGATCCACAAGGGGCTGATGAAACGGACGGTTGGCCATGTGAAGGCCGTGAACGACGCCAGCTTTTCCGTCCGCGCGGGCGAGACCATCGGCATCGTCGGCGAAAGCGGGTCGGGCAAGACCACCGTGGCGCTGGCGCTGATGCGGCTGATCGCCTCCGAAGGCGGCATCCGCTTCATGGGCGAGGACATGCGCGCCTGGTCCACCAAGCGGCTGCGCAAGCTGCGCGCCGAGATGCAGATCGTCTTCCAGGACCCTTTCGGCTCGCTCTCGCCCCGCATGACCTGCGAGCAGATCATTTCCGAGGGGCTGGGCGTGCACGGCAATCCCGGCGGCCGCCCGGTGCGTCAGCTGGTGGCCGAGGTCATGGCCGAGGTCGGGCTCGACCCGATGGCGATGGACCGCTACCCGCATGAATTTTCGGGCGGGCAGCGCCAGCGCATCGCCATCGCCCGCGCCATGATCCTGCGCCCGCGCCTGGTGGTGCTGGACGAGCCGACATCGGCGCTCGACATGACGGTGCAGGTGCAGATCGTGAAGCTGCTGCGGGACCTGCAGCGGAAATACGGACTGGCCTACCTGTTCATCAGCCACGACCTCAAGGTCGTGCGGGCGATGTCGCACAAGGTGCTGGTGATGAAGCAGGGCGACGTGGTGGAATACGGCGACGCCGAGGACCTCTTTGAGCGGCCGCAAACCGACTATGCGCGCAGCCTGCTGGCCGCGGCGCTCAATCCCACCGGCAACGGCTGAGGCCGGCCGGACAGGGGGCCAGCCCCCGTCGCCTGCGGCGACTCCCCCGGAGTTTATCGGCAAGGTGAAAGGGATCAGGGCGCGCCCGTCTCCAGCGCAATTGGATAAATGACAAACTCAACCGAGATTCCTGTATTGGAGTCAAGCCGTTGAGGAATGGGCGATATCCATTCTGTCCAAAGCCGACATGCACGACAAAGCCGCTGCCTTTGTGCGGGTTGAAAGACTCATCTGGCCCGGTGGTCCGATGGCGTCACGAACGGTCCACCGCCTGTTCAAAAAACAGTGACTGGCAAGATGGCGGGCGCTTCTATGGCGCGTGGTGCATCCGTTGTCCAAGTAGGTTGAGGCCGCTGTCCGTCATCGCGGGTCGATACCCATCCGAAGGTGACGACCATTGACGTGGTGTAGCTTTCGGTGGCCATCGGGCGTCTCGGTCGGGTCGGGTTGCAGAACCAAGCTGAACCGAGGGACGCCCCGGAGGACCAAACCCACGATTGACCTGCGTGCGCTGGCAAAGCAGGGCGCCGATGCCGGCTTGCTTCGCGAGATGATCGGCTTTTCTGCCGAGCGGCGGGCCGTCGCAGAAGTTCCAGTCTGAGTTCGGAACGCCCGAGTTCTGGCGGGAGTACGCGGGCATCCTGTCGCAGAAAGATGCGCCGCGAAAGGTCATAGCCCGCAACTTCGGGGCGCTGATCGACAGCTACAGGAATTCGCCCAGGTATCGAGATCTGAAACCCCGAACCGGGCTCGACTATGACAAGCATCTCGATTTCTTCCGCGAGATCATGGGAGAGACCAATCCCGCCAAAATGCAGCGCAAGGACGTGATCCGGCTGCGCGATGCAAATTCCGAAAAAGCTTACTTCGCGAACTACTCGCTGCGGGTGCTCCGGGTCCTGATGGAGCACTGCGTTGACCTGGGTTGGCGGGAGACCAATCCCGTTCGCGGTGTTCCCGAGCTGAAGACCGTCCAGAAAGACCGCGAGCCGTGGCCGCAGGAGCCTCTGGACGTCTATCGGGACACATGCCCTCTCGGCACACGAGAGCGGCTTGTCATGGATCTCTGCGTTGGCACGGGGCAGAGGATCGGTGACGTGCTCGAGATGCGCTGGTCCGACATCGAGAATGGCGGCTTCGTCGTTCGGCAGAACAAGACCGGCAAAGAGCTCTGGGTGCCGATCCTGCCCGAGCTCCAGATTGCGCTGGACGCGGCCAAGCGGAACTCGGTCTTCATCCTGACGAATGAGCGGGGGACTAATCGCTGGTCCTATCGTGGCGCCTCGGCGGCCGTCAGGAACGTCATGGAGCGCATTGGGGGCTCGATTACGAAATTCACAGTTGACGCTACAACGCGGCCTGTGAGCTCGTGGAGGCGGCCTGTAGCGACGACCTGGTTGCCTCGGTAACGGGGCAGAGCCCGGCGATGGTGCTGCACTACACCAAGAAGGTCCGGCAGAAGGTCAGGGCGCTTCAGGCGCAGCAGCAGCGCACCAAGCGCAAGCCGCAGGCCTGAGTCCGCCAGTCGGCTGTACGGCCCCATGCGGGCCGTCTCAGCGCGTGAGGTGCCGCAACAATCCTTCCCCTATTCTAAGCAATCTTGGGCCTGCCACATGTGGTCGGCTCAGGGCGTTCGCGATGCGCGTTAGAGCGCCGAAATGCGAACAGAACAAAAACAGAATGTTTGGACGAATGTTTAGACGCGCGAGGCCACGTTCGTTGAGAGTCTGCTAAGTCATTGAGTAACCGGCCGGTTGCTACCGCGGTGATTTGGCCTTGATGCGGGCGACGAGATCTGTGTCATCGACGAAGTCGTCGA